>JBMOMN010000039.1:0-8789 GCA_049324115.1 Chloroflexota bacterium
ACCCATGACCTCCCAGGTCCCTTTTTTTGCCGCTATCCGGCGCTTTTTGGCAGGCCGGCTATGCCCTCGACCAGATTACCCTCTGGTTGTTGGTTGTTAAAGATCGACTTCTTGCAGAGGACTCATACGTGCAAAAAGCCGAACGCAAAAATCGCACGAAAGAAGAAGTTGACCAGGCCATCTGCTGGTTGACCGGCTATAGCCAGGCGGGATTACATCAGCAAATCGAACAGGGCAATGATTTGGAAACCTTTTTCGCGCAAGCGCCCGCCATGAATCCAAATCGTTCGCTGATCAAAGGCGTCGTGTGCGGCGTCCGTGTGGAAGAGATCGAAGATCCGCTGATGCAAAACATCCGCTATCTGGACAAACTGATTGATGAACTCGCAAAAGGAAAAGCGATGGAGAAGATCCTGCGGCAGCAGGTTGTTTCGCCATAAGCAACCACCACCCACTTTGGAGCCGTGTAAAATAGCGGCTCTTCAGGATCAAGTGGGGTGGAAACCCGTTTTACCACAGAGCGCACTGAGAGCACCGAGATTTTAAAAGGCGGCTCTCCCGTTTTTGACGGGAAAACCTTTTGAAACACGAAGGAACACAACACCTGCCCTCCCGCTCCGCTCCGCTACAGGGACTATCGTGGCGGGCGGTGCCAGGGAGTCAACGAAGGAATATCTTTACGGCAAGGCGCTTTTTTTCCCTTTGAGTGCCTTCGTGTGACTTTGTGTTTAGGCTCTTTCCCGTTTGTCACGGAAGAGCCTAAAAGGTTTCCTCTGTAGACTCTGTGATCTCACTGGTGAATAAATGGGCGACCCCACCAAATACCAGAGAGCCAATTGGATAAAAAGGCCCCGCGTCGCGAAAAGGCATCCGGGACTTGACCGTGATCGTATCCCCTGTCGTGGCGGAGCGATGTTCGATGAATAGGAGATTCTTATGACCGACTCTATCAGCCCAAAGCAGTTCCACGAAACCGAGGCCGTCGCGGATTGGCGCTTGACCAGCGAAGGGGCGACCGCGTTCTTCCGCACCCGCTCGTTCGCCGAGAGCGCCCGCTTCTTGCAGGCGATCAGCGAGTTGCCGGGCGTCGAGGATTACCGTCCCGGCGTTGACGTGCGGCAGGATGGCGTGACCGTTCACACGATCACGCACACCGAGGACTACTTCGGTCCCAGCCAGCGTGACGTTGAGCTGGCCCGGCGGATCTCGTCAGTTGCGATGAAGCTGGGGCTGACCGCTGACCCATCCGCAGTCCAGAGCCTGCTCATCATTCCCGGCGCGACGGATATTGCCACAGTGAGGCCATTCTGGCAAGCGGTGCTCGGATACGAGCCCCGGCGCGACAGTCCCGACGAGGATCTGGTTGACCCGCACGGTCGCGGACCCGCGTTCTGGTTCGAGCAGATGAACGAGCCGCGCGGCGACGGCGGCGGCGCGATCCACGTTGCGATATGGGTTCCCTACGAACAAGCGGAGGCCCGCATCGCGGCGGCACTCGCTGCGGGAGGCCGGATGGTGCGGGACGAGTTCGCGCCCTCCTGGTGGACTCTCGCCGACGCAGCGGGGAACGAAGCCGACATCGCCACCGCGAAGGGCCGCGACTGAGGGGCCGCACCGGAACGAGCCTCGACCACCCCCGTCATCCCTGTTTATAACGGATCGGTTCCACGTCCCGGCCTGGAGGGTCGGGGATGTTCGTCCCGCGCGGGTAGTAGAAGGTCTGGCGCAACTGCCAGTTCCACTCGGCAGACTGGCGGTAGCCCTGGTAGGTGCCCCAGAACTGCATCCAGCGGAACCAGAAGATGCTGGCGAAACTGCGCCAGAAAACCCGCTGGCGGAGGGCGTGCCACAGGTCGCTGGACACGTTGCCGCTGACCATGCGAGCCACGTCGTAAAGGCTGAAATGGGCGGCGGGATACAGCCGCTTGAAGGCCATGGCCTCGCGGCGGTAACGGTTGAAGACTCCCCGCGGCGTTTCGTTATGGACGTGGACGATTTCGGCCTCGGCCACGTAGGCGATGGCGTGTCCCTGCTCGAAGGCCCATTTGGCCCAGGCCAGGTCTTCGAGGCCGGTCAGGGTCTCGTCGTAGGGATGCGCCTCCCAAAGCGAACGCCGGATGCAGGCGTTGGCGTTGTTGCAAAAAGGGTGGTTTTGATGAGGCTGCGAGGCATCCGGGAACCACTGGGCGAAGACCTGCTGCTCGGAGAATTTGGTGGCCTCCATGCCGCGCTGCTTGCCGTAGGACAGCGCGACTTGCGGGCCGGCGAACGGTTCCAGCAGGCGCTCCAGCCAGTCGGGGTAGACCGGGTAGACGTGGGCGCTGGCGATGACGACCAGTTCACGTGTGGCGGCGGCGAGGCCCAGGTTGAGCGAGCGCCCGAAGGTGAATTCCTGCGGCGGGATGCGGACGACCCTGGCCCCGCAGGATTCGGCGACGGCGACGGTCTCGTCCGTCGAACCGGAATCGACCAGGATGACCTCGACCTCCTTTACGGTTTGGCGGGCGATCCCCTCCAACAGGCGCGGCAGGTGGCGGACTTCGTTGTAGGCGCGGATGACGAGGGAGCAGGGCATAGCGGTAATTGGTAAAGGGTAATTGGTCATTAGCGGGTGGAATTACAAATTACCAATTACTATTTTTCTCATACCCCAGCCGCACCAACAACTCCCCGGCTACATCTTTGAAGAGCTTCTTGTGCTCATCGGTGAAGTGTTTCTTCCACTCGCCGGTCTTGCCGGAGCGGAAGGTGGGGGACCTGGCCGGGTTGATGGCGGAATCGAGGGCCTGGATGACCGCCTCGCGGGGGGCGCGGAGGGACTTCCCGAGGCGGGAACGCAAATGGTCAGCGACCAGGCCCAGGGTCCCGGGCCGCTCGTGGACGAGGGACTCGAAATGGAGGACCAGCACTTCGGGATGGTCCAGCCAGTCGAGGTAGGGGGCGAAGCGATCCGCAATATTTGGGAATTCGACCCCGGAATCTGGCCGTCCCAAAATGCTGACCTTGAGCCGGGCGTCGAAACCGGGCAGGGAGCGGTAGTAGGCGTGGTGGACGTGGTCCGGCTCCATGTCGGTGACGTAGAAGGCGTGCGAGACGGCCACGTCACGCGGGTCACGGAAGATGAAATACGGCGCGAAAGCCGGGGTCGTGACGCGGGCAGCGGCCTGCGGGCGGGCGAACAGGTGGGCCGAGGCCACGTCGCCGGGGCGGAGCGAGTCGAGCCAGGCCAGGGCCTGTTCGGGCGGGCGTTTGCGTCCGCTTTCGCCTTCGTACTCGGCGTAGAAGGAATGCAGGCGGCGCGAGAAAGGCGCAACTTGCGAAAATCCGAGCAGGACCTGGTCGAGCAGGTGGGTGCCGCTCTTGGGGAAGGAGATGCCGAGCAGCACCGGCCAGCCCTCCTGCGGCGCGGGCAGGGAGGCGAAGCGCAGGCGCTGGACGGTCTTTTCGGACCGGAAAAGGAGGCGGCGGAGGGTGGTCTTGATGGGCATGGCAGGTATTATACTCACGCAAAACCTTCGCAAGGCTGACTTCTAGTATAATCTCCATTATGGATACAAAAACGAAACTTAACGACTCGCTCAAAGACGCCATGCGCTCCGGCGACGAGGTGCGCCGGGGCACCCTGCGCATGGTGCTGGCCGCCATCAAACAGGCCGAGATTGACCGCCGGGTCGTTCTCGACGAGGCGGCGGTGCTGGCGATCCTGCAAAAAGAGATCAAGACCCGCCGCGAATCGCTCGAAGAAGCCGAAAAGGCCGCCCGCCCGGACCTGGTTGCCGCCGCCCAGGCTGAGATCGAGGTGATCTCGGCCTTCCTGCCCAAAGGACTCAGCGCGGAGGATCTCAAGACCCTGGTCAGGGAGGCGATCGCCGAGGTCGGCGCGACCGGTGTGAAAGAAATGGGCGCGGTGATGAAGGCCTTGATGCCCAAAGTCGCCGGACGCGCCCCGGGGGACCAGGTCAGCGCGGCGGTGCGGGAAGTGTTGCAGGGGTAGCCCAGCCAGCGGATGACAGGCAACGCCCGGCAGGCCAAGCCAACCCAGCGAGCCGCCCTGTGGGCAATCGTGCTCCTTTTGGCCGTCAGTGTGGCGGCCTTTATTGCTTTAATCCTGACCCTGCCATCCCAGCCGGATAACGTCCCGGCCCAGGCTGGCGAAGTAGCCCAGCAAAGCATCCAGGCCCCAAGGACCGTCGAATACGTCAGCCAGATCCTGACCGGGCGGGCGCGCCAGGCTGCCGAGAACCAGGTGGCGCCGGTCTACGCTCCGTCCGACCCGGCCATCGCCCGCGTCCAGATCGAACACCTGCGCTCTGCCCTGCAATACATCACCATCGTCCGCAACGACGCCTATGCCGGCCCGGACCAAAAACTGGCCGACCTGTCCGCGATGCAGGACCTTCACCTGGACGATGAGACGGCCACCACCCTGCTGGGGCTGCCGCAGAACCGCTGGGACATCCTCCAGCAGGAGACGCTCAGCGTGCTGGAACAGGTGATGCGCTCCAGCATCCGCCAGGACGCGCTGGAAACCGTCCGCCGGAGCATCCCCACCCTGGTCAGCCTGGCTCTCAGCGAGGACCAGGCCCGGCTCGTCGCGGACCTGGTGGCGGCGTTCGTGGCCCCCAACAGTTTTTTCAGCCCCGAGCTGACCGACCTGGGCCGCCAGTCGGCGCGGGAGGCCGTCGAGCCGGTGACGCAGACGTTCATCCAGGGTGAGACCATCGTCCAGAGCGGCGAGGTGGTCACTGATTTCCACATCGAAGCCCTGACCGAGCTGGGCCTGGTCCAGCCGCCGGAAAACCCGCAAAACGGATATTTGGGGGCCAGCGCGTTGGTCATGGTCGCGTCAGGGTTCGCCTGGATGTACTTCCTGCGCCGCCGCCCGGCCCTGCTCAGCAACCTGCGCAGCCTGGTGATCATTGCCCTGCTCTTCCTGGCTTTCCTGGTCGGCGCCCGGCTGCTGGCCAACCGCAGCGTGATGCCGTACATTTACCCGCTGCCGGCCTTCGGGCTGCTGATGGGCGTGCTTTTCGGCCAGGAACTGGGCCTGGTGCTGTCGCTGATCCTGGCGGTGCTGGCCGGGTATGGCGTCACCAACAGTCTCGACCTGACGCTCTTCTACCTGTTTTCGGCGCTGACCAGCGTGCTGGCCCTCGGACGCGCCCGGCGGGTGGCCCACTTCTTCCGGGCCGGGATGGCGATAGCTGTGACCGGCTTTGCCATGGTCCTGGCGTATCGCTGGCCCTTCGGCAACACCGACCTGCGTGCCCTGGTCGAGTTGGGGGCGGCGGCCATCTTCAACGGGATCGCCGCCACGAGCATCACCCTGCTGCTCCAATACCTGCTGGCCCAATTTTTAGGGCTGGTCACGCCCCTGCAACTGCTCGAAATCTCCCGGCCCGATTTCCCCTTGCTGCAATTTTTCCTGAGCAACGCCCCCGGCACTTACCAGCACAGCCTCCAGGTCGCCAACCTGGCCGAACAGGCCGCCGAACGCATCGGGGCCGACCCGCTCCTGACCCGGGTCGGGGCGCTGTTCCACGACGTGGGCAAGGCCGCCAACGCCTCCTTCTTCATCGAGAACCAGGTCCCCGGCAGCATCAACACCCACGACGACATCCAGCCCGCTGAGAGCGCGGCGGCCATCATCCGCCACGTGACCGACGGGGTGGACCTGGCCCGCAAATACCGCCTGCCGGGGCGCATCACCGATTTCATGCTCGAACACCACGGCTCGCTGATCACCCGTTACCAGTACCGCAAAGCCATTGACCTGGCCGGCGGCGACCCGTCCAGCGTGGACCTCGACCAATTCCGTTACCCCGGCCCGACGCCGCGTTCCCGTGAGACCGCCCTGCTGATGCTGGCCGACGGCGTGGAAGCCCGCGCCCGCGCCGAGCAGCCCAAAGACGAGGAAGAGTTGAAAGTCCTCATCCACAATGTGATCGAGATCGCCCAACGAGAAGGCCAGCTCGACAACGCCCCGCTGACCCTGCGCGACCTGCGCGTCGTAACCGAATCCTTCGTCACCACCCTGCGCAACACCTACCACCCGCGCATCCAGTACCCCAAGACCCTCCCCGGCGAGGCAAAACCCGCCGCTGAAGACACCCCCACCACACCCAACCCGCTGAGATGATCCACATAGATACCCCTCACCCGCTGCCGCACCCGATTGACGAGTCCTTGCTGGAACGCGCCGCGCGGGCGGCCCTCGAACACCAATCCGCAGACCCCGCCGGCGACCTGACCCTGGTGCTTGCGGACGACGCCCAACTGCGCGCCCTGAACCGGGATTTTCTGGAGACGGATGCCCCGACCGACGTTTTATCCTTCCCCGCCGGCGAAACGGACCCGGAAACCGGGGCGCGTTATATCGGCGATATCCTGCTCTCGGTCGAACGCGCCGCCCTCCAGGCCGAAAGGTCCGGCCACTCCGTGATGGATGAACTGCAACTGCTGGTCGTCCACGGCGTGCTGCATTTGCTCGGCCACGACCACGCCGGGGCCGAGGAAAAAGCCCAAATGTGGGCGGCCCAGGCCCAGGTCCTGGAAAGACTCGGGCTGGGGCACGTCACCGTCAGCGAAGAATAAATCCATGAAAAAATTCTTCATTTCCCGAATCCGTTCGTTCGGTTATGCCTTCAAGGGTTGGTGGCACGTCATCAAGACCCAGCAGAACGCCTGGATCCACGCCGTGTTTTCGGTGCTGGTGGCGTTGACGGCCGCCTGGCTGCAACTGCCCGCCCGCGACTGGGCGGTTTTGATCCTGACCATTACGATGGTCTGGGCGGCCGAGTTCATCAATACCGCCATCGAAGCCGTGCTCGACCTGGCCAGCCCCGACATCCACCCGCTGGCGGGGGTCGGCAAGGACGTGGGCGCGGCGGCGGTGCTGATCGCGGCCCTGGCTTCGATCCTGGTCGGCCTGCTCATCCTGGGGCCGCCGCTGTGGGCGCGGGTAAACATGCTATTTGGATGATTTTTACGGTACACGCCACACGTTCCACCTGCCTCGTGTAGCGTGTTGCGTAACGCGCAAAATCAGGAGAACCCATGTCAGTATCTTTCCGTTTCGGCACCGTCGGCTCGCCGATCGCAACGCCCAAAAAACCGGGCGGCTCGGTCGGCGCAATCGAATTCAGCAAATCATTGGGCCTGTACGCCCTCGAACTCGGCTGGGTGCGCTCGGTGCGGGTCAGCGAGGAGACCTGCGCCGCGATCAAGGCTGCCGCCGCCGGGCAGGGCGTGAGCCTGAGCGTCCACGCGCCGTATTTCATCAACCTGAACGCGGACGAAGAGGAGTGGCCCAAATCCCGCCAGCGCCTGATGGACGCGGCCCACTACGGCAACCTGGCCGGGGCGACCGATATCATCTTCCATCCCGGTTCGTATTTCGAAGCCGACCCGGCGGAAGTGCTGAAGACCGCCATCCCGCGCCTGGGTGGCTGCGTGGACGAGCTGCGCGCCGCCGGGAACCCGGTCATACTGCGGCCGGAGACGATGGGCAAATCGGCCATGCTGGGTTCGCTGGAAGATACCCTCGAAATGGGCAAAGCCATCCCGGGCGTGGAACCCTGCCTAGACTTTGCCCACCTGCACGCCCGTCCCGGCGATGGGACGGTCAATACCTACGAGGAGTGGGCGCACTATTTGGAGATGTACAGCCAGGCTCTTGGAAAAGACTCGTTGAAGCGACTCCACATCCACCTTTCGGGCATCGAGTACGGGCCGAAGGGCGAGAAGAACCACCTCAAGCTCGAAGAAGCCGACCTGGATTTGCCGGCCCTTTTCCGGGCGCTCAAGGATTTCGGCTGCGCGGGGCGGATCCTGTGCGAAAGCCCCATCATGGAAGAAGACGCGTTGAATATGCTGAAGTCGTGGAAGGAAATCAGCGGGGAAGAATAAAAAAAGCAAAGAGCCTGTCACATCGGACAGGCTCTTTTAGCAATTCATCTGAAAACTAAACAGCAATGTACTCGCGCAGGTTGTGTTCCACGGCGTAGGCTGCGGCTTCGGCCCGGTTGTTGACTCCCAGCTTCGAGAGGATGCTGCTGACGTAGTTGCGCACCGTCCCCTCGCCCAGAAACAGGGCTTTGGCGATCTCGCGGTTGGTCTTGCCTTCCGAGACGAGCAGCAGGACGTGTTTCTCCTGCTGGCTGAGATGCGAAAAAGCGGAGGCCTCTTCTTCTTTCACCGCCCGGCGCACTTCCTGGAAGACGCGCTGGGTCACGGCCGGGTCGAGCAGGGCTTCACCGCGTCCGACCGCTTCGAGGGCGCGCACCAGGTCCTCGCTGCCGATCTGTTTCAGGATGTAGCCCGAAGCCCCGGCCCGGATGGCCGAGAAGAGCATCTCGTCCTCGGCGTAGGAAGTGAGCATGATCACTTTGATATCCGGGTAATTGTCCACGATCTCTTCGCAGGCTTCGATCCCCGATTGGCCTGGCAGTCGGATATCCATGATGACGACATCCGGCAAAATGGTGGCAACCAGTTCCAATGCTTCACGCGACGATCCCGCTTCTCCGACAATCTCGAATTGTGGATGTCGTTCCAGTAAAGACTTCAGGCCCAGGCGGACGACTTCATGATCGTCAACGAGCAGAATCCGTTGTTTCGCCATTGCTCCTCACTACTCTCTCCAAATGTTACGTACAAAAGTATAGTCTAGAGCATCTTGTCTGACAAGGGCGGCTTAAAACAGTACTGTTAACTGATGTTACGCACCCTCATCCCCAACCCTTCCCCCAAAGGGGGAAGGGAGTCCCCTCTCCCTTCGGGAGAGGGTT
>JBMOMN010000040.1:0-62988 GCA_049324115.1 Chloroflexota bacterium
AAAAACCTTTTGAAACACGAAGGAACACCAAGTCAACGAAGGAAAATCTTTACGGCAAGGCGCTTTTTTCCCTTTGAGAGCCTTCGTGTTACTTTGTGTTTAGGCTCTTTCCCGTTTGTTACGGAAGCGCCGATTTTGTAAAGTCCAATGTTTTGACAATCCTCCCATCCCGTGTTAAACTACGCCCGCTCACACTGGCGCTCTCCTGCGAGAGCGCATTTTTCTGCGAGTGAATGGTGTCATTGCGAGCGAACTTTGCGAAGCAATCTGCCATCGAGAATGAAATCTCCCGAACAATTCCGGCTGCCGAACAGGGGATTGCTTCGTCGAGCAAAACACTCTCCTCGCAATGACACGAGGTTATAAATGGATATTCTTCTCACCGGCTCCGTCGCCTACGATTACCTGATGACCTTCCCCGGCCTGTTCAAGGAACAGATCCTGCCGGAGCGGCTGGCCTCCATCAGCCTGTCGTTCCTGGTCGATTCGATGACCCGCCAACGGGGCGGCATCGCCCCCAACATTGCCTACACGATGGCGATGCTCGGCGCGAAACCGCGCGTCATGGCGACCGTGGGCGAGGATTTCGAGGACTACCGCCGCTGGCTGGACGTCAAAGGCGTGGACACCAGCCTGATGCAGGTCATCCCCGGCCTGTTCACGGCCTCCTTCTTCGCCACCACCGACCAGGCCTCGGCCCAGATCGCTTCGTTCTATCCCGGAGCGATGGCCCATTCGGCCATCCAATCCATCAAAACGCTGGAGAAAAAACCCGACCTGGTGATCGTCTCGCCCAGCGCGCCGGATGCGATGATGAAATTCCCGGCGGAATGCCGCGACCTGGGCATCCCCTACCTGTACGACCCCAGCCAGCAGGTTCTGCGCCTGGAAGGGGACGAACTGGCCCGCGACATGGAAGGGGCGCAGTTCCTGTTCTGCAACGATTACGAGTTCGGGTTGATCTCCAAGAAAACCGGCTGGAGCCTGGACCAGGTGCTGGAGCACGTCAAAGTCCTGGTCATCACCCGCGGCAAGGACGGCGCCGACCTGTACGCGGGGGCCGACACCGTCCACATCCCGACCGTCCCCGAAGACAAGATCGTGGACCCCACCGGCGTGGGCGACGCCTTCCGAGGCGGGTTCCTGGCCGGGTACTCGCGCGGCTTCGACTGGAAACTGTGCGGCGAGATCGGTTCCCTGGCCGCAGTCTACTGCCTGGAACAGAACGGCACCCAGAACCACTCTTATACCCCTGAAGAATTCGTCAACCGTTTCCGCCAGCATTTCGATGACGGGGGCAAATTAAATCAGTTATTAGAGAGTGGAGGATAGAGAGTAGAGAACAGAGAATCGAGAGCAGTAAGAACGAATTCCTGCCTGACCACGAATTTTATTGAAACTGCTCATCCTCTCTGTTTATCTACTCCCTTCTCTCTACTCATCTACTCTCTATTCTCCAAGGAGTTGAAATGAGTAATTACGACATCAAAGACATCAACCTGGCCGAGGGCGGCCGCCGCCGGATCGAATGGGCCGAGCGCGAGATGCCCGTCCTGCGCCTGATCCGCGAGCGCTTCGAAAAGGAGAAACCGCTCAAAGGGCTACGCGTCTCGGCCTGCCTGCACGTCACCACCGAGACAGCCAACCTGATGCGCACCCTCCAATCCGGCGGGGCGGACATCGTGCTGACCGCCTCCAACCCGCTCTCCACCCAGGATGACGTGGCCGCCGCGCTGGTCAACCAGTACGAGATCCCGGTCTATGCCATTAAAGGTGAGAACAACGTCACGTACTACAAGCATCTCGGCGCGGCTCTCGACCACAAACCGCAGATGACCATGGACGACGGCGCGGACCTGGTCTCGGTGCTGCACAAGGAACGCCGGGAACTGCTCCCGAACGTGATCGGCGGCACCGAAGAGACCACCACCGGCGTCATCCGCCTGCGGGCCATGGCCGCCGACGGGATGCTCAACTTCCCGGTCATCGCGGTCAACGACGCCATGACCAAGCATTTCTTCGACAACCGCTACGGGACGGGCCAATCCACGATTGACGGGATCATCCGCGCCACCAACATCCTCCTGGCCGGCAAGACCTTCATCGTCGCCGGGTACGGCTGGTGCGGACGCGGCCTGGCGATGCGGGCGCGCGGCATGGGCGCCAACGTCATCGTGACCGAGGTGGACCCGCTCAAGGCCCTCGAAGCGGTCATGGACGGCTACCGGGTCATGCCGATGGCCGAAGCCGCCAGGATCGGCGACATCTTCTGCACCCTGACCGGCGACATCAACGTGGTGGACAGTCACCACTTCGAGGTGATGAAGGACGGCGCTATCGTCGCCAACTCGGGCCACTTCAACGTCGAGATCAATATCCCGGCCCTGGCGGGGATGTCCAGCGGCGAACCCAAACTGGTGCGCCCCTTCGTCGAACAGTACGACCTGCCCGACGGACGCCGCATCCACATCCTGGGCGAAGGCCGCCTGATCAACCTCGCCTCTGCGGAAGGTCATCCTGCCTCCGTGATGGATATGTCCTTCGCCAACCAGGCCCTCTCCGCCGAATACATGGTCAAGAACGCCGACAGGCTGGAGCAGAACGTCTACTCCGTGCCCGCCGACATTGACGCCGAGATCGCCCGGATCAAGCTCGAAGCCATGGGCGTCGAAATTGACGTGCTGACCGAGGAACAGGTCAAATACCTGAACTCGTGGGAAGAAGGCACGTAGGTCAGTATTCAGTATTCAGTGTTTGGTTTTCAGGAAGGGCGCAGGCTGCGCCCTTTTTCTTTATCCTGGAATGCTGCCGGTCCAAATACCCCCGGGGGAGAGTCATTTACTCCAACGGGACCCCGACCTGGATCATCCCGTCCACGACCCGCACGGGGTAGGCGGGGATGTCCACCACGGCCGGCAACTGGACGGCCCTGCCGGTGCGGATCTCGAACTCGCCGCCGTGCCGCGGGCAGACGATGTGGTCGCCTTCGATGTCGCCGTCACCGAGCGGACCGTCGTCGTGAGTGCAGACATCCCCGATCGCAAAGAACTGCCCGGCGATGTTGAAGATCACCACCGGTTTGTCGCCGATGTCCACGAACAGGCGCTCGCCGTTGGGCAACTCGCTGGCGGGAGCGATGTCAAGGTATTCGATTTTTTCGGTTTCGAGTTGAGTGTAGTTGAACATGGTTAGCCCTCAGTGATCAGCAGTCAGCACTCAGCTATCAGCTTTCAGCAGCCAACCGTGGCTGATGGCTGAAAGCTGACAGCTATTTATTCCACCAAATCGTCGCTGGCTTCGCCCAGGCCGTAAACGCCGGCCTTGAGCACTTTCAGCGAAAGCAGGGCGCATTTCAGGCGGACCGGTCCCAGTTCGATGCCTAAAAGTTCAAGGACATCGTCTTTGGTCAGTTTTTTGACATCCTCCAGCGGTTTGCCGATGATCGATTCGACCAGCAGGTCTGCCGAGGCTTGCGAAATGGCGCAGCCGCGGCCGTCGAAAGCCGCTTCGTCAACCTTGCCGTCCCCGTTGACGCGCAGGGTGATCTCGATGTGGTCGCCGCACAACGGGTTGTCATCCTCGAAGTAAATATCGTGCGGGTCGAGGCGGCCGCGGTATTGCGGATTTTTATAATGTTCGATGATTTGTTCGCG
This sequence comes from Chloroflexota bacterium, assembly GCA_049324115.1. GTDB lineage: Bacteria > Chloroflexota > Anaerolineae > Anaerolineales > Villigracilaceae > UBA5796. The sequence continues at coordinate 3,654 of JBMOMN010000040.1, forward strand.
GTAGAGGTCGTCCATGTTTGCTCCTGTCATCGCGAGGAGCGCAGCGACGAAGCGATCCCCTGTTTCCATGAGATTGCTTCGCCCCTCGCTCCGCTCGGGGCTCGCAATGACACGCTATCAGCCGAAAATTTTCTTGACTTCGTACAATCCCTCGATGAGTTTGTCCACTTCGGGCTTGGCCGTATAAACGTAGAAGCTGGCGCGGGTCGTGGCCGGGAGGCCGAATTTCTCGTGCAGCGGCTGGGCGCAGTGGTGGCCGGCGCGGACGGCGATCCCGTCCCGGTCGAGGATCTGGGCCACGTCGTGGGGGTGGACGCCGTCGAAGACGAAGGAGGCGACCCCGCCTTTGTGTTCGGCGGACGGGCCGATCAGGCGCAGGCCGGGGACTTCCTCCAGCCGTTCGAGGGCATAGGCCGTGACCTCGTGCTCGTGGGCGGCAACCCTGTCCATGCCGAGGGCAGACAGATAATCCACCGCCGCCGCGAAGCCGACTGCCTCGGCAATGGCGGGCGTCCCGGCCTCGAATTTGTGCGGAACGGTGTTCGGCAGGAACGAGCGCAGGTGGACGGTCTTGATCATGTCGCCGCCGCCCAGGAAGGGCGGCATGGCGTCGAGCAGGGCCGCCTTGCCGTACAACACGCCGATCCCGGTCGGGCCGAGCATTTTGTGGGCCGAAAAGGCCAGGAAATCCACGTCGAGGGCCTGCACGTCCACCGGCAGGTGCGGGACGGATTGCGCCCCGTCGAGCAGGGTGACGGCCCCGGCCTCGTGAGCCAGGCGGATGATCTCGGCTGCGGGGGTGATCGTGCCCAGGACGTTGGACATGTGCGTAAACGAGACCAGCTTCGGGTCCCGCGTGAGCAGTTGGCGGTAAACGTCCAGGTCGAGCAGCCCGTCTTCGGTCACGGGGATGAAGTCCAGTTCCACGCCGCGTTCCGTCGCCAGCATGTGCCAGGGGACCAGGTTGGAGTGGTGCTCCATCTCGGTCAGGATGACCAGGTCGCCGGGTTTCAGGTTGGCCCGGGCCCAGGTGTAGGCCACCAGGTTGATCGCTTCGCTGGTGTTGCGGGTGAAGACCACCTGGCGGGCCGAGGGGGCATTGATGAACTTGGCCACCTTTTCGCGGGCGCTTTCGTACATGGCGGTGGCTTCTTCGGCCAGGGTATGCACGCCGCGATGGATGTTGGCGTTGTTCCGGCGATAGAACGATTCCATGGCGGCGATGACGGCCTGCGGCTTCTGTGATGTGGCCGTCGAATCGAGATAGACCAGCGGCACGCCGGGACGGACTTCCCGGTCGAGGACCGGGAAATCTCGGCGCACTTTCTGGACATCGAATCGGTCAGCCATTAATAGTCTTTCCTGGAAGATTTCTTGACCGGGCGGATGTGTTCCGAATTGGTGGGATACCAAAGGATGCGGTCGGGGACCATCCAGCCGTCGGTCAGGAACACGTTGGACCGGAACTGGACAGCCACCATTTTGGCATCCACCTGGACCACAATGCCCTTCAACCAACCGCGGACGCGGTCGTTGTTCTTCTCGTGGTCGCAAAAAACTTCGACCTTGTCGCCGACTTCGAAAGAGAACTCGGCTTCGGGGCTTCGCATGTATGAAAACTGTGCCATAAATCCTCCTGCCGGTGAGCGCCCTCCCTGAAAGGCTGAAAGCGCGAAGGCTGGCAAACCTGCGGCTCTCAACTCACCAAATCGAAATTAGATGTTCGCCGTTTTGACGGTAATGGCTTCCTGGAACCTGGCCCGCACACCTTCGAACGGGATGCGCTGCATGATCGGATCGAAGAAGCCTTCGACGATCAGCCGCTCGGCGTCTTTGGGCGGGATGCCGCGCGAGCGCAGGTAAAACATCGGTTCTTCCTCGATCTTGCCGACCGTCGCGCCGTGAGTACAGCGCACGTCATCGGCCAGGATTTCGAGGCCGGGGATCGAATCGGCTCGAGCACCTTTGCTGAGGACCAGGTTGCGATTAGCCTGATACCCGTCGGTTTTCTGGGCACCGGGGGCGACATAGATCATGCCCTGCCAGACGGAGCGGCTCTTGTCGGTCAACGCGCCCTTGAAAAGAAGGTCGCTGGTGGTATGGGGAGCCAGGTGGTTCTGCTGGGTATCGTGGTCGAGGTGCTGGGTCCCGTCGGTAAAGTAAAACCCGGACATCCGGCCAGTCGCGCCCTCCCCGACCAGGTCGAGGTCTGAGAAGTTTTTCGTGAGGCGCGAGCCGATAGCGCCGAAGATCCAGTCCAGGCTGGCGTCCCGCCCGACCTGGGCACGCTCGTGGGAGAAATTCCAGACGTGCTCGCCCCAGGACTGGAGTTCGACGAAGCGCAGATTGGCCCCGTCGCCGACGTGGACCTCGACGATCCCGGCGTGGAGGGCGTGGGCGCCGGCCTCGGTCGGCGAGGCGGCCTCGTGGACGTAGGTGGCGGAAGCGCCGTTTTCGATCCAGACCAGGATGTGGGCGATGTGGGCCAGGGCTGCGCCCGGTCCCCACAGGACGCTGTGGAGAGGCTGTTCCACCGCTACGCCGCGCGGGACGTAGAGCAGGACTCCGTTTTGGGAGAGGGCCGCGGCCAGGGCGGCGAACTTGCCGTCCTGCGGGCGGACGATCTCCCCAACCAATTTGGCGAGCAGTTCGGGGTGCTCGCGTTCCGCGGTGCGGAAATCGGTGAAGACCACGCCCTGTTCAACGAGAGCAGGATCGAGGTCCACGCGTGAGCCGCCGGGGTACAGGACCACCTGTCCGCCGTGCTGGTCGCTGACCAGGGGCTTCAGGAGATAGTCCGGGATGTCCGGCAAGTCCAGGTATTCGTCAACTTTCGGCAGGCGGAAATCGCCCGCCGGGAGGGTGCGCAGGTCGGTGCGCCGCCAGGGTTCGTCGCGGGTGGTCGGCATGGGAAGACGTGCGTACTCGTCCCAGGCTTTGCGGCGGAAATCGTGGATCGCCCCGTCCGGGAGCATGTCGGCAGTGAAGGCAAAGTCGCTGGCGACGCGCTCGCGGCGGGTGCGGGAGGTGGTTACGGTGATTTTGGGTTTTTCCTGCATGGTTTTCTCTATGATGTCATTGCGAGAAGGGTGGTTCTCCCGCCGAAGCAATCTCCGATCATCGAGGAGACTGCTTCGTTCCTCGCAGTGACATTAGCCGATCGAGCCTTCCATCTGCAACTGGATCAGGCGGTTCATTTCGACCGCGTATTCCATCGGCAATTCTTTTACCAGCGGTTCGATGAAACCGGAGACGACCATGGTGGTGGCTTCTTCTTCGCTCAAGCCGCGGCTCATCAGGTAGAAGAGTTGTTCCTCGCCGACCTTCGAGACCGAGGCCTCGTGGCCGATGGTGACGTCGTCCTCGTCAATTTCGATGTAGGGATAGGTGTCCGACTGCGACTGCGGGTCGAGCAGCAGGGCGTCGCAAACCACGTTGGACTTGCTGCCTTCCGCGCCCTTGTAGACCTTGAGCAGGCCGCGGTACGAGGCGCGTCCGCCCGCCTTCGAGATGGATTTCGACGTGATCTTGCTGGTCGTGTTGGGCGCGAAATGGATCATCTTCGAACCGGCGTCCTGGTGCTGGCCGGCCCCGGCGAAGGCCATCGAGAGCATTTCGCCGTGCGCGCCGGGTTCCATCAGGTAGCAGGACGGGTATTTCATGGTCACTTTGCTGCCCAGATTCGCGTCCACCCATTCGTGGGTGGCATCGGCGAAGACCTTGGCCCGTTGAGTCACCAAATTGTAAACGTTGGTGCTCCAGTTCTGGATGGTGGTGTAGCGCGAACGCGCCCCGCGTTTGACGACGATCTCGATCACCCCGGAGTGGAAGGAGTCGGTGGTGTATTGAGGCGCGGTGCAGTTATGAGACACGACGCCTTCAGCGACATACGACTCGTCCTCTTCGACCGAGAAGTTATACACTTCGGTTTCCTGTTCTTCCGCGACGATTTCCTTGACCGGCATATACAGGAAGTTTTCATCCAGGCCAAACGGCGAACCGCTCCAGTCACCGGCGGGAGCGTCCAGGCCGACGATCGCGCCGAATTCCGGGTTGAACGGGGAGGCGATGACCACCGCGTAAAGATCCCGGCGGGGCGCGGTCCGCTTTTGGAGGTTGACCGAGGCAGCGATCCCCAACCGCAGGCACGCATCCCGGAAGCCGTAGGCCAGGTCGGCTGAAATGGTGTTGTAGCGGAACATATTTTTCTTCGGGTCATAACTTCCGTCGCCGTGCCACATGCCTCGGATGAGTTCGGCCAACATGGCAGGATCGGCTCCAGAAATCCATTCAGGCATGCGCTTTTCGTAGGCATTTGCGCCAAATTCACGGGCAAAGGCCCGCGCCGCCTCAGTGGACGACAAGACCAGGGTCTGCCCGTTTTGGCGCGGGGCATTCCGGATCGGGGATTTGCCGAAATAGCGCTCCACCAAACCGGTTGCATCTTCAAGGTAATCAGTCTCGTTGACGTTGAAAGAGAGCGTCAGGTAGTGCTCGTTGTCCACGTGGCCTTCGGCAAGATAATACCCGACCAGGCGGAAGAAATCCGGCTCGAAGGGGAACTCGACCAGCCGCTCGACCGGAGCATGGCGGTCGCGTCCAAGCGGGACAGCCACCCCATGCGCCAGGGCCGGTTCCATCACCGGCTGCGGGACAGGCGTCACCAGGTAATCGCCCGCTTTGAGGCTGTCGGCGCGTACCCAGGTCAGCTGGAATTCCTTGTTGCGCTCAGAGTTGCGCTTGCGGCGCACAACCAGCAAAGGATGTTCGGCTGTCACCTGTAATTCACGCCCGCTGTCGCCGTAAAAACGGAGCTTGTACACCTGGCCGTGATAAGGGCGTTTTTGGGTGTGATAGACCTTGCGCCACCGGCCCTGGTGGGTTAGCACTTCATCGCCAACAGCGATCTGCTCGATGGCCTTCTCCCCATGGCGGGTCCGAACTTTCGCCCCCTCGAGGAAACAACCCTCGACATAATGAACCTGTGCGCCTTCATCAACGATGATCAGCGACCGCTCGAACTGGCCGACGTTGGCCGTGTTCAGGCGGAAATAAGCCTGGAGGGGTAAATCCACCTTGACGCCTTTTGGCACGTACACGAACGATCCGCCCGACCAGACGGCGCTGTTGAGGGCCGCCAGGGTATTGTCTTCGATCGGGATGACCGTGCCGAAATATTCGCGGAACAGGTCCGGGTGCTGGCGCAGGCCGTCTTCGATAGCCAGGAAGATCACACCCTGTTTTTCGAGGTGTTCCTGGATCGAGTGGTACACCATCTCGGAGTTGTGAACGATCAGGCCCTCAGCCACGAAATTGTGGGGGCCGTCCACTTCGATATCGTAGACCATCTCCACGCCCGCAGGCGTGATGGAGTCGATCCGGGCATAGCCGAAATAGTCGTTGACATGCTTGCGAAAACTCGTCCCTTCGGCCATGGAATAATTGTGCTGGAACTTGCGCTTGCCCAAACGGGAAGTTCTCTGCTCCGAGCGGCAATCCAGTTTCTCGAAATCGCCGCTGAACATCATCCGATAACCCGTCACCATGCGGCTCTCGTCATGCGGATGCCGGGACTCGAAACGATGAATATTCGATGTCGGTAAACCGCAGAGCGCGGCCAGGTTGCGGACATCCTGCAATAACTCAGGATTCCCGCTGGTGAGCATGACATCTTTATTTTTGGCATGATCGCGGACGTAGCCATCCGAGTCCACGTAACCGCCGATGAACGAGAGGATTTGTTCCTGCGGCAGGGAAGCCACCCAATCGGGCACACGCTTCTGCAGCGCGCCGCCGGAGAAGCCATTGGCCTCCAGATAGCGGGCCACAACCGTCGAACCGACTGTCATGCGATAGGGATCGCCGTTTTGAGCCGCAATGCCGAACAAATCGGAAGTGGCCTGCTCGAACTCGTTCCGCAAAGACTGGTCCGTAGCAGGGATGGCAAATTCGACCCGCGCCTTGTTATCTTCGGCATGGATGAAACCATCACCCATGTACAGCCCCAGCCACCACATCAAATCTTTCGATGTGCGTTCGGGCAGGCCGACAGGATTGTGCCGCCAGTTGGTCTCAATATTCGGTTGTTCCAGTTGGTAATCTTGTCCAACGTCAGGCAGGGATCTGGCCACCGCGACCAGGTCGCCCGCCTTCAAGTCGCGCAGGTATTTCCAGGCGCGCCTGTAGCGTCCGCGCTGGTTGCCCGCCTTGCGATGAAGTTCCAACACAAGGAAGGGATGATTTTCCGTCGCACGGATGCTGCGCGTGCCAACTTTGACTTCGTAGACGCTGCGTTCGCCCTTGGGCATGAAATTCTTGACGGGGGCGGGAATGATCTGATTGGTCTCCTCATTCAATGAAAAGACCACGTCGCCCGGAATGACATCCCGGATCGGCATAACGCCGCGGGCTGTGTAGACCCGCGTATCGCCGCTCAAACATTCGTACTGAGCCCCAACCCCGGCCAGGAATTTCTGTTCGGCTTCGGGGATGCCCAGCTTGTCGAACGTGTTTTTAATGGTATCCGGCACATCGTCCCAGGATTTGCCCTGGCCCTCGGTCGGTTTGACGTAGTAGTAAATGTCGTCCAGGTTCAGGCCGGATAAATTCGCGCCCCAGGTGGGCATCGGGCGGCTCTTGAAATGCTCATACGCCTTCAAGCGGAAGTCCAGCATCCACTGCGGCTCGCCCTTCATGTGGGAAATCTGCTCCACGACCTCGCGGGTCAGCCCCTTTTGGGCCTTGAACACGTAATTTTCCGGGTCGTGGAACCCGTATTTGTATTGTCCAATACCTTCAAGGATTTTTTCGTCTTCACTCATTTCGCTTCGCTCCATAGAGAGTAGAGAATAGAGAGTGGAGAGTAGTACTGGTAAATGAACTACTCCCTAATCATCCAATCTCTAGGTAACTGTCTCTTCGTACTTTTCACGCACCCAATCGTAGCCCTGCTCTTCCAGGTGCAACGCCAGGTCCGGGCCGCCGGATTCGACGATCCGCCCGGCAAGCATGATGTGGACGTAGTGAGGTTTGATGTAATTCAACAGGCGCTGGTAGTGCGTGATCACCAGCACGCCCAGGTCATCACCCGTCAGGGCGTTGACGCCGTCGGCCACGATCCGCAGGGCATCTATGTCCAGGCCGGAATCGGTTTCGTCGAGGATGGCGATCTCCGGTTTGAGGGTCGCCAGTTGCAGGATCTCGGCCCGCTTCTTCTCGCCGCCGGAGAACCCGTCGTTCAGGTAACGCCCGGCCACGCTGTGGTCCATTTTGAGCAGGTCCATCCTGTCCTTGAGCAGCTTGCGGAATTCGGGGATCGAGATGCCCTTGTCGTCGGGATTTTCGGCCCGGCGGCGGGCGTTGATCGCCGAACGCAGGAAATTGGCGACGGTCACGCCGGGGATGGCGACCGGGTACTGGAAGGCCAGGAAAAGCCCCAGCCGGGACCGTTCGTCTGCTTCCAGCTCGAGGACGTTTTCGCCCTTGAACCAGATCTCGCCGTCCGTGACTTCGTAGTGCGGGTGTCCCATCAGGGTATACGCCAGCGTGGACTTGCCCGTCCCGTTGGGTCCCATGATGGCGTGGATCTTGCCCTGCTCGACCGTCAAATCGAGGCCTTTCAGGATCTCTTTCCCGTCAATGCTGACGTGCAGGTTTTTGATGACCAACTCTGACATGAATGGATGCTCCTTGCAAAAAAATCGCCGCCGTGTGGCGGAAACTGTCACACCTGGGATTATAGCAAATTGGAGGGAATATGTCAATATTTATCATATTTTTCTAGTATATTCACTCACTCCCCAGGCCCTTCCACGCGAGGGGCCTGGCATTTTTAATAGGTAACATTTCCTATTTGCAAAATGGCTTCTGGTCTGTTACAAAAACCACCGGTCGTCGGAGTCCAACGACTCCCATCGTTGGGAATCAAGAGCCGGGCCTTGCAGGATACTTTGCAAAGGCTTTCGACTCCGGCAACCGAATGGAGAAACAAGCAAGATGAAACATCTACCGTTACCACACAGGATCCTGGCTTTATGCCTGGTTATCAGTCTATGGCTGACCGGCAGCAGGAGTCCGCACGTTTATGCGCTGAACACCGGAACGGCCCTGCCCGAAATCGTCCCGCAGGCCGGGGCGACGGTCTTCGCGGTGATCGGCGATTTCGGCTACGAGAGCCAGGCCGCAGCCGAGGTGGCCGCCCTGGTCAAAAGCTGGGACCCGGATTTCATCATCACGGTCGGGGATAACAATTATCCGAACGGCGCAGCCGGCACGATTGACGCCAACATCGGCAAGTATTATCACGACTACATCTACCCCTACAAAGGCAGTTACGGCGCGGGCGCGGCCACCAACAAATTCTTCCCGGCCCTGGGCAACCACGACTGGATCACCACCGGCGCCCAGCCGTATTTCGATTACTTCACCCTGCCCGGCAACGAAAGGTACTACGACTTCGTCAGAGGCCCGGCGCATTTCTTCATTGTAAACAGCGACCCGCACGAGCCGGATGGCAACACAGCCACGTCGGATCAGGCGGCCTGGCTCAAGAACGGGCTGGCGGCCTCCACTTCAACATTCAAACTGGTCATTACCCACCACGCGCCGTATTCGTCCGGGCAGCACGGCTCGGACGATTTCATCCAGTGGCCGTTCGAGGCCTGGGGAGCGGATGTGGTCCTTTCGGGGCACGACCACACCTACGAGCGGCTCCAGGTTGGCGGGCTGGCGTATTTCGTGAACGGGCTGGGCGGCAAATCCCTGTACGCGTTCGACGTGATCGCCTCCGGCAGCCGGGTGCGCTACAACGATGATTACGGCGCAATGCGGGTCGAGATGACCGCCGAAAGCCTGACATTCCAGTTCTTCACCCGCACCGGGCTGTTGATTGACACTTATGTCCTGTCGAAGGGCTTCCCGGAAGTGAAGAGTATCCTGCGGGCCGGGACCAGCCCGTCGAGCAGGAAAACGGTCAATTTCACGGTGACTTTTACGGGACCTGTGACCGGCGTGGACAAAACCGATTTCGCGCTGACCCGGACCGGGGTCCCGGGCGCTGCGGTGACGGGGGTGAGCGGCTCCGGGAGCGTGTACACGGTCAGCGTGGCGACCGGCTCCGGCAACGGGACCATCCGCCTGGACCTCAAAGATAATGACAGCATCCAGGATGCCTCGGCCAACCCGCTGGGCGGGGCGGGGATTGGAAACGGGGATTTCACGTCCGGCCAGGTTTACACCATCAAGAGGCGGCTGGTCCTGCGGTCGCAGCCATCCCTGGACGGCTGGGTGCTGGAGAAGAGCGAACACAGCAGCCAGGGCGGGTCGCTCGACCGCGGCGCGGGCACGTTCATGCTCGGCGACAACGCCCAGGACAAACAGTACCGGGCCATCCTGTCTTTCGATACCGCCGGGCTGCCGGACCAGGCGGTCGTCACCAGGGTGATCCTGAAGATCCGCCGGCAGGCGGTGGCCGGGACGAACCCATTCGCCACACACGGAAACCTGCGGGTGGACATCCGAAAGCTCAGGTTCGGGAGTTTGCAGGCTTTACAGGCGGTTGATTTCCAGGCCCCGGCGCATCTGGCGCTGGCCGGGGTGGTCAGGAATTCGCCGGTAAATGGCTGGTACAGCGCAGCCTTGAGAGCGGCGGCGTTCCCCCTCGTCAACCGGACCGGGCTGACCCAGTTCCGGCTGCTGTTCACCAAAGACGACAACAACGACAACGGCGCGGATTACATTAAATTTTTCAGCGGGAATGCGGCAGCGGCCAACCGCCCAAAGCTGGTTGTGGAGTATTACGTGCCGTAAAATTCCAGATTTGCCTAACTCGGACAAGCCGAAACCAAAAAGGATTCAACCACAAAGGGTCACGAAGGAACACAAAGGAAAACCTTCGTGACCCTTTGTGCCCTTCGTGGTTTAAATTCTTGCCCAAAAAGCAAGGAGATAACTTGTAAGGTACTAATTTCAAAAACGGGGGATTTATACGCATGGCAAGAGGGGGTTTATACGCGTTACAACCGGAACGGGAAGTTGTACAATGAATTCGCCTGATCTGGAAGAAATCGGTATTTACCATCCATAACCTTTCCTGTCTCATTTGGCCCGGCGCGGGGGTGATGCAACATTAACCCCTCGCGGGTTAAAGAAATCACCCATCCCCCTGATAACCTTTATCGGCCCCGGACGACAGGTAGAAAGTAATCCGCAAAACAGACGGTAAACGTCCGAATTCGTCATACATTCCGTTCAGGAGAGGAATGGCTATGGGCCGGTCTTACATTTGGATCACGAACAACGCTCAACCCCGGTTTGCCGGAGGGGATTTTCCACTTCCGGGCAGAACAAGCGGGCAGAGAAAATGTCCCACCCAGAGTGATGCCAGGCAAGGTGTCGCTTTTTTATTTACCCGCGCAGGAAAATGGCCTTATTGGCATTCGTTCCAGACGGCCTTGACACACAAGGCAACCCAACAAAGGAGAGAAAAATGATCGGAAAGTCAAGCACCAAATGGTTTCATATCCTCATCTTCGCCAGCCTGCTGTTATCGCTGGCGGCCCCGGCATCTCTCGCAGGCGCCGCGGGATTGATCGCCCAAAGGCCGGACGGGGCCTCCAATCTCCTGCAATTTACTTCGCGGGGGCACGTCCTGGGGTTTGGCGCTGACGGGTATTACGCCGCCAGCGGCTCCCACGCCTTGCGGGTGGAATTCGCCGGGGCGAACCCGGTCCAGCCTGCCAGCCTGGGCGCAGCCTCACGCGGGGGCCAGGCCGCCCCGTTGACCAGGGTCACGTATGCGGACCTGTGGGACGGCATCTCCCTGGCCTTCGACGCGGCGGCGGGCGGCATCTTCCAGACCACGTACACGCTCCGGCCGGGGGCCGATCCGGCCCGCATCCGGCTTGGGTACAACGCCCCGCTGGAGATCCGCGCCGACGGGAAGCTCGTCGCCCGCTACCGGAACGGCCAAATCACCGAGAGCGCGCCGGTCGCCTGGCAGCAGATCAACGGCCAGCGCGTGGACGTGGCGGTCCGCTTCGAAACGCGCGGCAGGAACCAGGTCGGGTTCGCCGTCGGGGCTTACGATCCGGCCTACACCCTGATGATTGACCCGATCACCATCTGGAACACCTTCCTGGGTGGCAGCGGCGGCGAAGCGGGCAATGACATCGTCGTGGATGCGAGCGGCAACATCTACGTCGTCGGCGACAGCGACGCCGACTGGGGCGGCGCGCCGGTGCGGGCCTACACCGCAGCCGGCTACGACGCCTTCGTCGCCAAGCTCGACCCGAGCGGCAACCTGCTCTGGCACACCTTCCTCGGCGGCAGCCAGGACGATTACGGCAACGGCATCGCCCTCGACGGCTCCGGGAACATTTACATCACAGGCTGGAGCGACGCCGACATCAGCGGGGTCTGGTCCTGCCCGGTGGACTGCACCGTGGTTGACCTGAGCGACGTGGATGCTTTCGTTGCCAAGCTGGATAACAGCGGCAACCTGCTCTGGAATACCTTCACAGCCGGGATCGGCATGGAGGTCGGCACCGATATCGCCGTGGACACGAGCGGCAATACGTTCGTGACCGGCTACAGCGACGGCACCTGGGGCGCGCCCCTGGTGGCCTTTACCGCCAGCCTCAACGACGGCTACGCCGCGCGGTTCAACGCCAGCGGCGGGCGCATCTGGAACACCTTCATCGGCGGTTCCGGCGACGACCAGGGCAACGGCATCGCCCTCGACGATAACGGCGACGTGTTCGTGACCGGAGTCAGCAGCGCCGCCTGGGGTACCTCTCCCATGCGGGCTTACACCGCCCTCAACGACGGCTTCTACGCCAAACTCAGCCCGGCCAACGGCGCCCGCGCCTGGCACGGCTTCCTGGGCGGGAGCGGGAACGATTCGGGCGCGGACCTGACCGCCGACAGCAGCGGCAACCTTTACGTCGCCGGGACCAGTTCCGCCACCTGGGGCGCGCCGGTGGACGCCTACGCCGGCGGCGACGACAGTTTCGCGGCCCAGATTGACATCACCGCCGGGACCCTGACCTGGAACACCTTCCAGGGCAGCGCCACAGCCGACAGCGGCTCCGGCATCGTCACAGACGGGACCGGGGACGTGTTCGTGATCGGAACCAGCGACGCCCAGTGGGACACACCCGTCCAGGGGCATTCCGGCGGCACCGACGCCTTCGTCGCAAAACTGGACACGAGCGGCAACCTGGCCCTGAACGCCTTCCTGGGCGGCTCGGGCAACGATACCAGCGGAGGCATGGCAGCCGTTTCATCCGGTGACGTGTTCATGCTGGGCGCCAGCAGCGTCGAATGGGGCACGCCCATCCGGCCGCATAACAGTTCCGGCAACAACGCCGATGCGTTCGTCGCCGAAGTGGACATCGTTTCGCCGAGCGCCCTGTCGTTCGCCCTCCAGAATCCGGCCTCCAGCCCGACCAACGCCGATTCGCTCACCTTCCGGGTCACGTTCAACGAGGACGTGCTGGGCGTCAACTCGGCGGACTTCCTCAAGGACAGCACCTCGACCGCCTCGGTCACAGGCGCGGTCTCCGTGGGCGGCAGCGCCAGCGTCTATGATGTGACCGTCTCCGGCGGGAACCTGGCCTCCTTCAACGGTACGGTCGGGCTGAACCTGAACCCCGCTTCGGACATCACCGACGTCCACGGGAACGCCCTGGTCATCGCCGAACCCGCCACCGACGAGCTCTACACGCTGGACAACGTAGCCCCGACCGTCACCGTCAACCAGTCCGGCGGGCAGGCCGACCCGACCAACGACGCGGCGATCAACTTTACCGCAGTCTTCAGCGAAGCGATTGACCCCGCCTCGTTCACCGCCGGGGATGTCACCCTGGGCGGCACGATCGGGGGGACGTCTGCCACCGTGACCGAGATCGCTCCGCTCGACGGGACCACCTTCGACATCGCCGTCACCGGGATGAGCGGGGCCGGGACCGTGACCGCCTCCCTCGGCTCCGGCGCGGCCCAGGACCCGGCCGGGAACGGCAACACCGCCAGCACCAGCGGCGACAACGAAGTCACTTACGACGGCATCGCTCCCGCGATCACCTCCTTCGTGCGCCAGTCCCCGGCTGCCAGCCCGACCAACGCCGACACGCTGACCTTCAGGGCCACCTTCAGCGAAGACGTGACCGGCGTGGACGCGGCCGATTTCGCCGCCAACGGCTCGACCGCTCTCGTCTCTGCGGTCACGCCGGTCAGCGCCAGCGTGTACGACGTGACCCTCTCCGGCGGCGACCTGGCCGGTTTCGACGGCCTCGTCGGCCTGGACTTCGCCGCCAGCCCGGCGCTCACCGACCTGGTCGGGAACGCTTTCGTCAACGCCGAACCTGGCATGGATGAATCCTACACGGTGGACAACACCGCCCCGGCCGCGACCGCCTTCAGCCTCCAGACCCCGGCCGCCTCCCCCACCAACGCCGACACGCTCGTCTTCCGGGCCGCTTTCGATGAGGACGTCACCGGCGTGGACGCGGCCGATTTCGGCGTCAACGGCACCACGACCGCCACCGTCTCGGCCGTCACCCCGGTCAGCGCCAGCCTGTACGACGTGACCGTCTCCGGCGGCGACCTGGCCGGCTTCGACGGCGTGGTGGGACTCGACTTTGTCGGCCCGACCCTCACCGACCTGGCCGGCAACGCTTTCGCCGGGGCCGAACCCGCCACCGACGAGACCTACACCCTCGACAACACCGCCCCGGACGCCAGCATTGATCCGCCCACGCCGCCCGATCCCTCCGCGAGCGCCGACGCCAGCTTCAACTTCTCCAGCACCGACGGCGGGGCCACCTTCGAATGCGACATGGACGGCCTGGGCTTCGCCGCCTGCACCAGCCCGTGGGCCTACCTGGGGCTGGGTGACGGGAGCCATACCTTCTCCGTCCGGGCCATCGACGCGGTGGGCAACGTGGGAACCCCGGCCAGCTTCACCTGGCTGGTGGACACCGCCCCGCCGGGCGTCGTCTCCAGCCTGCGCGTGGACGCCAACCCGACCAGCAAGCGCTTCGTCAAGTTCACCGTCACATTCACCGAACCCGTCACCGGCGTGGATGCGACCGACTTCAGCTTCACCAAGACCGGCGCCATCACCGGCTACGCTGTCACGAACATCACCAATGCCGGCGCGGTCTACACCGTCACCGTCAACACCGGCACGGGCAACGGCAGCCTCCGCCTGAACGTGCTCAACGACGGCACGATCCTGGACGCGGCCAACAACCCGCTCACAGCCGGATTCACCGCCGGGCAGGCCTACACGGTCAAGAAGGTCCTGACCCTGAAATCGGCTGGAGCCTCCGACGGCTGGGTGCTCGAATCGTCCGAGACCAGCAACGCGGGCGGCACGTTCAACGCCGGGGCCGGCATCTTCCGCCTGGGCGACGACGCGGCCCGCAAGCAGTACCGCGGCCTCCTCTCGTTCGTCACCTCGGGCCTGCCGGATAATGCCGTCATCACCAAAGTGACCCTCAAAATCAAGAAGCAGGGCGTCACCGGCGGCGGGAATCCCTTCACCCTCTTCCAGGGCCTGTTCGTGGACGTGCGTAAAGGCTTCTTCGGGACAGGGATTGGGCTGGCCGCACAGGACTTCCAGGCCCCCCGCAACAAGACGGTCGGACCCTCCACCCCGGCCCCGGCCGCCAACTGGTACAGCCTCGACCTGACCAGCGCCAAGGGCTTCATCAACAAGCTGACCTCGGCCTCCGGCGTGACCCAGTTCCGCCTGCGCTTCAAGTTGGACGACAACAACAACGCCCTGGCCAACTACATGAGCTTCTACAGCGGCAACGCCGCGGCTGCCTCCCGCCCGCAGCTCATCATCGAGTACTACGTCCCGTAGTCCTCAACCGAATAACGACCCGGTCCATCACCGGCGCACAACCCAAAGGAAGGGCGAGAGGTCTCTCGCCCTTCCTGCTTTGTCCGGGCGCAGTACCGCAGGTTTTATCTTGCTCCCCGGAGGCAACATGGAGGTTGCGATACTTTTATGGCTCTCTGGTATTTGGTGGGGTCGCCCATTTATTCACCAGTGAGATCGCAGAGTCTACAGAGAAAACCTTTTAGGCTCTTCCGTAACAAACGGGAAAGAGCTTAAACACAAAGTCACACGAAGGCTCTCAAAGGGAAAAAAGCGCTTTGCCGTAAAGATATTCCTTCGTGGACTTTGTGTTCCTTCGTGTTTCAAAAGGTCTTTCCCGTCAAAAACGGGAGGGCCACCTTTTAAAATCTCGGTGCTCTCAGTGCGCTCTGTGGTAAAACGGGTTTCCACCCCACTTAATCTTCAAGAGCCACTTTTATTTTCATCTCGGGGCCACGAAGGACCGCACTTCCGTGGCGCATCCTTTGATCTCGACTTGTCCGGGTTAAGTTCCTGGAATTGGCGAGGAAATTGCCCGTAACCGATCCGGTCTTTCCTCGTCATAGAATCGTCCTGAAATACCATTGACCAGTCCAGCGTATCCCTGCGGTTTAACCGGCATCCGCTTGCCGTTTAACAAAATACCCTATTTTTTCCCTGGAGGAGAAAGCAATGAAGTACCGCAAGTTCTGGATCGTTCTCGTCACCGTCGTCTTGACCCTGGCGACCGTGACCCCGGGCCTGGCAATCCAGCGCGGCCCGGCGCCCATCCTGGGGGCGGATTCACCCAACGCCATCCCGGACCGTTACATCGTGGTGTTCGACACCGGCCCGGAAGCCGCCAGCGCCATGAAGCAGGCACAGGGACAGGGCGGGCAAGTCCACTTCGTTTACGCGAACGCGCTGCACGGCTTCGCTGCCACGCTGCCCTCGCAGGCGGTGGAAGGGCTGCAACACAACCCGCACGTGCTCTACATCGAAGCCGACCAGACGATCTCCATCGAAGGCGACCAGGTCAACCCGCCTTCCTGGGGCCTGGACCGGATTGATCAACGCGCCCTGCCGCTCAACGGGCATTACACCTACAACTACACCGGCGCGGGCGTCAATGCCTACATCCTGGACACCGGCATCACCCCCTCCCATGTGGACTTCAGCGGGCGGGCTTTCGTCGCTTACGACGCGGTCGGCGACGGCCAGAACGGGATTGACTGCAACGGTCACGGGACGCACGTGGCAGGCACCATCGGCGGTGAGAGCTACGGCGTCGCCAAGGACGTGACCCTGTACGCGGTGCGCGTCCTGGATTGCTCCGGTTCCGGCACCACCTCCGGCGTGGTCGCGGGGATTGACTGGGTCACGGCCAACCACGTCAAACCGGCGGTGGCCAACATGAGCCTGGGCGGCGGCGCATCGGACGCGATTGACCTGGCGGTCACGAACTCGATCAACGCCGGTGTAACCTACGCGGTCGCGGCCGGCAACGAGCACCGGGACGCCTGCCGCTTCTCCCCGGCCCGCGTCCCGACGGCCATCACCGTCGGCGCGACCGATTCGGCCGACGTGCGGGCCACCTACTCCAACTACGGGACCTGCCTCGACCTGTTCGCTCCCGGCACGGGGATCACTTCAGCCTGGTACACCAGCACCACCGCCTCGGCCACCATCAGCGGCACGTCCATGGCAACGCCCCACGTCGCGGGTGTCGCGGCCCTGTACCTCCAGGCCCACCCGACAGCCACTCCCGCCACGGTGACGACCGCCATCAAGTCCAGCGCCACCGTCGGCGTGGTGATCAACGAAGGCAAGGGTTCCCCCGACCTCCTGCTTTATTCGCTGATCCCATAACCCTTCTTCAAAATTATTCGATAGCTCCGGCTGGCTGGCCGGAGCTATTTTTATGATATTTATCTACTTTATTGACAAACCAAAACGTGACTGTTATACTCCAAATATCTTTATCCGCCTAATTTCACGAGTGAAGCATGAAAAGCACGCGCGAACGCATCCTGCAAACCCTGTCCAAAAGCCCCGGCTCGACCATTACCGACCTGGCCGAAGCCGTCGGGATCAACCCGATTTCCGTCCGCCACCACCTGACGAACCTTCAGATCGAAGGGTTGATCGCCGCCGAGGAGGAACGCCACGGCGTGGGACGCCCGCGCCTGGTCTACTCGTTGACCGAGGAGGGGCTGGAGCGTTTCCCGACCCGTTACCTGCGCCTGACCTCGCGCCTGCTCAGCCAGTTGAAATCCTCCCTGCCCCAGACGATGGTCAGCAAGATCTTCACCGAGATGGCCGCCAGCCTGGCCGAGGATTATTCCGAGCAGATGCAGGGCCTGAGCATGGAAGAACGGCTGGAGATCATCAGCGAATTGCTGGCGGAAGAAGGCTTCACCGTCGAATGGGAAAAATCCGGCAGCGACTACCGCATCCACGAGATCACCTGCCCCTACCTGCAGATCGGGCAGGACCACCCCGAAGTCTGCACCGTGGACCAGACCATCATCTCCCGGATGCTGGCCGTCCCGGCTGAAAAAGTCCAGTGTATCTTAAGCGGCGACGCCCACTGCACCTACGTGGTCCAGCCGCTGAATTCGGAGCAAACCGCATGAGTGAAACTGAAACCAACCAAATCAAATGGACCCTGCACGATACCCACCCTGAGATGGTCCAGCCCCTGCGCGCTTCCCTGTCGGAAGTGGTTGACCCGGAGATCGGGATGAACATCATCCAGTTGGGCCTGATCCGGGACATCAAGTTCGAAGACGGGGTCGTCAAGCTGCGCATGATCCTGACCACCCCGTTCTGTCCCTACGGCCCGGCAATGATTGACATGACCCGCGCCAAAGCCCAGGAAGGCGTCGGCGGGAAACCCGTCACGATAGAGATGGGCATGGACGTCTGGGATTTCTCGATGATGGAAGACCCGAGCGCGCTGGATTGGGGGATGTACGCGTGAGCGTGTAGCATGTTGCGTGATCCGTAGCGCGTGTCCCGTATAGCGAAAAAAGAGAGGCTGGCCGTCTCTCTTTTTGATTCCCGGCCTCGTCCTCGCAATCGAAATGGCTTCGATTGCCTATCACAGCCGCTTCGACAGGGATTCAGAGCGGCTAAAACCAAATCGGTTCATTTGGAATCGTCGTGATCGCCTGGCATCTCTGGCACCAAAGCGTAAGTCGGATTGCCAATCCGACCCACTACTGGCAGTCCACCACGGCAATTCCCAGAAAGCCAATAAATCAGGACCAGCATTTTCCCCAGAAACATTCGCGTCATTCGCCATTTAGCAAAATTCGCGTTGAGAAGCCCTCAAATCACACCACCGCGTCCACCATCAAGGCCAGGAAGATGAAGGCCAGGTACATGCTCGACCAGCGGTACATGCGCCAGGCGACCTTGTTGCCGGGGACTTTCCAGACCTTCCAGGCGGCGTAAATCAGCCAGATCCCCAACAGGATGGCGGAAACCAGGTAAACCGTGCCGGTCTCGCGCGTCAACGGCAGCATCAGCGTCACCGCGACCAGGGCCAGGGTGTAGAGCAAGATCTGGCGGCGGGTCTCGGTCTCGCCGCGCACCACCGGCAGCATGGGCACGCCCGCATTGGCATAATCCTTCTGGCGGACGATAGCCAGCGCCCAGAAGTGCGGCGGCGTCCACATGAAGACGATGGCGAACAGCAGCCAGGCCGCCAGGGACAGGTTCCCCGTCGCCGCGGCCCAGCCGACCATGGGCGGGATGGCCCCCGCCCCGCCGCCGATGACAATGTTCTGCACGGTCTTCTTTTTCAGCCACACGCTGTAAAAAATGACGTAATAGAAAATCCCGGCCAGCGACAGCAGCGCCGCCAGGAAATTGACGAACCCGGCCATCACGTAATAGCTGGCCAGGCACAGCGCTAGCCCGTAAGACAGGCCCTCGGCCGCGGTCATCCGCCCGGCAGCCAGGGGGCGTTTGGAAGTGCGCTGCATGGCCTTGTCCAGGTCGCGGTCAATGTACTGGTTCAGGGCCGAGGACCCCGCCGCCGCCAGCGCCCCGCCGAGCATGGTCCAGCCGATGAGCGGCCACGACGGCCAGCCTTTCAGCCCGGCCACCAGCCCGCCGAAGGTCGTCACCAGCAGCAGCAGCACGATCAGCGGCTTGGACAGGATGAAAAAGTCCTTCAAGCGTTGGCGGAAACCGATTGGCGCGACTTCCCCGCCGTCCTTCGCCAGCAGCCCCGAAGCATACACCAGCGCCGCCAGGGCGATCCACAGCGAAACCGATGTAAGCGAATGCAAGGCGATCAGGTGCCCCGGCATGTTGCGGATGACCTGGATCGCGCCTACGAAAGCCTGCCCGAGGAACAGCACCGCCGTCACAGTCGTGAGCGGCAGCAGGATGCGGTCTTGGCGCTGCTCCCGCCAGGCCTTGCGAAACAGCCAGAGCATCAACAGCGAGGCCAGCCCCACCAGCCCGATATGGGCAACCTTCAGCCAGCCCACGTCGCTGGTCGGGATGCACAGCGGCCAGCCCCGGCACACGAACGCCGCCCCGGTCTCTGTCGTAGCCCAGCCCAGCACGGTCAACAGGAACGTGACCACGAACAGGGCCAGGGCCAGGCGGGCAAATGAAGACGAAAGTGAGTATTTCATGGCTTCCCTGCAATCTGCTTGCGGAGGTAAAAAGGATACCCGGCGACCAGGATCGCCGCAAAAGTGAACCACTGCAAAGCATACCCCAAATGCGGGCCTTCGGTCAATTCGATTTCAGGCTGGAACGGGATCGGCGGCTCGGTATCCGCCGGGTCGGGGTCGGGCTGGATGTAAACCGGCAGGATCGGGTACGGGATTTGCCCCGCGATCCGTTCGAGGTTGGCGACGTACCAGAAATCGAGACGGGTCTGCCCCGGGGCCAGGGTCGGGTCGGGGACGCCGCCGATCTGCGCCTTGGCCTGTCCCAGGCGGATCACACCCCGGACCTGGGCCTGGCCGCCGTTATCGTAGCGGGACCAGCCCGAGGGCGAGTCGTTGCCCTCCGCCGGGACCCAGCCCCGGTCCACCAGCACCGCGCGCCCACCTGCACTGAGCTGCTGTGCTGAGCCTGTCGAAGCAGAAGTCGAAGTGTCGTCCAGGACGAGCGGGGTGAGCAGGTGGTAGCCGTAGGCGTCCCCGTAGAACTGGTTGCGCAGGGCCACCTGGTTCCCGTAATCGTAAGTCCCCGAAACGACCACCGCCCGGTACTCCATTTCGGTCAGCTCTGCGGGAATTCCGGCGTTCAAATCCAGCGGGGATTCGCTCCGCATGGCCTCGACGTGAGCGTTGAAGGCCCGGCGCTGGTCGAGACGGTCCAACTGCCAGATTCCCAGGCGGACGCAGACCGCCCCGCCCGCCAGGACGAGCAAGGTCGTCAACAGCCACTTGCGGGAAAGAGCGGCGCGCAGGATCACGTTTTTTGCTCTTTTTTCCTGATGACCAGGATGCTGTAAACCGCGAACAAGGCCCCCATCGGCAGGCCGCCGAAGAAGATGCCGGTCAGCCGGGTGCCGAGCGTGACCGGCTCGCGCACGTTCAGGCCCAGGTACTTCGCCGGCTGGAAGGAACATTCCATGACGTAGTTTTCCTCGGTGTCCAGGTTGAGGCTGGCCGAGGCCCCCGCCGGGATCCAGAGCGGGCCAAGCTGGTGGTCCACGTTGTCCCGGTTGACCACCACCAGGGTATCGCCGACGACGAAAAGCATATCCTCCGGGATGGCCGGCGGGACTTCGCCAAGCGCAACCCGTTCAGCCGTGCCGGCCGGGATGACGAGTTCGATGGTCCTCGGTTCGCGGTTCTCGCTCTTGAGCACCTGGTAGGCGATCTCGCTCATCAGGGCCGCCAGCGCAATGCCGAGCAGCATGGAGAAAATGATGGCTTTGAGGGTGGGTGAAATTTTCATGGGACGTTTGGTAAGGCGACATTCATGTCGTTGGTTTGCGGGAAAAGCGACATAAATGTCGCCTTACGGAGTTGCCAGCAAGATTTTAAGGTCGTGGGTGATGTCTTCCGGCGGGGCGCCGAAGGCGAAGGACAGGCGCAGGCTGCCGGACGGGTCCACCAGGTAGACCCGGGCCGTGTGGGAGACGAGATACCCGCTGGCGGATTGGCTTTCCTCGATGGAGCGGGTGATGCCATAGGCGTCCCAGATCTTTTGCAGTTCATCCAGCGCGCCGCTCAGGCCGATGAAGCTCTGGTCGAAATGCTCGGCGTATTGCTGGATACGCTCCGGCGTGTCCCGGTCGGGGTCCACCGCCACGATCACCACCTGAACCCGGTCGGCCAGCCCGTCATCGAGCGATTCCCGCGCCTGGCGCAGTTCCGCCATCGTCGCCGGGCACACGTCCGGGCAGGAGGTGTAGCCGAAATACAACAGGACGATTTTACCCCGATACGCGCTCAGGCGGAATTGGGTCCCGTCGTCCCGCGCCAGGCTGAAATCCGGGGCGGGGAGCGGCGGGTCGAGCACGGCCCCGTTCAATTTTTCCGGCTGTTGGAATACCAGCGCCAATAAACCGACCGCCCCGATCAGAAGCAACAGTCCCAGCCCCAGCTTGAGCGTATTCTTCTCCATCTCCATCTCTCGCGCAAGGAGCGGACATCCCTGCCCGCCCCTTGCTGCTCCGAACCGATAAAACTAGATCACGCTACCGATCAGGTAAAGCGCCGGGTAGAAGAAGATCCAGACCACGTCCACGAAATGCCAGTAAACCGTGGCGGCTTCGACGCCCCAGTGCTTTTCGGCAGAGTAAACGTCCTTGCGGGCGTTGCGGTAAACGATCCACAGGAAGAGCACGCCGGTGAGGACGTGGAAGGCGTGCATCCCGGTCATCATGTAGAAGATGCCGCCGTCCACCATCGAGCCGGCCTTCACGCCCTCCGCGGCGGCCAACTGCCATTCCACACCGACCACGCCGATGACGAACCCCGCGCCCAGGATGATCGTGACCAGGGTGTTGCCCAGGAAACCTTTTTTGTTCCCGTGCGCCATTTGAGTCTCGGCCCGGTTCATGAAGAACGAGGAGACCAGCAGGACGACGGTCACGACCAGGCCGAGGACCTGGTTCAGGTGCGGACGGGTGAAGCCGAGCAGGTTGAAGCGGCTGACCAGCAGCCCGCCAAAGACGAACGAGTCGGACAGCAGGAAGAGCCACAGTCCCAGGCGGTTGGTGCCGGTCTTGTACTCGTAGGAGTCGTGCCCGTCGCCGGACTCCTGCTGGAGTTTGTAGATGTGCATGTAGTAGTACATGACCAGCCCGGCCTTGACCAGGGCGACCACGACCAGCAGCGGGATCGAGTTCAGCGCCAGGGCAATGACAAATTCCAGCGCCGTCAGGACCGCCAGGAAGATGAAGATGGTGATGCCCAAACGGAGGGCCTCAGACTTGTTTGTGTGTGCCATGAAAATATCTCCTCTTCCGCTTACTGTTTCGGGTTGGCAAATTCGACGAATTTCGAGCCGGGCAGGCCGTAATCATACGGCTCGCCCACGACTTCGAAGGGCCGGTCATAATTGTGGGCCGGCATCGGCGAAGCCACCTGCCACTCTGGCGAGCGCGAATTCCAGAGGTTCCCGGTGGCGACTTCGCCTTTCTTCATGCTCCTGAACAGGTTGTAGACGAAGATGAGCACCGAAGTGAAGATGAGGAAGCCCGCAACCGTCAGGACCAGGTGGGTCGTATCGAAGCCGAGGGCCGCGTCATAGTCCGAGATGCGGCGGCGCATGCCCAGCAGGCCGATGCGCATCATGCCGAAGGTCATCACCAGGAACGAGGGCGTCATCAGCCAGAAGTGGAGCTTGCCGAGGAACTCGTTCATCCGGCGGCCGGTGGCCTTGGGGAACCAGTAGTAAAGTGCGGCGAAGAACGGGAAGACGAACCCGCCGAACATCGTATCGTGGAAGTGGCCGACGATGAAATAGGTGTCGTGCAGGTGCAAATCCGTGGAAACGGTGGCGTTCGGGGGTCCGGTAAGACCGCCCATCAGGAAGACGACGACCCCGCCCAGGACGAAGAGCATCGGCGTCGGGACCTCGATCTTGCCTCCCCAGATCGTCGCCACCCAGGAGAAGAACTTGACCCCGGTCGGGACGGCCACCAGCAGGGTGCTGTACATAAACGGGACCCGCAGGTATTCGTTCATGCCGGAGGTGAACATGTGGTGCGCCCAGACCAGGAAGCCGACCAGGGCGATCCCCAGCGAAGACATGGCGACCCAGCGGTAGCCGAAGAGCGGCTTGCGGACGAAGACCGGCAGCAGCTCCGAGATGATCCCCAGGCCGGGCAGGATGAAGACGTAGACCGCCGGGTGGGAGTAGAACCAGAACAGGTGCTGGAACAGGACCGGGTTGCCGCCTTTGGCCGGGTCGAAGAAACCCATCCCGAACAGGCGCTGGAACATAACCATCTGGAAGGACAGGCCGATCAACTGGGTGGCGGTCAGCGAGATGAGCGAGGTGGCGATCGAGGCCCAGACGAAGATCGGCAGGCGGAAGGAGGTCATGCCCCTGGCGCGCATCCGGGCCACCGTGACCAGCAGGTTGAGGCCGCCCAGGATGGACGACCAGCCGACGACGAACACGGCCAGGAAGAACATCTGCATCCCGACCGGGGCACGCGCCGAGAGCGGCGGGTAGCCCGTCCAGCCGGTGTCGAACCCGCCCAGGAACAGGCTCGAGACCAGCCAGATGGCGGCGGGGATGGTGATCCAGAACGAGAAGGCGTTCAGGCGGGGGAAGGCCATGTCTGCCGCGCCGATCAGCAGCGGGACCAGGTAGTTCATCATCCCGGCGATGCCGAGCAGGATGGCGACGATCATCACGATCCCGTGCAGGCCCATCATGGTGTTGTACTGGGTCCCGTTCAGGAATTGCAAGCCCGATGCAGCCAGTTCGGTGCGGAAGATCATCGCGAACGTCCCGCCCAGGCCCAAAACGATGAGGGCGGTCAGGGTGTATTGGATGCCGATGACCTTGTGGTCGAGGGAGACGTTGATGAACTTCTCCCAGCCGGACGGGTCTTCGTGGTGGTCGTGGGTCGGGATGCCCCGGGCCCACTTGGCCCAATCGCTGGCCACGCCGTTCCCGGCCAGGAACGCCAGCGTCCCGACCAGGCCGCCGAAGACCCAGGCCGGTTCACTGAAGCCGAAGCGGCCGAGCGGATCCAGCCCCATAACGGCGCGGATGCCGGTGACGAATCCGGCTCCGAGAAGCGAGCCGATCAATTGCCAAAGCAGGCCGCGCGCCAGAGCCGATTTGAAGAATTTTTTCATGTTTACTCCCGTATTACTGCAACGTTTTGATGTAAGCGATGATGTCCGCCAGGTCAGCCTCGGTCAAGCCGGCGTCTGTCCCGTTGAACGTCATCGGTGAGAAGCCTTTCACCACCTGCGAGGCCGGGTCCATAATGGATTGGGTGATGTACGCCTCGTCAACCAGCACGGTGCTGCCGTCTTCCAGTTCGGTTTCCGAGCCGAACAGTCCCAGCCAGGAGGGGCCGCCGTTCGGGAGCAGGCTGCCGTCCACGGAGTGGCAGCCGAAACAGCCGAAGCTGGTGGACAGCAATTTGCCCCGGTCTTCGGGAGTTTGGGAGGCGGCGAGCGCCTCGGCCTGTTTCTCCTTCACCCAATCGTCGAACCGCCCCTGGCTGACGATCTCG
Source organism: Chloroflexota bacterium (assembly GCA_049324115.1). Classification (GTDB taxonomy): domain Bacteria; phylum Chloroflexota; class Anaerolineae; order Anaerolineales; family Villigracilaceae; genus UBA5796. Next base: position 28,211 of record JBMOMN010000040.1, read on the forward strand.
ACGAAGGACTGCATCCCGGCGTGCCCGCCGCCGCAAACCTCGGCGCAGCGGACTTTGTAGACGCCTTCCAGGATCGGGGTGATGCGATATTCGGTGAACCGGCCGGGGACGATATCCTGCTTGACGCGGAACTCCGGCACCCAGAAGGAGTGGATCACGTCCAGAGATGTCATTTTAAGGAGCAGTTGTTTGTTCACCGGAGCATATAACTCTTTGGAAGTAAAGCCATAGTCCGGGTACTCGAAGCTGAAAGCGAACTGCTGGGCTGTGACATTGATGACCATCGCCTGCGGGTCCACCCGGCGGGTATCGCCCAGAGACTTGGCCCCCATGAAAGCAAAAGTGATCACGGCGAAGAGCGGGATGACCGTCCAGATGATTTCGAGCGGGGTGTTCCCCTCGATGTGTTCCGCATCCGTGGTATCTCCCTTCCTGCGCCGGAAAACGATCAGGCTGTAAATGAGAGGCACCACGATGAGGGAAAACAGGAAGGACATCGCCATGATCTGGTAGTCGAACATCCAGTCAATCGGGATCGCCTGGGCGCTCGCCTGGACAGGCAGCAGGCCAATGCCTGTCAACCCCAGGTAGGTCAGGATTGACATGGCAATGACCAGGACCCCCACGATAATAAAATGTAGCATAGCTCTCTCTCCTTGTTGGTTTGTGTTATTCGGGCAAAAAATCTTCAGGCCAGGGATCGTTGAGCCAATCTTCTGCCTGGGAGGATGTCAATCGCTTGCGGTCGAAAACGACCACCTGGCCGGCCGCATCCAGCGAAACCAGGACCACCTTCAGCGGCGATTCCCCGATCACAAACCGGTTCAGGAATTCGTCCCGGGTGATGGTCTTGTCGTCATAATCCACGATCACCAGGTCGGGCTGTTGGAGGGTCAGGGCTTCCAGCGCGCCTTCCATCGTCGAAGGCAGGCCGACCAATTCGGCCTTGCTGCCCCACCGGTGCATGTAAAACTTGTACAGACCCTCACGAAACAAAGGGTTTGCGGAGACTATCAGCACCCGGTGCGGGCGGTTGCGGGTCTGTTCATTCATCGTCAATACCATCTACCGGTTTTCCACAATAAAAATTTACCAAAATTCAAAACGGCTGTCATGGCATTGGGGGCAAATTTGGTAGGATTTTTAAAACAAAAAGCGGGTGATTTCCAAATCACCCGTTCGGTACCGTTTCGATGATGTTTGTCACAACAGGCCCAGGGCCGCGCCCTTGGCCACCGCCTCGGTCCGGTTGCTGACTTCCATTTTTTCCATGATGTGCCGGATGTGGGTCTTGACCGTATTCTCGGATATGTACAACTCGCCCGCGATCTGGGCGGTGGTCAGCCCGCGCGCCAGGCAGTGCAGCACCTCCAGTTCCCGGTCGCTGAGCAGCGGGTCGGCCCGGCCCACCTGTGAACGCCTGAGCAGCTTGAAGACCTGGCCCGCCAGTTCGGGCGCCAGCATGGATTTCCCTTCCACGACATCCAGGATGGCCTTGCGCAAGACTTCCGGGTCGGTGTTCTTCAGGATATAACCGCTCGCTCCGGCCACGATGGCCCCGATCAGGTCTTCTTCACGCTGCGAAATGGTCAGCATCAGGACCTTGACTTCGCTGTGGGCTTTCCTCAGGTTGCGGATGGTCTCGATCCCGCCCATGACCGGCATGTTGACGTCCAGGAGGACCAGGTCGGGTTTGCTGTCGAGGATCAGGGAAACCGCTTCGAGGCCGTTGCTGGCCTCACCCACCACGCTGAAACCGGGCATTTCATCCAACAGCCCGATCAGGCCGCGCCGGAAAAGGATATGATCGTCCACCACCACGAGACGGACCGGCTGTATCATACTTTATCCTGAACCGTGTGCGGCAAATGCAGGTGGATGGTGGTCCCTTCCCCGGGCTTGCTCGTCACCTGGAAGTCCGCGCCGAGCAATTCGGCCCGCTCGCGCATCCCGCGCAGGCCGTGACGGGAGGCCGGCTGCGTGTCATCCGGCGAGAACCCGATCCCGTCATCTGCGATCTCCAGGCTCAATCCGTGGTCGCATTCAGAGATGGCCAGCCTGACGAGCCGCGGATGGGCATGTTTGCGGATGTTCGAGAGCGATTCCTGCACCACCCGCATGACCTGGGCCTGGATGTGCGGCTGAAGGTTCCGCACCTGATTAATGCCGCTGACATCCACCGCGACGCCGTAATCAGCCTCGAAATCGGCTGCGGTCTGGCGCAGCCAGGCGACAAAATCGTCGCCGGGGGCGCAGCGCAGGTTGTCAATCGCCAGGCGGGCGTCGAGGTAGGCGTCCGAGATGGTGCGGTAACAGCTTTCGAGGGTCTCGTTCAAACGATTGACATCCCCCTGGCTGGCGTAGCTCTGCATCCGCTGGGCTTCGATTTTCAAGAAAGCCAGGGTTTGCGCCATCCCGTCGTGGATCTCACGCGCCAGGCGGGCGCGTTCCTCGACCACGGCGTTGTATTCGGCTTTGATCACCAGTTGAGAGTTCTTGATCAGCAGGGCCGTCTCCCCGGCCAGGGTTTGCAAGAGCAGGGTCTGGCGGCGGGTGAAGGTCTGGGCGGTGCGGTTGGCGAGCAGCAGCATCCCCAGGGGTTTTTCGTCGCCCCAGCGCAGCGGAACGACCAGGAGCACGCGCCAGGGCCGGTCCACGGCCAGGTTTTCGAGCGAGATGGGGCCGTCGGCGGCCGCCACGCTCTGCCAGACTCCTTCCAGGAAGCCCGCATCCGCCGATAAAACGGGAGCAGACAACCCGTCCCGGCGGCTCTCATGCGCCAGGGGTGAGTTCAAACCGTCGGGTGTCTCCCTGGCCCACAGCAGGGCCACGTCCACATTCAAGGCTTTTTGGATGTTTTCCACCAGGGGCTTGATGGTTGAGGGCAGGTCGTTGCGGGTCTGGACGGTCTGGAGGTAACGCAGGGCGGCCACTTCCTGGTCACGCCGGCGGAGCATGTCGAACGCCCGGTCAATGATGGAGACGATCTCGGCGAAGAAACGCTGCTCGTCCTGGCTGGGGAGGCGTTCGGTGGCGAAATAGAAATTGATCACGCCGACTTCCCGGTTGTCGCAGCGGAGCGGCACGCAATGGACCTTGATCCTTTCGTCCGCACCGGCCAGGAGGGGGCAGTTCGTCTTTTCGGCCCGCAAGGTTTTGCAAGCCTTACAGACTTTGCGGGTGGCGGGCGAAATCAGGCGGTCGTTCCAGTGGTTGAGCGCGGGCTGGGGGATGTGCCCGCTGCTCAGGGGCGGCAGGGAGCGCCCCCACTCGTCATACGGGACGAAAGAGCAGCCGACCGCGTTGAAGGTTTCGCAGCCGATCTGCATCCCGGCTTCGATGACGGCCTGCTCGTCGTTGGCAGCCAGCAACTGGGACCCGACCAGGAAGGCCGCGGTCGCCTGGCGCCGGGCCGATTCGCTCTGGACCTGGGCCTGGGCGCCCATTTGCCGGGCGAGGTCCCGCTCCCGGGCAGCGCTGCTCCAACGGATGGACGACCAGATGGCCATTCCCAGGCCAACGATCAAGATGAGCAGGTCGAGGATCAGGTCGAATCTAACAGTCATTATCAATGCGCTTGTAATGCGGCAAGGATTTCCGAGCTGTGTTCCGCCGGTTTGACTTTTTCGAACACTTCGAGGATGTTGCCTTCTGCCGAGATCAGGAAAGTGGTGCGCATGACCCCCATGTATTCGCGGCCCATGAACTTCTTCAAGCCCCAGACGCCGTACTGCTCGCAGACCGAGTGATCCACGTCAGCCAGGAGCGGGAACGGCAGGTCATATTTGGACTTGAACTTGGCATGGGATTTGGTGCTGTCCGGGCTGACGCCCAGGATGGCCACCCCGGCCTGCTGGTAGGCGGAATAATCGTCCCGGAAGTTGCAGGCTTCAGTCGTGCAGCCGGTCGTATCGTCTTTGGGATAGAAATACAGCACCACGGTCCGGCCGCGGTAATCCGATAAGCGGTGGGAGTGACCGGCCTCATCGGGCAGTTCGAAATCGGGGGCAGGAATTCCGGCTTGCAGGGTCATAATTATCCTCGCAATATTATACCCTTCGCGGTGAAAAAGCCAACCCTGAAAGCGGCATCAATATCGCGCCGCGCCGGGCGCGCAAAAAAGCCGGGCATTGCGAGATGCCCGGCCTGGAATTCGATTTTGGATCGTCTTATGGGGTGAACGTGGTCCGAATGTAGGCCGCCACCTGTTGGATCTGCTCCTCCGAAAGGGTGCCTTTCCAGGAGACCATCGAGGTGCCTTCCACGCCTTCGTTGATCACGAAGTAGATGAAATCCTCCCCGGCCAGCTCATTGACCTTGTGCAGGTCGGCGGGCGGCGGATCGAGCGCCACGCCGGCTTCACCGTCGCCCACGCCCGTTGCGCCGTGGCAGGAGACGCAATTTTGTTCGAAGACCACTTTGCCGGCAGCGACGGCAGCCGCATCACCCATCAGCGGGTTGGTCCAGCCGACGTACTCGGCAGGGATCTCGTGCAGGGTAATGCCGCCGGTGTCGGACGTCCCGCCCCCGCAAGCTGCCAGGGCAAACGCGGACAGCAATAAGGCAACGAACAGGTATTTCTTCATATCTTCCTCCAAATAGTGAAATTTTTTACAGGCGGATTATACAATAATTTCCCATAGCGGCCAGATTTGAGTCTTAAAGTTTCGACAAAATTCCATAAAAATTATCCGGAATCCCCTCATAAAAAGGGGATTTTCCGAGCACAGGCCAAAAAGACTGCCGGCTGGCAACGTTTGGCGGGGTCAGACCAGGCCGGCTCTTTTCACCGCGGCTTCGAGCGTCTCCAGCATCACCGGCTTGATGATCATAGCTTTCACATTCATCTCCTGCACCCGCCGGGCTGTTTCGGGCTGATCGTCCGATGTCACGACGACGACCGGCACGTTGCTCAGGCGCGGCTCCCGGTGCATGTAACCCAATATCTCGAAACCGTCCACCCCCGGCATATTGAGATCCAGGAAAATGGCCCCCGGCCGGCTTATCTTCAGAGCGCCCAGCCCCGCGCTCGCCCCGTAAGCGACCATCGCCTCGATCCCCAGCATTTGCAGCATCTCCCGCAAGGTATCTGCGGTCTGGCGGTTATCGTCAATGATCAATGCAACGTCCATCCTACACCTCCGCAATGAGTTGTCCCATCCGCTCCACGCCGTAGCCCGGCATTCCCGCCACCGCCGCCTGGAACGGCCGGCTGGCGATCACCTCGAAAAACGGGACGAGCAGCCTGTCGTCGGCGTAGCGCCTGGGGATGACCAACTGGTACTCCTCGTCGAAGAGCGGCACGAAATCCAGTTCCAGCGCCTGGGCTGCGGCCGGGATGCCCAACCCGCAATCGGCCCGGCCCGAGGCCACCGCTGCGGCCACGCCCAGATGGGTATATTCTTCCTGATTGTAACCTGAGACTTGCTCCGGGGCTATCCCCAACCGGCCCAAATGAAAATCCAGCAGGACCCGCGTCCCGGCCCCGCGCTGGCGGTTGACGAAGGTCACGTCCTCCCGGATGAGATCGTCCAGCCCTCGGAGTTTCTTCGGGTTATCTTTCGGGACGATGAGGCCTTGTTCCCGCTCGACGAAGGCGTACAGGCTGACGGGTTCGCCCGCCAGGTAGCGGCGGATGTAGCCCAGGTTGTACTCGCCCGTTTCGGGGTCGAGCAGGTGCGACCCGGCCAGGTGGGCTTCGCCGCGCTTGAGGGACACCAACCCGCCCAGCGACCCGACGTTGGCCGAGACCAGCCGCCGGTCCTGTTCGGCCAGGAACTGGGCCAAAAGGTCGAGGGTCATGTCGTGCGAGCCGATGGCAAAGATGGTGCGGTCCACTTCTTCGCGGCTGCGGAACATGCGCACGTTGACCCGCTGCCCCGCCTCCGCGCCCTGCTGGCCGTGCGGCAGCAGCATCAACCCGTCTGCCCGGACGAGGGAGGTGATCACCCCGGCCCCGCGTGACAAAGGTGCGGCCAGCACTTTGTCGCCCACCCGCCCCACCGCCACCCGCACGAAATCGTCGTCGCCGCCGGGGGAGGTGATTTTGCGGGTCAGCGAGGCTTCCATCTCCGGCAACACGAGCGGAGGCCGCCCCAGCCAGCGGGCGATCAGCGGCTCGACGAAGATGTCCACCGTCAGCGCGGCCGAGACGGGATAGCCGGGAACGCCGATGATGGGGATTGGGGATTTGCGATTTACGATTGACGATTGACGATTGACCGTTCCGAGGATGACCGGGTGGCCCGGCCGGACGGCGACGCCATGCACCAGCAGCGCGCCGAGGGTCTCGACCACTTTGGCTGAAAAGTCCTCTGCCCCGGCCGAGGAACCGGCATTGAGCAGGATCAGGTCATGCTCCCGCGCCGCCTCCCGGACCCGCTCGAGGATGGCGTCGAAATCGTCGGCGGTGATCGGGAAACGGGTCGCCTCGCCGCCCATCGCCTTGATCTGAGAGGCCATCACCAGCGAGTTGTATTCCAAAATATCGCCGGGCTTGAGCGCCGCGCCCATCGGGACCAGTTCCGTGCCGGTCGGCAGGATCGCCACCTTCGGGCGGCGGGCCACACTGACGGTAGTGTGTCCCGAAGCGGCAATCGCCCCCAGGTCGTAGGGGCGCAGGGCGTGGCCCGCCGGGAGCACGAGCTGGGTGGCGACGATGTCCTCGCCGAGCGGGCGGACGTGGCTCCAGGGCGTAACCGCCGCCCGGATGCGGATGGCCGCCGGGTCGCGCAGGTCACGGGTCAATCCGCCGCCAGCATCGAGCGGCTCGACGTTTTCGATGGGGATGACGGCGTTGAACTCGCCGGGGATCGGGTCGCCCGTGTCCACGTATTTGAAGGCGGACAGCGTCAGGGGAGCGGTGGGCATGGCCCCGGCAGTGGTTTCGGCCCGGACGGCGAACCCGTCCATGGCCGAGGCGTGGTAATGCGGGGACGAGGTGAGCGCCCAGACCGGCGCGGCCAGCACCCGTCCCAGGGCGTTTTCGTCGAGGGGAATGATTTCGTCGCCGAGCACGCGCCACAGTCCGGCATCTTCCAGGGCAGATTTCATCCGCTGCTGCGCTTCGTCGAGGGGGATGTCGTGGAGGTAAACGGACATGAGGGATTTACTTTTTCTTCCGGTTTTTCTTGCGGGATTTCTTTTCCTGTTTGCGCTTGGTCTTTGCCTTCTTCTCGGCTTTTTTGACGCTCTGCGCGGATTGGATGGTCTCCTCCAGGCGGGGGAAATCGTCGAGCCAGGGACGGGTGCGGCGCGGGGTGAGGCGCTCTTCAAGCAGGCCCAGCTCGATCTGCACATCTTCGAAATCGCCCATGACCATTTCGTCAACGTTACCCGAGGCAAAGGCTTTTCCGATCAGGTCAACCTGTTCGACGGCCTTCAATCGTACCAGGTCGAAGACCAGGAGGGAATTCAGCGCTTCGTCGTTCGTCTCGTAGTTTTCCAGCACCGAGGCAAGGATTTCGACACATTCGTCCCGGGTTTCGGGGTGGGACTTTCCCATCTCGCTCAGGGCGGATGAGATCGCAGCGCGGGCAAACGGACCCTTGTCTTCGTCAGCCAGGTATTCGGCCAGGGGCCGGAGCGCGGCCGGCCCGATCATGGCGAAGACTTCCGGCGATTCCTCGCTGAGCCAGTCGTCATCATAGTCATCAATCTGGTACAGGATCCCAAGAATGGACGGGATGGCGGTTTCGGCCCTGAGTTGGGCCAGCGCCCGCCAGGCGTGAATCTGGGCAAACCATTCAGGCAGGTCTTCGCTGACGGGAAAATCAGGAGGCGCACCCATGAAGCGCAGGTCACGATCTTCCACCAGACGGATCAATTCGGGGATATCGTGCGCTGTGAGGCCGAGGGCGGGATAATCCAGCCAGGGGTCGTCCGGCCAGCCCAATTCAAGCAACTTGGAAACGGGTTGGGAATAGGTGTTTTCCATACAAGTATTTTCCTCGAAAGTCGGTTATTGGCTTTCCATGTCGAGCAGCTTGAGCAGGCGGTTGGCCGTCCGCTGTATTTTATTGGCCTGCCTATCGGCTTCGTCCGGCGTGATAACTCCTTCCGCGTCTGCGATGGACACTTCGAGGCTGGCTTGGGCCAGGGCCAACGCAGATTTTTGAAGCGGGCTGTCGCTCTTCAATTTTACAATCGCCGCCGAAAGTTCTTCGAGCTTGGGTAGGGCATCTTTCCTTGACTTGACGCTCACGGGAGGCGCGAGGTCCGGTTCGAGGGTCGCAATGATCCGCTCCTTGTGTTTGGCAACCGTGTAGGTGCGGTTGAGGCCCGAGCGGATGCCGCCGCCAAAATGGACCCGGTATCCCGAAAGCAACCCGTCATAGATGATCTGGCCTTTGAAAGGGAGTAAAACCGTCTCGACCATTTGCGGCAGGGCATAAGACGGGACGATTTCATCCAGCGGATCAAAAATCCCATGCACCGAGTACACCTGATCTTCCTTGATGAAGATCGAACCTTTTTTCAGGTGACGGAAGATGAAAAAGGAGCCTTTGACGAAATCCTTCCACTTGCGGATGATCTCCATTTCAGCGGACGGCAGCGCGTCGGGGTTTTCTTCGACGTAGGAGTCGATCAGCTTCGGATCGTTCCATAACTCATCCCGTACTTTGAGTTTCTCTTCGGTGGGGAGTTTGGCAAATTCTTCGAAAGAAGACATATCCATGTTGAACCCGCGCTTCTGGTTGACATATTGTTGGAGTTTCAACATCAGTTCGTAATACAATTTTCCGTCCGAGAGGGTGAGAGTCATCGTTGATTCCTTTCCTTGAGGCGCTCATGGGCAGGCTTTCATACCCGCATTCACCGCGCCTTCCGCTAGAGCAGGGCTTTTTCAAGAAAGCCCGCATCTCCTTATCCTTCAATCGCTATAAGATCGCCGTTCGGATATAAACCTAACCCGCTCCCTCCGGCTCGTGCTCAGCGACTACCGCCCGCACCTGGGCCACCTGCTCCGCCGTCAACGGACCGAATTCCAGCGCCCCGGCGTTGTCCTGCACCTGTTCGACGGACTTGAAGCCGGGGATGGGGACCATGCGATCGTCCAAAGCCCAGATGTAAGCCAGCGCGCCCTGCGCCATCGTGCGCCCGCCGGAGGTGAACACTTCCCGCAGCGCGTCCACTGTTTTTAAACGGCGGTCAAACCTGTCGTCCGAGAAAGAGATGCCGGTGCGGATGTCGTCGTCGGGGAAAGTCGAGTCGGCGCTGAATTTCCCGGTCAGGATGCCCTTGTTGAGCGGGTCCTTGTTGATCCCGGCCAGGTCGAAGTCGGCGCAAAGCCGGCGCATTTCGGGATTGTCATAAACGGCGTTCAGGCGGAACTGGATCGAGGCGCAGTGTTCGCCGTCGGCGAAGACCCGCGCCCGGTCAACCAGGTCGGTGCTCCAGCCGTACCAGCGGATCTTGCCTTCGGCAGCCAGGGCTTCCAGGATGCCGCGCAGTTCCAGCGCCAATTCGGGATCAAAGCCGCCCTCGTGGAGTTGGTAAATGTCAATATAGTCGGTCTGCAAACGGCGCAGGCTGTTCTCCACGTCGCTGCGCACGTTGGGGATGATTTGGGCGGCGTCGCCGTAGACGGTTTTGGCCCGCTCGTTGACGATGTGCCCGAATTTGGTGGCGATGACCACTTTCTCGCGGCGGCCCTTGAGCGCCTGGCCGAGCACCACCTCGCTGTGACCGGCCCCATAGTTGGCCGCCGTGTCGAAGAAGTTGATCCCGGCCTCCAGCCCGGCATGCACCGCCCGGACCGATTCGGCGTCGTCGGTTTGGCCCCACCCGGCCGGGAACGGTTCCCGCCCCGGTTGGTCCCAGGTCCACGGGCCGCCGATGGCCCAGCAGCCCATCCCCAGGGCGCTGACTTCCAGGTTGCTTTTGCCGAGTGTACGTTTCAACATCTAATGCCTTCTTTCACTACGCACCACGCACCACGCTGCGCTATCCCATCCTCCCCGTGATGTAGGCCTCGGTCAACTCCTCCTTCGGGGTGGTGAACAGTTGCTTGGTCGGCGAAAACTCGACCAGTTCACCCAGCCAGAACAGGCCGGTCTTGTCCGAGACGCGGGCGGCCTGCTGCATGTTGTGGGTCACGATGACGATGGTGTAATCCTTCTTCAGGTCGGCGATCAGGTCTTCGATGCGGCCGGTGGCGATCGGGTCGAGGGCCGAGGTGGATTCGTCCATCAGGATCACCTCCGGCTGGACGGCGATGACCCGGGCGATGCACAGGCGTTGCTGCTGGCCTAGTGACAGGCTGAGCGCCTCCCGTTTGAGATCGTCTTTCACGTCCTCCCACAGCGCCGCGGCTTTGAGGCTATGCTCGACCACCTGGTCCAGGCTGGACTTGCCGTTGATCGTGCCCAGCACGCGCGGCCCGAAGGCCACGTTGTCATAAATGGATTGGGGGAACGGGTTCGGTTTCTGGAAGACCATCCCCACCCGCTGGCGCAGCTCCACCACGTCCATTTCGGAGGCGTAGATGTCCTGGCCGTCGAGCAGGACCTGGCCTTCGACCCGCGTCCCGCTGATGGTGTCGTTCATCCGGTTCAGGCAGCGCAGGAAGGTGGATTTGCCGCAGCCCGAAGGCCCGATCAGGGCCGTGACTTCGCGCGGGGCGATCTCCAGGTTGATGCCGGCCAGCGCCTTGGACGGGCCGTAGTAAAAATCCAGGTTGCGAACGGTGAATACAGGGGATTCGGTCATGGGATGAATTTTACATTACTTTTGAAGGTTGGGAACAGTGCGTCGCACCAACCCGCTGGGGAAATTCCCGTCCAGGCAGGCGCGACGCAGCCTCGGGTGGACCGCCATTATTAAAAGGCTGACATCGAGTTAACGATATAATTGCGCCCGATGAAACCTTTCCCCGCCCTAACCGCCCTTCTCGCCCTCCTGGCGCTCGCGGTCGGCTCCTGTTCCCCCGCATCCGGCGGCCAGGCCTCCCCCGAAACCTCGGCATACATCGAAAACAAAGGCTCGGATACCATCGTCAACCTGGCGCTGGCCTGGGCTGAACGGTACCAGGCCGATCATCCCGAATACCGCATCTCCGTCACCGGCGGCGGCTCGGGGACGGGGATCGCCTCCCTGCTCAACGGGACGGTGGACATCGCCAACGCCTCCCGCCAGATCAAATCCGAAGAGATCGAGCAGGCCCGCTCCCAGGGCATCGAGCCGATCGAGTTCGTCATCGCCCGGGACGCCATCGCCGTGATCGTCCACCCGGATAACCCGGTCAGCCGGCTCACCCTCCAGCAGATTTCCGACATCTACAGCGGGAAGATCAGCAACTGGAGCGAAGTCGGCGGCGCGGACCGGCCCATCGTCAAGTTATCCCGCGAGACCAACTCCGGCACGCACGTCTATTTCCTCGAAAACGTGCTGCGCCTGGGCGATTCGGAGAACAAGACCCTGTTCTCGATGGACACGCTCCTGCTGCCATCCTCGGAGGGGATCATCAACGAGGTGCGCCAGAACCCGAACGCCATCGGCTACGACGGGCTGGGTTACGTGCCGGATGACCTAAAGACGATTGCGGTCGCCGCCGCGCCGGGCGCGGCCTACGTGCAGCCCAGCATCGCCACCGTCAACGACGGGACCTACCCGATCGCCCGCGACCTGTACATGTACACCGCCGGTGAACCGGACGGCGCGGTCAAGGTTTACCTGGACTGGATCATGGGCATCGAGGCCCAGGAGATCGTGGCTGAACTCGGCTTCGTGCCGATCCTGGCCGGGCCGTGAAAGCCGTAACGCGAGATTCATCTCGCCTGCCTGCCCGGTGCGACATAAATGTCGCGTTACAGATTTAGGCAAGGCGAAGCACCGTAAGGCGAGATTCATCTCGCCCCCGCCAATGCGACATAAATGTCGCGGTACAGATTGAAAAGTGACGCATGGAATCAAAACTGAACTGGCGTGAATTTGTCATCACCCGGGCCATCAAAGCCTCCGGCTACTCGGCCATCGTCTTCGTGGCGCTGATCTTCTACTTCCTGCTCAAGGAAGGCGTCCCCACCCTGACCGAAGTGCCGCCGGGCGACCTGCTGGCGGTGCGCTGGTATCCCATCGAAGCCTACTTCGGCCTCCTGCCGCTGCTGACCGGCTCGCTGATCGTGACCCTGGGCGCGACCCTGATCGCCGTCCCCTTCGGCATCGGGACAGCGATCTTCATCGCCGAGATCGCCCCGCGTTGGATGCGGGAGATCCTCAAGCCGCTGGTCGAATTGCTCGGCGGACTGCCCTCGGTGGTGCTGGGCTTCCTCGGCATCCTGGTGCTGGCCCCCTGGCTGCGCAACCTGCTCGACCTGCCGACGGGCCTGACCGCCCTGGCCGGATCCCTGCTGTTGGGCGGCATCGCCGTGCCGACGGTGGTCTCCGTAGCAGAAGACGCCCTCGACGCCGTGCCGCGGGCCTATCGTGAAGGAGCCTGGGCCATCGGCGCCACCCGCTGGCAGACCATCTGGCGGGTCACGCTCCCGGCGGCCAAATCCGGCGTGCTGACCGCGATCATGCTTGGGGTTGGGCGGGCCATCGGCGAGACCATGACCGTGATGATGGTCACGGGCAATGCCCCGGTGCTGGCGGCCAAACTCGGCTCGATCTTCTCCCCCGTCCGCACCATGACCGCCACCATCGCCGCCGAAATGGGCGAAGTCGCCAACGGCAGCGTCCACTACCACGTGCTCTTTTTCATCGGGATCACCCTATTCCTGATCTCGCTGGCCGTCAACGTGACCGCCTCGTCGGTGGTCTTCAAGGCCAGGAAACGCGCCGAGCGGGTCTTGTCGTAGGGAGAGCGGAACATGAAACGAGCTTTCTCCCTCAACCGCCACCTCGTCCAGCGCCTCGGCTTCGGGCTGGTCACGCTCGTCGCCCTTACCACCGTCATTCCGATTGTGATGGTGGTGATCTACATCGTCACCGAAGGCGGACCGGCCATTTCCTGGGAATTCCTCTCCGGCTTCCCGCGTGAGGGGATGCGCCAGGGCGGCATCCTGCCGGCGATCATCGGCACGTTCTACCTGACCCTCGGCACAGCCGTCTTCTCGGTCCCGCTCGGGGTGGCCGCGGCCATTTACCTGTCCGAGTACGCCCGCGACAACCGACTCACCCGCCTGATCCGCATCGCCATCATCAACCTGGCCGGCATCCCCTCGGTGGTCTACGGCCTGTTCGGGCTGGGACTGTTCGTGCTGTTCCTGCGCTTCGGCACCAGCATCCTTTCGGCTTCACTGACGCTCTCGATCATGACCCTGCCGGTCATCATCAGCACCGCCGAGGAAGCCCTGCGGGCCGTGCCGCAGGCCTTCCGCACGGTCTCGATCTCGCTCGGGGCCACCCGCTGGCAGACCATCCGCCGCATTGTGCTGCCCGAAGCCCTGCCCGGCATCATCACCGGCGTGATCCTCGGCCTGGAGCGCGCCGCCGGCGAGACCGCCCCGATCCTGTTCACCGGCGCGGCCTTCTTCCTGCCCCGCCTGCCCGGTTCGCCCTTCGACGCCACCATGGCCCTGCCCTACCACCTCTTCGTCATCTCGACCCAGGTCCCCGAAATGCCCTTCCAGATTCAATACGGCACGGCCCTGGTGCTGATCGCCTTCGTGCTCGGCATGAACCTGGTCGCCACCGTCATCCGCTCGCGGGCCAGGGCCAGGAGGCAGTGGTAATCATGAACAAGATCATCATCGAGAACCTGAGCCTGCAATACTCCGACGGCACCGAATCGCTGCGGGACATCAGCCTGGGCATCCGGGAAAAGGCCGTGACCGTGCTCTTCGGCCCGGCCGGCGGCGGGAAGTCCTCCCTGCTGCGCTGCCTGAACCGCCTCAACGACCTGACCGAAGTCCGGGCCGTCAGCGGGCGCGTCCTGCTCGACGGCGAAAACATCCTGGACCCGAAGACGGATACCATTGCCCTGCGCCGCAAGGTCGGGATGGTCTTCGCCCGCCCGGTGGTGCTGCCGCTCTCGATCCGCGGCAACCTGACCTACGGTCTCGAAGTGATGGGCGAGAAGCGCCGCTCCCGCCTGGACGAAGCCGTCGAACGCTCGCTCAGGCAGTCCGCCCTCTGGGATGAAGTCAAGGACCGGCTGGACGACCCGGCCGTGGCCCTCTCCGGCGGGCAGCAGCAGCGCCTGTGCCTGGCCCGTTCGCTCGCCCTGGAACCGGAAGTGATCCTGCTCGACGAACCGACCTCCGGCCTCGACCCGATCTCGACCGGCAAGGTCGAAGCCAGCTTGCTGGAACTCAAGAAGCATTACACCATCATCCTCGTCCCGCACTCGGTCCAGCAGGCGGCCCGCACGGCGGACTACGCCGCCTTCTTCCTGCAAGGCGAACTGATCGAATACGGCGACGGCAAGGAACTCTTCACCAACCCGCAAGACCAGCGGACAGAAGAATACATCACCGGGCGGTTCGGTTAATCATAGACTTCGGAAGTCTTTTTGGGAGTCTCTATAACAGAGAATCTTCCTATAAGACTTCCGAAGTCTTCCATAGAGAACGGCAGGTTTATATGTTACGAAAAACGTTCCAAAACGAGATCCAGCAAGTCAAGGACGAGATCGTCGCCCTGGGCGACATGGTCGAGCAGGCCGTCCACGCAGCAGTGGACGCCTTGAAGAAACGGGACCTCGAAGCCGCCCGGCAGGTCATCGAGACCGACAAGCGCATCAACGAAAAGCGCTTCGCCCTCGAAGAACAAGTAATGATCCTGATCGCCACCCAGCAGCCGATGGCCCACGACTTGCGCCTGCTGGCCTCCCTGCTGGAGATCATCAGCGAACTGGAGCGGATGGGCGACTATGCCAAGGGCATTGCCGTCATCAACATCCGCATGGGCGACCAGCCCCTGCTCAAGCCGCTGATTGACATCCCGCGCATGGCCCAAAAAGGCACCGACATGCTCCACCGGGCCGTCCAGGCTTTCGTCAACGAAGACGCCGAGACAGCCCGCGCCATCCCGGACGAGGACGACGAAGTGGACGCCCTCTACAACCAGGTCTACCGCGAACTGATCACCTACATCATGTCCGACCCGAAGAACATCGAACGCGCCAACTGGCTGCTTTGGGCGGCCCACAACCTGGAGCGCCTGGCCGACCGCGTCACCAACATCTGCGAGCGGACCATCTTCATCGTCGAAGGGCGGCTGAAAGAAATAGAATGAACCATCCGATTGACCTTCCGGCAGCCTCCCGAACGATCTGTTCGGGAGGTTTTTAGGCTCTTCAGGATTGAGTGGGGTGGAAACCCGTTTTACCACAGAGCGCACTGAGAGCACCGAGATTTTAAAAGGCGGCTCTCCCGTTTTTGACGGAAAAACCTTTTGAAACACGAAGGAACACAAAGTCAACGAAGGAAAATCTTTATGGCAAGGCGCTTTTTTCCCTTTGAGTGCCTTCGTGCGACTTTGTGTTTAGGCTCTTTCCCGGTTGTTACGGAAGAGCCTAAAAGGTTTTCTCTGTAGACTCTGTGATCTCACTGGTGAAAAAATGAGCGACCCCACCAAATACCAGAGAGCCAGTTTTTAATTTTGTAGCAGATTAACTATCACAATTTGCAACTAATTTAATGTGATAATTACTTGCAATTAATTATTTAACAACTATAATAATAGTTGAAAGACTGTTACAGGAGATTTCACCCATGACACAACCCGCACCCCCCAACCAGACAACCGAAGAAATCAACGTCGGCGTTCGCCTGCGTTTCCTGCGGGCCAGCCGGGGGCTGTCCATCAAGGCGCTGGCCGAGCAAAGCGGGCTAAATGTCAACACCCTGAGCCTGATCGAGAACGGGCGCACCTCCCCCAGCGTCAGCACCCTCCAGCAACTGGCGCTCAGCCTCCGGGTCCCGGTGACGGAGTTTTTCGAGACCGACCACGGCGATAAAAAGCTCGTCTTGCACAGGGCAGATGCCCGTCCCAGGATCGCATTTTCGCACGGGACGATGGAAGACCTGGGGGCGGGGATGTCGCGCTTCGGGGCCGAACCGCTCATCGTCACGCTCGAACCGGAGGCCGATTCCGGCAAAACGCCCATCGTCCACACCGGGCGTGAGTTCGTCTACTGCCTCGAGGGGCAGATCGCCTACACCGTGGACGACGAGACTTTCACCCTCCAGCCCGGCGACAGCCTGCTCTTCGAGGCTTACCTGCCCCATCGCTGGCGCAACCTCGACCCCACGCCGTCCCGCACCCTTTTGGTGCTCTGCCCGATGGACGAGCGTGACCAGCCCACCGAACGGCATTTTGGTTGAACAACGACACAGAAAGGAGGCACGACATGAAACGGATCGTCTTGTACGGAACCCTGGCAGCCGGAGTGCTTGTCCTTGCCCTGGCCTTCTGGATGACCCCGGCCGCAGCCAACGGCGAAAGCCCGTCGGCAGACGTCAATTGCCTGAACTGCCACGAAGGCCTGTACTACAACTACGACACCGGGAAATATTACTGCGTCAGCGAAGCCGGTGATCGCTGCACCAACTGTCACGGCGGGGACCCGCAAGCCGTCACCATGGAAGCAGCCCATACGGGCCGGTCGGCGCACCCGATCGTCGAAGGCGACATCTCGAAATGCGCCGAGTGCCACGTGGATGATTGCGCGGCGCGGGTCCACAAGTTCGAGGAACTGGCCGGGCTGAACGACGTGGTCTACGCTGCCGCCCCGTTCACCCCCTCCGGCGAAGTCCAGGCCCTGAGCAGGCCGGAGGCCGAACCGACCGGTACGCCGTTTTACGTCTTTTACCTGGGCGGGGCAGTGCTGCTGATCGCCGGTTTCAGCGCCGGGGCGCTGGTCGTCCAGGCCAGGTGCAACAGAAGATTGTAGGGCAAATAGCCCTAAAAACCTAACCGAAAATTCCCGGAGTGCGGACTTCAGTCCGCTGGGAACCTTCAGTTCGCTGGGAACTTGCAAGCTGAAGCTTACACTCCTTTTCGGACAGGCTCTATCCGAAAATTCCCGGAGTGCGGACTTCAGTCCGCTGGGAACCTTCAGTTCGCTGGGAACTTGCAAGCTGAAGCTTACACTCCTTTTCGGACAGGCTCTATCCGAAAATTCCTGGAGTGCGGACTTCAGTTCGCTGGGAACCTTCAGTTCGCTGGGAACTTGCAAGCTGAAGCTTGCACTCCATTTTCGGACAGGCTCTATCCGAAAATTCCCGGAGTGCGGACTTCAGTCCGCTGGGAATTCAGTCCGCTGGGAATTCAGTCCGCTGGGAATTCAGTCCGCTGGGAACTTGCAAGCTGAAGCTTGCACTCCTTTTCGGACAGGCTCTACGCCAAAGACCATTCTCCTTGGTCAGGAGCCTTCGTCATTCCGACGAAGGCTCCGAATTCAATACTCACAAGACGACATTCATATCGCCTTACTCCCCTGCTTCATACTCCAACAACATCGTCCGCATCGCATCCAGCAGTTGCAGCGCCGACAGGTTGCGCATCGTCCAGCCGTAATCCAGGCTGCCGGGGGTCTCGAAGTCCACCATCGGGAGGATCTCGCTGTACGACAGGTGGTCGCGTGACATCATGCCGTGCTCTGGCAGCGGCTGGACGACGGCCCAAAAATTCCATAACGGCAGTTCGTACTCGTAAGCCAGCCGGGCGATGATCTGGTTGAACTTGTGCCCGCCCTCGGCGTCGTCCGGCTTGGTCGAAAGGATCGGGATGACCCCGTTCCCGATGGTATTCTCGATCACGCGGCGCATACTGTTCTCGAAATCCATCGAACCCATGGCGTCGTTCGTGCCGAAGGAGATGATCGCCATGATCGGTTTGTGCAGGCGGTACTCGCAGGCCAGCGGGGCTTCGTTGGCTTCGCAGACGCGCCAGTCGTTCCACAGCGGAGCCGTCGAGGCCCGGGCCGACAGGCCGTCTTTGGTCGCCAGGCTTTCGCGTCCGAAAGAACCCGCGTAATACGCCAGCGTCGCCTGCAAATATCCATACTCGCCCAGCCTGATGCGGTCGGGGTACAGCTCGATCCCGCCCAGGAAATACGGCATCACGCTGTGGCAGTCCCCCACTTTCGAGAAAGCCTGGGGGTTGTTGCCCATCAGCTTGCCCAGGTCGTAGATTTTGTACACCTTTTCGCTCAACGCGGTCGGGATGACCGGCAGGTGTTTCCAGGCGTCCGGGGCGAGGGTGGGGGTCGGGCCGCTGGTGGCGGTCGGTTCGGGGGTCTGGGTCGGCTCGGGAGCGGGCGTCTCCGTGGTTGCAGGTTCCGCTGTCGGGGTGGGAGTCAGGGTCGCGGGGACGGCGGTCGGCGTAGGTGACGAGGGGGCCGCCGGGGGCTGCGCCGCAAAGACGCAGGCGGCGGAGACGAACACGAACAAGGTCATTACGAGAAAGAACGGTCGCGGCGTAAATCGCATGGGGAAGTCCTTCAGGGGAAAGATGCCCGAAATTATACCTGCGCCTCATCCGGTTGACAAACGCCCGCCGACGGGTACAATACCCCAATGCTCAAACGCCTGTTCACCCAAGAAAACCTCACCGCCCTGCTGCTCGCCCTGCTGATCCTGGCCGTCGTCATCGCCACCGTTGACCAGGCGCCTGAGTGGATCTACCAGGGGTTCTAGATGACCTTCCTCCAACTCGCCGTCTTCACCGCCGTCAGCCTGCTCGCCGGGATGCTGACCCGGCCGCGCCGGCGCGTCTGGACCCTGATGACCGCCAGCCTGGTTCTGATCTATTGGATGCAGCCCGCCTCCCCGGTGCGTCACCTGGACTTTTGGCTGCCGACCGCGGCCCTCGGCCTGGTCCTCGTCGTGTACGGGATCACGCGCCCGGTCCCGCGCCGCTTCGAGCGGAACGACCTCCCCGCCGCGCTGACGCTCCTCGTCACGGTATCCCTCGTCGCCGGGATGCGTTATCTGTCCCCCATCTGCTGCCTGACCCCCACCCCGCCACCGGTCATCGTCCAGGTTATGACCGGATTGCTCATTTTGGCCGGGCTGGTGACGCTGGCGTATTTCACCGCAGGCCAAAAAGCCGCCAGCCTCGCGGCCGCCATTTTGATCCTGGCCGCCTTCCTGTTCCTGAAGAACGAGACGCTCGGCCAATGGGCCAGCGCCGTGCTGAGAAGTTTCACCGGCCAGAACACCAGCCTGGCGAAAGCCGGCGACCTGGCCTGGCTGGGCTACTCCTACGTGGCGTTCCGGCTGCTGCACGTGATCCAGGACCACCGCGCCGGACGGCTGGGCGGGTTTTCGCTGGACGAGTTCATCACCTACGTGATCTTCTTCCCCGCCTACGCCGCCGGGCCGATTGACCGTGCCCAGCGTTTCAGCGCCGACTTGCGCCGGGCGGAGCCGCTCGACCCGTCCCGCTTCACCGACGGCGCGGCCCGGCTGCTGGTCGGCGTCTTCAAGAAATTCGCCCTGGCCGACACCCTGGCGCTGGCAGCCCTTAGCCCGCTCAACGCCGGGCAGTTGCAGGGCAGCGGCTGGGCCTGGGTGCTGGTCTACGCCTACGCCCTGCGGATCTACTTCGACTTCGCCGGTTACACCGACATTGCCATCGGGCTGGGATTGCTGGCCGGGGTGCGCCTGCCGGAGAACTTCAACCGCCCCTACCGCCAGCCCAACCTGACAGTTTTCTGGAACAACTGGCACATCACCCTGACGCAGTGGTTCCGGGGTTACTTCTTCAACCCGCTGACGCGTGCCCTGCGCTCGTCGAAGCGCGAGGTTCCGGTCCCGGTCATCATTTTCGTGACCCAACTCGTCACGATGGGGCTGATCGGGCTGTGGCACGGCATCTCGTGGAATTTCCTGATCTGGGGTGCCTGGCACGGGCTGGGACTGTTCATCCACAACCGCTGGCGGGAGTGGACCGGGCCGCGCCTGGCGCTCGAAACCCGCCCGATTGCCGCTCAAAAGGCGCTCACCTTCCTCGGCTGGGCGCTGACCTTCAACTTCGTGGCCCTGGGCTGGCTGTGGTTCGCCCTGCCCGCCCCGGAGCAATCATTCAACGTGCTTAAATTACTTTTTGGTTTTTAACCACAGATGAACACAGATAAACGCAGATTTTTCATCAAATCATCCCTTTCATCTGTGTTTATCCGTGGTGAATTTTTTTACGAGATATAAACCTGGTGCGACGCACTCAATTGCCATGAAAACCATCCGTAACGTCACCCTCAAGACCCTCGCCATCCTGATCGCCCTCAACCTGCTCTTCGCTGCCGTCCCGCTGGATGCGCTGGGACGCGTCTCGGCTTACAACCGTCTCTTCCCCGGCCGCTGGCGGCTGCCTTGGAGCGAGAATCCCGCCAAAGCCTACAGCCTGAGCCTGAACAACCTGGAGGCCATGTTCGCCTCCCACGAGGTCAGCGCCGCGCCCGCCCCGGACGAGTACCGTGTCTTCGTCCTCGGCGACTCGTCCGTCTGGGGATTCCTGCTCCCGAAGGAAGACACCCTCGCCGCCCGGATCAACGCCGCCAACTGGGTCACGGCCGATGGACGCCGCGTCCGGGCCTACAACCTGGGCTATCCGACCATTTCCCTGACGAAAGACCTGCTCCTGCTCGACCAATCCCTGCGCTTCAAACCGGACCTGGTGGTCTGGTTCGTGACCCTCGACTCCTTCCCCGCCGACAAGCAGGTCTTCACCCCGCTCGTCCAGCACAACCCGCAGCCGGTCCGCCGCCTGATCGAGACCTACGACCTGAGCCTGGACCCGTCCGACCCGGCCTTCGTTACGCCGACCCTGTGGCAATCCACGCTGATCGGCCAGCGCCGCGCCGTCGCCGACCTGCTGCGCCTGCAACTCTACGGCGTGCTCTGGTCCGCCACCGGCGTGGACCAGGACATCCCCGTAACCTACACTCCCTTGACGGTTGACTACGAAGCCGACACTTCCTATTATGACTACACGCCGGAGACGTTCACGCCCCAAACCCTGGCCTTCGACGTGCTTTCGGCGGGCGTGGAGCGGGCCGGGGACGCGCCGGTGCTGATCGTCAACGAGCCGATCTTCATCAGTCACGGCCAAAACAGCGACCTCCGCTACAACCTGCTCTACCCGCGTTGGGCCTACGACGCCTACCGCCGGATGCTCACGGACATGGCCGTCGAAAAAGGGTGGAATCTTCTCGATCTGTGGAACGCCGTCCCGCCGGAGGATTTCACCAACACCGCCATTCATTACAACCTCGGCGGAGTGATGGATGTGGTAAATTTGCTCGAGCCGGTCATCGTTGAAATGGGCCGGTAGCCTTGTGATGCGGAACGATGTTCCGCTGCCGGACAGCCACAAATCCGGCGGGATGCCATCCCGCCCCACACGAACGCCAAAGGAAAATCGAATGAAAAGAATCTTTTTCACCCTTATCGTATCCGCCCTGTTGTTGACCGCCTGCGGCGCTTCCGCCGACACCCCGGAAAAAGTCGTCGAGGCCTACCTGGCCGCGTTGGTGGCCGGGGACAGCGCCCAGGCCGTGAGCCTGTCCTGCGCGGCCTGGGAGGAATTTGCCATTTCGGACAGCGCCGCCTTCGACGGCGTGGAAGTCAGCCTGGACGGGGCCGCCTGCTCGATCGTGGAACAGGCCGAGGGACGGGCCGTCGTCGCCTGCACGGGACAATTCGTCTTCAGTTACGCCGGCGGGGAATCGCAGACGCTGGGACTGGAAAACCGCCAGTATTTGGTGATGATGGAGAACGACTCCTGGCGCATGTGCGGCTACCAATAGCCCAAATTTCGACCCCTACCCGTTCAACGATGGCAGCCAGAAACGCAACAATCGCCGCCCCTCGCGCAAGGCGAACTGAATTCGGGGAATAAAAGCGGCAACTTCAGCCGCGAAATCAGGGACAAGTTCCCCGGCCAGAGCGGGATCGGTGATCCGGCCGAAGAGCCGCGTGCGGAAAGCCTCCAGCCAGGGCAGGCTTTCGTCGTCGAAACGGAACGAATCCAGGGTGGCGACCGGCCAGACCCGGCGGCTGGGGCCGCGCAGCAGCAGCCAGCGCAGGTTCTGCAGGGCGTCGAAATCCATCTTCGTGACCGAGTCCGACAACTCATCAATCAACAGCAGCACCGCCTGGCGGCTGTGGCGGTTGTTGTGCGCCCAGGCCGTCAATCCGAGAACGAAATCCATGGCCGCGTTGTCGTAGACCGGGTAGATCCCGGCGCTGTTGGGCAGCCCGGCAAACTCATCCCACTCGCCGGGATTGGCAGTGACGACGCCGAACTGCACCCCCTCCGCCGGGTGAAGGCGGGACGCGGCGGCCGCCACCAGTTGCAGGAAAGCCGTCTTGCCTGAACCGGGGTCGCCGGTGAGCAGCAAAGGGCCGGGCGCGGCGTCCTCCAAATCCAGCAGCACGGGCAGGCCGTCTTCGGCCATGCCCAGGAACAGGGCTTCGCGTGGCAGCGGCCCGAGGCCGGCCAGCACGTCGTCCAGGGCCGGGGCCGCCGGGAGGACCTCCCTGCGAGGCAGCGCCCGAAGCTCGGGTTCGAGTTCCGTCAAAGCCTGGATGACCAGGTCGAATCGTTTTTGGGTATCCATGGTGCGTACTCCATAAAGTGTGAAATTCTGCCGTTATTTTCAATTCAATGGCAGATACCAAAGCCTGTACCGACTAGAATATTTGTTCTATATTTTACACTATAATGGCGGGAGGTACATTAAAAACCCGTGACAACCCCCCTGTTTTCCTGCAAGTTTCGGGAATAAGCTGGACTTACGGGGCTTTCGCAAGCAGTCAAACGACGTGCAGCGCCACCAACGTGACGTCATCGTCCTGGGGCGCGCCCTGCTGGAACTCCCGGAGGGCAAGCAGGATGCGGTCGCATATCTCCTGGCCGGACTGCCCCGGCATGTCTCTGAAAACATCCTTGACCCTGTCCAGGCCGAAGGGCGTCCCCTGCGGGTCGCGGCAATCGGTCAGGCCGTCGGTGTAGAGCAGCAGCGAGGCGCCCGGTTCCAGGCGGATCATGTTCTCGTCCAGGATGATGCCTTCGAACAGGCCCAGCGGCTGGCCGGTCTTGTGCGGGATGCGTTCGACGCGGCCGTCCGGGTGGAGCAGGAGCGGGGGTTCGTGCCCGGCGCGGACGCAGGCGAAATCCCCCGTGGCGGCCTCGATGATGCCGTAAATGGCGGTGACGAACTGGGTGGATTTTTCGATATGGGTCAGGGTCAGGTTGACCTGGCGGAGGACGGCCGCCGGGTCCCCGCCCCGGGCCGCTTCGGCCGCGATCAGGGCATGGGCGCGGGCCATGAATATCGCCGAGGGGACGCCCTTGTCGGCGACATCCCCGATCACCACCCCGAAACGGTCATCGCCCAGCGGGAAGACATCGTAAAAATCGCCGCCGACCATGCGGGCCGGGACCATGAGGGCGCCGAAATCGCAGGCGGGGCAGGCAGGCAGGGTCTCGGGCAGGATGCTGGTCTGGATGCGGGCGGCCACCTGGAGTTCCCGTTCGAGGCGCTCCTTTTCGACCAATTGCTCCTGGGCAGCCTTGAGTTCATCGTAAGCCAGTTGGAGCTGGCGGTTCTTCTCGGTCAGGTCCTGGAAGGTGGCGGTGTTGGTGGCGTCGAGGCGCTCGCTGAGCACCCGCACCATCGCATAGGCCAGCATCGGCTGGCGGCGGAGGAGTTCGGCGAATTCGCTCTGGCGCAAGGCCAGGCTGACGACTTTGCTGCGCGCCCGCACGCTGGCTGAACGCTGCCCGCCGGGCACGAGCAGGCCCATCTCGCCGAAATATTCACCCGGGCCGATCATGTTGAGCAGCATTTCTTCGGGCGAACCGGCAGCCATCAGGACTTCCAGTTCGCCATCCACCACGATAAAGAAAGAGTCGCTGGGGTCCCCTTCCCGGCAAAGCAGCGCCCCCGGCTCGGATTCGAGGACTTCGAGACTGCTCAACAGGGCGCGTAGTTCGGCCAGGGGCAGGTCGGCGAAGAGGGGGATTTGGGCGAGCAGCAGCTCGTTCATGTCAGCCTTTCAATTCCATGATCTCTTTGCCGGCCAGTTTGTCCAGGATGCGTTGGGAAACCAGGTCGA
The DNA here is from genome assembly GCA_049324115.1 of Chloroflexota bacterium. Classification (GTDB taxonomy): domain Bacteria; phylum Chloroflexota; class Anaerolineae; order Anaerolineales; family Villigracilaceae; genus UBA5796. The sequence continues at coordinate 52,225 of JBMOMN010000040.1, forward strand.
GCGCCTGCGGCTGGTGGACGAAGTCCAGGTTGTCGGTGTGGATGGTCAGCACCGGGCACAGGTCGAAGGCCGCGATCCATTCGTCGTAGAACGTATCGAGCAGGCCGAGATAGTCGGAGGTGATGCCGGTTTCCATATTGCGCGCCCGCTTGCGGATGCGCTCCATCAGCACCGGGACCGGGGCGCGCAGGTAGATCAGCAGGTCGGGGGCGGGCAGGCTGTTCACCACCAGTTCGTACAGGTGGCGGTAGGAAAGGTAATCCCGCTCGCTGACGTTGCCCATGTGCTGCAAAGCCCGCGCAAAAATGTGGGCGTCTTCGTAAATGCTGCGGTCAAGGATGGCCGAACGGGGGTCGCGTGCGGCTACGAGGTACTGGTCGGCGCGGTGGCCGAGGAAGAAAATTTGCAGGTGGAAGGCCCAGGCGCGCATGTCGGCGTAGAAATCCGACAGGTACGGGTTGTCCGAGACCGATTCGTAACCCGTCCACCAGCCCAGGCGCGACCCCAGGCGCTCGGTCAGCGAGGTCTTGCCCACGCCGATATTGCCCGCCACCAGTACCAGATGTTTTGCCATGCGCGCTCCTTTGAGATATTCGTATTTTACACGAAATGGACACCAGTTGTCATCTTTGAATTTCCGGGGTATAGTTGCGCCCATGCTTGCTTACCTGCTCAAGGGTCTCACCCTCGGCTTTGCGGCCGGCGCCCAGCCCGGCCCGCTGCAAACCTACCTGGTTTCGCAATCCCTCAGCCAGGGATGGCGGCGCACGCTGCTGGCGGCTTTCGGCCCGCTGGTCAGCGACGGCCCCATCATCGCCCTGGTGCTGCTGGTGCTGGCCCGCATCCCCGACCGGATGGCGAACTTCCTCTACATCGCCGGGGGATTGTTCGTCCTGTACCTGGCCCGGGGCGCGTACCGCCAGTGGAAAGATTTCACCCCCCAGGCCGATCAAGCGAGCGCCCCCGGACCTGAAAGCCTGTGGCGGGCAGCCCTGGTCAATGCCCTCAGCCCGGGGCCTTACCTGTTCTGGTCCCTGGTCAACGGACCGCTGCTGATCCGGGCCTGGCGCGAGACTCCGCCGAATGCGGGCGGATTCCTGTTGGGGTTCTACGGCGGCATGATCGGACTCAACGCCGCCATCATTCTCGTGTTCGGGCTGGCCTCCCAGCTCGGCGACCGGGTCCGCCGCGCCATGCTGGGAGTCTCGGCTCTGGCGCTGGCCGGGTTCGGCCTGTACCAGTTGTGGCTGGGGGTCAGCACCTTCTGAAGGCCGGAGCGTATGCCAATCGCAGGGCAATCGCCGCCCGATCGCGACAAAACATCCCATTAGAATAGTCCCTTCTGTGAAAAATAAAGGAGATTCAACCATGAAACGAACCAACATCCTGGCCGCGCTGGCCCTGACGGCTGCCTTGCTGCTCAGCGCCTGCGGACCCAGCGCCGCGCCGGAACCCACTCCAACGCCGGTGGACATCCCCGCCATCCAGACCCGGGCCGTAGGCCAGTTCATCCTCGGGCTGACGGAAACCGCCATCGCCAATCCCTCGCCCACGCCCACCGGGACCCCTTCCCCGACTGCGACCAACACCCCCGCCTCAACCGGCGCCGCAAGCATCCCGACCCTTTCCGGCGGCGGGACCGTCCAGCCGACCCAATCCTGCTACTCGATGGCTTTCGTCGCCGACATCACCATCCCCGACAACACCAACATTGCCCCCGGCCAGACCTTCACCAAAACCTGGAAAGTGGTCAACAACGGCACCTGCGCCTGGGAAGTGGGCTTCATGTTCGCGTTTGTCGGCGGCGACCAGATGAACGGGGCGACCGTCACCCTGACGGAAGCCGTCGCGGTCAACGAGCAGGTCGAATTTTCGGTGGATTTCACCGCCCCGACCAACAAGACCGGCAAGGTCCAGAGCAACTGGCGCATGTCCACCGCCTCGGGCACTTTTTTCGGGGACGAAGTGTACGTCATCATCGAGGTCGGCGGCTCGACCCTGACCCCGACCGCCACCGACGATGCCGCCCCATCCGAGACGCCAACGCCCTCCGAAACCCCGTCCCCGACGCCAACGTCGTAGGCAGCGCGGAACGGACCCCCGCATAGACCAGGAAGGCCGCCGTTTTCAGGCGGCCTTTTGGTTTGCGAGAAGGGTGCGTCACGCCACACGGTTTATAATAAGAGCCTATCCGAAAAAGGAGTGCGAGCTTCAGCTTGCCGGTTCCCAGCGGGCTGAATTCCCAGTGGACTGAATTCCCGGCGGGCTGAAGTCCCGGCAGGCTGAAGTCCCGGCAGGCTGAAGTCCCGGCAGGCTGAATTCCCGGCGGACTGAAGTCCGCACTCCAGGAATTTTCGGATAGGTTCCAAGCCCATACCCTGACATCAAAGAGGAGAAAAGAAAATGGCAAGCAACCAGAACAGAAATACCGCCCTTCGTCAAGCCCGGGCATCCCGGCGGACCAGGACCCGGCAGAGGATCACCTACATTGTGCTGGGAGTGGTTGGGGCGATCGCCGTCTTCGTCGTCGCAGCCATCTTCGCCAACAACCCTCCCGCCGCGCCGACTCTTGAAGCGCCAACCCCGGAGGCCCAGGCGCCGGCCCCCGCCGTCGAAGCGCCGACTCCCTCCCTCAAACAGTACGAGTCCGCCCCGCCGATGACGATAGACCCGACCAGGGAATATTACGCCACGGTCAAGCTGGCCAAAGGCGGCGAATTCGTGATCCAACTGTTCCCGGATAAAGCGCCGATCACGGTCAACAGTTTCGTCTTCCTGGCCCGGGACGGCTATTTCACCGGCGTGACCTTCCACCGCGTGCTGGAGGGATTCATGGCCCAGGGCGGCGACCCGACCGGCACGGGCATGGGCGGACCCGGCTACCAGTTCGTGAACGAATACAGCGACCTGACCTTCGACAAGGCCGGGGTGGTGGCCATGGCCAATGCCGGGCCGGACACGAACGGCAGCCAGTTCTTCATCACCTTTGGGCCGCAGGAATTCCTGAACGGCGGCTACACCATCTTCGGGCAGGTGATCGAGGGCATGGACGTGGTGAATGCCATCACCCGCCGCGACCCGGACCAAAACCCCACCTACCCCGGCGACGCCATCCTGAGCATCACCATCACGGAGAAGTAGGACCCTCATGCAAAGGCTGACGGGCCGCATCCGCAGGCCGGTGGAGCGCGAGGGCGCGGAGACCTACATCCAGTTGATCCTGCTCAGTTTCGCCGCCACCGTAGCCCTGACGCGCCTGTTCCTGTATCTCACCGGCTACCCGCAGATCGGCGGCGGGACCCTGCACATCGCCCACCTGCTCTGGGGCGGGCTGGCGCTCTTCGTCAGCGCGGTGCTGATGCTGGTCTACGCCAACCGCTGGGTTTATCGGGCCGGGGCGGTCCTGGCCGGGGTGGGCATCGGCCTGTTCATGGACGAAGTGGGCAAGTTCATCACCCAGAGCAACGACTACTTCTTCCCGGCCGCCGCGCCAATCATCTACGTTTTCTTCTGGCTGGTGGTGCTGTTCTACCTTGAGATCCGCCGCCCCAAGCGGCGCGAGCCTCGCGCCGAACTATATCGTGCCCTCGACACCCTCGAAGAAGTGCTCGACCGCGACCTGGACCCGGCCGAACAATCCCGGCTCGACGCCCGCCTGCGCTACATCGCCGAAAACGCCGAGCACGGGGAATGGCGTCACCTGGCCGGGGAGCTGCTGGGCTTCGTCCACTCGGAACACCTGCCCCTCGTCGAGCGCCGCCCGGGGTGGCTCGAAAAGCTGGCAAATTGGATGCTGGAACTGGAACGGCGCTGGCTGCCGCGTCCCCGGCTCAAGGCCGCGCTGGTTGGCGGACTCGCCGCCCTGGGTTTCTGGGCGTTCTGGACCCTGGGGGCCTGGCTGCTGGCCCTGGACGAGCCGGTGCGCCTGACGCGTCTGCTCCCGGACCTGATCACCGCCGGGCGCTTGAGCAGCCCAACCGGGGTCTCCTGGCTGGCAGTCAACACAGGCTTGAAAGCCGCCTGTGGACTGGTGCTGCTGGCCGGTGCCGGGCTGATGCTGGCCGGGCGCGACTCCCCCGGCCTGCGCATCGGATATTTCGGCCTGCTCCTGTTCCTGACGGTGGCCAACCTGCTGGAATTCTACTTCGAGCAATTTTCCACCATCGTCCCGGCCACGATCCAGTTCGTGCTGCTGGTCGGGCTGGCCTATTACCGCAAGCGTTACATCGGGCAAACCGGCGAGGCCTAAGGCGGGTTGCCGGCCCGCCCGATTATGGGAGCCAAAATAAAAAGACCTCCGGGCTTCAGCGTTCGGAGGTCTTTTCTTTGACGGCAGGGGATCAGGCCGGAACGGTTCCGGCCCAGCCCCTGGCGCTGGCACGCGACATGATCCGGCTGGCTTCTTTGGCCCGCAGGGCGTCCACGCTTGCCTTCAGGATAACCTTGCCGCGCCGGAGACTCTGGTCGTACAGGTGGGCGTCTTCGCCGCGGACCCCTACGCCGATGGCAAATCCCAGCAGCGCGCCGACCAGCGCTCCAGCCCCGATCCCGGCCAAAGCGATGCAGGCCCACAGGCCTTCGCCCGCCGCCAGCCCAAACGAGGACAGGTTGGCCACGTCCAGCCCGGCGCCGGCCAGGGTCCCGACCAGGCTGCCCCAGAATGCGCCTCCGACCGCGCCCGAGGCGGTGGCCTCGGCTACGGTGGAGTCATGTCCATTATCAGTACCGAAGCTCTCGTTGAAATCCAACTGTTCGACGGTCCCGGGGTCGAATCCGGCTTTGCCCAGTTCCAGCACCGCGCTTTCGGCGGCGTGACCGGTATCGAACAGGCGCAGGACCAGGCGTTTGCCTTCCCATCCTTGCAGGAGGTGGATCTGGTCGCAAGCGGCGCGGACTTCGAAGTATTGGCGGGCCAGCACCTCCCGGACCGGATCAGGCAATCCACCTTTGAGGATTTTCTCGTAAGTCCGCAGGGCCGCCCGTTCGCCGGTCGAAACTTCTTTCAATACCACCTTTTCGCGTTCGTCGCTACTGATGGTCAGGGTGGCGAAGATGGTGATCCGGCCCCGGTGGAGGAAGCCGCGCAGGCTGCGCCGGACGCGGGCGTCGCCGGCCAATCGCCGCAACTCCATCAAGACTTCGGATTTGAACCCGGCCCGCTGCCGGGCATAGGATTTCAACATTGTTTTCAGTCCCCGGTTGCTCACATTGGCCGCAGAAACGGCGTAACCCTTTTCGCCAGCCTCCAGGATACGATAAAGCACACTTAAATCATCGGATAAGCGTTGGCCTCTCATTCTCTCATCTCCTACGGTAAAGGGGGGCTTTAGCTATTAGGTCGAATTCGAGGCCGAAAAGTTATGTTTGGCACAAATGAAAATACCCCGAGCGCAAAATCCGGAGACTTTTCGCGGCATCCGGTCTCAACCCAGGATTTCCCTGCCCGCCTGCTCGATCTCCTCGTAAATCCGTTTGACTTCCGCCTTCATCTCGGCGCTGACCCCCGCCGTCATAGGGATGAATTTGACCATGTCCCGCGCCTGGCGCAGCAAATCCTTGACCCCGGCAATGTAGGCCAGGTCGAGCCGCCATTGTTCAGGGACGGGCAGGTCACGGGCTTGCCGGATCAATTTCCTGGCCCGGAGTATCCGCTCGGCAGCAGGGATCATTTTCGCCATGTTCCATCCTTTCATTTCTTTGCCGGATAAAACCAAAGACCTTAACGCGGATTACGCCGATGGAGCGAATTTCGCGAATTTATTTTCATAAACATCCGCGACTCTACTGCAATAACCTTTTGGCTCTTTGGGAATCCCTGTGACAGACCAGCACATCTGGCAGTGAGGCGTAGAGCAAATTGGCAATTTGCTCCACATCTGGCAAAGCATCACAGAAAATCCCAAAGACCCAACCCTTTTTACCGCGAAGACCACGACACCTGCCCCAGCGGGCGGTGCTGGGGAGAACGCGAAGAATTTCCTAAAGATTCTCGAAGGATCAGGAGAAGAATCCTGAAGATTTCCTTCGCGGGCTTCGCGTCTTCGCGGTGAAATTGATCTTTTTGTAGTGGACTCACCCGCTTTATTCGCCAAATCCGCGAAATTCGCGTTGAAATAAGTTCTCTAAAATCTGTCCGGCGGGGGGCCTTTCAGAAAATTTCCGATGCTTTATTATAAGCCGTAAGGACCCAATAATTTCCTTGTAAGGCTTTCATAAGAAATCCGGCATACCATAAAAACATCGAGCCAATCCGAACACTTTACCAAGGAGAACGATCATGAAAAGTTTAAAGGTAGTTTCGCAGTTTGGCATCCACATCCTCATCGCCGCGATGTTCATCCTGCCCCTGGCGGCGGGATTCGCCAGCCCTGCCTCCGCCGATGCAGGGAATTTCCCAGGCGCGGTCTACACGATCACCAACGCCGCAGCCGGGAACGAAGTGCTGGTCTACAACCGGGCCGGCGACGGCACGCTCACCTTCGGCGGCGCTTACGCCACCGGCGGCCTGGGCAGCGGGAACGGACTCGGTTCGCAGGAGGCCCTGGCCCTCAGCCAAAACAAACGCTGGTTGTTCGCGGTCAACGCCGGGAGCAACGACATCTCGGTCTTTGCCGTGAAGAAGAACGGCCTGAAGTTGATGGACGTGGTCGCTTCGGGCGGCGAGCGGCCGATCAGCCTGACCCTCCGTGACAACCTGCTCTACGTGCTGAACGCCGGAGGCAGCGGCAACATCGCCGGCTTCCGCTTCGACGGGCGCGGGTCGCTCTCGCCCCTGGCCGGCTCGACCCGCCATCTCAGCAACCACGGCGTGGGCGCGGCCCCCGGCCCGGCCCAGATTTCCTTCGACCCGGACGGCCGGGTGCTGGTCGTGACCGAAAAAGCCAGCAACCTGATCGTCACCTACCAGGTCGAAGACGGCCTCGCCGGACCGCCCGTCAACCATGCTTCGTCCGGGGCGACGCCCTTCGGCTTCGCCTTCGACCGGCGCGGCCGCCTGGTCGTCTCGGAGGCCTTCGGCGGCGCTCCGGGAGCCAGCGCCCTCTCCTCCTACTTCGTCCACGAAGAGACCTTCGAATTGATCAGCCCCACCGTCGGGACGACCCAGACCGCAGCCTGCTGGGTGGTGATCTCGAAGAACGGCAAATATGCCTACACGACCAACACCGGCAGCAGCTCGATTTCGAGCTACCGGATCGGCAAGGACGGCAGCCTGACCCTGCTCGACGCCGCAGCCGGCCTGACCGGGGCGGGCAGCAGCCCGATTGACATGGCCCTCAGCCGGGACGGGCGCTTCGTTTACGCCCTGAGCGGCGGGACCCAAACGATCAGCGCCTTCCGGGTCATGGCAGACGGCAGCCTGGTCTCGCTGGGCGAGGTCAGCGTCCCGGCCGGGGCGGTGGGATTGGCCGCCCGCTGATCCGCAGGCAAGGCATGGCACTCGACCAACTTTACCCGTAGCGGCTCGATAATACAATACCGCCTCCCCCGGAGTCCCGAATCAGGGGGCTGGGGGAGGTCTCATCTTTGAGATCACTGGAAAAGGCCAATCTCACCGCGAAGGAACGAAGGCCGCGAAGTTTTCAAGAATCACGCCAAGGGGATTTTGCAGATCGTTCGCTCAAGCCTTCGAAAACTTCATGAACTTCTTCGCGTCCTTTGCGGCCTTCGCGGTGAAATGTTTTTTCAGCTGAGTCATCAGTGTCATTCGTAAATCTGGGGTGGAATTCGATCTACGGCCAATGTAACGATTCCCCATTGGCCTTGAGCCACTTGCGGCGGGATTTGTAATCCGGCAGGATGGCCTCGACAGCGCGCCAGAAATCGGGCGAGTGGTTCTTGACCCGCAAATGGACCAGCTCGTGGACGACGACGTAATCCACCACCTCGGGCGGGGCCAGCACCAGCCGCCAGGTGAAGCTGAGTGTGCCTTGGCTGCTGCACGATCCCCAGCGGGTGCGGGCCGAGGAGATACGGAGCTTCCCGTACTCGAAGCCGTGCCCGGCGGCGAAATGCCGGACGCGCTCCGTGAAGACCTTGCGGGCCTGGCGGCGGTACCACGCCTCGAAAAGGGATGCGGCCCGCGCTGCCGCCCCGTCGGTCAGGGTGAAGGAGTCGCCGTCGAAACGGAGGCCGGACCCGGGTCCGGGGGCGAGGCGCAGGGGATAATCCTGCCCGAGGTAGGGCAGGCCGCTCCCCCCGGTAAACGTCCGGGGGGCGGGAAGGCTCTCCATTTCCTTCATCCTGGCTTCGACCCAGGCGGTGTGACGCTCGACGACGGCGCGGATCTGCTTGAGCGTGGCCCGCTGCGGGGCGCGCACCACCAGCCTCCCGCCGGGCTGGACGACGAGAGCGATGGTCTTGCGTTTGGAGCGGACGATCTCGGTGATTTCGATTTCGGGCATCAGGGGATTATACATGGACAGGATTGTATCCGGCGCGATCCCGATATACAATATTAATGCTCGGGCAGGACGCACGTTTGGCACACGACGAACAAGGTCGAAACACTTTCGAGACTTTTCTTCGGGGGCATCACCAGGGCGGCATCAGGCAAACCGGGAAAGCGGCATCCTAAAAAACCAACGACATCTCGATAGGAGCATTGTCTGTTTTTGATCCCGAAAAAGGAAGGAGGTGAATAAGATGGTAAAACTTCAAAGAGCGATCACGATCCACGCGCCCGTTGACCGGGTGTTTGCCTATATGAACGATCCCTGCAACCTGCCGGAAATCTGGCCCAGCATGGTCGAGGTCAAGGACGTGAAACCCAACCCCAAAGGCGGTCACGATTTCGGCTGGGTTTACAAAATGGCGGGGATGCGCTTCGACGGCGCATCGGAGATGGTCGAATACGAGGCCAACCGGCGCATGGCAACCCAAAGCACGAAAGGCATCGAAAGCCGGTTTGCCTGGACTTTCGAGACGGTGGATGGCGACACCCGCTTGAGCGTGGAGATCGAATACAACGTCCCGATCCCGCTGCTCGGCAGGCTGACCGAGGCATTGATCGTGAAGCAGAACGAACACGAAGCCGCCACCCTGCTCGAAAACCTGAAGTCCCGGATGGAAGTCGGGACTCGGGTCGAGGCGTAGGCGCGGCCTGCCCGAGCAGCCGTCGCGCCGTTTTGCCGCGAATTTCGCGGATCAATGGCCTCTCTTGTCACGCTTGAAGCATAATCATTTCGCAAGCGAGGCCCATTCCCGAGGTCACGTTTGTAACGTGACCTACTCTTTCGGGCAGCCGCCAGGCGGGGCGGGGATGATGTCGCGGGCGTGCTTGCCGTGCCCGTTCAAGCCGTTGAGTCTGATCGTGATCAGCATGTAGGGGTTCTTGGCGCTGTTGGTGGCGTGGCAGATGGTGATCGTCCCGGCGCTGTCACCGGTTGGGGAGGCTGCCGGGGTGGGTGTGGCCGAGGGGGTTTCGGTGGCCGTCGGCGTGGCGGACGGGCCGGGGGTCGGGGTCGAGGTCGGCGTCCCGGAGGCTTCGGGCGTGGGTGTGACCAGGGAGCAGCCATCCGCCGGGGCGGGGATGATGTCCGCATCGTGACCGGCGTGGCCGCCGTTCAATCCATTGAAATCAATCGTGATCTCGTCGTAGGGGTTGGCCTGGCTGCCGGTGGCGTGGCAAATGGCGATCTTGCCGGTGTTGCCGCCGGGTTGGAGTTCCTGCGGGCATTCGCCGCCGGGGGGCAGGATCAGGTCGTCACGGTGGCGGGCGTGGGCAAGCAGTTCCTCGAAGCTGAGGGTCAGCTTCTCGTAGGGGGCCGAGGCGTCGCCGGTGGCGTGACAGATGGCGACCTCGCCGTCGTTGAGCGGGGCGGCGAAACCGGTCCCGGCGCAGGAGGTGACGATCAACGTGACCAGTAAAAGCGCAGCCGGCCCGCCCAACCGTTTCAAAAGCTGTTGTTTGGGGCGCATAAAGACTCCTTTCCAAGACTCATCATACCCCACCCGCTCCCCGCTGGCATCCACCCAATGGGGGAGGCGGCCCATCCGACTTTTGGGGATGGGGAAGAATGATTCGATCCGCCCCGCCCAGCAGACGTGTTGGGTTGCCGAGCAGAGGTGTTGATGCGCGCATCCGGCCCCGCCGGGGGATGAAGTTGCCGAGCAGAGGTGTTGATGCGCGCATCCGGCCCCGCCGGGGGATAAAATCCCCCGGCTATCCCTGCAAAGCCGCCTGAAGGCGGCTGGCGCCCATCACCAGACTTCCGAAGTCTCTCGACTCGGAGACTTCGGAAATCTGTACGCGAGACTTCGAAGATGGGAAGACCCGCTGGAGATTTCCGAAGTCTTGTTGCGCCAACCACCAAACTTCGGAAGTCTCTCGACTCGGAGACTTCGGAAATCTGCACGCGAGACTTCGAAGATGGGGAGACCCGCTGGAGATTTCCGAAGTCGTATTGCGCCAACCACCAAACTTCGGAAGTCTCTCGACTCGGAGACTTCGGAAATCTGCACGCGAGACTTCGAAGACGGGGAGACCCGCTGGAGATTTCCGAAGTCTTGTTGCGCCAATCACCAAACTTCGGAAGTCTCTCGACTCGGAGACTTCCGAAGTTTCAGCCGATACGTTGTAAAATAAATCCACAAGGAGCAAACATGCCGCGTCGAATAATCCCGTTCATCCCCAACGTCTATACTGTGAACGGTTGAGATTTTAACATTTACAAAATGAGTTGAGCAATTATAGACCGCCATATATGGGTTATGGCTGCAAAAATCGCCGCAGAACGCCACATATATGCACAAACTGGGTTTCGT
>JBMOMN010000041.1:0-61788 GCA_049324115.1 Chloroflexota bacterium
TACCCCCATATGTTTATGTCGGGGCAGGTCTGAGACCTGCCCCTACAGGGTTTGTTGGGTTATTGGGCAGCCTGGGCCACGATCGCGGCGAAAGCCTGCGGGTCGCGGACGGCCAGGTCGGACAGCATCTTGCGGTTGAGCGAGATCTCGGCCTTCTTCAAGGCGGAGATCAGGCGGCTGTAGGTCGTGCCGTTGAGACGGGCGGCGGCGTTGATGCGGGCGATCCACAGCTTGCGCAGGTCGCGCTTGCGGGTGCGGCGGTCGCGGTACGAGTACCAGAGACTTTTCAGCATGGCCTCGTTGGCCCGGCGGAAGAGCTTGCTCTTCGTGCCGCGCTGACCTTTGGTCAGCTTCAGGACTTTCTTGTGCCGGCGGTTTCCGTAGGGACCGCTTTTGACTCTTGCCATTCAGTTACCTCCTGCGAAACCCCTGGGCGTCGGCATCCTTCGTCAGGCTCAGGACTACCAGTTGCGTACACCCAGCGGCCGCAAATAGAATTGTGTTGGTTTATTGCATGTTGGGCGCCAGGCGCTTGACGCGCTTGACGATGGCGCGACCCTTGACCGGGATCATCTCGCTCAACAGGGCCTTCGTGCGCTTCGACGTGCGGCGGCGCAGGTGGCTTTTGCCGCCTTTGGTCCGCACCAGTTTGCCCGAACCGGTCAGGCGGAAACGCTTGGACGTCGCCTTATGGGTTTTGAGCTTGTATTTGCCGTCTTTCTGCTTGCGGGGCACAGCTTATCACTCCTTTCGCACAAAATAACCGCGGGGACGATCTCCCGCGGGAATTAACTCATTCGAGATCAACGCCTTTTATTTCTTTTTACTGCCTTTGGCGGGGGCCAGCACCACGGTCATGGAGCGGCCTTCCATCGAAGGCATTTGCTCAACGGTCGCAACATCGGCCAGGTCTTGGGCAATTTCTTTCAAGTCGGTCAGCGCGATTTCGGGATAGTCCATTTCGCGCCCGCGGAAGCGGACGGTGACTTTGACCTTCATCCCGTCTTCCAGCCAGCGGCGGGCGTCCTTGACCTTGAAGCCGCGGTGGTGGTCGTTGGTTTTCGGCCTCAAGCGGATTTCCTTGACCTCGATCTTGGTCTGGGACTTCTTGGCCTCGCGTTCCTTCTTGGCCCTTTCGTAGATGAATTTGCCAAAATCCATCACGCGGCAGACCGGCGGGTCCGCATTCGGGGACACTTCCACCAGGTCCAGTTCGGCCTGGCGGGCGATCTCGAGCGCCTCTTTGGTGGGGACGACGCCCATGTTGCCGCCGTCCGGGCCGATCAGGCGCACTTCGGGAACCCGAATGGACTCGTTGACTCGAAATTCGTTGGCGCTAATACTCTTCTCCTTACAACAAATGACACAAATCCAGCCGTCGGCTGGTTTTTAGGCGGGTGGATGATACCATAAACCCGCTTGAATCGTCAACGCGCGTTCCTCGAAGGACTTGAGAACGTGTCAGGGTTGCCAGTTGGCGCATTGGGGATTACACTTCCGCCACAATTCGCCGAAACAGGAGCAACCATGCGCATCGTCCGTTACCAGACCAAAACCGAATCCCCCCGCTTCGGGTGGGTTTTCGATGATAAAGTCGGCCCGATAGACGGGGATATCTTTGGCGAGTACCGCCGCCTCGAAGCCAATATCCCGCTGGCGCAGGTGGAACTGCTGGCCCCGATCACGCCCAGCAAGATCATCTGCGTGGGACGCAATTACGTCGAACACGCCAAAGAGCACGGCGCCGAAGTGCCCAAAGTCCCGCTGATCTTCATGAAACCGCCTTCGTCCATCATCAACCCCGGAGAAAAAGTGCTGCTGCCGCCGCAGTCCAAACAGGTGGAGCACGAAGCCGAACTGGTAGCCGTGATCGGCAAACGCGGCAAGTCAATCCCCGCCGAAAACGCCAAGAATTACATCCTCGGCTACACCATCGGCAACGACGTCACCGCCCGCGACCTGCAACAGACCGACGGCCAGTGGACCCGCGCCAAGGGCTTCGACACCTTCTGTCCCTTTGGGCCGTGGATTGATACCGACTTCGACCCCTCCGACGCCCTGATCACCTGCCGGGTCAACGGCCAGATGCGCCAGATGGCCTCCACCCGCGACATGGTCTTCCCGGTCGGCACCCTGATCGCCTACATCTCGTCCGTGATGACCCTCGAACCGGGCGACATCCTCTTCACCGGCACGCCCGCCGGGGTCGGCCCGCTGCTCGACGGCGACGAAGTGGAAGTCGAAATCGAAAGATTGGGGAAACTGGTCAACCCGGTCAAGTAGGGGGCGGGTCTCAGACCCGCCCCTACCGAGACCCGCCCCTACGAAATTTCGGTCACGATCGTTCTCTTCGCCCCCGCCTCCATCAACGCGCGGGTGACGGATTGGACCCGGTCTTGCCGCACCAGCGCGATCATGTTCCCGCCCCTGCCCCCGCCGGAGAGCTTCGCCCCCAGCGCCCCGGACCTGCGGGCTGCTTCCGTTAAACGCTCCAGCTCCGGGCTGGAAACGGACATCTCGCGCAGCAGGGCGTGGTTCTCGTCCATCAGCGGGCCGAGCCATTCGGGATGCCCGCCCTCGATGGCCTGCCGCGCCGTGCGGACGATGCTGCCGATGGCCGCGAACAGCCGCTCCATTTTGGGCTTGTCCGCCTCCCACAGTTGGCGCACGTCCCCGACCGAGTCCTTCGTCGAAGCCGCAATCCCCGTATCCCCGATCACCACCGTGAACGGCGCGCCGACGCGGAAAATCTCGATGGGCTGGCCTTTGACGAAATATACCGGCCTGGCGTAGGTGACGACCGTATTGTCAATCCCCGACGGCGTACCGTGGTGCAGTTTCTCGACCTCGAAAGCGATGGCGCTGACCTGCTCATCGGATAACGGATGCCGGAGGGCAGATGCCAGCGCCCGGACCAGCGCCACCGACACCGCCGCCCCGGAACCCAGTCCCGAAGCCACCGGGATGCTGGAGGTGATCCGCACCGTCAGCGGGGGGAGCGAGGCCAGACCCACAGCCCGGAGCGTGCCCACGATAGCGGCAGCCAGCGGATGGGGAGTCCGCCCCTGGGCCAGCAGCCGGCCGAGGGGCGAATCCAGCCCAATGTCCGGGGCCAGGATCCGCACCGAATCAGCCCAGTCATCCCCCAAAAAATCTGATTTCATCCGTTTATCCGCTTCAACATCCGCTACAGCCACTGCTTGCACCTGCGTCACCGGCACGGCCAGCGCCGGCTGCCCGTAAACGACGGCGTGTTCGCCGAACAGGATGATCTTGCCGGGAGCGGAAGCGGAGATCATGAAAGGTAAAAGACGGCCAGCACGGCCAGCCCCCACAGGACGATCGCCAGTTGCAGCGGGCGGTCGGAGAGCAGCACGTCTTCGGGCGCGCCCGCGGCGTGCGTTACCTGGATGATGTAGAGGTAGCGGAAGATGCCGTAAAGCACGAAGGGGATGGTCAGCATCATGGCGTGGTTTTCGGGCAGGTTGGGGGCAAAGAAGGTGTACAGGCTGTAGGCCACGATGGTCGTACCCGAAACGATGGTGATGAACTGGTCGAGCAGCGGCAGGGTGTACCCGTCGAGCACTTTGCGGTGAGAAGCGGCGGTCTGGGCCAGCAGGGCGATCTCGGCCCGGCGCTTGCCGAAGCCGAGATAGAGCGCTGCCAGGGTCATAATGACGTACAGCCAGGGCGAAAAACGCTCGACCACGATCAGCGTCGTCCCGGCGTGGACGCGCAGCACGAAACCGGCGGCGATGATCAGCACGTCGAGGATGGCGACGTGCTTGAGCCAGAACGAATATGCCAGCATCAGGATGAGATAAGCCGCCAGCACCCCCGCAAAAGCCGGAGCCAGCGCCCAGGCCAGCGGGAAGACGACCGCCGTCAGCGCCAGCGCCGCTCCCCAGGCCGCCGGGATGGGCAGCAGCCCCGAAGCGATTGGCCGGTTGCGCTTCTCCGGGTGCTGCCGGTCGGACTCGACATCCAGGGTATCGTTGAGGATGTAGACCGTGCTGGAGATCAGGCAGAACAGGAAAAATCCTGCCAGGGTGCGGGCGCTGGCGGCCGGATCGAACAACTGCTGGTCGAACACCAGGGCGGCGAAGATGAAGGCGTTCTTCGTCCACTGGCGCAGGCGCATGGTTTTGATCAGGGCAAATAACATGCGCCAATTGTACCTGATAGCAGTACAATAGAGATGTACACGAAATACATGATCAGGGGACAGATTTTTCCTGGAGGGAACGAATGATCGAAATGCCCGAAGCCGTCACTCTCGCCCGCCAAATGGACCAAACGCTGGCGGGAAAAACCATTGCCCGTTTTGGGCGCGGCAGCCAGACCCACAAATTCCTCTGGCTCAACCGTCCGGACGAAGAATACGAAACGGTCCAGCCCGGCCTGGCCGTGACCGGCGCCAGTCACTTTGGCCGCTCGATCTACCTGTGCCTGGATGGACACCTGCTCTGGTGGAGTGACGCCGGGGGAAAGCTGCTTTACCACCCGCCGGGCGAAAAATTGCCCGCCAAATACCACCTCGGCTGGGAGTTCACCGACGGCTCGTTCCTGACGTACTCCCTCCAAATGTGGGGCGCGGTCAAGCTGCTGGCCCCGGGCGAATTCGGCGAACGGCCTCACGACGAGACCGGCATCCAGCCGCTCAGCCTGGATTTCACCTTCGAGCGTTTCGACAGGATGCTGAATGCCTACCCCGAAAAGTCCTCCAAAGGCATCAAAGGCTTCCTGGTTGCCACCGGTTATTCCACACCCGACAGCATCAACGGCCTGGGCAACGCCATCGTCCAGGACATCCTCTTCCACGCCCGGCTCAGCCCCAAACGCAAAATACCCGCTATCCTTCCCCACGAACGGCGGCAGCTTTTCGAGGCGATCAACACCACCGTCCTCAAGGCCGTCGAACTCGGCGGTCGCTACGACGAAACCGACCTGTTCGGGCATCCGGGGCGCTACGTCCGCCTGATGGACAGTAAAACGGCCGGATGTCCATGCCCCGCCTGCCATGCGCCCATCGAGAAGATCAGCTACCTGGGCGGAGCCTGTTACTTTTGCCCCAATTGTCAGGCATAAATCCAGCGGGGTCTGCGCGTATAATACGGTATGCCCAAGACCCGTTTGGACCTGCTGCTTGTCGAACGCAGCCTGGCCGAAAGCCGCGCCAAAGCCCAGGCGTTGGTGATGGCCGGCCAGGTGCGCGTCGACGGGCAGGTGGTCATCAAGCCCGCCACTTCCGTAGACCCCCAGGCCAACCTGGACGTGGACTCGGGTCCGCGCTACGTCTCCCGCGGCGGCGACAAGCTCGAAGCCGCGCTGACGGCTTTCCCCGTGACGGTGCGGGGCCGGACCTGCGCCGACGTCGGCGCTTCGACGGGCGGATTCAGCGACTGCCTGCTCCAGAACGGCGCATCCAGGATCTACGCCATAGACGTGGGCAAGGGCCTGCTGCACTGGAAATTGCGCAACGACCCGCGAATCGTCGTCATGGAAGAGACCAACGCCCGCTTCGTCGAGAGTTTGCCCGAACCGGTTGATCTGGTCGTCTGCGACGCTTCATTCATTTCGCTCAAGATTTTGCTGCCGGTGATGCTCCGCTGGCTCCCCCCATTTTCGGAAAATGCAGGGGAGAGTACCCCCCTCCGGCTCCCCCCATTTTCGGAGAAAATGGGGGGAGAGAAAGAGGGGGGTCTCATCGCCCTCATCAAGCCCCAGTTCGAGGCCGGGCGCAGGGAGTCGGCCAGGCACAAGGGCGTCATCCGCGATCCTGAAATCCACCGCCGCATCCTGCTCGACATCCTGTCCTTTGCCGAAGCGACCGGATTCAGCGTGCGCGGCCTGATCCGCTCGCCGGTGCTGGGACCGAAGGGCAACGTCGAATTCCCGGCCTGGCTCCAGCCGGGCGACGAGAAAGCCGATTTAGCGGCGCTGGTCGAGGCTGTCTTGCCAAAGGAAGAATTATTATCGTAAGGGCGACCCGCCGGGGCCATCAGGACTCCTTCCCTATCCCTGGCGGGTTGCCCCTGCGCTTTATCGAAAGTGAAACGATATGAACTGCCCCAAATGCGCGTACGAACTGGTGAACAAATATTACAAGGGGATGTTCGAGGTCGAATACTGTCCCAACTGCCGCGGCATGTGGCTGGACTTCGACGAACTGGACACCCTCGAAGATGTCCGCTTCCGCGACGACGACTTGAAAGGCTCGCTTGTCCACCGCGCCGAACCGACCGGGTTCCGCTGTCCACGTTGCGACCAGGCCCTGCACCAGTTCGAGTACCGCCTCTTCGGCCTGAAACTGGATTACTGCCCGGACAACAGCCACGGCTTCTGGCTGGACGCGGGCGAAGACGAACGGGTCATCGCCATCATGCAGCAGCGGGCCGCCGAGGTGCAGCGCAAGCAGGACGCCGAATCCGAGTGGCGGCAGGTGTTGAAGAAGATCAAATCGAAATCGTTTTTCGATGAGTTGTTCAAATAACAGAGAAGTGCGACGCGCTCGCGCTGGCCGATGATAAAATAAGTCCCGTCATATTCTTCTCACCGCTCGCAGGAGAAAACCGCATGGCAGGCAAATACATCCAAAGTTTGATGGGGGAAAACGAAAAGATGCTGCTGGTCACCCGCCAGCACTGGTTCGTCCTTTTCAGCACCATTGTCGCCGAAATCCTGATCATCCTCATCTTTGTCGCGGCTGCGGTCGCTGTCAGTGTAGCATTTCCCCCGGCTGCGCTCTTCGCCCCGATCGTCGCGCTGGTGCTGGCGCTCATTCCGTTGATCGGCATGATCCGCGACATCCTGGTCTGGTACAACCGCCAGTACATCGTCACCAACCGCCGCGTGATCCAGATCTCGGGCGTGATCAACAAGAACGTGGTCGATTCCTCGCTGGAGAAGGTCAACGACGTCAAGATGAGCCAGTCCTTCTTCGGGCGCATCTTCGATTACGGCAACGTCGAGATCCTGACCGCCAGCGAACTGGGCGTCAACCAGTTCCAGCGCATCGGCGACCCGGTCCATTTCAAGACTGCCATGCTCAACGCCAAGGAGAAACTCGGCTTCGAGGAGAATAACATCCGCCACGCGCCCGCCGAGGATATCCCCTCCCTGATTGCCAAACTGGACGAACTGCGCAAGCAAGGCATCGTCAGCGAAGAGGAATTCAAGGCCAAAAAGGCGGAACTGCTGGCGAAGATGTGACCCGCCGGAAGATTACGGATAACTGGCTTCCTCGCCGATGATCTCCCAACTGCGCGCTTTGGCCAAGGCGCGCAGTTTTTCATCGGGATAGACCGCCACCGGATGGTCGGCGTGCTCCAGCAGGGGGACGTCGAGGACCGTATCCCCGTAAGCGAAATCAACCCGCTCCACGCCCAGGCGGGAAAGCACCTGTTCGATCTTCTTCTCGCTGGAGACCAGCTCGCCCGCCATGCGGACCCTCCCGTCCACGAACTCGACCGGCGTGCCGATGGCCTGCGCCCCGATCCGCCGGGCAAAGGCCGCCACCCCCGGCTCGTGGACGCTGCTGGCAATGAAGACCTGCGCCCCGCTCCCGGCCTGCCCCTTGAGCCGGGCGATCACGTCCTCGCGGCGTTTTTTCCACAGGTTCACTTCCACCAGCCACTCGGCCACCTCGTCGAATTTCTGCGGGGTGGCGTTCTTTATCATGGACAGGCTGGTCACCATCAGTCCCTGTCCCCACTTTTGCCAGTCAATCCAGCCGCGCTTGGCCGCAAAATACGACGGCAGGATCGAGGCCATGTACAGGCCGGCCTGGAACCTGCTCTGGTTGTGGCGCACCCAGTCCACCAGCCCGATCACCGGCGAGCCGGTGGTCAGCGTCCCCATCAAATCCGACACGACGATCATGCTGCACCTTTGGCAAACGAGAATGAATGACCTGCTAATTATAGGATACAATCGCGATATGGGCACGCTCTATCTCGTCGCCACCCCCATCGGCAACCTCGAAGACATGTCGCCGCGGGCCGTCCGCATTCTGCGTCAGGCGGTGTTGATCGCCGCCGAAGACACCCGCCATACCGGGGTGCTGCTCAAACATTTCGGCATCCAAACCCCGCTGACCAGCTACTTCGAACACAACAAGCTGCAAAAGGTGGATTTTATCCTCGCCAAACTTGCGGAGGGGGATGTCGCCCTGGTCTCGGACGCCGGCACCCCGGCCATCAACGACCCCGGATACGAACTCGTTAAAGCTGCCCTCGCAGCGGGGCTGGACGTCCGGCCTGTTCCCGGACCCTCGGCCTCCATCGCCGCCCTGACCGTTTCCGGCCTGCCCACCGACAGTTTCCTGTACCTCGGCTACCTGCCCCACAAAGCGACCGAACGCCGCAAGTTTATCGGGCAAGTTGCCAATTTGGCCTATACCCTGATCTTCCTCGAATCCCCCTATCGCATCCTCGAATCGCTGGCAGACCTGCTGGCCGGACTCGGCGACCGTCCCGTCTGCGTGGCGCGGGAGATGACCAAGATGTTCGAGGAATACTGGCGCGGCAGCCTGAGCGGCGCGCTGGATTATTTCAAATCGCAGCCGGCGCGGGGAGAGTTCACCCTGGTCGTCGCCGGGCAGCAAAATGTGGCAAAAAAGTGGGCCGAATCCGAACTGGAGGCGGCCATCCTGTCCGCAGTGGGATCAGGCCAGAAGTCCCGCGAGATCGCGGCCAGTTTGGCGGAAAAATCCGGGTGGAGCAGGAAGGAAATCTATCAGAAGATCGTCAAGCCGTCATGAAATTCAGCCCTGAATCAAAGGCTCCGCCGGGATGAGGGGGGCATCCCAAACGGAGCAACTCCATTTTGACATAACATCCCTGAAAATGCAAGTCCTTAACAAAAATGCAAGGTTACTGTAATGCGACATTCATGTCGCATCAGGCGGCTCGATCTGCTTGATGGCCCTGGCGGGGACGCCTGCCACAACCGTAAACGGGGACACGTCCCGGGTCACGACCGCTCCGGCGGCCACCACCGCCCCGCGGCCGATGGTCACGCCCGGCAGGAGGATCGCCCCGGCCCCGATCCAGGCTTCGTCCTCCACCACGATGGGCTGGTGGAAGCTGCCCCGGCGTACTCCCGGCTCGAAGGCCAGGCCGTGGTTGAGGGTCTCGAACATGACCCGCGGCCCGATCTCGCAGTTGCGGCCGATCGTCACGGTCGCCTCGGGGACGCCGAAGCGCACCTCGGTGTTGATGAACGTCCCGTCGCCGATGCGGATATTTTTGGCGCACCCGAACGGGCGGATGGTCAGCGGGCCGTAGATCTTGGCCCGGCCGCTGATCTTGATCCCGGCCAGTTTGTACAGGACGAAGCGCCCGTAATCCAGCAGGCGGATGCGGGGGATGAAATAATTGGCAATCGGCAGGAAGATCATTTCGAGCATGTATTTTATGGTGTCATTGCGAGCCGTTTTTGGGCGAAGCAATCTCCTCAATCACTCAAGGCCCTGGTCACTTCTTCCTGCTCGAAGACGACCACTTCCTTGCCGGTCAATTTCTCTTCGACCTTGCGGGCGATCAGGCTCAGGTGGCCGGGATGGGCCACGAAGTCCAGGTGGTCCGCCGGGACGGTGAGCACCGGGCAGAGGGTGAAGCCGTTGATCCATTTTTCGTACAGGTTGTTCAGGCTGCGCAGATAATCGGAAGGAATGGCCCGCTCGTAATCGCGCCCGCGCCGGCTGATGCGTGTCCCCAGGGTGCGCACCGAAGCCCGCAGGTAGATCACCAGGTCAGGCGGGGGGAGGAAATCCACCAGGGTCTGGTACAGTTCGCGATAAGTTTCGTAATCGCGGGGGTGGATGTGGCCTTGCAGGTACAGGTTCTCGGCGAAGATTTCGGCGTCTTCGTACACGCTGCGGTCCTGGATGACGGAGGTCGGATGCAGGGCGAGTTGGTGGTGGGCGCGCAGGCGGTGGGTCAGGAAGAAAATCTGGGAATGGAAAGCCCAGGCTTCCATGTCCTGGTAGAAGTCGGTCAGGTAAGGGTTCTCAGTGACCGGCTCGTAAAAAGGGGTCCAGCCGAGTCTTTCGCAGAGCATCTCCACCAGGGTGGATTTGCCCACGCCGATGTTGCCCGCCACTGCCACGAATTTTTTCATTTTTCCTCCAAAAAAAGAGACGCCCGTCCGGCGTCTCTGCGGTTTTACGGATACTCTCCGGCCAGTTCTTTTTCGATGACCTGTTTGAAGACATTCAGCGGCTGCGCCCCCACCACAGCCAGGCCGTTGATGAAGAACGTCGGCGTGGAATTGATGCCCAGGTTGATGGCGAAATCCATATCGGCCAGCACGTATTCTTCGTATTTGGCGCTCTCGATGCAATCCACCAGGGACTGCGCGTCCAGGCCGAGTTCCCGGGCATATTGCTGGTAGGCGTCCATGCCCAGGCCGTAGGCTGCCCCGAACAGTTTATCGTGATAGTCCCAGTAAGCGCCCTGGTCCCCGGCGCACAGGGCAGCCTGGGCCGCCTCCATCGCGTCCGGGTGGATGCTGGTCAGCGGGAAGTTGCGGTAAACAAAGCGGATCTGGTCGGGATATTCCGCGAGCAATTGCTTGTAGACTTCCTGGTGCCACTTGGTGCAGTACGGGCACTGGTAGTCGCTGAACTCGACGATGACGATCTCGGCGTCTTCCGGCCCGTGGCTGGGATAGCCAACAGTCGAAATCTCGTAGCGGCGGGGCGGCGGCGCCTCGGTCGGGGTGGCCAGGTCGGCAACCAGGTCGGCCGCGGCAACTTCGGACGTGGTCCTTCCCCAGACCAGGTAGCCGGACAGCAGCCCGGCGAAAAAAGCGACACCGATCAGGATCTGGTAGGTGTTTTTGCGCCTGAGAGCGTCCATTCTTTCGCGGCGTGAGAGGGCGGGGGTTTCTTCGTTCATGGCGCGGATTATATCACGGGCATCCCCGCACCCGGCCCGGCTTTTCTGCGTAAACAAAGGCGGAGGTTCCCATGACAAACGAACACAAAAAGAAATCCATTCCCTGGTATGCCTGGCCGTTCTGGGCCTTGTGGAAACTGGTCTCCGGCATCGTCGAGTTCACCGGGCGGATCGTGGCCGTCATCCTCGGCCTGGTGTTGATGATCGCCGGGGTGGTGGTCAGCCTGACCATCGTCGGCGCGATCATCGGTATCCCGCTGGTCATCGTCGGTTTCCTGCTGACCATTCGCGGGTTGTTTTAGAATCTCGTCACGCTGCAAGCGTGACCTACTTTTTCTCCACCTCGACCCACATCTCCCTCCCATCGGTCGTCAGCTTGATCCAGCCGTTGCGGTTGGTACGCAGCAAGGTGTACCCCGCAACGGCTTCGAGCGTTTCATCGTGCGGCAGCCCGTCCGGGTCGCCGGCGGCCACGCCCAGGATGACGAGCTGCGGGTGCAGGTTTTGGACCCACTCCGGGGGATTGACCGGGGCGTAGCCGCTCTCGGCCAGCAGCAGCGCCGAGACCGGGCCGACTGACTTGCCCGATTGCAGCTCGTCCAGGGCGACGAAGTTGGGGCCGATCGGGAGCAGGACGCGGAAACTGTTCCACTCGACCAGCAGGACCGCGCCGCGCGGGTTGACGTTGACCACCGTCAGCGAGGCGCCCTCGCCCAGGTCCAGCTTTTGGCCCGGCACGGCACGCGTGACGGGGAGGCCGGCTTCCGTGACCCAGGCGTCCAGCGTGCGGGAGGCGTAGGAGGCCTGCGGGTTCCCGGCCCAGAGCACGTTGGCGGGCGGGAACCGGTCGAGCAGGCGCGGCAGGGCGGCCAGTTGGGCCTCCTGGGTCGAGGCGACGATCAGCCAGTCGAGGCCGCGGTTGAAGGGCGGCAGGCGGCGTCCGAGGGCGTCGGAGAGACGGGTGGCGCTCGGGCCGCCGTTGACCAGCAGGTTGCGTCCGGTTGGCGTCTGGATCAGGACCGCGTCCGCCGAGCCGACGTCGAGAAAGGTCAGGGACAGGAGTCCGTTCGGGCGGGCGGAGGCAGACCTCCAGGTCAGGACCGCTGCGAGGGCCAACAGCGAGGCAGCCAGGGTCGGGGTGAAGAATCCTTTGAAGCGGTTGAGAAAGTCCCGGAAGAAAGTCATCCCAAATAACCCCACGTAAAAGAGAAATACATACAGAAGGCCGAAATCGCCGAGCGCGACCACGCCGTGCGGCAGGCGGTCGAACCACTCGACCATGCGGATGGTGTAGAGCGGGAAAGGCCACGCGCCCCAGGCCACGACCTGGCCGAGCGGCATCCAGAGCAGGCTGAGCACCAGCGCCAGCCCGCTGACGAGCATCACCGGCGGCTGGACCGGCAGGATGAGCGGATTGACCAGCAGCGAGACGAGCGAGATGCGCCCAAAATGGTAGGCCATGACCGGCAGGGTGGTCAGTTGGGCGGCTATCGTGAACAGCGCGAACTCGGCCAGCGGCCCGGCGATCTTTTGGGCGGCTTCGGCGGAGGCGCGCCGGGCGATCTGGCGTTCGGCCCATGCCTGGAACGGCCCGGCGTAGAGGATCAGGCCGAGGGTGGCGAAGAACGAGAGCTGGAAGCCCACGTCCCAGAGCACGAACGGGTTGGCCGCGGCCATGACGGCGGCCACGAGCATGAGGGTGTTTAGTCCTTGCTGGCGGCGGCCCACCTGCCGGGCGAAGAGCGAGAACCCGCCCATGATGGCGGCCCGCACTACCGCCGCGTCCCCGCCGACGAGGAGGGTGTACAGCCCGATGCCGATCACCGCTGCCAGCGCGCCCCGCCTCGGGCCGAGGAAGCGGCTGAAGAAGGTGGCGAACAGCCCGGCGATGATGGCGATGTTGAAGCCCGAAATGGCGATGATGTGGGCCGTGCCGGTATCTTTGAAAGCCTGCTGCAAATCCGGCGGCAGGCCGGTATCCACGCCGAGCAGGATGCCCGCCATCAGCGAGGCTTCGGGGTCGGGGAAGAGCTGGTAGAGGTTGGCGAGGGCGCGGGCTTTGAGGGCGTAGATCCCGGCCAGGAGGGGGTTGCCGCCGCGCGGCAGGGGCAGGCGGGTCACTTTGGCGGCGGACATGTACGAGTGGATGCCGAAGCGCGCCAGGTAATCGCGGTAGGAAAAGTCTTCGTTTTCGGGCGGGGTTTTGAGCTTGCCGCGCAGGCGGATGATCTCGCCGTATGCGTAAGCCTCGTCGGGGGCGACCCGGGCCAGGATCAGCCCCTCGGCGGGCAGCGGACGGTCGTTGCCTGGGTCCACTTTTTGGACTTCAATCTTCAGGTTGGCGTAGGCGTCGCGCAGGTCCGGCGGTTCGAGGACCATGCCGGTGACGAGGACTTCGTATTCCCGGTCGTTGTACCAGGCGATGTGGAAGGGGGTGATCTCCGGCTGGGCGATCTGGTAGCGCCATCCCCCGGCGAACAGGAGCGCCAGCATCAGCAGCAACGGCGGCGAGTGCCATCGGACGACGCGCAGCCGTCGCAGCGGGATGGACAGGGCCAGGCAGGCGAGGGCCGCGGCCATCCAGGCCGGGGCTGCCAGGTGGAGCAGGTTGGCTGCCACAATCCCGATGATGAAAGCGAATGTCAACCACAGAAGCGGTAAGGGCATGGGTTCCCCCATGAGAACGAGAAGGTTGCGGTTGCTATTATTTTGCAGAATTTCGGGGAGAATTGCAAGAGGCAAAACAAAAAGCCTGGCGGGTTTTCCAACCAGCCAGGCTTGCGCGGGATAACGGACCGGTTACGGTGAAGTCCGCTCCAGGACGACCGGGGCGCTGTTCGCGGCCGGCATGGTCAACGTCAGGGTGTTGCCCTCGCAGGTGAAGGCAACTGCCGAGTCGGTGTCGCCGCCGGGGAAGAGGCCCGTGACCGGCGTGGCGGGCATCATCGGCGCGCCGCCCAGGTTGATGCTCATCAAGAGATTGGCCGAATCGACGTTGGAGAACAGGACCTGGCTGCCACTGGCGGCGTAGTTCGCCGAGCCGGAGCCGTCCAGGATGATCTCCATGGGCAGGTTGAGTGCGCCCATGCTCATCTTGTATTGAACGGTAAACGCCTCGGCCTGGATGCTGGCCTGGCCGTTGCCGGTAAAGGTATAGGTGGCGCGGCCGGTAGTCCCGTCGTAGGTCAGTTCACCGGTCGAGGTGATTTCCGGCGGGATGACCGCAGCCAGGTATTGCTCGAAGTCTTTCATCTCCCAGGCGCCCACGATGCAGGCGTCCCCGCCGGAGGAGGCGGGCGGCGGCAGGGGCGGCGCGCCGGTCGGCGCTTCCGCGGCCAGGGGCTGGACTTCACCGGCGAACAGGCGGCAGGCCAGCGTGGACAACACCAGCAGGGCGGCCGCGATGAAGATCGTTTTTCGTTTCATGGTTTCTCCTGAATTGGTACAAAGTTGGTCGAATTTATTATAGCCTTGAATACCCGCCGGGCGCGGACACAAAAGTCATGGGGATGTTGACGCTTGCGCCCGGCCCACATACAATACGATGCGATGGCAACAGAGACGAAACTGATCCTTGTCACCGGCGCGACCGGCTACGTGGGCGGCAGGCTGGCCCCGCGCCTGGTCGAAGCGGGCTACCGCGTCCGCTGCCTGGCGCGGGACCCGGAGCGGCTGCAAGGCCGTCCATGGCGGGATCAGGTCGAAGTCCGGCAGGGAGACGCCCTGGACAAGGCCTCGCTGGTGGCGGCCATGCAGGGGGTGTCGGCGGCCTATTACCTGATCCACGGCTTCCAGGGCGGGATCGTCAACGCCGAGCGGGACATGATCGCAGCCCGCAATTTCGCCGAGGCCGCCGACGAAGCCGGGATCGAGCGGATCATCTACCTGGGCGAGCTGGTCAACACGACCGACTACCTGTCGCCTTACCTGCGCGCCCGCCACGAAACGGGGTACATGCTGCGCCTCGGGCGCGTCCCCGTCACCGAGTTCCGGGCCGGGATGATCGTAGGGTCGGGCAGCGTGCTGTTCGAGATGATCCGCTACCTGTCGGAGCGCGAGTTCCTGTTCATTTGCCCGCGCTGGTTCTCTTCGATGGCCCAGCCCATCGCCATCCGGGACGTGCTGTCTTATTTGATCGAGGCGCTCGACACGCCCGAAAGCGCCGGCAAGATGATCGAGATCGGCGGCGCCTCGCGCCTGACCTATTCGGACATGCTCCTGGCTTACGCCAAAGAACGCGGCCTGAAGCGTTACCTCATCACCACGCCCTTTTACGCCCCCCGCCTCTCGGCCTTCTGGATCCACATGGTCACGCCGATCCACTGGCGGCTGGCCCTGCCCCTGATAGACGGCCTGCGCGCCGAGCTGGTTGTGAACGACGACCTGGCGAAACGGCTGTTCCCGCAGGTCAAACCGCTGGACTTCCAGACCGCCACCCACCTGGCCCTGCTGCGGGTCAAAAAGGACATGGTCGAGACCTCCTGGTCGGACGCGCTGGTGACGATCGCCGGCGACATCAAGCCCTACACCTTCACGGTGGAACAGGGCTTGATGATCGAGCGGCGGCAGGCGTTCGTGGATGTCCCGCCTGATACCGTTTTCAAGGCTTATACCGGCCTCGGCGGAGACCGCGGCTGGCTCTACATGGACTGGGCCTGGGTGGTGCGCGGCTGGCTCGACAAGCTGGTCGGCGGCCCGGGCCTGCGCCGCGGCCGCCGCCACCCGGACGAGATCAACGTGGGCGAGTCGCTCGACTTCTGGCGCGTGGAAGCCATCGAACCCGGGCGGCTGATGCGCCTGCGGGCAGAGATGAAAGTGCCGGGCAACGCCTGGCTGCAATTCGAGTCCGTGCCGGGCGAAGACGGCAAAACGCTCCTGGTCGTCAACGCCTACTTCGACGTGTACGGGTTATCCGGCTTGCTTTACTGGTATGCGATGTACCCTTTTCACAGGTTCATTTTCGACGGCCTGACCCATAGCCTGGCCTCGCGTGCCCGACTCCTCGCCTGCGCCAATGGATGACAGGATCATCCTCGTCACCGGCGCGACGGGCTATATCGCCTCCCGTTTGATCCCGCGCCTGCTCGAACGCGGCTGCCGCGTCCGCTGCCTGGCGCGCACCCCCTCGCGCCTGGGCGGACGCGGCTGGTCCTCCCGCGTGGAGATTGTCCCCGGCAGCCTCGTCCAACCGGATAGCCTCGACCAGGCCATGCGGGGCGTCTCGGCGGCTTATTACCTGGTCCACAGCATGGCCGCCGGGCGGGGCTACTCACGGCTGGACCTGGAAGCGGCCCGCCATTTCGCCGAGGCGGCCGCGTCTGCCGGCGTGGAACACATCATCTACCTGGGCGGGCTGGCCGACCCGCGAGCCGCCATCGCCCCGCACCTGCGCTCCCGGATCGAGACCGGCGACGAACTGCGCCGCGGCCCCGTCCCGGTCACGGAGTTCCGGGCGGGGGTGATCGTCGGCCCCGGCAGCATCTCCTTCGAGATGATCCGCTTCCTGACCGAGTTGATGCCGGTGTTGGTCGGGCCGCCCTGGCTGGAGAACCTGTCCCAGCCCATCGCAGCCGAGGACGTGGTCGGCTACCTGCTGGCCGCCCTGGACACCCCGGCCTGCCGCGGCGGGACCTACGAGATCGGCGGGGCCGAAAAAATGCCTTACGTCGAAGCCATGCTGCGCTACGCCCGCCACCGGGGACTCAGACGCAGGTTCGTTCCCCTGCCGGGCATTCCTGTGCGGCTGATGGCTCTCATCGCCGAAATGGTCACGCCCGTCCCGGCCTCGATCGCCTACCCGCTGATCGAGAGCCTGGGCAGCCCCAGCCACGTGCGCGAGGCCTCAGCCCTGGATGTCTTCCCGCACATCCAGCCTTTGGACTGCGAATCCAGCCTGGCCCGTTCGCTGGCGCAACTCTCGCCGGAGTTCGTCGAGCCGGTCTGGCTGGACGATGCGCGGGAGGCCGTCCACCTCCGTCACGAGGGCTTCTTCATTGACTACCGCAGCCGGGACGTCCCCGCCGATGCCGGGGAGGTTTTCGAGGCGGTGATGAGTCTTGCCGGAACCCTGAAAGGTTATCGCGTCGAAACCGCCCACCCGGACGGCCTGCTGCGCCTCGTCTCCACCCGCAGGCTCCCCGGCCGCTGCTGGATCGAGTGGCGCGTCCGCCCGCTAAACGGAAGCACGCGCCTGTCCCAGACCGCTTTCTTCGCCCCGAAGGGCCTGCCGGGATTTTTGTGCGCCTGGCTGTGGGGGCCGGTCAACAGGATCGTTTTTCGCCGGTTAATACGGGCAATCAAGAACTTCGGTCAATCCCCGTCTTTCGAAACATAATAAGTATTTTTCCCTTTTCCTTTGCGGACGATCAGCCCCAATTCGATCAACCTGTTGAAATCCAGCCGCCGGGTCGGGCGGGCGCGGTCCACCAGGGCGGCATACTCCCGGTCGGTGATGCTGCCGTTCCGGGCGAGGTAATCGAGGATGGCCCGGTGATGGGCTTTCAAACCTGTTTCCGGTGGAAGAGCGCCCGGCAGGGATTTCTGGGCCCGCAACAGCTCATCTATGATGCCGCCGGTAAAGTATTCCAGCCAGGAGGTGAAATCTGTCTGCGGGGCGAGGTCGTAATAATTCCCGCGCACCCCGACCATTTCGAAATAGCGGGAGACGTTCTGGTTGTAGTAGTTCTCGAAACTGAACAGGTTGAAGGTATCCAGCCCCATGCCTGCCAGCAGGATTTTCGTCACCAGGCGGGTCGTCCGCCCGTTGCCGTCCATGAAGGGGTGGATGATGACCATCTGCTTGTGAAAAATCCCGGCCAGGATGAGCGGGTCAATGCGTTGGGCGTTTTCGTCCACAAATTGGATCAAATCCTGCATCAGGGCCGGCACGTCCCGGGCATCCGGCGGCCAGTAGACGGTCCGTCCCAGCCGCGGGTCGTTGACGAAAACGGGGTCGAGGCGCAATTTTCCCGAAAGGTGGGGCGGCAATAATCCCTGCGTGACCTTGGCGTGGATGCGCAGGATTAACGCCAATGAAACGGGGACAGGCCCCAGGTCCAGTTGGCGGTTGATCTCTTTCAGGATTTCGTTGTAGTTCAGCACTTCGCGTTCGCTGTCGCGGATATTTTCGGGGCGATGTTTCAAAATTTGCTTGACGTCGGTCAATGGGAGAGGATTGCCCTCGATGCTGGTGGATGCGAAGGTTGAAACCGCTTCGGCGTTCCTAAGCAATTCCACCAGGACGACATCCGGGAACTTGCGCCGGTTGAGTTCCTGAACCAGAACGGCGATCCGTTTGATGTTGCCAAGCAGGGCGTGAGAAATGGTGTATTTTGGGCTGAACATTAGTCGAATTATAGTCGAATCTTGGTCGAATCGGATCGAATTCTCGCTTGACGCCCACCCGCCCTGCGCGTATAATCCCACCAACATAGCTCCGGGAGGAGTAGGCGGCTGGCAAGGCTGATAGAGACGGTGTGGCCCAGGCTGGAAGCCCCCACAGTACCCCAGCGCCGAATGTCGCCCGGAAAGATTGCCGAAGAAATGACAGCCTTTAGCAATCAGCCATCAGCTCTCAGCCAAAACCTGAAAGCTGACCGCTGAAAGCTGATCGCCAGAAGAGTAGAACGGCACGGGAAGCCCGTTACAGCGAAATCCTGATGATGGTCGGGATGAGTGCGCTGAAAAAGCCATAGATTTGCGTATGGAAAATCAGCGAATTGAGGTGGTACCGCGGAGCGCCCGCTTCGTCCTCACGATGGACGGAGCGTTTTGTTTTAACTTGCAGGAGGCCGCATGAGCAGCAGACAGGATTTCTTCGCACGCTCGGAAGAGATGATGCGCTTCTACCGGGAAGGCCATTATCCCGAGGCGCTGGCCGTTACCGAACGCCTGGCGGACGAATTCCCCGCCGAGGCTCCGACCACCTCCTTCTGGCGCGTCTGCCTGCTCAGCGTCGCCGGGCGGACCGAAGCCGCCCTGGTTTCCATGCGGCAGGCGATGGACGAAGGCCTCTGGTGGTCCGAGCGGCAACTGCGCGCCGACAGCGATTTGGCCGGGTTACAAGGTCTGCCTGAGTTCGAAAGGATGGTTGCCCTGTGCAACGAGCGTCAGGCTGCCGCCCAGGTGGACTCGAAACCGGAACTGTTCGTCTTCGAACCCAAACCGGGACCGGCTGGCCGGATCCCGTTGCTGATCGCGCTCCACGCCCGCGGCTCCAGCCCGGAGCGTGACGTGAGCAACTGGCTTCCGGTCACTCAAAAAGGCTGGCTGCTGGCGATGCCGCAATCCTCGCAGTTGGGATCACCCAATTCATACGTCTGGGATGACGCCGAAAAGACCGAAGCCGAGATCGCGGCGCATTTTTCTCGTCTGGCCGTGCAATACCCATTGGATGCCAGGCGGGTAATTCTGGCAGGGCTTTCGCAGGGCGCGGCGCGGGCGATCCAATTGACCTTGAAACAGGCCATCCCCGCCCGCGGCTTTTTGGCCGTCGTGCCGGGAAACGTCATGATGGAAAACCTGGAAACCCTGGCGCAATCTGCCGAAAATAAAGTGCGAGGCTATCTCGTCGCCGGAGGCAAAGACTCGCGATATGAGGTTTTCAAAAAGGCGCACGCCCTTCTCAACCGGAACGGGGTTGCCTGCGAGATCGAAGACCACCCGGAGATGGGACACGAGTTCCCGCCGGATTTCGATAAATCCATTTCCAGAGCCATGGAATTTATCTTTAAGGAGTAAGAATGACCAAGCACGAACTGCCCAAAGCCTACGATTTCAAATCCACCGAACAGCGCGTTTACGCCATGTGGGAGGCGGGCGGCTACTTCAAGCCGGCCAACGACCCCAACCAGCCGGGACATGACCCATCCAAAAAGCCGTTCGTCATCTCCATCCCGCCGCCGAACGTGACCGGGGAACTGCATCTCGGCCACGCCATGTTCGTCAGCATGGAAGACCTGATGATCCGCTACCACCGCATGAAGGGCATCCCGACCCTGTGGGTGCCGGGCAGCGACCACGCCGGGATCGCGACCCAGTTACAGGTGGAGAAGATGCTCCGCAAGGAAGGGACTTCACGCGAGGCGATCGGCCGGGAGGAGTTCCTGCGCCGCACCTGGGAATGGAAACACAAATACGGCGGCGTCATCACCCACCAGATCCGCCGGTTGGGCGCCTCCTGCGACTGGGAACGGGAACGCTTCACCCTGGACGAGGGGCTGTCGCGCGCGGTACGCGAGGCGTTCGTGACCCTTTACGAGAAGGGACTCATCTATCGCGGCCCGCGCCTGATCAACTGGTCGCCGGGGCTGAAGACCGCCGTCTCGGACCTGGAAGTGGAATACAGCGAAGAAGACGTGAAGCTGTATTTCTTCAAATACATGATCAAGCCGGAAACCCCGACCCCCCTCCATCTCCCCCCATTTTCGGGGAAAATGGGGGGAGAGAAAGAGGGGGGTGGTGAGGGCGAATACATCCCGGTCGCCACCGTCCGCCCGGAGACGATCCTGGGCGATACGGCCGTGGCCGTACATCCCGACGACGAGCGCTACCGCAAGTTCATCGGCAGGACGGCCATCGTGCCGATCCTCGGGCGCGAGATCCCCGTGATCGCGGACGAATACGTCAGCCGCGAGTTCGGCACCGGGGCGCTGAAGATCACCCCCGGCCACGATCCGAACGACTACGCCATCGGCGAGAAGCACGGGCTGGAGGTTTTATCGGTATTGGATAAGGAGGCGAGGATCAACGAAAACGGCGGCCCGTACCAGGGTCAGGACCGCTTCGAGTGCCGCGAAAAGATGTGGGCCGACATGGAATCCGCCGGGCTGACCCTCAAGGTCGAACCGTACCGCACCCAGATCCCGCGCTCGCAGCGCGGCGGCGAAATCGTCGAGCCGATGGTCTCCACCCAGTGGTTCGTGAAGATCGCCCCGCTGGCCGAAAAGGCCCTCAAAGCCGTCAAGGACGGGCACATCCGCATCATCCCGGCCCATTTCGAGAAGGTGTACTACAACTGGCTCGAAAACATCGAGGACTGGTGCATCAGCCGCCAACTGTGGTGGGGGCACCGCATCCCGGTCTGGTACTGCGCCGAGTGCGGCGGGCAGACCGTGGCCCGCGAAGACCCGGCCGCCTGCGCCCACTGCGGCTCGACCAGGCTCGAGCAGGACCCGGACGTGCTGGATACCTGGTTCTCGTCGGGGCTGTGGCCGTTCTCGACCCTCGGCTGGCCGGACGAGACGCCCGACCTGAGCTATTTCTACCCGACCTCTTACATGGAGACCGGCTACGACATCCTGTTTTTCTGGGTGGCGCGCATGATCATGGCCGGGCTGGAGTTCACCGAGGAAGTGCCCTTCCATACCGTGTACCTGCACGGCCTGATCCGCGACGAGCACGGCAAGAAGATGAGCAAGTCCTACGGCAATGTGATTGACCCGCTGCCGGTCATGGACGAACTCGGCACCGACGCCCTGCGCTTCACCCTGCTGGTCGGCTCGACGCCGGGCAACGACATGAGCCTCAGCCTGAAAAAGGTGGAGGCCAACCGCAACTTCGCCAACAAGATCTGGAACGCGGGGCGGTTCGTGATCTCGGGCATCACCTCGCTTTCGGACGGAGGACCGAGGACGGAAGAATTAGTGTCCGAAGATGGTCCTCGGTCCACGGTCTACGGCCAGGCCTGGACCCTGGCCGACTCGTGGATTTGGGCGCGGCTGCAAACCCTGATCCGCAACGCGGAGCGGCTGTTCCAGAATTTCCAGTACGGCGAGGCCGGGCGGCAGATCTACGAGTTCTTCTGGTCCGATTTCGCGGACTGGTACCTGGAGATCGCCAAAGGGCAGTTGTCGGAGGGCGGGACGCGGGCCTACATCACCGCCCGCACCCTGGCCCGCGTCTTGGATATGTCCCTGCGCCTGCTGCATCCCTTCACCCCGTTCGTGACCGAGGAGCTGTGGGGCCACCTGCGCCGCGCCCTGCAAGACTCTCCCCTGGCCGACCTGACCCGCGACTGGCCCGAAGTGCTGATCATCGCCCGCTGGCCGGAGCCGCGTTCCGAAGCCGGATGGGAAGCCGAAAAGCTGGCCGATTTCGCCCTGATCCAGGACATCGTGCGCGCCGTCCGCAACCTGCGGGCCGAGAAGAACGTGGCCCCCTCGAAACGGATTCCCGCCACCATCGCCGCTGGCGCAAAAACCGGCCTGCTGAAAGAACAATCGGCCACGATCGCCGCTCTCGCCGGTCTCGACCACTCTCTAGTCTCCATTCTCTCTTCCCTTTCAGAGAAACCGGATGGCAGCCTCGCCCTGGTGGTCGGCCCGGTGGAAATCCACCTGCCCCTGGCCGGGATGGTGGATTTATCTGAAGAGCGCGCCCGCCTGCAAAAGGAACTGGCCGAGGCCGAGTCGCAGATCGCCCGGCTGGAGAAATTGCTGTCGAGTGACTTTGCCAGCAAGGCCCCGGTGGCCGTCGTCCAGAAAGAGCGCGAGAAGCTGTCCGCTTTCAGGGAGACGGCGGAGAAGATCAAGGCCCAGTTGGGTTAAAGATGTCTGGGTGCGGGCGAACGCAGATCGACGCGAAAACAGCCCAAAGGAATCCGCGTAATCCGCCCAATTCGGGTAATTCGCGTTAAGGTTTTGGAGTTTTCCAAAAGCGTACTCCATCAAAGGTGGACGGTGCTCAGGGCCGTCCACCTTTACATGACAAAAACATCCAAACACAAGACATTTGTCATTTGACACACGCCACAGGATGGATAAACTTAAGTCCGCAAAATCACAAAGGAGACATGACTATGGCAATGAAAATCCAAGACGACTGCATTTCCTGCGGCGCGTGCGTCCCGGAATGCCCCACCGAATCCATCAGCGAAGGCGACACGATCTACGTCATCAACGCCGACACCTGTGTCGAATGCGTCGGTCACCACGACTCGCCCGCTTGCGTGGCGGTTTGCCCTGTCGAGTGTATCGTCAAGGCATGATGTTATAATAACCACAACTGAATAAAAACCTTCGGGGCAGGGTGACACTTGTAACTCACAAGTCAATTCCCGATCGGTGGTAAAGCCCACGAGCAAGATGTAGTAGCGACTTTCATGACCCAGACCGTCAGGACTGGGAAGTCGCTCGAACGGCTGAAGCCGTCACTACGAATCGAGCATGATCCGGTGAAACTCCGGAGCCGACGGTTACAGTCCGGATAAAAGAAGGTGTTAGACTGGCCGATTCGCACGGTTTGGTCTGCTTTGACGCCCCGGAAACGATCCTGTTTTGGGGGCGTTTTCCCAGGCGGTCCAAACCCGGACCCGTGGCCTGCCTCCCTGCCCCGCAGTTGATCCTCTGCGAGGCATTTCTTTTGTGGAGTCAAACGTCTCCTGACGTTTGCCGAAAGTCTGGAGACTTTCGACTCCTGCGTGAACCAATGGACCTGAACTCTGTTAAAAAACTCCCCCGCGCCATCCGGGAATCCCGCCGCTGGCTGGGACTGGCCTCCCTGCTCATCGGGCTGGCCGCCTGGTGGGGCGCGGCCCGCTTCGGCGGACTGCCGTCCTTCATCCTGCCCTCGCCCTGGCAGGTGTGGACCCGCTTCCTGCGCGCACTCTCGGACGGGAGTTTGTTCGTCCATAGCGGCGTAACCCTGCTGGAAGTGCTGCTGGGGCTGTTGGGCGGGGCGTTGTTCGCCACCGTGACCGGCTATTTGGTCGCCAAATCCCGCACGCTGGAACGCGTCCTTTCGCCGTACCTGGTCGCCTCGCAGGCCGTCCCGCTGGTGGCGATTGCGCCGCTGCTGGTGATCTGGTTCGGGCCGGGGATGGCCTCGAAGGTGCTGATCTGCGCCCTGATCGTCTTCTTCCCCGTATTGGTCAACACCGTCGTTGGGGTGCGGGCCGTCCCGGCCGCGCTGCACGACCTGATGCGCTCGCTGCGCGCCACCCGCACCCAGATATTGCTCAAGCTCGAAATCCCGGCCGCGCTGCCGGTCTTCCTGGGCGGATTGCGAATCGGCGCGACCCTCTCGGTCATCGGGGCGGTGGTGGGCGAACTGGTCGGTGCGGATATGGGATTGGGCTTCCTGGTCAACGTGGGGCGCGGCCAGTACGATACCGCCCTGGTCTTCGTGGCGGTGTTCACGCTCATCGTCCTGGCCCTGGTCCTGTACGGGCTGGTGGCCTGGGCGGAGAAAAAGTTGTTGATCTGGCAGGAACGATAAAATTCATATTTTCAGGAGATTTCCATGTTCAAGAAAGTTGTTTTACTCATGCTCGGGTTGGCACTCGGCCTTTCGGCTTGTAGCAGCCCCAAGTCCCCGGACGCACCGCTGACGAAGGTCAAGCTCCCGCTGGGCTACATCCCCAACATCCAGTTTGCGCCGCTGTACGTCGCCGTCGAAAAGGGATATTTCGCCGAGGCAGGCTTCGAGGTCGAGTTCGATTACTCGTTCGAGACCGACGCCGTCGCCCTGGTCGGCGCGGACGAGTTGCAGTTCGCGGTCGTTTCGGGCGAACAGGTGCTGCTGGCCCGCGCCCAGGGACTGCCCGTCGTTTACGTGGCGGCCTGGTACCAGCAATACCCGGTGGCGGTAGTCTCGAAGGCCGCCGAGGGGATCGCCACGCCCGCCGACCTGAAGGGCAAAAAGATCGGCCTGCCGGGGCTGTTCGGGGCCAATTACATCGGGTTGGAGGCGCTGCTCTTCTCCGCCGGGCTGACCGACGCCGACGTGACCCTCGACTCGATCGGCTTCAACCAGGTGGAGGCGCTGGCGACGGACCAGGAACAGGCCGTTTCGGTCTACGCCGCCAACGAGCCGGTGCAGTTACGGGCGCAGGGCTTCGACGTGAGCGAGATGCGCGTGGCCGATTACGTCCAACTGGCCTCGAATGGGCTGATCACCAACGAGAAGACCATCGCCGAAGCCCCCGACCTGGTGCGGCGCATGGCCGAGGCGATCCTGAAAGGGCTGGCTGACACCATCGCCGACCCCGACGAGGCCTACGAACTGAGCCGGGCGCACGTCCCCAACCTGGCCGAACTGGACGAAGCCGTCCAGAAGCAGGTGCTGGCCCGTTCCATCGAGTTATGGCAGGCCGACCGCCTGGGCTTCTCGGACATGCAGGCCTGGGAAAATATGCAAGATACCCTGCTCAAGATGGGGCTGCTGTCCGCGCCGCTGGAACTGGATGAAGCGTTTACCAACGAGTTTGTCCCGTAAAAGATTCCACGGAACACGCAGCACGTGACAAGTGAAGCGTGCTGCGTGTTCCGTTCGAGCGCCTGATGAGTCAAACGCCCATTCTGACCGTCTCCGACCTGACCGCCGTCTTCCCCGACAACAACGGCGGTCTGCACGCGCTGGACCGGATCGCCTTCGAGGTCTACCCTCGTGAGTTCGTCTGCGTGCTGGGGCCGTCGGGCAGCGGCAAGAGTACCCTGCTGCGCATCCTGGCCGGGCTGCTGCCGCCCACTTCGGGGCAGTGCGCCTTCAGCGGCGGCGAACAACCGAAGATTGGGATGGTCTTCCAGCAGGCCAACCTGATGCCCTGGCGCTCGGTGATCGAAAACCTGACCCTGCCGCTCGAACTGGCCGGGATGGGGAATGACGAGGCCCGCGCAAAGGCTCAAGAACTGATCGAACTGGTGGGATTGGAGGGATTCGAGGAAAACTGGCCGCGCGACCTTTCCGGCGGGATGGCCCAGCGGGTGGCGATTGCCCGTGCGCTCATCCATGACCCTGACCTGCTCCTGCTCGATGAGCCGTTCGGCTCGCTCGACGCCCTGACCCGCGAACGCATGTGGACGGAGCTTTCCCGCATCTGGCAGCGGCGGCAGAAGACCGTGCTGATGGTGACGCACTCGATCAGCGAGGCCCTCTTCCTGGCCGACCGGGTCCTGGTGCTGACCCAGCGTCCCGGCAGGGTGAAACTGGATTTGGCGGTGGACCTGCCCCGTCCGCGCAACGACGAGATGCGCTACACGCCGGAATTCGGCAAATTGGCCCGGCAGTTGAAAGAAACGATTGGTTGAAATCTGTTGGGATGCGATCGTTCTGTCTTTAATCCGCTTATGGCGCAACCCAAACTACGAAACTGAGTTCGGCATCTTCATACTGCCCCGTGATTTTCCAACAGCCAGGTGTCGGAAAATCTACGCCAACCAGCATGGCTGACCCAATATCATTCGCGAAGGCGTTGGTTGCGTCTGAAACAACAAAATGCGGTGATTTCGCGTCCAATCTTTCGCCGGTTACTTTCAATTGCGGCTGAGGCTCTTCGTTCCAGACATAGCCCTCGCGCCACCAAAAAATTTTTTGAGTATATCCATCTGGGTTGTGAGGCAGGCCTGCCCAGGTGCCGTTCGTCGGGAGCATGGTCCACAGAGCCTCGGAACCATACCAGAATTGGTCGGGGAAAGGCGCATCCGGTGAATATGGTTTTGGCGCAACGAAGGGCGGATCCTGTGGAACTGTCACCGGGCAACTGGCGGGCGGCGGGCTGTTGGGTACGGTTTCAGGTATTGTCGTTCCGGCAGATTGGGATATTTTGGGTAGGTCTGCGGGATTCTTCAATGCCTTAACTTCTTCCGGTTGGAAGAGCGCTTCAGGCGCGCATCCCGCCAGAAGAGAGGCTAGTACAAGGATTGAAAAGGTGAAAGACAGTTTTTGCATGGGTATGCCTCCTTCACCCTCTATACACCGCAAATTACAGTGGGGTTCCATAGCGCGGCAGGCCGCAACCAAACCCTTTCACCACAGAGCGCACAGAGCACACGGAGAAAACCTTTAAAATTCTCTGTGGACTCTGTGATCTCCCCAGCACCTGCGGTTCTGGGCAGGTGTGTGGTAAAAATCTTCGCGGTCGGCGTAGTTTTTGCAGGGCAATACTATATAGACATCCCCTAGCACCTGAAACGATAAGCGGGGTCATTTCACCACCAGCGCATTCAAAAGTTTCTGCGTGGACGAGGCGATCTCCTCGATGGCGGCGTCG
This sequence comes from Chloroflexota bacterium, assembly GCA_049324115.1. GTDB lineage: Bacteria > Chloroflexota > Anaerolineae > Anaerolineales > Villigracilaceae > UBA5796. The sequence goes on from JBMOMN010000041.1 coordinate 26,890, forward strand.
AAGGCGGCCTGGTTGGCCCGCGAAGGTTTGCGGTATCCGCTTACCTTGCGGACGTACTGCAAAGCGGCTTCCTGGATTTCCTGTTCGGTGGCCTCCCGTTCGGGCAGGCGCAGGGGTTTGATACTTCTACACATGGCTACTCCTAAAATCGGACAAGTCGAAACCAAAAAGGATTCAACCACGAAGGGGCACGAAAGGTTACAAAGGAAAACCACAAGAACTTCGTGATCCTTTGTGACCCTGATACGAAAATAAGGCGCGGACTCCAACGTCTCCTGACGTTGGCGCCAAAGTCTGGAGACTTTGGACTCCTTTTTCATTCTTCGGGGTGAAACCTTTCCATGGATACTGATATGAAAATAGGGCGCGGACTCCAACGTCTCCCGACGTTGGCGCCAAAGTCTGGAGACTTTGGACTCCTTTTTCATTCTTCGGGGTGAAACCTTTCCATGGATACTTTGTGGTTTAAAACTCTTCGGGCGCAAGGGCGAAATCGAGCCGTTCAACTTCATAAAGCCTTCAAGGCTTTTCGGAATCTCTTCAAGACTTTTTAAAATTCCTTGAAGGATTTCTGAAAATCCTTGAACAATTTTCTGAATTCCTTGAAGGATTTTGCGGATCGAGCGGCGGGACCAAGGGGCCTGACGGTGCAGGCGCGGGGACAAACGGTGATGTTGAGCGGAAACTTCGCCTGGCTTCGCCGGGACGGTAGGGCCGCAGCGAAAAGGCTGACTAAGAAAACGGCCTGCCGGGGCAGGCCGTTGGGGGCTATTCCTCCAGCGTGGAGATGTCGCCTTCGGGCAGGCCCTGGGCGCGGGCCTTGAGCACCCGCCGCATGATCTTGCCGGAGCGGGTCTTGGGCAGCTTGTCCACGAATTGGATGTCTTCGGGTTTGGCGATGGGACTCATGTGGGTCGAGACGTGCTGGCGCAGTTCCTCGGCCAGTTCGGGCGAACCGGCGAAACCGGCCCGCAGCAGCACGAAACAGTGGATCGCCTGTCCTTTGACCTCGTGCGGCAGGCCGATGGCAGCCGCCTCGGCCACCGCCGGGTGGCTGACCAGGGCCGATTCGACCTCCGCCGTGCCCAGGCGATGCCCGGAGACCTTGATCACGTCGTCCACGCGGCCGATGATCCAGAAGTAGCCGTCGGCGTCGCGCTTGGCCGAGTCGCCGGTCATGTATTTGCCGGGATACTTGCTCCAGTATTGGCGCACGTAGCGTTCGTCGTCGCCGTAGACTGTGCGCAGCATGGCCGGCCAGGGGTTCTTGAGGACGAGGTAGCCCTCCTCCCCGTCCGGGACGGGGTTGCCGCTGTCGTCCAGGATTTCGGCATCCTGCCCGAAGAACGGGCGGGTGCCTGAGCCGGGCTTGAGCGGCACGACCGGGGTGGGGGTGATCATGAACATGCCGGTCTCGGTCTGCCACCAGGTATCCATGATCGGGCATTTTTCCTTGCCGATGACCCGGTGATACCACTTCCAGGCTTCGGGGTTGATCGGCTCACCCACCGTGCCGAGCAGCCGCAGGGAGGAGAGATCGTGCTTGTTGGGCCAGGCCTCGCCGAAGCGCATCAGGCCGCGGATCGCCGTCGGAGCGGTATAAAAGACCGAAATCCCGTACTGCTCGATCAACTGCCACCAGCGGTTCGGGTACGGGTAGACCGGTCCGCCTTCGAACATGAACGAGGTCGCGCCCATGATCAGCGGTCCGTAGATGATGTACGAGTGGCCCGTCACCCAGCCGGGATCGGCCGCGCACCACCAGCGGTCGTCGTCTTTCAGGTCGAAGACGTGCTTGAGGGTGGTGTACGTCCCGACCATGTAGCCGCCGTGAGTGTGCAGGATGGCCTTGGGCTTGCCGGTCGAGCCGGAGGTGTACAGGATGTAAAGCGGATCTTCGGCGTCGAGCTGCTCGGTGGGACATTTGCCGTTGGCGATCGGGAGGGCGCACAGGTCGTGATACCAGTGATCGCGGCTGGCCTCCATCGGGACCTCGTGGCCTGTCCGCCGGACGACGATGACATTTTCCACGCTGGGGCAGGACTTGATCGCCTCGTCCACGGTGCGTTTCAATTCGAAAACCTTGCCGTTGATCCACGAGCCGTCGGCGGTGATGACCAGCTTCGACTCGCTGTCGTCAATCCGGCCCTTGAGGGCGTCCACTGAGAAACCGGCGAAGACCACCGAGTGGATCGCGCCGATCTTGGCGCAGGCCAGCATCGCAAATTCGATCTCCGGGACGCGCGGCAGGTAAATCGTGACCCGGTCGCCCTTGGTCACGCCCATGGCCTTGATGATATTGGCGAAGCGGTTGACCTCGCGGTTGAGCGAGTAATACGAGAAGGTGCGCTCCTCCTTGCCGTCCTCGCTGACCCAGATGAGGGCCAGCTTGTTCCTGCGCCAGGTCTTGACGTGGCGGTCTACGGCGTTGTGGACGATGTTGACCTTGGCGCCGGTGAACCACTTGAAGAAAGGCCTGTTCGAGTCGTCGAGGACTTTGTCCCATTTCTGGAACCATTCCAGTTCGTTGGCTTGTTCGGCCCAGAACCCCTCCAGGTCGTTGCGGGCGAACTCGGCGACGGCCTCCCAGTCCGGGACGTTGGCCTGGGCTTTGACTTCGGGCGAGGGGAAATAGACCTCCCCCTCCATTTCGGACTGCATAACGGACATAATTCTCTCCTATTTCCAGTGGCGGATACAGTTTATAAAACGCCCATCCCGCTCGCGGGATGCGCTCCTGGCTGAATTTGCTTGAACGTTATACGGTGATGAAAATGTACCACAAAAGGGGGCTGAATTTCAAGCGATTCTGGGCCAGTCCATCAGCAGCACTTCCCCCAATAAACGTGCGTTGACGTTCGCATCCAGGCGCTCGACGGCTTTTTCCATTTCGCCGACCAGGCGGCGCGCCTGCGGCAGGTCGAACCTGCCCGCCAGTTTCTGGATGGCCGGCAGGCGGTCAATGTTGGTCAGGGTTGCCGAGGACCCGCTGGCAGCCAGCATCACGTCCCGCCAGAAGGACTGCCAGATGAGCAGCGTCTGGCGCATGGAGTCTTTGTCTTTGGCAAGTTTTTCGGCGTAGGCGAACCTGTCGGCGCGGGGGGCGGGGAGCAGGGAGAGCAGGTCGTCGAGGCGCTCGGAGCGGAAGTCCAGGGCGCTCCGGTCGGCGAGCAGCTTGAGGGCCGCGCCGGGGCGTCCACCGGAGAGATGGGCCAGCAGGCGGGCGGCCTCTGCATCCGCTCCCTGGGAGCCGAGATGGGCTTCGACCTCCGTCACCGGCAGCGGGCGCAGGCGGATGATCTCGCAGCGCGAGACGATGGTCGGCAGCAACTGTTCGGCGTTGTCGGCGGTCAGCAGCAGGATGACGTGCGGCGGGGCTTCTTCCAGCGTTTTGAGCAGGGCGTTGGCGGCGTTGGGGTTGGCCTCCTGGAAGCGCAGGAAGAGCGCCACCCGATATTTGGATTGATACGGCTTGAGCGACAGGCTGCGCTGCACCTCACGCACCTGGTCCACCTTGAGCGTGCCGCCCTCGCTCTCAGCCTGGACGACGGCCAGGTCGGGGTGCTGCATGGCGAAGAGCTGCCTGCATTCCCGGCACGCGCCGCAGGCCTCGCCCGGCGCGGGCGGCTGGGTGCAGTTGAGAGCCTGGGCCAGGCGCAAGGCCAGGGTCCGGCGTCCCAGGCCGGGAGGTCCGGTGAAGAGGTAGGCGTGGCGGGCCGTCCCGTTGGCGACGTGCTGGCGGAGCATGTCCACCGCCCAGGTGTGGCCGAGGAGGTTCCAGTTACTTGTCTTGAGCGCAGTCGAAAGGTCAGTCATCAGAGATCAGTAATCAGTATTCAGTGATCAGTTGTAGTAACAACTTAGTTGCTGCTGCTCATCCCCCAAGTTTTTGTCGCACAAAATTACGAACGCGGCTGGCTGACTCGAAAGCCTGTTCGGCCATTTCCGCAGGGACGATCAAACCCGGATAGCGGATCAAGACCGCGTAACGTTCGAGGCTTTGCAAAGACCCGCGTAATATCTCGAAACCATCATCCAGGGTAAGGCACAATTCCAACAGCGGAACCAGTTCGTGTCGCGGTTCGAACCGGATCTGGTGTTCCTGCAAGAATGCCTTGAGATATTTTTCAGCGCACTGTTGGGAATGGAAACACACCGCGTCTATGATCGGCGCTTCCCGGCCATGGAGGGTCAAGTCTGCGGCATCGAAATCGCCTTCTGCTTTGGCGACCCACTCACTGGCGATTTCGTTCATACAAGACCTTGCCCTTTTCGGTGATGTCTATCAGGAACCAGTCGCCAAGCTTTTTGCGCCTCTCGATGACCGCACGTGATCTCACAACAATATCAAGGCTGAAAGTGATCCTGGGAAGGGATTTATAAATTTCAAGGGATGTCTCTGCTTCCCCTTTTGGCGTTTCCATCACCACCAGCAGATCCACGTCGCTCCAGGCCTCAGGTTTGCCATAGGCGTATGACCCGAACAGGATGATCTCCTCGGGGTCGAAATTATCGGCAATGTGTTTTGCCAGCGCCCGGATCGTGCGCATGGGAATGCCCTTGCGTTGGGTGATCGGGGGAACCGCGAAAGCTGAGGGGGTTGTCATGCTTCAATTATACGTGAAAACCAGGGCATCACTCTTCCCCGGCCCGCAGGCGCAGGTACGACTCGAAGCGTTCGGGGTGGATTTGGCCTGCTTCCACGGCGGCCTGCACGGCGCAGCCCGGTTCGTGGGAATGGGTGCAGTCGTTGAACTGGCAGCCGGAGACCAGCTCGCGCAGTTCGGGGAAGTAGCCGTCAAGCTCCTCCGGCTCGGTGTCCCACAAGGCCAGCGACTTCCAGCCGGGGGTATCGGCCACATAGCCGCCGCCCTCCAGGGCGAAAAGCTGGCGGACGACGGTCGTGTGGCGGCCCTTTTCGGTGGCCTGGCTCACGGCCCGCACCTCCAGCCCCAGCCCCGGCTGGATGGCGTTGAGCAGGCTGGACTTGCCCGCCCCGCTCGGCCCGGCGAAAGCGTTCAATTTTCCTGCCAGGCTCTGGCGCAGTTCGTCGATGCCGCGTTCCTGTTTGACAGAAGTGTATAGCACGGGATAGCCAATGGTTTCATACCGTCCAAATAAAGCGCGGGCTTCATCTTCGCCGACCAGCTCGGTTTTATTGGCCACGATCAAGGCTGGGATATTTTGTTTCTCGGCGATCACCAGGAAGCGGTCGAGCATCCGCAGGCGCGGGCTGGGGCTGGCGCAGGCGAAGACGAAAACCGCCTGGTCGGGGTTGGCCAGCAGGATTTGCTGGTAATCGCCCAGCGGACGCGGGTCGAGCCGGACGATGGCCCGTTCCCGCGCTTCGATCGCCTCGATCATCCCGGACCCGTCGGCCTGCCGCGCCACCCGGACCCGGTCGCCCACCGCAGCAATATCCCCGACGCGGCGTCCCTGTTTGAGCCGCCCGCGCAACTGGCAAACGATCAAGCCCGACCCGGTTTCCACGCTAAAGAAACCGGATTGGGCCCGGATGATGATGCCAGGGAGGAAGTCTTGGGTCACTTCACTCTATCAGGGGTAGCGCGGACAGCGGACTCCAACGGCTCCGGTCGTTGTAATTCCAAAGTCGGGAGTCCGGGTAACATCTTAGGGCCTCGGCGTGCGGGTGGGGATGCCGCCGAACGGGGTGGGGGTCTGGGTCACGCCGAGGGACGATTCCCACCAGTACAGGCTTTGCGGCTGGCCGTAGAAATAGATTTCCATGATGCGCTTGAAGATCGGCGCGGCGTAATCGGAGCCTTCGCCCTGGTTCTCGACCAGCACGATCACCGCCAGGTCCGATTTGCCCTGACAGATCGGCAGTCCATCGCCCAGGCCCGAGCAATCCGTGAAGCCGCCGAACCAGGCGTGCGGCAGACCGGAGCCGGATTCGGCCGTGCCGGTCTTGCCGTACACCGGCACGGCCAGCCCGCGCAGGCGGAAATTGGCCGTGCCGCGCGGGTTGGCCACCACCTCACGCATGGCGCCGCGCACCACGTCCAAAATCTCCTGGCTGATGGGCAACACCCCGCGGGCTTCGGGCTTGAAGACCAGGGTCGGATCGCCGTCCACCGGGTCTATCCGCTCGACGATCTGCGGACGGTAGAGCGTCCCGCCGTTGCCAATCGCGGCCATGAAGGTCGCCACCTGCAGCGGCGTGACGGTGTTGTCGCCCTGCCCGATAGCCTGGTTGACCGCCTGGATGCCGTCGGTCGGGTCAACGATGGTCCCGGGCGATTCGGCCACCTGTTCGATGCCGGTCGCCTGGCCCAGGCCGAAGCCGCGGGCCATGGTGGCGATCTCGGTCGTTTTGTTCTTCGAGTACAGGTCCAGGCCGATGTGCCAGAACCAGGGATTGCAGGAACGCATCAGGCCTTCCGGCAGGGTCAGGATGCCGCTGGGCTGGGTCTTGCACTCGCCTTCATCGCGCAGTTCGTTCTGGCAGTGTTCCCAGGTCCAGTCGTACAATGTGCGGTCGAGCAGTTCCGTAAATTCGTACTGGCAGTCGTAGGTGGATTCAGGCGTAAACTCACCGCTGTCCAGGGCGGCCGAGGTGGTGACGATCTTGAAGACCGAGCCGAGCGGGTAGGTGCTCTGGGCGGCGCGGTTGACCAGCCCGTCGTTGTCACTGAGCGCGCCGAAGTTGCGGTTGTTCGGGTCGAACAGATTGGGATCGAACCCCGGCGAGGAGACCATCGCCAGCACCCGCCCGGTATCCCGTTCGAGCACCACGATCGCCCCGTTGAAAGCGCCCATGGCCGCCTGGGCCTGGAGTTGCAAATCCTTGTCAATCGTCAGCGTGATGGACTGGGCCGGCTGCGGGTCGCTGCGAGCCAGCAGGGTGACGATGTTGCCGTTTGGGTCAACCACGTACAACGAGCCGCCGTGCTTCCCGGCCAGGTACGGCTCGCCCCACTTCTCGATCCCGGATGCGCCGACCCGTTCGCTGCCGCTGTAACCCTGGCGCTGGTACGTGGGCAGTTCTTCTTCCGAAATGAACAGGGTGTAGCCGACAGCCTGCGGGGCGATCCCGCCATTGGGATAATAACGCGAGGTGTAATACGAGAAAGCCAGCCCGCCCAGGCTGGAGAGGTAGTCGTAACGCCGGTTGAACTCATCCGCAGAGACCTCGCCCACCGGGATGTACCAGTCGGGGGCGGCGAATTCGTAGGAAGCCCGCAGCGTGTCCGGGCGGATGCCGGTCAGCAGGAACAAGTTGGTCAGCAGGCCCTCTTCGTTGTCGATCTGGCCGGGGACGATGCCGAGGGCCACCGCGTCGGACTGGGCGGCAATCGCCTCCCCGTCCCGGGCGTAGATGTTGCCCCGGGCCGGGATCTTGTAATCCATCGCCAGGCGGTTGCCGCCCTTGAGTTCCGGCAGGATCAGGGCTTCCTCCCACTGCACGCGCCAGTTACCGTCTTCGAGGCTGAGACGGGCCACCATGTCGCGGGCCAGGTCCCCGACCAGGTTGGTCCGGTAGGTGACGCGGAAGGCCACCTCGGCCGTGTACGGGTTGGTCAGCGTCGAAAGGATTTCGTAATCCAGTTTGGCCAGGGCCATGGTGTTCATCGCCTCGCTGTAACGCCTGGTGAAATCCTCCAGCGGGATGGCGTCCCGGCTGGTTTTGGTCAGCATGGAATACATCGCGGCGTAATCGTCGGCTGCCCAGGCGTCCAGGAAGAGGCCGACCGCGGCCCGGGCGTCGGGCGCGTCGGTGACGGTGATGCTGGGCCCCGGCAGGGTGGGCGTCGCCGCCCCGTTCCCGGACCCGTTGCCTGGCGCGCAGGAAATCAGGATCAGCGCGGCGACGAGGGCCGGGAGGATCCACCTGAGATGTTTCCGAAACTGGAGCGCAAGCTTCAGCTTGCCAGTGTTCAGCGGACTGAAGTCCGCACTCCAGAAATAATGGCTGAAGTCCGCGCTTCGGGGATCATCGCTGAAGTCCGCACTCCGGGGATCATCGCTGAAGTCCGCGCTCCGGGGATCATCGCTGAAGTCCGCACTCCGGGGATCATCGCTGAAGTCCGCGCTTCGGGGATCATCGCTGAAGTCCGCACTTCGGGGATCATCGCTGAAGTCCGCACTCCGGGGATCATCGCTGAAGTCTGCGCTTCGGGGATCATCGCTGAAGTTGGCACTCCAGAAATGATCGCTGAAGTCCGCACTCCAGGGATCATCGTTGAAGTCTGCGCTCCGGGAATTTTCGGACAGCTTCTTGGCACGTTTCATTTTTCACCTATGTCAGCCGACTTGTTCGCCGCGCAGGATGGCGCGGGAGACAGGGCAGGGATATTGCAATGCGGTCTGGCAGGCGACCGGAAGATTGACGGATGGATAAACGCCCAGTTTTGCCATGACCCGCACCAGGTGGCAGAGGGGCAGGCCCATCACGCTGGCAAAGCAACCGTGGAATTGTTCGACGGGGTTGAAACCGGCATGTTGGATGGCATACGCGCCGGCCTTGTCGAGCGGGTCGCCGCTCAGCGCGTAGGTTTCGATCTCCTCGTCGCTGTAATTGCGCATGGGCACGTCGGTGACGCACAGGTCGGCCAGCAATAGCCCGTCGCTCACCCGCAGGACGGCGATCCCGGTATGAACCTGATGCACCCGCCCGCGCAACTGCCTGAGCATGGAGGCCGCCTCGGCTATGTCTGCCGGTTTGCCCAGGATGCTCTCGCCGTCCACCACGGCCGTATCCGCTGCCACGATGATGTTGTTCGGGCGGGCGAGTCCGACCACCGCCCGGGCCTTCGCTTCGGCCAACCGGCGGACGTAAGCTGCGGGTTTTTCGCCGGGGAATGGCGTCTCGTCCACGTTTGCGACGATCACGTTGAACATCCAGTTGCCCAGCGCCAGCAGTTGCCGGCGCCGGGGGGAGTTCGACGCCAGGATCAGTACGGTCTTTCCGGTCACGGGGCGATTCTAACACAGTAGCCGTTGGCCTTTGCGAAGCAGGTCACGCTTGCTCGAAGCGTGACCTACCCCATTCGGCCCGCCCGTTGTAAAATCAGGCATCCCATTGTCCAGTCAATTCGGAGGTGACATGCAAGCACTCAAAGAGCGCATCCAGCGCGACGGCAGGAATCTCGGCAACGGCATCCTGAAAGTGGACGGTTTCGTCAACCACCAGGTTGACCCGGTGCTGATGAACGAATGCGGCAAGGAGTTTGCCCGCATCTTTGCCGACCTGAAAGCTACAAAAATCCTGACGGCTGAAATTTCGGGCATCGCTCCCGCCGTCACGACCGGCATCCATCTGGGGCTGCCGGTGGTTTATGCCCGCAAGCACAAGCCGATCACCATGCCCGACCAGGTCTTCCTGACCCTGGCCCCCTCGCACACCAAAGGCCGGATGGTGGAGCTGATCGTTTCGCCCGAATTTTTATCCGGCGGGGAGCGGGTGCTCATCATTGACGATTTCCTGGCCAGCGGCGCGACCATCATGGGGCTGGTGCGCCTGGCCCAGACCGCCGGGGCCGAAGTGGTCGGCGTGGGGGCGTTGATCGAGAAGACCTTCGAGGGCGGGCGTGACCTGCTTTCCACGCTGGGCATCCCGGTCAAGTCGCTGGCCTGCATCACAGCGATGGATGACGATAAGATCGAGTTCAGTAACCAGTGACCGGTGTTCCGTGTCCAGGCTGTCGAAAAGTTTGCTGCGCGTCCTCGCCGGATGGGTGTTTGCCCACATGAGTTTTGCCCTGCCCGTCCGGCGCCTGCGCGAGACCCCGAACCTGATCGCCTTCAGGCATCCCAAACCGGCTTACGCTTTCCACGCGCTGATCGTGCCGAAGAAGGCAGTCGCTTCGCTGGCCGAACTCGACCCGGCGGATACCGCCTTTCTCGCCGACCTCTACGCCACGGCCCAGAGTCTGGTGGATGAATTCCAACTGCCCGCCTACCGGCTGATCGTCAACGGCGGGGAGTACCAGGATTTTCCGCAGTTGCATTTCCATCTTATTTCCGATTTAGGGGCGAAGCATGATTCGCCCAAGCCCGAATAAAAATGCACAATTCCATTGCCATCCTCGATTTCGGCTCGCAGTACGCCCAGATCATCGCCCGTCGGGTGCGGGAGGCGCACGTCTATTGCGAACTCTTCCCCTGGGACGCGGCTCCCGAGACGGTCCTCGCCATCCAGCCCAGGGGATTCATCCTTTCGGGCGGGCCGAATTCGGTCTATGAGCCGGGCGCGCCTTACATTCAACAGTTCATCCTGGATTCGGGATTGCCGATCCTGGGCATCTGTTACGGGATGCAGGCCCTGACCCACGCCCTGGGCGGGCAGGTGGATCCGTCAGCCCGGCGCGAGTACGGCCCGGCAACCATCGAACCGCTCATCCCCGGCACGATGCTCGACGCGCTCTCCCGCGTCTGGATGTCGCACGGCGACCGGATCACGCGCATGCCGGAGGGGTTCACCGCCCTGGCCCGCAGCGGGAACAGTCCCTACGCGGCCATGGGCGACATGCGGCGCAAGTATTTCGGTGTGCAGTTCCACCCGGAAGTCCATCACACGCCCAACGGCTCGGAATTGCTCAGGCATTTCGCGGTGGATATTTGCGGGGCGGCCCCCACCTGGACGCCGGAGTCCATTATCGAGGAAGCCGTGACCCGCATCCGGGACCGGGTGGGGGCGGAACGCGTCCTGGCGGCTGTCTCCGGCGGGGTGGATTCGACCGTCGCGGCGGCCCTGGTGCATAAGGCCGTCGGCGACCAACTCGTGGCCGTCTACGTGGATACCGGCTTGATGCGCAAGGACGAATCTGAGCAGGTGGTGGCGACTTTTCACGAGGCTATGGGCGCGGAACTGGTGGCGGTCGACGCGGCCGAGGAGTATTTCACGGCCCTGGCCGGCGTGACCGACCCGGAGCAGAAGCGCCGGATCGTCGGCGGGAAGTTCGTCCGCATTTTCGAGGCGCAGGCCCGGTCGCTGGGCATGCCCAAATTCCTGATGCAGGGCACGATCTACCCGGACGTGGTCGAATCCGCCGCGCCGGACCGGGACAAGGCAGCCAAGATCAAGACCCATCACAACGTGGGCGGGCTGCCGGAGGACATGCAGTTCGAACTGGTCGAGCCGCTGCGCTATCTGTTCAAGGACGAGGTGCGGGCGGTCGGCGAGGCGCTCGGGCTGCCGGAAAAGATGGTTTGGCGGCAGCCGTTCCCGGGTCCGGGCCTGACCGTGCGCTGCCTGGGCGAGGTCACGCCGGAGCGGGTGGAAAAACTCCGTTCGGCGGACGCCATCCTGCTCGAAGAATTATCCCATGCCGGTTTTATCGGCAAAGGGGCGGAGACGTCCCAGGCGTTCGCGGTGCTGCTGCCGGTGCGCTCGGTGGGCGTGATGGGCGACCAGCGGACGTACCAGGAAGCCTGCGCCATCCGGGCCGTGGTGACCGACGATTTCATGACCGCCGATTGGGCCCGCATCCCGCACGAGGTATTGGCGAGAGTCTCGAACCGGATCGTGAACGAAGTACACGGAATCAACCGGGTGGTGTATGATATTACCAGCAAGCCCCCGGCGACGATCGAGTGGGAGTAGCTCGATTTACGATTTACGATTGAGGATTTACGATTGAGGATTGACGATTGGATGGAGTGAGATGGATTACGGTGAGATTCTCGGAACGGCCTGGAAGACGGCCTGGAAACATAAGGTCATTTATGGGTTTGGGGTGTTGGGGTTGGCGGTGCCGGCCCTGATGGTCTTCTTGATGGGCGGTTTTTTCGCATTTTCGACCCCGCAGGAACTCGAAAACGCTTTCGACGCAAGCCAGGGCAGTTTTGGGATCATTTTCTTTGGCCTGCTCCTTGTATTGAACCTGGCCTCGCTGGTTTTCTCGGCCGTGAGCAACGCCGGCACTTTCAAAGGGACCTTGCAAGCCCTGGGCGGGGCCGAACGGCTGCCTTTCAGCGAACTGTGGGAGGCGAGTTGGCCGTACATTGGCCGCATTGCGGGGCTGTTCCTGTTGATCGGACTGGGAGGCGCGATAGTCTTCGCCATTCCGGCCCTGCTGGGGATGGTCACCGCCGGGCTGGCCTTCCTGTGCGTCCTGCCGATGATGATAATCCTGCTCCCGTTGGGGATTCTGATGTACCTCATCATTCAATTGGGGATGGCGGCCATCGTCGGGGATGATCTGGGTCTGTTCGCGGCCCTGAAACACGCCTGGGGACTGATCCGGCGCAAATTCTGGCCGTTGGTGCTGATGACGGTCATCCTGTATTTGGCGCAGTTGGTGGTCAGCATGGTGATTTCGATGCCGATGTTTTTCGTCCAGGCTTTTTTGATCGTCCCGATGGCTTCCGGGAATGTTGACGAGAGGTTCATCTTCCGTGGCTTTGGGATGCTGATGGCTGTCATCCTGCCGCTGGCTTTCCTGATCCAGGGACTGGCCATAGGGTACATAAACTCAGCCTGGATGGTGGCCTACCTGCGGGTCTCGCGCCAGCCGGACTCGACTCCGGGCCTTTCCACCCAACTCGAAACCGCATGATTTTGGAGACAGTAGAATGTCCGAAGAGATCCGCCGACCTGTCCCGCCGCCGCCGTTCCACCCGTTGTCCGCTTTCGTGACCATTGTGCTGGACGGCTTTTTCGCCATTTTCGAAGTGCTCGATCCGCTGCTGATCGCCGTGACCAGCGGCGTGATCGGGCTGCTCGGTTTCACCGCGGTGACGATGGTCCAGCGCCACATCGCCAAAGACGAATGGGGCGCGGCCGTCGCCAAAGGGATCGTGATGGGCATCGTGGCGGGCGTGCCCTATCCCGTCGTCGGGACGGCGGTCGGCACGCCGCTGCTGGTCTGGGCCGGGCTGCACCAGTGGATCAAACTGCCCCCGCCCAAAGAACAGGACAAATTACCTCCGCCGGAAGGGTAGGTCACGTTTGAAACGTGACCCGCGCCAACAAGAAAAGGCGAGATATTCGAGTATGCGTAAACTGACCACACTTTTCCTGGGGGCCACGCTGGTTATTTCCGCGACATTCCCAGCCTCCGCCCAGGATGCCCCGGCGGCGCGCCTCAGCGTCTCGTCCGTCCAAACCGGCAGCTTCCCTCAGGTCAGCCTGGCCTTCGAAGCCTACACCCCCGAAGGCGCGTTCATCGCCGGGCTGGCGCCGGACCAGGTGATCGTCCTGGAAGACGGCCAGCCGCGCCCGGTCAGCTCGCTCGAAGAGCAGACCCGCCCGGTGCAGTGGGTGGTGGCGGTCAACCCCGGCCTGCCGCTGGCCTTCGAGGACGCCAACGGGGTCTCGCGCTACGAGCGGGTCCGGCAGACCTTACAGGACTGGGCCGTCACCCATCCCGCCAGCCTGGACGACGACATGAGCCTGGCATCCGCCAATGGGGCCGTCTTCTCGCACGGCCCGGTCGCCGACTGGGTGGCCGCCTTCCTGGGCATGGACCTCGATGCGGCGAACACCCTGCCGACCCTGCAAACCCTGTCTTTCGCCCTCGACCTGGCCCAGGATGCGCCTCCCCAGCCCGACATGCGGCGCGCCGTCCTGTTCGTCACCCCGCACATGGAGCAGGACCAACTTGGCTCGCTCGACAGCCTGCTGGCCCGCGCCCTGCAAAGCGACACCAGCGTCACGGTCTGGATGGTCGATTCGTCCGCTTATTTTGCCCATTCCAGCGCCGCCACCTTCCAGAACCTGGCCGTGCAGACCGGCGGGAACTTCTATCCCTTCGACGGCGGGGGCGCCCTGCCCAACCCGGAAGAGTTCCTCGACAAGCTGCGCCACGTCTATGCCCTCACCTATACCTCCGGGCTGAACACGCCGGGCGACCATACCCTGACCTTGCAGATCACCGCAGGCGAGATAAGGGCCGAATCGCCGCCCCAGGCTTTCACGCTCGACATCCAGCCGCCCAATCCTGTCCTGGTCTCGCCGCCGGCCCGGATCACCCGCCAGACCCCCGAGGACGACAAATACAACCTGGAGGCCATGACCCCGGCCGCGCAGCCGCTGGAGATGCTGGTCGAATTCCCCGACGGCTACGAACGGCGCATCGCCCGCACTGCCCTGTACGTGGACGGGCAGCTTGCCGCCGAGAACACCGCCGAACCCTTCGAGACCTTCACCTGGGACCTGAGCGCCTACGCCGAAAGCGGCGAGCACACCCTCCAGGTGGAGGCCGAAGACGAACTCGGATTGAGCCGCATCAGCATGGGCGTGCCGGTCCAGGTGACGGTGATCCAGCCGCCGGACGGGCTGCGGGCCTTCCTCGACCAATACAGCCAGTACCTGGCCGTCGGCGCGGCCGTCCTGGCGGGATCGGTGCTGCTCCTGATCCTGACCTCCAGCCGCCGGCGCGGGCTGGCCCTGGCCCGCCGCCGCAACGAACGCGCCCTCTACAACGACCCCGTCACCCAGCCGGTGGCCCTCCAGCAGGATGGAGGACGCAAGCAGCCCGGACGCCTGCCCTGGTCCCGCCGCCCGAAGCTGGCCGACGCCCCGGCCTATCTCGTCCGTCTCGGCCCGGACCTGGAACCGGCTACCGGTAACCCGATCCCGCTCAACGTCCGGGAATTGACCCTGGGGACCGATCCGGTCCAGTCGCTGCACGTCCTCGACCATCCCTCGATTGCCCCGCTCCACGCCCGCATCCGCCAGAACGACGAAGGCGACTTCATCATCTCGGACCAGGATACGGTCGCCGGGACGTGGGTCAACTACGAGCCAATCACCCGTGAGGGCTACCGCTTGCAGCACGGGGATGTGATACACTTTGGACAACTGGTTTATCGTTTCAACCTGCGAAAAGCGCCCCCGAAAGCCGAACCGCGCATTACCTACCTCAACCGCGACGGATGATCCGCACAGACCACGCCCACCTGTATGTTTCAGCCCTCACCCATCCGGGCATGACGGGCAAAAACAATGAGGATAGTTACGGCGTATCGTCCTTCATCACCAGTCTCGACGATACCACCCCCTCCCTGCTCGCCGTCGTCGCCGACGGGATCGGGGGACACCGGGCCGGGGAGATCGCCGCCGAAGTCGCGGTGGATACGATCAGCAAATACGTCTCCGAGAGCAACGGGAGGAAACCGCTCGAGGTGCTCAAATCGGCGGTGCAGGCCGCCAGCCAGACCATCCTGAAACAAGCCGAAAAAGACAAAGACCGCCTGGGCATGGGTGCCACCTGCGCCGTGGCCTGGGTGATCGAAGACCGCCTCTACACCGCCTCGGTGGGCGATTCGCGTATCTACCTGGTGCGCGCCGGGAGCATCCAGCAGATCACGGTGGACCATAGCTGGGTCCAGGAAGCCATAGACAAGGGCCTGCTCACCCCCGTTGATGCCCGCAACCATCCCAACGTCCACGTCATCCGCCGCTATCTCGGCTCGACCAAACCGCCCGAAGTGGACTTTCGCCTGCGCCTGGACGGGAACGAGAAAGACGCCAAAATGCGCGCCAACCAGGGGCTGCCTCTCGCGCCGGGAGACGTGGTGCTGCTCTGCTCCGACGGCCTGACCGACCTGGTGGCCGACGAGGAGATCCTGAACATCATCCGCGCCTCGAGCGACCTGGACACCGCGGCCAGGCTCCTGGTGACCCAGGCCAACGCCCGCGGCGGACGCGACAACATCACCGTGGTGCTGATGGGCTTCCCGCAAAAGTGGGTCCAGCTCCAGAAGAAACGTTCCTGCCTGCCCTGGCTGGTGGGCGGGATGCTGGCTCTGCTGGCCATGGCTGCGCTGGCCTTCGCCGCCGTCTGGTATTATCTCCAGCCGGGCTGGCTGCCGCGCTTCCCCTGGCCCGCCGCCACGGATACGCCCCCCGCCCTGGTCGTCACCAACACGCCCGGACCCACGCCCACCGTCACGCCGCTGGTCCTGCCCACGCCGATCAAGATCGGCACACCTGTGCCATAAGTATCTGAGGTGCAGGTTTATTCGAACCGCGAAGGGACGAAGTACGCGAAGGAAACCTCTTCGATACATTCAAAGAACTTCGCGACCTTCGCGTCTTCGCGGTGAAAAACCGATCGTACACAAAATGGAGGCCGAAATGAAACTCGAAGTGTTAACCCGCAAAGCCGAAGGACAACCGCGTCCCACGCCGCTGCTCTTCGTCCACGGCAAGTGGCACGGGGCCTGGTGCTGGCAGGAATATTTCATGCCCTACTTCGCCGGTCATGGCTACGACTGCGCCGCCCTCAGCCTGCGCGGCCACGCCGGGAGCGAGGGACGCGAACGGCTGCGCTGGGCCTCCATCGCCGATTACGTCTCGGACGTGGAGCAGGCGGCAGGTCAGCTCGACCGGCCGCCGGTCCTGGTCGGCCATTCGATGGGCGGCTTCATCACCCAGAAATACCTCGAACGGCATCCCGAAACGCCCGCCGCAGTCCTGCTGACCGCCATCCCGCCGACCGGGTTGTGGCCGACCACCTTCATGCTGCTGCGTGAGAAACCGCAACTGGTGCTGAAAGTGCTGGGGACGATGCGGCTGTACCCCGTGATCGAGACCACCGAACTGGCCCGTTGGGCGCTCTTTTCGAAGGACATGCCGGACGAAACCGTAGAATCCCACCGCCGCCGGATGAACGACGAGTCCTTCCGCAGCTACCTCGACGAACTGGGGCTGAACCTGGTCCGCCCGAAGCGGGTCAGGACCCCGCTGCTGGTCATCGGGGCCGGGGACGACACGGTCATCTCGACCGGGATGGTGCAGTCCACGGCCAGGGCCTACGGCGCGAGCGCCGAAATCTTCACCGGCATGGCCCATGACGTGATGCTCGAAAAAGACTGGGAGCGGGTTGCCAGCCGCATCCTGGCCTGGCTTGGCGAAAAAGGACTGTAAACGGTGGAAATCACCCAAACCCTCCACGTCACCACCCCCGAGGCATGGCGGCGCTGGCTGGAAGCGCACTACAAGACCGAGAAGGAAATCTGGCTGGTCTATTACAAGAAAGCGACCGGCCAGCCTCGCATCGAGTACAACGACGCGGTCGAAGAGGCGCTCTGCTTCGGCTGGATTGACAGCACCGCCAAACGCCTGGACGAGGAACGCACGGCCCAGCGCTTCTCGCCCCGCAAGGCGGGAAGCAGCTATTCACAGCCCAACATCGAGCGGCTGCGCCTCCTGGCGGCGCAGGGCAAGGTGATTGACGAAGTGCTGCAATCCCTGGGCGACCTGCTCGACCGGGAGTTCGTCTTCCCGCCCGACATCCTGGCCGCGCTCCGGGCCGACGCGCAGGCCTGGGAGAATTACCAGGGATTCTCGGAGTCGTACAGGCGCATCCGGGTGGCGTTCATCGAAGGCGCCCGCAATCGGCCGGAAGAGTTCCAGAAGCGCCTGAACTACTTCATCAAGATGACGCGTGAGAACAAGCTCTTTGGCTTCGGGGGGATAGAGAAGTATTTCTGACCGCTTCAGAGCATCCTCAAAGTGGGTTGCGCCATAAGGTATAATTTGGAACAGAAGTTCGACTTGTAAGTAGGATAACCCGATGAGCAACCCAATCCCTGATATTGACTTCAAGATAGACCGCCTGTCAAAAGATTTGCAAGACAGGTTCAGGGAACTGTATACGGATGCCAAAAATATCAACCGGTCAAGTTATTTGCTTACAGATGAAATCCATCACGGCGACGCGGTGGAGTTGTTACCTGAAATTGAGCCAAACAGTATTGCGTTGAGCGTGTGGTCCCCGCCTTATTTCGTTGGGAAGGAATACGAAGCATATCTTTCATTCGAAAGCTGGCAAAACCTCCTTGAAACAGTGATCGCGCTGCACTTTCCGGTCATAAAACCAGGTGGATTTCTAGTCATAAATATCGCCGATATCCTCGTCTTTAGAGACCCCGAAATGCCGCGTATCCAGGCCGAAGCAGTCAACCGGAAGCGTTCTTCGATTACAAAAGAGGATGTGCTCAAGGCCATGCAGGAACATCCCGGTTACAACCGCTACCAACTTGCCGAATTGCTGGGATGCAGCGAACAAACGATTGACCGGCGGCTGCACGGCAATAACATACGCGGCGGTAAACATGAAGTCCAAACCAGAGTGAAAATTGTGGGCGGTCTGGTGGAAGAATGGGCATTGAAAGCCGGTTTCTACCCCTATGACCGCCGGATATGGGTTAAAGACGCCGCCTGGGAAAACTCACGTTGGGCAAGCCTGTCTTACCGTTCTGTCGACGAGTTCGAGTATCTATATTTCTTCTGGAAGCCAGGCATCACCAAATTTGACCGGAACAGGCTGTCACCGGATGAATGGAAAGATTGGGGTTCCAGGGGAGTCTGGCAATTCCCCTCTGTGCGCGCCAATGACGACCACGAAGCAAAATTCCCATTGGAATTACCAAGACGGATCATCCGGTTGCTGACCGATCCCGAAGACACCGTGCTCGATTGCTTTATGGGCAGCGGGACAACCGCCATCGCTGCCATTCAAGAAAACAGGCACTTTATCGGGATCGAGCTTGAAGAAAAATATGTGGCTTTGGCCCGGTCAAAGATCCATTCAGGTACACAGGTAAAACTCATCTCCGAAAAGAGGCCGAATGAATATGCTCCTGAACCCGAAAGAACTTCGTCAAAACCCTGATCGGCTCGAAGAGATCGAAAAGGTGTCATTGCGGCTGGTGACGCAAGCGATCTATGATTACCGCATAACCGCTATGGGCGAGGCCTACCTTACAACCACCCTGTTCGTAAAATACAACTACGAAGAGCAAGACGAGAAGTCCCTGGGCAGTATCACGATCGCCTCAGTGCCGAATGGAATGTTACAAGACAGGTACAACCCTACTGCCCAGGATACGATCTGGATTGCGGGCCGTAATGCGCCTACCCTCGGCGAAGAATTTCGAGTCCGGCTTAGTTTCCATCGCCTGAAAGAAAAGGCAAACTGGCGGGTTCAGAATATCCCACTACCGCCCGGCGAGTTTTCCTGGGAAAACTAAACTCGACAAAGGTCTTCAAAAGAAAACTTTGAAGACCTTTGCGTTTATGGCTCTTCAGGATCAAGTGGGGTGGGAACCCGTTTTACCACAGAGCGCACTGAGAGCACCGAGATTTTAAAAGGTGGCCCTCCCGTTTTTGACGGGAAAAACCTTTTGAAACACGAAGGAACACCAAGTCAACGAAGGAAAATCTTTACGGCAAGGCGCTTTTTTCCCTTTGAGAGCCTTCGTGTTACTTTGTGTTTAGGCTCTTTCCCGTTTGTTACGGAAGAGCCTAAAAGGTTTTCTCTGTAGACTCTGTGATCTCACTGGTGAATAAATGGGCGACCCCACCAAATACCAGAGAGCCCTTCTAAAAAAGCGCAATATTCGACCGACCTGGGTATAATCTTACCAACTCACTCTGAATAAATCCAAAAAATCTGTGACCATCAAGAAATCTTACTCAAATATCAACTGGTCCCACATCGCCCGCCTCGTCCTCACCTCCCGCACCTTGGACGAGATCGAGGAACAGGAACTGACCCCGCAGGGCAAGGTCGCCTACCAGTTCTCGGCCAAAGGGCACGAACTGGCCCAGGTATTGCTGGCGCAGCACCTCACCCACCTGCACGACGGGGCAACGGTCTACTACCGCTCGCGGCCCTTCATGCTCGCCTCCGGCCTGTCGCTGACCGAGGCCCTGGCCGCCGGTTTCGCCAGGACCGGCTCCCCCTCCGAGGGCCGGGACGTGGGCGTGGTCTATTCGATGCGTTCGCGCGGCGGCGTGACCGTCCTGCCCGCTTCGGGCAACGTCGGGGCGCAGTACACACCCGCCGCAGGTTGGGCGCAAGCCGTCCGCTACCACCAAACTGTCCTGGGCGACAAGGACTGGGACGGGGCGATCGCGGCGGCGATGGGCGGCGAAGGCTCGACCGCCGCCAACGGCTTCTGGGCCGCCCTCAACATCGTCACCACTCGCGGCCTGCCCTACCTCTTCTTCATCGAAGACAACGCCTTTGCCATTTCTGTCCGCGGCAAATTGCAAACGCCCGGCGCAAACCTGGCCGAAAACCTGAAGTGCTACCGGAACCTCAATGTCCTCCAGGCGGACGGCACCGATCCTGCTGAAGCCTCTGCCAAGATCGCCGAGGCGGTCGCGGCTGTGCGCGCCGGCCAGCCCACCCTGCTGCGGCTCAAGGTCGTGCGCCTGATGGGCCACACGTTCGTGGACACCCAGGCCTACAAAACCGACGAAGAAAAGCAGGCCGAGCAAGCGCGTGATCCCCTCGAACGGCTGCGGGATTTCCTGCCCGACCTGGATTGGGAGGCGCTCAAGCAGGAGGTCGAAACCGAGCTGCGTTCTGCCATCCAGGCCGCCGGAGCGCTCCCGGACCCGGAGCCTGCCACCGTGACCCGGCATTTGTTCGCGTCTGTCGCGGCGGATCGGCAACACCGCACCTCCGGTTCGGCGCAGGTATCCGCTCCACCCCAAACCGGCGGCCCGCGCCTCAACCTGATCGAGGCCGTGCGCCGCACGCTCGAAAGCGAGATGACCCTCAACCCGCGCCTCGCCGTTTTCGGCGAAGACGTGGGCGTCAAGGGCGGCGTGCATGGCGCGACGGCCCACATGCAGGAGAAATTCGGCGAAGGCCGGGTCTTCGACACCTCGCTCAACGAGGACGGCATCCTCGGCTCGGCGGTCGGGATGGCCGCGGCCGGGCTGTTCCCCGTGCCCGAGATCCAGTTCCGCAAGTACGCCGACCCGGCCACCGAGCAGCTCAATGACGCCGGGACCGTCCGCTGGCGCACGGCGGGCAAGTTCAGCGCGCCGATGGTGGTGCGCATCCCGGTCGGGTACAGCAAGAAGGTCGGCGACCCGTGGCACTCCGTCACCGGCGAGGCGATTTTCACCCACACGCTCGGCTGGCGGCTGGCCTTCCCGTCCAACGCGGCGGACGCGGCCGGGCTGATGCGCTCCGCCCTGCGCGGCGACGATCCGGTATTGTTTTTCGAGCACCGCGCCCTGCTCGATGCGGCGATGGCGCGCCGTCCCTGGCCCGGGGACGGGTACACGCTCCCGTTCGGCGCGGCCGGCCGCTTATCCGGGGGCGAAGCGTTGACGGTCGTCACCTGGGGGGCGATGGTTTACACCTGTCTCGAAGCCGCCGAAGGGCTGAACGGCGTCGAAATCCTGGACCTGCGCACCCTCTCGCCCTGGGACAGGGAATCGGTGCTCGAGTCGGTCAGGAAGACGGGCAAATGCCTGGTGGTCCACGAAGACACGCTGACGGGCGGCTTTGCGGGCGAGATCATCGCGACGGTTGCCTCTGAAGCCTTCGAGTGGCTCGACGCGCCGGTGCAGCGCGTGACGGCTCCCGACAGCCTGGTGCCTTACAACCGCGGCCTGATGGCCGAAGTCGTGCCCACGCCCGAAAAAGTGCGCCAGCGCATGGACTGGCTGCTGGCGTATTGACCCGCCGAAAAATCAGGGGTAAACTTCCGCTGCTGCAAAAGCCGGAGGCATCCTTATGCGCCCCACAACCGAGACAATTTCGACCGCTGCCCCGCAAGGGCAGGCCTTGTTTCGCGTTGCTGGACTGCATCCCCGGCTGAGCGCGAAAATTTTGAAACATCCGAACTTTTCAAGGCCACGGTGCATTTCCCGTGGCTTTTTTCATCACAAAAGGATTGATCATGGACACCACCCCAAAACTGACCATGCGCCCTTACCACTCCGATGACGATTTCTGGCGGATGCGCGCCTTCCTGCGGGAGATTTTCCCGCTCAACGACCGCCTCGAACGCTATTGGAGCGTGCCGCGCCTGGACTACTGGCGCTGGCATCTCATCCCGACCTGCGAGACGACCCCGATGGAGCAGATGACTTTTCTCTGGGAAGCCGCGGATGGGAAACTGGCCGCCATCCTGCACGCCACAGATCCCGGCGAGGCTTTCCACCACATCCACCCCGATTTCCGCAGCTTCGACCTGGAAAGCGGGATGTACGCCGTGGCCGAAGAACACCTGTCCGGGTTCGATGCGGCCGGGCGGCGCAGGCTGCTCACCCTGGCGGACGAAGGCGATCTCCTGCGGGTGGAGGTGCTCAAGGCGCGCGGTTACGTCCAACGCGACGTAGTTGTCCATCACTGGATGCGCGACCTGGACGGGCCGCTGCCCGAAGTCCCGGCGGCAGATGGGTACATCATCCGCTCGATGGGCGACGCCCGCGAATACCGCGCCCGCGCCTGGGCCTCCTGGCGCGCCTTCCACGCCGACGAGCCGGATGACGGCTTCGGCGGCGGGGACTGGTTCGCCAACCTGCAATCTGCCCCGCTCTACCGCCGCGACCTGGACATTGTAGCCGAAGCCCCCAACGGCGAGATCGCTTCTTTTGCCACCATTTTCTATGATGACGTCAACCGCAGCGCGGTCTGCGTGCTGGTCGGCACCGCCGCCGAGCACTGGCGGCGCGGCCTGGGGAAGGCCTGCCTGGGCGAGGGCTTCCGCCGCCTGCAAGCGATGGGCTGCACGCGGGTCTTTGCCAACGGTTACGACGCGCCCGCCAACGCCCTGTACCAATCCGCCCTGGGCAGCGGCTACCGCTCCGACTCGTGGTACAAGCTTTTGGATTGAAAGGGATCAAACATGAAACTCACCTTACGCAGCTACCAAACCGAAGACGACTATTGGCGCTTGCGCGCCTTCCTGCGCGAAACCTTCGAACTGCACGGACGCCGCGAATACAACTGGATAGTGCCGCGCCTGGATTACTGGCGCAGTCACCTGCTGCGCAACTGTCAGGGAATCGAAGTCTTCAACGACCTGGTTTTCATCTGGGAAACCCCCGCTGGACAGATCGCGGCTGTGCTCAACGCAGAAGACCCCGGCAACGCCTACTTGCAAACGCATCCCGCCTGTCGCAGCGCCGCGCTGGAAGAAGAGATGGTCGCCCTCAGCGAGGAAAAACTGTCCATAACGCGCGACGGGCTGAAGTCCCTGAGCGTGTGGGCCGATTCGCAGGATTCACTGCGACAGGAGATCCTCACCCGCCGCGGCTTTACGCGCGGACGATGGGCCGAATCCCAGTGGCGGCGTGACCTGCACGATCCCATCCCGGACGTGGAAGTTGCTCCCGGCTACGAGATCCGCTGCCTGGGGGATGCCTCCGAGCTGCCCGCCCGCAGTTGGGCCTCCTGGCGCGGCTTCCACCCCGACGAACCGGACGCGGACTACCAGGGCTGGGAGTGGTACCACAACATCCAGCGCTGCCCGCTCTACCGCCGCGACCTGGATATCGTGGCCGTCGCGCCAACGGGTGAAATCGCCTCGTTCAGCACCTTCTGGTACGACGACGCCACCCGCAGCGCCTACATCGAGCCGGTGGCCACCGTGCCGGAACACCAGCGGCTGGGCCTGGCGCGGGCCTGCATCCGCGAGGGACTGCGCCGCGTCCGCAGGATGGGTGCCACGCGGGCTTTCGTCGGCGGCCTCGAGCCGGGACCCAATGCCCTGTACGCGTCCACGCTCTCGCCGGCGCATGACGTGTATGAGCAATGGGTCAAAAAATGGTGAGCAAAAAGCGCGTCAATTTTTGCTGTTCAAAGGCCCCCTTTTCTTTGATACAATAGCACCACTAAACCTAAGGAGATAATCATGTCAGAAGAAAAAGAAAGCGCGGTCTTCCACAACGAGGGCGCCATCACGCGCATCAGCATGTGGGCCACAATCGTCGCCTGGATCATTCTGGGTATTTCCCTCTATTCGTTCGGCTACACCGCTTACAACATCATCAGCAACTGGGACCAGATCGCTCTCAGCCTGCCCGAAAGCATCTGGGAGAAGATCTCGATCTTCGCCTCGCAGGTGTTCCTCGATCCGTTCAAGGGCGTGTTCTACTTCCTGGTGCTGCGGGCCGTTTCGCAGGGCCTGAACCTGGGACTGGACATCTTCTACAAGGGCGAAGAAGCCGAAGTCGAAGCGCCTGAAGCGGCATAAGCCAGACCAGCAATCATCTTCACCCGAAACGTCCCGCAGGTTTTTAGTCTCAAAAACCTGCGGGACGGCGTTTAAAGAAACTCACGCAGGCGTGTTCTTCCTGCGTTTGAAATCCTCCGGCTTGGCGAACTGGTGCTCGGCCGCCAGGATGCTGACCCGCCCGCCGGTCACGTTTTGCAGGAACATCCCTGCCGCCTGCCCGGCGGTGGACTTGAGGGCCTCGTCCAGGGCTTCGCGGGTCTCGAAGTAGACCTCGTGCAGCATGTGGAACGGGATGCCGCCGTATAGCGGTTTCTCGAAGCGGGTGATCACCTCGCCCTGCACGCCGGGCAGCTTCTCGACCATGCCGAGGAAGATCTGCCAGTTGCGCTGGAAGCGGTCCGGGTCTTTGGGGGTCTGGAAGAAAATCATCAATTTATACATGCCTAAGCCTCCATGTACAGGCCGCCGCTGGCTTCCATCCAGTCGGCGATGCGCTCGACGGCCCGGGGGATGTCGTTGTCGGAGATGTCCAGTTCGAGGGCCGGCAGCCGGGATTCGCCCACCAGCCGCCGCATCAACTCCTGCTCGCGGACGAAGCGCCCCAGGTCGTCGTACTGGCTTGGGTTGCCGGAGACTTTCAGGCGTTCGGCGCGGGCCGCCTCGAACGAGTCCGGGGAGCGGCTCAGGAATATGAGTCTGAAATTCAACGGGAGCAGGCGCGCCTCCAGCCAGCCGAAGTCGTAATCCCGCCCGTAGGCCATCCGCTGGTACATCCGGGTCGAGAGGTGGAAACGGTCCACGATCCAGGAGTAGTAACGCTGGAGTTCGAAGAGCCGGACCCAGGTCCCGTAGGTTTCCATCGCCAGGGCCTCCTCGTGCGGCTCGAAGTTGATCAGCCCGCGTCCCCAGGGATAGTTGGTGAAGGCGCACCATTCCCCCGAAACCAGCGGCGAGTGATACCGGTAACGGCGCGGCCCGACCAGGCGCGGGTGCTGGTTCAGTTCGAAGGCGACCTCGGTCTTGAACGTCAGCCGCGTGCCCTCGAGGATGATCTTCGGAGTGAGTTTGTTCGACATGCGCTAATTATAATAATTGATTAACGATTCGCCGGAGCAATCTATGGTATGATTTCGCCGCAAAGGTAAAAACCATGGATGACAAAATCACAATCATCGAAGGCCCGCCGCCCGTGTTCGAAGCCGTGCAAGACGGCTGGGCGCTGGGCCTGAACGAAGGCCCGCATCTTACCGACGTTGTACTCACCCGCCTGCGCACGTTCAATGGTCCGGCCCTGGTCGAGCGCTGTTTCCGGGCCTGGCGCGAAAACCTCACCATCAACCTGCACTACCGCAACGACCTGGGCATGGAAGAATTCGCCCCGATCATGGCCGCCCGCACCGTCGAAACAGATGAAGGCCACGTGCTGCTCCTGTGGCTCTACCTCGACAGCGAGAAATACGAACTGGAGTTCGACAGCGGCGACGAAGAAGATTTCGACGATTACGAAGACTAGATTAGCGAAAGCGTAATCTGCCAGCCGGGTTACGCTTTATGCTTTAAACGGGAGGTAGCGACATGCTCCGCAGTGATTTGAACAACTCGGTATTGACATTGACGATTGACCGGCCGCCGGTCAACGCCCTGGACCACGAGACGATCTACGAGCTGCAAAAAGCCCTCGCGAAAGCGGCGCGGGACCCGGGGGTGCGCTGCGTGGCGCTGACGGGGGCCGGCCGCTCGTTCTGCGCCGGGCACGACGTTACCGAGATGCTCGCCGCCCGGGGCGAAGAGATTTCTTACCGCGAACACCTGCTGAAAACCTACAACCCGCTCATCCTGCAAATCCGCCAGATCGAGAAGCCGGTACTGGCTGCGGTCAACGGGCCGGTGGCCGGGGCGGGGCTGGGCGTGGCCCTGGCCTGCGACCTGCGCCTGGCGGCGGACACGGCCAGGTTCACGGTCGGGTTTGCGGGCATCGGACTGGCCCCCGATTCGGGCGTCTCGCTCTTCCTGCCGGCCCTGATCGGCCTGGGACGGGCGACCGAGTTCGCCTTCTCGAACGCGCCCATCCCCGCCCAACAGGCCCTGGAGTGGGGACTGGTCAACCAGGTGGTCCGGCTCGAAGACCTGCACGCCCATACCTTCGCCGTTGCCGGGATGCTCGCCAAAGGTCCCACCGGCGCATTCGGCCTCGCCAAACGGGCCTTCAACCGCTCGGTCTATCCCAACCTCGAAGACGCCCTGGACTACGAAGGCCACTTGCAGGAGATCGCCAGCCAGGGCGGGGAGCACAAGGAAGGGGTGAGGGCGTTTCTGGAAAAGCGGCTGCCGGAGTTTGGGAAGGTAAAAATAATCCCCGAATCTCACCTAGTATAATAGTGTCATTATGACGAGCATTCAAGCACACATACTTCTGGGCGATTGCCGAGAGAAACTCCAAGAGTTAGATGATAACTCGGTGGATTTAATTTTTACATCGCCACCATATGCTGACAGCCGCGCCCACACTTATGGGGGCATTCGGCCGGACGACTACGTTAAATGGTTCTTACCGATTTCATCTGAACTTCTGCGAGTTTTGAAACCGGATGGCACTTTTGTATTAAATATCAAGGAAAAAGTCGTAAATGGAGAACGGCATACTTACGTTATTGAGTTGATCCTTGAAATGAGAAAACAAGGATGGCTTTGGACTGAAGAATTCATCTGGCATAAGAAGAATTCATATCCTGGAAAATGGCCCAATCGCTTTAGAGATTCTTGGGAAAGGTTATTGCAATTCAACAAAAGTCGAAAATTCAACATGTACCAGGAGGAGGTCATGATCCCAATGGGTGAGTGGGCAGACAGAAGATTAAAGAATTTGAGCGAGACTGATAAAGTGCGCGATCCTTCCCGTGTTGGCAGCGGCTTTGGTAAACGGATCGCTAATTGGATTGGCCGCGATAAAGCATATCCAAGCAATGTTTTGCACATGGCTACTGAAACAAAAAATAAGAATCATAGTGCAGTCTTCCCTGAAAGTTTGCCCGAATGGTTCATTAAATTATTTACCAAAGAAAGTGATTGGGTTCTTGATCCATTTATGGGGTCTGGTACAACAATTCGCGTTGCCCAAAAAATGAATCGAAATTCAATCGGCATCGAAATCTTGCCTGAGTACTTTAGCATGGCGCAGCAAGATATTTCACCTGCAATAGAATTCATTCCATCTCAATTAAGTTTGCTGGAAAGCAGAGAAAAGTATGAGACCACTAAACCTGAATGATGTCGCCGAATTTATACTGCAGAACATTGGCAATTTTCACCACCGCCGGGCCGAAAGTCTGCAGAAACTAAAACTTGAACAAGTGATCAAACGGAAAAATCCATATTTATTCAAAGCAAAAAACATCAACACTGCTCAAGATCTTGTCAAATTGCTTTTGGATGCTCATCTGTCATCTCAAGAAGAAACCATATTTGGAGAATTTTTGGAGCAGCTCGCGATATTTGTATGTGGACGAGTTTTTGGTGGACACAAATCATCGGCAGAGGGCATTGATTTAGAGTTTGAGAGAGATGGAGTTTTATATATTGTGGCTGTAAAATCAGGGCCAAATTGGGGGAATAGCAGTCAAATCAAGCGGATGGCTGACAACTTCAAAAAAGCTACCCGGATTTTGCGTACCAGTAATAATTCGGTCAACATTCAGGCAATAAACGGGTGCTGTTATGGAAGAGATAACCGACCCGACAAGGGAGATTACAAGAAATTGTGTGGGCAGGAATTTTGGGAATTTATCTCTGGGAACGATCAACTTTACACAGAAATTGTTGAGCCTCTTGGACATCGAGCAAAGCAAAGAAACGATGATTTTGCGAAAGAATATGCCCGAATTTTAAACGTCTTCACAAACGAATTTTTCCAAAACTTTTGCATTGATGGGAGTATTGACTGGGAAAAATTGGTCCGATTCAATTCAGGAAGGAAAAGAAAGAAATAGTCAGGCAAAGCCGCCGGACATCCCGGCGGTTTTTGTTTAATGGCCACACTTCACCAACATGATAAGCGGACTGACCCTTAGACCCATCCTCACCCTCTCCACCGACTTCCCCTCCCTCCACGCCGAAGCCGAGTGCGAAGGCTTTCGCTTCCTCACCCGGCTGCGGGACGATTTCGCTTCCGGGGCGAACCGCTTCGGGGATTGTAATGGCGGGCGGTGCCAGGGAGGCCGTAAAGAAAGTTTTAGGCCCTTCCGCAATTAACGGGAAAGAGCCTAAACACAAAGCGGCACGAAGGCTCTCAAAGGGGGAAAAGGCGCACTGTCGGACGCGTTTTCCTTCGTTGACTGAATATGAAAATAGGGCGCGGACTCCAACGTCTCCTGACGTTGGCGCCAAAGTCTGGAGACGTTGGACTCCTTTTTCATCCTTCGTGGCCTTCATGGTGAAAAAAGGTTTTTGCAGTAGAGTCGCCAGTGAGTTTCGCCAACGTGCCGGGAAAACAGATTTTATCGAGTTTTATCACGACCTTTACAAATCCTTTGCAAACCGGGGCTATGATAAAAGCAACTCAAAAAAGGAGAGATCGCAATGAAAAATACCTGGAAATGGATCCTGGGGGCCGCCGTCCTGCTGGTGGTCTTTTTCGCCCTGCCTTTCGTCTACAACAGCCTGTTCGGCTACGGCTACTACGGCATGATGGGCGGGGGCTATCGAGGCTACCCGATGATGGGCGGCAATTTCTACTCACCCTTCGGAGGCTTTGGCATGGGACTCGGCATGATCCTGATGTGGGGCATCCCGCTCGGCCTGCTCCTGCTGGCGATCTACGGCGTCGTCCGGCTGGCCGCCGGGCCGACCCGGCCGGCCCCCACCCCGGAGCGGACCTGCCCCAAGTGCAGCAAACCCGCCCAGTACGACTGGAACACCTGCCCCTATTGCGGCGAACCGTTCTGATCTCCGCCCATCCACGTACCGACCGGCGCTGGCATTCGAGAGCCAGCGCCGGTCGTTTTGATTGCAAACCTCCTACTCCTCCCCCAAACGCTCTACCTTCTTTCGCACCAGCCAGAGCGGGAAAACCGTACATCCGGCGGTGACGCCGAAACCGCCAAGCAATCCGATCAGGTAGCCGTAACCCAGGGGGAGTTGGAGGAATTCGACCACCCCGAGCGGGACGACGAACAGGCCAAATGAAACCGGCAGGAAGAGCATCGTCAGGAACTGCCCGAGGCAGCCCATCCCCCCGGCGGTCATCTTGCGCGGGTCGTCCCAGTTGAAGTTTGCGCCCGCCACCCCGAAGGCCAGCAGGATGCCCGTCATCCCGGCCAGGCACAGGACGATGGCCGTCAGGCTGTACAGGAACTCCACCGCCGAAAGCCCCTGCCGGGCGGCGATCACCGCCAGG
The DNA here is from genome assembly GCA_049324115.1 of Chloroflexota bacterium. Lineage (GTDB taxonomy): Bacteria > Chloroflexota > Anaerolineae > Anaerolineales > Villigracilaceae > UBA5796. Next base: position 56,186 of record JBMOMN010000041.1, read on the forward strand.
AAGACCAGCCCCAGTCCCAGCGCCGGTAAATAGGCCACCAGGAATTTGGCTGCCAGCAAATGCCCGCTGCGGACCGGGGAGGCCTTCAGCACCCAGTAATTTTTGCCTTCCTGCGAAAAGCCCATCCCGGCCAGCCGCGAGAGCAGCATCCAGCCCACGAAGAGCGACATCCCCACGCTGCTGTAAGACATCACCAGCCGCAGCGAGGTCATGAACCAGGCCGGGGCCTCGCCCTGACCCGGCGGCGGTTCGCCGCCGCTGCGGAAGATCGCCAGGGTGTAGATCACCCCCAGGATCAGCGGCGAGACCAATTGCGACAGGTTGCGCAGGTCGCGGCGCAGGGTCAGGAAATCCTTGTGGAGGATGCTCCACACCGGCGGCGGCAGCAGCCGGATCAACCCGGACGCCAGGCCTGTTCCCTCCGCCAGGGCCGTCCGCGGCGCCTGGACCGGTTTCTTCTTGCGCTCGACCACCTGCATCCCGGCCCAGCCGGTGTAGTACCAGCGTTCGGCGGTAGCCAGGGCAAACCCAAACGTGACCGCCGACAGCCCGAGGGTCACGCCCACCAGCAGGATACCGGCCAGCCAGCGGCCTTCGCCCAGGGCCACCAATCCCTGCCCGGCCCAGTTCAACGGCATCCAGGGTGTGCTGAGTTGGGTCAACGTCCCCGTGACCTGCTGCCCCGAAAGGTTGACGTCCCTGCCGAACGAATTGGTCAGGTTTCCGATCTGGGAACAGGCGAAGCCGATCGTCGCCCCGAGGAACCCCAGGATCTCCGCGGCCCGGCGCGGCGGCAGGACCCGTACCACCAGCATCACCAGCAGGGACGAGATCCCGGCCGCAGCCAGGGCCAGGACGACCATCACGACCAGCACGAGCGGGTAGTAGAGGAAGTTATATCCGCTCGAAGCCCCCAACCCGAAAAGCACGGGCAGCCCAAACAGGGAGAGCATGGCAAAGTTGGGCAAGACGGCCTGCAACAACTTGGTGATGAACACAGCCCGGATCGGCACCGGCGCGGCCAGCAGGAAATCCATATCGCCCGAAAGGTACAGGGCTTGCAGCAGCACGCCGAAGCTGGTCAGCAGGACGCTGAAGAACAGGCCGGTCAGGATCAGGGGCGGGATGGCCGCCAGCACGGGACGCGGGTCCAGCCCGATGTAGTCCGACAGGTCTGGGGCGCGCAGGAAGTCCAGCAGCAGCCAGCTCAGGAAAAGGAGGAAAGCGGCAAACCCCAGGATCACCAGGGTCAGGGCAATGCTGCCGATCTTGTGGCTGAGCTTCGCGTGCCGGAAGCTGTTATACATGATCCGCAGGCGCAGGAGCAGCAGCTTCCAGACCATCGCCGGGACCCGTTCGCCCGGAACGCGTTCAAGGGGGAGGCTTGTCGTGAGGTTCATTTCAGGATTTCAGCGATCTCGGCTGCTTCCGCGCCGCCGGTCAGCCCGAGGAAGATGTCTTCGAGGCTGGCCTGGCTGGTCTCGGCCAGGGCGCGCAGCTCGTCCATGCTGCCGACCGCGATCAGTTCGCCCTTGTTGATGATGCCGATCCGGTCGCACATGCGTTCGGCAATCTCCAGGATGTGGGTGGAGAGCATCACTGCCGCGCCGCGCTCGGCCAACTGGCGCAGGATGTCCTTGATCAGCCGCGCCGACTTCGGGTCCAGGCCCACGGTCGGCTCGTCGAGCACCAGCACCTTCGGGTCGTGCATCAGGGCCGCGGCCAGGGAGGTCTTTTGCTGCATCCCGTGGCTGTAAGAATCAACCGTGTCGTCGGCTGCGGCGGTCAGGTCGAACATGCGCAGCAACTCGTCAATCCGCCGCGCCACCTGGGGCCGGTCGAGGCTGTACAGGTCGCCGACGAAGCGCAACAGTTCGCGCCCGGTCAGTTTGGCGTACAGGTTGGGCGTATCGGGGACGTACCCGCTGGCGGCTTTGGCCTGCATCGGCTGGGCCTGGACGTCGTACCCCGCGACCTTGATCGTGCCGGAGGTGGGCTGGAGCAGGCCGACGATCATTTTGATGGTCGTCGTCTTTCCCGCGCCGTTGGGGCCGAGGAAGCCGAACACCTCGCCGCCGTTCACGTCGAAGCTGACGTGGTTGACGGCCATTTTGTCGCCGAAGCGTTTTACGAGATCACGGGTTTCGATCAGGGTTTCAGGCATGGCGCTCTCAATCTGAAAAGAGTAGTTGAATGACCATCCTATTTTACACGTAACCCAAGGATCTGTATCATCACACTCAGGTTTTCCCGATTGCCTTTTCCGTTCATATCCTGTATAGTATTTACAACGAATCGGGCTAGATATATCCACATTCATTCCCGCCAAAGGAGAATCACATGCATCCGCGTACCCGCAACATCCTATTACTTGCCGGAACAGTCTTGCTGATCGGTTTGTGCATCTTCGGCGCGCCGTTCATATTGCCCTCCATCGCTGTGGAAGCGAAGGACACGCCCACACCGACGGCGTCCATTCCGACAGATACGCCCACACTGCCCGCCCCAGGCCAGGGACTGGTTGATGCGACGTCCACAGCGCCGATCACCATCAATACCGCAGTGGTGATGCCGACCGCCCTGGCTGTGCCTTCGCCGTTCGACATCACATTGTATTTTACGAACAGCACCTGCGGAGGCCCGGCGGGTGAAAACTATTCCTACACCGTCTCCATTGAACTCGTTGCCTTGACCCTGCAGCAAATTGACGCGAACATCACTACAACGGGGGATTACGACCCTGCCAGCGGAGCGTTCAACACATCTGCGGATGTCGGTCCTGGGGTGGAGACTTACACGGGCGTCATCGCCTATGATGGGCAGACCATTTTGATGAGCGGTGTGTACGGTTGGAATCCCGACAGCGGCTCTCCCTGCGGCGCGGATATTTCGGGCGAGACAACGCCGTAAATAAATTTTGTCATTGCGAGCGCTTTTTGCGAAGCAATCTTCAACTCGACGAGGAGATTGCTTCGACGGAAGAACGCCGTCTCGCAATGACATGATTCTTTTTGCCGATGGGCGGAGGGTGCGTTGCACCAGACGGGTGGGATTTCCTTATTTAATGGGACGAGTCCAAACTGCGGACGAATCTCATTGAGTCTGGTGCGACGCACTTTTTGCTACCGTTTCAGCGTTCTATGCTTCACCCGATGCAGAGTTAGATACGGTATCCAGCCAGTTTGCCAAAGAATCCCAGCACATTGGCAACGGGCGCGGGCGGGTTGATCGGGATTATCTCATCCTTGAAGCTCATCATCAGCAGGGACAGATACATAATGGCCTTGAACGTCACCTCGCCGTTTTTTGTCACGCCGCTGTGGGCGATCTTGTGCAGCCCCTCGAAATATTGAGCCATTTTCAGGGCGGGCTGATGCGTATGGTAGATGCGCGCCTTGGCGCCGCTGCTGTTGCGGAAGGTGTGTGGAACGCCCCGCGGGACCTCGAACTCTTCGCCAGCCTGGTAGGTCCGCCAGACGCCATCCACATAGGCCTCGAAGCGGCCTTCGAGTACCTCATAGGTTTCGAGCGCGTGAGGATGAATGTGGATCGGAGTCCCGCCGGAACGCGGGCCCAACTCCAGCTCCACGCCGAGCACCGCCTCGGTCAACTCTTTCACCGTCAACTTGATTTGAAACGGACCCATATCAAGCACATCACCGACTTTTAACATCTTGTTCTCCTTTACTGATAAAAATCAAGCCGTTTTCCAGGCTTGTTCAAACACCCTGACCGCGTCAGGGATAAGTCTGCCGAATCTGCCTTCGCCGATGGGTAGTTGCGGATCGTTCGCAAGATGCATGGAAACCAGTCCGTGCATCATGGCATTGACCAGGTCGAAAGCTTTGTCCATCGGGATTTTTGGATCGAACCCGCCTCTTTCCGCCCACAAGTTGATCCTCGCAAGGGTGCTTTCCATTACCCCGTTGACCACCGACATGCTTTCCGGTGACGGTACAAAACCTGGCACGTGACGCTCAAAACACAATTTGAAAAGTTCCGGGTTTTGCAGTGCAAAGTTCATGTAGGCTTCCATGCTTCGCCGTATGTCATCGAAAGTCGATTCCGCACCATCGGCGGCTTCCTGCATGGCACGGCTGAACAGTTCGAAGCCCAGGCGGAACAGCTCATCGTAGATTTCCATTTTGCTGGAGAAGTAGTTGTAGAGGGATGGGGCGCGCAAATCCACACGGCGGGCGAGTCCCTGCATGGTAAGTGCAGCGACGCCTTCTTCGCGCATGATGGCGCGGGCCGCCTCTAGGATGGATTGCGCCGCGGCTTCGCGCTTCTGTTGGACACGGGGGGAGGTGGGTTTGGTCTTTTCCATTTTACTAACGCTATTAGATTTTCTAATTATATTAGGAAAAATGAAGTTGTCAAGGGGAATCAATAAGTGACAGTCACCTCGCAGGTGACTGTCACTTTGATATCCGATGTCATTGCGAGCGTTCTTTGCGAAGCAATCCCCGACTCGACGAGGAGATTGCTTCGGGCGGCGCTTCGACTACGTTGCACTCTGTTCAGCGAGGAGCCGCCCTCGCAACGACATTGGTTATATTATCTCTTCAACGTTCTATACTTCACCCGATGCGGAGTTAAGTCTTTGCCAAATTTTTCGGTCATCATCGTTTCGTAGTCAGACCAGTTGCCGATGTACATTTTGGCAACTGAATCACCTTCGAACACAACCAAATGGGTGCAGATGCGGTCGAGGAACCAGCGGTCGTGGGAGACGACGAGGGCGACGCCTGCAAATTCTTCGATGGCTTCTTCGAGGGCGCGCAGGGTGTTGACGTCGAGGTCGTTGGTGGGTTCGTCGAGCAGGATGACGTTGGCGCCTTCGGTGAGGGTCTTGGCGAGGTGGACGCGGTTGCGTTCTCCGCCTGAGAGGATGCCGACTTTCTTTTGCTGGTCGGAGCCCTGGAAGTTGAACGAGGCACAGTAGGCGCGTGAGTTGACTTTGCGCTTGCCCAATTCGAGGAAGTCAGCGCCTTGCGAGATTTCTTCGTAGACGGTCTTCTCGGGGTCGAGGGTGCGGTTCTGGTCGACGTAGGAGAGTTTGACGGTCTCGCCGATCTTGACCGTGCCGCTGTCGGGTTTTTCCTGTCCCGTGATCATCTTGAGCAGGGTGGTCTTGCCTGCGCCGTTGGGACCCACTATCCCGACGATAGAGCCTGGGGGAACAGAAGCAGAAAACCCGTCGAGAATGAGGCGGTCGTCATAACTCTTCGTCACCTTGTCAAATTCGAAGACAATGTCACCGAGGCGCGGACCAGGCGGGATGTAAATATCCAGTTCTTCGCGGCGGGCTTCGGCTTCTTGACTCAGTAATTTTTCGTAGGCAGTGACGCGGGCTTGTCCTTTGGATTGACGCGCCTTGGGCGACATGCGAATCCATTCGAGTTCGCGGTTGAGAGTCTTTTGGCGCTGGCTTTCGGATTTTTCTTCGAGGCGGATGCGCTCCTGTTTTTGTTCGAGCCAGGAGGAGTAGTTGCCTTTGTAGGGGATGCCGTAGCCGCGGTCGAGTTCGAGGATCCAGCCTGCGACGTTGTCGAGGAAGTAGCGGTCGTGGGTGACGGCGATGACGGTGCCTTTGTAGTCGC
>JBMOMN010000042.1:0-60412 GCA_049324115.1 Chloroflexota bacterium
CCGCCACCCCCACCCCGGTCACGCCCACGGCCACCGTCGCCCCGGTCATCGGCCAGGCCACGGCCCGGCTCAACGTCCGCGCCGCGCCCGCCACCTCCGCCGAAGCCCTGGGCATGTTGGAAGCCTTCGTCGAAGTCCAGATCAACGGCAAGGACGCCAGCGGGGCCTGGTACCGGATCGACTACCCCGACGGGCCGGACGGCCTCGGCTGGGTCGCGGCCCAATACGTTTTGGTCACAGGGATCGTGGACGTGCCCGTGATCCAGACCGGGGATGGGGACTCCGGCCCGAGCGGGACCCTGACCGAGGCCATCAACGTGCGTGCCGGACCCGGGACCAGCTTCGAGTCCCTCGGCCTGCTCAGCGCCGGGGCGGTGGTCTCGCTCACCGGCAAGAACGACGACGCCACCTGGCTCCAAATCGACTATCCCGGCGGCCCGGGCGGCAAGGGCTGGGTCTCGGCCGCCTTCGTCGAAACCGAAAGCCTGGACGAGCTGCCCATCGTCAGCGAGGAAGGCGCGGTGATCGGCACGGGCACCGCGACCGGCATCCCGGCCACGCCCACAGCCACCGTCGTCCCGGCCCCGACCGACAGCGACTCACTCGACGCCCCGTCCACCTCCATCACCCTGTCCCCTTCCTCCAACACCTCCTTCAGCTACACCGGCGACGTCTCCACCCCCCAGGGCGACGAAGAAGACTGGATCGGCTTCAGCGTCGAGAGCGGCGCGCCCGCCAACCTGAAACTTTACGCCAGCCTGTCTTGCACCGGCACCGGCCGGATAGACGTGAAGCTCTGGCTGGCGGGACAGCCCACCGCCGTGCAGGATGTGCTGGCCTGCGGTGAAACGGACAAGTTGATCACCTACACCCCCGCCACCGCCCACACCTTGCAGCTCATCGCAGCCGGGGCCGGGAGCGGGGTTTTGCATTACGTCGGGTACACCCTCAAGATCAGCCTGACGCCTTAATAGAGGCAAAAACTTCGGAAGTCTCCGGGGTGACTCCCCATCCACCAGACTCCGAAAGAGACTTCCGAAGTCTGGTGGAAGTTTTCGATTGTCGCAGAGGTCGCCATGATCGCAAAAAACAAATCCCTGCTCAGAAAAACGGCCCTGGTGTTTGCCGTCGGGCTGGCTGCGCTTTCGGCCTGCCTGCCCCAGGCCCCGGTCCCGGACGGCGCTGCGCCGTCTTCCCTGCCGGCCCGGACATCTACGCCCACGCCGGGCAGCGGTTCCAGTCCGGCCTCCAGCCGCACCCCGCTGCCGCTCAGCGCCACCCTTAGCGAAGCCAGCGGCGGCGTGGACGTGAAGCAGCCGGAGCAGGCCGATTTCGCCTCCGCCGCCCCGCCGCTCGTGGTCCAGGTCGAAGGCCAGGTCCGCACCCGCGAAGACGGGCGCGCCCGCCTCGACCTTTCGACCGGGACGATCCTGCGCCTGGCTCCGCTGACCCTGTTCACCCTGCAAACCAACCAGGCGGTCGAAGACGGCCTGCTGACCCGCATCAAGCTGCTCTTCGGGCAGCTTTACATCCTGCTCAACGGCGGCTCGGTCGAGATCGAGACCGACTCGGGCTTCGCCGCAGTGCGCGGCTCGTACATGCGGGTCGAGGTCGAACCGCTCAGCGGGGCCACCCTGGTCCAGTGCCTGGAGGGGACCTGCGAGGCCCGCAACCCCTCCGGTGCGGTCACCCTGACCGGCGGGCAGGGAGCGGTCTTGCCCCATACCGAAGCCGGGCGACAGCCTGATCCGCCGAAACCGTTCAAACTAAGCGAAGAAGACGTCCAGCAATGGCTGGAAGACAACCCCGAAGTCCTCCCGCTGCTGCCCACCCTCCAGGCCACGCTGACCGCCCAGCCCCCGCTGCCCACGCGGGAGGGCCTCCTGCCGACCTTGATCGCCAGCCGCACGCCGATCTTCCCCCTACCCACGCTGAACCTCACCCACACGCCGATCTTCCCCTGGCCGACCCTGGCCGCCACCCGCACCCCGATCTTGCCCTTGCCGACCAAGGACGCCACCCGCACCCCGATCTTGCCCTTGCCGACCAAGGACGCCACCTCCACCCCGATCTTGCCCCTGCCGACCAAGGACGCCACTTCCACCCCGATCCTGCCCCTGCCGACCAAAGACGCCACCCGCACCCCGATCTTCCCCAGGCCATGAAACCCAAGCGCAGGTTATCCTTCCATACCCTCATCCTGGCCGGCACCGCCGCGCTGCTGCTCCTGCTCGAAATCCTGGCCTTGCTGCCCGGCCTGACCACCCCGCTCGAACGCCTCGACTACGCCACCCGTGACGTGTTGATGCGGCTGCGCGGCGAACGCCCGCCCCACCCGGAGGTTGTGGTGGTCGCCATCGACGACTTCTCCTTCAACTGGACCGGCTACCAGTGGCCCTGGCCGAGAGCTTACCTGGCCGAGATCGTGGACTGGCTCAACCGGGCCGGGGCCAGGGTCATCGGCGTGGACGTGTTCCTGTTCGAGGCGGACGCCGACCCGACAGGGGATGCCGCCCTGTCCACCGCGTTGAGCGATACGCCCGCCTCGGTGGCCGTGATGCAGATCATCCGAGACCGGGAGATGGGGACCGTCACCCTGAAACTGCCCCGCGCCGACTACCGCTCCGCCATAGACGGCCTGGGCATCACCCCCATCAAACTCGACGAAGACGCCATCGCCCGCCGGCTGCAAGTCTACGATACCTACGACCAGCAAGTCTTCTACAACTGGGCTTTCGAGATCGCCGGGCAATACCTGGGCGCCGGCCCGCCCTCCGATCCTTCCGCCCAATCGCTGACCTTCGCCGGGGAGCAGGTCCCGCTCACCGGCGGCTACCTGCTGGTCAATTACGCCGGGCCGGCCGGCACGTACTATCCCTATTCGGCTTCGCGGGTCGTGCTGGGCGATTACCCGCCCGAAACCTTCAAGGACAAGATCGTCCTGATCGGGGCCACTTCCCTGACCTTGCAGGACGTCTATCCCACGCCCTTCTCGGCCCAGGAGCGCACCGCCGGGGTGGAGATCATCGCCAACGCCGTCGCCACCCTGCTCGAAGGCGATTACCTGACCGTCCTCCCGCCCTGGACCAACCTGGCCCTGATCCTCGGCATGATGCTCGCCGCCGGGCTGATCATCCGTGCCCGAAGCCCCGGCCTGATCCTGGGCCTGATGACCGCCGGGATGCTGGCCTACGCCCTGGCCGCGGTCGTCCTCTTCCGGCAGACCAGCACCTTCCTCCCCACCGTCGGCCCGGAACTGATGCTCTTCCTGGGCGTGGTCCTGCCGACCCTGGAGCAGGCCGTGACCCAGGAGATCGAAAAGCGCCGGGTGCGCGGGCTGTTCAGCCGCTTCATCGCCCCCGAAATGGTGGACCAGATCGTCGCCTCACAGGACCTGGCCTCGCTCAACAAACGCGCCGACCTGACCATCCTGTTCTCCGACATCCGCGGCTTCACCACCCTGTCCGAAAAGCTCAGCCCGGAGGAACTCGTCGCCCTGCTCAACCCCTACCTCGAAGCCATGACCGAGGTGATCCACAGGCACGGCGGCACGGTGGACAAATACGAAGGCGACGCCATCCTGGCCTTCTTTGGCGAGCCGGTCCCGCATCCCGACCACGCCCTGCGGGCCGCCCGCGCCGCCCTCGACATGCGTCTCGCCCTCGAAAAGCTCCGCCAACGCTGGCAGGCCGAGGGCCGCCTGCCGCAGCGCTTCGAGATCGGCATCGGTCTCAACAGCGGCGAGGTCTTCGTCGGCCTGCTCGGATCGGCCCACCGGATCAACTACACCGTCATCGGCGACAACGCCAACCTGGCCGCCCGCCTGCAAGACCTGACCAAGACCTACGGCTGGCCGGTGCTGGTCAGTGAAAGCACCCGGGAGCAGATCGAAAACGAGTTCGAGACCGAGTTCATCGAGGCGGTACGGATCAGGGGCAAAAGCGAGCCGGTGCGCCTTTACAAAATGCTGGGGCGCAAGGGCGCGCCGGCGGGTGAGCAAATCCGGGCCTACCAGGAATGACGCCAGGGACGCCTGAACAACGCCCGGTCGTAAACGTCCGGGCTATACCTGCAAAGCCGCCTCAAGGCGGCTTCCCGGTCCGCTTTAGCGGGCGGGGCCGGCTGGGCGTTTTGCTGCTCCTGCTGGCCCTCCTCACCGCCTGCGCGCCTCCCCCCGCCGCCCCGGCCTGGCAGCCCTCCCACCTGCGGGACCTCGACCCGGCCGACTCCCCCAATCCCGCCACTGACCTGACCGCCGTTTACCTGCGCCAATCCGGCAGCGATCTGCAGATCCGCCTCGACCTGCTCGACCTCCACTCCGAAAGCCGCTACGAAATCCTGCTTTATCTTTGGGATGAAGGCCCTTTTGCGGATGCGCCGCTGGTGATTGCCATCCCGTCTGACGGGGTTGCCGAAGTGCTGGATAGCGGAGCCTGCACCGCCGGGATCATCCCCCGGGTCGCGCGGGACTTTGGGCTGGATACCGTAACCGTCAGCCTGCGCCGGGCCGACGTCGGTCCCGCGCCCCGCCTGGACGTGGCCGCCGCCACGCCCGGCTCCGCTGCCCCCGACGACCAACTGCGCGGCCTGGCCCTCGACGCCCCCGCCCCGGAAACGGCCCTCCCCGTGATATTTGCCTTTTACGACACCTTCCAGTCTGAGACTCCCGCCCAGACCCTGCGCAGTTGGGACGGGGCGCACACCGGACCGCGCGGCGAGCGCCACGGGCTGCGCTACCTGCTCGACGCGGCGGAGGCCAACCACATCCCGCTCCTGCTGCTCGACCTGCGGACGCCGCGGAACCTTTCGGCGCTGGACGCAGCCGGGATATTGCCCGGCATCCAACACCAGTCCGACAATTCCCAAATTGGCTATCCGCAACAAGCTGCCGACCCAGCGATTTTCTTCCCCGCCGGGGCCGATCCCGATTACGAGCCGACGATGGACGGCCCATCCCTGTCCCTGCGCGCCGATTTAGTCGAGGCAGCGCTTAGACCACAGGCTAAACCCCTCGTCCTCGGCGGCAGCCTGCGCCGGAGCACCTGGGCCAGCCCGGATTACGTCACCCCGACCATGGCCTGGCTGGCGGCCCGGCCCTATATCCAGCCGGTGACGACGAAGCAATTGAACCAACTGTACGAACCGGGTTTTACCAACGACCTCGACCGGTTCACCCCCGAAGGCCGGCCGTTCGATGTCCTGATTTCGGATCTGGAATATTTGCTCGACCAACCCGCCAGCCCGCAACAGGCGGAATTGCAAGACATCTACCGGAAGAGCCTGATCCCGCCGCTGGAAAAGGCCGCCGCCTGGGCCGATAACCCGTCCGGGGCGCTGGAATGCAGCCAGGAAGCCTGCCTGTGGGCGGATGCGCGCTTCTTCGCCGTCTTCAAGCTGGCCGGGGCGCGGCTGGAGTTCCTGTTCTACCATGACGGCAGGGACATCCATCAGATCATCGGGCCGACAGCCCAGTTCATCGTCGGGATGAGCGATCCGACAGTCTGGGACCTGTCCCTGGGCGAGCTGGCCGACCTGCGCCAGGTGATGGGCGCGTTCGCAGACCAGGACGGGCTTTCGACCACGGCCTACGAGCCGCGTTCAGTAGACGGCGGCATAGCCTTCGTCAGCCCGGACGGGCAGCGGGTGAAGATCTTCGAGTTCGCCGAAAACGGCCTGAAGGTGACCTACGAAGGCCAGCCGGCCGTGACGAGCATCCCGCTGGCGCTTAACCCCTGGCGCAGATACGGCCCGGGTTGGGCCTCCGCTTACCGGCTGGACGGGACTCGCTGGGGGCTGGACGGCGGCCCGATGGTCAGGATCCAGGCCCCGGTCCCCGTTACGATCCGGTGGTTCGGTGAAACGCTGGGGCTGCTGGACCAGTCCGAAGACCCCGATAGGGAATTCCCGCCGGGGCATTTCGTCCCCTTCCCGATGGCTGTCGTGGATATCCCGCCCATCACGGGAGATGCGGTCATCCGTCTGGAAATCTCGATGAAATGAGGATTGTGGGGATTTGTACAAAATAGATTTTTGTGGTAAATTCAGTCATCATTACAGATGTGATGGGAGCACACATGAACACACCAAAAGTTCCTGATATTATCATCGGAAGGCTGCCCATTTATTTGCGAGCCTTGCAGCGCCTGGCAGAGAAGGGTTTCGAGACGACTTCTTCACAGGAATTAGGCGAGCGGGTGGGTATCTCAGCGGCGCAGATCCGCAAGGACATTTCCCAATTTGGCGAGTTCGGCAAGCAGGGGACGGGCTATAACATTGCCTACCTGACCGAACGCATCCAGGAGATCCTGAAGGTGGATCGGGTCTGGGATGTGGCGGTGATCGGCGCGGGCGATATGGGCCACGCGCTGGCGCGCTATCCCGGCTTTGCCCACCGCGGCTTCAAGGTGACGATGGTCTTCGACAACGACCCGGCCAAAGTCGGACAGATGGCCGGCAATTTCGTCATCCAGAGCACGGAGGTGATGGTCGAGGTCATCCGCCAGTCGGGGATCAAGATCGCCATGCTGACCGTGCCGGCCACGGCTGCCCAGGGCGTCGCCGAGGAGCTGGTCAAGGCCGGGGTGCATGCCATCCTGAACTACGCGCCGATCAGCATCAGCGTCCCCCCGGACGTGCGGGTGCAGCACATTGACCCGGCCACGCACTTGCAGCGCATGACGTATTATCTCGATTAGCCGATTTCCGGGAGGTGTCGTGCAGACAGGCGGCTTTGGCCGCCTGTCTGCTTTAAGCAACCCCTACGATCTGGTCAATGATCGCCAGGGCCACGTTCAGATTGGGGATGACTGAAACCAGGGTGTTCGCCCCGCTGAACCAGCCGCCGCCCTTTTTGGAAACCTGCAAATACCCCTTTTGCACCGAGACCTGGGCAATTTCGTTCCAGGGATAGGTTTTCTTGCCGAGGGCGAGTCCTCCCTGCTTGCTGATGGCGACCGGGCCAAAAGTCACGACCTGGCCGGCGTTGTAGGCGTCGGCGGCTTTCTGGTAGAGCGGCTTGAAGCTCAGTTCCTGCAACAGGTGTCCCAGGGCTTCGATCTTGTCGAACTTGTTGTCGAATTTGAGCCTGGCCCCATCCGCAAGGTTGAGGGTGTAGAGATGCGTGGTGCCGGTGTAGATGCCGTTGGTGTAATGACGCGTCACCGCGGAAAAGACCTGGGCTGCCTGGTCCCAGCGCCAGGAGTGTATCCCCGTCCGGTCGCGGTAGGCCAGCCCATTCTCGTAAAACGCAACCGCCTTGCGCCAGTTGACCACCGCCGACCAGACGGCCAGCAATCCCAACCCGCCGGAGATCACGCTGATGATCAAGGCTGGCGTCAGGCGCTCCCAGAACACCACCTGACCATATTGCTGCATCCCGGTAAAGGCGCTGTACACGCCCCAGACAAGGGCCAACGCGGCCCCGCCCAGCAGGACCAGCGCGGCGATCGCTTCGCCCCAGCGGGTCAACTTTTTGACTTCGAAAAAGGCGCGCGGCGCGCCCATGCCGAATACGGCGTTGAAATCTTCAGGCAACCGGGTTGGAACGGGAGTGGCCATAAACACCTCGATTGAAAAATAAAGGCGACTTTCGATGAAGTCGCCTGGAACTGCTTTAGACTGGCGGCAGGTTACGCCGCAATTGCGGGTAGATCGGCAGCGCCCGCACCGCCCCTTCGACCACGCAGGTCATCGGGTTGTCCACCAGATAGGCCGGGATGCCGAGCGACTTGGTGAGCAGTTTGTCTATGCCGCGCAGCAACGCGCCGCCGCCGGTCAGGGCCACGCCCCGGTCAATGATGTCCGAGACCAGTTCGGGCGGGGTCTTTTCGAGCACCCGGCGGCAGGTCTCGACGATGGCCCGCAGGGGTTCTTCGAGGGCTTCGACGATCTCGCCGGTGGTCAACGTGACCGGACGCGGCAGCCCCGTGACCTGGTCCTGACCCTGGACTTCCATGCTCTGCTCCGAATCCTGCGGCACCGCCGCGCCGATCCGGATCTTGAGCTGTTCCGCTGTCACCTGGCCAATGATCACCCCGTAGCGCCGCCGGACGTAGGTCTCGATGGCGTCATCCAATTGCAGGCCGCCGGCGCGCATCGTCTCAGCCGAGACCACGCCGTACATCGCCATGACGGCCGCCTGGGTCGCGCCGCCGCCGAGACAGATGACCATGTTCCCGGAGGGAGAGTTGATCGGCAGGTCCACGCCCAGGGCTGCGGCCAGCGGCTGCCAGATCAGGTAGGCCTGGCGCACGCCGGTTTGCAGCACCGCTTCGTGGGCGGCGCGGCTCTCCACGCTGGTCACGCCCCAGGGGACGGAGATCATCACCCGGGGTTTGAAGATGCGCATCGGCCCGCTGACCTGGTTGACCAGATATTCGAGCAATTTTTCGGTCACTTCGTAGTCCGCGATCACGCCGTTTTGCAGCGGGCGGACGACTTCGAGGCTCTCGGGGACGCGGCCGTACATATCCCGGGCTGCCTTGCCGACCTCGACCACCTTTTGGTCCTGGACGTCAATGGCGACGATGGTGGGTTCCTCCATCAACACCTGGACGCTGTCGCTGACGCGGGTGTAGATGGTGCCGAGGTCAATTCCCAGGTCTTTCGAGAAGACGGCCATAAATGCTTATTCTTCCAGGCGGGAAGGGCGGGTAGTTTTGCGGTAACGTTTGACCGCATCCAGGCGCAGGTTGGAGCGGCGCAGGGCAGCTTCGACGGCCAGGTAAGTATCGGTATCCGCCGGGACGCCCCTGGACAGGAGTTCTTCGGCGCGCTTGCGGGCGGTCTCGGCGCGGGAGATGTCAATCTCGGCCACGTTCTCGGCCGCATCCGCCAGCACGGTCACGATATCCGGCTGGACTTCGGCCACGCCGCCGGCGACGGTGAAAATCTCCTCGTGGCCTCGGGTGCGGACCTTGATCACTCCGTAGTTGAGGGTGGTCAGCAGGGGCGCGTGGTGCGGCAGGATGCCCATCTCGCCCGCCGATCCCGGCAGGACGACGATGTCCACATCGCCTTCGAACACCATGCGGTCCTGGGAAACGATTTCACATCGGATGGTCATAAGATAAATCCTTACCAATTACCAATTACCAATTACCAATTACAAGTTCAGTAACTGGTAATTGGTAATTCCGGCTATCCACTCTTCGCCAGATTCTCCGCTCTCTCGCGGACATCTTCGATCGTGCCGGCCATCATAAAGGCCTGTTCGGGCAGGTCGTCGCACTTGCCGTCCAGGATTTCGCGGAAGCCGCGCACGGTCTCGGCCAGGGGGACGTAGCGGCCGGGGATGTTGGTGAAGCGTTCGGCCACGAAGAAGGGCTGGGAGAAGAAGCGTTCGATCTTGCGGGCGCGGGCCACGATCAACTTGTCGTCTTCGGAAAGTTCGTCAATGCCGAGGATGGCGATGATGTCTTGCAGGTCTTTGTAGCGCTGCAAGACGCGCTGGACCTCGCGGGCCACGAAATAATGTTCCTCGCCGACGATGTTCGGGTCGAGGATGCGGGAGTTGGAGTTCAACGGATCAACAGCCGGGTAGATGCCTTTTTCGACGATGGAGCGTTCGAGGGCGATGGTCGCGTCGAGGTGGGTGAAGGTCGCCACCGGCGCGGGATCCGAATAGTCATCCGCCGGAACGTAGACGGCCTGCATCGAGGTGATCGAGCCGGTGCGGGTCGAGGTGATCCGTTCCTGCAATTCGCCCATTTCGGTCGCCAGGGTCGGCTGGTAGCCCACGGCGGAGGGCATACGTCCGAGCAGCGCGGACACTTCCGATCCCGACATCGAGAAACGGAAGATGTTGTCAATGAAGAGCAGCACGTCGCGGCCCTGGTCACGGAAGTATTCGGCCATCGAGAGCGCCGAGAGCGCCACGCGCAGGCGCACGCCCGAAGGCTCGTTCATCTGCCCATAAACCATGACGGTATCCTTCATAACGCCGGATTCGAGCATTTCGCGGTAGAGCTGCGTGCCTTCGCGGGTGCGTTCGCCCACCCCGGCGAAGACCGAGTTGCCTTCGTGTTCGGTCGCCACCGAGCGGATCAGCTCCATGATGATGACGGTCTTGCCGGTCCCCGCGCCGCCGAAGATGCCGGTCTTGCCGCCCTTGGTGAACGGGGCGATCAGGTCAATGACCTTGATGCCGGTCTCGAACACTTCCACGCGGGTGGACTGCTCGGCGAACGGCGGGGCCGGGCGGTGGATCGGATAGCGAGTCGTGACCTGGATGTCGCCCTTTTTGTCAATCGGGCGGCCCAAAACGTTGAAGATGCGGCCCAGGGTCGCCGGGCCGACCGGGACGGTGATGGCCTGGCCCGTGGCCCGGGCCGGGACGCCGCGCTGCAAGCCGTCGGTCGAGTCCATCGAAACTGTGCGGACCCAGTTATCGCCCAGGTGTTTCTGGACTTCGAGGATCAGCGGTTCTTTATTGGGACGTTCGACTTCGATGGCCTCGAAGAGTTCGGGAACGTCGCCTTCGGGGAATTCCACGTCCACCACACCACCAAGAATTTGTACGACACGGCCAGTTGCAATTGCCATGAGTGCCTCCAGTAATCAGTTTACTTGGCCAGCGCTTCCGCGCCGCCCACAATGTCCAGGATATCGTTGGTGATCGCCTGCTGGCGCACCTTGTTGTAAGCCAGTTGCAGCGCGCCGACCAGTTCGACCGCGTTGTCGGTGGCGTTGCGCATGGCGACCATGCGGGCCGCGTGTTCGCTGGCCTGCGATTCGAGGATCGCCTGGTAGACCTGCAACGCCGTAAAACGCGGGATGATCTGGTCCAGGATATCGCGCTCGTCGGGTTCGTAAATGTACGCTGCCGAGGTCTTGCTCGACCGGTCGAGCATCACGTGCTCGTGTTTGCTTTCCAGTTCCAGCGGCAGGAGTTTCTGCATTTCGACCGTCTGGCGGGACATGGTGTGGAAGTTGGTGTAAACCAGCCAGACCTCGTCCACTTCGCCGTTCAGGAACGAGTCAACCGCCAGGCGGCCGATCGCCGACACGTCGGCAAAGGCCGGCGCGGCGGGCAGGTTGCTGAAATCCGCCAATACAGATTTGCGGCGGCGGAAAAGCAGGTCGCGTCCCTTGCGGCCCACGGCAATGTACTTGACCGGGACCTTGTAATTGTCGAAATTTTGAGCCGTAAAGCGGATGATGTTGGTGTTGTACGCGCCCGCCAGGCCGCGGTCGCCGGTGATGACGAGGGTCAGGGCGGTCTTGACGCTGGCGCGCTCCGTCAATAACGGATGCAGTTGGTCGCGTCCGGGCTGGGCGGCGACGTGCGTCAGCACCTGCCAGGCCTTGGTCGCGTAGGGACGGGTCGCCTGGACTGCCGCGACCGCCCGCCGCACCTTGCTGGCGCTGACCGCCTCCAGGGCGCGCGTCACCTGCGAAATGTTCTTTACGCTGCGGATGCGCATCCGCATTTCTCGTCCGGAAGCCATGCTTTATCCTTGCCAGGTGCTCGCGAAGGTCTCGAAGGCTTTGGTCATCCGGCCGCGCAGGTCGTCCGAGAGGGCCTTCTTTTCGATGATTTCCTTCCCGATCTCGGGGTGCGAGGAGGCCATGAAGCGCAGCAGCGCCGCCTGCCATGGTCCGATCTTGTCCACCGCGACCTGGTCGGCGAAGCCGGCGGTCCCGGCCAGGATGACGATCACCTGTTCTTCGAATTCCATCGGCTGGTACTGCGGCTGCTTGAGGATCTCCTGCATCCGCTGGCCGCGCTCCAATTGTCCGCGGGTGGCCTTGTCGAGGTCGGCGGCCATCAGGGCGAAGGCGGCCAACTCGCGGTAGGCGGCCATGTCCAGGCGCAGGCGGCCGGCCACCTGTTTCATGGCCTTGGTCTGGGCGTCGCCGCCCACGCGGGAGACCGAGATGCCCACGTTCACCGCCGGGCGGATGCCGGCGTTGAACAGGTTGCTTTCGAGATAGATCTGACCGTCGGTGATCGAGATCACGTTGGTCGGGATGTAGGCCGAAACGTCGCCGAGCAGGGTTTCGATGATCGGCAGGGCCGTCAACGAGCCGCCGGTGCCTTTGATTTTGGCGAGCTTGTAGTTATCGGCATTTTCCATTTCCTTGAGGGCTTCGGCAGCCTGGTCCCTGGCGATCGGGCCTGTGAAAACTTTCCCGCCCACGCCATCGGACACGGCGGCTTCGCCGTCGAAGTCCTTGCCGACGATCACGTAGGAATTCGCCAGGCGGGCGGCGCGCTCCAGCAGGCGGGAGTGGAGGTAGAACACGTCGCCGGGATAGGCTTCGCGTCCCGGCGGGCGGCGCAGGAGCAGGGACACCTGGCGGTAAGCCCAGGCGTGCTTCGACAGGTCGTCGTAGATGACCAGCGCGTCGCGCCCGGTTTCCATGAACTCCTCGCCCATGGCGCACCCGGCGTAGGGAGCGATGTACTGCAACGCAGCCGACTCGTCCGCCGAGGCGACCACGACGATAGTATGGTCCATAGCGCCATAGCGTTCGAGCAGGCCGACGGTGCGGGCGATGGCGGCTTTCTTCTGGCCGATCGCCACGTAGATGCAGATCAGGCCCTTGCCCTTCTGGTTGATGATCGTGTCAATCGCGATGGCCGTCTTGCCGGTCTGACGGTCGCCGATGATCAGTTCACGCTGGCCGCGGCCGACCGGGATCATGGTGTCAATGGCCTTGATGCCGGTCTGGACGGGAGTATCCACGTCCTGGCGTTCGACCACGCCGGGGGCGATGCGTTCGATGGGACGATAACCGCTAAATGCGATCGGGCCTTTGCCGTCAATGGGTTCGCCCAGGGCGTTGACCACGCGTCCGACCAGGGCGTCACCCACCGGGACCGAGGCGATCCGGCCCGTCGTCCGCACGGTCATGCCTTCGGTGATCCCGCCGTAATCGCCCATGACGATCACGCCGACGCTGTCTTTCTCCAGGTTGAAGGCGGTGCCCATCACGCCGTTGGAGAACTGCACCAACTCCTGTGACTGCACGTTGGCCAACCCCTGCAAGCGGGCGATCCCGTCGCCGGCCTCGACGACCGTACCGACATCGCTGATACCAACTTCGGGTTCAAAGGCATCTATTTGCTTTTGAAGATCGCTGGTAATTTGTTTGATCAGATCTGACATTTCGAATTAGCCTCCACGCCAATATTTTCTAAATTATGAGACCCCGGCCACCCGCAGCAAACCGGACCGCCCCGTCCCCCTCCCATCCAGGCAGAAGCGCGATTGCCCGGATAGAAAAATCATATCCGGGCGTGTCTTGCACTTCTGTGAGGTCGTTTATAGGCTTTTTTCTTACTTCCATGCGGATAGTAGGCCTCCAAAAGGCTCTCAATCTATGAGTTGAGTTGTACTCTGGTACCAGAACGGCGTAATCATACCTGAAAGAAAGGTTATTGTCTAGTTATATAAATCACATAAGGAGGTTACAAAACGCAACCGGGAGGCGCGAACGCCCGCCTGCTCCATGATCCGCCATCCTTAAATAAATCCGCTGCCCCGTTCCGGCGAAAGTGATATACTCGCGCAAAACCACCTTTTCAGGAGAAAAATGACCGCCACCCAATCCTCCCCCTCAGGAGAAGACCGCCCCCCCAGTAGCTGGCCGACCAATAAACCACGCTGGCGGGTGGCCGTTTTAGCCAACATCAAGGATGAACAGGCCCCCAAACCCGCCGACGTCCCCCCCGACGCCTACGCGGATTACGACCACATCGAGACCATCAACCACATCCGCACCGCCATCGAGACCGACGGTCACACGACCGAGTTCATCATGGCCGACGGCGAACTCCCCTACAGTTTACGCAAATACAAACCCGATATCTGCTTCAACATCGCCGAGGGACTCGGCGGCGACGCCCGCGAAGCCCAGACCCCGGCCCTGCTGGAGATGCTGCGCATCCCTTACACCGGCTCCCGCGTCCTGACCAACGGCATCGCCCTCGACAAGACCCTCACCAAACGCATCTGGCGGGACCGCGGCCTGCCCGTCGCGCCCTTCCAGGAGTTCACCTTCGGCGACGAGAAACTGCGCCCGGAGCTGAAATTCCCGCTCTTCGTCAAGCCCGCCCGTGAAGGCACCGGCATGGGCGTGGACATGAAGGCCAAGGTCGAGAACGAAGCCGAGCTGCGCGAACGCGTCCTGTACGTCATCAGCGCCTACAAACAGCCGGCCCTGGTCGAGACCTTCCTGCCGGGCCGCGAGTTCACCGTCGGGCAGATCGGCCGCCCCGACGCCAGGCGGTTCAGCCGCCACCCCGAGTGGTACGAGGCCGACGGCTTCCACCGCCTGCCCATCCTGGAACTCCGAACCGACCGGTCGGCCACGCCCGGCATTTACAGTCACGCCGCCAAAGCCCAGCAACTCGGCGAGGCAGGCGCGCCCGAATACCTCTGCCCGGCAGACGTGGAACCCGAACTGAAGAAGAAACTGCACCATTTTGCCCTGCGCGGCCACCAACTGCTCGGCGCCACCGACGTTTCCCGGGTCGACATCCGCCTGGACGCTGAAGGCACGCCGCGCCTGATCGAGATCAATCCCCTGCCCGGCCTGACCCCCGGCTACAGCGACCTGTGCATCCAGGCCGCCGCCGACGGCATCAGCTACGAAGACCTGATCCTCGAAATCCTTTACCTGGCCGCCGGGCGCTGGGGCCTGATCGAACCGCGTGACCTCCCCGCCGAAAAGCCCAGGAAGAAAACCGGGCCGTTGAAATAAGCTCACCATCCCAACCCCCACCCGTCCTCCCCCAAATTCCAAAGATCGTGGAATTTGGGGGAGGCGGCTGAAGGCCGGAAGGGTTAAGGACTCTCCCATGAACCTCCTCTTGACCGGATTCGAACCCTTTGGCGGCGACGCCGTCAACCCGTCGGAACAGGTGGCCCGCCTGCTGGACGGGCAGACCCTTCACGGCGTGACCATCCACTCGGAGGTCCTGCCCGTCGAAAGCGCGCGGGGACCGGCAGCCCTGATCCAGGCCATCCGGCGGGTCCAGCCTGACGCGGTACTCTGCCTGGGCGTCGCCGTCGGACGGGCCGCGCTCTCCGTCGAGCGGGTGGCCGTCAACCTGCTGGGCTACCGTATCCCCGACAATTCAGGCGTCCGGGTGAGTGACAGGCCCATCCTCCCGGACGGACCGGCGGCTTACTTCACCACCCTCCCCGTCCGCCGCATCTGCGAGGCGGTCCAGGCCGCAGGCGTGCCGGTCGAACTGTCCCTCAGCGCCGGGGCTTTCCTGTGCAACCAGGCGCTTTACGAGATGCTGCATTATTTGACGGCGAACGGGCTAGAAATCCCGGCCGGGTTCATCCACCTGCCCGCCCTGCCGGAGCAGGCCGCCGCCAAAGAGGGAGGCAAAGTCCCCTCAATGAGCCTGGAGACCATCCAGCGAGGGGTTGACGCGGCGATCGAGGTGCTGGGATCGTAAACCGGTTACTATCTGCGTGTACTTTTAGCAAGGTATAATTCGACTACTGTTATCTTCAAACAATGAGTGATATGCAACAATTACCTTTATTCTCATCCATCAAATCAATATTGCCTGACAGCGACCTCACCAGACTCAACTTCTCACACAATGAAGTTTGTCCCCAAGTTGAGCGCGTCGCACTCGAAAAGCGTTATTCAACAATTCTGAATGAGACGAATAAATTCAACCGGAAGTTGGTAAGTTACCAGGGAAATAAAGGAGAAATTGTTCACGGATGGATCAAATACAGAGAGGGTTTTTCTGCCCAACTTGTTGAAACGCTTCTCAATGAATTTCAGATTGCTCCTGGACAAAGAATTCTTGATCCTTTTAGCGGTTCGTCAACAACCTTGTTGGTTGCCAAATCCATGGGCATTGATGCTACGGGGATTGAGATCATGTCAGTTTGTCACCTGGCCTGGGATGCAAAATCTCAATTCCAAAAATACGTTCTAAAGGAACTCAGAGACGTGCGCTCCCAACTGGCTAAGTCAGTTCCCGCCCAGGTCTTGAAAAATTTCCCCCATCTGACGATTACCGAAGGTGCGTTTTCGCCCGTTGTAGAAAACGACATTATGTTTTACACCCAATGGGTCGAAGAGTTGGTAGGAACACCTGAAACAAAAACTCTCCTCAGGTTGTTGCTTACCAGCATATTGGAAGAAGTCAGTTACACACGAAAAGATGGGCAATATCTCCGATGGGATTACCGCTCGGAAAAAGTGAGGGAACGTAACCAAATTAGAACAGATCAGGGAAAAGAACCCATAAAGAAAGTTGACTTTGGGTCATTGCCGAGTGTAAAAGAAGCGCTGTTGGACGCATTCGGTGTTGTCGTATCCGATATAAAAAAACTCCAGCAGTTGCCTTTCCGAAGCAGTCACCAACAACTTATAAGGGGAAACGCGCTTTATGTCCTTCCTGAATTGGAACCGGATTTATTCGATGGCGTAATCACATCCCCACCTTATTGCAATCGTTATGACTATACTCGCACCTATGCTTTGGAGCTTGCCTATCTTGGGGAAGGTGACGATATATTCGACCTTCGCCAAAATTTATTGTCATGCACTGTTGAAAATCGCTCGAAACTAAAAATGATGGAAGCGCATTACACGGTTCTTGGTCAGCTGGAAAGGTTCAAAACCATTCAAAAGTCCGTTCAAGGCAATCGTGCATTTCAGGAAGTGAATGACGCGCTTGCCACTCGTTGGGGACGAGGAGATATGAACAACCGCGGCGTACTCCGAATGGTAAAACAGTATTTTATTGAACTCGCATTCATCTTCGCCGAACTTTACAGGGTATGCAAGCCGGGCGCGCAAGTCGCATTTGTCAACGACAATGTGCGTTACGGTGGAGAAATTATTCCGGTTGATTTGCTGACCACCGATCTGGCGGCAAACCTGGGATTTGAGCCTGTAAAAGTTTATGTGTTGCCGCAGAGAAAAGGTAACAGCAGTCAGCAAATGGGTAAATTTGGCCGGGAACCCCTGCGAAAAAGCATCACCATCTGGAGAAAGCCTCATGCCCCGCAACTTCGTCCGTGATCCCAGAGGCAATTATACGGCCTGGTCTATTGACCAACTTGCCAAGAGCGAATTCTTCCATCAAAAATTACATGAATGGGGGATAATCGAGATCACAGAACATATTGAAAATGTGCGAGGAGAAGACCTGGATTGGAACTTCGAACACTTGGGGATCACAGAACTCGCATGGAATAAAGTCATCCATCGCGGAATAAAACCAATCATTATCTTTGCCCATCCACAAATATTGCAAACCATACCTCGTGCAGTAAGTTATTATCGGATGTTGGCAATGGTCTCCCAGAAATCCATGAACAATATTGGCATTCCAGTAACTCGATTCGAGGAAAGAAATGATGCGTTTCCAGATAATGAGCGCGCTTCGGGGATAGCACTGCATCTGAACAGAATTATCAGTGCTTTGATCGAGACTGATAATGAGATCAATCCTCGAGAATTCGATTTATGGCGCGGCATGGCGGCTGGGGCGCAAGCAGATGGAAGCTGGAGAAACCTGAAGGGTCAAAAGGCTGAAATTGCCATCAAGGGTGCTATCCTTCGCAGGCTCAAAGAAAGAGACCTCATTCAATCTGAATCGGATACTGAATTCTTATTGAAAGATAAGCGCAGGATGGTGTTTGCCGATGAACCCGATGTGGCTTTATACAAGGCGGGCAAGATCGTCGTTGCTCTTGAGATCAAAGGAGGTATTGATACATCAGGTGTTTTGGAGCGTATTGGTACTGCGATTAAAAGCTTGATCAGGGCAAGAGAAGAGAACCCGGAAGCGATCACCCTGCTTCTGCTTCAGGCTGTATCCATGACACCGAAAGCCGCTGACGACCTTGCCATTAATCAAAATGCAGTCAACTATTGGTTTACGATAGAAGAATTTCTTGAAAGCTCGAACGAGCGAGAAAAAGTATTCCAACTTATGGGAATATGAGTGAACAGTCCGGGTATCACCCGGTTTTTTCATAGTTTTTATCTCCTTTCCCATCCCCCATAATTCCTTCACAATTCCTATACCCGGTCTTTACACACGCCCCATAAACTTATAGCGTACTCAAATCCAATTCCAAATGAGGGCACGCTATGACTAAAAAGACCAAAAAACTGTTCTGGACGATTTTCTTCGTCCTCCTCCTGGGGGCGGCAGGGACCTATGCGTATTTCACCTGGTTCGCGCCGGCGACCGAAACGGCTGCCGCCGCCGAAACCTTGCAAACTGCCCGCGTCCGCCAGGGCGACCTGATCCTCTACGCATCGGGGACAGGCACACTCATCCCGGCGGCCGAGGCGACCTTCGGGTTCGAGACTTCCGGCCAGGTGACGGAAATCCTGGTAAAAGTCGGCGATGAAGTCGAGGCCGGTCAAGTGCTGGCCTTATTAGACGATACCGACGCCCTGTCCAGCCTGGCCTCCGCCCGCCGCGACTTGCTGGAATTGACCTCCCCGCTCGCCGTCGCCACGGCCCGGCAGCAGATAGCCCAGGCTGAAGACGCGCTCGACTCGGCCCGGGATACCCTGGCCTGGCAGATCAGCCCGTCGGTGCTGACCTGGGAGGAACGGGTGGCCGAGGCCGAAGCCGCCCTGCAAAAAGCCAAAGACGAAAACGCATCGGCCGAGACGATTGCCGCCGCCGAACAGACCCTGAAACAGGCCCAGGCCAGCCTGGCTTATGCCCGAAACAGTTACCAGGCTTACCTGGAAGAATATTTCGTCGAAACCGAAACCATTATGACCCGCGGCGGCCCGCAGACCGTCAACGTCCGCGATGAAGAGGGCAACCTGGTGATCAACGCCCCCACCGAACTGCAAATTGCCACGGCCCGGGCCGATTACGACCTGGCCGGGGCCAGCCTGCAGGAAGCGCAATGGTATCTGTCGGCCTTGCTCGGCGAAGAGATTCCCGAAGATGCCACCGGAGCCAGCCTGGTCAAGCTCGAAAACGCCCAGGCCGCCTACGACAAGGCCCAGGAAAACCTGGATGCCACGCAGTTGACCGCTCCCATCTCCGGCACGCTGATGAGCTTCGACGTCAACGTCGGCGACCTCGTCGGCACCAGCGCCTTCGCCACCATCGCCGACCTGAGCACTCCCTACCTCGAAATCTACCTCGACGAAACCGACTGGGACAAAATCGCCGTGGATTATCCCGTGGAAGTGATCTTCGACGCCCTCCCCGACAAAATCTATACCGGGGTCGTCACCCAGGTGGACCCGGGCCTGGTCTCACAGCAAGGGACTTCGCTCGTCCACGGGTACGTCAAACTCGATCCCAGCCAGGGCGGGTTGAACCTGCCGACCGGCATGTCGGCCGCGGTGGACGTGATCGGCGGGCGGGCTGAAGGCGCCATCCTGGTCCCGGTCGAAGCGCTGCGTGAGATCTCGCCCGGCGAGTACGCGGTTTTCGTTGTCGAAAACGGCGAACCGGTCATGCGCATGGTCGAAGTCGGCCTGAAAGACCTGCTCTACGCCGAGATCATCTCTGGATTGCAGGCTGGGGAGGTCGTCTCGACCGGCATCGTGGAGACCGGCCAATGAGCGGACGGACCATCATCGAAACTGCCGACCTGACCAAAGTCTACGGGATGGACGGGATCAAAGTCACCGCCCTGGACGGGGTCAGCCTGCGCATCGAGGCGGGCGAATTCGTCGCCATCATGGGACCCTCCGGTTCCGGCAAGAGCACGCTGATGCACATTCTGGGCTGCCTCTCGCGCCCCAGCTCCGGCCAATACGTGCTGGACGGGGAGCCTGTCTCCGATATGGACAAGCGGGAGCTGGCTGCGGTGCGCAACCGCAAGATCGGCTTCGTTTTCCAAGCCTATAACCTGCTGGCGCGCACCTCGGCATTGCGCAACGTGACCCTGCCCCTGCTCTACGACCGCGAGAACAAGAAATCCTCCGCCGAAATGGACGAAAAGGCCCGCTCCGTGCTCGAGCTGGTCGGCTTGGCCGACCGGATGGACCACCAGCCGCAGGAACTCTCCGGCGGGCAGCAGCAACGGGTGGCGATCGCCCGCGCCCTGGTCAACGACCCGGTCATGCTCATCGCCGACGAACCCACCGGCAACCTGGATTCGACTTCGGGCCAGGAGATCATGGGGATGCTCCACCAACTCCACGAACGCGGCGCCACCATCGTCATGGTCACCCACGATCCGGCCATCGCCGCCCACACCCAGCGGACCATTCATTTACGAGATGGGAAGGTCGAGACGGTGGTGCATAACGGCCATAAGAAGGTGCAATTATGAAACCCCTTGAAGTCATCCGTATCGCCTGGGAAGCCATTACCAAGAACGCCGTGCGTTCGGTGCTGACCATGCTGGGCATCATCATCGGCGTGGCGGCGGTCATCATCATGATCGCCATCAGCGCCGGGACCGAGGCCACCATCCAGGACCAGATCACGGGTCTCGGCTCGAACCTGGTCTTCGTCCAGTCCAGCTTCACTCGTGGCGGAGCCGGCCCCGGGTCCCTCCCGACCGGCGGCCTGGTCTTCGACGATTCGACCGCCATCGCCGAGGAAGTCAGCGGCGTGAAAGCCGTAGTCGTCGAGCAAAACTCCACCGCCACCATCAAGGCCGGCAGCGTGGTGCTCGAAGATGTCGAAATCCTGGGCACCACCCCCGATTTCCCTTCGGTGCGCGATATGGACATTGCCGAGGGCCGCTACTTCAACACCGTGGACGTGGACCGCAAGTCAAAAGTGGCCGTGCTCGGTTCGAGCCTGGCTGAGGAACTCTTCGGCGAAAGCGATCCGATTGGGCAGACCATCACGGTCGGGACGACCAAACTTTCCGTCATCGGGGTGCTGGACGAAAAAGGGCTGGTCGGCCAGGTGGATTTCGACGCCCGGCTGTACACGCCCATCTCGGTCGTCTTCCAGAAATTCACGCCGTCGCAGTTCGCCCGCATCATGGGCGACCGGGTGCGCATGATCTACGTGGAACTGGAAGAAGACGCCAACATCGACGACGTGATCCTGCAAATCCAGTTGTTGCTCGCCAAGCGCCACGACGTTGCGCTGGAGGCGGCCGATTTCACCGTCACCACCCAGCAGGACATTATCTCGACGCAAGAATCGACCACGGCGGCCTTCCGCTCGCTGCTGGCCTGGGTGGCAGGCGTCTCGCTGATCGTGGGTGGGATCGGGATCATGAACATCATGCTGGTCAGCGTCACCGAGCGGACGCGTGAGATCGGCATCCGCCAGTCGGTGGGCGCTACGCCCGAAGACATCCGCTTGCAGTTCCTGACCGAGGCCCTGCTGCTCAGCGTCTTCGGCGGGATCATCGGTATGGCCGCCGGGGTCGGCGGGGCGTATATCTTCGGCGCGGTGAGCGAGATGCGTACCGTGATCGTGCCTGAATCGATCCTGCTGGCTTTCGGCTCGGCGGCCGTCGTCGGCGCGTTCTTCGGCTACTACCCGGCCAACAAGGCCGCCCAACTCGACCCGATCGAGGCGTTGAGATACGAATAAGTGGAATAAGACTTCGGAAGTCTTTTTGGATGGTCCAAAGTTGAAGAGACTCCGCAAAAGACTTCCGAAGTCTGCTCTGACAAAAGGAAACCATGAACACGAAAAAATTGTTACCCACCCTGTTCCTCGTCGCGCTGCTGCTCAGCGCCTGCGGCAGCGCCGCGGCCACCACCGGCGCGGACACGACCGCGGCCGCCACACCCGCCAGCGCCCAGATACCGCGCTCCACCGAACTGCTGGTCGGCACCCTGAGCCTGGACGGCACGGGCCAGCAGGTCACGCCGGAACAGGCCGCCGAACTCCTGCCGCTCTGGAAAATGCTCAAATCCCTGGGCGCCAGCGACACCGCCGCCCAGGCCGAGATCGATTCGCTGGCCGGGCAGATCGAAAAGGCCATGACCCCGGAACAACTCGCGGCCATCGAGTCCATGCAATTGACCTCGGAATCCACCTTCACCCTGATGCAAGACCTGGGCCTCGCAACCGGCTCGCAGGACGGGAGCGCCGCCGGTTCGGGCGCCGGGATGAGCGGGACGCCGCCCGAGGGCGGGATGGGTCCGGGAACGGGAGCCGGCCCGGGGTCCGGGGAGGAGGCGGCTTCGATGTCGCCGGAGCAGATCGCCACAGCCCAGGCAGCCCGCGCCGAGCGGATGGGCGGCGGCACCGGCATCCCTACCGAATTGCTGGACGCCCTGATCGCTTACCTGGAAGAGATAGCCCAGGCATAAATCATCACCGGAGGAAATCATGAAAAAGAAGATTTTACTCATTCCCCTCTTGGCCGTGGCGCTGGTTTTGAGCGCCTGCGGGGCTGCCCAGGCCACGCCCGACCCGGCGACCGGCTTCGACCCGGCCAACGCCCAGATGCCGCTCTCCTCGCAACTGCTGGTCGGCAGCCTGAAACTGGACGGCACGGACCAGCAGATCACCGCCGAACAGGCCGCTACCCTGCTTCCGTTGTGGAAACTGCTCAAGACCCTCAGCGCCAGCGACACCGCCGCCCAGCAGGAAGTGGACGCTCTCGCCAAACAGATCAGCGACGCCATGACCCAGGAACAACTGGACGCCATCGCGGCCATGGCCCTGACCCCGCAGGACATGTTCACCCTGATGGAAGACCTGGGGATCGAATCCGCCTTCCAGGGTGACGGCTCCGGCCAAAGGCCCGAAGGTTTCCAGCCGCCGGAGGGATTCGTCCCCGGACAGGGCGGGGGACAGGGAGGCGGTCCCGGTGGTGGTTTTAGCGGAGGTCCCGGCGGTGGCGGCGGGCAGAACCTGACCCCGGAGCAGATCGCCACGGCCCAGGCCATGCGCGCCGAGCGCGGCGGCGGTTTCGCGGGCGGGGCGCGGCTCAACTCTGCCCTGCTGGACGCGCTGATCGAATACCTGGAGAAACTGGCCCAGCCGTGACCTGGTTGATTTGTTATACTCGCACCAAGTGTAAGGGCGACTCGCCGGGGCCAACCAGGCCCCCAATGGGCAAGGGAACATCCAGATATGAGCCTTGTTTGCCCACAAAGAGTCGCCCCTACGGAAACAGGAAACTAGATGACAAAAACCATCCTGGTCGTTGACGACGAAACCCGCCTGGTCACGCTGGTCGAGAACTATCTCAGCCAGGCGGGCTATCGCGTCGTGACCGCTTATAACGGGAAAGACGCCCTCGCCGTCGCAAAGCGCGAAAAACCCGACCTGGTCGTCCTG
The DNA here is from genome assembly GCA_049324115.1 of Chloroflexota bacterium. GTDB lineage: Bacteria > Chloroflexota > Anaerolineae > Anaerolineales > Villigracilaceae > UBA5796. The sequence continues at coordinate 23,189 of JBMOMN010000042.1, forward strand.
GACGTGATGATGCCGGTCATGGACGGTTACGAATTCATGCGCCTGCACCGGGCCGAATACGACACGCCGATCATCATGCTCACCGCCCGAGTCGAAGACGACGAAAAAGTGATCGGCCTGGAACTCGGCGCGGACGATTACGTCACCAAGCCCTTCCGCCCGCGTGAACTGGTGGCCCGCGTCCGCTCGGTGCTGCGCCGGGCCGGGGATTCGACGCCGACGGCCCGGGTCCTGCAAGCCGCCGACATCTCCCTCGACCGCGAGGACCGCATCGTCCAGGTCGGCAGCAGCTACGTGGACCTGACCCCCTCCGAGTTCGACCTGCTGGCGGCGCTGATGGCCTCCCCCGGCAAGGTCCACACCCGCCTCGACCTGCTGGACGTGATCCAGGGCGTGCGCTACGAAGGCTACGAGCGCACGATTGACACCCACATCAAGAACCTGCGGGCCAAGGTCGAACCCGACCCGCGCTCGCCGAAGTACATCGAGACCGTCTATGGCGTAGGCTACCGGTTCAGGCGGGAGTGACCATGCGCTCGATCTCGCTCAAGCTCATCCTGGCCTTTTTGACAACCAGCCTGCTGGGCATTCTCGGGCTGGCGATTTCCCTGGGATGGGCCACCAACCGGGCCTTCGAGAAATTCGTCTTCGACCAGAACCGGGACAATATGGTGGACGCGCTGGCCCAACACTACCTGCAATACGGCAACTGGGACCAGGTCGGCAGCTTCGTCCCCGGCCCGGCCTTCACCGGGGAGCGGGAGCCGGGCAGCGGCGTCCCCTTCGTCCTGGTCGGCAAGGACGGAGAGGTGATCCGCGGCGGCTACCAGCACCCGTCGGGGCAGGTGCTCCCGCCGGAGATGCTGGCCGGGGGCCTGCCGATCCTGGTGGACGGCGAAACCGTCGGCACCCTGATCTTCACCCCCAACCCCATCCGTGAAAACTCGCCCGAACGGGCTTTCATGGAGCGCAACCGGCAGGCCATCCTGTTCAGCGGGCTGGCGGCGGCCCTGGTGGCCCTCGTCCTGGGGATCGTCCTGTCGCGCACCATCAGCCGCCCGATCCAGGAACTGACCCGGGCCACGCAGGCCATCTCGCAGGGCGCGCTGGGGCGGCAGGTCGCCGTCCGCACCCGCGACGAACTCGGCCAACTGGCGCAGTCCTTCAACCAAATGAGCGCCGACCTGGATCGCTCGATCCGCACCCGCAAGCAGATGACCGCCGACATTGCCCACGAACTGCGCACCCCGCTCAGCGTCATCCTCGGCCACGCGGATGCGGTCCACGACGGGGTGCTGCCGCCCACGCGGGAGAATTTCGAGATCATCCGGGACGAGGCCGAACGGCTCGAACACATCGTCGAAGACCTGCGGGTGCTCTCGCTGGCCGATGCGGGCGAGCTGACCCTCAGCCTGCATCCCGTCAAACCGGCCGGCCTGCTCCGGGACGTGATCACCGCCCACGCCCCCCGCGCCCGCCAAAAAGACATCCGCCTGGAACTCGAACCCGGCCCCGCCCTGCCCGAAATCCGGGTGGACGCCGGGCGGATCACCCAGGTGCTCGGCAACCTGCTCGACAACGCCCTGCGCCACACCCCTGCGGATGGGACAATCCTGCTGGCGGCGCGTCCGGGACCAGACGAGGGGACGGTCGCGCTGCTCGTCGAGGATACCGGCCCGGGCGTCCCGGACGAGGACCTGCCGCGCCTCTTCGACCGCCTCTACCGCTCCGACTCGTCCCGCCAGCGCGACGCGGGCGGCTCCGGCCTGGGGCTGGCCATCGCCCGCTCCATCGTCCAGGCGCACGGTGGTAATATTTACGCCGAGAACCGCTCTCCCAACGGGCTGCGGGTCGTCGTCGTCCTGCCCGCAAAACGGGATTAATCTCGCCCTGCGAAAAAATCACTGGTATAATATCGCCCGCTTGAGCCGTCAGGCCGGGCAAAAAGGAGAGGTCGCGTAGTTTGGTCTAGCGCGCACGCCTGGAGTGTGTGTAACCAGAAATGGTTCGCGGGTTCGAATCCCGCCCTCTCCGCTGAAAGACGCCCTTCGCACGAGGGCGTTTTCGTTTTGGAGTGTGTGCCCCCGAAAGGGGATTTCATAACCAGAAATGGTTCGCGGGTTCGAATCCCGCCCTCTCCGCTGAAGTAGGTCACGTTTGAAACGTGACCTTTTCGTTTAATAGTCTTTCTGGTTCGCAGGCCCCATCGAGGGATGATATTCGAATCCCGCCCTCTCCGCTCAGAATAAAAGACGCCTTCGCAAGAGGGCGTTTTTTACAGCAAACTTCGGAAGTCTTCCGGGACTCCCATCCAGACTTCCGAAGTTTTCCCCGGGAAACGGCACGCAATGACACCCAATCTCTAATCTCTATTCTCTATTTCCCAATTACCCCTGAAAGCCGGTCTTACACAACTCGAAATACATCCCCTGCTTTTCCAGCGTTATAATTTCCCCCATCTTTCACATCTCCCCGGAGGGACAATGCCCAAAACCCAAAACCGCGCCGTCATGGCCTGGCTGTTCATCTTCGCCTTCATCGTCGCCTTCCTGGTCGTCTTCGGCGGATTCGTGCGCCTGACCCGCTCCGGCCTGTCCATCGTCGAGTGGAACCCCGTCAGCGGGGTCGTGCCGCCCATCGGCGCCCAGGCCTGGCAGGAGGAATTCGCCAAGTACCAGCTCACGCCGGAGTTCCAGAAGATCAACTCCAGCATGACCCTGGACGAATATAAGTTCATTTTCTACATGGAGTGGATCCACCGCTTCATCGCCCGCCTGGCCGGGCTGGCTTACGCCGTCCCCGTCTTCTATTTCTTCTTCAAGGGACAAATCCCCAAAGGCGAGCGCGGCGCCTACGTCGTCATGGGGCTGCTCTTCATCGGGCAGGCCTTCATGGGCTGGTTCATGGTCGCCAGCGGCCTGGTGGACCGTCCCGCCGTCAGCCACTTCCGCCTGACGATCCACCTGCTCTTCGCCCTGTCACTCTTCGCCCTGGCCCTGTGGACCGGCCTCGGCCACAAATTCGGATTCCCGGACACTACCCCAAAAGCGGACTGGTCCGCCGTCTCGCAATGGACCCTGGCCGGGATCGCCATCCTGCTCATCCAGATCACCTACGGCGGCATGACCGCCGGACTCAAGGCCGGGCACGTCTCGGACACCTGGCCGCTGATGCTCGGCAAGCTGGTCCCGCCCAACCTGTTCGACAGCGCGGTCAAGTTCATCGAAAACCCGCAGACCATCGTCTTCGTCCACCGCTGGTTCGCCTTCCTCGGATTGGTCATCGTGCCGCTGGTCTACGTCATCGCCAAAAGGAAGGGCCTGCCGCGTGACCTGCTCAACGGCCTGCTCGCCAGCCTCGGCCTGACCGTCCTGCAGATCAGCCTCGGCATCCTGACCGTGCTGATGCACGTCAATATCACCATCGCCCTGTTGCACCAGGCCAACGCCATCGCCCTCTTCGGCGCGGCGCTCTACATGCTCCACCGCCTGCGCGCCAGGGATCGGCAAAATGTCCACCAGACCTGACAGGTTTCACCAGGCGTTTCGTTGGATATAAGAATTGCAGGTGATAGAAGACCCGATAGCCAAGGCGGCTGCGGAAACCTGTCAGGTCCCGAATGAAAAAGCGGAGACTGGATCGAAATCCAATCTCCGCTTTTGCTTGTACGCCGGATCGAACGGGGATTTTTGCCTGCTCCCGTTATGGAAGCGGGACCCCCGCCGAAACGACCGCGTCCATCGGCATCGCCATCACCAGCACCGAGCGCACCTCGTCCGCCGTGGCCTGGCAGGACTGCCCGTCGGCGTCGGTGAAGGGGAACGGCTCGGATTCAGGATAACCGGCTTCGGCCCAGGCATCCACCAGGTCCGAGGCGGACACGCGGCAGGTTTCAGGAGCAGCCTGTTCCTCGCCAACGAACACCACCGCCGGGACGGTCGCCGCAGGCGGTACGGCTACCGGCGTCCGCTCGACGGTGGCCTGGGCCTGGGCGCAGTTGCGCGAAAAGCCGCAGGCGAAGATGGTCATCAGGGATACCATGCCCACCACCCCGACGATGAAAATCCCGATTGCCCAATACAGGAATTTGGTGAATTCGTCTTTCACAGTGACCTCCTTACTGGGCCGGTTCGAGGGTGCGGATGAAGTTGACCACGTCCCAGCGGTCGCGCACCGACAGGTTTTCAATGAAGTAAGGCATCATGCCCTTGCCGTTGGTCAGGGTCAGGAACAGTTCGCCGTCGGCCTGGTTCGTGACCAGGGCCGAGGTCAGGTCGGCGGGTTTGACCTCGACCAGGAAGGCCGCCAGCGGGCCTTTGCCGTTCCCTACGGGGCCGTGGCACATCTTGCAATTGATGTCGTAGAAGATCGCGCCGCGGGCGATGGAATCTTCGTCGGCGGGGACCGGGTTATCCGGGACGATCACGTTCCCGGCCTGGTCGAAGACGTAAGCCGGGCCTTCGACCGGGACCGAACGGGCCGGGACCGGCAGGGGAAGCTCGGCCGCCCGGAAGGAGGGCTGGATTTCCATGAAGGAGACCCAGTCAATCTTGATCACGTCGAACGTGAACAGCAGTCCCGCCATGGCAGCCAGGGCGAGCACGGCAAATACAACAGCGAGTTGTTTGAACAATCTCATAGCGGTTTCGCCTCCGCAACTTCAACCTTTTCTGCGCCGAGGGCAGTCATGGCTTGGGAAAATTTGTCTTTTTGGTCTTCCGGGCAGGCGAAGAAGATGGCGATCTTGCCGTCGCTCACGTCGGCGACGTAGTGCTTCGGGCGGTAGGACGGGAAGTAGCTGTCCAGGAAGACGCCCAGGAAGGTGGACAGGAGCATGATCAGCATCGTCAGCTCGAACAGGACGATGAAGGACGGGGGGCCAGGGATGGTCGCCTGCCGCCCGACCTGGATCGGGACCGGGTAGTTGTACGGCGTGCCGAACACCAGGGCCGAACCGACGAGGAGTCCGAGCGCCGCGCCGCCCAGGGCGATCTTTGGCACGTTGGAGTGCTGCTGTTTGCGGCCCAGCATGGCTTCGTTGAGCGGGATGCCGGAGATGACGTTCAGGTGGTCTTCGGGGACGCCCAGGGCACGGAGCCGGTCCATCGCATCCGCGGCAGGTTCCAGGTCCGAAAAGACGGCCAAGAGGGAAAGGTTTTCAGCCACGAGTCGCCTCCTATTCCAATTCGCTGACCGTCACGACGGTCTCGCGTCCATATTTGGTGAGTTTGTGCGCCATCTGGCCTTCCTGCACTTCCCAGGCCGGGACGAGCGGGATGAACTTGGAGGCCAGCATGTAGAGCAGGATGAACAGGGCCAGGGTGCCGATGCCGAGCGGGATCTCGATGCCCGGCTTGTACAGATCCCAGGTGAAGGGGGTGCGGTTGATGCTCAGCGAGATGGGGACGATGATGTAACGTTCGATCCACATGCCGACGTTGATCAGCAGGCCGACGGTCCCGACGATCCACGGGTTGGAGCGCCATTTCTTGTTCCACAGCACCGCCCAGGGGATGACGATGTTGACGGCCAGCATCAGGAACCACAGGAAACCCAGCGGCCCGGCCTCGTGATAATGGAGCAGGATGTTGGTCCATTTGTCGCCGCCGTACCACTGGACGATGTAATCGTTGAAGAAGAAGTAGGCCCAGGTCATCGAGATGATCAGCATCAGTTTGCCGATGGCCTCGAAGTGTTCGGCGCGGATGAAATATTTCATGTGCTTCATCGTGCCGCGCACAATTGCCAGGACGATCACCACCGCGCCCATGCCGGAGTGCAGCGCGCCGACGACGAAGTAGGGGCCGAAGATGGTCGAAGACCAGCCGGGACGGGTGGCCGCGGCGAAGTCCCACGACACGATGGTATGCACCGAGAACATGACCGGGATGATGGCGAAGGCGAAGATGTTCATCGCCAGGCGCAGGTGTTTCCACTCGCCTTCGGTGCCGCGGAAGCCGAGCGCCAGGATGCGGTAAGCCACCTTGCGCCAGCCGCCTTCGGTGCGGTCACGCGCCATCGCCAGGTCGGGGATGAGCGGCAGAAACAGGTACATGGTCGAGGCCAGCAGGTAGGTGGTGATCGCCAGCACGTCCCAGGTGAGCGGGGAGTGCAGGTTCGGCCACATCATGCGCTGGTTCGGGTAAGGGAACAGCCAGTAAGACAGCCAGACGCGGCCCATGTGCATGAAGATGCTGAACCCGGCCTGCATCAGGCCGAAGGTGGTCATCAGCTCGGCGGCGCGGGTGAACGGGCGGCGGAACTCAGCCTTGAAGACCCGCAGGATGGCCGAGATGAACGTCCCGGCGTGGCTGATACCGATCCAGAACACGGTGTTGACGATGAAGATACCCCAGTAAGACGGGCGGTTGATCCCGGCCAGGCCCAGGCCTTCGGCAATCATGCGTCCCCAGGAAAAGAACAGGCCGAGGGCCACGACCACGCCCAGGACGGCCGCCACCACCCAGAACTTCCAGGTGGTGTAGTGCATGGCTTCCATCACCATGGCGTTCATCTCGCCGCGCGGCCTGGGGTCGAGCATCAGGTGCTCCTGGCGCAAATGTTCTTCGCCGTGGGCGTGTTCTTCGTGTTGTTTTTCAGAAGCCATGTTAACCTGCCTTGAGATAGGTCACGTGCGGGAAGGTGCCAAGTTCTTCCAGGCGCTTCACGCCGCGGGCCTGCTTCGCCAGTTGGCTGACGACGGTTTCGGGCTTGTCCACCCGCCCGAAGACGATCGCATTCGCCGGGCAGGCCTGGGCGCAGGCGGGAGCAAACTCGCCGTCGGCCACTTCGCGGCCTTCGGCCCGGGCCGTGTCTTCGGCGCGTTTGATGCGCTGGATGCAGAAGGTACATTTCTCCATCACACCCCGGCGGCGGACGGTCACATCCGGGTTGAGCTGGTTGTTCAGCGGTTCGGGCCGCTCGTAATCGAACCAGTTGAAGGAACGCACCTGGTAGGGGCAGTTGTTGCCGCAATAGCGGGTTCCCACGCAGCGGTTGTAGACTTGCAGATTCAACTGCTGGTCGTTGCTGTGGACCGTGGCGTAAGCCGGGCAGACCGGCTCGCAAGGCGCGTATCCGCATTGCTGGCACAGGGTCGGCTCGAAGGGCGTGGCCTTCACTTCCGGGTACTCCCCCTCCCAGAAGCGTTCGATCCGGATCCAGTGCATCGAGCGCCCGTTGCCCGACAGTTCCTCGCCGACGAACGAAATATTATTTTCCATGGCGCAGGCGGCCACACAGGCCTGGCAGCCGGTACACAGGTCCTGGTCTATCACCATGCCCCACTTGCCCTCTTCCGGGTTGGTCAGGTTGACGCTGACCATCGTTTCTCTATCCAAGTTAGCCATAGCAAACTCCTAATGTTCCTCTCCGAGGCCTTCGCCGTAAACCCCCATCTTGCTCTCCAGGCGGGAGAGGACGCGTTTCTCACCGGTCTTTTCGAGCCTGACCCGCGTAGCCGCGAAAGCCAGGTCGCCAGCTTCGTTATATTTCAGGCCGAGGACGTCCGCCGGATTGGCGCCGCGCCCCCCGGCGTACCTGCCGTAAGCGGTATGGCCCTGCCCGAAGGCCAGCGCAAGCGTATCGGGACGAATGGCCGGATACCGGTAAACCGAGGCTTCCACCGTCCCAAACTCCGACACGACCCGCACCACGTCGTCGTTTTCGAGGCCAAGTTCGTGGGCAGTCTCGGGGTTGATCTCGAGCCACGAATTCCACATCACGGTCGTCATCGGGTCGGGGATTTCCTGCAGCCAGGGTTTGTTGGCTCCCGCCTCGCCCAGCACAGGCGACATGTACGGCAGCAGGTAGAACTCGCCTTCGCCTTCGTACTCGGCTGCATCCACAGCCACGTCCTGCGTCCCGCCGGCCGGCGCGGCCAGGCTTTCGGCGTTGCTCCACCATCCGCCAAACTGCTGGAAATAAGCAAAGAAAGTGTTGATATCCGCCGCGTTGAAGTTGGCGTTCTTGTCCGCCGTCAGCGGCGCGAGCTTGGACTGGATGTAAGCCACTTCATCCGCAAAAGCCGATCCGCTGGCCGCCAGCAGCAGGTCCACGCTGGACAGGGTGTTGTAGAACGGCACGACCACCGGCTGCGCCCCGGCCAGCGCCGAACGGGTCGAGCCGGTCGCGATGCGCTGGTAGCCCCAGGATTCCAGGCCGTGATGGTCGGGGAAGATGTAGTCCGCCATCAGGGCGGTCTCGTCGGGGAAGGTGGCGAAGGAGATCACCTGCGGCACTTTCGCCAGCGCCTCGGCAAACCTGAGAGCTTTGGGCAATTCAAAAACGGGGTTGATGCCGTGGATGAACAGGGTCTTGATCTCGCCGGAATTCATTCTTGCGACGAAACCGGCCATCTCCTGCATGTTGGCTGGGCGGTGATACTCGTCCACGCCGGGGGCCAGCGGGGAAATGAACACGCCGCCGGGCTGCCCGAAATTGCCCACCAGGGCATTCAGGGCGAAGATGGCTTCGGCGTTCTGCGCGCCGTTGCTGTGGGCCAGGGCCGCCCCGCCGGGGATCGCCAGCGGGCGGTCGGCAGCGGCGAAGTAGGAAGCGATCCGTTCCAGGGTTTCGAGGGGCACGTCCGATTCGGCCGCGGCGGCCTCGACTTCCACACCGGCAAAGGCCGGGGGGATCGGCAGGCCGCGGGCCTCAGCCACGATCCGGCCGATCGCCAGGGCGACCAGGCCCTCGGTCCCGGGACGAGCCGGGAGCCATTCGTCAGCTTTGGCCGCCGTCTGCGAGAGACGGGGTTCCACCTGGGCGAACAGGCCGCGCCGTCCCCGGTCGCCTTTGCGCAGAGCGGCGTAACCACGGGTGTAGGCCACGGGCGAGACCCAGGTCTCGAGGAAGTTGGCCCCGAAGGATAAAACGAAATCGGCATTGCCCAGGTCGAAGAAGGGCATCCCTTTTTGTCCGAGCATCTTCTCCGCCGCCCGCGCCAGGGTGGCCCGGGCTTCGAACGTGCCCAGGGCGCTGTACCGGACGGTTTCGAGGCCCAGGTCGGTGGCGAGGTCGTACAGGTGGTCGGGCGCCATGCCCATCAGGAAAGCCACGCCGCCGCCGTTGAGCGCCTCCGCGACGACGCCGGTGGCTGCCTCCCAGGTCACTTTGTTGGCGCTGAGCGCGCCGCCGCGAGCCTGGTTGAGCGGGTCGGTCACCCGGTCAGGGTTGTACAATCCTTGCAGGGTCGCCTGGCCGCGGGCGCAGGTTTTGCCCAGGTTGACCGGGTTGAGCGGGTTGCCCTCGGCTTTGATCGCCCGCCCCTGGTAGGTGCGCACGACCAGCCCGCAGCCCGCCGGGCACTCGCGGCAGGTGGTGGCGAAATGGGTGCTCTGACCATTGAACGTATACTCCGGCATGCGGATGTACTGCTCGCGCACCACCATGCGTGAGGCCGGGCCGCAGCCCGTCAACACGGCAGTGGTGGCGGCGCCCAGTCCAGCCAGTTTCAGGAAATCACGCCGGGAAATCTGTTTACTCATGCTGTTTTCCTTTCACCCGGTTTAATAATGACAGGTCCCGCAGTCGGTGAGACGGATGAGTTTCTCCTCGTCTTCCCCGGCCTGCTCCACGTGGCAGTTCAGGCACCAGCCCATGTTCAACACCTGCGGGTTCTCGTAAACCGTCATCTTCGACACATCCCCGTGGCAGTCTTCGCAGTTCAGCCCCGCCGCGACGTGCGGGCGGTGGTTGTAGCGCACGAAATCCGGCACCATGGCCACCGGCACCCACTGGAGCGGCTGGTTGTTCTCCACCGCCTGCACCAACGGGGCCAGCTTGGCGCTGGTCTTGGTCTTGGCGATCTGTTGGTGACACCCCCAGCATTTCGTCTGGGTGGGCAGGCCTGAAACCGGACCCTTTAGCGAACCTGGATGACAGTACAAACACTGCACACCCAGCCCCACGTGCAGGCTGTGCGGGAAGTCTATTGGCTGGGCCGGAGTGGTCTGGGTTTGTCCCATCCCCCAGACCCCGCCGCTGACGACGATCAGCGCCAGGATTAATAGACCAATCTTCCCGAGGGGCGAAGCCAGCCAGCTGAGTAATTTCTTGATCATGGAAGCTCCTGGAATAAATTGGGTTCAGATGTAAAGGCGTCACCGCCTGATTAACAAAAAAAGGGACTAATGATGTAAAGGTGTGGGCAACCCCGCCGCAACGGGGGGCATTATACATCAAAAATCTGCCAAAGTACATATTTAAGATATAAAACCTGAAAATTGACGGCATGATATACTTGAAGTCGCCCTATGAGAACACTCATCAAACAGTTTCGTCTCGCCGCTTGGGTCATCTTTGCCCTGGTCCTGGTCCTCGCCATCCTGGTGATGGCCACCCCGGCCCAACTTTCGCCGCAGGCGGCCGGGGCTGCCGGTCCCGCCCTCCAGTCCGTCACCCCAACCCCGACGATAGACCCATCCGAAGTCGGCTCCACGAGCGGGATCGTGATCCTGGCCTTTGCCATCGTGGGGATCGTCGTCCTGCCGGTGGTCCTGCGCTGGAAGGACTGGGCCGCCAGGGAAAAATAATCCCGTTTAACCGGCTCCCGCCTCCAACCGGACCATCAGCCTGCTACCGTTAAATTAAGCGGGATAGCTCCCCACAGCTATCCCGCTTTACATTTCAAACCCAACTTTGCGCTTTGGCTATTCTTTCGCCGAGCGGCGGGTGTGAATAGAACATGAAGACCACCCACTTCTCCGGGTCCACGTCGCCCAGGTTCTGGTTCGCCAGGCGGACGAATGCCGAGGCGAAGGCCTCTCCCTTGCCGGTGGATTTCAGGGCATAATCGTCGGCCAGGCTTTCGCGCCAGCGCGAGAACCCGTTTTCGAGGGGCATGGTCAGCAGGCCGTAAGCGCCCAGGATGAGCATGAAGGCCGGGAGGGCGGCCACGTCGGCTGCGGAGGTGAAACGGAAAACGCCCACAGCCCAGTCCATCGCCAGCGAAGCGAGATACAGGCCCACCGTCGCGGTGAGCGTGCCGAACCCGATCAACAGGGGGATATCGCGGTTGACGTGGTGTCCCAGCTCGTGGGCCAGGACCGTCTCGATCTCATCCGCCGTAAATTCGTTGATCAGCGTGTCGCCCAGAATGATGCGGCGGGTGTTGCCGATGCCGGTCAGGGCGGCGTTGGCGGCCTTCGTGCGCCGGGACAGGTCGAACTTGAACACGCCGCGCACCTTCGTCCCGGCATTTTCGGCCAACCGGACCAGCCGTTCGGCCAGTTCGGCGTGTTCCTCACCCAACGGGACGAATTTGTTGAAGATCGGCATGATCAGCACCGGGGCCAGGTTGCCCATGAGCACGCTGAAGACCAGGATGCCGCCTGCGGTCCACAGCCACCAGGCCTCGCCGGTGAGACGCAGGGCCAGGTAGACCAGTTCGACCATTGCCAGGCCGATCGGCGCGCCGACCAGCAGGCTTTTGACCTGGTCCACGATCCAGCCCTTGAGCGTTTGGGTGGACTGGCCGAAGCGGTGCGGCAGGACGAAGCCGGAATAATAACCGAGCGGCAGGGTGACGAGGGCGTAAACGCCGCCGAAGGCGAACACAAACCCGGCTACCAGCAGCCAGTCGCTGGAGGTGAGGCCGGCCAGCCAATCCCGCACGCCGACCGACCAGCCGAAGGCCAGCCAGAGCGCGGCGTAAAGGGCGCTGAACGAGGTTTCCGCCAGCCACAGGCGGCGTTTGAGGCGGGCGTAGTGTTTGGCTTGTTTTTGTTTTTCGGGGTCGAGGGTGGACATGGGATTTTCGATTTACGATTGGTGATTTACGATTGTTCGGCGGCGAGCTTCGCCAGGATTTCTTCGGTCGGCAGAACCTGGCCGTAGGATTTGAGCGCGGCCAGGAAAGCCGCCTGGACCTGGGCAGCCGGGACAGCCGTTCCGCCGAATGCGAGATCACGCGTGGCGCAGGCGTCCGCAGCCAGGAGCACCTGGAAGCCGAGATCGGCCGCGGCCCGGACGGTGGCGTCCACGCACATGTGGGTCATCATCCCGCAGATGACCAGACGCCCGGTCTGCCAATCTTTCAGCATGTCGAGGAGATTGGTCTCGCGGAACGAGTTGGGGAAATGCTTGATCACCAGCGGCTCGCCTTCGAAATGCGCCACCGCGTCGTGGATGTCCGCGCCGCGCTCGCCGGGCAGGAAAAACGTCGCGTCTGGCCGCTTGGACACGTGCTGGATGTGGACGGTCGGCTGCCCGTGCTCGCGGAAGCATTGCAGCAGGGCATAGGCCTTTTGGGCCGCGGCCAGCGGCTCGACCAGCGGCATCTTCCCGCCGGGGAAGTAGTCTTTCTGGATGTCGATGAGTAGGAGGGCTGTTTTCATGGGATTTAATGTCCTGATCGGATAGTTAGCAGGATTATACAGGAATTAACGGGCCTCGAACCCGGAAAGTAAGGCGGGAAAGGCGACAGTGCAATTGCGATATAATCGCCTTATGAAATCCCGTCCCCAAGTCCGCGCTTTGAAATTGGCTGCTGAAGTCCGCCAGCGATTGACGGATGCTTTGGGTGAGCCTGTCAAGGTGATCCTGTTCGGCTCGCAGGCACGCGGCGATGCAACAAAATATTCAGATATTGACCTCTTTGTGGTCCTTCCGTCGCTTGACGATAATGTCCGTTATCTCGTATCGGACATTACATGGGAAGTCGGCTTCGAGGCAGGCAGGGTGATTTCAGCGATTCCCACCACAAAAGAAAAGATGGAACAATACGGTTTCCTTCCATTGTATCGGAATGTAAAAAAGGAGGGGATTCCCGTATGACGGAGAACCCTTCCCATACGCGAGCATTGATTCGCTATCGTCTGGAGCGCGCTCATCAAACATTGAACACAGCACAAATCCTGCACGAGCAAAGAGCAGACACGGCAAGCATCGTCAACCGCGCCTATTACGCCATGTTCTACGCTGCACTCGCGTTGCTTGCTACAATTGGAGAAGAGACTTCAAAGCATAGCGGCGTGATGGCATTATTTGATAGACATTTCATCAAGACCGGCATTCTGCCAAAAGATATGGGGAAATTCCTGCACACCGCTTTCGACGCCCGCTAAACCGGGGACTATGAAGACAAATCTGAGATTTCACGGGCCATGGCGGGGCAGATTCTGGAGTTTGCGACAGAGTTTGTAAAGTCCATTGATGAAAAACTCCAGGATCGTTTGTGATCCGAAGAGTTCAGGTTTACCTGGAAATCGGCGCACATGCACCCCGCATACACGGGATCAGGATCACGGCTGCCAGGATGCCCGAATATCCGCTGAAAAGGTCAATAAAACTGGCCGTGCGGTTGGCAAAGAACAACTGGCTGATTTCTTCGATGCTGGCAAATCCCGCCGCCAGAACCAGTCCCAGCGGGAGGCTCCAGCGCAGGATTTTGACGTGGCGGAACGGCATGGCAACCGTCAGCAGGTAGGCCAGGATGCCGTAGAGGACGAAGTGCCCGATCTTGTCACCATAAGGGATTTCAAGCATTGCGCCGAGGATTTTGGGCATGGAATCGGTGTCGGCCCAGTAGGCGACCAATAAGAGGAACAAAAAGAAGGCAGCAGCAAGAAGTTTTTTCATTTTCGACCAAAGTCCGCCGGGATCTCGCCCCAGGCCTCGGTATCCCATTTCAAGACCCGGAAACCCCTGCGCTCCTGAAGCACCTGCTCGGCGCGGGCGATCAGGTCGAACAAGAATTTGTTCGTCGGCAGGCGCTCCAGTTTGGTGTTGCACTTCCCGGCCCGCACCCAGCCGATTGCCGTCTCCGAATCCGAATAGATCGGGTGGTCGAGTTTTTTCGTCGTCAGCCATTCCATGGCCAGGACGATCGCCAGGAACTCGCCGACGTTGTTGGTCCCGTCGGGGAAGGGGCCGGCGCGGAAGAGCTGCTCGCCGCCTTCGGTCAGCACGCCCTGGTATTCGAGCAAACCCGGCGAGCCGGAGCAGGCCGCGTCCACGCAGATCGAGGGGATGAGCGGCGGGTTGGGGACGAAGAGCCAGTTCGACCCGGTGGCCGGTTTCCCTTTGTAGGAGTCGTACACCCCCGAATAGGCCGCCTCGGCCGCGGCCCGGGACGGGAAGGATTTGTACTCGGCCCCGGCGTAACCCGTCACCTGGGCGGAGCATTCGTCCCAGGTGGTGTAGATGCCGGGGAGGCGTCCCTTCCATACGACATAGAATTTTCGCTTGGGCATGGAAGAAGATTATCTCTTCCAGCCGATCTCTTCGACCGCCATGAAGATGTCGGTATCCGAGATGATGCCCACCAGGATGCCGTGTTCGTCCAGGATGGGCAGGTGGTGGAACTTGCGCTTGTGCATCAGCGACGAGGCTTCCTTGAGCGTCATGTCGGCCCGCCCGGTGACGACCGGGGCGGTCATAATGGCGCTGACTTTGGTCTCGGCCGGGTTGCGGTCGGAATCGAAGATCTTGCTGCTGATGTCGGTGGTGGTGAGGATGCCGTAGCCGCCGCCTTTGGCGGTCAAATCTACGACCAATGAGCGGATGCCGCGGCGGCGCATGAGCGTGGCGGCGTAGGATACGCTGGTGTCGGGGTCTATCACGATGACCGGGCTGCTCATCCAATCTCGGACGGTATGGGGCATGGTGTCCTCCTGAAATTAGAGTGGGATGGTCTTATTATAACGGCTGACCCCCTCCCGGCCTTCCCCAAATTCCAAAATGCGTGGAATTTGGGGAAGGAGAAGAGAAAAGAAACTCCTCCAAATTCCAAATGCGTGAAATTTGGGAGAGGAGAAGCGAAGAGAAGAAAAACTCCCCAAATTCCAAAATGCGTGGAATTTGGGGGAGGAGAAGAGAAAAGAAACTCCTCCAAATTCCAAAATGCGTTTCTCTACCGGACAGATTTTTGAGAAAACCTTTTTTCAACGCGAATTTCGCGGATTTGGCGAATGACGCGGATATTTTTGAAAAAAAGAATTCGCGAAATTTGCTCCATCCGCGTAATTCGCGTTAAGGTTTTTGGTTTTGTCCGGTAACAAAAAATGCGCGGAAATTGGGAGAGGAGAAGTGGAGAGAAACTCCCCAAATTCCGAAGTTTTATGGTTATCTGACCTCGAGCAAAACCGAATCCAGCGCCAGGAGCGAGCCGTCGGCCATGCTGTTTTCGCTGATCGTGACCAGGAGCGGACCAGCGTAGTTCAACGCGGCCAGGTCAATCGTCAGGGTGAAGGCGCCGGGTGCGCCCAGGCCGTCGGAGTCCACCGTCAGCGGCCCGGCGGCCAGTTCCTTGCTGTCGCGGTCGTAAACGTGGTAGACCAGGGTGTTCTCGAACGGGCCGATGGTGAAACTGCCGGAGATGCCCACCGCACCGCTGGCTTCGCTGCCCTCAGCGGGGGTTTCGATGTTGATCGCCCGCTCAGTGCCATCAGGCGTGAATGACGTGAACCGCCGCAGCACCAGGGCGTTCCCCGATAGCTGGAAGGCTTGCGTGACTTTGAACGTGGGGCAGCACATGGCGTCTTCGATGCCGTGGATGACGCCTTCCATGTAAATCCTGCCGTTTTCGATCTGGATCAGGTCAATGATCGGCCGGTCGTCCAGCATGACCGAGGCGGCGTGTTCGGGCAGCCCGCCCCGGTTCAGGACTGCGGCCAGCGAGACGAAGACGCCCGTCCCGCCGTAGTTTTCGGCCAGGGTGACGACCGCATCGGACGCGCCGTCGCCATCCAGGTCGCCGAAGGCGAAAATTTCACCCATCACGATCGAAGCAAAGTCCGGGCTGGTGGGGTCGTTGGAACTCTGGTATTGGCCGTCGATCAGCTCGATCAGGCGCGTCTCGCCGGGGTAGAAGGCGGTGCGATACCCGGCGTTCATCAACTGCTCCTGCGTCAGGGGCGGGATGTCGAGGAAGGGCGTCGGCGGCAGGGCGGTTTCGGTAGCGGGAGCAGGCGTCGGGGCGTCCGCTCCGGGCGGGACCAGGCCGGGGACGGAACAGGCCAGGATGGTCAGGGCCAGGACGAGGAGGGTGGAGAGGGTTCGCATTTTCATAAAATCCTACTTTACGGTGAAGGTCGAAAGCACTTCTTCGAATTTCTGGACCAGGGCGGCCCGGTCGAATTCGTCCACGCTGCCGGGGGTGTAGTTGCCGATGTTGCCGGAGTGCATGAAGAAGGCGATCTCGTAACAGTCGCCTTCGATGACGGCCCGGTAGAAAAGCTGGTCGTAGAGGTTGCCGGCCGCGGCCCCGATGGCCTGGCTCTGGGTGAAGTCGTAGCCGTTGAAGGTTTCCTGGCCCAGCAGGGTTTCGTTGGGCGCGCTGACCTGGGTGCAGGTGGAGGCGTCGGCGACGGTGTTGACCATGAAGTAGGCTTCGCTCAGGTTGGTGGCCGGCCCGTAGAAATCGGAGTTGACGAAGTTGAGCGCGAAGGCGGACGTGCCTTTGTACTCGCCGACCGGGACGTATTCGGTGGGGGCGAACTCGTCGGAGTAGCGCAGGCTGAACTGCGAGTTCGAGTAATCGAAATACTGCCTGGCCTTCCCCGGCGGGTTGATGGCGACGCGCAGGGTAAAGTCCCCGCCCGACTGGGATTTGACCGTGATGAAGTAGTCACCATTGACGGGCAGCGTCCCCATCCAGAAGGGATGCTCGACCTGCGGATCGTTCAACAGGCCGTCGGCATCCGAAACGCTCAGGGAGAAGGGCCACGACTGGAGGATCGAGATGCTCATCACCTGTCCCTTCATGGCCGAGAGCACGAAGCGCTTGCCGCCGTCGGCGGTGGTGTGGCCGGTGGTGGTGTTGTCGGTGATCTGCATCCAGGTCCATCCCGGCTGGAAGCTCAGGCGATAAGCCCCGGCGTCGCTGTCGTAAGCGACCAGGTCGGGCCAGGAGGGATTGGTGGGGGTGGCGGTTTTTGCGGGCAGCGGCAGGGGGGTAAATGTCGCCGCGGCGGTGGGCGGGACCGGTGTGCTGGTCGGGAACTGCGGCAGCGGCGTCGAGAAATCCGGCGTGGGCGCGGCGTTCGAGCCGGGGGCGAACAGGCTGCAAGCCGTCATCAGGGCAACCAGTAAAAGCAGGCCGCCAATTTTCGTTGATCGTGGGGTAAACATAAGCCTCCTTGCGTTTTTGCCGCGGACTTTCGCTAATTTTTCCAACTCTTCCGTAACAAACGGGAAAGAGCCTAAACACAAAGTTCACAAAGGCTCTCAAAGGGAGAAAAGGCGCACTTTCGGACGAGTTTTTCCTTCGTTGCCTTCGTGTTCCTTTGTGTTTCAAAAGGTTTTCCCGTTAAAAACGGTAGAGCCATTTTTCCAAATAATTCGCGTGAATTAGCGACATTCGCGGCTGAGGTTTCAGGAACTCTAAAAGAACCTTCGGGACGTTCTGGATAAAACCGCCTGTAAGAGACGATTTGGAACCGCTGCCGGTTCCCGGATTGGATAGTTTGAAACCCCGGTTTGATAGTAAGGAACCAAATTTTCAGCCTATCGAATGCCGCGTCCGATAGGCTGGAATGTATATCAACTGTAAGTTCTTTGTATTTTTCCACGTATGGAAAGGACTATTCCATAGCTGGAAAAAATCATTCCATCACTAAAAAAACACGGTTCCTCAGGAGGAACACTGCCATGGCATCCCGAATTGCCGCCCTCAACCACTACCGCCCGCGCATCCGGCGCTCGAACACCATCACGCGAAAGACCCTGGTCCATCACATCGCCGACCGGACCGGGCTGAACGAAGGCGAACCCGGCACTTTGGCGCGCTAACAAACTTTGCGGCCTTCGCGTCTTCGCGGTAAAAAGGTTTTGCAGCAGGGTCACAAGATTTCGGCAATATTGATGCCGCGCTCGGCGGCCCGCGCCAGGCCCCAATCCTTGAGCGATTCGGGCGTTTTCAGGATCTGGTCATCGGGGCGCAGCACCATCCCCAGCGCCTCGTTGGGACAGTGCGGCACGCACACCCCGCAGCCCACGCAGCGCACCTCGTTGACCTGCACCACCATGTCGTCGCCCATCGCCAGGGCCTCGAACTGGCAGGTGTCAAGGCAGGTCTCGCAGCCGTTGCAAAGCAAGTCGTCCACCCGGTTGACGTAAGCCGAGCGGGCCACCACGTTGGCGATCCCCAGTTCGGCCTGACCGCGCAGGATGCCGCACGAACAGGTGCAGCAGTTACAGATGTAATGCACCCCCTTCCGGTTGTTGCTGACCGAATGCACCAGCCCGGCGTCCGCCGCCCGCCGCAAGGTGGACAGGGCTTCGTCCAGGGTCAGGGCGCGGATCACGGGGTTGCCGTCGAAGGCGTTGGGCGAGTCACTGATCGTCATGCACACGTCCAGCGGATGCTCGCAGCCCTCGCCGATCAGCGCCTTCTGCTTGCGGCAGATGCAGTCCAGCACGCCCCAGGCCTGGGCGCGCTCCACCAGATCGGCGGCGCTTTCGTGCGGATGCACCTCGATGTCCAGGCTGATGCTCTCCCGCACCGGCACCACCCGGTGGAACTGCGGGCTGACCCGCAGCATCTCGCCGAACGCCTGCTTGTAATAGGACTCGAACAGGGCGGCCATCTCGGCATCCATGCTGGCGATCTGGTTTTCGTAAATGCCGACGACGAATGGGAGCAGGCCGTACCCCAGGCCCGATTCCGTGCGACCGGCCGCGATCAGCCCCTTGCGTGCCATCCCCTTCAGCAGCGAGCGGACCTCGGCCTGGTCCCGTCCGAGACGCGCTGCCAGCTCTTCGGGCGATTCCCGCGTCAAGCGCAACTGCGCGGCCAGCTCCGCTTCCTCGGGCGCGAACAGCTTCGCCAGCAGCCGCAGCTCGGCCCCGTCCGCCGTGGGCGGGAAGCCGTTGGGCAGCGCATCCAGCCGCCCGGCCAGCTTTTTATAGACATCCTCCGACATACTGCACCTCCATCTTCAATTCAAATGTCATTGCGAGGAAGGCTGGTGGTCGAGTAGCGCTCTTTGCGTATCGAGACCCCAGCCTGACGAAGCAATCTCCTACACGAGATTTGGGATTGCTTCGTCGCTCCGCTCCTCGCAATGACAAGGTTACTACCCAATCCACTCGACGATCGTCGCCTCGCCCTGGCCGACGCCTACGCACAACGTCGCCAGGCCGTATTTCATGTTCCTGCGGCGTCGCATCTCGTACAACAGGGTGGTCAGGATGCGCGCCCCCGAACAGCCGAGCGGGTGTCCCAGCGCAATCGCCCCGCCGTTGACGTTGACGATCTCCGGATCGAGGCCCAGGTCTTCGATCACGGCCAGCGCCTGGACCGCGAAGGCCTCGTTCAACTCGACCAGGCTGATGTCCGCCAGCGACAGGCCGCTCCGGTCGAGGGCCTTGCGCGTCGCCCCCACCGGACCCAATCCCATCACGCGGGGCGGGACGCCCGCCGCGGCCGAAGCGACGATCCGGGCCATCGGCCGGTATCCCAATTCGGCGGCCTTCTCCTCGCTCATCAGCAGCAAGGCCGCGGCTCCGTCGTTCAACCCGGACGAGTTCCCGGCTGTGACCGTCCCGCCCTCCTTGCGGAAGGCCGGTTTCAGCTTTGCCAGCGATTCGAGGCTGGTATCCCGGCGCGGGCGCTCGTCGGTGTCCACGATTTTCGGGTCGCCTTTGCGCTGGGGGATCGCCACCGGGACGATTTCCTCGGCAAACTTGCCGCTGTCAATCGCGGCAAGCGCCCGCTGGTGCGAGCGCAGGGCGAACTCGTCCTGCAACTCACGCGTCAGGTGGGGCTTCATTTCGGCGATGTTTTCGGCGGTCTCGCCCATCTGCTCGGTGCCGTAATTTTCCTTCATCACCGGGTTGGGATAGCGCCAGCCAAGGGCGGTATCGTAAGCCGTGAGGTTGCCGAACGGGAAGCCGGATTCCGCTTTGGGCAGGGAATACGGCGCCCGCGACATGGATTCCACCCCGCCGGCGATGAAGACATCTCCCTCCCCGGCCTTGATCGCCCGCGCCGCCTGGTTGACCGCGTTCAGCCCCGAGGCGCACAGCCGGTTGAAGGTCACGCCCGCCACCTCGACGGGCAGTCCCGCGAGCAGAGCGGCCATGCGGGCTACATTGCGGTTGTCCTCCCCGGCCTGGTTGGCGCAGCCGAGGTAGACTTCCTCGACCAGGGCGGGATCCAGCCGGTTGCGTTCGACCAGGCTCTTGATCACGAGCGCCGCCAGATCGTCCGGGCGGACGGCGGACAACGCGCCCCCCAGTGCCCCGATCGGCGTGCGGATGGCGTCAACGATGACAGGTGTGGGCATAAAGTCTCCAGTTTTGCATCAGGTTTCGAGTAGGGTCAAAAATTCGGGCGGCTGGAGGGCCGGTAACGGCCCCGCCGCGTAATCCTTGATATTGCGGGTGATCACATACTGCGCGCCGCACTGCACGGCAGCCATCATAAGCACTGCGTCTTCGAAGTCGGGATATGGCAGGTTGAGCGCCTGCTCGATGGTGGTCTGGTCGGTGGCCGCGACGCGGATGAATTGCAGGAGGTCGGTCAAAGCGACCCGGGCCTGCCCGGCTCCGTTGTATTTCGCCAGCAAGTAGAACAAGGTGGTGGCTGCATGGGCAGGCATGAAAGCCTCGATTTCCCCCATTTCCGCTGCGGCCAGGACCCGGGCCGAATTGGCGTAGAACGGTTCGCGCCGCTGGAGCACGTCCAACAGCACGTTCAGGTCTATCACGACCCGCATCCTATCCGCCATATTTCGCGCCCAGATGTTCGCGGTATTCGTCCACAGAAGCATCCTCCGGCAGCACCCCCGACAAGCGGCGGACGATGGGCGCGTCCTTCAAGGCCTCGTCGCCTTCCGCCAGGCGGCGCAGGTATTCCGATACCAGCCGGGTGAGGGTGGTATTGTGCCTGACGGCATAGCGTTTGGCCCCTTCCAGGAAATCAGCCGGGACACGGACAGTTAATTTGGTGTTATCCATCGCTTCTCCTGCCGTATAGTATAGCACAGGTCAATACGGCTGGAATCATTTCCGACTCCCGCACAACACCTCCCAGGAAAACCTTGACAAGATAGTATCACAACAGTAATATATCTATATTGATATATTCCACGAAAGGAGCATCATGCCTCTCGAACACGCCATCCTGGGATTTCTGGGCTTCCAGGCCATGACCGGCTACGACCTGAAGAAGAATTTCGACCGGTCGGTGGCCAACTTCTGGTCGGCCACCCAGAGCCACATCTACAAGGCGCTGGACGGCCTGGAGAAAAAAGGCTGGGCCGAGTCGCGCCTGATCCCACAGGAGGGGAAACCCAACCGGAAGGAGTACCAGATTACGGGTCCGGGGCGCAGCGAACTGCGCCGCTGGCTGACCACCCCCCTGCCCCTGCCGCAGGTCCGGGAGGGCTGGCTGATCCAGTTGTTCTTCTCCCATGAAAGTTCCAACGAGGAGATAGCCTCCCTGCTCCAGTCCCGTAAAGAGGCCATCCAGTCTGAATTGAAAACCCTGAGAGAGTGTGTCTCGACGCCCAAAGATTCGGAGTCCGACGGCCTGGCCCGCGCCCGCCGGTTGTGGCGGCTCACCCTCGATTACGGCATCGCCTACTACGAAGCCGAACTGGCCTGGCTGGATCAGGCGATAGAGCAGGTGCAAAGCCTGTCATAACCGTCAAAATTTAAAAACTTTAGAGGTGCTTTATGCTTTACCCGATCTTGAAATGGATCCACATCCTGGCGGCCATCATCGCCCTGGGAGCCAACCTGACCTACCCGTTGTGGATGACCTTGGCCCAAAAACGGCCTGAGTCGCTGGTCTTCACCCTGAAAACCGTCAAACTCATGGACGACCGGATGGCGAACCCGCCCTACGTCCTGGCGCTCCTCACCGGCATAGGGATGGTCCACGCCGCCGGCATCCCCTACACCACGCCCTGGATCGCGGCGGCGCTTATCCTATACGCAGTCGTCTCGGTGCTGGGGCTGGGAGCCTATTCCCCGCTGCTCAAGAAACAGATCGCCCTCGCCGAAAGCCCCGGGCCGGATTCAGCCGACTACAAAGCCATCGCCCTGCGCGGCAATATCCTCGGCGGGGCCATCAGCCTGATGGTCATCGCCATCACTTTCCTGATGACCGTCAAACCCCAACTCTGGTAATTGGAGAATTAATGAACAAAACCCTTCGCAACCTGATCATTTTCGCCGTCGTCAGCGCCTTGAGCGGCTGGCTGGGCGTCTGGATCAACCGGGTGATCCCCAGCCCCAGCCCGCAGCAAAGCCTGGGACTGCTGGTCTTCATCACGCTGCCCCTGTTGACCAGCCTGTTCCTGCGCGGCTTCGGCGGGGATGGCTGGTCGGATTTCGGCCTCCGCCTCAACCTGAAAGGCAACCTGGGATGGTACGCCTTCTCGCTGCTGCTCTATCCCGCCACGATCTTCCTGACCCTGGGCCTGGGCGCCGTTTTCGGGGCCGTTTCTTTCGAGGGGCTGGCGACGAAGGGCTTCGGCGCGTTGCTGCCGGTGGTCGCCTTCGGCTTCGCCGCTTCCCTGGTGAAGAACGTCGGCGAGGAGTTCGCCTGGCGCGGCTACCTGACGCCGCGCTTCGAAGCCCTCGGCCTGGGCAACCTCGCCAACCACATCCTGACCGCCCTCGTCTGGGGGCTGTGGCACCTGCCCTACTGGTTGTTCTTCCTGGGGAACGATTTGATCGCCAGTTACACCAGCATCGGGAAAACCTGGTTCATCCTGCTCGGCTTCATCGGACTTTTCCCGACTTCGCTTATTTACGGTGAGATGCGCCTCAAAACCGGCTCGCTTTGGCCGGCCTACATCGCCCACAACGTGACCAACGCCGTCAGCGCCCAATTGATCCTCGAAGGGTTCGTCGAAATTTCGCCAAGCGCCGAATTCGTCTTCTCCCCCAACCTCGACAGCCTCCTGATGATCGGCCTCTTCCTGGGCATTGGTCTTTGGATGCTGCGGAAAGGACAGGCCAAACCATGACCACGTTCATCACCGTCTCGATAGTCATCCTCGCCACCCTGGGCATCTTCCAACTCCGCAAGCTGACCCCCAGGCTGAAATTCACCCTGCTCAAAAATTCCCAACTCGACGGGTTGCTCAAATTCCACCTGGCGCAGTTGGCCCTGGCCGCGCTCGTTCTGGCGATCACCGGTCTGCTCGACCCAGCCAACTTCGCCGCATTCTTCCGCCCCGGCGACCTGAGCGCCCACATCGGCCAAATCCCCTGGCTGGGCATCACCGGCAACGAGACGTGGCTCGAAGTCGCGCTCACGCTTGGGCTGTTCATCACCCTCGGCACAAGCGCGTTCATGTTCATTCAAGTAAAAAAGACCGGCGCGCGCTTCAATTTTGTCCCGGTGCTCCTGTTTTGGAGCGTGGTCTTCTCCGCCATGAACGCCTTCTCGGAAGAGGCCATCTTCCGCATGGGGATCGTCTCACCGCTTTACGGTCAACTTTCCCTGCCGGTCATCGCCATCATCTCCGGCGTGCTCTTCGGCTTGCCGCACTACTTCGGCCAGCCGAGCGGACCGGTCGGCGTGCTGATGGCGGGATTCCTCGGCTGGCTGCTGGCGCTTTCCCTGCTCGAAACCCAGGGACTGTTCCTCGCCTGGGCGATCCACTTCGTGCAGGATGTGGTCATCTTCGTCAGCATGTTCATGATTAGCAACCAGAACACTCAAAAACCCAAGGAGTAATCAAAATGAAAAACGAATCATCCCTCCCCCGCTGGATTCTCTGGTACGTTGGCTTCCTGGCCGTATTGAGTCTCAGCACATCCGTCATGGGCTATTTCATGCCGCAATTCATCTTTGCCGGCACAGGCATTGACTTTGCAAACGCCCAACCCATCACATTTTTCTATGCCACACGCAATGTGGGTATCTTCGTCTTATGCCTTTTTGGGTTATTGACGAAAGATTCCAAAGCCCTGTTTTCCATGCTGTTGTTGCGCTTCGTGGTGGAATTGCTCGATTTGATCTTCACTCTCAAGTTCGGCATCGGCGGAATCAATTCATTCGTCCTCTCGGCCACATGGATCATCGTTTTCCTTATCCCCGAATTTTGGGCGGCATACACGTTATACAAAAGAGAGTTTGCAGGATAAGGGTAATCACCACCTGGCTGTGAGCCTCGTCGAGACGGAATTCATCGTATTGACAATCGGAACCTGAATCCGTTTGCAACTTCCGGCAGGGCCGGGCGTAGGGAAGGGAGAAACCTTCCCTTTTTAGTCTCTGGAGATGAATATGAAACATAAACCTGTTATTGCTTCCCTTTTTACCGTTTTCATGCTGGTCGCTGCGCCCCTCGCCGGGATCAGGCCTGTGGCGGCGCGGCAAGCCGAGGGCGTCGCGCCGCTCGACGACCCCGTCGAAATGGGAGCTTTCATGGACGGGCTGATGGCCGCCGAAATGGCCGAAAACCACATCCCCGGCGCGGTCGTGGTGGTCGTCAAAGACGGCGAAGTCCTGTTCTCGAAGGGCTACGGCTACGCCGACCTGGAATCCCGCGCCCCGGTGGACCCGCAGGCCACGCTCTTCCGCCCCGGCTCGGTTTCGAAGCTGTTCGTCTGGACCTCGGTCATGCAACTGGTCGAACGGGGCCAGCTCTCGCTGGAAGCGGACGTCAACGACTACCTGGATTTCAGCCTCCCGGACACTTACGTCGAGCCGGTCACGCTCGAGACGCTGATGACCCACACCCCCGGCTTCGAGGACAGCGGCCAGGACCTGTTCAAACTGGACCCTGAGGCTGTTACCTCGCTGGACGCGTATCTCAAAACCCACGTCCCGGCCCGGGTCTTCCCGCCCGGAGAGATCGGCGCGTATTCCAACTACGGCACGGCGCTGGCCGGGTACATCGTGGAACGGGTGTCGGGGATGCCGTTTTACGAGTACGTCGAAAAGAACATTTTCGCACCGCTGGGGATGACCCAGGCCACCTTCCGCCAGCCGCTGCCCGAAAGCCTGGCGGCGGACATGGCGGGCGGCTACAACTACGTCAACGGCGGTTACGTGAAGGCCGGGTTCGAATTCGTGACCGCCTACCCGGCCGGCTCGTTGAGCGCTTCGGGCCTGGACATGGCGAAGTTCATGATCGCCCACCTGCAAAACGGGCACTATGGCGAGGCCCAAATCCTGGAAGAAGCGACCGCGCTCCAGATGCGCAGCCAGCTATACGCAGCCGACCCGCGCATTTCAGGCATGGCCTACGGGTTCTTCGAGGACACCGTCAACGGGATGCGGGTCATCTCGCACGGCGGGGATACGCTCCTGTTCCACACCGGACTCTTCCTGATCCCGGAGCAGGGCCTGGGCCTGTTCGTTTCCACCAATTCGACCGGCGGGGCGGGCGTCCCGGACTCGATTGCCCGCGCCTTCGCCGACCGGTACTTCCCGGTCGAGAAGGCCGCCGATCCCGTCCCCCCGGCGGATTTCGACAGCCGGGCGCTGACCTATGCGGGCGAATATTACATGTCGCGCAGCAACTTTACCGGTTTCGAGAAGTTCCTCGCCCTCACCAGCCCCATCTCGGTCCGCGTGGACGAAAACAAACACGTGATCGTCACGATGGCCGGGGAGTCCGTCCAGTTCGTCGAAACCGAACCCGGCCTGCTGTCCAACCTGGAGCATCCCGAAAGCCAGCTTGTCCTGAAAGAGGAGAACGGGGGGGTGACGCTCTCGCCCGCCATGCCGTTCGTTTTCATCAAGGCCCGCTGGTACGAGAGCGCCAACCTGCATTTGCTGATCCTGATCGGCGGGGCGCTCATTTTCCTGGTGACGTTGTTCCGCTGGATGACAGCCTTCTTCTCCAGCCTGCTCAAACGCGAAAAACGCCCGTTCCTGTCCCGGCTGGCCCGGCTCTCCGGCGGCCTGTTCGGGCTGGCGTACCTGGCTTTCGTTGCGCTGATGATCGCAGCCGTGGCGGATATCAACCCGGCTTACGGCGTGCCTAACCTGTTCTTCGAGATCCCGTCGTGGTTCGGGGTGCTGGCAGTCCTCCCCATCCTGGCCGGGATCTTCGGAGGGCTGATGCTGCCCTTCGCGGTCATCGCCTGGGCCAAACGCTTCTGGACCACAGGGGCGCGCATCTCCTACTCCCTGCTGACCCTGTGGGCTTTCACCCTGCTCTGGGCGCTGCACTACTGGAACTTCCTGCTCTAGGCTTCACCGGCAGGGAAAACCAAACCAGGCCGGCTCGAACTTGCGAGCCGGCCTGGTTCTTTGTCAATTATCGTGCGCGCCTTCGTTGATCCAGTCAATGATGAGTTGGGCATCCTTGGGACTCAGCTTGGGGCCGCGCTTGGGCATTTCCCGTTCGATCAGGGCCTTGCCCATCAGGCTGTTTTCCGCATCGCCGGGGATGACGACCGGGCCGTTCTTCGATCCGGCCATCATGGCCGCGTAACTGGTCAGGTCCAGCCCCTCCTCGATCTTGTCGCCGCCGTGACAGTTGGTGCAGCGGCTCTTCAGGATGGGCAGCACCTCCATCGAAAAGCTGATCCCCGGCACGGGTGTTTCGGTGGGGGCAACGGCAACGGTCGGGGTTTCGAGGGACTGGGCGTACACTACGCTCCCGGCATCCTCATCGGTCGAAGCTGCCGGGGCCTCGTGGAAGCCGTACAGGATCACACCGCCCAGGAATCCCAGGACCGCGACCAGCGCGAAACTGGCGAAGTACCCGCCCACGTAGACGAAACGCATGGACGAGTGGAAGAGTCCCGGCTGCCGCCAGCGGGCAATGGCGATGACCGACGTGGTCAGGAACAAGACTCCCGCCAGGAGCATTTTCACCGCTGAGTTCGGGGCTTCTCCATCGTAGATGCTGTTGTTGTCCATGTAACCGGTCAGGCCGGCCGCGACCGTGCTGACGGCCGCCAGGGCGATGTTGGCGAAGGCGATCTGTTCCAGGGTGTCGTTGCGGCGCACGAGCGCCAGCAGGATGAAGAACAGGGCCGCCCCGGTGAGGGCGATCGGGAAATGCACCATCAACGTGTGCGTGGGATGGACCTCGGTCAGGTTGTAGATCAGGCGATTGATGAATTCCATCATGTTCACTCCTTGTAACTATCCTTGTACAAAACGTCATGAAGGTTTCCCTGAAAAACCCTGTAAGCCGCTCAACCCTTCGACAGACTCAGAGCAAACCTTCGGGACGGTGCGTAAAATCAATTCGGAATAAGACAATCCGCGGGGCGATCTCGTCGAAACCGCCCCGCGGAATGTTAACGTGTGAAATTACTCGACAGGCAGGGTCTGGACGAAGGCCAGGATGTCTATGATGTCTTGCAGGGTCCAGGCCATGTTGTGGCCGGAAGGCATGACCGCGCCGGGCTGCCCGTAGGTCACTTTGTGGACGAGTTCCCACGGGTTATCCACGGCAATCGTGCCGAGGTACTCGGGTTCGGCTTCGTCGCCGAAGTTGAGGGCCTTGCCGTCGTCGCCGTGGCAGTCCCGGCACAGGCCGGAGAAGATGTCTTCGCCGTTGGCCGGATCGCCGCCGGTGATGGTCTTGTCCGCGTTGATGAAAGTGCCGACATCCACCTTGGGGGCTTGCAGGAAGGCGACCAGCATCCCGATCTGATCCTCGCCCATCAACCCTTCACCGGCGAAGTTGTGGTCGGGGTTCTTGCCGCCGGTCAGCCAGGCGGTCAGGTCTTCGGCTGACAACGCCGAGGCCTCGAAGACGCCTCCGAAGCCGGTCATGTGCGAGCCGGAGCTGTAGGCGCCGTCCGCGCCCTTGTAGTCCCAGCCGTGACATTCCTTGCAGCGCCAGGTGTCCGCGCCGGTGCGGGTGTTGGTGGACTGGGTGGCGAACAGCGGCTGGTCGGTCGCCGGGGCTTCGACGCCCAGGGCTTTCATCCAGTTGTCGTAGAGTACGCCGCCCTCGGTGACGGGCGAAGCGGTCGGGAAGGTGGCCGCGTAAGCCAGGACATCGGCGTAAGTCTCCATTGTGACGCCGTCGTCGGCGAGGGAGGGCATCGCCGGGAAAGCCGGCTGGCCGAAGCGCATCTTGTGGACGAATTCCCACGGGTTGTCCACCGCGATGCTGCCCTGGTATTCAGGCTCGGCCGCGTTCCCGAAGTTCAGCGCCAGGCCCTGGGGTCCGTGGCAATCGGCGCAGACTTCGTCGAAGAAGGACTGACCGGCTTCCGCGTCGCCGCCGACCAGGGATTTATCCAGATGGATCAGGGCGGAGTAATCCATCAGTTCGGTGCTGAGGAAGAGGGAGAGGTCAATCAGCGCCTGCTCGTCCATGTAAAGCGAGAAGTCGTGGTCCGGGTTCATGGAACCTTTGAGAATGGCGAGGATCTCGTTGGGGTCCTTGCCGCTCATGCCCATCACGCCTTTGAAGCCGGTCTTATGCGAGCCGGAGCTGTACGCGCCGTCCACGCCTTTGTAATCCCAGCCGTGGCATTCCTTACAGCGCCAGGTATCCGCGCCGGTGCGGGTGTTGGTGGACTGAGCAGCCCAGAGAGGATGGTTTCCGTCGGGGACATCCACGCCAAGCTCCTCCGTCCACTTGTCATACAATCGGCCGCCGCGCGTCACATCCCCGGATAACATCGGGGGCGCTTCCGTGGGGGCTTCGGTCGGGGCCATGGTCGCCGCGGGGGCTTCCGTCGCCTCGGGAGGCGCGGTAGCCGGGGCGGCAGTCGGGGCGGCGGCAGGTCCACACGCCGCAAAGACAACCATCAGCCCGCCGACCATGATCGAAAGGAAAGCAAATTTCCGGGTCATTGAAGTCATCTCCTCGTCGAATCGTTGATAAAAGGTTGCGTTCAGGTTTGGTGGATTGGGTCGGTAAAGTTGACTTTTATTTTCATCTTTTCATCAGCCTCCGAAATTCGTGGTATTCGTCCATTACTCGTAAAATCATTATAGGGACGTGAGGTGGTGAAAGTAAATCGCCCTATTTGGATAAAAATTGTATTAATTAGGACGGGGTAATTACCGCCTTGTAATTAGCCCGCGACCATCCGGTTATCACCCGATTTGCAACTTATCGGTCCATAAAACGGATTTGTAGCAACCCAGGTGACACGCGTGACGCAGTTGGGGTGACGGTAAGGAATTGCGGAATCAATCGCGCAATCAAAAATCCGGGAGGGGGTCATCCCATCCCGGATTTTCAATGCAACAGGCAGTCGGGCGCGGTTACGGGGCTGCGTATTCAGCCACGGGCAGGCCGGCCGTGACCCAGCCGCCAAAACCGTCCTTCAGGCTGGTGACGTTGGTGTAGCCGTTCGCCAGCAGGATGGTCATGGCCATGGTGGAGCGGTGGCCGCTGCCGCAGTAGAGCACGATCTCGGCATTCTTGTCGGCGGGCCACAATGCGGCGTTGGCGATGAACTCCTCCAGGGGGATGGAGAGCAATTCCTGGCCTTCGACCGCGATCACGCCTTTTTCCTTGGCCTCGTCAACCGTGCGGACGTCAATCAGGATGAAGTTCGGGTTCTCCAGCAGGGCGACGCTCAGGTCTTCGGCCTTTTTCACGCCCCAGCCCTTATCCTTGAGGGACGCCAGGGCCGGATCAACCGCCGAGACGATACCGGCAGCCGGTTGGGCTGCGCCCAGGACCATCGGCTCGGGCAGGCCGGCGACGACCGGGTTGCCGGCCGCGACCCAGTCCGCGAAGGGGGTCTTGAGGGCGCGGACGTTCTGCCAGCCCAGGCCGTGCAGGGCCGTCATGGCGATGGTGGCGCGCCAGCCGGTGCCGCAGTAGGTGACGATCGGGGTGTCGAACGCAGGCAGCAGGTCCAGGTGTTGGGCCAGTTCGTTCAGCGGGATGTGGGTCGCGCCTTCGATGTGTCCCTGTTCCGTGACTTCCTCCACGCTGCGCACGTCCAGGATAAAGGGCGGGTTGTCCTCGGCCAGTTCGACCAGGAGTTCGTCGGCCTTGACGGCATTGTAGCCGGTCATGCCGGCGAGCATGGCGCTGAAGGTGTCCTTCAGGGTCGGCTGGCCGCCCACGGTCGCCAGGCCGGCGTCTTTCCAGGCGGCGAAACCGCCGGTCATGCTGGTCACGTCGGCGTAACCGTTGGCGAACAGCACCGTCATGGCCATGGTGGAGCGGTGGCCGCTGCCGCAGTAGACGGCAATGGCGCTGTCTGTGGCGGGCCATTCGGCCTTGCGGGTGACGAACTCTTCGAGCGGGATGTTCAGGTAGTTGGGAGCAGCGATGTAGCCGCCTTCCTCGACTTCCTTCTGGGTGCGGACGTCCACCACCACCAGGTCGGGATTCTCGGCCAGGGCGGTGTTGAGTTCATCCGGCGAGATCATGCCGAACTTGGAGCCGTGGTCCTTGATGCTGACCAGGTAAGCGTCGGCCGCGGCGACCAGGGCCGGATCCGGGTTGGCAGCGTTGAGCGCCACCGCTTCGGGCAGGCCGGCGACGACCGGGCTGCCGGCCGCGACCCAATCCGTGAACGCGACCTTGAGGGCGCGGACGTTGGTCCAGCCCATGCCGTGCAGGGCGGTCATGGCGATGGTGGCGCGCCAGCCGGTGCCGCAGTAGGTGACGATCGGGGTATCGAGGGCAGGCAGCAGGTCGATGTGCTGGGCCAGTTCGTTCAACGGGATGTGGACCGCGCCTTCGATGTGTCCGCTTTCCTGGACTTCTTCAGCCGTCCGCACATCCAGGATGAAGGGCGGGTTGTCCTCGGCCATTTCGACCAGGAGGGCGTCGGCCTTGACGGTGTTGTAACCGGTCATGTTGGCCAGCATGACCCCGAAAGCGCCGTCGAGGTCAGGGGCGGCTACCGGGGCTTCGGTCGGGACGACCGGCGCGTCGGTGGGGGCCACGACGACAGGTTCCTGGGTGGCAGGGGTTTGCGGGCCGCAGGCTGCGAGCAACAGGCTGAAGGCCAGCAGCAGGGCAAAGGGTAAATACAGTTTCTTCGACATTATCATTCTCCTTGGTTTATTGGGGCGGCTGCGGTTCTTCGACCGGAGCCGGGATTTCATCAACGATCACGTTCAAATTTGCATTGATCTCCTCGGGGTTGACCTTTTCCGCGGTCAGGAACAGGCCCAGGTTGCCGTGACAGGCATTGCAGGATTCGGTCTGCGGGGTCTTGAGCTGGATGTTGTGCGGCGTGGCGTAGACCCAGGTGGAGCGGGCATCGAAGTTGGGCAGCAGGCCGTCACCGTAGTACGAGAAGCTGTCCGGGCTGGTGGGCACGTGCCGCAAGGGGACGTACTTGTAGGGCCGGGTGTAGCTGCGGTCAGGGTTCAGCCCGATCAGGAAAGTGGCATAGGTCGCCTCGGTCGAGAAGAAAGGCTTGCCGCTCGCGTCGCTGACCTGGACGTGGCAGCCGTCGCAACTGGTGTAGGTGACCGAGTGGCATACCTGGCAGGACAGGTCCGCGCCGTGGACGGTGTGCATCTCGATATTGTCGCTGCCCAGGGTGGTGTTGGGATGGCAGGACTCGCAGGTGGGCAACTGGACGCCGTCGTAGCGGTGGTCGGCGGGCGCCAGGGCCATCTCTTCGGGCGCGGTGTGGCACTGGGTACACTCGGACGGCTGGCCGTGCAGTTCGTGGCTGGTGTGGCAGTCAACGCAGTTCATCCGGCCTTCGCGAAAATGGACGTCGCCGGGGATGCCTTCATTCTTGCCCAGGAATTCGTTGCCGACCCGGCTGCCGTGACAGGCCGTGCAGGAACGGGTCATCGGCGGCGTGCGCTGGAAAACGTGGCCGTCGAACAGGCCCCCGCCCACGTTGACCGGCTGGCTGACGTGGCAACTGCCGCAGGAAGCATGGCAGTTCGAGCAGTGGTTCCCGAACATCTGCTCCAGGGCGGCGTGGTTTTCAGGAACGCTGCGCGAATCGAGCACGGTCCAGTAACCTTGCAGGGTGGCGTGGAGGCTGTTCGAGTAGACCCCGTCCAAATCCACGTGGCAATCGTAGCAGACGTTCGAGTTGCCCTCGCTGGGGCGCTTGATCAGGTCGGTGTGAGCGGTCTCTTTATCGGGTGACTGGACGCCGCCGTGGCACTCGGTGCATTCGATGTGACCATGCACCGTGGCCGGGAAGGTCGCCGCATCCACCAGGACTTTCTCCCATGGCTCCAACGGAGCCACACTGCCCCCTCAGCCAACCCCGGAGGATTCACTCTCAGCCGGTTCCTCGACCGGTTTCCCGGTCTCGATCAGCATTTCCTTGTCCGCATGGCAGGCCAGGCACTCGTCGGGTTCGGCCTCCCCATCCCCGGCCGGGAGCGGATTGTTCACCAGGGCCATGGCAGGCCCGAGATCTTGCGCGGGGAGGGCCGCCACAGCAGGTTCAGCGCTGCCACCGCTCGAACCGCAACCCGACAGCAGCAGCGTGGCGATAACGATCAGGGAAATCCAACGGACTTGTTTCATTGCACCTTCCTCAAGTTTATTTGCGCTAAAATTCACAAAGATTATATAAACAAATCCCCATAGAAGCAAGAGTTTGTGATAACATTCACTTATAGGATTTACCTATCCCTTTCCATAAGCATAAACTATCCAAAATTACTCAATATCTCTTGAGTTACCTATTGATTTTGTGCTAGAATTCACAAAGGAGAACGGCCATGTTAGACATTCACCAGCTCAACATCTTCGTCGTCGCAGCCGAAACGCTCAACTTCACCCAGGCAGCCCAGCTCCTGCACATGACCCAGCCGAGCGTCAGCCAGCACATCCAGTCCCTTGAGCGCCACTTCGACCTGTCGCTCTTCCTGCGCACCGGGCGCAACCTGGAACTGACCGACGCCGGGATGGCCCTCCTGCCCCTGGCCCGCGAGGCCATCGAACTCTCGATCCGCACGGATGAAACCATGGAATCCCTCAAAGGCGACATTTACGGCCACCTGATCGTCGGGTGCAGCACCACCCCCGGCAAATACATCCTGCCCCACCTGCTGACCAACTTCCACCGCAAGCATCCCCAGGTGCGGGTCACGTGCAACGTCTCGCCCCAGACGAACGCCCTGCAAAGCCTGGTCGAAGGCGACGCCCACTTCGCCCTCTTCAGCATGGAGTACGGCAACTACCCGGACATCGAAGCGGTCTCGTTCCTCTGCGACCCGATCGTCCTGATCGCGCCGCTCAGTCACCCCTGGGCGCAGCGGGAGGAGATCGAACCGGATGAGCTGCTGGATGCCGATTTCATCATGCGCGAACCCTCCTCCGGCACCTTCCACACCGTCACCGAGGCGCTCAAGCAGGTCAATATCTCGGTGATGGAACTGCGCACCCTGATCACCCTCGGCAACGCCGAAGCCATCGCCCTCTCGGTCCAGGAGGGGCTGGGGGTCGGCTTCATCTCCGAGATGGTCATCGAGCGTATCTGCCCCGGCCGGGTCGCCCAGATCAACGTGCGCGGCCTGACCATCTGCCGCAACATCTACATCGGCCACAACAGCCGCCGCCCCGCCTCCGGGGCGCAGGCCGCCTTCTGGAATTTCCTCACGTCAGAGAAGATCAACCCGCAGGTGATCGGCGCGTAGGACCAGCCCGCGCCGGTTGCCCCCAAACCACTCCGCTCGAGGTTCACCAAGATAACTATGCGAGATTTCTGGATCAAGTTACTCATCACGACCATTGTGATCGGACTCTTGAGCCTGGTCCTGGCCGTCAGGGCTGCCGAAGCGCAACCGGACCCCGGGCCGGCTGACCGTGCGACCGGCGCGGCCCTGCCCCTGGCCGACGAAACGCCCCCCGCCGAAACCGTCCCTCCGAAAGACTGCGCCGAGTGCCACCCCGACAAGCACGACGCCTGGATGGAAAGCCCGCACGCCCACTCCTTCGACGATCCTATCTTCCAGGAGGGTTGGGCCAACATGGAACTCGCCGGTGACTGCCTGCTGTGTCACAAAGCCGGTTTCGACGAGGCTACCGGCGCGTACACCGCCGAAGGCACCTCGTGTGAAGCCTGCCACGGGCAGGGCGACCCGGCCCATCCCCCCGCGCAGGTCCCCGTGCTTTCGGACGAGGAATACTGCGGCATCTGCCACCCGACCACGCTCGGCGAAGTCCGCTTGAGCGGCCATTCCACAGCCAACGACGTCCGCTGCGTGGATTGCCACGACCCGCACAGCCAGAAAGTCCTGTTCGAGAACCCGGACGATATGTGCAAAAGCTGTCACGACGAGGACCTGACCAAAATGGACGAGGCCCTGGGCAAGCTGCACCTCCAGGAAAACATCGCCTGCGCCAGTTGCCACACCCTGGACGTACCGCACACCTTCCTGCTCAACTTCCAGCACGAAGACACCTCGTCTTTCTTCAAAGGCTTCGACTGCACTTCCGAGATCACGGCCAGCGTCGCCAACCGGGCCGGCACCAGCCACGAGGTCCTGGGGAGTTTCGTGCAGGACCAGATGAACTGGCCCATCGTCCACCGCGTTTCCCGGCTCGAGTCCGCGCCCCTATGCACAGATTGTCACATCATGGACGAAAAACTGCGGACCGATTTCATGGCCCTGGGATACTCCCCCGAAGAGGTGGACCAGCTTTCGTGGGAGAGCCACGACTTCCCGGCCCTGACCGGGGACGAACTGGCCAAACTGGTCGCCACGCCTAAACGGACCTGGGGCTGGGTCTATTGGCTGGCGGGCGTCGTCGCAACCTTCGGCGTGTTCGAGGTCGCCGTCACCCGCAACCTGGAAGCAGGCCCGAAGTCCGGGCGAAAAGAGAACCCAAAGCGGCGGACCGGCCTCTTCCGCCGGAAACCGGCCACGGGTCCCGAAACGCCCGAAGACCATCCGCAAGGGGAGGCATAATCCCATGAACAAGACATCCATCCCGAACCTGTCCCGCCGGGATTTCCTGAAAATTGCCGGCGCCGGGCTGGGCGGCCTGGTGGCCGCCGCCTCCATCCCCGGCCAGGTCTCCGCCGCATCCGGCGAGGGGCTGCCGCTCGACCAACACTGGGCCTTGCTCTACGACGCCACCAAATGCAGCGGCTGCCGCGAGTGCGAAAAGGCTTGCAAACGCTACAACAACCTGCCCGAAGAAGACGTGGAAGACCTGAGCGGGAACACGTTCACGCTCATCAAACTTTACCAATCCGAAGACGGCACGCAGCAATCCTTCCGCAAATACCAGTGTATGCACTGCGCCGACCCGGCTTGCGCGGCCTCCTGCCCGGTGGGCGCGCTGCACAAACTGGAAAACGGCCCGGTGGTCTACGACTCTTACAAATGTATCGGCTGCCGCTACTGTATGCAGGCCTGTGCTTTCGGCATCCCGCGCTACGACTGGTCGCTGGCCTACCCGTTCATCCGCAAGTGTGAGATGTGCTACCAACGCGAGACCGGCCCCGCTTGCGCCGAGATCTGCCCCAAACAGGCCCTGGTCTTCGGCAAACGCGGCGACCTGCTGGAGATCGCCAAATTGCGGATCGCGGTCAACCCCGGCAAATATTACGAAGACCGGGTCTACGGCGAATTCGAAGGCGGCGGGACCTCGGTGCTGATCCTGTCGGGCGTGCCCTTCGAGGCCATCGGCCTGCCCGCCCTGGACCACCAGCCGCTCCCCGACCGGACCCAGTGGGCGTTGAACATCGTCCCGGTCATTTTCTTCGGGGTGGGCGGCGTGATGCACGCCATCTACGAGGCCACCAGGCGCAAAGCCCGCAAACAGGCGGAGGAAGCATAGCATGGCAACCCTCACTTTCCCGATCATCAAGAAAAAAATCTCCCTCGGCGCGATCATCCTGCTGGCGTTGGCGGCCCTGGGCGTTTTCGCGGCCTTCTTCCGCTGGATTGACGGTTTCAGCCAGGTCTCCAACCTGAGCGACTCGCGTCCCTGGGGCATCTGGATCAGCTTCGACCTGCTGGTGGGCGTGCCGATCTCGGCCGGAGCCTTCATCCTGGCCGCCACCGTGCATATCTTCCACATCGAAAAGTACAAACCCATCCTGCGCCCGGCCCTGCTGACGGGTTTCCTCGGCTACCTGCTGGTCATCATCGCCCTGCTGGTGGACCTGGGCCAGCCGCAGCGCATCTGGCACATGCTCATCTACCGCAACCTGCATTCCCCGCTGTTCGAGGTCGGCATGTGCGTGATGACCTACACCGCGGTCCTGTTCCTGGAATTCAGCCCGCCGCTGCTCGAAAAACTCGGCTGGACTGGCCTGCTCCAGGTCGTCAGGAAAATTTCCATCCCGGTCGTGATCCTGGGCGTGACGCTCTCGACCATGCACCAGTCCTCGCTGGGGTCGCTGTTCCTGATCGTGCCGTTCAAGATGCACCCGCTCTGGTACACCTCCCTGCTGCCGCTGCTCTTCCTGGTCTCGGCCATCGCGGTCGGCTTCGGGATGGTGGTCTTCGAATGCACCCTCTCGCACCAAATCATGGGCGGCGAGGTGCGCAAGGACATTTTCCAGGGGCTGGCCAAAGGGATGTTGGCGACCCTGGTCATTCTCTTCTTCATCAAGTTTGGGGATTTGGTCTACGCCGGTGAACTGGGGTTGGCCTTCGACGGCAGTCTCCAGGGCAACCTGTTCATCCTGGAGAACGTGACCGGGATCGTCCTGCCAATCCTGATCCTGCTCGTCCCGAAGTTCCGCCGGAGCACGCGCTGGATCTTCCGGGCCGGGCTGTTGACCCTGATCGGGCTGATCCTCTACCGCCTGGACATCGGCCTGGTCAGCATGGCGGGCGTCCCCTACCTCCCGACCTGGCTGGAACTGTCCGTGACCGTCGGCCTGTTCTCGGCGGGAATCCTGGTCTTCGGCCTGGCATTGAAACACCTCCCGCTCGAAGAGGGCGAGCGCGCCCACGCCCATTAGCAGACGCGGGGCTGGACGCAAAGAGCCTGGTGCGGATGCGCCAGGCTCTTTTGATTCATTGATGAACAATGGGAGAAAAACGCTGGGTCAGCGCAATAATCCCGACGCCAGCAGGATTTCCTGAGACCACCGTTTCGATCTCTCCGACATTTTTTCTCTCTGAGTTGTGTCCAGCCTCTCTACCGGACAAAGTTCTGAGAACTCGATCATTACGGGCGATCACCGTCATTTTTTATCCAAGAAACCGCCCAGCCGGTGGGCCGGGGGTATAATGCCAGCAGGCTGAATGGCGGAAGCCCGTACAAAGCATTGGAGATGACCTTTACGCAAGGTCTCCCGGTGAGAACTCTGGGATGCGGCCTAACGATTTTTGCATTGGCGGCGTGGAGGGATGCAATGACCCCGATTAGGAAGCTGTAACCCCTTTTATCAGCCGTGCCATTCAGTCCTGCTCGAAAATGGAAGAAGTTTTTGCGAAAAGGCATCGAAGAATGCTTTTTTGGGGTT
>JBMOMN010000043.1:0-14950 GCA_049324115.1 Chloroflexota bacterium
TGATTTTGGTTCATGACAACTCTCCAGATGTTGCCATGAGCCTACCCGATCAAGGTTCAATTGTAAAAGTGCAGGTTTTGCGATTTAAAGCAATTCGCTCGCTGATTGCACAAAAGTTACGCTAAGATAACTTGATAAACGTGACCACTGGCGGTCACAATTTTTCGTTCCCACTCCTTATAATCTCAGTGCCATGAAAAATGTCGTTGGGAAAAACGTTGCCAAAATACGCGAGAAGATGGGGATTACCCAAGAGCAGCTTGCTGTCCAACTCCAAATGTCTGGTTGGCGGGTGGACAGGTTTCTTATCTCAAAAATAGAACGCGGCGAACGACAGGTGCTTGATTCAGAAGTGGTCTTGATTGCGAACGCGTTGAAAGTATCCATCAACAGTCTTTTCGAGAGGGACGAATGACTTTGGCTTATTCAACTGACATCTATGAGATTCTTCTGATTGCCAACGATAAAATCCATGAACTCAAAGACAGAAACATAGATGTGGTTGATGTCGCCAAACCACCTGATTTTGAATACGCACACCATCTTTCGCTTGTTGTCTCAAAATTGTCCCCGTTGATTGGGAACATGATCGAGTTTGCTATCGTGAGCGAGTTGAATCGAAACGACTGGTCGCGCTACAATGGGAAATGGGACAGGCAAGACCCTGGTTTTCCAGACACCATTTTTCGTTGGGATAAAGCAATCAAGCCTGGCATTGAAGTAAAAACCTGGTTTCCTTTTGCCACTGAAATTACCGCGCGCTTCCGAGACTCCCAACTTCACTTTGCAAACGATCAAACCCATGTTGCCATTGTGGCATGGATGCCCGAACACCTGATTTACGGCAGGCCAAGAATCATGGATATTTTCATCGACACAGCCAAAAGTCTGGCGGTTGCGCGGGATACACATTATCACAACCCTCCGGATTATCTTGTCTTTGAACCAGAAAATACGACCGGCCGAACGAGTAATTTACAGCAGACGAACACAAATGGGTACAAATTTCAAGGATCGGAAAGGGACTTAAAAAAGGCGGAGGCGGAAGTTGCTTCTTGGGGTAGAAATGCAAAGAGATATTCCGTCTCCCCTGCGTATCAAAGAAAACTGAAATCGCTTTTGGGGAGACACAGTTACCGTTTGGACACCAACTTTGCAAAGATGGACAGAATAGAACACCCTGGACTTGAAGAATTCAAGACCAGGGTGTTGCAAAGCGAATTCTACGGCGCAACGGTTGAAGAGTGGGGAAAAGGTTTGATTCGATCGGAAGAAGGGCTTAACAGGTTGATGAACCTATAATAATCTGGGCGCGCTTAAATGCTTTTTGAAGCGCTTCAACGCGGCATTGTAAGTCTCCTCATTGATTTCAGCGGCGACATAAGAACGCTTTAATTCGTGGGAGGCAATTGCGCCCGTGCAAAGTCCGCCGAACGGTTCCCAAATCAAATCACCCACATCGGATGAAATTTCAATCAACATTTTGATAATGTTCAGCGGTT
The DNA here is from genome assembly GCA_049324115.1 of Chloroflexota bacterium. Classification (GTDB taxonomy): domain Bacteria; phylum Chloroflexota; class Anaerolineae; order Anaerolineales; family Villigracilaceae; genus UBA5796. The sequence continues at coordinate 1,503 of JBMOMN010000043.1, forward strand.
TCTGATTCAGGTGAACCGCTTTCAATCCTTCTTTCACCCGCTCGACGCCATTGACGGGCGGCTGCGCCCAAACATTGGTCACGCCCATTGGACAATAAAACTTGGCGCGCTGCTTTTCCCATTCTTCTTTAGTCAATGGCTTCTTCCCGTCCATTGAAAAATAAGGGCGTCCGCTTGTCATGCCGTGTTCGTTGGCGTACTCAACAAGCTTTTCAAATGCTTCAGGTGGAGGCATGTACCACAGCCAATCGTCGGTAAACCATTTTCTTGTGGCAGCGTTTTTGACACCAGCCGCCTCATTAGTTTTTGAAAAAGGCAATCCTGTGCGTTTCCATTCGTGCCGCAACCAATCTTTCATGGATGTGGCACTTCCGTTTCCATTGAGGCTGAAGGTCGGCTTTTTTATGTAATGGACGCAAATCTCTGTGACAACGGGCAACTGCCGCAAAGACTGTGTATTCGTATTTCCTGCTACGTGCTGAATGCCCTTGTCCCAAACATTGCAAGCCCTGTATTCCCATCCGTATTTATCCAAAACGGGATGTACAGTTGCCCAACCTACTTCCGTACACCAAAACCAGAGCGTGGTTTGCGGAGTTGATTTTTCAGTCCACTTGGCAATGTGGGGTTCATACCATTTATCTAGACCATCTGGTGAAAAAAGATCGCCTCTGAACCCTTTCACTCCATAAGGTCCATCGGAAACAATCACGATAGGTGAATTCCACTTGTCATAAAGATTCATGGAATCATTGTGATCTATTTCGATTGAATGGGTTGGATATTCAAAAATGGTCATGCCGTGATTCTACCATCCATCAGGATTGAACTTCCACTTCCGAACTACCAAACTACGCAACCATCGAACTACCCAATCTCGATCATCCTCTGCACCGCCCGCGCCGCCTTTAGGCGGATCTCCTCCGGCACATCGATCACGTAGCGGTCATACTTGAGCGCATCGCGCACGTTTTCCATCGTGATCGTGTTCATGTGCGGGCAGCGCACCATGCACAGGCGCAGCATGTCTTTCTCTGGATTCGCCGCAGCGATGTTGTCGCCCATGGCGCACTCGGTCAGCACCAGGTAATGCGGGGCGTTGCTCTCGCGCACGAAATTGATCATCGCATTGGTCGAACCGGAGTAATCCGAGGCCTCGACCACCTCGGGCGAACATTCAGGATGGCTGAGCACCACCACGTCCGGGAACTGCTCGCGCACGGCGCGGATGTCTTCCACGGTGAATTTCTCGTGGACTTCGCAGCGACCGTGCCAGCCGATCATACCCCCCTTTTCATCCCCCCATTTTCGCCCCACGTTTTCGCTTATGCCGGACTGCTCATGGCGAAAATGGGGGGACAGGAGGGGGGTCGGGGCGAGGTTTGGGAAAATGATGCGCTTTCCGGTCTCACGCGCCACGTTGCTGGCCAGGTACTGGTCCGGCAGGAAGATGACCGTGTCCGTGCCGAGCGATTCCACCACCGCTTTCGCGTTGGACGACGTGCAGCAAATGTCCGACTCCGCCTTCACGTCGGCGTAGGTGTTGACGTAGGTCACGACTGGCACGCCGGGATATTTGCGCTTGAGGGCGCGCACGTCTTCGGCGGTGATCGAGGCCGCCAGCGAGCAGCCGGCTTTATCCGACGGCAGGAGCACGGTCTTGTCCGGGTTCAGGATCTTGGCGGTCTCGGCCATGAACTTTACGCCGCAGAAGACGATCACGTCCTTGTCGGTCTGGGCAGCCTTGCGGCTCAGGTCGAGCGAGTCGCCCACGAAATCGGGGATCGAGTAAAACAGCGCCGGTTCCATGTAGTTGTGGCCCAGGATCACGGCGTTGCGTTCTTCCTTCAGCCGGTTGATCTCGACCGCGATCTCGGCCTTGTAGGCCAGTTCGAAATCGGGCACGACATTTTCGAGTTTTTTCTTCATCGCTTCGTACATTCGTTTGACTTCAGTATCCATATTTTCACCTTCTTTTCACCTGAGGATGCGTCGCACCTTGCATCTGCTTCGAGTCCCATTAAACGGGACCTCACTTCGCCTGGGGGAAATCCCGTCGAGGCAGGTGCGACGCATCCCCGCTATTTTCAGTAGAGGGGCGGGTTTATTACCGGACGTAATCGAATGACACGTCGAACACTTTCGCCGAATGGGTCAGCGCGCCGCTGGAAATATAGTCCACGCCGGTCTCGGCGATGGCGCGCACGGTTTCGAGGGTCACGTTGCCGGAAGCCTCCAGTTTGGCGCGCCCGGCCGCCATGCGGACCGCCTCGCGCATCATTTCGAGCGGCATATTGTCGAGCAGGATGCGTTCCACGCCCAGGTCCAGCGCCGTTTCGACGTGGGAGAGCGTGCGGGCCTCGACTTCGATCGGGAGTCCGCCGGTAGGCCAATTTGGCACATTGTCCCACTTTGCGGCTCGGGCGCGGCGGACGGCTTCTTCCAGCGACCCGGCGAAATCAATGTGGTTATCCTTGATCAAGATCATATCATACAGCCCGATGCGGTGGTTCTGCCCGCCGCCGCGCAGCACAGCCAGCTTGTCGAGCATCCGCAGGCCGGGAGCGGTCTTGCGCGTGTCGAGGATGACGGCCTTTGTCCCGGCCACCGCCTCGACGAACCGGCGCGTCAGGGTGGCGATCCCGCTGACCCGGCCCAGGAAGTTGAGCGCGGCCCGTTCCGCGGTGAGCAGGCTGCGGGCGGGTCCGCTTACGCCGGCCACGGTTTGACGGTCAACCACCCGGTCGCCCTCCCCGGCCAGGGCGCGGAAATCCACCCGCGGGTCGAACGTCGTATAGACTGCCTGGGCCACGTCCAGCCCGGCGATGATCCCGTTTTGTTTGGCGATGATCCGGCCGGTCATCTGCGCTTCGGGGGGGATGATGCTCCCGGAGGTGGCGTCGCCGGGGCCGATGTCTTCGTCGAGCGCCCGGCGGATGGCCGTGAGGATGTCGGGGTGCAGGCTCAATTCTGTCTCCATTCGGTAAATTGGGTCTCGCCTTTGCAAACGGCAGGAGGATTTTAGCCCCCCATACAGTTTTGTCAAGGTTGTTGGTTTCTCAAGCCAGCCATGCTATACTTTGAAAAAATTTCAGGAGAGTATGCCATGAACAAGAAATTGATCGTCTTCATTTCTGCGATCCTGGTTGCTGCGCTGGCGTGCAGCTTTGGGGGCAGCACTGACATCGGTGGCGCGGATGTCCTCTTCCAGGACGATTTCTCGTCCACCGGCAGCGGCTGGGACCGCGACGATTGGGAAAACGGGCTGACCGACTACGCCAACGACGCCTATCGCATCTACGTCAAGCAGCCGCAGTACGACATCTGGGCCCTCGTGGACAAGTCCCTGCCGGGCGATGTCAAGATCGAAGTTGACGCCACCAAGACCTCCGGCCCCGACGTGAACCTGTTCGGCGTCATCTGCCGTTACACGGAAAATTCTGACGCCGAGACCTTCGATTTCTATTACCTGGTGGTCGGCAGCGATGGTTACGCGGCGATCATCCTGATAGACGACGGCCAGTCGGACCTGCTCACCGAAACCTACACCACCGACATCGTCAACCCCAGCTCGCCGAACCGCATCAGCGCGGTCTGCAACGGCAGCAGCCTGGCGCTTTCGGTCAACGGCCAGCAGGTACTCTCCGCCGAGGATTCGACCTTAACCTCCGGCGACGTGGGATTGGTGGCTGGGACCTTCGACGAAGCCAACGTGGACGTATCCTTCGACAACTTCGTCGTGACCCGGCCCTGAGCGCATCTCCCCGGATCTTTAGCCGGGCGCCGCGTGGCCCCGGCTTTTTCTTCGGCTGACGGCCCTCCCGTCGCCGGTCCAGGATGGTTCCATGCAGCGTTTTCGCCTCGCAACCCTGTTGGTGGCCTTCGTTTTGCTGGCCGCGGCCTGCGGCCCTGCCCCCGCCGGGACGGCGACGGAGACCCCGGCCCCTTCGCCCACGCGCACCCGGCGGGTGACGGCCACCCCGACCCCCCGCAAGCGGAAACCCTCCGGGAGCGGCACCCCGAAACCGACAAGGACCCGGCGGGCGACGAAGACCCCGCGGGCGACGAAAACGCCCAATCCATTGTTCACGAAAACGTTCACCCCCCTGCCGACCAGGACCCCGCGCCTCGTCAACATGACCCTGCTGCGGGTTGCCATCCAGCCGGACATGGATTCCCTGCCGCTGTTCGTGGCGAAGTCGCAGAAGCTGTTCGAAGCCCGGGGACTCGAAGTCATCATCTTACCCGCCGGAACCGCCGCGGAGCGTGACGCCCTGTTCCAGGACGGCGAAGTGGACGGCCTGTTGACCGACCTGCTCTCCGTGATCCTTGCCAACCAGGGCGGATCGAAATTCAAGGTGGTCGGCGACGCATCGAGGGCTGCCGACGGCGCGCCGCGATATTACATCCTGGCCTCCGAAAAGAGCGGGATCACCACCCTGGCAGGCTTGAAGGGCGTGGGGATCGGCCTCCAGACCGGCGCGGTTGACGAATATATCGCCACCCGCATCCTCCAGGGAGAGGGCCTGGCCCTGGACGAGATCGTCACCCTCTCGGTCCCGGCCCCCGAAGACCGCCTGACCCTGCTGGCCTCCGGTCAACTGGAGGCCGCCCTGCTGCCGGAGCCAATGGTCTCGCAGGCTATCGAGCAGGGAGCCGTCGAGATCGCCAACGATTCGGACTATCCCAACCTGGGCCGCAATGTTTACGCTTTCAGCCGTCAGGCCATCGAGGAAAGGCCGGAAACCATCCGGGATTTCCTGGCCGCCATCGAAGAAGCCATCCAGCTGATCAATGCCAACCCGGACAAATTCCGGGAGACGGTCAAGAACCGCAACCTCCTCCCGCCCTGGCTGGCCGACACTTACAAGCTGCCCGTCTACCTGTCCACAGTCACCCCCGGCCAGGAGGAGTGGGAGGCGTTGATGGTCTGGGCCAAAACGGCCGGCCTCATCAGCGTGGACGTGCCTTACAGCGTGTCGGTGTCGTCGGATTTCCTCCCGTAACCGATCCCTTTTCGAGCAGGCCGGTGAAGGTTCGCCGGCCTGTTTTGATTCCCCTCCTTGACACTTGTGACAGGGCGTACTATACTCGCCGCCTGTAGACCGACTGGTCGGTCTATTGGTTGAGGTACTTATGACTGAAACTCCCGCCGACCCATCCCAGGAAACCCGCACGCGCATCCTTGAAGCCGCAGCCCAGGTCTTCGCGAACAAAGGCTACCACGACACCAAAGTGGACGACATCGTCCTCAACTCGAAGACTTCCAAGGGCGCGTTCTATTTCTACTTCCCCAGCAAGCAGGACATTTTCCTGGCGCTGGTGGATACCTTTGCCGAGATGCTCGAAAAGCGGCTGCACGACCGGATGGCGCTCGAAACCAGCGGCCTGGCCCGAGTCGACGCGGCCCTGCGCGTCTGCCTGGAGACTTTCGGGCAGTACCGCGCCCTCGCCAAGATCGCCCTGGTGCAGGCCACCGGCCTCGGCGCGGCCTTCGAGGAGAAACGCCGGGCGGTCAACGAGCGCTTCATCGCCGTCATTCGGAAATATCTCGACGAAGCCGTGACGGACGGCAGCATCCCCGCCATGGATACGGAAGTCGCCGCCTGCGCCTGGATGGGCGCGCTGAACGAGATCGTCCTGCGCTGGGTTTACACCGGCCAGCCCGACCCGGCGCGTGCCCTGCCCGCCCTGCGGACGCTGCTCCTGCGCAGCGTCGGCGTGCCGGACGAACGCATCAAATAAGTAAACTAAGACTTCGGAAGTCTTTCAGGAAAGACTCCAAAAAGACTTCCGAAGTTGTTGAATCCAACCCAGGAGAAACCAAGTATGAAACAAACCCGCCTTGTTCTTATCGTCCTGCTCGCCGCCCTGACCCTGGCGGCCTGCGGACCCGCCGCCACGCCGACCGCCGCGCCGGCGACGGAACCTCCTCCCGCCACCGAAGCGCCGACTGAAGCCCCGATGGAGCCGGTCGCCTTCAAGATCGCGGTCATGCCCATCCTCGACAACCTGCCCATGTACGTGGCCGAGGCCGAGGGCCTGTTCGCCAAATACGGCATCACGGTCGAGTTCGTGCCGGTCGCCTCGGCCCCCGAACGGGACCAGTTGGTCGCCGCCGGCCAGGCCGACGGGATGATCAACGAGACCCTCTCGACCATGTTCTTCAACCGCGAAACGCTCCAGATGCAGGTCGTGCGCTTCGGACTGGTCCCCGCCGAAGGGTCCGGGCACTTCTTCATCCTGGCCTCGGCCCAGAGCGGCATCACTACGCCTGACGGCTTGAAAGGCGTCGAGATCGGCGTCTCGCAGGGGACGATCATCGAATACATGACCGAGCGCGTCCTGACCGCCGAGGGCCTGGCCGCGGACGAGATCAAGACCCTCGCCGTGCCGAAGATCCCCGACCGGATGGCGCTACTGGCCTCCGGCGAGATTTCCGCCGCGGTCATGCCCGACCCGCTGGCCGCGCTGGCCGTCCAGCAGGGCGCGGTGATCGTCACCGACGACTCGCAGTACCCGCAGTACGGGCAGAGCGTCTATTCCTTCCGCAAGGATTTCATTGACGCCCACCCCGAGGCGATGAAGGGCTTCCTGACCGCAGTCGAGGAAGCCATTGCCCTGATCAACGCCGACCCGGCCAAATACAACAACCTGCTGGCCGACAAGCAGCTCGTCCCGCAGCCGCTGATCGGCTCGTACCAACTGCCGCTCTACCCGGCGGCCGGCATCCCCACCGAAGCCGACTGGGCCGACATGCTCGAATGGGCCAAAGCCAAGGGCCTGCTGGACGTGGACGTGTCCTACGCCGACTCGGTCACCGACGCCTATTTGCCGTAACGAAAAGACTTCGGAAGTCTTTTCGAGCAGACTTCCGAAGTCTGCTTGATAAGCCCCAAACAGGTTGGTGGTAAAATCCACCCGCCTGTTTTTGATTTGACTCCCCGCGAGTGCGTCGCACCCTCTCGCGCAGCATTCCATGATCCAACTCCGCGCCCTCACCTTCGGCTACCCCCACCAGCCGCCCATCTTCGACCGCTTCGACTGGACCGTCGAGCGCGGCCAGGCCTGGGCTGTGCTCGGCCCCTCCGGCTGCGGCAAGACCACCCTGCTCTACCTGCTGGCCGGGCTGCGCTTCCCGTCCGGCGGGGAGGTGCTCGTAAACGGCCAGCCGCTCACCCGTCCGCGCCCGCAAACGGGACTCATTTTGCAGGATTACGGCCTGCTGCCCTGGGCCACCGTCCGGGAGAACGTCCGCCTGGGATTGCGCGTCCGCAACTTTTACGGGCCGGATGGGACCCACGCCCCGGCGGAGCACCGTCCCTCGCTGGATGTCGATGCGTGGCTGGGACGCCTGGGCCTGCTCCCGTTTGCGGACCAGTACCCGTCCCGGATCTCCGGCGGCCAACGCCAGCGGACGGCGATCGCCCGCACCCTGGCCCTGCATCCCGACCTGCTGCTGATGGACGAGCCGTTCTCCTCGCTCGACGCCCCGACCCGTGAAAGCCTGCAAACCCTGACGCAGGAGCTGTGCGCCGAGCAGGGCCTGACGCTGGTGATCGTGACCCACGCCATCGAGGAGGCCGCCGTGCTGGGCCGCAAGATCCTGCTGCTCGGCCCGCGCAACACCGCCGCCACTGTGATCGAAAACCCCGGCGCGGCGCGGACGGATTTCCGCCACAGCGACAGCTACCAGTCCCTGTGCCGCGACCTGCGCCATCGGATGGAGTCCCCCGCATGAAACGCCGGGACGTGGCTTTCGCTTTTGTAGCCCTGGTGCTCGTCTGGCAGGCGGCGGCGGTGCTGATCGGCAGGCCGATCCTGCCCACGCCATGGAAGGTGGCCCAGGTCTTCGTGGACGAATTGCTCAATGGGAGTCTGTGGGCCAATTTTCTGGCGAGCTTCTGGCGGGTGACGGCCAGCATGCTGCTCTCGGTGGCGCTGGCGGCCCCGGCGGGACTGGCCCTCGGCCAGTCGCAGCGGATGAACCGCATTTTTGCGCCGGTGGTCTATCTGCTTTATCCCATCCCCAAGGTGGTGCTGGTGCCGGTCGTGCTGCTCTTCCTGGGCATCGGAGACCTGGCCAAGATCGTGCTCATCTTCCTGATCCTGTTCTTCCAGGTGCTGGTGCTCGTCCGGGACCAGGCGGCCGGCCTGCGTCCGGAGTTGATCCAGTCGGTGCGCAGCCTGGGGGCGGGACGGCGTGCCTTGTTCCGCTACGTCTACATCCCGGCCTCGCTGCCCGCCATCCTGACCGCCCTGCGCCAGTCCATCGGCACGGCGGTGGCGGTGCTCTACGTCACCGAATCATTCGCGACGAAGGTGGGCCTGGGCTATTACATTGTCTTCAACGGGGGGACGCTGCTCGATTACCCGGCCATGTACGCCGGGGTGACGGCGCTCAGCCTGCTCGGCCTGGGTCTGTATTTCACGGTGGACTGGCTGGAGAGAAGGTTGTGCCCATGGATGGTTGTGGGGTGAATCCACGAAGGGCACGATGAACACCAAGGTGCGGGTGATGCAATATTTGATTCATGCTATACTTTTGTCGTGAACGAGGAGCATGACATGACCCAGTTAGAGTTAGTCATTTCTGAGATCGAAAAACTGCCTCCCGCCGAACAAAACCAGTTCGCAGCCTGGATCCTGGAGGAATTGCAATCCGAAAAACGCTGGGCGAAACTGTTCGCCAAATCCGGGGATGTGTTGTCCGAGCTGGCGGATGAGGCGCTGGCTGAACACCGGGCGAAAAAGACCAGGAAACTTGATCCTGACGCTTTATGAATTCCCGCACCACAGACAAGTTTCGGAAAGCCTATGCAGAATTGCCTGCCGACGTTCGAAAACAAGCGCGGCAGGCATATCGTCTTTTTATCGAGAACCCCTATCACCCAAGTTTACGCTTCAAGTCCATTCACCCTGTTCGCCCCATCTATTCCGTGCGGATCGGGTTGGCCTATCGGGCGGTTGGCATTCTCGACGGGGAGGACATCATCTGGTATTGGATCGGTTCCCATGCCGAATATGACAAGTTGATCCGGCAGTTCAGAAAATAATTTATTCGGGAGACTATTGAAATCCCAGGGAGCGAAGGACGTGTCGCTCCCTTATTCTTTAGACTTCGGAAGTTTCTCTATCAAAACTTCCGAAGTCTTTTCGATTGTATAATAAAAGCGTTCAGACAAGGATGGGTCTATGGCTACGAAATTTGCCCCGCTTTTGTGCTTTTGCCTGCTCCTGGCGGCTTGCGGTCAGGCCCCCGAAGGAGGTGCGTCTGCCCCTCAGGTGACAGTCACCTCGGCTGCCACATCTGCCCCGCCGTCTACGGTTACTTTTGCGCCCACGCTAATGCCGACCGCCACCCAGCTCCCTTACCCAGAAGTACCTGCCGACATTGTCGGGAATTTGCCGGAGGGATGGAGCCTGTCCAAAGAAGCCGGCGGGACGGTCCTTTTGAACGACAGGGGCGCCAAAGTCCTGAGGTTTGCGGAAGACGGAAGCATGATTTTGCGGGGCCTCGACGGGAACTTCAAGGCAGCGATGGGGGAGAAATTGCCGGACGATGCGGATGATCCGGGCGAGTTTTTGGGGGATACGGTGGATGAGCAAGTTGATATTTTGAAAAAGGCGTTTCCGCAAAAAACAGAGGAGGAGCTTAGGAAAATGGTCGAAAGCGGACAAATTTCAGTCACTCCCATGAAAGCAGCCAAGAAGGGCGCAGAGATGGCAATAGACCCGCTTGCCGAAACCGGAATAGCCCCTGGCGAAGTGAAAAATCTCAAATTCAGCTTTGCGCCGGATTTGAACGGGGATGGAGTTGATCTTTTTATCGAGAAAAAGGGAGCGGATGGGAATTTTGCGAAAGTTGCGCGCTTTAGCGAATCGGGCGGCTGGCAGGAGAGACATGATTTGACGATTGCGGGACAGGTCTTGGAAGGCTGGACGACGGAGAAAGGATCGGTTGAGATAACCGACGGTGAGCCTCTTTTCCGAAACGAGATTGTCAAAAAGGGAACCTCGGTGCCGGAAGCAAATGCTCAGGGTTACAGTACGGGGCGGGGGTATGTGGACCAAACAGAAATTGTCGAAGTGAATAATGGCAGTGAGGCGGTTGAGGTCGTGATTTTCCGGGTCAAATACTTCTACAGCAGCGGCAAAAGTGTCAGTGTTGTATATTCGGCTCTGAACCGGATTATGAATGAGCGTGGAGGAAAGATTGAACCGGGAGATTGGCTTGATCTATCCGGTCACGCAACCATTAGGGGCAATAACTTCACTGCGTGGTCGAAAGAAACAGTTGAAGAAGTTTACAATTTAACCGAGCTTGAATCGCTGGTTTATGAAAGTGATACCCACGACTTTTTAAGTTTTACTGAATTTGACAACGCTGTCAAGAGCCTAGGGGATGGAGAAATATTGGATGCAAGTTTTCGAGTGAAAATAAATCAATCCTCGCAATGGTAGCTGTTGCACTTTGTCCACCCCTTTTGTAATATGAAAGCATGGAAAGACTGCCAACTTCGCTTTGGAAACTTGCTCGCCTGCTTTTGTTTCTTATTTTGATTTTGAGTTTTTGGAGTGAAGCCAAAGCCCAGGCCTGCCCGGCCCGGGTGGTGATAGATCTTTACAGTTGTGAAAATAACACCCCAGATGATTATGGTATTTGTCCTTCTCCCAAACCTGCAGGTCAGACCAGGGTAGCATGCGGCTGGAACAGCTCGAATAGCACATGCGAGTCGCTTGTGGGTCCCTGCTCCAGCCAGGATACCTGTTATGCCTCCGGGAACCGCTGTAACTGCACGTACACCAAAGTTGACTGCAATCTCGTGCCGACGCCGGGGGGCGGGGGCGGCTCGGCGTGTACGGGGGGTACGGTTCCCACTTTCGAGTGCCGGACGGATGCGGATTGTCCGGGCGAGGTGGGGGTGGATAACACGACGCAAAAAATGGTCAACAAGATGATGTGAAAGAGTTGGACTACAAGTTCCATTTTCCCCGACAAATAACCCCTTTGCAATAATTATGCCATCAGGCCGCCTCGTTGGCCTGGATGTCTTTATCCATTTCTTTGGCGTGGGCATCGGCATACGCCCAAGCGTTGACCAGATCCGCGGCGCGCAAGGACGGGAAATTTTCGAGTATGGCAACTTCTGTCCAACCCAGGCGGCGATAGTTCTCAAGTGTCCATACGGGAATGCGCGTCCGTACGATGCAGGCTTCGCCCCCTGAAACACCTGCGGTTTTCTCGATCCCGGCCCAGGTGTTACCCATTTCTTACTTCACAATCCCCCTGTCATCCAAAAATTCAACGGGTGCTTTGTCTTTGCCATGTTCCCACATCAGGGAGAAGAACCAGATGCCGTTTTCTCCGATCCAGAAATCGGCGGGGGTGAAGGTCATTTTCGAGTCTAAAGGTTTCTTGTCGCTTTCAGGATTGTACTCTGCCTGCCATCCGAAAATTTCTCCCTGCCAATATTTGCCTAGCGCGTGAAGGTGGTTTGCAAAGGCTTTCACTTCCTTCAAATCGGGGACGGCCAACGAAGGCATTTTACTCATTTTATCTCGATAACTCTGCCAACCCCTTCTTGATGTCTATACTCGCCCAACATTCACCGGCGAGATTCATGCCTGTTGGCGGGAAATGCGCATTGATGACTTTGAAGCCTTTGGCCGCCAACATGTGAACCGCCGGTATGAAGTCACGGTCAGACGAAACCAGGATGGCAACTTCCAGGGCGCCTTCCCAGGCAAATTTCACCATGTCGGTGACGATTGCCGAATCAACCCCTTTTTCCACAGTCCGGGTGATTGCACTGCCGCAATGTGGGCACGAAGCAATTGGTTGATGGCAAGTTGGGCAGATCGGCGCACTTTGCGCTTTCCGCTCGACCAACGAAACCTGAACACCCGGAAAACGGCTGAGAACGTTGGTTGCAAAATCCCGCAAGCCAGCATCCTTTTTGCTGTTAGGACTGTATGACATGTAAACGTGAGTCCCCTCGAACGACAAAACGCGTCCGACCGCGTTCGAGGCTTGTGTAATGAGCCAGGGGGATATCTTCTGCCAGTCAAGCCGATAGGAGGAAGTCGCCGCTGAATTGATGGAAAGTTGAAGATTCCAAAAATCAATGAAGATGTGGGTTTTCACCTTGCGCCTCCCGCCGTAAAATTCAAGGAGCGCTTTCGCACTCCTTGGGGTGATAATAGTGATCAGCCTTTTTCCATCCAACCAGCGGCTGGTGGGACTAACCACGGGCTTTATTGGTTCAGAGTATACGTTTGTCAATATTTTTTGTCAAGAAATTGGTTGACGCCAAAACCCGCCCTACAACACCAATCCCACTGCCAGCAAAATCCCAAAAAGCAGTTCCACCCGGCCAGTTCCCGCCAGCGCGGCGTTGAGCGGACGGCCTTCATTCGTCTGGATCACGCGCCAGACGCGCCAGGCGACGAAAATGGAGGCCCAGACGAGCAGCGCCGTCAGCGGGAAGAGGCCGAGCAGGACCGCCAGGGTGACGGTCAGGTAGGCGGCCAGCACGCAGACGAAGTATTCGACCCGCGTCCCGGCCGGGCCGAGACGGACGGCCAACGTCCGCTTGCCGGCCGAGGCGTCGGTGGCGATGTCGCGCAGGTTGTTGACCACCAGGATGGCGACCGTCAGCAGGCCCATCGGCACCGAGGCCCACCAGACGGCCGGGGAAACGCCCAGGGCCTGGACGAAATACGTCCCGGCGGTGGCGGCCAGCCCAAAGTAGACGAAGACGAAGATTTCGCCCAATCCGTAGTAACCGTAGGGGAACGGCCCGCCGGTGTAGGCGATGGCGGCCAGGATCGCCGTCAGGCCGATGACCAGGACCGGCCACCCGGCCACCCGGAACAGATACAGGCCCAACAGTCCCGCGAGGGCGAAGACGGACCACATCCCGGCGCTGACCTGGCCCGGGGTCAGGAGTCCGGCCGAGGTGACCCGCGTCGGCCCCAATCGTTCCGCCGTATCTGCGCCGCGATGGAAGTCGGCCACGTCGTTGGCCAGGTTGGCCCCGATCTGGAGCAGCAATCCGATTGCCAGGGCGGCCAGCGCCGGGCCGAGGCGGAAGGCATGATCGGCGAAGGCCAGCCCCCAGCCGACGATGACCGGGGCGGCCGCGGCCGGCAGGGTCTTGGGACGGGCAGCCATCAGCCAGGTCTGGAATTTGGAGGGAGGGGTTTCGTTGGGCATGGGGCGAATTTTATCATCCTTGAGGGGCGGGAACGGGCCTGGAAATTTTGCAGGGGGCGGCACGGTTTATAATAAGAGCCTATCCGACAAAGGAGTGCAAGCTTCAGCTTGCAAGTTCCCAGCGGACTGAATTTCCAGCGGACTGAAGTCCGCACTCCAGGAGTTTTCGCTGAAGTCCGCACTCCAGGAGTTTTCGCTGAAGTCCGCACTCCAGGAGTTTTCGCTGAAG
>JBMOMN010000043.1:15050-54805 GCA_049324115.1 Chloroflexota bacterium
CTGAAGTCCGCACTCCAGGAGTTTTCGCTGAAGTCCGCACTCCAGGAGTTTTCGCTGAAGTCCGCACTCCAGGAGTTTTCGCTGAAGCCTGCACTCCAGGAGTTTTCGGATAGGTCATAAGCAGGTCTTTTGATCTGGAGGACCCATGTTGATCATCATCAGTGACGTGCATCTCGGCGACGGGACCTGCGGGCGGCCCATTTCGGGCAACGCGTTCCGTCTCTTCGGCAACCGGCTGCAGGAACTGGCCGAGAATGCCTCCTGGCGCGCCGACGGGACTTACCGCCCGGTGGACGAGATCAACGTCCTGCTGATGGGCGACATCCTCGACGCGCTCCACTCGACCCTCTGGCTGGATACCCGTCCCGGCGCGCCGGGCTACACCCGCCCATGGACCGATTTCACTGCGCCGGGCTTCGCCGAAAAGCTGCTGGCGATCACCCGCGACATCCTGGCCAACAACCGCGAAGCCGCCGAGGTGCTGCGGAAGGTCTCGCGGGGCGAGATCGTCCGCCTGCCGCCGCCAGCCGGGGGAAAACCCGACGAAACGGCGGCCCGCCTGCCGGTCCCGGCCCGCATCTTTTACATGGTCGGCAACCACGACTGGTACTACCACCTCCCCGGCCCGGCCTTCGACGCCATCCGCAAGGAGATCATCGAAAGCCTGGGATTGGCGAACGGCCCTGGCCCGTTCCCGTCCGAGGCCGAAGAATCCGGCGATTTGATGGAAATGCTCACCCGTTACAAAGTCTACGCCCGCCACGGCGACTTTTACGACGGGTTCAATTTCAACCAGGAAAAAGGCCGGGACGCGTACGCGCTGGGCGATATTTTCACGGTGGAGATGATGAACCGCTTCCCGGTGGAGGCCAGGAACAAGCTGGGGGTGGACATCCCGCCGGTGGTTTTCGACGGGCTGCGCGAGATGACCAACGTCCGCCCGGTGCTGGCCGCGCCGCTCTGGATCAGCAGCCAGATCACCCACAACGACCTGCCCCGCAGCGTGCAGGACGAACTCAAGGCCATTTGGGACGGGCTGGGAGAGGAATTCCTGGCGATGGACGTGGTGCGCGCCGAAGACCTCTGGCTGAAACCCGACAGCGTGGACGCGCTCCAGGTGCTGCTCAAGATCTCGAAACACACGCCCTTTGCCACCCTGAACAAGATCATCCTGCGCCTGCGGCGGATGATGGGCAACGAGGCGATCTCCTACTCCGAAAACGCCCTCAAGGAAACGGCTTTCAGGAAGGGCTGGGCCAATTACGTCGTTTTCGGGCACACCCACCACCGCGAGGTGCTGCCGCTGGACACCCTCGGGCCGGTGCTGGAGCGGGTGGACAAGTTCTATTTCAACTCCGGCACCTGGCACACCTACTTCGGCCTGGCACTGAACCATCCCGAAGAGCAGAAGTTCATCCCCTACCAGGAAATGACCTACCTGGCCTTCTACCACGAGGGCGAGCGCCGGGGACGCCGCTTCGAGACCTGGTCGGGAGCCTTTGCCTGATGACCGACTTCCTCATCTATGGTTCCTACGGCTACACCGGATCGCTGCTGGTGGAACAGGCCCTCAAGGCGGGACTCCAGCCGCTGCTGGCCGGACGCGATGCCGAAAAGCTGGCGGCTCAAGCCCGGAATTTTGGCCTGCCCGCCGTTCCCTTCGATTTGTCCAACACCGAGGCGTTGGAGGCGGCCCTGAGACGGGTGGCGTTGGCGATCCATTGCGCCGGGCCGTTCGTCCACACCTATCGCTCGATGGTCGAAGCCTGCCTGCGGACCGGGAGGCACTACCTCGACATCAGCGGCGAGATCCCCGGCTTCGAGGCCCTGGCCGGGATGAGCGAACAGGCCAGCGCCAAGGGGATCACCCTGATGCCCGGCGCGGGCTTCGACGTGGTCCCGTCGGACTGCCTGGCCGCCCATCTCAAACGGAGGCTGCCCACCGCGACCACTCTCAAACTCTACATCCGCAGCGTGAAGGGCGGCGTCTCACGCGGCACGGCCCGCTCGGCGGTCGAGAACATGCAGCGAGGCGGGATGCTCCGTCGAGACGGGAGCCTCATCCGGGTCCCGGCGGCGGCGAAAACCGTCGAGGTGGATTTCGGCCGCGGCCCGGTCAAGGCCGTTTTGGTGGGCTGGGGCGACGTGTCCACCGCCTTTCACAGCACCGGCATCCCCAACGTCGAGGTCTACATGGCCCTGCCGCGGGCGTTGTCCGGGTTCATGAAGTCCACCCGCTGGCTGGGCTGGCTGCTCTATACCCGCCCGGTCAAGGAGATTTTGAAGGCGGCCATCGGCCTGTTCCCGCCGGGGCCGTCGAGGGAGCAGAACCGGACCGGGTTCAGCCTGATCCTCGGCGAAGTGGCCGATGCGAACGGCAACCGGGCAGCGGCCCGCCTGAAAACCCCGGAAAGCTATTACCTGACGGCCCTGACCTCCCTGGCGATTGCCCGGCGCGTGCTGGAGGGCGATTTCAAACCCGGTTTCGCCACCCCCTCGATGGCTTACGGCCCGGATTTCATCCTGGAATTCGACGGGGTCGAAAGAAACGACGAATGAAAGACGAATGAAAAAGGATATCCATTGAACTACATCGGTGAATTGGCATCGCTCTTCACATCCCTCTGCTTTACCGGGTCATCGGTATTCTTTACGCTATCCGGGCAGAAAGTTGGCTCGGCGGCGGTCAACCGGGTGCGGGTGGCAGTTGCCCTGGTCTTCCTGCTGGCCTGGAACTGGATCTTGTTCGGCAAGCCGCTGCCGCTGGACGCCGACCCGCGGCGCTGGTTCTGGTTCGCGCTCTCCGGGGCTATCGGTTACGCCATCGGGGACGCCTTCCTGTTCCAGGCGTTCGTCTGCATCGGGGCGCAGAAGGGGATGCTGATGATGAGCCTGGCCCCGCTCCTGAGCGCCGTCCTGGCCTGGGTCTTCTTCGGCGAGGTGCTGACCGGCGGGCAAATCCTGGGGATACTGGTCACGCTGCTGGGGATCGCCTGGGTGATCCTGCGCCGCAACCCCAACCCCGGACCCTCGGTCTGCAAACCGTTCCAGGGCGTTTGGTTCGGCCTGGGCGCGGCGGCCGGGCAGGCGGTCGGGTTCGTGCTCTCGAAGCAGGGCCTGGAGGGCGGGTTCTCTCCCGTCGCCGGGAACGCCATCCGCATGTTGGCGGCCGCCGCCATTCTCTGGGGGCTGTTGTTAGCCCGAGGCGAGGCCGGCCAGACCGCCCGCACGGTCCGCGCCCATCCGCGCATTTTCGGCCTGGTCGTCCTGGGCGCGTTCCTGGGACCGGTGCTGGGCGTTTCGTCGTCACTGTTTGCCCTGCACTACACCCAGGTCGGCGTAGCCAGCACGCTGACGGCACTGCCGCCGGTTTTCCTGCTGCCGGTCGGATGGCTGGTCTTCAAGGATAAGGTAGATTGGCAGTCCATCGCCGGGACGCTGGTTGCCATCGGCGGGGTAGCTATGCTATTCTTGGCGTAGCGCGTATTACAGACTTCGGAAGACTTCCGAAGTCTATTCTCGAACAAGGAGGACGCATGAATATTCTGGAATCGGGGCATGGGGAATTGATCCAGCCCTTCGACCTGGACGAGTTCCGGGAGTGGAACCGCACCCACAAGTCCCGCAAGCTGACCGACAAGCTGATGACCGAAGCCGAAGCCGTATCCCGCTTCGTCTACGACGGCTGCTACATCGGCACGGAACTCTACGGCACGGTCCGCTGCCCGATGTCGCTGGCGCGGGAGGTGCTCCGCCAGGGGAGGAAGGACCTGCGCGTCTGCGGCCAGGGCGTGCTCGAGCTGGACCTGTGGCTGGCGGCGGGGATCGTCAAGAAGCTCGACATCACCTACATCGGCCTGGAAGTCTACGGCACGTCTTCGGCGCTGCGGCGGGCGGTCGAATCGGGGCAGGTCGAGACCTGCGTCGAGTGGTCGAACGGCTCCATCTCGTGGCGGATGAAAGCCGCGGCCATGGGCGTGCCGTTCATCCCGACCCGGGCCATGCTCGGCACTGACATGATCGCCCACAGCGCAGCCAAAGTGGTCGAAGACCCGTTCACCGGGCAGAAGGTGGCCCTGCTCCCGGCCCTGGTGCTGGACGTGGCCCTGATCCACGTCCACCGGGCGGACAGGTTCGGCAACTGCCAGATCGAGGGCATCACCGGCTTCGCGGCTGAAATGGCCCGGGCCAGCAAACGCCTGATCGTCAGCGCCGAGGAGATCGTCCCGACCGAGGAGATCCGCAAATACCCGGACAGGACCATTATCCCCTACTACCTGGTGGACGCGGTCGTCCACGCCCCGTTCGGCTCGTATCCCGGCGAGATGGCCTACGTCTACGGGCGGGATGAGGAGGGCATCCGCGAGTGGGTCGAGATGAGCAAGACCGCCGAAGACGCAAAGGCGTATCTCGACAAATACGTTTACGGCGTGAAGAGCCACCAGGAATACCTGTCGTTCATCGGGCAGGAACGGCTGGACGAGATGGTCGCCCTGCGGGAGAAACGAGGATAACGCCTTAGCACGCGGGTGCGTCGCACCTGACGCTGAGGCGTGGTCCCACTTAACGGGGCGCGTCTTTTGCCTGGGAAAATCCCACCTGAAGAGGTGCGACGCACTCCCATCGCGTGGAGGAGAATACTATGACAGAACAAACCTATTCCAAAACCGAATTGATGATCTGCGTGGCGGCGCGGCTGTTCGAGGACAGTTCCACCTGTTTCATCGGCACCGGCATCCCGATGCTGGCGGCTATGCTGGCAGCCAAGACCACCGCCCCCAACCTGGTCCCCGTTTTCGAGTTCGGCGGGCTGGGCGCGATCCTGGATGAGCTGCCGCGGGCCGTCGGCGAGGCGCGCACCTTCCACAAAGGGATCTCCGCCTCCGGCATCTGCGATACGATGGAGACCGCCCAGCGCGGCTTCATTGACTACGGCTTCCTCGGCGGGGCGCAAATTGACCCCTACGGCAACCTGAACAGCGTGGTCATCGGCGAGCACGACCATCCCAAAGCCAGGCTGCCCGGCTCCGGCGGCGGCAACGATGTCGGGAGCCTGTGCTGGCGCACGATCGCCATCATGCAGCACGACAGGCGCCGCTTCGTCCCCAAAGTAGATTTCGTCACCACGCCGGGCTACCTCAGCGGACCGGGAGCGCGGGAGGCCGCCGGCCTGCCCCGCAACAGCGGCCCGGCTTACGTCGTCTCGACCCTGGCGCTGATGGATTACGATCCCGGAACCTGCCGGATGCGCCTGAAGGCCGTCCACCCCGGCGTCAGCGTGGACGAGGTGCTCGAGGCGACCGGCTTCGAGTTGTCGGTGGCGGACGACATTTCCACCAACCCGCCGCCCAGCGCCGAGGAACTGCGTTTGTTGCGCGAGGAGATTGACCCGGAGAAGTTGTATATTTAAAAGCCAACACGCAAAGACATCTGATGGGATGTCTTTGCGTGTTGCATTAATCTGATCGTTTTACAGTGTGATCGGCTGGGGGATGAGGCTGGCCTGCATGGACCACGGCCCGGTCCAGGTGACGCTGACGGGGAGGGTTTGGCCGCGTAAATCCTCGTCCGATTCGACGAAGACCAGTTTGTTGGTGGGGGTTCGGCCTTTCCAGCGTCCTTTCACCTTTTCCTCGAACAGGACCTCAACGGTCTGCCCCAGGTATTGGGCGTTGATCTCGCCGACGATCTGTTCCTGCAGCTCTTCCAGCAGGCGGAAGCGGCGCATTTTCTCCTCGGCGGGAACGTCGTCCTCCATGCGGCGGGCGGAGACGGTGCCCTCGCGGGGGGAGTAACGCGCCAGGTGGGCCACGTCCAGCCGCAGGTCCGCCAAGACCCGGTAGGTCTCCATGAACTGTTCATCCGTCTCGCCGGGGAATCCGACGATGATGTCGGTCGCAATCGAACATCCCGGCACTTTGGCGCGGATCTTGTCCACCAGGCGGCGGTAGTCATCCTGGGTGTAGCCGCGCTTCATGTTTTCCAGCACGCTGTCGTCCCCGGCCTGGATCGGCACCTCGAAGTGCGGCATGACCTTGGGCAGTTCGGCCACCGCGACCATGATGTCTTCGTCGAAGTAGTTGGGGTGCGAGGTCAGGAAGCGGATGCGCTCGATCCCCTCGACCTCGTGGATGACGCGCAGCAACCCGGCCAGGGTGGGGCCGTCGGGGATATCCGTGCCGTAGCGGTCCACGATCTGGCCGAGCAGGGTGATCTCCTTGACGCCCTGGGCCGCCAGCGAGCGAGCCTCGCCGGCGATGTCGCCGACCGGACGCGAGCGTTCGACCCCGCGCCGGTAGGGGATGATGCAGAAAGTACAGGCGTGTGAGCAGCCGTAGACGACCGGGATGTGGGCGCTGACGAGTTTCCCGCGCTCGTGGATGGGGAGCGCCAGCTCGTCGTCCATCATCATGAAACGGCGGGTGGTCTCGGCGTCCACCATGGATTGGACTTCGCCCTGGGTCAGGAAGGAGACCAGGGGTCCGGGGTCGGAGGGCGGGGAGAAGACATCCACAAAGGGCAGTCGCTTCTGTAATTTCTCCGCGCCGCGAACGCCGACGAGACAGCCCATCAGGTTGATGATCAGGCCGGGATTCTTTTCTTTGAGCGGTTTGAGCGAACTCAGGCGGCCCAGGGCCTTGTCTTCAGCGGACTGGCGAACCACGCAGGTGTTGAGCACGATCACGTCGGCGTCTTCGGCGCTACCGGTAAAGGCGTAACCCAAATGCTCCAGCGCCGAGCCGACCCGCTGGGAGTCGGCCACGTTCATCTGGCAGCCTTCGGTCCAAATGTGATATTTCTTGTCCATCAAGTTCCTCGTAAATTTGCAAGCCTGCATTGCATGAAGGCAGAGCTTTGTAGGGTGGCAATTATACCAAGTGTCTTGCGCATCTTCGATGAACTTTGTACAATTAGAACATTGACCCCTACCAAGTAAAAGGAGAGAAGTAAATGAACCTGAACCTGACCCAATTGACGCTGGTTGCATTCCTGGTCGAATCGCTCATCCAGACCTTCAAACCACTTTACGACAAAGAAAAAGGCTGGAATAAAAACTCGCTGCTGGCGCTGGCCGTCGGCATCGTGGTCAGCGTGGCAACCGGGTTCGATTTGTTCGAGTTGCTGGGCATTGAAGTCCAATTCCCTTACGTGGGTTCCGTCTTGACCGGGATCCTGGCCAGCCGGGGATCGAACTTCCTGCACGACATATTCAAGTTCGTCGAACAGCGCGCCCATACCGAACCTTCAGCCAGCAATCCGGTCGGGTGATCCCGGCTCGAACGACGAAGCCCTGCCGTAAAGCAGGGCTTTTTTAATCGGCACTCCCCCGCAGCACGGGGGAGGCAGGAGGGAGGATGGGTTGGAGGGTTGGCAGTCACCAGGACTTTATCGCCAGGTCTTGGCGTTGTCCTCATGGGAGGAACGGGCGGCCATGCCTACGGGATGGTAGCTGGGTTCGTTGCGAGGGGCCGGGCGCGGGTTGGAAATGGTCGGGCGCGGATTGGACGGGATTTCGGTGCGGGTGGCGGGCCGGGATGCCGGACGGGCAGTGGAGTAGGATGGCCGTGAAATCGCATCTTCGGCGAGGCTGAACAGCCGCTCACCGGCCATCGAGAAGGTGCCGATGATCAGGATGCGGATCAGCCAGACCATGATGGCTACGAAAACGGGGGCGACGTTGAGCAGGGTCTGCTGGCTGACAATGGCGCTGCCCATAGCCTGGTGGTTGCGAACGGCAACCGAGACGCCCCACCAGGTCAGGATGGCGTTCATGGCCGCCGCCAGCACCCATGCGCCAAACAGATACCAGACCTCGGCCGGTTCGGCCTTGCCCTGTTCGGGGGTGAACAGGCGGGCGATCCCGGCAAAGTCAATGCCGCAGAAGGCAATCGAGAGGATGGTGGCCCAGCGGAATCCCAGGAACTTGAGATCCGGCCCGAGCAAGTCGGTCAACGCGAAATCGGTGGTGGAGTAGTTGAATACTTCGAAGGACAGCAACGCGCCCAGCAGGATGAAGCCGAAGAATGCGCCGCGCCTGATGCTGGTATTTTTCAACAAGTTTGAAATTTGAATCTGTGGGTTTTTCATCATCGCAAACTCCTTTTGAAGCCTGCACTTGGGAAGGGATATGACCTGTGGTGGCTCAAATATAGAACGAATATTCTAATTTGTCAAGAGGCGCTGAGACTTTTCTAATCTTCATAAATAAAGAACAGAGACCGCCATGTTCGGGGTCTCTGTTCGATCTTCCGGTTTTCGATCAGGATCAATCTGCCGCAGTGCTGTCTGCAAGTTCCTCGGAAAGCTCTTCCTCGGTCAGGTTGCCCTGGTCCGGGGTTGGCCCGAGGTCGTTTTCGGGATGTTCAAGCTCGGTGAATCGTCCCTGGGTGAAGCCCGTACCGGCCGGGATGAGCTTGCCGATGATCACGTTTTCTTTCAGGCCAAAGAGCGGGTCGGTGCTGGAGGCGATGGCTGCCCCGGCGAGAACCTTGATGGTGTGCTGGAAGGAGGAAGCCGAGAGGAACGAGTCGGTGCTGAGGGAGGCCTTGGTCACGCCCAGCAATACTTCGGAGGAGCGCGCCGGCGTCCGGCCTTCGGAGGTCAATTTTTCGTTGATGCGTTTGAGTTCCAGGCGGTCAACCAGGTCGCCGGGCAGGTATTTCGTATCGCCGGGGCGGGTGACCTGGACCTTGCTCAACATCTTGCGGATGATGACCTCGAAGTGTTTGTCGTGGATGTTCTGGCCCTGGGAGCGGTACACTTTCTGGATCTCGCTCAAGAGATACATTTCGCAGGCGTCGCGTCCCTGGATCTTCAGGATGCGGTGCGGGTTGAGCGAGCCTTCGGTCAGCGGTTGCCCGGCCTCTACTTTGTCGCCGTCCCGGACCAGCAGGCGGGCCGTGGTCGGGATTTCCTCTTCCACTTCCTCGCGTTGTTCGTAGGAGACGTAAACCTTGCGTTCCTTCTTCTCGACACGGACGCGCCCGGCGTGCTGGGAGGCGATGGTCGCGTCTTCGAGGCTGGCGATCACGTCACCGGCTTTGACCTCGTCCTCGTCCTTGGCCTCGATCTTCCACTCCGCGGGAATGGTGAACTCGTCGCTGACCATTTCACTGTGGACGACCTTGACCAGCCGCAAGTCGGCGTAACGCTCCGATTGGATGATCTGGACGGTGCCCTTGATCTCGGAGACGACCGCTTCACCTTTGGGTTGTTTGCGGGCTTCGAAGAGTTCTTCCACGCGGGGCAGACCGGTCGTGATGTCGCCGCCTGCGGCCACGCCGCCGGTGTGGAAAGTGCGCAACGTCAACTGTGTGCCCGGCTCGCCGATGGACTGGGCGGCCACGATGCCGACGGCTGAGCCGCTGTCGACCATGGTGCCACGGCCCAGGTCAATGCCGTAACAGTTGGCGCAAATGCCGTGCAGCAGTTCGCAGGTCATTGGGGAGCGGACTTTGACTTCCGTCAGCCCCGAAGCGGTAACTTTGCGGGCATGTTCGTGGTCAATGATCTCGTTGCGGTCCAGCAGCACTTCGCCGGTGGTCGGGTGGATGATCGGTTCTGCGGCCAGACGCCCGTACATACGGACGCTCATCGGCTGCCCGGCGACATCGTCGGATTTGCGGATCCAGACGCCGTCGCGGGTGCCGCAATCCTGTTCGTTGATGATCACATCCTGGGCGATGTCCACCAGGCGGCGGGTCAGATAACCGGCGTCCGCCGTGCGCAGGGCCGTATCGGCCAGGCCCTTGCGGGCGCCGTGGGTCGAGATGAAGTATTCGAGGGCTGTCAGGCCTTCGCGGAAATTCGATCGGATCGGCAGGGGGATGATCCGGCCCGAGGGGTCAGCCATCAGGCCGCGCATCCCGGCGAGCTGCGAAAGCTGGCTGAAACCGCCTTTCGTCGCGCCGGAGTTGGCCATCGTCGCCAGGTTCCCGTCCGGGTCCATGGCCTGGCGCACGGCGTCCGCCACTTTGACGGTCGTCTGCTGCCAGATCTGGATGATGCGCTCGTTCTCTTCCTGCTCGGTCAGCAAGCCGCGGCGGAAATCCCGCTGCACCAGCTCCACGTCCTGGAGGGCCTGCTGGATGATGGTGGCCTTTTCCGGCGGGATGGTGATGTCGCCAACCGCCAGCGTGGTGCCGGAGACCATGGCGTAGTGGAAGCCGAGGTCCTTGATGGCGTCGGCCACGTGGGTGGTCACGTCCTGGCCGCAGATTTCGTACACGTCGGCGATCAGGTCTTTCACACCGCCTTTGTCCAGCACTTCGTTGACGAACTGGACCTCGGACGGGAGAATTCTGTTGAAGATGACCCGCCCGGTAGTGGTATCCAGCACCCGGGTCTCCGGGGCGGGCAGGCGCGTGCCCTGCCCGTCGTACCAGGTTTTGACCCGCACCTTGATCTCGCTGTGGACGTCCAACTGGCCCAATTGGTAGGCCATTTCCACTTCGTCCATGTCGGCGAAGGCGCGCCCGTCGCCTTTGTGGGCCTGCTTGTGGAGCATGGTCAGGTAGTAAACGCCCAGGACCATATCCTTCGACGGGCTGATGATCGGCTCACCGTCGGCGGGTTTGAGCAGGTTCTTGGACGAGAGCATCAGGTTGCGGGCTTCCTGCACGGCCTTCTGCGAAAGCGGCACGTGGACGGCCATCTGGTCGCCGTCGAAGTCGGCGTTGAACGCCGTCGTGACCAGGGGGTGGAGCTGGATCGCCGACCCTTCGATCAGGATCGGTTCGAAGGCCTGGATGCCCAGGCGGTGGAGGGTGGGGGCGCGGTTGAGCAAAACCGGGCGTTCCTTGATGACTTCTTCGAGCACTTCCCAGACTTCGGGCCGGTTGCGCTCGATCAGGCGGCGCGCCCCTTTGACGTTGGCCGCATAACTGTGATGCACCAGCCGCGAAATCACGAACGGGCGGTACAGTTCCAGGGCCATGCTCTTGGGCAGGCCGCACTGGTAAAGTTTCAGTTGCGGGCCAACCACGATCACCGAACGCCCGGAATAGTCCACGCGCTTGCCGAGCAGGTTGCGGCGGAAGCGGCCCTTCTTGCCCTTGAGCATGTCGCTCAGGGATTTGAGTTCGCGGCGGCCGCGGCGCGAGAGCGCCTTGCCGCGCTGTGAGTTGTCAATCAGGCTGTCCACCGCTTCCTGCAACATGCGCTTCTCGTTGCGGACGATCACGTCTGGGGCGCCGAGTTCGAGCAGGCGCTTGAGGCGGTTGTTGCGGTTGATCACGCGGCGGTACAGGTCATTCAGGTCCGAGGTGGCGAAGCGGCCGCCGTCCAGTTGCACCATCGGGCGCAGGTCGGGCGGGATGACCGGCAGGATGGTCAGGATCATCCATTCGGGCCGGTTGCCCGAGCGGCGGAAGGCCTCCACCACTTTCAGGCGGGTGGTGGCTTTCTTGCGCTTCTGCTTGGATTTGGTCGTGCGGACCTCGTGCCACAGTTCCTGCGAGAGCCGGTCCAGGTCGAGGCGGCGAAGGATGTCGTAGAAGGCCTCGGCGCCCATGTCGGCCCGGAAGACCTGTCCCCAGCGCTGTTTGAGTTCGCGATAGCGGGCCTCGCTCAGGAAAGTGAACGGGCGCAATTCCATCAGCTCATCGCGTTGGCGGGAGTTGTGGTCCTGGTTGGCCGAAGTCTGGTCTTCCAGCTGGTTGCGCAGGGCTTCCATGTCTTGCTCGGCCGCAGCCTTGACAGACGCGATCTCCAAGCTGACTTGCTCAAGCTCGCGCTGCTTCTGGTCCTTCATTTCGCTTTCGATAGCTTCCAGGCGTTCCTTGACGACGGCCTGCACTTTGCTGATATGCTTGCTGGTGATCGGGACGCCCGCCTCCAAGATCACGACGTCGGTCCCGGCAAAAACAACCGGCTTGGTTTGCGACCCGCCCATCTGGTCCTGGAGCTTCTTTTCCAGCGATTGGCCTTCCTTGATGATTGGATCGAGTTTGGAGGCGATTTCCTCGTCATAGCGGGACTCGATGCTCGACTTGCGCTGCTGGAACTCGGCCACCTTTTGATCGCGGCCTTTCTTGATCTCCGCGATCTTCTCGTTGATCTGGGCGGCCTGCTCGCGCTCCGAGACGCTGATCTCGTCCTCGAGCCGCTTGAGCGCCTTCTGGCGGGCATCCTCATCCACGTAAGTGACGATGTACTGGGCAAAATACAGCACCCGGTCGAGGTTGCGGCGCGAAATATCGAGCAGCATCCCCAGGTATGATGGGATGCGCCGGGTATACCAGATGTGCGCGACCGGCGTGGCAAGCTGGATGTGTCCCATGCGCTCACGGCGGACCGCCGAGCGGGTCACTTCCACGCCGCACTTATCGCAGACGATACCTTTGTAACGCGGGTTTTTATATTTACCGCAATAGCACTGCCAATCGCGCTGGGGGCCGAAAATGGCCTCGCAGAACAGCCCGTCCTTCTCCGGGCGCAGGCGGCGGTAATTGATGGTCTCCGGTTTGAGAACTTCACCGTAAGACCAGGACATAATCGTTTCCGGCGATGCCAGACTGATACGAAGTGCGGTCAGCCCTTTAGTTTCCACTGAATCCTCTCCTCGTCTCCCAAAATGAATCCTGCTACGAATAGTGCCGTCGGTGCGACGGCTTGCTTATGAGACAAACAAAGGCAAGCGCATGAGACTAATTTCCTCAAGCGCTCGCTGAAAGTTTCTCGATTATGACTGCCATACACAAGGTGTTTATTATAACTTTGACCTGTACATAAAGTCAAGTGCGATTTTCGGCTTATTTGTGTCTCTCTGAAGGCCTGCCAGCCGATCCACGCTCATCCAATATCAGTTGCAGTGGTTTGTCGCCTTGTGGGTGGCGATTCTTACCTTGTCCCGGCCTTGGGAAGATTGCGCGGACTCTCTACCGGACAAAGATATGAGAAACCCTTTTAAAACGCGAATACCCTGACGGGCACACGTTCCGCAAATTTGGCGAATACCCTTGCGGGTACGATGTGACAGGGAAAAAAGCGCCTTGCCGTAAAGATTTTCCTTCGTTGACATTGTGTTCCTTCGAATTTCAAAAGGTTTTTCCCGTCCAAAACGGGAGAGCCGGTTTTTGGTTTTGTCCGGTATATAATGTAAGTTGCAAAAGATTGCGGCGCGGGCTATAATCTGAACACTATTTTAGGACGTTGAGGACAGGTTGCAGACACAACGCGTAGAACCACCAGATTCGGATAACACGCATGAGGTGCGTTCCCAACTCCAGGCCGGCGCCACCCTGGTCAAACGCTATTTGATCCAGGAGGTCATCGGCGTAGGCGGTATGGGATCGGTTTACCGCGCCCGCGACCTGCATTTTCCCAACGTGGTCAAACTGGTGGCAGTCAAGGAGATGGTCAACCTGGCCCCCGATCCGCTGATCCGCTCGACGATCGTGCAAAACTTCGAGCGCGAGGCAAACATCCTGGCGACCCTGACCCACCCCTCCATCCCCAGCATCTACGATTACTTCACGCAAGAGAACCGTTCCTACCTCGTGCTGGAATTCATCAACGGCAAAGACCTGGAAATGGTCATCTCGGAGGCGGAGGGGTTCATCCCTGAGGAGCAGGTCATCGCCTGGGGTATCGAACTGTGCGATGTGTTGACCTTCCTCCACAACCACAAACCCGATCCGATCATTTTCAGGGACATGAAACCCTCGAACGTGATGATCAATCAGCAGGGCCACGTCGTGCTGGTAGACTTCGGGATCGCCAAAACCTTCCAGGCGGGACAAAAGGGCACGATGATTGGTACCGAGGGATATTCCCCGCCCGAGCAGTACCGCGGCGAAGCCAGCACCCTGGCCGATATCTACGCCCTGGGCGCGACCCTGCACCACACCATGACGCGACGCGATCCGCGCCTTGAACCGCCTTTCTCGTTCAACGAAAGGCCCGTCCGCAAGATCAACCCCTCTGTTTCGATCGAACTCGATGCAGTCATCAATACTGCCTTGCAATACAACCCCAACGAGCGCTTCCCGAACGTCGAGGCGATGAAGGATGCCCTGATGTCGGTCGCCAAAAAAACCGGCGCGCTGACCCGCCTGGTCATGCCCGGGACGACCAAGATACAGCCGGGCGGCATCAAACCCCTGTGGACTTTCGAGTGCGAGGACGAGATCCGGGGTACACCCGCAATTTACGAAGGCGCGATCTTTACGGGTTGTTACGACAATAATCTCTACGCCTTGAACGCCGCAACCGGCGAATTCACCTGGAAATACCCGACGGACGGCGGAATTGTTTCCCGCCCGGCTCCGTATGACGGCAACCTGTACTTTGGATCGGAAGACAGGCGACTGCACGTCGTCAGCGCCCGGTCCGGCAAAGTCGTTTGGACGCACTACACCGGGGGTCCGGTGCGCTCTTCGCCGCGCATCACCGAGGGCCACGTCTTCATCGGCTCGGATGATAATTTCCTGCACGCAGTCAACATTACCAGCGGGCGTTCGGCCTGGAAGTTCGAAACTACTGCCCCGATCCGCTCGACGCCGCTGGTGGTGAACGAAACCATTTTCGTCGGGAATGAAGACGGAGATTTCTACGCCATTGACTATCGCGGGGAAATGCGCTGGCGTTTCAAGTCCAAACGGGCGATCACCGCCTCGCCCGTCGCCGGGGGGAATGCCGTCTATTTCACGTCCGTAGATGGCACGCTCTACGCCCTGGATATCAAAGCCGGGTTCGTACTCTGGCGCTTCAGGCTGGGCAAAGGATCCATCTCCACGCCCTGCCTGGCCGATACCCTGATTTTTACCGGTGCAGCGGATGGGATCCTTTATGCTGTAGATATGCGTACCTCCAAAGAAGCCTGGCGCTTCCAAACAGAACACCAGGTCAGTGGTTCGCCTGTAATCTATAACGATGCGATTTACTTCGGCTCAGTGGATGGACAGGTTTATTGCCTCGAATATCGCACCGGCCGCTTGCGTTGGAAATTTGCCACAGAAGCGGCCATTACCGGCACTCCCGTGGTCTTCGACGACATCGTCTATATCGGTTCCACCGATCATCGCCTGTATGCACTGCTGGCATAAAGGAGCACACTGTGAAGAAGTTTTTCGCAAAGTTATTTGGCAAGCCGGACCGACCTGAACAACTGAAGCAAACAAAACCCTTCGACCAGTCACAGAACGCCACCACTGCCCCTCTCTCGGAGGCGCAGATCATTTCCATTGTCAACCAGAACGGGCTGCACTACGAACCCCACCAACTGGTGGTTGGCTGCGGACAATCTGTAGGCCGGCAGCGGGATTTGAACGAAGACAGCCTGCTGGCTTTCACCAACACTATTTCCGGGAATTTCGGCAGTGTGCCGGTTGGATTGTTCATCGTCGCGGACGGGATGGGCGGCCACCAGTATGGCGAAGTTGCCAGCAATGCCGCCATGCGCGTCCTGGGCGGGTACATTATGCGCAAATTCCATTCCATGCTCTTCGGCCACCCCGCCCAACCCCCGGACGAGTCGATCCAGGAGATCATGCTGGGAGGCATCAACGAAGCCCAGCGCGTGGTCCAGCGCGAAGCGCCCGGCAGCGGAACCACATTGACCGCCGCGCTGGTCCTCGGCCAGCAGATCACCATCGCCCATGTAGGCGACAGCCGGGCCTACATGTTCTACCAGGACGGTCGCAGCGAAGTGCTCACGCGCGACCACTCCCTCGTCAAACGCCTCGAAGAATTGGGACAGTTGACGTCTGAAGAGGCCTCGGTCCATCCCCAGCGCAACGTCCTGTACCGCGCCCTGGGCCAGGGCGATTTGCTGGAGCCGGACATCATCACCATACCCTTCCAGCCCGGCAGTTACCTTCTCCTTTGCAGCGACGGCCTCTGGGGTGTCGTGCCGGAAGAAACGTTACTGCGTTCGATCAGAGAAACACCCAACATCCAACGCGCCTGCCATGCCATGGTGGAAGCCGCCAACCTCGCTGGCGGGCCTGACAATATCAGCGCAATATTGGTACAGTTTTTAAGTTGATTTATGCCTGCCCTCCCTGACCACTACTCCTTACTGGGAATCCCTCGAAATGCAACCCAGGCCGAAATAAAAAAAGCCTACTTCGAGGCGGCTCAACGCTCGCACCCGGACAAGCATAGTGGTCCGGGACAAACCGAGCGGTTCCTGCAAATCCAGCAGGCTTACGAGGTGCTCTCCGACAAGAACAAGCGCGCCCGTTACGACACCACCCTGCCCCCCGAACCGGAACCCCCCGTCAAGACCGACATCCTGTACAGCCGCCACAGCCTGGTACACCTTGCCGACGCGCAAATGATCTACGTCCTGCTCGAATTCGCCCCGGACAAAGTTGACCACCAGAGCAAAAATGCCCCGCTCAACGTCTGCCTGGTGATTGACCGCTCCACTTCGATGCAGGGCGAAAAAATGGACATGGTGAAGGCTACCGCTGTCCGGCTGTTGCGCGAACTGGAACCCAAAGACCTCTTCGGGCTGGTGACCTTCAGCGACCGGGCCGACGTGGTACTCCCCATCCAGTACGGGCACGAAAACCTGAAGTCCGAATCGCGGGTGCAGATGATCCAGCCTTCGGGTAGTACCGAGATCTTGCAGGGGTTGCGGACCGGGCTGGCCGAGGTCCGCCAGACCTTCGACCCGTCCCGCATCAACCACATCGTTATGCTGACCGACGGCCACACTTACGGCGACGAGCAGGCCTGCCTCGACCTGGCCCGCGAAGCTGCCGAACAGGGGATCGGCATCAGTTCCCTGGGCATCGGCTCCGACTGGAACGATTCGTTCCTCGACGCGCTCGCCAACCAGACCGGCGGCAACAGCATCTACGTCTCGAAACCGGCAGACATCCAAACCCTGCTTTCCCAAAAGTTCCAACACCTCTCGCGGACTTTTGCGGAGGATGTGAGCCTGGACATCTCCACGAACAAGGACGTCTCCCTGACCTATGCTTTCCGCCTGCAACCGGATGTCGGTTCCCTGCCATTGGAAAACTCGATCCGGCTGGGAGCCATCCTGCGGGATACCCCGCTCAAGGTTTTGCTCGAATTTACGGTAAAGCCGCTGGGCAAGAAAGTGGAACACATCAAACTCCTGGATGGCCGGGTGAAGATGACCATACCCCAGGCCACCCCTCCGATCCATTCGACACCCCTGACCCTGTCGCGGTCGCTGACCGCAGGATCCGACGCGGAACCGCCGCCTCAACCGATCATCCAGGCCATGTCGCGCCTGTCGCTGTATCGTATGCAAGAGAAAGCCCGCAAGGCCGCGAGCGAGGGGCAATACGAGAAGGCCTCCCGCCACTTGACCTACCTGGCGACCCACCTGCTCGCCCAGGGTGAACGGGGCCTTGCCAAGACGGTATTGCTCGAAGCTGATCAGATACAAAGAAGCCACACTTTATCTGAAACCGGGCAGAAAACGATAAAATACGGCACCCGTGCCCTGTTATTGCCCGGCCGTAACGAGGGACAAAACCCATGATCCAATGCCCGAATTGCCAGCACAATGAATTATCCGGGGCTATATTTTGCAGTGAATGTGGGGCGCAACTGCCCGATACCTCCACCTTGACCACCCACAGCATCAAAACGGGAGGCATCGAGGCCGACTGGCTGGACACCGCCGCCCTCAAGGGGAGCATGAATATCCCCTCCAGCGCGGTGCTCTCCCTGCAAATCCTCGATAGCGGACAGATGCTGCCGCTGACCGAGCGCGACGAATTCACCCTCGGCCGGGTGAGCGAAGGCCAGCCGATCATGCCCGATATTGACCTGAGTTCCTTCAACGGATACCAACTGGGTGTTTCCCGCCTGCACGCCGTTCTGAAAAAACAACGCAACAACGAAATCGCCATCGTAGACCTGGGGTCGTCGAACGGCACTTACCTGAACGGTACGCGCCTGAAACCCCATGAACCGCAAAAGCTCATGCACGGCGACATCATTTCTTTGGGAAAGCTCAAGATACAGGTGCTATTTCCCTGACGCTTCGAAAGCGAGGAACTATGGCTTACTCTATTCTGCTACACCTGCCCAACGAAGAGGCCGTCATCGGCGAGGTCGAAGAACTGCCCAAGCCGACCGATAGTGTCTTGCTTGTCAGCAACCCTCGCCGCAGGGACGGCAAGGACCTGCACTACCTCGAAAGCAACGTCACCAGCGTGATCTGGCCCATGCACCGCATCGCCTTTATCGAAGTCCTGCCCGGTGAGGAAGAAGAACGGATCATCGGGTTCGTCAGGGAGTGACCCATGGCTGAAACTCTCGAACGGCGGCGCATCCTGGTGGTGGACGACGAAGAACGCATGGTGCGTTTCATCCGCCTCAACCTGGAGCACGACGGTTTCCAGGTCAGCGAAGCCTTCAACGGCAAACAGGCCCTGGAGAGGTTGCGCGACAAGACGCCCGACCTGATCCTGCTCGACGTGATGATGCCCGACCTCGACGGGTTCGAGGTGCTCAAGATGATCCGCGAGATCAGCAACGTGCCGGTCATCATGCTCACCGCCAAAGGCGAAGAAGATGACCGGGTGCGCGGCCTCGAACTCGGCGCGGACGACTACGTTACCAAGCCGTTCAGCCCGCGCGAACTCGTCAGCCGGGCCAGGGCCGTGCTCCGGCGCACGGAAACAGCTACCGGGTCCATGCACGGGTTGATCGAGGTGGATGAACGGCTCAAGATTGACTTCGACCGCCGCGAGGTCTGGCTCGAAGGGAAAATCGTCAAACTGCGGCCCACCGAATACCGCCTGCTCTACCACCTGGTCCAGAACGCCGGCTGGGTGGTCTCCCACGACCAGTTGCTCGCCAAAGTCTGGGGATACGAATACCGCGACGAGCCGCACTACGTCCGCCTTTACATCAACTACTTGCGCCAGAAACTGGAGGCCGACCCGGCCAACCCCAAATACATCCTGACCGAGCGCGGCGTCGGCTACCGCTTCGTGGACTTCCGCCGCCAATCCAAAGAAGAATAACCGTTTTCTGACGAATTTTTTACGCAGGGCTTGCAGATTTTTAATGCAGGCCCTGTATGATTCAGGCTGTAAAAATCTTTATGTCAAAAGGAGGCTCATATGTCTAACATAATCCGTTGGGAACCGATGCGTGAAATGGTGACTCTTCGGGAGGCGATGGACCGTCTCTTTGACGACGCCTTCACCCGCCCGTTCGGGGTCCGGACCGGTTGGTCTGCTCCCGCTATGGACATGTACCAGACCGACAACGAGGTGGTCGTCACAGCCGCCGTACCCGGCCTGAAGGCCAACGACGCGCAGATCTCGGTCGCGGGCGATACGCTCACCATCCGCGGCGAGTTCAAGGAAAAAAGCGAGAGCAACGACAAGGCTTACCACATCCGCGAACAGCGCTACGGCTCGTTCGAGCGCAGCCTGACCCTGCCCACCCCGGTGGTCGCCGACAAGGCCAGGGCCGAGTTCGAGGACGGTATCCTGACCATCACCCTGCCCAAAGCGGAGGAAGTCCGCCCGAAGGTGATCACGGTCAAGGCCAAATAACCCCCATTCCACCCAGCCGCGGAACGGACTCCTTTCGGGAGTCCGTTCCTTTTCTTAACAGCCGATGTTACGCAGTTTTGCCCAAAAGCACGTATTCTCCCTCACCCTAACCCTCTCCCGAAGGGAGAGGGGACTCCCTTCCCCCTTTGGGGGAAGGGTTGGGGATGAGGGTGCGTAACATCAGATCTTAACCGATGTTGCCCACCGTCCCGAAGGCTTTGGAAGATAATCCAGTATGATTTACCGAAGCCTTCGGGATGTTTTGACCTCGAAACTCGACAAGTTGATAGCGCCTCTTTGCAATTCACATTTGCGCCATGACTTCGTAGAAGTTCGGCGCGGGCGGCGCAGCCAGGACTGAAGCAAACTTGCCAAGTTGTTGTTGAAGCGCACCACTGGATTGCACTGCCGCTCGGTCTGCTTCTGATTCCCACAAACTGATCCCGAGACTCTTGCCGGTTGCAGGGTCTATCAGCAGGGTCGCGCTCTTAAATCCTCTCAGTTGTCGGTAAGCGGGAATAACCGAATCCTGAAAGATGGATGACGCCTTCTCGATTTTATCGAGCTGGACCTGGGAAGTTACTGCGATTGCGAACATGATTTTCTCCTTTTGGTTGTCTGAATTTTCGATTGATATCGCTCCGACTTATCTTTATCAGTTCTACTGGAGCGAATCATGCCGTTGGGAACAACTGACCAAACGTTGTGAGGGTCTCGAAATTGCTGACCTGGATTGCGCCAGATTGGATCGCATCCGGGAATTTCTGCACCCCGCGCAGGATTTTCTCGAAGGTTTCGGCGCTTTGGGTTAGGATCAGATCGGGGTTGTCAAACGCACCTGGGATGATTTTCGCCGCGCCCCCAGACACTTGGATTGTTACGGATGCCACACCGGGATCGGTGAAGGCATAGACAGCAGTGAACGGATTACCATTCGCCGCAGCCGCATTCAAACGGCGCGGCATGAACAGGTTGAGCATCCTGACCACATAAGCGGACGTGATTATCGGGTCGGGTATCGGTTCACTCAGCCCCATGTGAATGCGCAGTTGCATGAACTCGCTCCAATCGTGAGCCAGGCAGAATTGCAGCGGCGCACGGACATTCGCCCACATCCCGCCGCCGAAGGGATACCAGGCAGGGCGGTCCAGATTCGCATCGCTCATTTCTGCCAGAAGACGGCGGAGTTCATTGCGTGAACCTTCCAGGTCAGCCAGCGACTTCTCCACGGTTTGCGTTGCAGATTTTTCGGCAAAACGCCCGCTGTTGTAAACCGCCAGGTCAGCGGGACCTTTGAACGAGCGCTGTTCGTTGACTGGCAATTCTTTGCCCAGTTGGATGGGGCGGATGACCAAATCCCAGTTGCAATAGGCGAGATGAAACGGGACATCGGCAAAGGTCCAGTCTGACCCGTGCTTATGATCCCAATCGTTGTTGCGTGATATGGTCTCGAACAACTGGTCCTGGCAAGCCCACATACTCTCGATCTGGGCGAGCAAACTCTCCACTTGTGTACGGTTCGGCATGGCAACTCCTGTTCTTTAGAGTCCCCTCTCCAGCGGGAGAGGGCCAGGGTGAGGGTGCGTATGGTGAGTAACTACCCACAGTATATGCAAACCCCGTCACAACATCGTCACAAAATCTGGTGCGATTTGTCCGAATTTTGGACTACAATTGATATAGCCTTCAGATCAAGAAAGAGCATCTTGAAACTTTTCCTGCTTGGCAAACCTCGGATAGAGCAAGAAGGCGCACCGCTCAAATTCCCTCGCAAAAAAGCCCTCGCGCTCCTTGTCTACCTGGCCATGACGAACAGGTCGCACTCCCGCGAGACGCTGGCGGGACTCCTTTGGCCCGAATACGAAGAAGAAAAGGCTCATGCCTCCTTGCGAAATACCGTCTGGTCGCTCAAACAAACTCTGGGGGAGGATTGGATTGTTACGGAGCGTGACAGCCTCTGCCTGCGGGATGCCGATCTGTGGCTGGATGTCGCACATTTCAAACGGCTGGCATCAACACCGATTGCTCATCATGCCCAACACGCGCCCGACATTTGCGCCGATTGTTTTGGCTCCCTGCAGGAAGCCATCGAACTCTATCACGGGGATTTCATGGCTGGCTTCCACCTTCCAGACAGCCCGAAATATGATGAATGGCAATCATTCGAAAATGAAAGACTACGGCATGATCTCGACACCGCCTTGCATCAAGTGGTGCAATATCTCAGTCTGCGTGGACAATTCGAACCAGCCATTCCGTTTGCAAACAGGCGGGTCCTTCAAAATCCGTTGAACGAGCAGGCGCATCAGGACTTGATCCAGGCCTACGCGGGAGCAGGTCAACGCGCCCTGGCGGTCCGCCAGTATCAGGAATACGCCCGGATTTTGAGAGACGAACTGGACGTCGCGCCCTCTAAAGAGACGACTGCACTCTTTGAACGGATTCTCGCCGACCAGCCCCTCCCGCCTCGGACTCAGGGAAGGCTGCCTCCCGTTACCCAAGCAATTTCCACCCCTGACGAATTGCCGGCGCTGCCCTCTCCTTTACTGGAATTGCCCTTCGTCGGACGGAGCGATGAGTTTCGACGATTGGTCTCCCTCTACCAGGAAAACTCCAATGGAATTCCACAAGCCGTTTGTTTATCTGGTGAAGCAGGGGTTGGTAAGACCAGGTTGATCCATGCTTTTCTGAATTGGATTGCCTTGAATGGCGTGGATCCAAAAGGGAATCCCGCGGACGTGATCAGCGGCGGCGCATTCGAAATCGGCGGACGCCTGCCCTACCAGCCTATCGTGGATGCTTTGCGCGTGCGCGTTGATAAGGAAAACGCGCCAGATGATTTACTGTCCGATGTATGGCTGGCGGAACTCGGTCAACTCCTGCCCGAACTGCGCGAACGTTATCCAGATTTGCCTCCGCCGATGGCAGGAGAACCGAACTTCATGCGCTCGCGATTGTTCGAAGCCGTGGCATTACTGGGTATTGCGTTGGCAAAGAGGCGTCCTGTGGTCATCGCAGTGGATGACATCCAATGGGCAGATGAGGGAACGTTGGATTTGTTACACTATCTATGCCGTCGCTGGGAAAAAGAAAAGGCTCCGATCCTGCCTCTATTGATCGCACGCGAGGAGGCTTTGTCAGTGGGTTCTGGTTTGCAGGTCTGGTTGACGCAGTTGGAGCGAGACATCCCGCTGAAGCGGGTCAGGCTTTCGCCGCTCGATCCGCTCGAAGTGGAACAACTGGCAAGATCCGTCCTGACGGGACTTTCCGTACAGTCGGATACGAAACTGCTCGAAAAGTTTAGCGGCTGGTTGATGCAGGAGACAGGCGGGTTGCCATTCTTCATCGCTGAGATGTTCAAAATGTTCCAGGAACAGGGAATGTCTTTCGTAACGGAAGCAGGTTCAGGTCCAGGCATGGATGCGGCGGGGATTCTCGAAAAGATCGAGGCGGGCGAACGCTTCCCCATTCCTTCCAGTGTGTATGATTTGGTGCAGATCCGCCTCGCGCACCTGAATGAGTCAGCCCAGGCCCTGTTGGTTGCAGGGGCTGTGATGGGGCGTGAAACCAGTTTTTCCCGCCTGTGCCAGGTCGCCAAATTGAGCGAAGCAGACGGCTTGTCTGCCCTCGAAGATTTGCTCAAACGCCGCTTGATGAAGAAACTGGAAAGTCATCCATCCTATACCTTCACGCACGACAAAATCCGTGAGGTGGTTTACAGCGAAGCGGGCGGTGCGCGCCGCCAGTTGTATCACGAGCGTGCGCTTGGCGCGTTGGAGGGCGATCAGGCTCCGTTTGCGGAATTGGCGTTTCATGCGCTGGCGGCGGGACAGGATGAACCCGCATTTCGTTATTCGCTTGCCGCTGGCGATGAAGCTATACAAGCCAACGCAACCGCCATTGCGTTAGCACACTACAATCAGACATTGGAGGTCGCGCATCGTATCGAAGTTGAGCCGACTGGATTACGGCATTTATGCGCTGCCCGCGGACGCGCCCTGGAGTTGGAAAATCGTTACAACGAAGCGGTTGAACACTACCAGGAAATGATCGAGATTGCGAAACAGCGAAACGATCCTACATTGGAGTTGGCTTCGCTGGTCGCTCGAACCATCCTGCACGCCACACAGACTCCGCTTTACAATCCTGCGCTTGCCGCAGAACTGGCGGAACGTTCGCTGTCGCTTGCCAAAGAATTGGGCGATGAACAGGCGGAGGCGAAAGTTTTATGGGGGCTGCTGCTGGTGGAAGCCTGGAGCAATGGGGATAATCGCAAGGCGCTCGAATACGGAGAGCGTTCCCTGGAAATCGCCCACAGGCCGGGATTGAAAGAGCAGATGGGTTTCACCCTGACGAATCTGGTCAATGTCTACTGGAATCTGGATGAAACCGAGTCTGCGCGAAAAGCCAATCTGCAAGCCCGCGAAGTCTGGAAGGAAATCGGGAATGTGCCCATGCTGGCCGATTCGTACACTATGAGCCAGATCGTCCATATCATTGCGGGAGAATATGAATCAGCGTTGCAGGCGTCAGAGGAAGGCTATCGGGTATCCCATTCGATTGGGAATACGTGGAATGAGATCGTGGCAATTGCGAACGCGGGACACGTCAATCTTCAAATGGGACATTATGGAGAGGCGATCAATCACATTCAAGAGGCGATTCAACTGGCTAACAAGGCAGGCTTATTCCCCTGGCTGCCGTATTATCTGATCAATGCTTATATCAACATAGGCGACTTGGACAAAGCCGAACAGATTGCCGGCGAACTACTTCCAATTGTTGAGAGCATTGTCCCTGTTTATCGCCCGATTGCGCTTTCCTACATTGCGCAGGTCAAATGCTTGAATGGTAAGGTTGAGCAGGCGGGACAGGTCGTATCGAGGATTTATCAAAACTCCAATCTTGAGGCGTTATCCGTTTTTGTGGCGCATCTGGTCTATTTGACAGATGCTTACCTGCAACTGGCTTTGCGAAAACCCGAGAAGGCGCTTGAGAGAACAGAATCCCTTATGAAGCGGTTGCGTCGGGCAGGCGCGCACGGCTATGAGGCGGAATGTCTGTGGTTGAGAGGAAAAGCCCTGCTGGCAATGGAGGAAATCCAACGCGCCCAAGGATCGCTCATCGAAGCGCGCAATGTCGCGGCGCGCATCGGTTGTCGAAGAATGCTTTGGCGCATTTTAGTTGAGCTCGGGAATGTCGCCGAAATTAGCGGACGAATGGTTGAAGCGCAAACCATGCGCGCTGAAGCGCGAGAAATGGTCGCGTATATATCCGACCATTGTGGTTCGGACGAGATGCGAATCGCATTTTTGGCGATGGCGGAAGTCAGGTGACGAGGGTCCCGTGCTGTTCTTCCCCTTCGACTGGCATACCCGCTTCTACGATTCCGCCAGTTACAGGGACAGGCGCATTACGCGAGTTAATTCTTATTTGAGCGATTTACGCCATCGCAGGTTCGTAACGCAAGACCAGCAACTGGTCTGCCTTCAAGGCTAGTTCGGCAAAGGTGCGCCCTTCGTTATCCGAAAACTCCACTTCGAACACATCGGGCGCAAGTACTTCGACCACCGTGCCGACCTGCCCTAGAGATAATTCACGGTTGGGAAGTTCCTGGGTCAAGGCAACCACATCCAGTAATTTCACTTTTTGTTTCATAATTTATCTCTCCTACACAACGTAACAACTCGTCAAGCGCGGTGTGGTTTCTTCTCTGCGGATGATCCACGCGCTGCGGACAACGGCTTCTTTACCAAGTCTTGTTACCAAAACATCAACAATGAACCTTTGCCCGTATTCATCCCGCTCGCCTGACATTGCATTCTCAGATTGAACGGCTTTCAAGAGAATGTCTCGAAGTTCGTTTGCGTTCTCGGCAGTCAGCCCAAGCACAGTTAAAAAGACTCTTGCCTTATGTTTGCCGCGCGGATGAGTTTCACTCAAACAATAATCTCGCAGTTTTTCAATATCTACAATGGCTTGCTCTGCGTTGGGCAACTTCATACCAAAATTATACTCTAACAGTCTATTTCCTTCACTCCGCGCAACATGACAACCTGGCGGGGTCTTTGAAATACGAAATCGCAGCGATTTTCAACGCTTCTGCCATCGTGGGATAGACGTGGATCAGGTCAATGAAATCGTCCAGTTTGGCGTGGAAGCGCATCGCCATCGCCGCCTCGTGGATGACTTCGCCCGCGTTGGGCATGACCAGCGATACGCCTTTCACTTCCTGCGTGTCGCGGTCAATCACAATTTTGGCAATGCCATCGGTCTGATGAGTCGCGCCCGCACGCGGGACATATTCCAGCGGAATTGTGCCGCACCAGCAGCGCACACCTGAACCGACGACTTCTTCATCGGTCTGCCCGACGACCGCCACCTGCGGGTCGGTGAAGATCACGCGCGGAATGACGCGGTGATCCACCTTGCGACGTTCCCCCGCCAGTGCGTTCACCGCCGCGATGACGCCATCGTGCGCGCCGACGGGCGTGGCGGGCTGGCTGTCGGTTTGATCCCCGATCACATCGCCCGCCGCCCAAATGTTGGAGATGTTGGTTTGCAGTTCATCGTTCACTTTGATATAGCCGCGCTCATCCAATTTCACGCCGACCTTCTCCAAGCCGATGCCATTCGTGTTCGGCTCCCTGCCTGTGGCGATGAGCAGTTTTTGAGCGGTGAAGGTTTGCGCCTTACCGCCCACGTTTGCCGTCACCTCGATTTCATTGTCGGATTTCTGCGCCACGCGCCTCACCTGCGCGTCGGTGACGATCTTCAATCCCTCCTTGCGCAGGATGAAGGTCAGAGCGTCGGAGACTTCGGGTTCGTAACGCGGCAGGATGACTTGACTGCGCTCCAAAATCGTGACCTTCGTCCCGAAGCGCTGGAACATCTGCCCCAGTTCGAGCGCGATGTAACCCGCGCCGATGATGATCAGTGAGTCAGGCAATTCGGTGAGTTCCATGCCTTCGTTAACGGTCAGCAGGTCCGAGGTCAGGCAGGGGACGCGGTCGAGTCCTTCGATGGGCGGGATGACGGGGCGCGTCCCGGTCGCGATGAGGATCTGGTCGCCGCTTAATTCAACCTCTCCCACGCGGACAGTGTGCGCGTCCAGCAGTTCGGCTTTGCCGTCGAAGACCTGAATGTTCTCGTCGTCGCTCAGGATGGATTGGTACTTCTTGCCGCGATAGGCTTCGACGACTTCCTGTTTCTGCGCGATCAGTTCAGCGAAGTTCACGTCCATTTTGACGGGAGCCAGCCCAGGGTAGCGCGGATGCGCCGCCTCCCAAACGATGCGCGCGGCTTCGATCAGATTCTTGCTCGGCAGGCAGCCGCGATTGACGCAGGTTCCGCCCAGCGTGCGCATTTCGGTCATGGCGGCGGTTTTGCCGAGTTCAGCGGCGCGGATGGCGGCGGCAAAGGCGGTGGAGCCTGAGCCGAGAATCACAAGGTCGAATTGATTTTTCATTTGAAACTCCTTTGGTTGAATATTGTTACACGGCAATAAGAATGACGCCGATGACCATCACCAGTGAAGCGGGCAATCGCTGTGCAGGTCCGCGCTCTTCGAGAATTAGAAAACCCCACAGCGCGGTCATGAGCGCGCTGAGTTTGAACAGCGCGGTCACGTACCCGACAAAACCGAGACTGATCGCCGTATAGCCCAACACAGGCGCAATGCCTGCGATCAGCGTGGCAAGAAAGAACTCGCGGCGGTGAAGGAAAAGTTTTTCGATGGATGTCCTGCCGCGCGTCACAACCGCTGGCGTGAGAACAATGACAAGCAGGGCGTTGACCGCAAACGCGGCAAAGCGCGGGCTTTCTGGCTGGGTATGCAGGATGGCGGTCTTCTCGAACAACGGCGTGACCGCCCACAGCAAGCCCGCCAGCAAAACAAGCGTCACTGCGGGTTTGAACGCGAGCGATTGGAACGGCGCGAGCCAGTTCGCGCCTGGCTCACGATTCAGCCAAAACGCGCCCATCACAACCAGGCCTACACCAAACAAGCCCAGCGGGGAAGGCATCTCACCAAGAAAGATGGCGGCAATCAACACGGTGAATACGGGGCTGAAGATCAACAGCGGCGTAACCAATGACACATCCGCCAGTTTCAACGCCCGAGTCGAAGCCAGATGTGCGGCGGCATTCAAACCTGTCGAGCCAACGACCCCAAGCGCAAAGAACCAGTCCAGGCGGGGAAATTGCGGCGTTAGGGCAAAAGTGAACAGGCCCAGCAAGGGCAATGCCAGCAGGGTTACTCCCCAGACCACAACCAATGTGTCGGCGTCTTTCAACATTCGTTTATAGAGAATGGGATTGAAGGATGCCAGCAGGGCCGCGCCCAGGGCGAAGACAATCCACATGATGATTTGTTCCTCTCTTTTGGCCGACTTCCGAAGTCTCAATGACTTCGGAAGTCTTTGACCAAGTGGCAGACGCAATGCTTGCCTTCCACATCGTCCGTCGGGAAGGTCAAGCCCAGGGCATGAAGATCGCGCAAGGCGCGTTCCATCTGTTGAAGATCGCGAATGCGCCCGGCGATTTCGTCGGCTTTGTGCTCCAGGCGTTCGAGCAGGACGCGGCAGGGGGCTTCGCGGCGCTCGCGCAGGGCAAGGATTTCGCGGATCTCTTCCAGCGAGAGGTCGAGTCGGCGCGCCCCAGCCACAAGGCGCAATCGCTCCACATCCCGCTCGTCATATTGGCGATAATTGTTTTCGCCGCGCGCGGGAGCTGGCAGCAAGCCGATTTCTTCGTAATAACGAATCGTCTTGGCAGAAACGCCCGTGATTTTTGCCAGTTCTTGAATTTTCATGGCAACTCGCTTCCAGCGTCCCGAAGGTTTGGATGAATTAAGCCTGCTCTACGGAAGCCTTCTAGACGGTTTAAGTGTACACCTTCCAGCGGCTGGAAGGTCAAGCCCCACCATTTATCCTTTCGGCAGCACTTTCGCATCAGGCAGTTTTCGCAGTACCGCCATCGCCCACGAACCGACTTTCGAGCGTGGGAATGCGGCAGATGATGGTCTCATCAAAAAATACCCCGCAGGCGGGGCACAGGGAATTGCCCATCGAACCTGCGGGATGTTTGCTCTTGTGATCGAAGAGTGTTGTGTTTGGACGAAAGCCTATCCGCCGCGATCGATCAGCGCCTTGAAGACCCAGGCCGTGATGGTCGTGTAAATGATGTGACCCATCAGGCTCAACCATTGCGCCTGCCCGATGACGAAGATCATCTGGAACATGCCGAGTATGGCCGGCATCAGGATCAGCGCGCCCAGCACCCACCAGATCACGCCGTAGACCACACCCGCAATTGTGGCAGACCCCCAGGTCTTCGACAAGGCAGGCGCAAAGTGACCGTAGAGCGCGCCGACCACCGCGCTGATAACCAGGTGGACGACCCAGCCGACCGTGGCGTTTTCCACTCGGATCAACATGCCGATCATCGGCATCATGCCCATCATTGCCATCATAATGCCGAATGGCACGCCTCCCACCAGACCGCCGATGGCGCCCAGCGTGAGGTTGCGGGTATTGATTTTGGTCAGGGAATAGGTTGCAGTTGTCATAATCTTTTCTCCTCTAAAGTAAAAATGAACGCGCACCGCGTGCAACGCCTTGACCAATAGAAATCAACCCCTGCAAAATTCTTACCACTTTTTTCATTCCGCGAATGCTTATTCTCCCGCCAGGATCGCATCAATTGTGGACTTCAACACATCTGGCCGGTAGTTGCCCGGCAGGTCAACGATCTCCCTCGGACCTTTGGCCTGTTCCAGCAGGTCCAGCGCGGCGCGCAGGACCCGGCCCTGGGTGGCGTGGTCGCCCGGTGCGCCCAGCGTCCGGCCCATCGGGTGCGGGGTGATGACCAGGCGCGGCAGGCGCATCGCCGCCAGCCTGTACCGATTGATTTCGGGGGAATGATATTCACCAATAACTGTGGGGGAGCCAAACTCGACCGATTCCGTTGCAGAATAAGGCCATCCCTCGTTGTAAACTGAAATCAGATCAACCGGTTGATCGCACGTTCCGAACTCAATGAGCGGCGGCGTTGCGTGTCTCGAGAGGTCATTCGACCGGGCGCCCCACCGACGAGCCCTCCATTCTCACGAGAGGAGGTCTCCAATGACACGCAAGCAAGCGGTCTCGCTCTGCCTGACCGTCCTTCTGGCCCTGGCGATCGTGGT
The DNA here is from genome assembly GCA_049324115.1 of Chloroflexota bacterium. Taxonomy (GTDB): domain Bacteria; phylum Chloroflexota; class Anaerolineae; order Anaerolineales; family Villigracilaceae; genus UBA5796. The sequence goes on from JBMOMN010000043.1 coordinate 44,739, forward strand.
CGTCCCCCTGGCATTTTCGGGGACACAACCCGGCCCGCTCCGGCAGGCGGGACAGGGAAGCCCCATCGCCCTCAACGCCGGGGAGGTTACCCCTGCCGGAACCGGCATGATGGCCTGCGATGGCTGCTCAGGCGGGGACGGCGGCCCCGGATAACCTGACGGACCACAGCCGACACACGGCGCGAGGATGGATCTCGCGCCGTGTTTTCATTCATTCAGTCATTCATTCCGGCAGCCCGACGCAGACGAAGCTGCCCCAGCGGTCGAAGGCTTGCCCCGAGGCGATCATCTCCCGTTGGGCAGCGGCCAGCGCCCGGGCCGGGCTGGAATGATCGAGATACTTGTCATAGAAAACCTGGGTGAAATCGGCGGCGGCCTCGTCCAGGACGGGCCAGGCGCTCCCGACGATGCTTTTCGCCCCCGCGACCAGGCAGGCGGCCGGCAGCCCCACGTGTTCGTCCCCCTCATAGGTGAAATTGTAGATCCCGTTGCAGGCGGATAACGTCACCAGCCCCGGCAGGGGTGACAGGTCGCGCAACTGGTCCAGGCTGGCGTTCCCGCCGTAAAGGGCGACCTCGCTCAGGCGGCCGGTCTGCCGGTCCGGGATGACGTGGCTGGCGATGTGCAGCCAGTCGAAACGGGAAAGGCCCCGGTCGTCCCGGAGGGAGAGCAGGCCCTCCCAGGCGGCGTCCGCTTCCGAAAGGATGTGTCCCCCGTCTCCCAGCCTCGCGCCCAGGGTCTCGACCTCCCGCCGGACGTGGGGGAGGTCGCGGTGCCTGCCCCCGAACGCCGACAGGCCGATCACCAGGCCGTCCCGGCGGGGGGAAGCCTGCCTTGCCGCCATCCCATCCCACAGGTGGGCAAGGACGTTCAGCGAGGGGACCAGGGCCGGGACGCAGAGCGAAACCAGGCTGCTCCCGGAGCGCCCCACACCCAGCGCGGCCCAGGGCAGGGAGTGGAGCTTCCCGTGCGGGGCCAGGAGCAGGAGCGTGTCCGGGGTGAGGCGGCCGGCCAACCCATCCGGGACCAGGCCCCGGCCGAGCGCGTCGAGGTCGCCCTGCGAGGGATATCCCCTGCCGTGCTGCACGGAAAGGCAGGCTTCCAGCGCCATCTCCATCCGCCGGGAGAGGGGCATCCGGTGTACCCGGCAGGTATCCGGCATCAGTTCGGCGCAAACGATCCGGTCTCCCGCCAGGTAATACTCCAGCGCGGCCCAGCCATCCCCCAGGCGCGAGGCGGCCCGCTCCCTGAACCGGGCCGCATGGAAGGTGTCCGGCAGGGACGCGGAACCCTCGACAGCCCCTTCCCGCTCCAGGCGGGCGACCCGGGCGTCGTATTCCCTAATCTTCCGGGCGAGTTCGGCCCGCAAAGACCGGGTTTGCAGGGCGGATTTCAAAGCCCCGGATTTTTCGAAGTCCACCGCCAACTGGTCTTGCAGCCAGTGGATCTGGGCCTTCATCTCCGCCAGCTCGCCGGGGAACTGCGGCGGGCGGGGGGCGCTGGCGGCCAGTTGGCGAAGCAAGGTCGCGGCTTTGGCGTTTTCGATGAACTCCAGGGCGGTCGGACCGTCGCCCAGCCGGGCGGTCAGCCCGATGCCGCGCTCGACGGCCCCGGCGGGCGTCCGGGCGTAAGCGCCGCCCAGGGCCGGCTGCCAAAAATTCCGCCGGATGGCTGCCAACCCTTCCAGGCTTTTCCGGTAAGACAGGATGGCCCGCTCCGGTTCGCCGCCGTCTTCCGCCAGTTTGGCCAACCCGGCGTGGGCCTGCCACTCGACCTCCGGGGATATCCCGCCGCCCAGGCGCAAAGCCTGTTCATAAGCGGCGCGCGCCGGGCCGGGATCCGGGCGGGTGGCGTGGAAATCGCCCAGCGAAACCCAGCTCGACGCCTCGCCGGTGAGGATGCCCATTCGGGAAAATTCCGAGCGGGCCTGTTCCAGGTGCGTCAGGGCTTCGTCCGGGCGGCCCAGGCGCGTGAGGACTTCTCCCAACAAGCGGTGGGCCGTGGCCGCCAGCGGGCGGACGCCATGCGCCTCTGCCAGCCGGAGCGCCATTTCCAGGTTCTCCAGCGCGCCCGCCGCGTTCCCCTGGTCCGACAGGATGTTCGCCTTGTAAAGATAGATGGATGGGAGCAGGGCCTGTTGGTTGGCCTTTTCGTGGCAGGCGGCGGCTTCGTCGAGGTGTTCGAGGGCGGTATCCGGCCGGCCCAGTTGGATCCAGGTGAGGGCGATGAATTTTTCGCAGGCCCCCAGGCGGTAGAAATTGCCGAGCCGCCGCAATTCGTTGGAGGCCCCTTCGAGGTAGTGCAGGGCGTCCTGGTAGCGCCCGATGGCGGCGCAGGCCTCGCCCAGGTTGGCCCGCACCACCGCGGCCGTGGCTGGCATCCCCAGCCGGGCGTAGAGCGCTTCGGCCTGCCCGAATTGCCGGATGCCGTCGAGGGGGCGGCCTCTGAGCAGGCTCAATTTGCCGGCGTCGTTGAGGTTCCCGGCCAGCAGGCCGAGCGTCTCGTGGCGCGCAAAGGTCTCCCGCGCCTGCCTGAAATGCCGGTCCGCTTCCGGCAATTTCCCGGCCATCAGGTGGACCGATCCCAGGTTGCTCGAACAGGCCGCCCGCCACAACTCCAGGTCGAGCCGGTCGAAAAGCCGGGCTGCTTCGGTGAAATATTTTTCGGCCTGCGGCAGCGAATCGCTCATGAGCAGGTGGGCCAGGGCGATCTGGTAATGAACCTTGGGGATTTCGGCTGCGGCGTTGACGCCTTCGAAGACCGCCAGGGCTTGCTCGAGGGTCCCGATCGAGTCGGCGAAATGGCCGCGGCGGCGCAGCGCGCTGGCCCGGTTCATCAGGCAGCGGCCCTGGTTGGCGCGGTCTCCCTGCGAAACGAAGGCCTCTTCGCTGGCGCGGAGGCTGGCTTCGGCGGCGTCATAGTTCCCGGTCAGGATTTGGGCGTAGGACAACGCCAGGCGGCAGTGCGGGACGAAGGCGTCCATCCCGGCCTCTTCAAGCCCGCTCACGGCCCGTTCCAGACTTTTAGCGGCCGCGGCGAAATCGGGTCTGGTCCAGGCCTGGGCGTTGGACTGCCACTCGCAGGCGGCCAGCCAGCCGGGTTCATCCAGCGCCTCGAAGCCGCGGCGGGCGCGGGCGACGGCTTCCGCCACCCGTTTTGGCCGGGACCAGTGGTTGGCCGCCCTGGCCAGGTCCCAGGCGGCCCTGGCCCTCAGAAAGGGCGGCGCAGATTGGAAGCGGGCGGCCTGGTCGGCGACGGCGGCGATCGCCCAGGCGCGTCGAGGCTCGGTAAGCGCGGCGGCTTCCGAATTCCTGGCCAGGCGGTCCAGCAGGGTTTCATCGAGCAGGGGGAGTTCCCGGACCCGCGCCAGGATTGATCCCTTCAGTCCGCCCTCGGAGCCGGGATCATCGAAAAGCTGCCCGGCAAGGTCCAGGTACGGCCGGGACGGGTCGGGTTCAGGCATGGGAGTCGGGGATGTCCAGCCGGAAGTCCAGGTCGGAGGTGACGGTTTGCAGGTCGCCGGTAAAGGCTGCGGAGAAGGGGATGTCGGTAAAACGGGAGCGGCCCTCGGCGTCCAGGACGAGCGTATCCCGGTAATCTCCCCACTGTAAACTGGCCTGGACCGGGAACGCCTCGCGGGAGTCCGGTTCGGCGAGGGTCAAGGCCAGGTTCAGGTACGCGGACAGGCTTTCGTCCGAGGCTTCGGAGACGGAACATTCCAGCACGACGGAATAGGCGCGGCCGCCAAGCGTGACATCGCCGCGCACCAGCGTGAACCAGGGGTCTTCGAGGACCTGGTCGCCGGAACGGTAGGCCAGCTCTTCCGGGGAAAAGATCGCCTGCAAGTCGCGGATCGCCCGCCGCCAGCGGACCCGCCAGCGGTGCGCGGCGACCCGGTCAACCTCCGGCTCCGGCGTTTTCCCCCGCAGGAAGCCGAGATCGGCAACCGGGAGCTCCAGTTCTTGCGCCTGATCCGCCCCCTCGACCGACTCCAGGACGTCCAGGAATAACCGGCGCAGGCCGGGATTGATAAGGAGTTTCCGGTGGAAGTCCGGGTAGCGGGTGGAAATATCCACGCCCTTGAGGGCGTCATCCAGGATTTGGGATAACATTTCAACATCCCCTGTTTCTTCGCCGGGCAGCCCGGCGTTCAAGGCGTCCAGGTCCCCGGCGAGCTTTCGGGTATTCTTGTCCATTTTTCCGGCCCACGCCGGGTTTGGATTGTCGCTCATTAAATATATTCCTGTTTTGGCCCGAAATCTTTCATCAGAATCCGGCGCAGATCGGCCAGGGCGTTGAAGTGCTGGCTGTACACGGCGTTGAGGCGCTTTCCCGTCCTTTCGGCGACTTCGCCAGGAGAAAGCCCTTCGAAATAGAGCCATTCGAGCAGCCGGCGGCGGGACTCGGTCAATTGGGCCATGGCCTCGGATAGCGCGAGGCGGTCGGAAAGCCTGAGGTCGAAGGACGAGAGGTCTCCTGCGGCCCCGGCGGCTTCTTCGAGACCGGCCAGGTCCTGGTCGGGTATGGCCGTTTTTTGGGTCTGCCGGCGCACGTGTTTCAGGCAGAGATTGATGACGATGACGTGCGCCCAGGGGTCGAAGTCGGTGTCATAGGGGAAGTGGGCGTCGAGCATGGCAATCGCCGCTTCGGTGGCGCATTGGTTGGCGGTCTCCTGCGTTTCCTTTGAGGGGTAGAAATTCTTGCGGATGAAATAAGCATAGGCCCACTTCACCATCCGGGCGAAGAGCGGTTCCCACACCCGGCCGGCCCGCTCCTTCTGGAGCGCCTCTATGAAAAGGTGCTGGCGAGCGTAGCTGTCGGCGACTCTGTCCACATATTCCGGGAGCCGTTGGAGGTCGCCCCCGATGAAGCTGCCGATCCGTCCCCGGTCCAGGTTGGCGAGCAGCACCGGCCTGATCGAGCGGGCCAGGGCCTCCCCGCGCCGGTCGGACAGGGAGGCCAGGGCGGCATCCAGCGCGGAAAGGAGGGGTTCCGTGAACACTGGCACGGGAGGGGGCGGCTTGGCAGGGGAACGATGCACGGGCAATCTCTCGGTCGCAACGATAATCTTGAGTTCAAATTATACATTGGAAAAACTTCGTTCTTCATATCAACCTATCGCGTCCATTTGGCGGCCAACGACGCAAGACATTGAGACCAATTGGCTCTTCCGCAATTAGCGGGAACGAGCCTAAACACAAAGTATCCATGAACTCCGCTCACCCCGAAGGATGAAAAGGAGTCCAAAGTCTCCAGACTTTGGCGCCAACGTCAGGAGACGTTGGAGTCCGCGCCCTATTTTCATATCAGTGACGCGAAGGCTCTCGAAGGGCGAAATAGCGCACTGTCGGACGCGTTTTTCCTCGCCTGCACTTGCAGCGCAGATGCAAGTGTCGTTGACCTTGTATTCTTTCGTGTTTCAAAGGTTTTACCGGTAAAAACGGGAGAGCCGGCCAATTTTTCGGAATTTTGAAAGAAACCACCCCCAAAACGGTATATCTCTCATAGAGGCAATCATCCAATGGGCTACCGGCTAAGGGGACAGCCGGTGGCCCAAGGGGAAGCCTGGATCAGCCTTGCCATCCCACAGCGGTCTTTGGAATTTCCCGCGGAATCCTCCACGCCAATTTCGGGAGTCTCCAATTACGGTTTGCTTTGAAAACGCTTGCCACGTTGTCACGTCACACCCGCCATGTCCGTCACGGCTCCAGCCGGGTTCGCCTCGAAAGCAGGGGGTCTTGGGCTGATCCGGCTCCAGGACTCGAACACCCGTTGTTCGCCCGCATGTTGCGGTACTCGCAACATGCTCTCCGTAAAGTGGTCTCAAACCCACGATACGGAGGTCCTGTTATGGCACGCCACCCCAACCCCGAACGATTGGAAGGCATCTATCACAAAATCGAGGAGTACCCCGGAAGGCGGCCGGGATTCCTGGCCCGCGCCCTCGGGCTGAACCGGTCCGAGGTCACGCGCGCCCTGCCCGCCATGGAGGCGCGGGGATACCTGGTCAGCGAAGACGAGAAGGGCGGGCTGTGGCCCTTCCGCAGGTCGAGTTGACGGGATGTTGCAGAATCAGAAGCAACATCGTACTATTCTGGTAATATGTCGAGGCTGTTGAGGAGCGTCTCATGAACCGAGCACAAAACAAGGCAGAACGACTGATCCAGATCGAGAACTTGCTGCTGGCCCACCCGGAAGGGATGACGCAAGCCGAGATCGCGCGCCGGTTGAAAGTGGATCGTTCCACCATCAACCGTTATGTGGCAGACATTCCGAAACACATTTACATCGAATTCGACGGGCGCTGGAAAATCGACCGCACCGCCGATTTGATCAATGTGCGTCTAAACCTGCATGAAGCCCTGGCTGTGCATCTGGCGTCACGGCTGTTGGCCACCCGCATGGACCGCCAGAACCCGCACGCGGCTTCCGCATTACGCAAATTAGGGGTTGCAATGCAGCGCTGGGCCAAGCGCATAAGCCGCCACATCCTGGAATCTGCGGATGTGATGGACGAGGCTGCCCAGAGGCATGACCCGGTTTACCTGCGTTCCCTGGAACAATTAACCCTGGCCTGGGCAGAGCAGCGAAAAGCCCACGTCTGGCATTACAGTGAGAACACGGAGAAAGTGCATGAATACCTGTTTTCTCCTTTTTTCATCGAACCGTATGCGGTAGGGCAAACCACGCATGTGATCGGCTTGAGCGAACCGCCGGGAAAACTTCGCACGTTGAAGATCGAGCGCATCGAACGGGTTGAACCGAGCCAGGAACCTTACGAAATACCGGCTGATTTCGACCCGCGCGGTCTGCTGGCAAACGCCTGGGGCATCTGGTACAGCGAAAACGAACCGGTGGATGTGATCCTGAAATTCCACCCGCGCGTTGCGCAACGTGTGCGCGAGACTCGATGGCATCGCTCGGAAGAAGAGGCTGAATTGCCGGATGGTTCGATCCTGTGGAGGGCCAGGGTGGCCGAGTGGCGCGAGATGCTCCCCTGGATCCGCGGCTGGGGCGCGGACTGCGAGGTGATCGAGCCGGAGGGACTGAGGAAGGCGTTGGAGAGGGAGGTGAGGAAGATGGCGAGGGTGTATGGGGTGGGCAAAATCAGCCCCGAAGACGATTTAGTAGCCCACTGGCGCAAGAGTGACGACGAGCCGCAACCGCTTGTCAAACATCTCGAACAAGCGGCTGAAATTGCCGCGAAATTGTCTTCCAAAGTCGGTTTATCAGAGGTTGGCAGAGTGATGGGCTTGCTGCATGATTTCGGAAAAGCGAGCAAAGAATATCAAGACTACTTGCGGACTCAGGAAGGGAAGGTTAGCCCTGATGAAGATGGGTATTCCCATGCCAAACGCGGTGAGGTTGACCACTCCACCGGAGGGGCGCAACTGATTTTCGAGAAACTCGCCAACCGAGGGCAGGAGGGCAAGATTCTGGCGCAATTTTTGGCGTTGGCTATCGCGTCTCATCATTCGGGGCTGATAGACTGCCTGAAGCCCGATGGTTTCAATGAGCTCCAGCGGCGGATTGACAAAGATAAAGGACAAACACATCTCCCCGAAGCACTGGGCAAACTGCCCGACATCAAAAAGCAATTGGATGAAATTCTCGACCCACCGATTGAAAAGCACTTCAAGGACAAAATTTTCAACGGAATGAAAGAAGATGCTGACTCGATGCCAACGTTGGTTTTCAAGCAAGGTTTGCTGGCGCGTTTCCTGCTCAGTTGCCTGCTGGAAGCCGACCGCCTGAACACCGCCGATTTCGAGCATCCTGAAAATGAGGAGATTCGGAATTACGGAAACTACATTGCGTGGGATACGCTCATCGAACGCCTGGAGGCAAAATACGCTGAGTACGCCAAAAAAACAGCGCAAATGCAACCAGGGCGGGCGCGGGAGGTCAATGAACTGCGGGCGCAGGTAGCGCAAGCCTGCCTGGAGGCGGCGACGAAACCCAAAGGCATATACCAGTTGACCGTCCCGACGGGAGGTGGAAAGACTGAGGCGAGTCTGCGCTTTGCCCTGCATCATGCGCGGGCGCATCAGATGGAAAGGGTGTTTTACATCGTCCCCTACATCACCATCATTGACCAGAACGCCGACAAAGTGCGGGAAATTCTGGAAAGAGAAGATGAGCGCGGCAAAGTGGTTCTTGAACATCACGCCAATTTCGTGCCGGAAGAAGACACCCGCCGCCGTCACAACCTGCTGGCGGAAAACTGGGATGCGCCGATTGTATTCACCACGCAGGTTCAATTTCTGGAAGCGTTGTTCGGCTCGGGCACACGCGACGCCCGCCGAATGCATCAACTGGCGAACTCGGTCATTATCTTCGACGAAGTGCAGACTATTCCCATCAAGATTACGCACCTGTTCGCCACCGCCCTGCGCTTCCTGACCCACGACTGCGGCGCGACGGTCGTGCTTTGCACGGCAACCCAGCCGCCGCTGGACAAATTGCCGAACGAGTATCGAAAAGTAACGATTGAACCAGAATATAAAATCATCAAAGATGAGCCAGCGTTGTTCCAGCGGTTGAAGCGGGTCGAAGTGCATGACGAGCGCAAGCCAGGCGGTTTGAGCAACGCCGAAATTGCGGAGTTGGCGGAAAAAGCCTTGCAGGAAAAAGGCAGCGTCTTGATTGTGGTCAACACGCGTCCTTCGGCGCTGGCGTTGTATCAGGCAATCAAAGAACGCAAAACGGGCGCGGCGCTGTATCATTTGAGCACCAATATGTGCCCCGCGCACCGCATGGCTGTTTTGGAACGGTGCATCAAACCCAAATTGAAAGACGGAAAGCCCGTGATTTGCGTCAGCACGCAACTCATCGAAGCGGGCGTGGATGTTGACTTCGGCGCGGTCATCCGCGCCCTGGCGGGGCTGGATTCGATTGCCCAAGCCGCAGGGCGCTGTAACCGTCACGGAATGCGCGAGGATGGCGGGGACGTGTGGGTAGTCAACCCGCAGGAGGAAAATCTTGACCGACTGAAAGACATCCAAACAGGGCGAGAACATGCTCAGCGGGTTCTTGATGATTTCAGAAACGACCCTAACAGATTTGGTAATGACCGAATTGGGTTGGACATTGTTGCTGAGTATTACAGTTTTTACTATCACTCGCAGAAGGATAAAATGAATTATCCTGTGGATGCCAGGTCTTCGGTAGAACGAAATGATGATTTGTTCAATTTGCTTTCAGTAAATGAAATCTCGACAAAAGCGTACAAAGCGACTCATCAAGAACGCGCCCCCGAAATTCTTATGCGCCAGTCTTTCAGCGCTGCCAACAGGGAATTTCGCGTGATTGAATCGCTCACGCGCGGCGTCATTGTTCCCATTGGGAAGGGCAGAAGAATCATCGCAGAGTTGTGCGGCGCGTTTGGGCTGGAGAAAAAAGGCAAGTTGCTCAAACAAGCACAGCGGTATTCGGTTAATTTATTCGACCATCAACTCAATGACTTGTTGAAAATCGGAGCAATCCAGGAGGTGCAGGAAGGAGCAGGAATTTACTATCTCAACGAGCAATATTACAGCGAAGAGTTTGGCTGGAGCGATAATCCAGTCAATGACATGGAAGTGCTCATCAAATAATGTCATTGCGAGAGCGGTGATCTCCCGCTCGAAGCAATCTCCCAAACAAATAGGGGATTGCTTCGCTCGGTCTCGACCATCACTCGCAATAGCATCAGCAAAAGGAGGTCTCGATGCAATATCAAAACAGCGTGACGTTCAAGGTGTGGGGCAGGTACGCCCTGTTCACCGACCCGCTGACCCGCATCGGCGGCGAAAAGTACTCCTATCAGGTCCCCACCTACGAGGCGTTGAAGGGTGTCCTGAGTTCGGTGTATTGGAAGCCGACCTTTGTGTGGGTCATAGACAAAGTGCGGGTGATGAAGCCCATCCGCACACAGCCGCGCGGCGCAAAGCCCATCAAGTATCAATCGGGTGGAAACGACCTGTCCATTTACACCTATCTCGCGGATGTCGAGTATCAGGTGCAGGCGCATTTCGAGTGGAACGAAAACCGCCCCGACCTGGCGCATGACCGAAATGAGAACAAAC
>JBMOMN010000044.1:0-52408 GCA_049324115.1 Chloroflexota bacterium
TAACTGCCTACCCGCCCTCACCCCCAGCCCCTCTCCCGGTGGGAGATGGGAGCAGAAACGGACAATCTTGTAGTTTTCGGCAAGAAAATCTGTTTTTCGCGTCCGTTTCCTTCTCCCCGTGGGAGAGGGTCGGGGTGAGGGTAGGTAGTCACTTTAATTACCCACTGTTAACTTGACTTTCCAACCTCGTTAACAAGGCCGGGGTATGCTGGTGTCATGGAAATATCTTCGATGGCAGGTCTCTTCCTGGGTGCGGGCCTGGCGGCGGCGGGGATACTGTCCGCTTTGTGGATCTGGGCCGCGTTCGTCGTCGCCAAACGCGCCGACGATATTTTCAGAAGGCAGGGGCAGTTCATTGACGAAGACAACAATTCGAACATTTGATGACAAAGGAAACCTTTATGGAAAACCTGGCGATAAGTCTCTTTACAATTGCCATGCTGGTCGTATTCGGCGTGGATGCCAACCAGAAACGGCGCAAGTTTTTGCAGGGCAAGAAAAATTAGCGGGCGCCTGCCGAACATGACCCACATCCTTGTGACCAACGATGACGGCGTCACGGCCCCCGGCTTGCTGGCGCTGGCGCGGGCCATGCACCCGATCGGCAAGGTCAGCATCCTGGCCCCCGACCGCAACTGGTCGGGCAGCGGGCACGTCAAGACGCTCGAACGCCCCCTGCGGGTCAAGGAGACCGTCCTGGCCGATGGGACGACGGCCCTGGCCAGCGACGGCGCGCCGTCGGATTGCGTGGCGTTGGCCCTGCTGGGCCTCTTCGAGGAAAGGATTGACCTGGTCGTATCGGGCATCAACCCCATGCCCAACCTGGGGCACGACGTAACCTATTCGGGCACGGTTACAGCCGCGATGGAGGCTGTGATCTGGGAGACCCCGGCGATCGCTTTTTCGCTTGGCGCAATCGAGAACCATCTCGGCGACCAGGACTACCAGGCCGCCGCCCAGGTTGCGCGCGAGGTCGTCCTGAACGTTTTACGCCGCAAACCGGATCCGGGATTGCTGCTGAACGTCAACATCCCCTACCTGCCGCTGGACGGGATCAAGGGGATGCGCGTCACCCGCCAGGGGCTGCGCGTCTACCGGGACCGGCTGGACCGCCGCGTGGACCCGCGCGGGCGTCCGTACTATTGGATCGGCGGCGACGCCCCCACCGGGGTCCCGGAAGAAGGGACGGACGTCGGCGCTCTGGCGGCCGGCTACGTCTCCATCACGCCCCTGCAACTCGACCTGACCATGTACGCTTCCATCCCCACCCTGGGGGATTGGGATTGGACCCTGCCGGACCGAATCGAAGCGCTGTCATAATTTAACAAATCGTTAAACAACCTTTCCCTCTCTATTAACAGCCCTGTGTTAAATTTGCACCGTAACCTAATCAAAAAACAGGAGAAATCACAAAAATGCGTAACAAAATGTTCGTCCTTTTGGCTGTGGCCTTGCTCGCCAGCATCGTCCTGTCTGCCTGCGGGCCTGCTGCAACTCCGGCTCCCGCTGAACCCGCAGCCACCCAGCCTTCCAACGAGCCGACCCAGGCTCCCGCTGCCGATGATCCCATGGCGATGTACATGCCCGATGCGGTCTCTGGTGAGGTTGTGATCGCCGGTTCGTCCACGGTTTTCCCGCTGGCTGAACGCATGATCGAACGCTTTGGCGAAGAAGGCTTTGGCGGCAACGCGACTTACGACAGCATTGGTTCCGGCGGCGGTTTCGAACGCTTCTGCGTCAACGGTGAGACCGATATTTCCGGCGCCAGCCGCGCCATCAAGAGCAGCGAAGTCGAGTCCTGCCAGGCTATTGGCCGCGAACCGATCGAGTTCCGGGTCGGCACCGACGCCCTGTCTGTGGTGGTCAGCAAGGAAAACACTTTCATCACCGACGCCACACTCGAAGAACTGGCCCTGATCTTCTCGACCGCGACCAACTGGTCGGATGTCCGCTCCGAGTGGCCGGCTGAGCCGATCCAGCGCTTCATCCCCGGCACCGACTCCGGCACCTTCGATTACTTCGTCGAGGTAGTTTTCGAGGAAGACGACGCCCCCATCCTGGCGGCCGCCAACACCCAGCTTTCCGAGGATGACAACGTGCTCGTCCAGGGCGTGCTCGGCAGCCCCTACGCCATCGGCTTCTTCGGTTACGCCTACTATGCCGAAAACGCCGACAAGCTGAACGTGCTCTCGGTCAATGGGGTTACGCCCACCAATGAAACCGTGGACGACAATTCCTATCCGCTCTCCCGCCCGCTGTTCATCTACTCGGATGCTACGATCATGAAGGAGAAGCCCCAGGTAGCAGCTTTCATCTACTTCTTCCTGACCGAAGTCAACAACGAGATCGGTGATGTGGGCTACTTCCCCGCCAACGAAACCGTCCTCCAGGCCGCCCTGGACTCCTGGATGGCTGCCACCAAGTAAGAGTTCGAGAATAGGGAGGTAACTCCCTGGCGTAAAAACTCCTTCCCCCCATCCGGCATGGGGGGAAGGTAAGTTTGTGTAAACAGGAAATGCTTTTCGCAGGAGCAAATCTATGCAGCAGATCACTCTCAATTATCCTGAGTCGAAAAAAGGTTTGAAGCGGCGTACCAGGTGGGGAGAAACAGTTATTCAAGGGTTGCTCTTTTTTAGCGGTTTCTTTTCGATATTCACAACTATTGGTATCGTTTACGAGCTTGGCAAAGAAGCCTTGTTGTTCTTCCGTGAACCGGCAGTCAATATATGGGCTTTCCTGACCGGGACAGAATGGCAGCCGCACATCGAGAAATTCGGTATCCTGCCGTTGTTCACCTCCACGCTGGTTACGTCTTTTATCGCCATGCTGATCGCCATCCCGCTGGGATTGGGCGTGGCCATTTACCTAAGCGAATACGCCTCTTCGAAATTGCGTAATTCCCTGAAGCCGATCCTGGAAGTTTTGGCCGGTATCCCCACCATTGTTTACGGCTACTTTGCCCTGACCTTCATGACGCCGTTATTGCGGGCTGTCTTTGGCCGGGATGTCGTTGATATTTACAATATGGCCTCGGCCGGGTTGGTGATGGGGATCCTGATCCTGCCCCTGATCGCTTCGATGACGGAAGACGCGCTCAGCGCCGTCCCTCGCTCACTCAGGGAGGCAGCTTACGGGCTGGGAGGGACGAAGCTGGAGGTCGCCTTGAAAGTGGTCGTCCCGGCGGCTATATCCGGCATCTCGGCGGCGATCATTGTCGGCATTTCACGCGCCATTGGCGAGACCATGATCGTGGCTGTGGCGGCAGGCGCCGGGCCTAACTTCACTTTGAATCCCTTCAAGGGCGCTGAGACCATGACCGGTCATATCGTGCGCGTTTCGGGCGGTGATCTGTCTTATGACTCCATTGACTACAACAGCATTTTCGCCATCGGTTTGATGTTGTTCTTCATCACCTTGTCACTGAACATCATCAGCCAGCGGATTGTGCGCCGCTTCCGCGAGGTGTACGAATGAGCCAGCTCAACAACATCCAGTCGCCCAGGATCGAGTTCAGTGATAATATCCGCCAGCGCCACCGCTCCGGCAAGGTCTGGACAGTCATTTTCCAGTTCTCGACGGTTGTGGGCATTCTTGCCCTGGGAACTTTGTTGCTCAATGTCATCAACCAATCCGCCGGGTATGTCCACTACGAAGCCAAAGTTGACCCGGATACCTTGATGGTTGACGGGACCCGTCTCGAAGACCAGTCGAAAGAGCAACTATTGAGCGTTCTCCAGGCTAACCTTTCGAGCGGCGCATACGGTAAACTCGACCGGGACAAACCATTTGCTGTCCGTAGCCGCGAAGAAGTGTACGACGTGGTGATCGAGCGAGTGGTCAAATTCAATGTGGAAGAGACCTGGCCCCTGTGGGATTCGCTGACAAAAAGCGCCGCGATCAAGGCCAGTGTGCCGGTAGAACAATCCGGGACGGAGTTGCGTTTTATGGTCTGGGCCAATTGGGATTTCCTGCGGCGACAGCAATCCAGCGATCCGGTCATCGCCGGGGTTCGCACGGCCATTTTAGGGTCGCTCTGGACGATCGGTATCACGATCTTGGTCGCGTTCCCCCTGGGTGTGATGGCGGCGATTTACCTGGAAGAATACGCCGCCGACAACTGGATCAACCGCGTCATCCAGACCAATATCAACAACCTGGCCGGTGTGCCCTCCATCATCTACGGCATCCTGGGATTGGCAATCTTCGTGCGTGTGCTCGAACCGTTTACCAGCGGCACCCTGTTTGGGATCACCGATCCGACGACAGCCAACGGACGCACGATCATGTCCGCCGGCCTGACCCTGGCGTTGCTGGTGCTCCCGTTGATCATCATCAACTCCCAGGAGGCCATCCGGGCCGTTCCCAATTCGTTGCGTAACGCCAGCTATGGTATCGGGGCCACCAAATGGCAGACGGTTTGGTCTCACGTGTTACCCAATGCCCTGCCCGGCATCCTGACCGGTACGATCCTGGCGATCTCTCGCGCAATTGGCGAGACTGCCCCGCTGGTGGTGATCGGCGCCTCCACGGTCATCTTTTTCGACCCGGAGAATGCTTTCTCGAAATTCACCACCCTCCCCATTCAAATCTACCAGTGGACTTCCCGTCCACAGGATGAATTCCGCTTTCTTGCTGCTGCGGCGATCATCGTGCTGTTGGCTCTCTTGCTCAGCCTGAATGCAACAGCCATCCTGTTACGCAACCGCTTCAGCCGGAGGTACTAAAATCATGGTTCACCCCACTCACGACGAAACCGAATACATTCTCGAAACCCAAAACCTGGATATTTTCTACGGTGATTTCAAGGCAGTCGCCCATGTCAACATGAAGATCCAGCGTAAAAAGATCACGGCCATTATCGGACCTTCCGGCTGCGGTAAATCCACGCTTTTGCGGGCCTTCAACCGGATGAATGAACTCGTGCCCGGGTCGGCGATCAAGGGCAGGATACTTTTCCAGGGGCAGAATCTTTACGCTCCAGACGTTGACCCGGTTGAGGTCCGGCACCGGATCGGAATGGTTTTTCAGAAGCCCAATCCCTTTCCCAAATCCATTTATGACAATATTGCCTGGGGCGCGCGGGTCCATGGGTACAAGGGCAATATGGATGAGCTGGTCGAATACTCGCTTCGGCAGGCTGCTTTATGGGATGAAGTCAAGGACAAACTGGGCCAGTCTGGGCTGGCGCTTTCGGGCGGGCAGCAGCAACGCCTGTGCATTGCCCGCGCCCTGGCCGTCCAGCCCGAGGTCATCCTGATGGACGAACCCGCTTCGGCGCTCGATCCGATCGCCACACTGAAGATCGAAGAGTTGATGCAGGAACTCAAGCAGCATTACACCATCGTCATCGTGACCCACAACATGCAGCAAGCGGCCCGCGCCTCCGACTATACCGCCATGATGATGCTGACCGACGACGATACGCGCTCCGGCACAGTGATCGAGTTCGACGAGACCACCAAAATTTTCACCCGCCCCGGCGACAGGCGCACCGAAGATTACGTCACCGGACGTTTCGGGTAAAGTCGAATATAATCAGGGCATACGAACGAGGTAACTTATGTTGCGGAAAACTTTCGAGAACGAACTCCAGCAAGTCAAAGACGACATCCTGGTTCTGGGCAGCATGGTCGAGCAGGCAGTGCTGGCCTCCGTCGAGGCCCTCAAGAAACGGGACCCGCAGGCTTCGCAAAAGGTCATCGAGACCGACCGCAAGGTCAACGAGAAACGCTTCGAGATCGAGAACCAGGTGATGGTGTTGATCGCCACCCAGCAGCCGATGGCCCACGACCTGCGCCTGCTGGCTTCCATCCTGGACGTTGCCAGCGAGATCGAGCGGATGGGCGATTATGCCAAGGGCATTGCCATCATCAATATCCGCATGGGCGACCAGCCCCTGCTCAAGCCGTTGATTGACATCCCGCGCATGGCCGAAAAAGGCACCGACATGCTCCACCGAGCCTTGACCGCTTTCGTCAATGAAGACGCCGATACGGCGCGTACCATCCCCCGCGAAGACGATGAAATTGACATGCTTTACAACCAGGTCTATCGCGAGCTGGTCACTTACATCATGTCGGACCCGAAGAACATCGAACGCGCCAACTGGCTGCTTTGGGCGGCCCACAACCTGGAGCGCCTCGGCGACCGGGTCACCAACATCTGCGAACGGACCATTTTCATCGCCACCGGCGAAATTCAGGAGATCGATTCCACCTGGGACGAGTTGGGCGAGGGGAAGGCATAAGGCCGTCAGGATTGAAACGCAAAATCCCCGTCAGGCGATGACCTGGCGGGGATTTTATGCACTACGGGAGTGCAGATTTAAGTCTGCACTTCTTTTTTATGCGTCCAGGTGGTAAGTATGGTACGAATTGGCGCATGGACTCCCCCAGGCGATGTGCATTTCACGGGCGGTCAGGTCCACTACCATGGCATTGATCGTCTTTTCGCGGTCCAGGGGGTCCACATCGTCCATCGAGTGGTTGCAGATCGAGTCCGAGTGGTTGACGTGGTCGCGCTGGATCGCCTGGAGGGTCTTGATGGTATGCAGTTCGGTCTGTTTGAGCAGGCGCAGGGCGCGGAAATAACGCACGCGTGAGCTGATCAACGCATCCGGTTCGTCCTCGATGGCCTGCATGTTGGAGGAAAGGAAGTGGTTGGTATGGACGAGGAAGCCTTCCTCGGCGTAGATCAGCGAGAAGCGCCGGGCCGATACTTCCACGCTGTACATTTCGCCGCTCTCGTGGGCGATGAGATGGTTGTACCCGGCGGCACGGTGGTGAACCAGTGTGCTGCGGATGGCCTGGGCCGGGGTCCGGGCTGACAGGACGGCCCGCGACACGATCACGCGCGGGATGCCGATGCGCGAGTCGTTGGCGTAGACCGAATCGATGAACTGGCCGACGCCGTAGGCGTTGAACCCGATGTTCGGAATCAGGCCGCCGTAGGTCATCGCCAGGAAAGGCGGTTCATCCTTAGGCGTGGCATGGATGACGAAAACGTCATCCTCGTCTTCGGGGACCCAGTCTTCGTTGTGGGCGATCAGCACGTGCCCGTCGGCGGTGCGCTCGTCGTTGACGGCGAAACTGGTGCAGCGGGTCAGGTGCAGCGCGTCGGTAGTGACGGCTTCCATCGCATTGACAACCGACAGTTCTTCGAAGGATACCCCGGCCCCTTCGGCAATCCCGATCATTTCATCCACGTATTGCTGGTAGCGTTCCTGGGCAAACGGCAGGTACTTGCGCGCCTGGATCTGCGCCCCCTCCCAGGTCAGTTCGAGTTTGTCGTAGGCGCTGTCGAGCAGCACGCGCGCATTCTCCACACTGTGCCGGACCTGCTTCTTACAGGTTTCACCGATCTGCTGTCCCATTTCGCGGTGCGTCCCTTTGACGCGCACCAACGGCGGCGGAGTCTTGTGGACGGGAGATTTGAAATCTGATTTCTTCGCCATACTTTTTTACCTCCAATTCGTTCAATCGCCCCGGTTGTCCAAGGCAGGGCGATTATACTCTTCCCGGCCAAAGATTCCGTTTTCAAATTCGTTAGAAAGGCGCAATTCCCTGGCGCCGCCCGCCATGACAATCCCCGTAGCGGAGCGGGAGGGCAGGTGTGTGACCAAAAGCATAACGCGAAAAAGCTCCCCGGTTTTGTCGGGGAGCCTGGCAGTATAGTGTTGATGGGCTGGGCGTTATTCCCCCGCAGCGGGCGGGGCAGGCGGGGATACGGCTACCGGCGGCAGGGCCACCTGCATCCCGAAGCGGGTCATCACCACACCGCCCAGGCCGATGACGGAAATCGCAAAGGGGATCAGCCAGCCGACGCACCAGACGAATTCGCCAATCCCGTTGGCGACCAGGGTCAGCAGGAAAGTGCCCAGCCCGGCCGAAAGCCAGGCCGGCCAGGGGTTGGTGCTGCTGCGGGCCAGGCGGACGCCGAACTCGGTCCCGATGGCGATCCAGCCGAAGAGCATCGCCAATAGCCAGACCAGGAATACCAGCGCCGACACCGGGATCAGGATCAGGGTCACGGCCAGGATCAGCATCCCCACCGGGACGACGACGATCGTCAGCAGGCCCATCCCCCCGGCCAGGATCGGCTGGGACAGGACAGCCTGCGAAACGCGGCCCATCTGGTCCGGCAGGAAAACCGCCAGCAGGGCGGCCAGCAGGGCAAGCATCAGCGCCCGGAAGAAGATATTGGCAGCCGTGCTCATCAGGGACGGCACGGGAATATCCACGTTCGGGATGACGGGGACGGGCGGCGCGGGGACGTTCGGGGTGACATCTTCGCCCGGACTGTAGTCGGTAGCGGAGTTGTAAATGTCGCCTTCCACGACTGAGCCTTCGGCCCGGGATAGCGATGCGCCCACGGTCGAGACGTTGCCATGCACGACGGATTCCCCGCCCAGCGACAAAGCCCCGCCCACCACGACCACATCCCCGCTGACTTCGCCGTCTATGGTCAGGCTGCCGCCGACGAGTACCGCATCGCCGTTGACGGTCGCGCCCGCCTCGATCGTCCCGCTCCCGCCGAAAATGACCAGGTCGCCGTTCAAGACCTCCCCGCTCGACAGGATGAAGGAATTGGCAACGATCACCCTGCCATCCATCAGGCCCTTGGCCGCCGCCGAGCCTGTCGGCGCGAGCAGGAGCAGCATGACCAGCAGCAGGGAAATAAGTTTGGTTTTGGGTTTCATGATCTGACTCCCTTGTTTACGCGTGGCGTGGAACCCGCGTGAATCTCCAGAAAGATACGCCCCACAAGAGCACCAGTCCGCTGACGGCCGAGAAAAGGATCATCCAGCCATAAGGGGGGACGAAGCTGGGAATGACGCGCCCGATCACCGCACCAGCCTGGACCAGGGCTTCGATCCAGCCTGAAATGGCGGCAAACGTCAAAGCCCAACTGACCAGGAAGTCGGTTGGGTTCTGGACGGCGACCGCCACGAAGGGCCAGAGCAAAATGGACAGGATGGCCAGCCCGCCGACGGTCAGTACCGTTGCGCCGACGGCCATCCGCCTGCGCTGGAGGGCGCGCTGCGCGGCGAGCCGGGACTGGAAGCGGGCCGCAAAACCCGGGGCCGGGGCCACCCCCCGGGCCGAGCGCAGGGCCAGATTGACTTCGGCCAGGGCGGTGCAGGCGCGGCACCCCCGCAGGTGGGTTTGCAGTTCGCGCTTCTGTTCAGGGGTCAGGCGTTCATCGTTGAGCAGCCAATCTTCAAAAGGCCGGTGTTTCATAGGGCATCCTTTCCATGCCGGTCTGGGCAGACGAGTCTTCCCACTTTTTGGCCAGGGCGCGGCGCGCCCGGTGCAGGCGACTCTTCACCGCCGGGACGGTCAGAGAGAGTGATTCGGCGATCTCGACTTCGGAAAAATCGTACCAGTAGCGCAGCACGATGGCGGCCCGGTCGGTCGAGTCCAGCGATTGGACCAACTGATGGATCTGTTCGCGCTGTTCGCTGCGGGCGGCCTCGGCTTCAGGGTTGGGCGCGGACACGTCGGGGATTTCGATCTCGTAGCCTTCGTCGGTCTCGGCGTCCATCGAAAAAGTCGGCAGGCGGCGACGGCGCAGCCGGTCTATGCAATAATGGGCCGCAATCGAGAGCAGCCAGGTGGCAAAGGGCCGGTTAATGTCGTAACGGCCTATGTTCCGGTAGGCACGCAAAAAGGTCTCCTGGGCGGCGTCTTCGGCGTATTCGGGTTCGCCGAGCATACGGTAGCACAGGTTGTAGACCGGTCTCTGGTATGTTTCGACCAGCTTGGTGAAGGCGTCGTCGTCGCCTCGTTGGGCCTGGAGAATCCAGACCTGTTCTTCGTTCACGGCATCTCCTCTGGGGGTCGTCTATGGGCATATACGCACGTGAGTCGGCGAGAGTTGCAGGGTGACTTCAACGCGAATGTCGCGGATGGGCGAATTGCTCGAATGAGTCGACTGAAAAAAGGTCAATCTCACCGCGAAGAAGCGAAGGTCGCAAAGTAATTCTTCAGGATTGACTGCTCAAGCCTTCGAAAACTTCATGAACTTCTTCGCGTTCTTTGCGGTCTTCGCGTTGAAATGAGATTTTTCAGCGGAGTCGCGAATATTTTTTGAGAATTTGCGTCATTCGCGGATTAACGGCATTCGCGTTGGAAAGGTTTAATGATGATGCCCTCCGCCGCTGTTTTCGGGGCCGAGGTAGTGCCGCCACTCGCCCAGGCGGTGACTGTACAGTGCCAGCCCGGCCGCGATCAGCGTGGTCAACGGGACGGCGGCGACCAGCCCCAGCGAGCCGACCAGGGTGCGGACGATCTCCTCGGCCACCGAAGCGTAGTTGACCAGAAAGCCGTAGTTGCCCCGGCCGAGCGTGAACAGCAGCAGCATCGGCAGGGAGGCCCCGGCGTAGGCCAGCACCAGGGTGTTGACCGTGGCCGCCACGTGGTCCTGTCCGATGCGCATCCCGCTGCGGAACAGCGCGCCAGGCCCGAGGTCCGGGTTGGCGGCGTGAAGCTCGAAAACGGCGGAGGCCTGGGTCGTGACCAGGTCGTCCAGCACGCCCAGCGCGCCGATCAGCATCCCGCCCAATAAAAGCCCGCGCAGGTTGATGGTCACATCCTGCATCTGGAGCAGGAACATGGCGTTTTCGTCGCCCGCGCCGGTGAGCCGGGTGAAGACGACGAAGAACCAAGCCAGCGTGCCGGTGATGAGCAGCACCAGCAACATCGAAAGCACCGAGGCGTGGGTTTTGAGGGTCCAGCCGTAGGTGACGTAGAGCGAGACGCCGAGCAGGATGGCCGAGCCGATGATGCTGACCCGCACCGGGTCTTCGCCCGCCAGGATGTGCGGGATGACGTAGCCGATGACCATGAACAGGCTGAAGCCCATCGCCAGCAGGCTGCGGAAGCCTTTCCAGCGGCTGATGAGCAGGATGGCGGCGACGAACGCGCCCAGCAGCCAGAGCATCGGCGCGCTGCGGACGGCGTCCACGTAATAGGCGGTGATGACCCCGTCGGGGCGGCGGCCGACGCTGACGAAGACCCGGTCGCCGGGGTCGAAGCGGATGTCGTCGGTGCGGACCTGGCGCTTGCCGTAGTCTATTTCCATCAGGATGTCGGCGAAGTCGCCTTCGAGGATGCGGACGCGCATCACCTGGAAGGGCTGTTCGATGCCGTTGCCGAGATCAATCATGCCTTCTTCGAGGATGTCGGTCACTTCGGCCTTGACCGTCCCCGCGCCGAGGGTGGAGATGCTCATTTCGGGGACAGGGGTTTGGAAGAAGTACGGCACGCCCCAGACGGCGAATGCGGCCAGGGCGGCCACCGCCAGCAGGCCGAAGATGATGAAGGGCAGGGTTTTGGGTTTCATGGGGTAATCTTATCAGGATTTCACCACGATGCCACCATGCTATAATTTTGCATCCCTGATATTCAAAGAAAACCCGATTGGGGAGAACATGACAGCCGAAAGACGATTTCTCCTATATTGCGACGAAAATAACACCCAATCTGCCCATTACATGCTGATCGGCGGATTATGGATACCGCAAGAGTGCAAAGACGGTTTGAGCGACAGGCTTGCTTATGTCCGCCGGAATTTCAATATGAGTGCGGAATTCAAGTGGACAAAGGTCTCCCGTTCCAAACTTCCAGCATACTACGCCTGGGTAGATTGTTTTTTTGATTCTCCAGAAGTCGGTTTTCGTTATATCGTGATAGATACTCACCTGCTCGATTATCGCACTTTCCATAAAAATGACCAGGAACTGGGTTTCTATAAATTTTATTTCCAACTGATCAGCCGAAATATCGAGCCGGGCAATTTATATTGGCTTTATACCGATGAACGTAACAATCGTAAGAGAAACCGGCTGGAAGTATTGCGGATCATCACAAATCGCTATTGGTTGAAAAAGGCCAATACAGAGCCATTGCGCGCTATCGAACCTCGGCGCTCCCACGAAGAAGATTTGCTCCAACTGGCTGATGTATTGCTTGGAGCGGTGGGTTATGCCTGGAATAGCGGCAGAGATAGCCCTGCAAAAATGGATTTGATGAGTTACATTGGGAAACGGCTTGGATGGCCATCTTTGAGATTGGCGACCCTCCCCTCTGTGACCCGTTTCAACATCTGGCATTGGAAACCATCGGGGCAGACACGGGTTAAAAACAACCGCCCCCGCTCCTAACTGCTTCTTGGGGAAGCCTCACCGTACACTGGGTACGGGGTTCGGTAGCGGGTGGCGCTTGTGCATGTACAGTATACAATATTTCAGACCGAAGTTCCATTACAAATTTTGCCAAATTTACGTTCGGCCCTATCCCTTATCAGGGATTTTCCTCAGCAGCAGCATACTCCCCACAGCGCACACCGCCCCAAAAACGAACAAACCGGTATAGCCCCACCACGCCCCCGGCATGGCGGCGTTGACCGCATCTATTACCGGGCCTTCGAGCCGCGCCAGCGCGCCGGCCCCGGCGGTGGCGATGTTGGTCAGGCCGAGGTACTTCCCGGCCTCAGCGGATGGCGCGAGTTTGTTCGCCAGCGCCCAGTTGGAGGTCAGGAACAGGCCGATGCCCGCGCCCAGCACCGCGCCGTAGACCATCAGCATCACCGGGGTCTGTGCCAGCCGCAGCAGCAGGAACCCGACCGTTGCCAGGATGCCGGCGGCGTAGAGCAACTTCTTCTCCCCGAAGCGGTCCGAGAGCCAGCCGCCCGATACGGCCAGCAAGACCAGGGCCACGGTCAGGGCTGCCAGCAGGTCGCCGGTCTGTTTGGGCGGGTCGGCCACCTGCAACACGTCCTGCAAATAATACTGGGCAAAAGCCTGCACGCCGTAAATGCCGAGCAAGAAGACGAACCGCTGCCCGATCAGCCACCAGTAAGCCGTGTTCCGGCGGAAATCAATTTTGAATTGAGAAAAGGCTTCGGAAGTCTTCCGTGCAGCCCTCCTGCCGGGGCGGTTCCCGGAAAGACTTCCGAAGCCTGCCTCGCTCCGTGGCGAATCTGATGGTTCTTCCCGCGTCCCAAAAACCGTAATCGCCGTAAAGACCAGCATCGTCCCGATCAGCACCGCCATGATCAGGGACGGGTCACGCGTCTCGGGGTCGAGCAATCGTCCCGCGGCCAGCGAGGCGACGATCAGGGCGGCCATGTCCATAAAGGTTTTCAGCCCGCTCGCCGCGCCGACCTTGGACTCCGCCACCCGGTCGGGCAGCAGCCCCTGGGCGGGTCCCTGCCCCAGGTTGGAGGTGACCTGCAGGCCCACATAGCCGATGAACAGCCAGAAGAGATCTCCAGCCCAGCCGAGCACGGCCAGGAACAGCACGTCGAAGGCCATCCCGATCACCATCAACGGACGCCGCCGCCCCCAGCGCGAACGCCAGCCGTCGCTGAGCGCCCCGGCCAGCGGCTGCATCACCGTCGCCACCGCCAGGCCGGTGAAAGTCAGGAGGCCCAGGTAGGTGTTCTTCTGCGCATCGGGCACGTAGTTCAGCAGCACCGCCGGCAGCACGATCGGGTGCAGGGCGTTCCACTTGAACGACAGCCCGATCCAGTAGGCGTTCAGCGCCAGCATTCCCCAAAACGACGTGATCTTTTTCATCGGTAGGCTCCTCGCAGGTGTTCGGGCAAGAGTTCGGCGATCTTCGACATGACGATTCCAGCCGCAACTTTATCTTTTTCATCGGGGGATAAATGCGCCGGGACGGATAACCCGTACCCCGGGCCGAAACGCAGGCAAAAGGCCCCGTCCGCTTCGTAAGCGGCCACCGGCACAAACCGGGACCCGCGGCCGGCCAGCAGCAAAAGGAAGCGGCCCGCGCCCGGAGGCGGTTCCGCCAAAGACCCGTCAGCCGAGTCGCGGCCCTCGGGCGCGAGACCCAGCACAAAGTCCCGCCCCGCTTTCGCCTCCTCCAGCACCGAGCGGACGGCCCGCGCCCGGGCTTCCACATCCTTCTCCCGGGGCGGCATCGGCGGCATGGACGTGAACCCGTAGACCCGCGCCAGCCGTCGCAGCAGCCAGCGGGTGGCGGCGCTCTTGAGCGGCTCGTACCATTTGCCCGGCGCGGTCCACTCGTTCGTCATGATCCAGTGCATCTCCGCTGGGACGGTCGCGGCGATCCCCAGCGCCAGCCACTGCGCCCCAAAGCCGGGCCGCCCGTAATGGTTGACCGTGACGGCGCACGGGCCGCGCCCCGGCAGGTTTTCAGCTCCAATCAGCTTGAGCGGCGGCTCCAGCCGGGCGACGCAGGCCAGGGCATCCTCCCGCAACGAGCGCGGGCGGAGGAGCAGGGTGTCGAGAGCAACTTGCAGGAAGAGGAGGGGGGGGTAGGTGTACCGAGGCGGCATAAAATCGGGATTTTGTCCGGTTCCGCTTATCTGTTTTCATCAGCGGCTTGTTCGCCTCGCAAAAAGCGCAGCGCCGCCTCGACCAGCATCGCCGCGCCGATGGGCATGGCGCGCTCGTCAATGTCGAAGCGCGGGTGGTGGATGGTACGTTCGTCGCCCTCGATCCGCGTCCCCAGCACGAACATCGCCCCGGGCACTCTCCCGGTGAATGCGCCGAAATCCTCCGCTCCCAGCGTCTGGCGCAGCGGCTGGACGTTCCCTTCGCCGAGCAAGTCCACGCCCACGGCCCGCAGCAACGCCGAAGCCGCCTCGTCGTTGACCATCGGCCCGCCGCCGTCTTCGAAGCGCAGTTCGTAATCGCCGCCCAGGTTGCGGGAAATTTCGAGGACGCGCCGCATTTCATCCTTGATCTGCCGGTGGACATCCGTGTCGGTGTAACGCAGCGTGCCGGTGATCTCGACCGTGTCCGGGATGACGTTCTGGGCCGCGCCGCCGTGGATAGTGCCGATGCTGACCACCGCCGGGGCGAACGGTTCCAGCCGCCGCGAGACGATGGCGTTCAGCCCCATGATGACGTGGGCCAGGATGTAGAACGGGTCAATCACCGTATCCGGGTGCGCGCCGTGGCCGCCCACCCCAAAAATCTTGCCGAACCACGAATCCACGCCGCCGGAGGCCGGGCCGCTGGAGATGCTGATCGTCCCGACCGGGGCATACGGCCCGACGTGCTGGGCGATGACCATGTCCACGCCGTCGAGCGCGCCGTCTTCGATCATGCGCGGCGCGCCGCTCAAGCCTTCGTCGTCGGCGGTCTCCTCCGAGGGTTGGAACAGGAAGCGCACCCGGCCGGGGAATTTCTCCCTCGCCAGGATCGCCGCCGCGCCCAGGGCCATCGAGGTGTGACTGTCGTGGCCGCAGGCATGCATCACGCCGGGGATGAGCGAGGCGTATTCGCGGTCGTCGGTTTCGAGGATCGGCAGGGCGTCCATGTCGGCCCGGATGGCGATGGTCGGGCCGCCCTCGTCGCCGATATCGGCCACCACGCCGGTCTTCCCGACCCCGCGCCGGACGCGGTAGCCCATCTTTTCGAGTTCGTCGGCCACGATGCGGGCCGTGCGGGTTTCGGTAAATCCCAGCTCGGGGTGCATGTGGAAGTCCCGCCGCCAGTGGACCAGGTCTTCGTAGAGAGTGTGGGCAGTTTTGAGCATGAGTTCTCCGTACGTTGATGATTTTTGTAGGGGCGACCCGCCGGGATCGAAAATTCGCGACTGCAGGCAAGAATCCATTGCAATTTAGCCCCTTGGTGAACCCTGATGGGTCGCCCTTACACTATTTGACCAATTCTTTCTCCGCAGCGGACATGATCTCGTCCAGCGCCTTTTCCTGGATTCCGCTGAGCGGTTCGACCCGGTGCTCGCGCAGGATGCGTTCGGACTCGGCCTGGGCCTGCTCGGCCAGCCCCCGGCGTCCGCCCGTCTCCCAGGATTCCCAGGTGCCGCGCTCGGCCAGTTTGGTCACCAGCACCTCGCCGCTTCTCAAGTATTTTATCGTATGCTTCTGGCCGAGGAAGTTGCGGCTGCCGTTCATCACCGAGGCGATTACGTCCACGGCCAGGGACTCCTCGTCCGCGGCGAAGCCGCGCCGGACGCGCCGGATCACGGCCGCGAACTCGTCGTCGGCGACCATCTGGGCGAAGGTGCTCATCACGCCCGCCTCCATCTCGCCGATGCCGGAAAGCTCGTCCGCGCCGGCCAGGGCCGGGATGACCGCGTTGAGGGCGCGCTCGAATCCATTTTGGAGGTCGAGGCTGTGGGCGTTGGTCGAAAAGCCGTAGACGTTGACCGGCAGTCCATAACGGTGGCCCAGCTGGACGGTCCCGGCCGAGGCGAGGCCCATTTCGACGCCGCCCCAGACCGAAATCCCGGTGCGCGGCTCCATCATCGCCAGCCGTCCGCAGAAGATGATCCCCAATCCCGGCCGGACGAGTTGGGCCAGTACCAGCGCGGCCAGCACCTCGGCGGCCTGCTGGGCAACCGCTCCCGCAATCGAGAACGGGGCGGTCGTCCCGGCGGTCGGACAGGGCAGCGGGGCGAAGGGGATGCCCTGGCGGGCGATCTCCAGCATGGCTTCGACTTCGTGGTCGGGGAAGGTCAACGGGCTGACGGGCGAGACGCTCAGGGTCAGGACTTCGGGGGCGGGGCCGAGCACTTCGGCCATCCGCACGGCAAACCTGACCTCGGGGGCAGTCTGCACGCCGGGGCCTTGCAGCGGTTTGACGGTGAAGGGCAGGGCGTGGCGGTACATGGCCAGCGACATGAGCGGCCCCGGCGCGTCGGAGGGGGTGAAGAAGGGGGTGAGGGTGTGGCAGTTGGGCAGGGCGTCGAGCAGGCGGGTGGCGTCGCGCAGGTCTTGCAGCGTGGCGTAACGATGCTCGCCGGTGAGTGGGTCGAATATGTCGCGGGCGCCGCCCAGGTTGTGGAAGTAGAGCGAGCCGTCGCCGAGGGTTTTGGTTGATCCAGCTCGACCGCGCAGGCTGACCTGCGGCGGGCATTTGGCGATGCAGGCTTCGACCAGGTCGGGCGGCAGGAGCACGCGCTCATCCTTGAGGGTCGCGCCGGCATCGGTCAGCATCCGGCGCGCCCCGGCATGGGTCAGCACCACGCCGACCTCGGCCAGGATGCGCAGGGTTGCCCGGTGCATGGCTTCGACTTCGGCGTCGCTCAGGAATTTGAAATGGTTCACAAGACCTCCGTTTTTTAACGCGAATTCCGCGAATGGGCGAATGACGCCAATGTTTTGTTCTGCGCTGAGAAGTAACGCGACATTCATGTCGCCCTGCCCGCAAAAGCGACATGAATGTCGCGTTACGCTTTGCAGGAAAACCCTGCGCGCTCTGTGCTCTCTATGGTGAATTTCTCTCCCGAATAAATTCGCGTCCATTCGCTCATTGGCGTCATTAGCGTTCGAGATTTTTCGCCAGGAAATTGACGCGCCGCACTTCGGCATCCACCACGTTTTCGGTCTTCAGGAAGGCGTGGCCTTCGCCTTCGTAAAGTTTGAAATCCACTTCGCGGCCGATCTCGCGCAGTTTGTCGCGGGCCTGGATGGATTCATCCGGTGGGCAGCGCGGGTCGTTTTCGCCGCAAATAAGCTGCACCGGGGCCTTGATCTTATCCAGGAAGAAAAACGGCGAACGCTCGCGCCACCGGTCGTGGTTTTCGACGGGATCGCCGAAATTTTCGATGTCCCAGTGCTGCAAGTCTTTGCGGGAATTTTCGTGGGCGGTGAACCAGTTCAGGAAGGGGACGACAGCCGACCCGGCGCGCCACAGGCCGGGGTAACGCGTCAGGCAGGTCATGGTCAGGTAGCCGCCGTGGCTGCGCCCGGTGACGGCGATCCGCTGCGGGTCGGCGAGCTTGTTGGCGAGCAGGTAGCGCGCCCCGGCAGCCACGTCGTCCATATCCACGCCGCCGAGGTCGAAGCGGTTGGCGTACTGCCAGCCGCGCCCGTAGCCGGTGGAGCCGCGGTAGTTGGGGGCCAGCACCGTCCAGCCGCGGCTGGCGAGGTGGGCCATGAGCGGATACCACTCGATCTGGAAATGCCAGTCCGGCCCGCCGTGGATGACGACCACCGCCGGGGTGGTTTCGTCCGCGCCTGGAGATTTGAACAGCAGGGCCGGAACGGGCGTGCCGTCCTGGCCGGGGTAGGTGATCTCTTTGGGCAGGATGAAGGGCGCGCCGGCCACGTCAGCGGATAGGGAGTGGGTCAGTTGGCGAAGTTCACCGGTTTCAATATCAGCCATCCACAGGTCGGGCGGGCGACGGGGATTGTTGAACGGGAAGACGATGCTTTTATCGTCCGGGGTGAAGTGCGGTTTGTAGTGGACGCCGATCTCGACCTGGAACTCCCAGGAGGGCGCGTCGCGCCTTTCTAAACGGGATGATCCGGGCTGTGTCGAGTCTTCGTTTAACGGGGTTGTTTCAGCGGGTAAGGTGCGACGCGCTCGCGCAGAATCAGCCAAAGGGCAAACTACAATCTTGTCCGCTGCCCCTTGCGCCCGGATGCAGGCCAGTTTCGCGCCGTCATGCGACCATTGCGGCGAGCGGCAGTTGGCGCGGCCCGCCGTCAGCCAGGAAATCTGTCGCGAGGCGAGGTCGAAGATGCCGATCTGGTGGAAACCGTTGGGGTAGTCGGAGCAGAAGGCCAGTTTCGTGCCGTCCGGGGACCAGGCCGGGTGCTGGGCGTTGAGCGGGCCGGTTTCGTCCGCAAGCACAAAAGCCGTGCTACCGTCGAGCGGGAGGATGAGGATGTTGAAGTCCTGGCCGTCGGCTTCGCTCACCACGGCCAGGTAACGGCCGCCCGGGGACCAGGCAATGTCGTGAACCGGAAAGCCGGTATCGAGCAACAGGCGGGGTTCGCCGCCGCTGGCAGGCATGACGTAGGCGGCGAAGCAACCGGTTTTATCGGCCAGGAAGGCGATCTGCATCCCGTCGGGCGACCAGCAGAAATTGGGCTGGAGGGTGAAGGTGATGTTTGGGGTGAGGTCAACCGCGAGTGCGTCGCACCCGACTTCTAGAGTTAATCCCGTTAAACGAGAAACTTTTTCGCCTGGAATCTGCCCGTTTTGGAAGGTGCGACGCACCCCTTGCGCGACAAAAATATGGTAGTTTTCCCCGCCATCGAAGTCCACCACGTAGGCCAGGCGGGAGCCGTCGGGGGAGTATTTCGGGGCGAGTTTCGCGCCGTCGCCGCGGGAGACAGGCCACGGGTCCCGCGCGCCGCGCAGGGGCATTTCGTAGATTTCCCACGCGCCGGTGCGGTTCCAGGCAAAGGCGAGGCGGGTCCCGTCCGGTGAAATGTCGAAACCGCCTTCGGGATCAATGTATGGGACGCGCAGCAGGCGTTCGAGTTCGATCATGGCTGCGGTCAGGCTTTGTGACAGGCGACCCAGTGTCCGGGCCGGACCTCGCGCCAGTCCGGTTCGACAGTTTTGCACTCCTCGCCCGCGATCGGGCAGCGCGGGTGGAAGCGGC
The DNA here is from genome assembly GCA_049324115.1 of Chloroflexota bacterium. Lineage (GTDB taxonomy): Bacteria > Chloroflexota > Anaerolineae > Anaerolineales > Villigracilaceae > UBA5796. Next base: position 19,359 of record JBMOMN010000044.1, read on the forward strand.
AGCCGGAGGGCGGGTTGATCGGGCTGGGCACGTCGCCGCTGAGGATGATCCGCTGGCGGGCGCGGTCTTTCTTCGGGTCGGGGATGGGCACGGCGGAGAGCAGGGCGCGGGTGTAGGGGTGCAGGTGGTTCTCGTAAAGCTCGTCCCGTTCGGCCAGTTCGACCACCACGCCCAGGTACATGACCGCCACCCGGTCGCAGATGTGGCGCACCATGCTCAGGTCGTGGGCGATGAAGAGGTAGGTCAGGCCGAGGCGGTCTTGCAGGTCTTCGAGCAGGTTGACCACCTGGGCCTGGATGGACACGTCGAGGGCCGAGATGGGTTCGTCGCAGACGACGAAGAGCGGGTCGGAGGCCAGGGCGCGGGCGATGCCGATCCGCTGGCGCTGCCCGCCGGAAAATTCGTGCGGGAAGCGGTTGACCAGGCGGCTGCTCAGGCCGACCAGTGAGAGCAGTTCCTTGACCTTTTCGGCGCGTTCGCGCTCGCGAGTGATGAGCTTGTGGACCCGCAGCGGCTCGCTGACGATGGCGTTCACCGTCCAGCGCGGGTTGAGCGAGGCGTAGGGGTCCTGGAAGATCATCTGGGCCTTGCGGCGGATGGCGAGCATCCCGGAGCCTTTGGCGGTGCAGACATCCTGGCCGTCTATCAGCACGCTGCCGGAGGTGGCCGGGTAGAGGCCCAGGATGGTGCGCCCGGCGGTGGTCTTGCCGCAGCCGCTCTCACCGACCAGGCCGAGGGTCTCGCCCCGCTGGATGTGGAGCGAAACGCCGTCCACGGCTCGCACGGCCCCGACCTTGCGCTGGAAGACCAGGCCGCGGGTGACGGGGAAGTGCTTGGTCAGGTTGTTTACAGATACCAGGGGGTCGCTCATCGGGGTGCTCCTGTGGTGACGTCCACCCAGCAGGCGATGGTGTGTCCGTCCGCAACCGGGGTGAGGGGCGGGTTGTCGCCCAGGCAGCGCTCGACGACGTGTTCGCAGCGCGGCGCGAACGGGCAGCCGTGCGGCTCGACCAGCAGGTTGGGCGGCGCGCCGGGGATGGATTTCAGGCGTTTGTCGCGGCGGCGGTCGACGCGGGGCAGGGCGGCCAGCAAGGCCAGGGTGTAGGGGTGGCGCGGGTCTTCATAGAGGGTCTCCACAGCGGCTTCCTCGACGATTAAACCGGCGTACATGACGGCCACCCGGTCGGCCAGCCCGGCGACCACGCCCAGGTCGTGGGTGATCCAGATGATCGCCATGTGGACTTTGTCCCGCAGGCGGGCGACCAGTTCGGTGATCTGGGCCTGGATGGTCACGTCGAGGGCGGTGGTCGGCTCGTCGGCGATCAACAGGCTGGGGTTGCAGGCCAGGGCCATGGCGATCATCACCCGCTGGCGCATCCCGCCGGAGAACTGGTGCGGGTAATCCCTGAGGCGGTTGGCGGCGTCCGGGATGCCGACCTGTTCCAGCAGTTCGACGGCCCGACCCTCCGCCTGGTCCTGGGTCATGCCCAGGTGGGCGCGCAGGGATTCGGTGATCTGGCGGCCAACGCTGAGGACCGGGTTGAGCGAGGTCATCGGGTCCTGGAAGATCATCGAGATTTCCTTGCCGCGGATGGCCTCCATCTCGTAATCGGTTTTCCTGAACAGGTCCTTGCCGCGGTACAGCGCCCGGCCGCTGGCGATCTCTCCCGGCGGCTGGGGGATCAGGCCGAGGACCGAGAGCATGGTCACGGACTTGCCGCAGCCGCTCTCGCCGACGACGGCCAGGGTCTCGCCCTCGTTCACGTGGAAGGAAACGCCGTTGACGGCGTAGACGGTGCCTTCGGCGGTGTGGAAACGGGTCTGGAGGTCTTTGACTTCGAGGAGAGTATTCATTGTTTTATTACACAGCCCGGCTGCGCGGGTCGAGGGCGTCCCGCAGGCCGTCGCCGAGGAAGTTGATGCTCAAAACGGTGAGCAGGATCAGAAGTCCGGGGAAGAACCACATCCACGGGGCGGATTCGAGGTAGTTGTTGGCCCCGTCGAGCATGTTGCCCCAGGTGGCGGTCGGCGGCTGGACGCCCAGGCCGAGGAAGCTGATGTAGGCTTCGGCCAGGATGGCGTTGGCCACGCCCAGGGTGGCCGAGACGACGATCGGGGCGATGCTGTTGGGCAGGATGTGGCGGAAGATGATCTGGGCATTGGAGGTGCCGGTGGCCCGCGCCGCCAGGATGAATTCGTTCTCCTTGAGCGAGAGGAACTCGGCCCGCACGATCCGGGCTAAATACATCCAACTGGTCAGGCCGATGATGACCACGATCACGATCACGCTGCCGCTGTAAGCCCGGCCCAGCACCTCCACTTCCGGGATCTTGCCGCCGAAGAACTTGGCCATGACGATCAGCAGGAAGATTTCGGGAATGTTGAGCATGGCCTCGGTGATGCGCATCAGGATGGCGTCCACCTTGCCGCCGTAGTAGCCGGCCAGCGCGCCGACCACGATCCCAACCAGGGTCTCGATCACGACCGCGGTCAGGCCGATGAGCAGGGAAATCTGCCCGCCGTAGATGGTGCGGGCCAGGATGTCGCGGCCGATGGTGTCGGTGCCGAAGAGATGGGCCGCCGAGGGCGGCGACAGGCGCAGGTCCGTATCGGTGAAATTGGCGTAACTTTCCGACAGGACAAAGGCTCCACCGAAAGCATAGAGGAAGAGCAAGACCAGCACGATGGCTCCGAAGATCGCCATCTTGTGCCGCCGGAAACGGCGCCAGGCCAGTTGTCCCAGGGTGAGCGGAGGGGTCTCCAGTTCGTCGGGGGCGAAGGAGGTCAGCGAGTCGGCTTGGGGTGTCGCGTCCATCATCGTTATCCTACCCCTCGTAGCGGATGCGCGGGTCCAGCCAGGCGTAGACGATGTCGGTGATGATCTGGAAGACCACCACCGCGACCGCGATCAACATCAGGATGCCCATCACCACCGGCAGGTCGGAGCGGGAGACGTGGTCGAGGAACAGGCGTCCCATGCCGGGCCAGGCGAAGATGCGCTCGGTGATGACCGCCCCGCCCAGCAGGAGCGGCAGGTCGAGGCCGACGACGGTCACGATCGGCAGGGAAGCGTTCTTCAGGGCGTGGACGTAGATGATCTCGCGCCGGCTCAATCCTTTGGACTTGGCCGTGCGGATGTAGTCCTGGCTCATCACTTCCAGCATGGTGCTGCGGATGTAGCGGCTGTAGGCGGCGAAGCTGATGATCGAAATGCTCATCACGGGCAGGACCATGTGCCAGAGCACCTGCCCGGCGGTCTTGCCTACCTGCGGGTCGAACATGCCCACCGTCGGCAGGTAGGGCAGTCCCCAACGTTTGAAGAGCACCGCAAAAAGGTACATCGAGATCAGGGCAATGAAAAAGATCGGCATGGAATAGCCGATGAATAACAGCGCAGTCAGGATATTGTCGGCTTTGGAATACTGGCGCAGGGCGGAATAGACCCCCACCAGCAGGGAGCCGAGGATGATCAGCACTTCGGCGGCGACCATCAGGATCAGGGTGTTGGGCAGGCGTTCGGCGATGATCTCGGTCACGGGTTTGCCGCGGTTGACGAGCGAGGTGCCGAAGTCCCCGCGCAGGGCGCCGCGCCGGGTTCCGGGGGTTTCGGCCACGCCGTCGCCGTCCAGGTCCACTTTGGTCCAGTCGTTGCCGACCAGCCAGTAGAGGTATTGGAGGTAAACGGGTTGGTCCAGGCCCAGTTGACGGGTGAGCCGCTCCCGGTCGGAGGGACGGGTCACGGAGCGCCCGCCCATGGTGGCGATGGGATCGCCCATGTTCATCATCAGCACGAACAGGATGATGCTGATGATGAAGAGCAGCGGGATGCCTTGCAGCAATCGTTTCAGGATATAGCGGGTCATCGGGTCATCTTTCCGAAAATTTCTGGAGTGCGGAATTCAGTCCGCCGGGAATTCAGTCCGCCGGGACTTCGGTCCACCGGGAATTCAGTCCGCCGGGACTTCGGTCCACCGGGACTTCGGTCCACCGGGACTTCGGTCCGCCGGGAACCAGCAAGCTGGCGTTTCGACAGGCTCAACACGCCGGCTTGCACCTTTTCGGCTGGGCGCTTGGTTTGGTTTGGGCCGGGGAGTATTCCCCGGCCCATTGGTTGAAGGACGATCAGCCCGACGGGATTATTTCAAATCCCATTCGGTGATGTTGAAGAAGGGCGTCACGCCCGAGAACTTGACGCCGGTCAGCCGCGAGCCGACAGCCCAGACGTCCGGGTCTTGCCACATGCCGAGCCAGTAGACCCGGTCGTGAAAGATCTGGTTGATCTGCGAGATGGTCTGCTGGCGGGCTTCGGCGTCCACCTGGGTGGCCTGGAGCTGGATCAGGGCGTCCAGTTCCTCGTCGCACAGGAAGAACCAGTTGCCGCCCGCAGGGTACTCGTCGCTGGGGATCTCGCTGCACAGCCAGTAGTAGATGTCCGGGTCGGGGAAACCGGACGGGCCGTCGGACCATTCCATGATGTCCACCTCGCCGCTCGCCGCCGGACCCTCGCCGTAACCGCTGAAGTACAGGTCCGAGTCGTAGCTTTGCAGGTCCACCTTGATGCCGACCGCGGCCAGTTGCTGCTGGACGACGGCCTGGGTGTCCTGGCGGATCTCGCGGATGGTGGTCCCGTAGGTCAGCACCAGTTCGACGCCGTCCTTGTCGCGGGTGCCGTCGCCGTTCGAGTCGACCCAGCCGGCGTCATCCAGCAGTTTCCCGGCCTCGTCTGGATTGTAGGCGTAATTCTCCAGCGGAGGGTTGTTGTAGTACGGGAGCGAGTCCCAGAAGCTGGCCGGCACTTTGGTCAGACCCAGCAGCAGGTCCCGGTTGATCGCCTCGCGGTCCACCGCCATGGCAATCGCCTTGCGGACGTTGACATCCGCCAGGGCCGGGTGGCCGATCTCTTCGTTGATGACGAAGAACCAGCCCTCGTTGTAACCCGACGGCTGAACCATGATGGTGACGCCGGATTCTTTCAGCTTGGGCACGTCGCTGTAAGCGATGAACGTGCCCAGGTCGCCGTCACCAGACTGGAGGGCGGCCACTTGCGAGGCGTCGTCCGGCACGAAGCGGAAGAAGATCTCGCCGATCTTCGGCTTTTCGCCCCAGTAGTTGTCGTTGGCCACGAAGCGGGCGAAACTGCCGGACTCCCATTCGGCGAAAACGTAGGGGCCGTAACCGACGGTCGGGTTCAGGTTCCAGTCGGCGTTGTCCAGGGTGCCTTCGCTGTCGTAAACCGGCTTCAGGACGTGTTCGGGCAGGATGCCGCGCCACAGGATGATCCAGGGCGCAAAAGCCTGCTCGAAGTGTACGACCACCGTCTTCTCGTCGGGGGTCTCGACATCTGTGATGTTGTCGTAGGGGTAGGCGGAGGCGACCGCGTTCTTCGGGTCAATGTACATTTGCCAGGTGAACCGGAAGTCGGCGGAGGTCAGCGGTTCGCCGTCCGACCAGACCAGGCCGTCCCGCAGGTGGAGGGCCAGGGTGGTGCCGTCGGCGGAGATGCCCCCGTTATCCGTGCTGGGCATTTCGGTGACGAGCTTGGGGAAGGCCTCGTTATTTTCGTCGAATTCCCAAGCCCAGGGCAGCCAGAGCTGGTGCGTCACAGTGACGAACCACATGTTGGTGTAGATCGGGTTGAGCGTATCGAATTCCTGGGTCCAGATGAAGGTCGCCACCTTGGACGGGGCCGGTTCCTCCTTTGCGCCGCAGCCCGCCAGGAGCATGCCCGCGACGACCAGCAGGACGACCAGCTTGAAAACGAAAGACTTGCTTTTCATGCAAACTCCTCTCTTCCTTTCCATACGCTATTTGGATGGGCGATTTCAAAACGATCCTTGTTCGAGTCGCTGCACCTCCTTTCGCGCTAAATAAATAATATATTTGTAAAGGGCAAAAGTCAAACGAATTTCAGGCTAATTCCGGCAGGCTGTCCATGCCCGCAGATTCCGCCAGGGAAGCGACCATCGCCGCCAATTCCTTTTCGCGGTCGAGCGCGATCTGCGGACGCCGGTACTCGTCCAGCAACTGCTTCGTGCGGACTTTGGCGCGGGCAAACGTATCCAATGAACCGGCGTCCTGCCAGCCGCGGATCGAGTCGCGGTCAATGACCGGGGAGGGTAAATACTGCTCAAGCGGGAACAGTTGACGGGTGGCGCGCTGCTTGAGGAAATCGCCCTTGAAGTTGATCCCCTCGAAGAGGGCGGTCGCCAGCGTCTCGGTGCGGACCTCGAGGCCGGCTGCCAGACGATGGGCCATGCCGATCGCTTCGGCGTCCACCACCAACTTTTCCGGGCTGTGGCAGGCCAGGAAATCGAGCATCCCCGCCCCGGAGATCATGTTGATCCCCGCCAGCGCGCCGAGGATGGCCGAGACGCCGCTCTCCAGCCCGGCCTGGGCGTCCACGATCTTCGAGTCGGTCGCGCCGAGGTAGGTGTGGGTCGGCAGTCCCAGCGACTTGCCGACCTGGGCGTAGGCGGCGTCTATCATGGCCGTCTCGACCGCGCCCATGGGCGTCGTGCCGCGCCGCATGTCGAAGATGGCCGGCGCCCCGCCCCAGACGATCGGCGCGCCCGCTTTCGCCAACTGGTGGATGGCGATCCCGCTCAGGCTCTCGGCTGCGTGCTGGACGACCGACCCCAGCAGCGTGACCGGCGCGGCCGCGCCCGCCAGCGGCATCGAGACCATCTCCGCCGGGACGCCCGCCCGCGCCAGCTCGATCAGGTTCTGCGCCCCGAACTCGCTCCAGATCAGCGGCGGCGAGGGGCACACGTCGAAAACGGCCTGCGGCTTCTCGATGAGCGCGTCTCTTCCACCTGTGAATATTGCCAGCATGTCGAACATGGCCGGCAGGGTCTGGATCGAGAACGAGCCGGTGACGATGGGCTTCTCGGAAAACATCAAGACGACATACAGCCGGTACAGGTCGCCGATGGCCTTGGGCACTTCGTTGCACACTACAGCCGTAGACTGGGCGGCGTACTGCGGCAGCATCTCGGCCACCTTGACCAGCCGCACCAGATCCGGCGTGTAGGACGGTCTGTGCTCCAGCGTCTCCGGGTCGAGCACGTGGACGCCCGACGAGCCGGGATCGAACTGGACCGCCTCGCCGCCATAAGTGACGGTCGGGTTGCCGTGCCGGTCGTACAGGTGGAAAGCCGAGGGGACGGTTTCGAGCGCGGCGCGAACGATCTTTTCGGGGATGAAAGCGATCTCGTCCGCCTCGTCAACCCGCGCCCCGGCCTCGGCCAGCAGCCACCGCGCCTCCGCCGACTGGACCTTGATCCCCGGCTTGAGCATCAACTGGAAGGCTTCATCCAGGATGCGGGCGATCAGTTCTTGGGTGAGCAGTTCGAGTTTAGGCATCTACTTCTCCAAACTCGCGATGATCTTCGCCATCTCCGCCGACACCTGCGGGTCGAGCGGGTCGGGCCGGTGCTCGGCCAAAACCTTGCGGGCCTTGGCCAGCGCCCAATCCTGGGCGTTGTCGCCGCGCGCCTCCCACTCGTTGTACGGACGGCGGTCCATGAACTGGGGCAGGAACAGGTCGCGCATGTGTTTCCGGGTGTGCTTCTGGGTCAGGAAGTTTCCGCCCGGCCCGACCGCCGCAATCGCTTCCAGCGCCAGGGTCTCGTCATCAACGACAATTCCCTGCATCGTTTTGTGGATGATCGAGAAGATCTCGGCGTCCATCATCATCTCGGCATACGACCAGATGCGGCTGCCGTGCAGGAATCCGACTCCAAGCAGCATGTCGGACATGACGAGGCTGGCCATGAAGGTGGACAGGCTGTTCTCGATCCCCGCCTGCCAGTTGGGCTGTTTCGCCCCGGTGGCGAATGACCCCATCGAGAGCGGGATGTCGTAAAAGTCCGAGAGCACGTTGGTCGCCGCGCCGAACAGGAAATCCTCCGGGCCGCCGCCGGTGTAGGCCCCCGAGCGCGGGTCGGAAGCGGTCTGGGCCGCGGCGTAGAAGACCGGCGCGCCGGGATAGGCCAGTTGCAGCAACGCGGTCGCGGCGATGACTTCGGCATTACCGACCGCCAGCGTCCCGGCCAGGGTCGCCGGGCCGGTGGTCATGCAGGCCGACATGGTCATAAAACCGGTCGGGAGGCCGTATTCCGCCGCCACCAGGGCCGCCTCCAGGCTGCCGCCGTCGTGTCCCAGCGGAGGGGCGGAACACTGCATCAGCGACAGGACCGGGCGCTGGCGCAGCTTGTCTTTGCCGCCAACCAATAAGGCGGCCATTTCGACTGCGGCCCGGGCCTCGCGTTCGTTGTAGATGGATTCGGTCTGGACGTGCTTGGTGGAATTCTCCCAGATCGCCCGGATCTCGTGCAGGCCGCGCGTTTCGGCGGGTTTGTCCTGGGCCGAAAGCGCCACCCAATGGAACGCCACCTCCTCGGTCGCGTCGGCCACGCGGGCGATCTCGGCCACGTCCTGCAGGCAGGAGACCCGCCGCTGGCCGGTGTGGATGTCCATGATCTCCACGCCGCAGCCGTCGGTGCCCACGTAGACGTGATTCCCGTCCAGGGACAGGTCCTGCCCCGGGTCCCGCGCCGCCAGCGGATAGACCGGCGGGGCCTTCTTGAGCGCGTCCTCGATCAATTCCGGCCTGGCCTTGACGATCATGCTCTGGCGGTCGACTATCGCACCGTGGGCGGCCCAGACCTCCAGCGCCCGCTGCGACGGGAATCGCACCCCCACGTTTTCGATGATGCGCAGGGTGGCGTCGTGGAGCCTGCGGACTTCCTCCGGCGTCAGAATTTCCAGCTTGAGTTTCGGATTGGTGATGGATTTGATGGCTTTGGTCATGTTGAGATCCTCGTCAATTACCAATTACTAATTACCTTATGCTGGTTTGTAATCTGTAATTGGTAATTGGTAATTATTCCACCCCCATCAATTCTTTGGCCACCTTGACCGCCCCGATGGCGTCTTCGCTGTAGCCGTCGGCGCCGATCCTGGCGACCCAGTCGCGGGTCACGGGCGCGCCGCCGACCATCACCTTGACCTTGCCGCGCAGGCCCACGTCTTCCAGCGCCTCGATCACCTCGCCCTGTTTGACCATCGTGGTCGTCAGCAGCGCCGACAGGGCCACGATGTCGGCCTCGACCTCGCGGGCCTTTTCGATGATCCTGGCGGTGGGCACGTCCACGCCCAGGTCAATCACCTCGAAGCCGGAAGCAGACAGCAGGGTCCCGACCAGGGTTTTGCCGATCTCGTGAATGTCGCCTTCGACGGTCGCCAGCACCACTTTGCCGTACATCTGGCGGGCCGTCCCGCGTTTGGCCATCTCCGGCTCCAGGATGGAGACCGCGGCCTTCATCGCCTCGCCCGCCATGACCAGCTCCGGCAGGAAGGCCTGTCCGCAGGCGAAGTTCTCGCCGACCTCGTTGACGCCGGTCACATAACCGCTGGTGATGCACTCCAGCGGGTCGAGTCCCATTTCGATGGCCTGCCTGGCCAGGCGCTCGGCTTCATCCGTATCACCTTCGATGATGCTTTGGGCCATTTTCTCGAACAATTCAGCAGACATATTCTTCTCCTTGGTTGGGTTTTGAAAATCAGGCTCTCTCGTATCCAATGGGGTGGACTACAAAAGGAGGGTTTCGCGCTCGATTAAAAGTTCTTCCGGCACTTGAAGGAAAGTGACCAGTTCCCGCCCCAGGTTGCGGATGTGCTCGCGGGCCTGCTGCGCGGCCGTTTGGCCCTGCCCGGCGGCGATCGCCTCGACGATGGCGAGATGCTCCCGGTATTCCTGGGCCAGGCTGGCTTCGAGCAGCTCCGGGTGGCGGAACATGTACTCGTAGAGCATCCAGTCCGGGAACTGGTTGGCGACCATGGCGTACAGCCGCGCCAGCAGCGGATTCCCGCTGGCCGCCACCAGCATCTGGTGGAATTCGCGGTTCAACTGCCGCTGCATGGACATCTCGCTCAGGGCCACCAGCGGGCGGGTCTTTTCGATGAGGGCGCGCAGGACTTCCAATTGCTCCGCCGTGCAGTTGGACGCGGCGGCATGGGCGGCAGTGCTTTCCAGCAGCAGGCGCATGGCGTAAGCGTCGGCGATTTCGTCGGCGTTTAACTGAAGAACGCGTACCCCGCGATAGGGCACGCGTTCCGCCAAACCGGCCGAGACGAGCAAATCGAGCGCCTCGCGGACCGGGGTCTGGCTGACGCCCAATTGGGAGGAAATGTCCTCCTGGCGCAGCCACTCGCCGGGCGCGACCTTCCCGGCGATGATGCGGTTGTGCAAAATATCGAAGATTTCTTCCTTCAGCGGCTTGCGCTGGACGCTTTCGAGCGAGTCTGACATTCCGGCTGCCTTCTTGCAAGTATCTCTGCACATTATACATAATATATAAATTTCGGCAAGCGATACCAACATCGCGTGTCGTAACGCGACATTCACGTCGCCCTGGCTCCGGGGGCATGAACCCGAGGGAGCAGGAAACAGGAGATAGGTAAGAGGTACTCCATCCGTGGCGCGGTCTCGCTGGAATTGGGTTGTATAATTACCCCGCGACTCCACAAACCGGGTGCCCTGGCGATAATCCGATTCCTTTCGATGACCGACACGACCCTCCTCCAAAAAGCCACCACCCTGACCGCACGCGACCTGACCACGGTCGCCCGGTCCGAGTCGTTGCGCGGCTTGTCGCGCCTGTCCCTGCCGGAGATCGAGGCGGTCGTTGACCTGGTCTCGAAGATCGTCCCGGCGGGGAACGTGCCCGGCATCATCCTGAGCGGACTGGCCCGCCTGCCCGGCCAGCGCATCCCACCCCAGACCCTCCAGCAGCATGTCAACGCCCTGTTCAGCGGCGTCGAACAGATCCTCGACCAGGTCACGTTCAGCACGGTCTTTGCCGGACCCGCAGCCGTCATCTGGGGCTACCAGAATTTGCTCAGGCTGGCGGGGAAAGACCCCGATTCGGCCTTCCCGGAGGGCGTCTGGCAATTCTACGTGGACTACGCCCTGCGCGAGGACACCGCCCGCCACGCCACCGAGACGCACGGCTTCGACAGCCTGCTCCAGCAGCATGGCATCCAGTTGAACGAGGTGGACCGCTGGACGGCCTGGGTGATGGCGGCCATCTCCTGCATCCACCAGTACGACGCCTTGCTCGCAATCGAATGGCGCGAGCGGGTTTCGACCGCCCTGCTGCGCGACCTGACCGCCCACCTGCCGGACCGCAGCCAGTACGACGGCCTGTACCGCGAGTGGGAGGTCCAGCGCCCCTACCGGCGCGGGGCCGAAGCCGCCGCCTACGACTATCCCGACTATCGCCGGATCAAGTTCGAGCACTTCCTGCAAGAGGCGATGCGTGACCTGCCCGCCAACCTGAGAGCCGAATGGGCCGGGCAATTCGAGGCTGCCAAACAGGACCTGGCTGCCTACCAGCGCCAGATGTCCATCATGGCTTACCTCGAACCGGGACAGTACGGCGAGACCCGCGTCCCCTACGACAACGACCAGGCGCGGGTCGGGCTGGTCCTGCGCGGGGAATATTACCTGCTGCCGGTCTACGCTCCCGGGACCGACCAGCCCCTCGAGGCCGAGACCGTCCGCGCCCAAATGGCCGCCCTGCTGTCCCGGCCCGGCCTGTCGAAAGTGAAACTGGCCGAACTGGCCCGCCTCCGCCGGGCGGGGATGCCCTCCCTGCGGCGCAGGCTCAGCCGCCCATTGCGCGAAGGGTTGGAGCAACTGCGCTTCGCCCCGATCCTGATCAACACCGACCGCCGTCCCTCCGACCTGCCCTTGACCGAACTGCGCCAGGCCGAGCGCGGCGTGGGCGACCACGCCCTGACGATCTTCGAGACCGCCAACACTTTCGTTTTCGACCAGTCGCACATCTTTTTCGACGGCATCCTGGGCGCGGCGCTGGCCGAGATCATGACCAACGAGGCCCTCTCGTGGGCGGTCTACCTCAACACCCTGCCCCCTCCGCAGCCTGCCGGGCAGTCCCTGTTCACGCCGCTGAAATTCGACTTCACCGACGCCGACCGGGAGCTGATCCGCCGCGCCCCGCAGGTGACGCCTGAATCGGGGGCCGAGACGGACAAGGTCAACCTGAAGGCCTGCGCCAACCTGCGCCGGTTGTTCATGCAGCGCAGCCAAGCCCTCAACCTGACCGTCAACGACCTGCTGGCGCTCTACCGGGCCATGCATGCCGCCCGCTACCAGCCCTCCCCGAAACTGGCCGAGGAACTCCAATTGCTGGCCGCCGACAAGGCGACCCATCCCCTGGCGGTCGAGATCGCCGCCGCCATCGAAAAATCCCGCCGCCAAAACCCGTCCATGCTGATCCCGATGGACGCCAGCCGCCGCTCGCCCCGCGACCGGCTCTACCCGCTCAGCATGGAAGTGCCCCTGGTCGAACTGGACCTGCTGAACCTGCACCGGAGGGCGGTCCACGCGCTCGAAGCGTATGAAAGTGCGAGTGGAGAACGGTCCGCCCGGCAAAAGGATTTCGACGCGGCCCAACGCGCTTACCTGGCGGCCCTGGCCGGGCTGGGGACCGTCTTCGATAAGCTCAAGGAAATCGCCGTCCAGGGCGAGAGCGCCAGCGTGGGCGCCATCAAATTGCTGGCCCACCTGCCGACCGCCTTCCAGCGCCTGCTGGACAAGCTCCCGGCCCGGTTCGAACTGCTCAACAACATGCTCAAAGGCCAGGAAGTCTTCTCGAACGTGGGCATGGTGGTGCCGAGCAGCACCCTCAAACGCTTCGTCACCGCCAAGGACGACAACGAGCAGAAGCAACTGGTCTGGGGCATCATCACGGACGCCGACGGCGTGATGCGCATCAGCCTGCGCGACTTCCGCCCGCACGTGGCCGGGCTGCACGCCATCGGCCGCTACGACCTGGCCCGCCTCATCACCCAGGATTACCTGGACTCCTACGCCGAGGGCTTCAACACCTTCATCCACGATTTGCAGCGCCTCACGGTTGCCAGCCGCGAGACCGGCCTGCGCCAGGCCGCCCCGACGGTGGTGATGAGGAAAAAACTGCCATGACAGACGATCCCTTGATCGGCAGCCGGCTCTCCAACTTCGTCATCGAAGGCTTGCTTGGGCGCGGCGGCATGGCCCAGGTCTATTACGGGCAGGATGTCAAACTCCAGCGCCCGGTCGCCATCAAGGTCATTGACGCCCGTTACCGCAGCAAACCGGCCTATGCCGAGCGGTTCGTCAAGGAGGCCCGGGCCGTCGCCCGCTGGCGGCACGAGAACATCATCCAGATCTATTACGCCGACGACCAGGACGGCCTGTACTACTACGTGATGGAATACATTGACGGCCCGGACCTGGCCAGCGTGATGGCCTCCTACTCGACCCGGGGCGAGATGATGCCGGTCCCTGAGATCCAGCGCATCGGGCGCAGCCTGGCCAGCGCCCTCGACTACGCCCACAAACACGGCATCGTCCACCGGGACGTCAAGCCCTCCAACGTCTTCATGTCGAAAGACGGTCGGATCGTGCTGGGCGATTTCGGCCTGGCGCTCGACATGCAGCAAGGCTCCTCCGGCGAGGTCTTCGGCACGCCGCATTACATCTCCCCCGAACAGGTGCGCCGCTCCACCGACGCCGTGCCCCAATCCGACCTGTATTCGCTGGGCGTCATTCTCTACGAAATGCTGACCGGCGTCGTCCCCTTCGACGACATCTCGCCCGCCAGCGTCGCCCTCCAGCACATTACCCAGCCCCCGCCGCTGCCCAGCCGCCTCAACCCCCAGCTCAACGCCGAGACCGAAGCCGTGCTGCTCAAGGCCCTCAGCAAATCCCCTAACGACCGTTACCAGAGCGGCGCGTCCCTGATGAACGCCCTCTCCAAGGCGCTCAACAAAAGCGAGATCACCCAGCGCCGCGTCGCAGGGCTGCCGCCCCCGCCCGCCCAGGTGGTCAGCGGCAAGGCCCGCCCCACCACCCGCAAGGTCCAGACCCCGCCCAAACCGGAGAGGAAACCCCGCTGGCCGATATTCCTCTTCCTTTTCGCCATCCTGTTCGCCGGGGGATATTTCTTCCGGGATGTCCTGTTCCCGGGCGGACTCAGCCTCTCGACCGTTACTCCCACCTCGACTTCCACCCAGGCCCCCACGGCGACCGTCCCACCCGTGAGCCTGCCACCGTTGGTCATCCTTCCCCCCGCTGGGACGGCCACCCGTCCCCCCGCTGTCACCGTCACCGGCCTGGTCCTGGCCTCCCCCTCTCCCTCGCCGACGAATACAGCCACCCTTACGGCGACCCCCTCCCCCACGTTGACCTTCACCCCATCCCCGACAGCCACGAATACAGCGACTTTACCGCCCACTCCAACGCCCACCCAGGCCGACCTGCCAACCCCCACGACCACCCCCGAATTCGTCAATCTCAAGCGCATCTGGCTCTACTACGACGAATACGGCTTTTATCTCTACAACGCCTCCGACTCCAACCGCTCGATCTCGGCCTTTTCCTTCCAGCGCCTGGACGAAGACGGGAATCCGCTCAACGAGTTCATCGGCTGGTACTGGGGCGAGTACTACCCCAACCTGCACAGCAGCCGCTGTATGCGGATCGAGATCCAGGGCAACCCCAGCAATTACCTCAACCCGCCGGTCTGTCACAACCTCTACCTGGTCACGCGCAGTCTCACTGAAGACAGCCAATACATCTTCTGGACCAAGCAGCCCGGCAGCACCCAATTCCGCCTGCTGTGGCAAGACGAGCCGGTCGGCACCTGCGAGATCGGGGCCGGGTTCTGCGAAATTTTCATCCCCTGAACCGATGTCAGCCTCACTTTTGATTGCAGTTGGATTTTCACCGCGAAGACGCTAAGGCCGCGAAGTTTTTTGAAATTTACAAGGGAACTTCTTCGCCCTTGATCTTGCTTTGCGCTCTTTGCGAACTTCGCGGTTCAACCTCATCACTGACCCTCGAAACCGCACTCTACTGGGAAACTACTGAACCGTTTTTTGCTACAATATCTGCATGACCACATTCTCCCTTCCCGCCCGCCAGCCTTTCAACTTCCACAACACCGTCCGCTCGCACGGATGGTACCAGGTGGCGCCCTTTCACTACGACGAGGCCGCCAGCCTGTTGACCTACGTCCTGCGCCTGTCCGGCGGCAAAGTCGTCGAATTGCGACTCACCCCCGCTCCGGACGGCCTCCAGGTCGAGACCGCCGCGCTGACCGAGGCCGAGCAGGCCGAGGTCTCCGAGCGGGTGGACTGGATGTTCGGCCTCCAGCGCGACTTCTCCGATTTCTACGCCGCCACCCGCCACGAACCCAATCTGGCCCACGTCGAGCCGAACGCCTACGGCCGCGTCCTGCGCTCGCCGACCTTCTTCGAGGACGTCGTCCGCACGATCCTGACGACCAACACCCTGTGGGCCGCCACCAAACGCATGACCCTCAACCTGGTCACGCAGTTTGGAGAACCGGTAACAGGCCGAGGGTCGAGTAATCCCGAACAGGGTGGTGCGAAGGATGTATCGAGACCCGATTACCGAAAGGCCTTCCCCACCCCCGAACGTCTCGCCGCCGCCAGCGAGGAACAACTCCGCAACGAAACGCGCCTCGGCTACCGCTCCCCCTATCTCATCGAACTGGCCCGGCGCGCCGCTTCCGGTGAACTGGATATCGAAGCCTTCAAGACCTCCGGCCTGCCCACCCTGGAACTGCGAAAAGAATTGATGAAGATCAAAGGCATCGGCGCTTACGCGGCCGCCAACCTGTTGATGATCCTCGGCCGCCCGGATTTCATCCCGATCGATTCCTGGGCCACGAAAATGGTTTCGCTCGAATGGCACGACGGCCAGCCCGTCACCCCGGCGGAGGTCGAATCCCATTTCGAGCGTTGGGGCCAGTGGAAGGGCATGGCCTACTGGTTCTGGAATTGGTCACACCAAGGCTAAAAGGAGTTCCCATGCGCAAACCCAAACACAAACCGGCCGTGCCCGACAGCCTGCGGACCTGGTTCATCGTCCATTTCGCCGTGGACGTGATCTTCGGGCTGCCGCTGCTGGCCGTGCCGGACCTGGTTCTGCCTTACCTGGGCTGGACGGTGATTGACCCGCTGGCGGCCCGGCTGGTCGGGGCGGCCCTGCTCGGAATCGGGATCGAATCCTACCTCGGACGGGACGCGGGCGTGGCCGTCTACCGGGGGATGCTCAACCTCAAGATCGTCTGGGCTTCCGCGGCCAGCCTGGGCATCCTGCTCAGCCTGTTCCTCGACGACGCGCCAGCCGCCGGATGGCTCTTCCTCGGCATCTTCGTCATCTTCGACGCCGCCTGGATCTACTATCGAAATTTGTTGCGTCACACAGCCTGACTGGTGCTACTCCGACGTGATCAGCCTCACCGCCCGCTCGTACAAGAAATACTCCCAGGCCCAGTTGATCAGCACCACCAGCCGGTTGCGGAACCCGATGATACGGAGGATGTGCAATCCCAGCCAGATCATCCAGGCCAGGAACCCGTGGAAGGACAGCCCCCAGATGTGGGCCACTGCCTCGTTGCGCCCGATCGTCGCCAGCAGCCCGGGATCCTTGTACTTGAACGGCTGCGCCTCCAACCCCTTGAGCGCCCGGCGGATGTTTTGCGCCGCCGCCCGCGCCTGCTGGATGGCGACCGTCGCCAGCATGGGCAGCGGCCCTTCATCGTCATCCACGAAAGCCCCGTCGCCGATCACGTAAATTTCGGGGTGTCCGGGCGCTTGCAGGGTCGGCTCGACCTGGACCCGGCCCAGGCCGTCCTGCTCCGCCCCCAGTTGGTCCACCAGGCTGGTGGCGCGCATCCCGGCCGCCCAGATCAAAGTTAAGGTGGGGATGCTTTCGCCGCTCTTCAGCCGGACGATCTGCCCATCGTAATCCTCCACCACCGCCCCAAACCGGACTTCGACGTGCTTCCGGTGAAGCGAGTTGCGCGTCGCCTTCCGCAGGGATTCGGGGAAGGCCCGCATGATCTCGCCGTTGGCTTCCAGCAGCAGCACCCGGGTTTCGTCCAGGTTCAGCGACGGGAAATCCTTGGTCAACACCAGGCGGATCAACTCGGACAGCGCCCCGGCAGTCTCCACCCCGGTTGGCCCGCCGCCGACGATGACGAAGGTCAACAGCTTGCGCCGCAGGGCCGGGTCGGGTTCGCGGCTGGCCTGCTCGAACATGCGCAACAGGTGGTTGCGGGTCGCCACCGCCGAGACGATATTCTTCACCTGCAAAGCGTGTTCTTCGACCGAGCGGAGGCCGTAGAAATTGGTCTGCCCGCCCGCCGCCAGGACCAGGTAATCGTATTCGATGCGCGCGTGGCGGGTGACCACACAGCGCGACTCCGGCTCGATCCCGGCCACTTCGTCCATCAGGAAGGTGAAATTGCGCTGGCGGCGGAAAATGGAGCGGATCGGGTAGGCGATCTGCTCCGGCGACAGCCCGGCAATGGCAACCTGGTACAGCAGCGGCTGGAAGAGGTGATAGTTGTGCCGGTCAATCAGGGTAACGCGCACCGGAGCCTTCGCCAGCCGGCGGGCGGCCTCCATCCCGCCGAACCCGGCCCCGACGATGACGATGTGGGGAAGTTTATCCATGTTTGCCTCCAGGTCAGAATATGATAATGATTGTGAAAATTATTACAATATAATTTTACCCCAAATTATCTGATTTGAAAAGGTTTCCCCTGCTCATTTGTGGAGTCAAAGTCTCCAGACTTTGATTTTCTATCGCACGATATTTAACGCGGATTTCGCGAATATGCGAATAACGCAAATTTCCCAAAAAGCATTCGCGGAATTCGCCAAATCAGCGTAACGTGTGCCCGTCAGGGTATTCGCGTTAAGGATTCTGATAACGTTTTCCGGCAGAGGAGACATTGACGACAAAGTCAGGAGACTCTGCACTTCAACAAGAAAATAAAAGAGCAACTGTGCTTGGAGTGACAGTTGCTCTCTCAGTCGGTCAAAACTTTTCAGCGCCAGAACTGGAACAGGTTATAGCCCAGCCCGGCCAGTTGCAGAGGCACGCCCATCAGACCGGCCAGCGTAAAGACGAAGTTCCAGAAGACATTGCCGACCGCCGGGACATACCACAGGATCGCAAAGACGATCCAGACCAGCACGCCGCGCGTCTCGGCCAGCCGTTGGCGGATGTCGAGCGGGAGGTACGGTTCGAGCGCGCCGAACCCGTCGAAGGGCGGGACGGGCAGCAGGTTCAGCACGACTGCGGTCACTTGCAGCAGGGCCAAAAACGCAAGCCCCGGCCAGATCCCGTTCTCGCTGACGGGCAAAATCCTCAGCGCAATCCCCAGGATGACCGCCAGGACCAGGTTCGAGAGCGGTCCCGCCAGCGATACGGCGCTGACCCAGCCTCTGCTGCGCAGCCGCCAGGTCTCGATGTAGACCGCGCCGCCGGGCAGGCCGATCCCGCCCAATACCAAAAACAGCAGCGGCAGCAGCAGCGAATAGACCGGGTGGGTGTATTTCAGCGGGTTGAAGGTCAGGTAGCCTTTGTCGCGCACGGTCGTGTCGCCGCCCAAATAGGCGACCAGGGCGTGCGAAAACTCGTGCAGGCTGAGCGAGAAAATCCAGCCGACCAGGACGATGATGAAGGTCATGAGTCGTACCCGTTCGGATGAGACCTGTGCCAGTCCCAGGCCGATCGCAGGATGTCGGTCAAGTCGGGATGCCGGGGCTGCCAACCCAACTCGCGGCGGATCTTGTCGGACGAGGCCACCAGGCGGGCCGGGTCGCCGGGGCGGCGCGGGAACTCCTCTATCGGGATCGGGCATCCGGTCACGCGCCGGGCGGTTTCGATCACCTCCCGGACGGAGTACCCGTTCCCGTTCCCGATGTTATAGACCAATTTGTCGCGCTCGCCGAGGGCTTCCAGGGCCAGCAGGTGGGCCGAGACCAGGTCGGCGATGTGGATGTAGTCCCGGATGCAGGTCCCGTCGGGGGTGGGGTAGTCGCTGCCGTTGAGGTTGATGGACTCCATCTTGCCCAGAGCCACGCCCAGGACGCGCGGGATCAGGTGCGATTCGGGCTGGTGGGCCTCGCCGCGTCCCGGCAGGGCGCCGCAGGCGTTGAAGTAGCGCAGGGCGGCGTAGTGCAGGCCGTGGACCTTGCGGTACCAGTCGAGGGCCTGTTCGATGGCGAGTTTGGTAAAGCCGTAAGTATTGGTCGGGCCGAGGGGCGACTCCTCGGTCAGCGGCTCGTCGCTGGACTGGTAGACCGCGGCGGTCGAGGAAAGCACGAAACGGCGGATGCCGGTCTGGACGGCGGCTTCGATCAGGTGCAGCGAGTTGATCAGGTTGTTGCGCATGAAACGGCCGGGGTCTTTCATGCTCTCACCCGCCTCGATGAAGGCCGCAAAGTGCATCACCGCCTCGAAATTCCGGCTGGTGAGCGCCTCGGCCAGCATGTGACTGTCGTTCAGGTCGGCTTCGAAGAACTCCGCCCCCTCCGGCACGGCCTGGCGGTGGCCGGTGATGAGCGAATCGTAAACCGTCACCTCGTGCCCGGCTTCGAGCAGGGCGGCGGCGGTGGCCGATCCGATGTAGCCCGCCCCGCCTGTGATGAAAATTTTCATTGGGCCTCTCTTTTTGCTATGTTGGGGGATTATAAAGGGCAATTGCCGGGTGTGTACAGGCCGAACTACTTTTCACCTTCCAGCCTCCATGCGGCGGCATACCAGCGCAGGTATTCCTCGACGTGCGCCCGCCAGTAGGCCTCGATGTGCGCGCCGAGATAAAAATGCCACTCGTGCTCCACGCCGAACTGCGCCAGTTGGGATTCGAGCCGCAGCGCCTCGGCCGCGCCGGTGTCGTTGTCACCGATGTCGAGGAAGACGCGCAAGCGCAGATCGGACGGGAGGGCGGCCAGCCAGCGCCCGATCTTGTTGGTGTCGGTGACGAAGATGGCCGGGGCGTGTGCGCCGATGGAGGCGAACAACTCCGGCTGGGTCAATCCGAGATGGATGGCCCAGGCCCCGCCGCGCGACAATCCCCCCAGCGCCCGCCCGGACCGATTGGCCTGTGTCCGGTAAGCGGCGTCCACATACGGGATGAGGATGTCCGTCAATGCCTCGCCGAAGCGGTCTTCCGTGGGCTGTTTGAAGGATTTGTCGTAGGGCATGACGATGATGAACGGCACCACCGCGCCGCTCGCGATCAACCGGTCGGCGGTTTCGGCGACGCCCAGGTCGAGCCACTGGCCTTCGCTGGCGTTCTGCCCGTGGAGCAGGTAAAGCGCCGGGTAGCGGACGGCCGTATCCTGGCGGTAGCAGGGCGGCAGGTAAATGTTGAGCCGCAGCGGCCAGGTGAGCATCCGGGCTTCGAGTTCGGCCTGGACGATTTCGCCACTTTTGTCGGTGCAGGTCGAGGCCGTCGGGGTGGCGGGGATGGGCGTGAGGGTGGGCAGCGGCGGCAGGGAGGTGAACGTGGCTTCGGGCGCGGGCGGGGAACCCGTCGGCGCGGGGGAAGGCGGGTTCGACGGCCGGCAGGCTCCCGGTCCCAGAATGAGGGCGGGGAGCAGGAAAAGGAGCAGGGTCGCGGCTTGACGTTTGGACATCCTTCGCATTATACTCACGTCGCTGTCGGGGTGTAGCGCAGTTGGCAGCGCACCGCGTTTGGGACGCGGGGGCCGGCGGTTCAAGTCCGCCCACCCCGACCAAAACCGCTGGCTTTCAGGCCGGCGGTTCTTTTTTACCGCGAAGTATCCATGAACTCCGTTCACCCCCAAGGATGAAAATCAGTACGGCAAGATTTATCTTGCGCCCCGGAGGCAACATGAATGTTGCGGTACTTTTATTTTCATATCAGTATCCATGAACTTCGTTCACCCCGAAGGATGAAAAACAGTACCGTAAGATTTATCTTGCTCCCCGGAGACAACATGAATGTTGCGCTACTTGTATTTTCATATCAGGGTCACGGAGGAACACCTTTGTGACCCTTTGTGCGCCTTCGTGGTAAAAATTTTAGCACCGTGTGCCTGCGGCCCAGTGCTGGCAAAAAGCATTTCATTGATGTGGAAAATTTCGGTTGAATGGCAACAAATCCAGCTTCCGGCGGTTGTGCTAAAATAGGCAAAAGACTTTTCGCGGAGGAATCAACATGGCGCGTCCCAAATTTGACGGTGTCATCGAGGCAGTTCGGTACGATAAAGACGGGCGGATTCTGCTGGTGCGGGCTTACGAACGGCGTGGCGCAGCCTTCTCAGACCGGGTCTTGATTGACCGGGCAAAGTTGCTGGAAAAACTCAAGCAAGGCCGGAAATTCTTCACCGGGCAGCGCAAGGAATACTGGGCCGGCACGTTCGACCTGGGCAAGCCTGTCGAACGGCTGGCTTTCCACGACAAGGAATTCATCACCACTTCCGGGCAATCGGGGCGGGATTTGCTCGAGAACATCCCGCTCTTCTAATCCGTCGCAGCGTTCGCCGCACGGGCATTCGCGAACAGAGAGTTGGTTCCCCATGAGAATGATTGACAAAACTCCCTACCTGTCCGAAAAAGGCCAGATCAACCCGATAGACCGCATCCAGTCCCTGCTCCGGTTCGGGCCGTCCTGGTTCCAGCAGTTGGAGGCCCAAAAGGTCGTCGTTTCGCATTTTAGCAAGCAGTTGGACAACAAGTATATGCTGATGCGCAACGTGACCCTGCCGAACTCTGACATTATGATCCCGATCATCCTGCTTGGCCCGCAGGGGATCTACCTGCTCAACGTGACCCACCTGCGCGGGGTTTACCAGGCCAAGCACGAAGACTGGGGTACCCTCGAAGGGGAAGTCTTCAAACCGGCCAGCATCAACCTGCTGCTGCGGACCGCCCGCCTGGGTCGCGCCCTGGAAGTCTATCTCAAACGCCAGGGATACGAGACCCACTCCGTTGAGCCGGTGCTGGTCGCGGCCGATCCCGGCCTGCACGTGGACAGCGTGAGGCCGGTCGTGCGGGTGGTGCTCAGCGACGCGATTGACCTTTTCGCCGGCTCCCTCAAACAGGGCCGTCCTGTCATGAGCACAGCCGAGATCATAGACCTGGCCGAACGCATCCAGAACCCGCGCCAGAAACCCGAGGAACCGGCTGCGGAAGCGCCTGCACCCCGGCCGTCCGCCGAACGGCGCGCCCCGGTTTTCGATCCCAACGCCCAGGGATTTGGCCCGCAAGAGGGCCAAGCCGGCCAACCCGAACAAGTCCAGCCCGAAGCCGGATACGATAGCGGGATGGCCTATTTCGACCAGCAGCCCGAAACGCCGCCTGCCCCGCAGAAGAAGAAAAGCGGTTTCCTGGGGATGAGCGGCAAACAGGCCATTGCCCTGGGCTGCATGGGCGCTTTCTGGTTATGCCTGATCGTCGGCTTTATCGCCTATCTTTTCCTCACCAACCAGATCCCCCTGCCTTGACCTCCCCATTCTTATCCATCGTCATACCGGCGCATAACGAAGCCCGACGCCTGCCCGGCACCCTGGAGCAGGTGTTCGCTTTTTTGCAGGGGCAGGATTATTCCGCCGAAGTGCTGGTCGTCGAAAACGGCAGCCGCGACGACACCTACGAAATCGCCCTGCGCTATGCCGCAGAACACCCCGGCCTGCGCGTGTTGCAGGAAACGATCAGCGGCAAGGGCCGGGCCGTCCGGCGGGGGATGCTGGAAGCCCGGGGACAGTACCGCTTCATGTGCGACGCCGACCTGTCCATGCCGATCACCGAGCTGCCCAAGTTCGTCCCCGCTCCCGGCGAAAGCCTCGACATCGCCATCGCCTCGCGCGAGGCCCCCGGCGCGGTGCGCCACAACGAGCCGCAATACCGTCACCTGGGCGGGCGGCTGATCAACCTCGCCATCCGCACACTCATCCTGCCGGGCCTGAACGACACCCAGTGCGGCTTCAAATGCTTCAGGGCCGAGGTGGCCGACGACATCTTCGAGCACCAGACCATACCCGGCTGGTCGTTCGACATCGAGCTGCTCTACATCGCCCGCAAACGCGGCTACCGCATCGCCGAAATCCCGATCCACTGGTACTTCGACGCCGAGACCAAACTCAGGGCCGTCGAAGATGCGCTGGTCATGCTGCGGGATATTTTCCTGATCCACCGCAACGCCCTGCGCGGGTTGTATGCCAAAAAAGACTGACCTCCCCGGCCTGGATTTCGAACTCGACCTGTGGCAGATGGGTGTCGTGCGCGTGGCGGGGATGGACGAAGCCGGGCGCGGCGCCCTGGCGGGTCCCGTTTTCGTGGGCGCGGTTGTCCTGCCGCCGGACCACCCGTCTCTTTCCCGGACCCTGGCCGGGGTGCGCGACTCCAAGCAGATGACCCCGCCCGAGCGTGAGCGATGGGCCGCGGTCGTCGAGTCGGTTGCGCTGGCCTGGGCCGTGGGGCAGGCCTCCGCTGCCGAGATCGATGCGCTGGGGATCGTTCCAGCCACGCGCCAGGCCGCCGAAAGGGCGATCCGGGCTTTGGGTCTCGCGCCCGCTTTCCTGCTGACGGATTACCGGCTGGAATTGCCCTCCGTTCAAATCCCACAGAAATCCATCCTCAAAGGCGATTGCCATTGCCTGAGCATCGCGGCCGCCTCGGTGCTGGCCAAAGTCCACCGGGACGCGTTCATGCGCGCCCTGGACGGCCAATACCCCGGCTACGGGCTGGCGCGGCACAAAGGCTACGGCACGCAGGCTCACCGGGCGGCGATACATCAGTTGGGCCATTCCCCCGTCCACCGGAAAACTTTCCGGTTGAAATGACAAATAGTCTCCCTTTTGGGCACGGGTAAATTTTTCACCGCGAAGACGCAAAGGCCGCGAGGTTTTTTAAAATTTCGCGAAGGATTTTCTTCCAATCCGACTTGCGCCGACTTAAAGTGAAAAGTCCCCGCTTATCAACCGGGAGCGGGGACTTGGGTGAGTGCTTGCAGGTCAGTCGGCAGCAACGGGGTGCAGCTTCAGGTCACGCGCCTCCCGCCAGCGCAGGAAGGCCTTGGTGATCTCCTCGGCTATTGCCGGCAGGATCGCCAGACCGAGGACGAGGCTCCACTCGCTCAGCGACAGGAAGTGGGTGTTGAAGATCGGCTGCAGGAAGGGGATGTTGACCACCAGCATCAGCAATACGATGGATAACACCACCGCGTATTGCATGTAGCGGTTCGAGAAGAAACCGATGCCCCGCAGTGAGGTCTTCTCCGAGCGGACGGTGTAGGCGCGGAAGAGTTCGCACAGCGAGAGGGTCACGAAGGCCATCGTTTCGGCGGTCATCACGTCCACGCCGGTCCAGTCGTGCTGGAACAGGTAGGTAAACGGGTTCATGCCCTGCGGGATGACGGCCCCGGTTTCCAGGTGCCAGATCAGGCCGAAGGCGAAAGCCGTCAAAACGACGCCGGTCTGCATCACGGTCTGGACGCTGAGTCCCAGCCCCATCGAGCGGTTGATGATCGGCTCGCGCTTGGCGCGGGGTTTGTCTTTCATGATGTTGGGGTCGCCTTTTTCCATGGCCAGGGCCAGGGCGGGCGCGCCGTCGGTGATCAGGTTCAGCCACAAAAGCTGGATGGCGGTCAGCGGGGTGGGCAGGCCGCCCAGCGTCGCCAGGAAGATGATCATGATCTCGGCGATGTTCGAAGAGAGCAGGAAGAACACGAACTTGCGGATGTTGGAGTAAATGACGCGGCCTTGCTCCACCGCAGCCACGATACTGGCATAGTTGTCGTCGGTCAGCACCATGTCGGCGGTCTCTTTGGCCACGTCGGTGCCGGTGATACCCATCGCCACACCGATGTCGGAGCGTTTGATGGCCGGGGCGTCGTTGACGCCGTCGCCGGTCATCGCCACCACCTCGTCGTTGGCTTGCAGAGCGTCCACGATGCGCATCTTGTGGTCCGGCGAAACGCGGGCGAAGACGTCCGTCCGCCTGACCTCGGCCCGCAACTGCTCGTCGCTCAATTTGTCCAGTTCCATGCCGGTCAGCACTTTGTGACCGGATTTGATCAGGCCGATCGATTCGCCGATGGCTTTGGCTGTGTTGGGGAAATCGCCGGTGATCATGATGGTGCGGATGCCCGCCCGGGCAGCGGTGGCCAGGGCAGGGATGACCTCGGGGCGCGGCGGGTCTATCATGCCGATCAGGCCGACAAAGATCAGGTCTTTTTCGATCTCGGCGGGGTCATTGACGTCCGGGATTTCGTTCACTACTTTGTATGCCACGCCGAGGACGCGCAGCGCATCCCTGGTCATCTCATCGTTGGCGGCCAGGATCTCGCGGCGGCGGGCGTCGTCGAGCGGGGCGGAGGTGTCGTCCATGCGCTGGAAGCGGCTGCACAGGTTCAGCACCAGGTCCGGCGCGCCTTTGACGGCTACCACGTAGCCGGTGTAACGTTTGCTGTCGTCATCGAAGGGCGAAATGTCTTCCTTCTTCGGCTCTTCGATGTGGTGGATGGTGATCATGCGCTTGCGGGCCGAGTCGAACGGGACTTCGGCCACGCGCGGGTAGGCGCGGTTGAGCGGGCGGGGCAGGGCGCCGGCCTTGGCCGCCGCCACCAGCAGGGCGCCCTCGGTCGGGTCGCCGATCAGCCGGTAGGTGGGCTGGCCTTCACCTTCGCCCGAAATTTCCATCTCGGAATCGTTGTTGAGCGCGCCGACCCACAACCCGGTCAGCACCGCCTGGAAATCATCCAAATCCACCGGTTGGCCGCCTTGCAGGAAGTTCCCTTCGAGCGTGCGCCCGTTGCTGGTAATCTCCAGGGTGCGGCCGTTGGCCCAGACGCGGGTGACGGTCATCTCGTTCTGGGTCAGGGTTCCGGTCTTGTCGGAGCAGATCACGGTGGCCGAGCCGAGCGTCTCGACCGAGGACAGGCGGCGGATCAGGGCGTGGCGCTTGATCATCTCGCGCATCCCCAGCGCCAGGCTGATGGTCACCACGGCGGGCAGGCCCTCCGGCACGGCGGCAATCGCCAGGCTGACCGCCACCAGGAAGGTCTCGACCAGTTGCTCTTTGGCGGCATTCAGGTAGACCAGCAGGCCGCCGTCGGGGGCGAA
The DNA here is from genome assembly GCA_049324115.1 of Chloroflexota bacterium. GTDB lineage: Bacteria > Chloroflexota > Anaerolineae > Anaerolineales > Villigracilaceae > UBA5796. The sequence continues at coordinate 45,345 of JBMOMN010000044.1, forward strand.
GATCAGGCGCAGGTCGGTGTTCTGGGCCACGGCCTCCACGAAGACCAGGGCGCAGATGGCCAGGGCGGCCCAGCCGAGGATCTTGCCCAACTGGTCGAGCCGTTTTTGCAGCGGGGTCTCTTCGTCGTCCACGGCTTGCAGCATTTCGGCGATCAGCCCGATCTGCGTCCGCATCCCGGTGCTGGCCACCACGCCGCGTCCGCGCCCGTAGTTGACCAGGGTGCCCATGAAGACGGTGTTCTTGCGGTCGCCGAGCGGGACGTTCTTTTCCAGGCGGATGCTGGCGTCTTTTTGGACGGGGACCGATTCGCCGGTCAGGGCCGCTTCTTCGACCCGCAGGTTGACCGCTTCGAGCAGGCGCAGATCCGCCGGGATGTAGTTGCCCGCTTCGACAAAAACGATGTCTCCCGGCACCAGTTCGCGCGCCGGGATGGTCTTGCGGCTGCCGTCGCGCAATACCTGGGCTTCGGGGGCGGCCATTTTCTTTAGGGCGGCCAGGGCCTGTTCGGCGCGCCGCTCCTGGATGATCCCCAGGATGGCGTTCAACAGCACGATCGCCATGATCGCCGAGGCGTCAATCCACTCACCCAGGAGGGCCGAGATGACCGAGGCCACGATCAGAAGCATGACGATGAAATTGTTGAACTGCTCCCACAGCAGTTGCAGGAAACCGGGGCGCGGCGCTTCGGCCAGTTGGTTCAGCCCGAAGCGCTCGGTCCGGCGTCTGGCTTCTTCATCGGTCAGGCCCTGTTCTTCCACGCTGAGATGTTCGAGCACTTCCTCGGATGAAAGGGTGTAGAAGTCTTCCCCCTCGGGGTGCAGGGTTTCCTGCGGTGGCAGTTCTTTGATGCTCATAGGCGACTCCTGAATAGGGTTCTTGGAAAATCCGGGATTCTCCCGGCCAATCTCGATGATCCTTGAAAATCCGGTTCCGGGCCAACAAAAAAGACCACCACGCTCTGTGGTGGTCTCGCCAACGCTGCAATCAGCGCATGGGTGCCGAGAGCTAGGCTCTGTCTTGACGACAACCCATCCTGGTCAGGCGGCTACTCCCCGAACCAGCCACCAGTGTAACCCCTGGGAATGTCCTTGTCAAGTCAACCCGGATTGACAATTCTGTTGGCCGGGATCAAGGCTGGATGCGCGCCCCCGCCGGGAGCTCGACATCCTTGGGCACGATCACGATCCCGTCGCGGACGACACATCCCTGGACCTCGAGGTCTGTCCCGCGCGGGAAGGGGCGGATGACCACCCCCTCGCCGATCCGGGCGTTCTTGTCGAGGATGGCGCCTTCGATGTGGCAGTTGCGGGCGATGCCGATCGGCAGGCTCCTGCCGCGGTGGTCCGCCTGGTAGTAGTCCGCGCCCATCAAAACGGAATCCAGGATGAGGGTCCCGGGGGCGATCTGGCTGCGGACGCCGACGACCGAGTGCCTGATCCGCGCCCCCTGGATGCGGCAGCCGTCTGCCAGCAAAACATCCTTGAGGTCGCTGTTTTCCACGATCGAGCAGGGCAGGAAGCGGGCGTGGGTATAGATCGGGTTGTTGGGGCTGTAGAAGTCGAAGGGCGCATCCGCGGCGGTCAGTTTCAGGTTGGTCTCGTAGAACGAGCGGATGGTCCCGATGTCTTCCCAGTAATCGTCGAAGTCGAAGCCGAAGATCTTGTGGGTCTGGATGGCGTGCGGGATGACGTCGCCGCCGAAATCGTCGTATTGGGGATAATTCTGGAGGAGTTCGAACAACACGCCGGTGTTGAACATGTAAATGCCCATCGAGCCGAGGTAGGGGCGCTCGGCGTCATCGCGGCTGGCGAAGGGGGCCAGTTTTGCGGGGTCTTTGGGTTTTTCGATGAAATCGGTGATCTCGCCTTCGGCGTTGCGCTTGAGGATGCCGAAACGGTCGGCTTCGGCGGCCGGCACGGGCTGGACGGCGACGGTGATGTCGGCGTCTTTTTCCCAGTGGAAGGCGGCCATGGCGGCGTAATCCATGCGGTAGAGGTGGTCGCCGGCCAGGATCAGCACGTAGTCGGCCCGGGTTGCCTCGATCTCGAACAACTGCTTGCGGACGGCGTCGGCGGTGCCCTGGTACCAGTCGGCGGATTCGAGGGTCTGCTCGGCGGCCAGGATCTGCACCCAGCCGGTGTGGAAGGCGTCGAAGTTGTAGGTCTGGGAGATGTGGCGGTGGAGCGAGACCGAGTTGAACTGGGTCAGCACGGCGATGCGGAAAATGCCTGAGTTGATGCAGTTGCTGATCGGGATGTCAATCAGCCGGTATTTCCCGGCAATCGGCACGGCCGGTTTGGAACGTACCACGGTGAGCGGGTAGAGGCGGCTGCCGCGTCCGCCGCCCATGATGACGCCCAGGACATCATTCAAAGTTGGCATACGAGTACCTCCAGAAGTGGTCAAGGAGCGGTCAGGATAAGAAGCGATCATCCCCTGAAAGTGAAAAAATGGCGGAACTTGCGCCATACGAACACCAACGGATACGAAAAAATCAGGAGCAGGTCTATCAACAGGAAGATCAGGCGTGCCTTCATTTTTCCTCCGGTCATTCTCTTGCGATACGATTGTTGGGAAGAACGTCCCGAAGGCGTTGGCCTGAGCTTGCCGAAGGGTTGCCGTTAATCTCCTGGATCGTCCGAAACAAACCTTCGGGACGGTGTTTGGGTGTTATCACCGATATTGTCCAATAAATCGGGTGTTGCGAGCAATAACAGTTCCTGCGCCGCAAAACGCGGCGGCTCTTTCCAGGAGACACCGGGAATGATAACATTAATTGTAACTGTTCAGCCATCCTGCTCCGCCGGGGGATGAACCCCCCCGGCTATTCCTGCGAAGCCGCCTGAAGGCGACTCGAAAGTAGGGGCGGGTCTCAGACCCGCCCCTACTTGGTCCGCTTTAGCGGCTTTGCACGGGCAGCCCGGATGCCTGCCCTGAGCCTGTCAAAGGGTTTTCGGGCTGTCCTGAGGGTACAATTTGACCCGCCATGAGCAAGAAGAAATGGATCCGCCTTCACGGGAAGCTGGCGCAGGGCTACCGGGTGGCCTCCGGCCCCTCGGCAGACTACCCTTACGGGGCGCTCGACCGCCAGCGCCCGATCTTCAAGTCCCGCGGCCTGGACCTGGGCGGATACTTCAACGGCACGCTGAATATTGACATCCGTCCGCACGAGTTCAGGCTGCTCAGGCCGGAGCTCACCTTCCGCCAGGTCGAGTGGACCGACCTGCACCCGCCGGAAGACTTCTCGTTTTCACGATGCCGGGTCATCTTCCAGGGCGTCGAGTATGACGGCTGGGTCTATTACCCGCACCCGGAGACGAAACGGCGCAACTTCCAGGACCCGTCGCTGCTGGAGGTGATCGCCGAGCCGATCGAGGGGATCGAATATGGGGATGAATTGGAGGTGTTGGTGAATGGGGATCAGATCGCAGTAAGCTGGCCTTGAACGGCATAACAGCCGTTATTTATCCTGCAAGCATCTTCCGCAAGTGGGGAATGATGACAAGTAAATCTTCTTTCAGCGTCCGCCAAACCACCCTGGTATTGACGCCGAAATATTCGTGCATTAACTTGTTGCGCATTCCGGTAATTTCCCGCCATGGGATTTCGGGATTTGCCCCACGAACATCCTCGGGAATTTGACGGGCGGCTTCACCAATGATTTCCAGCGCGCGGACGACAGCGTATAACGATTTGTCATCCTCGTAAAAATCGTCGTAATCCATGCCGCGAATAAAAGAAAGCGCCTTTTCGGCGTTTTCAAGCATATCGCGCAGGTAATCTTCGTATGCGCGCTTCATACGGCGACAGCCTCTCTCAGAATGTTTTTCCCGATGGAGGGCTTGAGCGAGTCCTTCATGACCAAATCTACCCTGACGCCCAACAGATCGGACAGGTAGTTTTCGATTGCAATAAAGGTCAATAAACTTGGCGGGTCCGAAAATGTGACTAAAATGTCCAGGTCGCTGTTTTGCTTTTGTTCCGCGCGCACATAAGAGCCGAAAACTTCCAGCGTTACCACGTTGTATCGCTCCGCAAGCTCAGGAAGTTGCTGGCGGAGGATTCTCAACACGATTTCAAGGGAGTGCGGGCGCCTCATAAAATGATTATACACAATTTTCCATCCAGCCTGAGCTTGCCGGGTAAACATGGGTGTCGTTTAATTGTTCGGAAAAAAGACCGTCCACGAATTTTGCCCGAATAAACGAACAGAGACCGCCCATTCGCGCATTCGTGACCCTATTCGTGGATGGTGACCGCTTGCTTCTCCCGAAAATTTATTACACACCCGGTAAACATAACTCCCGGGCTGGCTCGGTGTTCCTGGTTTCAAAGGCGGACCTTTGACATTAGAATATCCAGGTCTTCCTGCGGCCAAAATTCATCAAACGGGTCATGGGCCAAATGATCTCCGAGGCCGACCAGGCCATGTACCATTCCAAGGATTCAGGGCGGAACTGTTCCAGCCACTTTGCCGACCTGCGCAACGAGGGCAGGGGCAGGTGAGTTGCCGTCCCGGCTGGGTATCAAATATTCATCTTTTTGGGGACAGGTCGAAGCTCTGTAGATTCGCCAGGGCGGCCATCGTTCCCTGCGATTCCAGCGCCATGACTTTGCTGTTGGCGAAGAATTCGAAATCGAAGCCGGTCGGGTCGCCGGCCTGTTTGCCGGGGATGGGCATCAGCCGCGCCGTCAGCGGTTTGTCCAGGCGCAGGGCCAGGGCCGCGAGGTCGAGCAGGAGCGGCGTCAGGCGGCTGGCAGGCACGTCGCCCGAGAGCGGGACCGTGTCCAGGCCCGTGCCGCACACCGCCGAGTAGAGCAGCAGATCCTTGACGGTCAGGGTCCCCTCGGCGGCGCGGCGGGCCAACGTCGAATCCTCCAGCACCGGCAGCATCAACCCGCTGAAGCCGCAGCGCGGGAAATTGGCCCGGTCAATCGCCTCGGTCAGGATGGCGGCCGCGGCCAGCGAACCGTGCAGTCCAACCGCCGGGACGCCAAGCCGCTCCATGGCTGTGCCCAGCGATTGGGCCTCCGCCGGGAAAGGGGCCAGCGAGTAGTCAATCCCGCCGAAACGGATGTTGAACTTGTATTTCAGGAAATCCGCGGCTTTGGCCAGTTTGCGGGCGTTCTCCTCCAGCGCATGGACGAGGGCGTTCCGCCCGTCTTCCACGCTGGCCGCCCGGGTGAAGGCTTCCACGGCCAGGTCGGCGGCCTCGGTCGCCAGGGCGAAGGCGATCTGCTCGCCTTCGTGATAGGCCGCCGGGAAGAACGGCGCGCCCGCCGGGACGTTGGCCAGCGCGGCGAAACGCAGGTTGGCGAACCCATCCGGGGTGATCGGGGCGCAGCGGGCGATGACCTCGGCGCAGGCCTGGACGGCCGCCAGCGAGAGACCTTTCCGTGACGAAGCCATCTCGCCGGAGAAGAAAATGTTTTGCGTGGCGGCAATGGCCTCCGGGATGACGGCGTAGCTCTCCGGGGCTTCGATCAGCGCCGGGCCGAGGGAGGCATACGCCGCGCCGGTGGAGGGCAGCGCGGCTTCCAGCGCCCCCGCCAGTTGGGGCAGGTCGTTGATCTTTTTCTCGCCCAGCAGGTGCGGGAACGGGACCGTCGCCAGCCGCGTCGTCTGCACCTCGTAACCGGACGATTCGAAGGCTTCCCGCGCCTCGGTCAGGAATTCGCCCGCCTGGCGCAGTTTCTTCCCGTCCAGGGGCCAGTTGGGGTTGAGGAAGTAGGTGATCGAGCGGATTTTCATGGTTTTATTCTTTGTCTCAACACTTCGAACATCAACACCGACCCGGCCACACCGGCGTTGAGCGATTCGATCCCGCCGGGCATGGGGATGCCGACCGTTTCGGTTGCCAGCTCACGCGCCGGAGCGCTGGCGCCCTCCGCCTCCCCGCCGACGATCAGCGCCAGCGGACGGGTCAGGTCCGCCTGCCAGCAGGGAACGCCAGTCATATCAGCCAGGACGACCATCAACTTCGCTGACTCGTTGAATCGCCGAATCTCCTCCCACCCCATCGGGACCACCGGCAGCCTGAAATGCGCCCCCATCCCGGCCCGCACCACCTTCGGGGCGAACGGGTCGGTCGTCTCCGGCGGGACGAGGACTGCCTCCACCCCGGCCGCGGCCGCGGTCCGCAAGAGCGTGCCCAGGTTGCCGGGGTCGCGGATCTGGTCGGGGATGAAGATAAATTGGTAATTGGTAAGTGGTAAGTGTTGAGCGGGGAGTTCGAGGATGGCGAGGATGCCTTGCGGGGTTTCGGTTTCGCTGATGGATTTCATCAGGGCCGCGACAACTTCTTCGACCTCGTGTCCCTTTGCCTTGAGCCTTTCGACCAATTCATGCCCCCGTTTGCCCAACGTTTCGTCGTACAGCACAAAGCGGATGGGCCAGTCTGCGGCCAGCGCGTCTTCCAGCAGGCGCACGCCCTCGGCCACGAAGGCGTTTTCGGCCCGGCGGTCTTTGGCGCGGCCATTCAGCAGGCGCACTAATTTCAGTTTGGCATTCTGGCTGGACGTGATCATCGTTCCCCCCAGGTTTTCAGGAAGGCCGCCACCGTCGGCTGGTCGTACAGGGTCAATTTGACCAGCCGGATGCCGGAACCCGGGTTTGTCTCGAAATAGGAGCGGATCGCCTCGAACATGATCCTGGCGGCGCGTTCTTTGGGAAAGCCAAAGATGCCGGTCGAGATGGCGGGAAAGGCGATGGATTTCACCTCCAACCCGTCCGCCAGGCGCAGGGACCCGGAAACGGCTGCCGTTAATTTGGCGTCCTCGTCCCCCGCGCCCCAGACCGGGCCAACAGCGTGAATCACATATTTCGAAGGCAAGCGCCCGCCCGAGGTCCAGGCCGGAGCGGCGTGGCTGACCGGGCCGTGAGCGCGGACCCACGCGTCCGATTCTTTCTGGATGGCGGGTCCGCCCTTTTTCGAGATGATCCAGGCTACGCCGCCGCCATGCATCAGGCGCTCGTTGGCCGCGTTGACGATGGCGTCCACCGTTTCGGCGGTGATGTCGCCCTGGACGATTTGCAGGGTCTGGCCGGAGGGGTAGGTATGTT
>JBMOMN010000045.1:0-52244 GCA_049324115.1 Chloroflexota bacterium
GAGAGCCTTCGTGTGACTTTGTGTTCAGGCTCTTTCCCGTTTGTTACGGAAGGGCCTAAAAGGTTTTCTCTGTAGACTCTGTGATCTCAGTTGTGAATAAATGGGCGACCCCGCCAAATGCCAGAGAGCCATAAAAAAAGACACACTTCTGGTGTGCCTGGCAGGAAGTACCCCCGCGCAGACTCGAATATCATCCCCTGAATGGGGGCTGCGCTCTTCACAAAAAAAGACACACTTCTGGTGTGCCTGGCAGGGAGTACCCCCGCGCAGACTCGAACTGCGCTCTTCGGCTCCGGAGGCCGACGCTCTGTCCACTGAGCTACGGGGGCGTGCGGATGCGATTTTACCACGATTCACTGCTCCGAACGGGTGAAGTCCCCCAAGCATGCCTCCTGGATGAACCAGATCGAGATATGGTTTAGTATTTTGGTTCGTAAGGTTCTGAAACGAGGCAACTTCACCTCGGCTGACGACTCGAAACGCAAGGTCTTGGCCTTCATCGAGTATTACAACCGCACGATGGCTAAGCCTTTCAAATGGACTTACCAAGGCAGAGCACTTTCTGCATAGCTATTTATGCCCAGATGTACTAGAAACTTGTTGTGGGTTAGAACATTTGGGGCCAATCGTAAAGGAGGATATCCTGGCGTTTTTGAGTCAAATCCGCCAACTGATCGGTAAAGCCTGACCGGGAACAGAGCGCAAACAAAACGTCTTGCTTGCCTGCCTCGCGCATGACATCTTTCGATTTCCCCTCGAGCTGTTCCAGGATATCCTTGCCGACAGGCCGGCTGCTCCACTTGCTTTCCACCAACATCAGCTGAGTTTCTCCCATCACCACCAGGTCCACTTCCCGGTTGGCCTGCCACCAACCCCCGATCTGTTGGGGCATAAAAGGCAGTTGGCCCTTTAGCCCGGCGCGCCAGAAGTATTGCTGGCAGACCTGTTCAAAAACCGAAGCCGAAAAATGGTCAAGCTCTGGGCGGATGGCAGCATCGAACACCATTTCCTTGGCGCCGCGCTCCAGTTGGGACCGGTTGGGGAGCACAAACCTGAACCAGAAACGCAGATAGTGGTCTTTCAAACGATAAATCCCACGCCGGCTTTTGTGGGGCTGGCTTTCTGTGACTGGCACTGTGCGTTCGATCAGATGTAACTGCTGTAATGTCTCCAGGTAGGGGGTGATATTATCCAGCCCAATTGCCTGTTTGATCTCATTCTGGCGGGTATTCCCGGAAGCGATGGCCTGTAAAACGGCAAAATAGTTGCGGGGTTCACGTAATTCCTGCTGCAAGACAAAGCGCACTTCGTCGTAAAGGGGAGAGCCTCGCTCGAGGATGGTTCCCAGGATATTGGCTTCCAGGGTTTGCTCCGGCTGGATGGCCTGCAAATAAGCCGGTGTACCCCCAAAGACGGCATATGCTCGTAGGCGATCATCCGCGGTGTAGTCCGGGAAAAAGGTTTGAGCATCGAAGAAATCCAACGGTTCGAGCAGATACTGGGCAGTGCGGCGGCCATAAAGTGGGGCCTGGTAGCCGAGCACGGTTTCTTCCATCATGCCGATATAAGAGCCGTTGATGATCAACATGATCTGGCTATTTTTGAGCGTCTGGTCCCAGATACGTTGCAGGATGGAAGCCAGCGGTGGGTAAGCTGCTACGAGGTACGGAAATTCATCAATGACCACGATCAGTCGCTGGGCTTGAGCCTGGCGGGCCAGCGTGTTGAAAAGGTCATCCCAGGTATTGTAGATGGCATTTACCTGACCCCGTCCAAAAATGGCGTCATTGATGGCAGCCGAAAAGCTGGCCCGCAATACCTGCTCGGGGACCTGGTCGGCAACGAAAAAAACATGTGGCTTACCTTCACAGAAGTGAGTCAGCAATTCGGTCTTCCCCACCCGGCGGCGACCGTAGAGCACGAACAGCTCTGCTTTGTTGGATCGGAAATGCTTCTCCAACAATACCAGTTCTGAAACACGATTGACGAACATGGCGCACCTCCACAAGATAATCACAATTATGATAATCAAGATTATCTTATCATAGTGTGCGGCCTTGAGGAATACCCGGATTTATTTCACCTTTTCCGGATCCAGTAGGGTAGCCCTGGGAAATCCCCCATCCATGATCTTTTGAAGCGTCTTGGGATTTTTCAACAGTTTCCGCGCCGATTCCATATCCAGCTTATCGAAACGCGCCAGTTGCATCAGGGTGGCAAACGGAATGGGTCCCGCTTCTTGCGTATACAGTTTGCCCTGCTGGCGGGGTGTCAAGTCCGAAAAGCCCGGCGTGGCGTTTTGTTTTTCTAACAATTCGGCATTAGCCTGCTTTGCTTTTTCGATGACCTGTGCCAGGGCTAGGTTGTCTTCATCGGACCAGGGGATGACGATTTTGGGGCGTGGCGGTTTTCGGATGGCATTCAGGTAGTCACGCCGCACCTGCGCCCACAGGTTGCCCCGGCTGGGGACGGAAATCAGCCGAAATGACGGGAGCAGCAAACCGGTCAGGGATTTGCCGTGGACACAATCGGTATCCAGGCCAAATACTTTATCCCGGAAAATGAACGGCTGATCTGTGCCCGTATAGTTTTGATGGCCGACAATGACCGGTTTCTGGTCATCATACAACTCATACCAGGGACGGTCATAACGCTCGCGCAGCAACTTCTCCCCGCCCATCGTGCCGCTCAATACAGAAAGTTCCTGGCTCTCGAGGGGCATACCCGGCTCCAGGTAGCCGTGAACGATCAGGGCCTCGGGCAGTTCGATGAAATAGGGCAGATTTTCCATCCAGGCCAGCGCAGCCGGGTATTCATCTCCGAGTTGTTGGCGGCTGATTTTCTGGGAATTCGCGAGCCTGAGTTCATGCCGGGCAAAGCGGACTTCCACCCGCGCGCCGAGCATCCGTTGAGTGACCCCCACCCCGCAGTGACCTTCCCCCCGCGCACTGTCATCCGTTCCCGTCAGCGAGTCCGTGACAGAGTCCGTTGACCACCACACCCTCCCAAAGCCTTGCGTTGCGACCGCAGGGAGGGGCGAAGCCCTGTCGAAACGGACACCCTCCCCCACCCCAAAGCGGACTTTCCACCCGCGCGCCGTCCATTCATCCGTCATCTTCATCTTTTGCGCCTCAGGTGGTGTAAAATATCGCCATGGCAATCTTCACTCGAAGCGAAATCGAAGAAGGCTTGAAACTTCTCGGCGAACTCGCACAGTCAAAGGGATTTCACATCCAACTGACATTGGTTGGCGGTGCGGTTATGGTCCTTCAGTTTAATGCACGCCCATCAACAAAAGACATTGACGCCGTCATTCTTCAACCGCGTGAAGCGCGCTTGGTTCGGCAATTGGCAAAACGGGTTGCAGATGAATTCGACTGGCCTGAAGATTGGCTGAATGACGGAGCGAAAGGTTATTTGGTCGGCATCAGCAAAGGAGAGATTGTGTTCCAATCCCCAGGCATCGAAGCCCGCGCGCCGTCCATTGAGCAATTGCTTGCCATGAAACTTTCAGCATGGCGCGATGACATTGACATTTTAGACGCGCGGCGTTTACTCGAAGATGTCGGACACGGACGCAAGCGCGATGAAGTTTGGCAAAGCCTGGAACAGTATTTGGTCAAAGGCGATGAACTGACCGCGCAATATGCCTTTTGGGATTTGTGGGAGTCATTGTATGGAACCGATTGAACAACTCGCCCAAGCCGCGCTGGAACGCGACCATCTCAAACTGCGAAGTCTCGTACAAGATTTTGTGCGCGTTAAGATCGCATGGGGCAAAATGCCGCGTCCATCCACCAATGACCCGCGCCTGCTTGCCCTGTCCGCCGCATTGACCGAACTCCTCGCCCAGCGAAACAATCAAACCCCGCCCGCGTGGACAAAAGAAATCGGCGCATTGCAAGAGCCGTTCTTCCTGCTCGAATCTGCGGCAACCATGAAACGCTTGCGAACCCTGTGCGAAACCCAATCTCCCGAACCCATGCGCAAGCGACTGCTCTACGCGCCCCCGCATTTCCTCGAATTTGCGTGACGCCGCGCTCCCCATTCATCCTTTATCTTTCATCCTTGTATTCGCCCACTCCCAACCCCTCGAGTTGCGACCGCAGGCAGGGACGAAGCCGTGTCGAAACGGGACACCCTCTCCCACCCCGAAGCCTTGCGTTGAGCCTGTCGAAACGAACTTCCACCCGCGCGCCATCATCCGTTCCCGTCCGCGATTCCGTGACAGAGTCCGTTGACCGCCACACCCCTCCCAAAGCCTTGCGTTGCGACCGCAGGGAGGGGCGAAGCCGTGTCGAAACGGACACCTCCCCCAAATAACAACGGATTTGCAGAATTTAACGGATTGAATCCGTTCCATTCCACGCATCCGTCGTTCCCACCTTCCCCCACCCCGAAGCGACCTTCCACCCGCGCGCCATCCATCCGTTCCCGTCCGTGAGTCCGTGACAGAGTCCGTTGACCACCACACCCTCCCCAAGCGGACGCCTTCCTCCATACCCGAAGCGGACTTCCCCAAAGACAAGACTTCCGAAGTCAACAACCTCGGAAGTCTTTTCGTCTGATTATTCTTGAAATTACGCGGCGACTGTCTCAAATGCCACATTCAACCGCGCGGAAGCAGGCAGGACATAATTCAGTTTTTCAAAACCGATAACATTCCCATCTTTGTCCTTCATCAAGATGATCTCGTCGCCTGTTTCTTCCGCGACGACTTCATCCTGGGGATTGCCGAACCAGACAGTCAGCGTATTGCCTTGTTGGTCATAATAAACTTTTACTTGTGCCATATTCGTTCTCCTTCTTTCACCGCGTCGGTGGGATAAGCGGTGATCAAAAATCCTTCGCCGTCGAGCCGTTTTGTGACCGCACACACCCATCTGCCGATTCGTTCGGGCTTGTAGAAGAGATAAACGCTTGGGTCTTTCTTGCTCAATCGGATTTCGTCAGGGTTTTGCAAAACGTCTTGAACATCTGCCTCGCGCCCAAACATGGCGGGGTGCTTGATGGTGACGATCACATTCCAATACTCAACCGTCACACGGACGCGAAAGCCAAGCGGCGTTTTGACATCAAAAAGGATTTCGTCGTTGTCTGCCATTGGCTATTTTATATCACAAAACCGACTGGCGCGCTTCCACGCGTTGCACCATTCATCCTTCATAATTCAGCCTTCACCCTTTCTTTTCCCCTCCCCCACCCCGAAGCGACTCCCGTTTGCACTTCGTCTACCCACTTGCCCGTTCCCGTCCGTGAGTCCGTGACAGAGTCCGTTGACTACCACACCCTCCCAAAGCCTTGCGTTGCGACCGCAGGGAGGGGCGAAGCCGTGTCAAAACGGACACCCTCCCCCAGCCCGAAGCGGACTTCCCCACACGCGCCGTCTGTTCGCCGAAGGTTCGTGGCGTTCCTTCGTGGACGGCTTCCCCGCCGCAAGGACACGCGATTGAATCGGTGAACAAAACTGATTGATGCTATACTTGCCAAAATCGGAATTGGGTTACAAGAGAGGTGTACACATGTCAAACAAAGTAATCGAAAGAGATGAAGATAGAAATATCCAGAGGATGGAATATGTAAATAAAAGCGGTGGGCAAACACGCGGATGGTGGGTTCGCGTCAAGAGAGGAGACAAGAAGTTTTCTCGTTTATTTAGCGACAGCAAATTTGGCGGAAAAGATAATGCGCTGTTAGAGGCAAGAAAATATCGTGATGAGTTAGAAAAAGAACACGGTGAATTCCAGAATGTAGGCTTTCATAAATATAAATCAAGCCGAAACAAGAGCGGTCTGGTTGGCGTTCATAAAGGACCAAAAATCACTAAACGACAAAGCGGAAAAGTGTATGTATACCAAAATTGGATCGCAGGTTGGATAGACCCCATTTCAGGAAAGAAGAAGAACAAAGCATTTGCAATATCTAAGCACGGAGAAGCAGGAGCATTAATTTTAGCCCTACGAGCCTGCGAAGAAGCGATTGCCAAAATATCGGGTACTGAACGATCCCCAATAACATCATGGGGCAAGACATCTATAGAAAATCTCGTTGAATTTGTAGAAAACGCGCAGACCTCCCACGAAAAGGGGCAGGCACTTGAAGAACTCGCTTGCAAGCTTTTCGAAACTATTACTGGTTTCTCTATTAACGGATTTGATCAGGAAACTGAAACTGAAGAAATCGATCTTATGATCTTAAACAATAGCGATGATCCACGTTTCCGTAGGGAGTCAGCCATATTGATAGCCGAATGCAAGAATTGGACTGGTAAATGCGGAAAAAACGAATTCGTAGTTTTCAAACAAAAGATTGAGAACCGAAGTCATAGATGCTCATTGGGATTTCTTATTTCGTGGAATGGATTTACGGACACGATTACAAAAGAGATGTTGAGAGGTAGTAGGGAACAACCGCTTGTAGTTTTACTTGATGGTAAGGCAATAAAGCAAGCAGTGAAAACCAAGGACTTTTTCACAATGCTGACTACAGCATTTGACAAAGCCATAACTCTCTAAAAACAGACCTCCGAACCGCCCTCGGAGGTCTTTCACACCACGCACTAATCACTAATCATCTAATCTCTAATCTCTGCCCTACTCCCCCGTCGGCACCCAGATACTCTTCACCTGTGTCGCCTCGTGCAGGAACTCATGACCTTCGCCCTGCTCGCGATCCATCCAATCGCGCGGCAGGCCGTAGCCGACCCAGGTCCGCTTCATGTTGGCGGCGGACTCGTACTCCACCCAGTAGCTGCCTTCCGCCGAGCCAAAGTACCAGATCGAGTCCACGTCTTCGTGCTGGACGAGAGTCTTGATCAGGTGGTCGCGGTCGCCCGTGACGATGTTGACCACGCCGCCAGGCACGTCGGACGTATCCAACACCTGATAAAAATCGGCCGCGCTCAACGGGAAGCGCTGGCGGCGGGTCAATTGCCTGGGCGGGGGGCGGTGCGGAAGGTGGAGCCAATAATAGCAAAACCCCGCTCAATGAGAGCGGGATTTTTTGATGAGCATTGAGAACGAGAAAGTGTGTCTATATCGAGGCGGCCCCGACGGGATTCGAACCCGCGATCTCGGCCTTGACAGGGCCGCATGTTAAGCCACTACACCACGGGACCATTTGTTGAGCGGGCAGTAGTTTACCATAGCCATCTGGTGGCGTCAAGGTGCGCCTGCTCCATACAGGGAGGGATCGGTGGGAGTCAGGCCGGAGGGATCGTGGACGTAGACCCAGTCGCCCACATCCGCCCAGTTGAACAGCCAATGCGAGTCACCTACAGAGAGATTGACACAGCCATGTGACTGCGGATAACCAAAACCGGTCCGCCAGAAGGCTCCGTGCAGGGCGCGGGCTTCGTCGAAATACATCGTCCAGGGCACATCCTGGATGTAATAGAAATCCGACGGGTCATTGTTGCGCATCAACTCGGTCTCTTTTTTCTCATAGATTTGGAACAGGCCGGGTTTGGTCCACAGAGGCCCCAGCCCGCTGGCGATCAGGGTGGCATAGACCATTCTCGAATCCTCGTAGACGGCCAGGGTTTGCTGTTCCAGGTTGACTTCGATCCAGCGCCCGTTGGTGACTCCTTCCGGGGGAGTGGGGTTGGGATGGACGATGCCCACCAGCCGCCCCTCGACCCATTCGTTTGGACCGATCAAGTACCAGTTCATGTTCCCATCTTTGACGGTATCGTACACCTGGACGGTCGTATACGGTTTCAGCACTTTTCCCGTTTTGGCGCTCTGATAGCCGGGAGCTGCGCGGACCTGGGGAAAATCTATTTTGTTGACCCAGCCAAACGGGCGAACAGGCGTGGAACTTAGCTGGACACCTTGAAATTCAGAGTAAGACCTTATCCGCTCCCCATCCCCGGCGATCCACTCACCGGATCGGAGCAGGAAGTAATGACCCTTTCCCGGCTCGATGTGATCGGTATAAGACAGATAGACGAAGCCGGGCAGCAGAGGGACACCGCCAGCCTTCGAAATGGCGGCGTCCAGTGAGCCGTATAAAGAAGTTCCTGTAATTTCATTAACTTTGAAATAATGATAAGGCAACTGGACCAGAGCCGGGTCCGGTTGGGTAGCGGGGAGGGGACGCGGGGGAATGGTGATCCCGAGACGGGCGAGTTCGCTCAGGTAGGCCGAGGGTCCGAGCGGCAGGCAGTCGCCCGGAGGGGAGGGATAAGCCCCGGGGGGACAGACCACGGCCCCGGCGTCCGGTTCGGGATCGGGGGGGAAATCCTGCGCGGCGGCCGGCTGCGCCAGTAAAACGGTCAACAGGACCAGGGTCAGGGACAAGCGGGTTAGCGGGTGTTTCATAGTCATTTTCAATCCGGCCCAAGTATATCCAATTCGGAATAAAGTGTAAACTTGTTGTAAGGGCGGGATATAATCATTTCGCGTTTATCCTGCTTGACACAATAGTACCCATGTGCTAAATTTGCTTCACATTGTCAGCTTGTTTTCAAGGATAATGAACACGTCCGTTGCAAGAGGAGGATGGATTGACTAAGAATCGTGTACAACTGATGGTAGACCGTCTCCGCGAATTGCAGGCTTCGTCACCAGATATTGAGGCTTCGGCAGTCGTCAGTGTGGACGGTCTCAGTATTGCTTCGGCTTTGCCGCAGGGCGTTGAAGATGACCGGGTCTCCGCCATGTCGGCTGCCATGCTGTCATTGGGAGAGCGCATTGCATCGGAGTTGGGGCGCGGCTCCTTGGAACAAGTCTACATCAAAGGCTTGAAGGGGTATGTCGTATTGATGTCGGTCGGGGAAGAAGCAGTGCTCACGGCTTTGGCCCGCGAACAGGCGAAGCTGGGTTTGATTTTCCTGGATATGCGCCGCGCGGCCGAAGACCTGGCGAAATTGATTTAGGAATGGTGTTGGTATGAGTCCTCAACCCACTGGTTTGTATTATCCCAATAAATTTGGCAGGATCGTGATCAAAGCCCTCGAAGACGTGATGGGGAAGAACGGCCTGAACGCCATTTTGAACCTGGCCCAATTGAGTCACTACATTGACAACCCGTTCCCGGACAACCTTGAGAAAGGTTTCGACTTTGCCGATATCGCCGCGATCAACATGGCCCTGGAAGACATGTACGGACCGCGCGGGGGCCGCGGCCTGTCGCTGCGCCTGGGACGCGCCATGTTCTCGGACGGTTTGAAGAACTTCGGCGCCCTGGCGGGCGTGGGCGACCTGGCTTTCAAAGTACTGCCGTTACAGGCCAAATTGCGCATCGGCATCCCGGCGGAAGCCAAGATCTTTTCACAGATCAGCGACCAGCACAGCACGGTGACGGAGACCGAAAGCGAATTCGTTTATACGATCCATAAGTGCTCCGAGTGTACCGGCCGCACCGGGTCGGACAAGCCGATCTGTTTCATCGCGGTCGGCCTGTTGCAGGAAAGCCTCAAGTGGGTTTCCGGCGGCAATGAATTCCGCGTGAACGAATCCAGGTGCGTCGCCATGGGCGATGAAGTGTGCGAGTTCGTCATCCAAAAAGACCCGATCAGCTGACACAGCCCATTTGAACAGGACAACAACGTGGCGGAAGTCAAACCGAAAATCTTGATCGTCGAGGACGACCTCGATGTCGCCGAGATGCTGAACGCTTATTTCCGCGTCCAGGGATACGAGGTCTTCACCGTCAATTGGGGCGAGGATGGCGTGCGTGCCTGCCAGACCGTTCGCCCGGAACTTGTGATCCTGGATATCCGCCTGCCCGACATTGACGGTTACGAGGTTGCCCGCCGCCTGCGCAGCAACCGCCGTACCCAGGATATCCCGATCATCTTCCTGACCGAAAAACGCGAGCGCGCCGACAAGCTGCAAGGCCTCGAACTGGGCGCGGACGATTACATCACCAAGCCTTTCGATGTGCAGGAACTCCGCCTGCGGGTGCGCAATGCCCTCAAACGCGCCAGCCAGGATTCCCTGACCAACCCGGTCAGCGGGCTGCCGGACGGCTCGCTGGTGGACGAACGCCTGGGCGAGATACTCAAGAAGACCGGCTGGGCGCTGCTGATCGTCTCGCTCGAAAACCTGGACAGCTTCCGCGAAGATTACGGCTTCGTCGCCTCCGATGACGTGCTGCGGGCGGTCAGCCTGATGATCCACAACGCCATGCGCGAGGCCGGCAACCCCGACGATTTCCTGGGCCACATCAGCCCCACCGATTTCGTGCTGATCGTTTCGCCGGTCAACCTGCCGGCCATTGCCGAGCGGGTCCGCTCCCGGCTGGAGCAATCACTCGATTACTTCTACCCGATCAAAGACCGCGAACAGGTTGCCGGGAGCGCGAAACGCCTGGTGATCAAAATCGGCGAACTCCAGTCGGCTTCCGTCCGGGTGGGGTCGCTCGACCAGTTGAAGGTGGAGCTGCTTCGCCGTAAAAAATAGGAGCTTGATTGCGGATCACGGTTGTAACTCCCACATACAACGAAGCGGAGAACCTGCCCAAACTGGTCTCCGCTTTATTTACGCTTCCACTGGATTTGTGCGTGCTGATCGTGGACGATAACAGCCCCGACGGGACCGGCCTGATCGCGGACCGGTTGGCCGACTCCCACCCCGGGCGGGTACGCGTCCTGCACCGGGCCGGGAAGCTGGGCCTGCGTTCCGCGTATCTCGAAGCCTTTACCCTGGCCCTGGCCGACGGCGCCGAAGCCGTCGCCCAGATGGACGCCGACTTCTCCCACGACCCGGCCGCGCTGACCGCCATGGCCGCCGCCCTCGAAAAAGCGGACGCGGTGATCGGCTCGCGCTACGTCCCCGGCGGGGCGGTGGACGAACGCTGGCCCCTGTGGCGGAAGTGGCTCTCGGCTTTCGGCAATTTCTACGCCCGGACCATTCTCGGCCTGCCGCTGCGGGACGTGACCACCGGTTACCGCCTGTGGCGGCGCGAGACCCTGCTGGGCATGCCCCTCGACCGCATCCGGGCCAACGGGTACGTCTTCCTGGTGGAGATGGCTTACATGGCCCACTGCCTGGGGTTCGACATTGCCCAGTCGCCGATCTATTTTGCCGACAGGCGCTGGGGCAAATCGAAGATGTCTTTGAAGATCCAACTGGAAGCGGCTTTCCGCGTCTGGGAGGTGAAGCGGGCCTACCGCGACCTGAAAGGAAAGTCGGCGCGCAGGGTTTTTCAGGGCGAATGATGCGAATTTACAGCAGACTTCGGAATTCTGGCTCTTCCGCAATTTGCGGGAAAGAGCCTGAACACAAAGTAACACGAAGGCTCTCAAAGGGAAA
This sequence comes from Chloroflexota bacterium, assembly GCA_049324115.1. Classification (GTDB taxonomy): domain Bacteria; phylum Chloroflexota; class Anaerolineae; order Anaerolineales; family Villigracilaceae; genus UBA5796. The sequence continues at coordinate 11,259 of JBMOMN010000045.1, forward strand.
AAAGCGCCTTGCCGTAAAGATTTTCCTTCGTTGACTTGGTGTTCCTTCGTGTTTCAAAAGGTTTTTCCCGTCAAAAACGGGATAGCCGCCTTTTAAAATCTCGGTGCTCTCAGTGCGCTCTGTGGTAAAACGGGTTTCCACCCCACTTAATCCTGAAGAGCCGTCTCTTTCACCAGTTCCCCCCATTCATCAATTGACAGTGTTTCAGCCCGCCTCTGGGGATCTATCCCGGCGCGGGCGAGCATGGATTCGGCCTCGGACGGCTTGATCCCCAGCCCTGCGGAGAGTGAATTGCGCAGGGTTTTGCGTTTCTGGCTGAACCCGGCCCTCGTCAGCTTGAAGAAGGTTTCGAGCCGGTCGAAGGGCAGGCGCGGCTCCGGCAGGATTTCGATCTTGAGCACGGCCGAATCCACGTTGGGGGCGGGGAAGAAAGCCCCGGCCGGGATGTGGGCCGCAATCGAGGGCTGGCCGTAGACTTGCACGCTCAAGGCCAGCAGGCTCATCTCTCCCGGCCCGGCGCAGACCCGCTCGGCCACTTCGCGCTGGATGGTCAGAATCACCCGGCGCGGACGCGCCTCGTTCTCCAGCAGGTGGCGCAGGATGGCCGAGGTGATGTTGTAGGGGATGTTGGCGACCACGAGGTAGTCCTCGCCCAGCTTGAGTTCGGCGGGCGGGAATTTCAGGATGTCGCCCTGGATGACGGTCACGTTTTCGTAGGGGGCGACCACGCTTTGCAGGGCGGGGAGCAGGCGGGTATCCAGCTCCACGGCGGTGACGCGGGAAGCGGCCAGGGCCAGGTAACGCGTCAGGCTGCCCACCCCAGGCCCAATTTCCAGGACGCTTTCGCCGGGACCAATTTCGGCCGCGGCAATAATCTTCTTCAGCGCGCCGTCGTCTTGCAGGAAGTTCTGTCCCAATTTTTTATCGGGGCGAAGACCGAACCGGCGGAGTACGGCGGCGGCATTGAGCGGGGCAGGCGAAGGGGAGGGGGTCATGGGCAGAGGCTGGATGAACTCTTTTCGGGCGGGACCGAGGCCCCGGGCACGATTGACGGCCACACCCCGGCCTCGAACTCGGTCACGTAGTCCCGCAGGACGTTGAAATCTGCCTCGAGGATGGATGTGTAACCGAGGACCGGGTCGTCCACCCGTGTGCCGGTGAAGAGTTCTTCGGGGAAGCGGGCGAAGACCAGGTTGTCGCCGGAGAGGTGCGGGGCCAGGCAGGCGAGCTGGCTGATCTGTTCGGGGGAGAGGTCGGTCAGGACCGAATTCTCGAAGGATTTGATCAGGTCGGGGATGCGGGTGATGACCGAGGCGCTGAGCAGTTTATCGCGCAGGGCGCACAGGACGAGGTTCTGGCTTTCGGCGCGCTCGAAGCCGCCGTAGGGGCGCAGGCGGGCCAGGATGAGGGCCTGTTTGCCGTTCAGGTGATGGTAGCCGGCGGTGAAGATCAGTTCCTTTTTGGGCGGGTCGCTGTCGGGGGCGTTGCCGTTGATGTAACGGTCGAGCACCACGTCTATGCCGCCGACCGCGTCCACGATGCGGACGAAGGTTTGCATGTTGACCACGCCGTAGTGGTCAACCCGCATCCCGAAGTTGAGTTCGAGGGTGCGGGCCAACAGGCCGGGGCCGCCGCCGGGACCGTCGTAGTAGCTGAAGCCGGGCTGGCCGTAGAGGTAGGCCTGGTTGATCTTGCCGTGGGTGATGCCGTAATGGTCGGCGATGCCGGGGATCTGGACGTACAGGTCACGCGGGAATTCGAGGATGGTGACCCGGGGCGTGATGAAGTCCACCCGGACGATGCGGATGGCGTCGGCCAGGCCGTAGGTGTAGTTGTCGCCGCGCACGTCGGAGCCGACGGCGAGCAGGTTCATCACCGGCGGGCCGCCGCAAGTGATCTGGAACGGGGTGGCTGTGCCGGCGAGGGGGATGTTCGAGGTCGGGAAGGGGGTGCGGGTGGGCTGGAGGGTGGCGGTGCCAGCCGGGGCGGGTGTGTTGACCGCCAGCGCGGGCAGGGTGCGCGTGGGCAGGTCGAGCGAGGGGCCGAGCGGGGCGCGCCAGTAGGCCAGCAGGCCGGCGCCGGTGAACAGGGCCGCGACCCCCGCGCAGGCGCCCACTACCAGGGCGGAAATGGCAAGGATGGTCAGGTGCTTACGTTTCATATTTCAATTCAAAATATACAACACATTCGCCGGGACGGGGGTGAGGAAGTAGACCGTGATCCAGCCGGTCCAGACCTCGAAGTCCGAATCGCTAAAGCCCAGGTCAATCCACAGGCTGCCGTCGGGGAGGCCGCCGCCGATGTCTTCGATGGTGGCGTAACCGTAATCGGGGATGTAGAGCGCCTGGCCGCGCATGGCGTTGTAATTGGCGCGCACCATCGCCACCACGCCCCTCTCGACCAGTTTGCCGCTGGCGGTGTAGTTGTAGCACCGGTCCGTGCCAGACCTGCACGGCGAATACGACGTGGCGTACATCCGCACGGCCCGCCAGTATTCGATGGCCTGCCCGCCCACCCGCGCCGAACGGACGACGACCTTCGTCCCGTAGCCCACGATCCGGTTTTGCGGCGGGCGGACGACCGTCTCGGCTTCGGCCTGGCGCGAGACTTCCACGCCGTCTTCGTAACGGACGCGGACGCGGCTCATGCTCAGGCCGACCTGGCCCGGTTGGACCAGGCCCTGCTGGTCGAGTTCCAGGTCGGCGGAGGCGGTGAATTCGGAGTCGAAGGGGATGGGTTTGTGGACGAGCAGGATGTTTTCACGGATGCGCATGATGTTTATCAGCCCGTCTTCCGGCAGCGGGGCGGTTTCGGACGGTTGGCTGGAATCCAGCCCGAGGAGCGGGATGCCGGCCCCGGCCAGCGCCTGCCCCACCGTCTCCGCCGAGGAGCGGATCTGCACCGAGGCCTCGCCGGCGCTGACGGTGAGGGTCCGCGCCGGGCGGTAGGTGATGTCCAGGCCGGGGGTTAGCGGAGTCCCGGCCGGGGGCCAGAGGAAGTCGCTTTTGTAAAGCTCCAGCCCCAGGTCCGAGAGCGCTTCGCCGACGGTGTAGGCGGCAGACTCGAAGCTCTGCTCCCCATCCGGTGTGGACAGGGTGAGCGTCACCGCGCGTCGGATTTGAATGGTATGCGCTTCAGGGGGGATGGCTTGTTCTGGGGAATAGGGGATGCCGTCTACCAGCAGCCGGTCGGCAGGCGACAGGCCGAGTTCGTCGAGGCCGGGGATGCCGCCGGGCAGGGTTCGGATCAGGTCGCCTTCGATCAGGTAAACGGTGGAAGGCTGGGGCTGCTGCTGGAAGGGAAGGAGGAGCAAGGCCAGCAGGACGAGGGTGCGTCGCATGGGTTGATTTTACTGTGTTTTCTGTCTCATCCACCCCAGCCAGATGACCAGGGCGCAGATCCCCACCATGAGGATGAAATAGGGTCTGAGGGCTTCGACCCAGATGACGAAGAGGACGATCAGGCTGGTGAACATGAAGAAGAGGTCGAACGCCGAAAGCAGGCCGGTCTTCGGGCCGCCTTCGCCCCGGTTTGAGTCTTTGACCAGGCGGCTGGCAAAGAACATGGCGCTGAAGGTGAAGATCAGGCTGCCGGGCAGGATGAAGACCCATTGTTGGAACATGGGAGCCTCCTCAGTTCGTATGGCACTCGTCTTCGCAGGTACATTCGATGCCGCGGGCTTTTTCGAAGGCTTCCCTGCCCTCGTTGACCGAGAAGTAGATCAGGCCGAGCGCGCCCAGGCTGTCCACGAAGCCGAAGCCGGTCAATTGGTAGACCAGGCTGGAGGCGAGCAGCACGAGCGACATGTAGATGCACACCAACGTGCAGTTGGCGTCGGCCAGGATGGGGGCCGAGTTGAGGGCGCGTCCGACCCGGCGTTTGGCGGCGACCAGCGCCCACATGGTGAAAATGGAAATGACCGAGATGACCAGCCCCGGCAGGGCCGTCTCCGGCTTGTGCCCGGTGAAAATGTTGACGGCGGCCGTGGCGGCCAGTCCCAGCGCCAGCAGGTAGAAGGAAGCGCCGGTGATGCGCAGGGCGGTCTTTTCGAACTCGCCGCGAGCCGTATCCGGGTTCTGGCGGATGCGCAGGATCATGGCGACGATGCCGAGGCCGGACATGACTTCGATGAACGAGTCCACGCCGAAGCCGAAGAGGGCCAGGGTCTCGTCGGAGTAGCCGAAGTAGACCGAGACCAGTCCCTCGGCCAGGTTGTAGAACACGGTCAGGACGCCGAGCCAGAGGGCGTAGGTGAAGTAGCGCTCGATGGAGGCGCGTTCGGAAAGGAGGGTCATGGGGTGATTATACCCTTAACCTACCCGGCGACCTCTTCGCGGGTATCTTTCACCAAACCGGCGTGTTTTGCGGATCGAACCGGTTCGATTTTGGCTCCAATCCGAAAACTTCGAAAGTCTTGGAGACTTCCGAAATTGGGGATGCTTCGCCAGGATACCGCTGCTGGGATGTTGCATGGGATATAATTTATTCTATGAGCCGGACGACTACGATCACAGGCAATCAGCTTATGGGCGCCCTGAAGGCATTGAACGTCAACTTTATTCTGGGCGGGCAGAGTAAGGATACGTCCTTGCATAAGCGGCCTGCACGCCTGATTGCTGCTCTCGCCCAGAGCGAGGAGGCGCGATTACGCCTGTCACTCATTCCCCTGTTCCTTGAACATCCTGAATTTGCTGCACATGCCCGGTCTGTTGCCAGGAAACTCGCTCCCCCTGCGCGGCTTACCCTTCAATGTTATTACAGCGCATCACTCTGGCTTGGACAAAGGTATCAGCCGCAGCGCGCATCCCTGCCCGATCACTTCTCCCGCGAACTGGGATTGCAGGTCACGAACGATCCCGAAACAAATCTGAGTTTGCTCGCGCAGCGCCATCAACAATTGAGCGGCGCGCAAGTCAACTGGCTTGGCACATACCAACACGCCGCGCAAATCTGGCTCAAAAGTTTGGAATTGCATCGTGGATAATACCGAAATTCAAGCCATCCTGAAAACCATTGGAGAACGTGTTCCGCTTAATTCTCGCTTGGTCTTGATCGGTGGAAGCGCGTTGGCGCTATTGGGGAGTCCGCGCCTGACAATTGATATTGATTTTATAGGCGATGATATTCACCCTGGCGATCTTCACAAGACCATCATGCGGGTGGCAGAGGAATTGAAAATCTACATTGAGCCAGTTCCTCTTGAGCATTTCATTCCATTACCCAAGGATAGCGAGAACCGCCAAATCCGCATCGGTCAATTCGGCAACCTGGAAGTTTTTATCGCCGATCCGTACAGCATCGCGCTCAGCAAATTGGACCGCGGCTTCGACACTGATTTCGACGACATCATTTTTCTCATTCGCCACAACTTCGTAAGCCTGAGCGAATTGGAACGTATGACGCACGCAGCCCTATCCCAGGCGGGAAAATTCGATTTCAATCCTGAAATCCTTGCCCATCTGCAGGAATTATTAAAGCGAATGGGATGATGATTCATCGGGAATCTCCGTAAAAGACTGTGAAATCTACGACAGCGCGTTAGGCCAATTGCCCCATACTGTGACACGAAGTACACGAAGGTAAAATTCGCCAGCGCTCAGGGTTTCTCCTGCTGGTCATCTATCCGGGTGATGCCGCGACACCAAAAGGGTTACGCCGGACATCACCCTCCGATCCAGGTAGGGGTGCGATGCCTGCCTGGGCTGCCAATGATGACGCTGAAATCATTCGTTAGGATGATTGATATGGGGGAGGGAAAAGCCTAGAATAAGCGAAAATTCGATCCAGTATAAAAGAGGAGAAGAAACGATGAAGAAATTTTCCGTCCTGATGGTGCTCGTCCTGGCAATGTCGCTCGTCCTGACTGCCTGCGGAGGGTCCAAAGCCACCACCACCCCGAAAGTGGACATGGTTGATTTCGCCTTCGAACCCACCGACCTCACCGTCCCGGCCGGCCAGGAGATCACCATGACCCTGGTCAACAACGGCGCGGTCGAGCACGAATATGTCATCATGAAGTTCGGCCAGACCATCGGCGATGACTTCGGCGACGAAGACGAAGAGAACATCTACTGGGAAGCCGAAGTCGAAGCGGGCCAGACCGACACCGTCACATTCACCGCTCCCACCGAACCCGGCGAATACCAGGTCGTGTGCGGCATCGAAGGCCATTTTGTGGCTGGCATGGTGGCCAAGCTGATCGTCGTCGCCCCGTAATCAAGACTGTACCCGGAGTGCAATAGCCTGCCCTGAGTTTATCGAAGGGTCTCCCGATTTTGCGCCTAAGTCGGAGACTTCGGACTCCTGCTCTTGAAGTACAATCAGAGCCTCACACGAGGCTCTGATTGTTATGTCTCCCGAACTCATCACCAGCCGGGGCAACCCGCTCGTCAAACAGGCCCGCGCCCTGCGCCAGCGCAAAGCCCGCCAGGAAAGCGGACTCTTCCTGGTCGAGGGCATCCACCACGTCGGCGAGGCGGTCGAAGCGGGATGGGACGTGGAGGCGATCCTCTATGCCCCCGAACGCCTGACCAGTGACTTCGCCCTCCGCCTTGTGGACGAGCAATCCCGGCGCGGCGTCCGCTGCCAGCCGCTCAGTGCGGAGGTGTTCGACTCGCTTGCCGAAAAGGACAACCCCCAGGGGCTGGTCGCACTCGTCCGCCAGCGGGCCTGGACCCTTCGACCGGCTTACCCTTCGGGGGCCGCTCAGGGCGACGCCCTCAGCCTGCTCCCGTTAAACTTTCGTTTCGGCGCGGCCCTGGTCTCTCCCCAGGACCCCGGCAACCTGGGCGCCATCCTGCGGACGATAGACGCGGCCGGCGCGGACGGCCTGTTCGTACTCGACGGCGGCGTGGACATCTACCACCCGTCCTGCATCCGGGCCAGCATGGGGACGATCTTCTCCACGCCCCTGGCCCAGGCCGGGTTCGACGAGTTCGTGACCTGGGCGCGGGGGAAAAATTTGCGGCTGGTCGGCGCCTCGGCCAAAGCCAGCGCCGATTACCGCACCTTGGATGTGAGTCAGCCGTCCGTGCTGGTGCTGGGCAGCGAGCAAAAAGGACTTACGCCGGAGCAGGTCGCCGCCTGCGACGTGACGGTCTCCCTGCCGATGCGCGGCCGGGCCAGTTCGCTCAACCTGGCCGTCGCCGCCGGGATATTGTTGTACGCGCTGGGAGATATGTCTGGCAACTTCCCGAGGAACACGGGTTCGGTTTAAGGCAGACTTCGGAAGTCTTGTCCCGAAAGACTTCCGAAGTCTCTTCACAAAAAAGAGCGCGGCGCACCTGTTTCCAGGTCGGCGCCGCACCCTTTTATTTTAACGGGAGCAGGCTCAAGGTCCGGGGTTAGAATTCATCTTCGTCATCTTCCCACAAATCGTCATCCTCTTCGGGTTCTTCTTCTTCCCATTCGTCCAGTTCTTCTTCCTCGTCCCATTCCTCGTCGTTGATGGCTTCTTCCGAGGGCTTGTAGGTCGTGCAGCCCTCGTTCGGGTCTATCTCGACCGCGGCCGCGCTGCAATATCCCTCATCGAGAAAGACACAATCCAGGTATCGGCAACGTATACGGGGCATAAGATCCTCCTGAAAATTTATTCCGGTTGGGTCCCAACCAGACGGATGATTCCAACGATAAATACGATCGTGATCGCCACAGCCGAGGCAACGCAAAAGGGACAAACGGCGTGGATCACGTAGAGTTCGAGGTAGGTCAGGTAGAGCGAAAAGACGAAACCGAACAGGCCCATCCCGAAGACCATCAACGTGCCTTGTTCTTTGAACAGGCTGGCGCGGCCCTCCATGAAATGCACGAACAGGATCGCCAGGAACCCGGCCACGCCGAGCAGCGCCACTGGGATGCCGTAGATTTCCGAATAACGGCTGGCGTTGACCGTCGAGCAATCGCCGCTGCCCAGGCACATGGCATCGTTGGACGAGAGTTTGTAGATGGTCATGTATATCGAAACGAGCAGGCCGATGACCGAGAAAGCGATCGAGACCCGGTAAAGGTTTTTATCCATAATGTTTTCAGTCCTCATAAAGCCATGCGTCTACTTCCGCCGCTGGCGGGAGCGATTTTACCCCAGAGGGGATAATCAGTAAAGCATTTGCCAGCACCACCGACCGCAGGTTGCCGGAGCCTTGGTGCCCGGCCAGCCGCGCTTGTGGACGCCCGTTTTCGAACGTGACCACCGCCCGCAGGTAGGATTCCCGCCCGTCCGAGTCCACCGCCTCGGCCAGCGAAACCCGCGTGACCGGGCGCGGGCGCGGCGTCATGCCGGACAGTTTCTCCACCACCGGGCGGACGAAGACCTCGAAGCCCACGAAAGCCGAGACCGGGTTGCCCGGCAGTCCAATGAAAGGGATGTCTTTGTATTGCCCGAAGGCCAGCGGCTTGCCGGGGCGCATGTCCACCCGCCAGAATGACAGCTCGCCGTCGCTTACGATCACGTCTTTGACGTAGTCATACGCGCCCACGCTCACGCCCGCCGACGACAGGATCAGGTCCACGTTTGCGGCGGCGGCCTGCTCCAGGCGGGAGCGCACGTCGGCGGCGTTGTCGGAGGCAATGCCCAGCGGGACCACCTCGCAGCCGAGGTCGTCCATCAGGGCGGCCAGGGTGTAGGAGTTGGCATCCCGCACCTTGCCGGGCAGGAGCGGCATTTCGGGCGGCAGCAGTTCGTCACCGCTGGAGAGCAATCCGATGCGCGGCAGGCGGTAGACCGGGACCTGCGCCACGCCGAGCATCGAGAGCAGGCCCAGGTCCTGCGCCCGCAGGCGGCGGCCGGCGGCCAGCACGACTTCGTTCTCTTTCAGGTCGGCCCCGCGCCGGCGGACGGAATCCCCGGCCCGGACGGGTTTGTGGAGTGTCACTTGATGAGGGGCGGGGGTGCCGGGAGCGCGTTCGGTGAAGTCGGTGTCTTCGACCGGGATGACCGCGTCGGCCAGGCGCGGCAGCATGGCCCCGGTCATGATCCGGGCCGCTTGTCCGCGCGGCAGGTCGAAGTCCGGGTATGATCCGGCGGGGATGTCGGCCACGACCGGTAGCGTGACCGGGGCATCAACCGTGTCCGCGGCGTGGACGGCGAAGCCATCCATGGATGAGTTGTCGAACGGGGGGAGTTCAGCGCCGGCGCGGATGTCCCGGCTCAAGACGCGGTGGTTGGCCTGGGCCAGCGGGATTTCTGTGGGCTGGACGGGGGTAAATCGGGCCAGGATGCGCTGTCGCGCTTCGGTGACACTGAGCAGGCTCATAAAGCGGCGACATTATACCACTGTAGGGCAAATTGCCAATTTGCCTTACGGTTTTTTATCCCGGGTTGATGCGCTGGGCTTCGAGCACGTTGGGCAGGTTTTCGATGCGGGTCAGGATGCGGCTGAGCTGTTCGATGTCGCGCACTTCGAGGGTCAGGCTCAGTTCGGCCAGGCTTTGGTAGGTTTTTACGCCGATCTCGGCGATATTGACCCCTTCATTGCTGAGCAGGTGCGAGATGTCATTCATCAGTCCCTGGCGGTCGTAGGCTTTGACCCGCACCGGGACCGGGTAGGTGCGGACGTGCGTGCCCCACGAGACATGCACCAGCCGCTCGCGCTCGCGGGTGCGCAGGATGTTGGGGCAATCCTGGCGGTGGACGGTGGCGCCGCGCCCGCGGGTGATGTACCCCACGATCTGGTCGCCGGGGGTGGGGTTGCAGCATTTGGCAATCGTGGTCAGCAGGCCCTTCAGCCCGACCACGTCCACGGCTTCGGTGGCGGTGGTTTCGGCGGTCGGCGCTCCGACAGCCAGGAAGTCGGCGCTCTCTTCGGAATCGGAGAGTTCCTTGATGATCCGCGCCACCGACAGGTCGCCGCAGCCGAGGGCGACGAAGAGTTCGTCCGCATTGCGGAATTCCAGGTTGCGGGCCAGGGTCTCGAAGTTGGTCTCGTGGATGCCCAGGCGGTGGAGTTCGCGTTCGAGCACGGCCCGGCCCTGGGTCAGGTTCTGCTCGAAGTCCTGTTTCTTGAACCAGACCCGGACTTTGGCCCTGGCGCGCTGGGTGCGGACCAGGCCGAGGGCCGGGTTCAGCCAGTCGCGGCTGGGGCCGCCGCGCTTGTCGGTCAGGATCTCGACCTGGTCGCCGGTCTTGAGTTCGTAATCCAGCGGGACGAGTTTGTTGTTGACCCGCGCCCCCCGGCAGCGGTGGCCGATGTCGGTGTGGATGTGGTAGGCGAAATCAATCGGGGTCGAACCGGCGGGCAGGTCAATGATGTCGCCGCGCGGGGTGAAGACGTAAACCCGGTCCTGGAACACGTCGGACTTCATCCCGTCTACGAATTCCTGGGCGTCGTCCACGTCGGTGCGCCATTCCATGATGCTGCGCAGCCAATTGATCTGTTCCTCGAAGGATTTGTCGCGGGCCGCGCCTTCCTTGTAACGCCAATGGGCGGCGATGCCGTATTCGGCGTTCTGGTGCATCTCCTGGGTGCGGATCTGCACTTCGAGCGGGCGGCCGTCGTCGTAGATGACGGCGGTATGCAGCGAGCGGTAGAAGTTGTCTTTGGGGGCGGCGATGTAGTCGTCGAACTCGCCGGGAATGGGCCGCCACTGGGTGTGGATCAGGCCCAGAGTGGCGTAGCAGGCCGGGACGTCCGGCACGATCAGGCGCACGCCGCGCACGTCCCGCACCATGTCGAAGGATTTCCCCTTCTTCTGCATCTTCTTGTAGATCGAGTAGATGTGCTTGGGCCGCCCGGTCACTTCGCCGTGGATGTGGTGTTCCGCCAGGACCAGGCGCAGCTTGTCCACGATGGCGGCGATGGTAGCTTCCCGGTCGGGGCGGCGCTCGGCGAGCTGCTCGGCGATCTCTTTGTATTTTTCCGGATAGACGTGGCGGAAGCCCAGGTCTTCGAGTTCCCATTTGATTTGCCAGATGCCCAGGCGGCTGGCGAGCGGGGCGAAGATGTCGAGGGTCTGCTGGGCGATGCGTTTGCGCTTCTCGTCGGGCATGAAGCCCAGGGTACGCATGTTGTGCAGCCGGTCGGCCAGCTTGATGAGCACCACGCGCACGTCTTCGCCCATGGCCAGGAAGGTCTTGCGCAGGGTTTCGGTGACGATGTCGCGGTTGCGGCCCAACACCGCCGGACGATAGTCGGACCCGTTGCCGTCGGTTTCGTTCTCGGATCCCTGGCGCTGGTCGCCGCGCGAGACGCGGGGGAGGTTGGTGAGCTTGGTCACGCCGTCCACCAGCCTGGCGACGGTCTCGCCGAAGTCGCGGCGGATGTCTTCGAGCGCCACCTCGGTATCTTCGACGGTATCGTGCAGCAACCCGGCCGCGACCACTTCGGGCGGGACGCGCAGGTCGGCCAGTATCTGGGCGACGGCCAGGCAATGGGTGAAGTACGGCTCGCCGGAGTTGCGCCTCTGTTCGCGGTGGGCTTCCTCGGCCACGTGGTAGGCGCGGATGACCAGTTCCCGGTCGGCCAGGCTGTAGTTGTCCGGCAGGGATTCGAGGAGCTTGTCAATCGAGGTGAGGGTGGCCGTTTTCATCGCCCCACTATTGTACTGTATAATCATTCCATGCCCCCGGCCAACAACGTCACCCGCCTGCTGGATTCGCGCAAGATCAGGTACACGGCCTTCGAGACCCCCGCCGAAAAACTCGGCGCGCTGGAAACCGCCCGTCTGCTGGACGTGCCGCCGGAAACCGTGTTCAAGACGATCGTCGTCCTGCGGGATAAGCCTAAAAAGCCCATCCTGGCCGTCATCCCCGGCCCCAGCCAGGTGGACTTGAAGGAACTGGCCAGGGCGCTGGGCGAGAAAAAAGTCAGCCTGGCGACGGAGCGGGAGGCGGAGCAGATCACCGGCCTGCAAGCCGGGGGGATTTCGCCGCTGGCGCTGCTCAACAAAGGCTTCCAGGTGGTGGTGGATGCCTCGGCGCGGGACCATGCCGAAATCCACGTTTCGGGGGGACAGCGCGGCCTGAACATCCGCCTGCCGGTGACGGCCCTGGTCGAGTTGACCAAAGCCCGCCTGGCGGCCATCAGCCGTACATAAATATTTCACAAAAAATCATTTTTGCCTACTCCTGTCAGATTTGTTTGGATATAATTGAATTTGGACAGCCAGTAGATCACGAAACGAACGGGAAAGGCTCGAAAACGGGGTGCGGGCATCGTTTGATTTTCGTGAAATACTGATAATTGTTATGGAGGAGGTGCGAAGTAAAAAAATTCAAAGCATTGCCCGTCACTATCTGTTCCACTTTACCCAACTCGAAGGAGGAGAAATTTCCATGAACAAGAAACTTTTTGCATTGCTGGCGCTCGTGATCGTGGCCTCGATGGCCCTCAGCGCCTGCGGCCCGACCCCGACGGCTGCGCCCCCGGCTGAGACCTCGGCCCCCGAGCCGACCACGGCCCCGGCCGCGCCCGCTCCCGCCCAGGTGGAGTTCACGGCCCCCGGTTACGGCGGCACGCTGACCACCGTCAAGGAGCGCGGGGTGCTGATCTGCGGCGTCAACTCGCAGGTCCCCGGTTTCGGCTACGTGGATGCGGCCGGCGCATTCTCCGGCTTTGACGTGGATTACTGCCGCGCCCTCGCGGCCGCCATCTTCGGCGATCCCGAAAAAGTCGAATACCGCCCGGTGACGGCTTCCGAACGCTTCACTGCCCTGCAATCCGGCGAAATTGACGTCCTCAGCCGTAACACCACCTGGAGCTTGCAGCGGGACACCGAACTGAACGGCAACTTCGTCCACACCACGTTCTATGACGGCCAGGGCATGATGGTGCCCACCGACAGCGGCATCACCGACCTGGCCGGACTGGACGGCGGTACGATCTGCGTCCAGACCGGAACCACCACCGAACTCAACCTGGCCGACGTCTTCGCGGCTGAGGGCATTTCCTACACCCCCGCCGTGTTCGACAACGCCGATAACACCTTTGCTGCCTACGCCGAAGGCCGCTGCGACGCCGTCACCACCGACAAATCCGGCCTGGTGGCCCGCCGCGCCGTGTTGCCCGACCCCGAAAACCACGTCATCCTGGACGTGACCATGTCCAAGGAGCCGCTCGGCCCGATGGTCCGCCACGGCGACGACCAGTGGTTCGACATCGCCCAATGGACCGTCTTCGCCATGATCGCCGGCGAGGAGTTCGGTATCACTTCCGCGAACATTGACGACATGATGGGCACCGCCACCAATCCCGAAGTCCGCCGCTTCCTCGGCCTGGAGGGCGACCTCGGCCTGAAGCTCGGCCTCGAGAACAATTTTGCCTACAACATCATCAAACTGGTCGGCAACTATGGCGAGGTCTACGACCGCAACCTGGGTCCCAACACCCCGACCTACATCCCGCGCGGCCTGAACAGCCTGTATACCGACGGTGGGGTACTCTACGCTCCGCCCTTCCGCTAAACCGGAACTCTCGAACCGGGGGTGGGCCTCGCGCCCACCCCTTTTTATTAAAGGAGCGTGACCCATGAGCGCAAAAAACTCACAGACCGCGGCCACGCCTTTCTGGAGAGACGAACGGGTTCTGCAAATCTTCGGGCAGGTGGTTTTCGTCCTCCTGGTGGGGCTTTTCTTTTACTCGATTGCCCGCAACATGGTCACCGGCCTGGCGAGGCAGGGCATGGCCCTGGGCTTCGACTTCCTGAAAGGGATGTCGGGCTTCGACATCGGTGAAATGCTGATCGAATATTCGCGCAGTTCGACCTACGGGCGGGCGCTCCTGGTCGGGCTGGTCAACACCCTGATGGTCAGCTTGCTGGGGATCATTTTTTCGACAATCTTAGGCATCATCCTGGGGGTGGCGCGGCTCTCGACCAACTACCTGGTCAACAAAATTGCCGCATTCTATCTCGAAGTCATGCGCAACCTGGCCTTGCTGGTCTTTCTCATCTTTTGGTACCTGGGTGTATTCCTCAAACTGCCCAGGGTGAAGGATGCGATCGTCTGGCCCGGAAACATCCTGCTGACCAACCGGGGCGTCGGCGTCCCCTGGGGAATCCCCACCGAAACCTTCGGGACCTATCGCCTGTTCCTGCTTGGGGGCCTGGTCCTGGCGAGTGCGGTGGCCGTTATCCTGCACTACCGCGGCCTCCGCACCGGACGCCCGCCGCTGACCACCCTCTGGTTCTTCGTCACCTGGATCGGCGCGGCGGTCATCGGCTGGATCGCCCTCCCGTCCGCGCCCCTGGCCCTCGACCTGCCCTACGTCAAGGGCTTGAACCTGGCCGGGGGGCGCATCCTCAGCCCCGAGTTCATGGCCCTCTTCTCGGGGCTGACCCTCTACACCGCGGCCTTTATCGGCGAAGTGGTCCGGGCCGGGATCCAGGCGGTTTCGAAGGGACAGGTCGAGGCGTCCCGCGCGCTCGGTTTGTCCGGCTTCCAGACCCTGCGGCTGGTGGTCTTCCCCCAGGCGCTGCGGGTCATCGTCCCGCCGTTGACCAGTCAATACCTCAACCTGACCAAGAACTCGTCCCTGGCGGTGGCCATCGGCTTCCCCGACTTTTTCTACGTCTCCAGCACGGTCATCAACCAGAGCGGGCGGGCCGTGGAGATGATCTCGCTGGTCATGCTGGTTTACCTTTCGACCAGCCTGCTGACCTCGCTCTTTATGAACTGGTATAACCAGAAAATTCGCCTGGTGGAGCGGTAGCCATGACAGAAATCACTTCCTCCCTGCCTCCGCTCAGCGAGCGACCCGGCGCGCTCGGCTGGATGCGCCGCAACCTGTTCAGCACCTGGGGCAACAGCCTGCTGACCCTTCTCAGCGCCGCCTTTTTGGTCTGGGCCATCGGCGGGCTGCTGGCCTGGATGTTCTCGGCTGCCGAATGGGGCGTCGTGCTGGTCAACATGCGCCTGATCATGGTCGGCCAGTTCCCGGTGGCGCTGGTCTGGCGCATCTGGGTGGCGATGTATTTCCTGGCCTTCCTGATCGGCAACACGGTCGGCCTGCGGATGGAGAAAACGACCCGCAAAGGGCTGTCTGTTGGATTGTTGTTCTCGCCGCTGGTGTTCGCCCTGTTCTCCTTCAGCATCGAAGCCCGCCTGGCCATTGCCGGGCTGAGCCTGATCGCCCTGGCGGGCTGGTGGCTGGGCAGCCGCTGGCCGAAGGCCTTCCGCCGCCCGGTGTTGATCGGCTGGATCATCTACTTCCCGATCTTCATGCTGCTCGTGCGGGGGACTTCCGGCAAAGGCAGCCCGATGGAAATTGTCGGGTCGAACCTGTGGGGCGGACTGCTGCTGACCTTCATGCTGACTGTGGTCGGGATCGTCTTCTCGTTCCCGCTGGGGATCTTCCTGGCTCTCGGACGCCGCTCGCAACTGCCGGTTGTGCGCTGGTTCAGCGTGGGCTACATCGAACTGGTGCGCGGCGTGCCGCTGATCACCATCCTGTTCATGGCCCAGTTGATGCTGCCGCTCTTCCTGCCTCAGGGCGTGACGATTGACCGGGTCATCCGGGCGATGGTGGGGATCACCCTCTTCAGCGCGGCCTACCTGGCCGAGAACGTGCGCGGCGGCCTCCAGGCCATCCCCAAGGGACAGTTCGAGGCGGCCCATGCCCTGGGGCTGAGCGGGTTCCAGTCCATGTTCTACATTATCCTGCCCCAGGCCCTGCGGCTGGTCATCCCCATCCTGGTCGGGCAATTTATCGCCCTGTTCAAGGATACCTCGCTGGTCGCTATCGTCGGACTGTTCGACCTGCTTGGCATTGCCAAGACCGTGCTGGCCCAACCTGAATTCTTGGGGTTGCAGCGCGAAGTGTACGCTTTCATTTCTTTGATATACTGGGTGCTGAGCTATGCCATGTCATATTTCAGCCAGCGCCTGGAAGTCGCCCTGGGAGTGGGCGAACGCTAAAATTAAGGAGAGACCATGAGCCAGTCAGAAGAACCCATCATCAAATGCGTGAACGTCAACAAGTGGTACGGCAATTTCCACGCGCTCAAAGACGTCAGCATGGAAGTCCGCAAAGGGGAGGTGATCGTCATCTTTGGCCCGTCCGGTTCGGGCAAGTCCACTTTCATCCGCTGCATCAACCGGCTCGAGGAACACCAGAAGGGCGACATTATCGTGGACGGGATCGAGTTGAGCCACGACGTGCGCAACATCGAAAAGGTCCGCATGGAGACCGGCATGGTCTTCCAGCAGTTCAACCTGTTCCCGCACCTGACGGTGATGCAGAACGTCACCCTGGCCCCGATCCAGGTCCGCAAATGGGACAAGGCCAAAGCCGAGGAAGTTGCCAAACAACTCCTCCATCGCGTCGGCATCCCCGAGCAAGCCCACAAGTTTCCCGGCCAGCTTTCGGGCGGACAGCAGCAGCGGGTCGCCATCGCCCGCGCCCTGGCGATGCAGCCCAAGATCATGCTCTTCGACGAGCCGACCTCGGCCCTCGACCCCGAAATGATCAAGGAGGTGCTCGACGTGATGATCGAACTGGCGAAGTCGGGCATGACCATGCTGGTCGTGACCCACGAAATGGGCTTCGCCCGGGCTGTGGCCAACCGCATGTTCTTCTTCGACAAAGGCCAGATCGTCGAAAGCGGCACCCCCCAGGACATTTTCAAGGCCCCCAGGGAAGACCGCACCAAGCTGTTCCTGTCGCAGATTTTGTCGCACTAAGCCCCTATCCGAAAAAGGAGTGGAAGCTTCAGCTTGCAAGTTCCCAGCGGACTGATTTCCAGCGGACTGATTTCCAGCGGACTGTATTTCCTGCGGACTGTATTTCCTGCGGACTGTATTTCCTGCGGACTAAAGTCCGCACTCCAGGAATTTTCGGATTGGTTCCAAGCCCTGCGCGAATTGACCCGATGACGAAGCCCCCGTTCAACACGAGCGGGGGCTTTTTCCAACTTTTGGCCGGCCGGAGGCAGCGGCGAGACGGTGAGCAAATTGCCTGTGGTTGCTCTACTGCCGGGTCATTCAACGGCCAGCGCGCCCGGGGCCTCGCCCGCCTTGCGCCGCCCCTCGTAGACCTTGAGGAAGAACACGCCCAACAGGATCAACGCCGCGCCGCCGATCTGGATCCCCGTCAGCCGCTCGCCGAGCAGCAGGTAGGCGATGACGGCGGTGAAGACCGGCTCGCTGGTGGCGATCAGGTTGGCGATGCTCGACGGCAGGTCCACCATGCTGACGTTGTAAAGCCCGAACCCGGCCACGGTCGGCCCCGCCGCCAGCAGGATCAGCCATCCCCAGCCGGACCACCTGTCCCCCAGCCAGAGGATCTCTGCGGGGGCGGCGGCCGCGCCGGGGACGAACCCGCCCGGGAGCAGGTTGAAGGCCAGCAGGAAGAGCATCCCGAAGCCGAAAGTGTACAACAATGTGGACCAGGGATTGAGGCCGCGCTGCGAGGCCGAGCGTCCCATCAGGCTGTAGACGGCGTAGCCGAGTCCGGTCAGGACCCCGGTGAGGATACCGCCCAGGTTGCCGGACCAGGCCGACGGGTCCGCTGCGCCCGAGACGAGCACACAGCCCGTCAGGCTGAGCGCCACGGCCAGGGCCTTGACCCAGTCCAGGCGTTCCTTGAGCAGCCACCAGCCCAGCAGGGCGGTGAACGCCGCCGACGAATAGGCCAGCACGGTGGCGACTGCCGCTCCGTTGAGCGCCACAGAGAGCGTCCAGAGCGAGTTGAAGACGGCCAGGACCGCGCCGTAGGCCAGCAGGTAGGGCAAATTCCGGCGCGGGACGCGCAGCAATCCGGGGCGCAGCATCCCCAGGGCCAGGACGAGGGTGAGAACGACGAAGAAGGCCCGCCAGAAGGCCAGCACCAGGGCCGGGACCTGGTAGGCCTGGGTCAGGTGGCGGATGAAGATGGCTGTGGTCGAGAGGAAGATAGCGCTGATGAAGGCGATGGTGTAGCCGCGGGTGAGGGAGGGTGTTGTGGGCATCGTTTTTGTGAATAATAGACTTCGGAAGTCTCTTGGAGCAAATTCGTGTCAAGATAGCTCCGAAAAGACTTCCGAAGTCTCAGAGTAATTTGCCTGCCTGGGCCAGGAGCCAGGGTTCGAGTTCGGTGATGCCCTCGCTCAGGCGGGCGGCGGCGACGATGGGCAGCCAGCGGCGGTATTCGTCCCGGCCGCTGGGGCGCAGTTGGAAGTAGCGGCGCAGGTACAGGGCGTGGGTGGCCGCGATGCCCAGATAAGCCAGCTTCGACGGGTTGACGGCTGCCGCGCCGAGGGCCAGGATGGTGGTGCGGGCCACGTCGGCCAGGGGGTTGCCGATGGACGAATCGATCCAGTCTATGATGACCGGGTCGGGCTGGCTGAGCAGGACGTTGCCGGGGTGGAAGTCGCCGTGACAGAGCCGGTCGCCTTCGGGCATTTTTTCGAGGGCTGCGAGGGCAGCGCTCCGCAATCTTTCGGGGAGGGGCTTGGCGGCCTGGAGCTTGCGTTCCAGCTTGAGGCGCAGGGGCGGGATGCCGGCCTGCATCGGGCGGGCATGCATCTCCACGTGGAGTTCGGCCAGCGTCCGGGCGTGGGAGACGAGCCGGGTGGGGTGTTGATCGAGGTCAGACCACATCGACGCGCCGTCGCGTCTTTCGTAGAGCAGGCCCACCCGTCCCGCGACGCTGACGGTTCCTCCCACCGCCGGGACGGGCAGCCCGGCGGCGTGGATGGCCGAGGCGATCCGGCGCTCGTAGTCCACCGCTTCGGGTTCGAACCAGTCGAAATACAGCTTGAGCACCCAGCCGGGTTCCCAGGCGTGGATTTCGGCGGTGCGGCCCAGGGCGAGGGGCCGGCCGAGGTCGCGCTCCATCAAACGCCTTCGACTACGACCATGTTGGTGCGGGCGTACTTGTGGCGCAGGGCGCGGGCCGGGGCGTATTCGGGGGAATTGAGCCAGGCTTTGGCCTGTTCGACCGTCTCGAATTGCAGGATGACCAGCCGGTTGGCGCGCCAGTCGCCTTCCAGGGTTTCGTTGGGGCCGCCGCGGGCGATGTACTTGCCGCCGTAGAGGGCGACGGTGGGGGCGGCCAGTTTTTTGTAGTCTTCGTAACCGACCGGGTCGGTGACTTCGATATCAACGATCACGTAAGCCGTCATGGGAATCCTTTCCGAGTGTCATTCGAGGGTGAAATAAAAGGTTGCGCCTTCGTGGACCCTGGATTCGGCCCAGACCTGTCCGCCGTGTTTGCTGATGATGCGGTGGACGATGGCCAGGCCGACGCCGGTGCCTTCGAAGTCGCTGTCTTCGTGCAGGCGCTGGAAGACGCCGAAGATCTTGTGGGTGTAGCTCATGTCGAAGCCGACGCCGTTATCCCGCACGAAGTAGACCGTCTTGCCCTCCTGGCGGACCGAACCGACCTCGATGAGCGGGTCGTCCCGCTGGCGGGTGAATTTGAAGGCATTCGAGAGCAGGTTGGTCATCACGCTTTTCATCAGGTCGTAGTCGGCGCGGACGTAGGGCATGTCCTGGATGACGACTTTCACCGACCTGGAGGCGATTTCCTGCTCGAAATCCTGCAACACTTCCCGGCACAGGCCGGCGAGGTCCACCTGGCGCTGGGTGATGGATTGGCGCCCCAGGCGCGAGAATTCCAGCAGGTCGTCAATCAGCTTGCCCATATTGAGCGAGCTGCGCTGGATGCGGATCAGGAAGTCCTGCCCGTCGGGCGGCAGGTGGTCCTTGTATTCCTTGAGCAGGATGCCCGTGAACCCGTTGATGCCGCGCAGGGGCGTCCGCAGGTCGTGGGAGACGGTGTAGGTGAACTCTTCCAGTTGCTGGACGGCGGCCTCCAGTTCGGCAGTGCGTTTTTGGACCCGTCCTTCGAGTTCGCTGTTGAGAGTGCGGATGCCTTCTTCGGCGTTTTTCTGGCGGGTGATGTTGCGGGCCAGCCAGAGCACCCGGGTCTCGTCGTCGGATCGGTAGGCGACGGCATGAGCTTCGAACCAGGAATCGCCCATGTGGTACTGCAATTCTTCCACGCCGCCGCCGATGATCGCCCGGTCCAGAGTTTCCTGGACGCTCCGGGTGGCGGAGGCCGGCATGAGCTGGTAAATGGATTTCCCGACGATGGCCGCATTCATTGCGGCCATTTGCTCAGACTGTCCGGTGAAGACTTCCTGGACGATCCCTCCGGCGTCGAAGATGACGATCACGTCCGGGAGGGCTGCGAGCAGGGAACGCAGCTTGCTTTCGTTCTGGCGCAGGGCCGATTCGGCCCGGGCGCGTTCCGCCAGTTCGCGTCGGGCCTGGGTCATGGCCCGGTTGATGCTGTGCTGCCACAGGACCATGACCACGCCTGTGCCGAGCAGGGTGGTGATGAACGAAATCCAGTGCTGGAGGACGGTCAATTCGATGATGACGGGCGGGAGGAAACCGTTGGTTTCCAGGTAAACCACTGCCAGAGTGGATACGATGGACAGCAGCAGGGCCAGCACGATGCCGGCCTGTCCGAGCAGCGTACCCGCCGCCAGGATGAGGAGCAGGAAGGCGGTCGAGATCGGGTTGCGTATCCCGCCGAAACCGACCAGGTCGAAGGTGATGTATCCCCAGAGGAGCAGGATCAGTATCAGGCTGGCGCGCCGCAGCCAGCCGCGGCGCTGCATATACAGCAGGGCCAGCAGGCCGGCCAGCAAGCCCCCGTTGATGAGCAGGATTTGCGTCTGCCCGCCCCCGGCCAGGATCAGGGACAGGGTGGCCAGGGCGGTGATGAAGAGCGCAAACAACAGGATGCCGCGCAAGAACGAATTCAGGCGTTGGCGTTCGGTTGGGTCGGAAGTATCAGGGACAGTCAGGATGGTTTTCAACCAGCGCATGCGACTCCTGCCAGGAATGGGGACGATGCGTTATTGTATCGTAAAGCCGGAGACGCGGTACTCGATATCCAGGCGGACTTCCACCCTTTTGCGGTGCTGGATGTCCATGCCCAGGTCGGCTTGCGGGACGACGCCCACCGCGCGGGATTTGCCCTGGGCGAAGGCGATCTCGGTCGGGCGGAAGGGGCCTTCCTCGTCAATGTAGTTTTCGGTGAAGTTGTACACGCCGAGCAGCTCCACGCCCAGGCTGGCGGCTACGCTCCGGGCGCGCACCCCGGCCACCGCGATGGCCCGTTCGAGCAGTTGCTCGCGGGCTTCTTCGTCGGGATAGCGCCAGGTGATCCTTTCGAGGGAGGCATTCTTCTGGATGGCGATGACCCCCAACAGGTCGGGGAACTGTTCGAGCCTGTTGCAGCGGATGTTCAGGCGGTAGGTGGCGCTGGAACTCTTCAGGATGGCGCCGCCGGAGGCCTCGGTGGAAATGGAGTGCAGGCGGATGTCTTCCATCGGCAGGCCGATCCCGGACAACCCGCTGACCAGTTGGCCGACTTCCTTCGACTTTTTGAGAGCTTCGTCGCCGCTGAAGAAGGACGCGCCTTTGACGGTGACGAGCAGGTCGGCGTGGGTGGCCTTGACCTCGTCGCTTTGGGAGGCCGAGATGTGGATGGTATCGGGTTTGGTTTCCATGTTGATGCCTTTCCAATCACATTTTCGGACGCCACTCGGCCCAGCGGTTGCGCCCGGCCGCTTTGGCGGCGTACAGGGACTTGTCGGCGCGCTGGAGCAGTTCGTCCAGGGTGGATACGGTTTCGTCAATGCCCGCCATGCCCATGCTGATCGTCACGCCAATCCTTGCCTCGCCAACCTCGACCGGCATCCCGGCGATGACCTCGCACAACCGGTCCGCGATGCGGCGGGCTTCCGTCAGGTTTGTGCGGGGCAGGACGATGGTAAATTCTTCGCCGCCGTAGCGCCCGATCACGTCGGTAGGGCGGACGTTCTCGCACAGGCGGCGGGCGATTTCGCGCAGCGCGGCGTCCCCGGTGGCGTGGCCATAATTGTCGTTGACTTCCTTGAAATGGTCGAGGTCGAGCATCAAAATGCACAGTTCGTAAGGCCGGTGCAGGGCGCGGGCGAAGATCTCCCCGGCCTGGTTGAAGAATTGCCGCCGGTTGACCAGCCCGGTCAGCGAATCTGTGGTGGCCAGGCGCTCCAGTTCCTGCTCGATCTGTCTGCGCTCGGTGATATCCCGGATGGCCGCGATGTGGACCGAACGTCCCTTCCAGGTGATGAATCGGGCCGTGATCTCGACCGGGAAGATGGCCCCGTCTTTTTTACGGTGGTAGCGCAGCGGGATGCGGACGACCTTGTCGAGGGGGGCGGTGGCGCGGGTGGCGGCCTGGGTCTCTTCAGGCTCGGCAGACATATCGGTGTTCTTCCGGGATAGCAGTTCCTCGTGGCTGTAACCATACAGGGCGCAAGCGGCGCTGTTGGCTTCCAGGATGGCCCCGTCTTCGTTGTGGATGATGAAGATCGCGTCCGATTCCAGCTCGAACAGGCTGCGGTAGTTCTTTTCGCTTTCGCCCAGGGCCTTCTGGATTTCCTCGCGCAGCTCGATCTCGCTCCTGCTCTTTTCGAGTTCCAAATCGAGGCGTTTGCGCAGGTCATATAAACTTCCGCCGATGCCCCCGATCAGGCAATAAGCCAGGGTGGAGATGGCGAGGCGGGCCGGCCCCAGGTCTGAGGCGGTGGGATCGAATATCTCATGGACCAGCACGGTCATGGCCAGGCCGGCCAGGCCGCTCACGATCCCGCCGATAACCCCCAACGTGCTTCCGGTGATGAGCACCGGGATGGCGATCAACAGCGGGGTGGGGACGTCATCCCGCGTATCCGGGAAGAGAAAAACGAAGGCCAAAAAGACCGACCAGGCTGCCAGGGAATACCCCCATTGCTTGAATTTGAAATTTCTTCCAGACTCAAATCTGCGCCTTCGAGCCATCACCCTCCTTTCGCGGGGACTTTCGACATGGCATATTCGGCCAGGGCCGTGATCGTCAGCGAGGGGTTGACGCCCGGGTTGGCGGGCATGACCGACCCGTCCACGATGAAGAGGCCGGGGTAATTGTGGATCTCGAAATTTTCGTCCACCACGCCCTCGGCGGCGTCCTTCCCCACCGGCGCGCCGCCCAGGATGTGGGCCGTGGTCGGCAGGTTGAGCAGGTTCTCGCCCAGCGACCCCATCGGCACGCCGTTCGTCCGGGCCGAGAAATCCCGCGTGATGTCGTGGCCCACGTCCACGCGGGCGGCGATGGTGTGGTCGGGCGTCGGGTCGGCCACCAGCCCGCGCCGGAAGAGTGTCAGCAGGCTGCGTCCCAGGCGGAACTTCATAAAGTTGTCGGCGTTCTGCATCACCAGGATGATGGTCACGTTGTGCGCCCAACCCGGCAAGACCATCGCCTTGAGATAGTCGAGCGGGTGGGCCAGCATCCACGCCAGCGACTTGAGCATCCGCACCGGCACCGAATCCCCGTGCGAGATGAGCGGCGCGGAGACAAAACGCATCAGCGACGAGCCGCTTGGGTAACGCACCGGTTCGATGCGGGTGATCCCGTCGGCGTTGAAGATGGAGGTGATGGCGATCCCCTGCGAAAAATCCACGTCCGAGCTGCGGGCAACGGAGCCGAGCAGCGCCTCCGAATTGGTGCGGACCTCCTCGCCGAGACGCGGGGAAATGTGCGGGAGGGAGGACTCGCGCAGGGTCAGGAGCAGTTTCATCGTCCCCATCACGCCCGCCGAGAAGATCACGTTCCGGGACCGGAAGGTCTGCTTCCGCTTGAACGGGCTGGTGCTCGGCTGGCAGGTCACTTCGTATCCCGCAGACCGCCCACCGTCCCCTGTCCACGGTTTGACGTCCACGACTTCGGTTTCTGAAATCACCTCGGCCCCGTGCTTCTCGGCGAAATACAG
The DNA here is from genome assembly GCA_049324115.1 of Chloroflexota bacterium. GTDB lineage: Bacteria > Chloroflexota > Anaerolineae > Anaerolineales > Villigracilaceae > UBA5796. The sequence goes on from JBMOMN010000045.1 coordinate 34,977, forward strand.
GTAATTCTTGGGCAGGGTGTTCTTGGCGTTGTAGCGGCAGCCGACCATGCATCCGCCGCAATGACGGCAGCCGGCCCGGTCGGGTCCCTCGCCGCCGAAATACGGGTCGGGCGCGGTCTCGCCCTCGGGTCCGAAGAACACGCCCACCTCGGTCGCGCGGAAGGTGTGCCCGAGGCCGCGTTCCCCGGCAAGTTGGGCCAGGGTATCGTCGGCAGGCCAGAGCCTGGGGTTGCGGGCCACGCCGAGCATCCGTTTGGCGGTCTCGTAATGGGGAGCGAGCACTTCGCCCCAGGCCAGCGGCCGGTTCCAGGCAGGAGTGGCAAAGGTCTCGTCGTTGGGAATTTCGAGCACGTTGGCGTAGCCCAGGCTGCCGCCGCCCACGCCCGCTCCGTGCAGCACCATCGCGTCTTTGGTGAGGGTGATCTGCAAAATGCCGTGGGCGCGCAGGGCCGGCATCCAAAGGTATTTCCAAAAAGCCCAGTTGGACCTGGCGAAATCGCGATCGTCGAAGCGTTTGCCTTTTTCGATCACCAGCACCGAATAGCCTTTCCCGGCCAGGCGCATGGCCGAGACCGATCCGCCGAAACCGGAGCCGATGATAACGTAGTCGTAGATTTTCAGGGTCATGGGATGCCTTTGGCGAGGGGTTTATTTTATTATATCAAGGAGCGGCCTGTGCGGTTCGGTTTTCACCTTGCCAAAGGTTTCTTCATGGGCTATAATCTGCCCCGCTGCGGGCGCGTAGCTCAGCTGGTTAGAGCGCATGTATCACACACATGAGGTCGGGGGTTCGAGTCCCTCCGCGCCCACCAAAAACTGGAGAACCCACGGTGTGCGCCGCACCTGGGTTCTCTTCTTTTCATCTCGGGCGTGGGGTTCGAGTGCTGCGCGATCCGCGCCCACCAAATATTGGAGAACCCACGGTGTGCGCCGCACCTGGGTTCTCTTCTTTTCATCTCGGGCGTGGGGTTCGAGTGCTGCGCGATCCGCGCCCACCAAAAACTGGAGAACCCACGGTGTGCGCCGCACCTGGGTTCTCTTCTTTTCTTTACCGGACAAAACCAGAGACCTTAACACGAATTACGCGAATAATCGAATAGCGCGAATGTTCCTGAGAAAAATTCGCGAGATTCGTTCTATTTGCGTAATTCGCGTTGAAAAAGGGTGGCTCTTCGGCAATTACGGGAAAGAGCTTAAACACAAAGTGACACGAAGGTTCTCAAAGGGAGAAAAGGCGCACTGCCGGACGCGTTTTTCCTTCGTTGACTTCGTGTTCCTTCGTGTTTCAAAGGTTTTCCCGGTAAAGACGGGAGAGCCAAAAGGATTTGCCCAAGTCCTTATCCGTAGAAAGTTTTTTCGGCAATTACGGGAAAGAGCCTAAACACAAAGTGACACGAAGGCTCTCAAAGGAAGAAAAGGCGCACTGCCGGACGCGTTTTTCCTTCGTTGACTTCGTGTTCCTTCGTGTTTCAAAGGTTTTCCCGGTAAAAACGGGAGAGCCAAAAGGATTTGCCCAAGTCCTTATCCGTAGAAAGTTTTTATCTATTTTGTCGGCCAATCGCAGGTTTCGCAGCGCTTGACGTGTGTTTTTGGGCATGTTATCATGCCCGGCGGAGATTGACACGAATGAGTATCGAATTCCGGGAAGACGTGCCGCAGCCCGACCCGGGGGACCAGGCGGCAGAACCAGAAATCCTGCAACCCGAACGAGAGCCAAATAACCTCACCCGCTGGCTGGAAATGCTGGCACGCATGGGCCTGGGCGAAAACCTGATCCGCCTGGGCACGAACGTCTTGTTGTTGCTGGTGGTCGTGGTGGTGGTCTGGCTGATGCAGTCGTTCTACCGGCAGGCGCCCAACCCGGCTTACGTCAGCAACGTCCTGGCAGCCGGCCCAACCCCGACCCCCTCCGTGAGCGTGGAAGTTGTCCAGCCGCCGCCGGTGAGCGGGTTCAGGGGCATCCCGCGCCTGGCGAACATCCACACCACCATCCCCAACCGGCCGCGCCAGGAAATTACGACCTACGTCGTCCAGGCGGGGGATACGGTCTTCGGCATCGCCGAGATGTTCGGCCTGCGTCCGCAGACCATCCTGTGGGGCAACTATTTCACCCTGCTGGACGATCCGCACCGCCTGCGCCCCGGCCAGGAACTCAACATCCTGCCGGTGGACGGGACCTATTACGAGTGGCAGGCCGGCGACGGACTGAACGGCGTCTCCAAGTTCTTCGGCGTGGCGCCGGAAGATATCATCAACTTCCCGGCCAACCAACTCGACGTGAACACCGTCGGGGATTATTCCAACCCGAACATCGAACCGGGGACCATGCTGATCGTCCCGGGCGGGACGCGGGAATTCATCTCGTGGAGCGCGCCGATCGGCGTCACGCGCGATAACCCGGCCAAGGCGGGCGTGCTCGGACCCGGGGCCTGCGACCCGGTCAACGGCGGGGCCGTCGGCTACGGGACTTTCGTCTGGCCTGCCAATGACCATTACCTCTCCGGCTTCGACTATTCCCCCGAAACCAACCACAACGGGATAGACATCGCCGGGGAGACCGGTGAAGCCACCTACGCGGTGGACGCGGGGGTCATCGTCTACGCCGGGTGGAACGACTGGGGCTACGGCAACATGATCATGGTGGACCACGGCACGGGCTGGCAGTCGCTTTATGCCCACCTGAGCGCCCTGAACGTGGTCTGCGGGCAGTCCGTGGGCCAGGGCGAGGTGATCGGGGCCATCGGCAGCACCGGCAACTCGTCCGGTTCGCACCTGCACTTCGAGCTGATGCACACTTACTACAGCAAAGTCAACCCCTGGGACTTCCTGCCCCCGCCTTAGTCCCGACAAAACTTCGGAAGTCTTCTCCGTAGAATCCTGATCGGGAAGACTAATCAAAAGACTTCCGAAGTTTGACCTAAATATGACGAACCCCTCGGTCTGCCAAAGGCCGGGGAGTTTTTTTACCCTCCCTGCCCGTTCTTCCACGCCTCGGCATTTTGCTTGAGGGCGTTGATCTGCTCCCAGTATTGGCGGGTGACGGCCGACCCGCGTTCGGTGATGCTGATGTTCGTGTTGGAGCGTTTGTTCACGATCTGCTTCTGGACCGTGACCAGCCCGGCTTCCTCCAGTTTGGAAACCTGGATGGAAAGGTTGCCATTGCTCAATCCGGTTAAGCGGCGCAGGAAGATGAAATCCGCGCTTTCGCAGGCCGACAGGGCGGTCAGGACCGCCAGCCGGGCCGGTTCATGGACGAGTTTGTCCAGGTTGGCGATGGCTTCGAAGGGCGTTGACATTCACCCCTCCTTGAGCGGCAGGGCGCGGACGATACGGACGTGGCCGATGATCCCTGCCAGGACCATGACAACCCCGACCACCATCAACACCCCGATCACCTGCGACCTGACCCCAAGCCACTGCCAGACGAAGGGGATGAGACTGGAAACCAGGATGACAAACCCGGCGGCCAGGTTTTCCCAGTAGTTGACGAGGGTCTGCTTTACGGTGGAGGCTGCGCCGACGTATTCCAGGACTATCGCTGCGAAGAAGACCAGCCCGATGGCGCTGAAAGGCCAGTCGTTGGCCGTATCGGCCCAGAAGGCCAGCAGCGCGACCGGGAGAAACAGGACCGAGACCACGACCTCGCGCGTCCTTTGCGAGCGGGTCCGCCGCACTTGGCCGAAGGCATTTTTGTAATACCGGTCAATGATCCCGTAAGCGAGGATGGCGATCGCGGTTGCCAGCAGGGGAGCGGTCAAATCGGCGCTGGGACCCTGGTTCGAGATGGCCCAGAACGAGACGAAAAAGAGCAGCGCCCCCACCGGGATGCCTCGCAGCCCCTGTAGCCGTGAGTAGTTGGCGGTGATGGATTGAATTTTCGCCTTATCCATATCATGCTCCTTTTAGCTTTATAACATAAAGTTATTTATATTATAAATATTTTTATGGAATTGTCAATGGATGGCAAAAAATCAGCCGCCAGCCCCTCCTGGCGGTTGATCGTCTCAATTACCACTTACCAATTACCGGCTACTTCCCCAGCGGCTGGGTCATGGTGATCAGCTCGACCCGCTGCTGCCAGCCGAGCCGGTTCCAGAACAGGATCGCGCCTTGGTTGTCGCCCAGCACGTACAGATGACAGCGGCGGATGCCGATCGCCATCAGGGCGTACATACAGCGGCCCACCAGCGATTTGCCCAGACCCTGTTTGCGGTGGGATTGCTTGACGGCCAGGTTGTGGATGTAGCCGTGCCGCCCGTCGTGCCCGCACAGCGCCGCCGCGACCAGCTCCTTCCCGTCCCAGGCGGTGAAGCTCAGGCCGGGGTTGCGCTCCAGGAAGCGCTTGACGCTGTCGCGTGAATCGTCATCGGGACTGAGTTTCAACCCCTCGCTGTCCTTCCACAGGGCGTAAACGGCCTCGTAATCGGCCATATTCATTTCGCGCAGTTCGAATTTCATGGTATCCCTCCGGGAAGCTGACAGCTTTCAGCGATCAGCTCTCAGCATTTAGCCGTCAGCGCATAAGTTCATTTGTCGCTTTTCAGAGTTTTGATGAAACTGGCCAACATGCGTTTGATTTCGACGACCCTTGAGTTTAGTTGGTTGTAAACGTCATCATTCAGGAAGGTGAGGTCGTGTGCCAGCAGCAATTGGTACTCTACCTCACTTGCAGAACCCATGCTGATGAGAAGGAAGCGCTTAAGTTCAGCATCCCCATCCCTGCCACAACCTTCGGCGATATTGGACGGTATGGATACGCTGGCGCGGCGGATTTGGCTGGTCAGACCATACATCTCTTCTTTTGGAAAGGATGCAGTGTTTTTGTAAATGTCCAGAGTCAGGGCATGGGCTTTTTCCCAAACTTGCAAATTCCTGAAATCCTTCATAGATAGCTCCTTTTGCTGAATGCTAACTGCTGAATGCTAACTGCTGAAAGCTGATTGCTGAACGCTGACTGCTTAATACTGATAGAACCCTCTCCCCGTCTTCCTCCCCAGCCAGCCCGCATCAACCATTTTCCGCAGCAAATAGGCCGGACGGTATTTGTCCTCGCCCAGGTCGCGTTGCAGCACTTCCATGACGAACAGCACCACGTCCAGGCCGATCAGGTCGGCCAGCGTGAGCGGACCCATGGGGTGGTTCATGCCGAGTTTCATCACCTGGTCTATGGCTTCGGGCGTGCCGACCCCTTCCTGCAAGGCGAAGATGGCCTCGTTGATCATCGGGCACAGGACGCGGTTGGAGATGAATCCGGGGGAGTCATTCGCTTCGATGGGGGTTTTGCCCATCCTCTGGCACACTTCGAAAACCGTGTCCCGCGTTTCGTCAGAAGTGGCCAAACCCCGGATGATCTCGACCAGCTTCATCAACGGGACCGGGTTCATGAAGTGCATCCCGATCACCAGCTCCGGGCGGGAGGTGGCCGCGGCGATCTTGGTGATGCTGATGGACGAGGTGTTGCTCGCCAGAATCACGCCGGGGCGGGCTTTCTCGTCCATTTCCTTGAAAATCTTGAACTTCAGTTCCGGATTTTCGGTGGCCGCCTCGATCACCAGATCCGCTTCGCCAATCGCGGACATATCCGAAACGAAGGCGATGGCATCAGCGTTGGCTTTCTGCTCGGCGCTGATGACTCCCTTTTCGAGCAGTTTGGCGGTGGACTTCCCGATGGCGGCTTTCGCTTTTTCGAGCGCGGCCGGCAAAACGTCCATGCAGGTGACGGTGTAACCGGATGTGGCCGCAACCTGGGCGATCCCGTTCCCCATCGTCCCCGCGCCGACAACAAAGATATGTTTAGTCATATAGCCTCCTGATGAATGTAGACAGGTAAACAAGTAAACACGAAAACAAGTCCACCTGTATACCTGTTTACTTGCCTACTTTCTACTCCAACTCCACCGCCATCGCCACGGCCTCGCCCCCGCCCAGGCACAGGCTCGCCAGGCCGCGCTTCAGGCCGCGGTCTTTCAGGGCGTAGATCAGCGTGACCAGCACGCGCGCCCCGGAGGCCCCGATCGGGTGGCCGAGGGCGATCCCGCCGCCGTTGACGTTGACCTTGCTCCAGTCCCAGCCCTGGTCGGCCAGTTCATAGCCGTTGGCCAGCACCTGGGCCGCGAAGGCCTCGTTCAACTCGATCAGGTCCACGTCGGCCAGGGTCCAGCCGGCTTTCTTGAGCACGCGCGGGATGGCCTGGGCTGGGGCGGCGAACAGGCGCTTGGGCTGCACGGCCGCCTGCCCGTAAGCCACGATCCGGGCCAGGGGGACCAGCCCGCGGGCTTCGGCGTAGGACCGGCTGGCGACCACCAGCGCGGCTGCCCCGTCGTTCAGGCTGGACGAGTTCCCGGCGGTGACACGCCCGTCGGCGCGGAAGACAGGCCGCAGCTTCGAGAGCGATTCGAAGGACGTGTCCGGGCGGGGACCCTCGTCTGTGTCGAAAATCGTGACCTGGCCCTTCTTGCCGGGGATTTCCACCGGCACGATCTCGGACTTGAACCTGCCCGCCGCTATGGCGGCGATTGCCTTCTGATGGCTTTCCGCGGCGAATTTGTCCATCGCCTCGCGCGAGACTTCGTATTCCTCGGCGATGAAATCCGCGGCGTTGCCCATGGCCCAATCCTCGAACGGGTCCCACAGCCCGTCGTGGAGCAGGGAATCCTTGAGTTCCACGTGGCCGTAGCGCAGCTCCCCGGTGCGGCCCGGGACGAGGTAGGGGGCGCGCGTCATGGATTCCATCCCCCCGGCGACGAACAACTGCCCGTCCCCGGCTTTGACGGCCTGGGCGGCCAGCATTGCAGTCTTCATCCCCGAGCCGCAGACCTTGTTGAACGTGGTCGCGCTGACGCTGTCGGGCAGCCCGGCGAAGATGGACGCCTGGCGGGCGGGAGCCTGTCCCTGCCCGGCGGGGACGACCATCCCCATGAATACTTCGTCAATCTCGGCCGGGTCGGGGATGCCGGCCCGCTCGACCGCGGCCTTGACGGCTGTTGCACCGAGCCGGGTCGCCGGGACGCTGCCCAGCCCGCCCTGGAAACGGGCAATCGCGGTCCGCGCCGCGGACAGGATGACGGGTTCATTTTCTTTCGACATGCTTCCTCCTGTGGGGATTGTGATATTTTTATTTTACTGCGAAAGAGATGCCACGCATTACTTTACCCTATTCCGCCCTTTTCAAGCTACTGTCATTTGTCACAATTAAAGCAAGGCGACATTCATGTCGCCCACGCTCACATAGCGACATGAATGTCGCTTTACTTCTTCCTCCTCGTGAACGGCGAAAGGGCCGAGAACAGGGTCTTGAACATGTTGAACCCCGTCTTCATGTTCTGGGCCGTGGCGTTCTTGACGAAGTGACGGGCCAGTCCGGTATCTCCATACTCGCCGGTGAAATCGGTGAACTCGAACCGGCTCCCCGCCGCTTTGTGGATCACGAACTGGTTGTGCGGCAGGGCGAAGATCGGGGCCGAGACGGCTTCGGCGAAATAGACTGCATACGGGAAGACCAGCGTCGGCTCGAAGCTGGTCGGATGCTGCCAGATCGAAGGGTGGAAGTCGTCGCCGATGATCCAGCCGCCGTCGCGCACCTTCGGGTAGAGGTTGACCAGGTCAATCGTCACGCCGCGCAGGGTGTGGTCGCCGTCAATGTAGGCGAAGTCCAGGCTGGAGTCCGGGATTTGGGCCGCGACCTCGGTCGTCCTGCCGCGCAGGACGACCCGCCGCTCTTTGGCGAAGACCGTCTTTTGTAACGTTTCCTGGTAAAAGCCCTCGAAGGTGGCGTCGTCGGTGTTGGCGGGCTTGTTCCAGTCAGGCAGGCTGCGCCAGGGGTCCACCAGGTAATAGCGGTTGACGCTGGGGCATTTTTCCAGGATCTCGGCGGCAAAGTCGCCGCGGTAGACGCCGATCTCGGCCAGGCTCTGGAGTTGCAGCCGGTTGATGAAGTCCACCCACAGGGCGGTGCGCAGGCCCGAGGCCTGGATGCAGTCCCGGAGCAGGGTTTCGGGGTGAAGGGTCATGGATTTCTCTCTCGAAGGGGATGGGTGCAACCGCTATTTTAGCAGATTACTTTCCCGCTCCGGGAGAGTTCCTGTCGAGCCATTTCAGGGCCTCGCGCCGGCTGAGCGGATCGAGCGGCGTATCCGCCACGAAACGGCGGACAGCCTCCGGGTCCGTTTTGGAGACTTCGCGCAGGACCCAGCCGATGGCTTTGTTGATGAAGAATTCCTTCGAGCCGAGGTTCTCACGAATAATGTCGCACAGCAGGGGGAAATCGGTCTCTTTTTTGTAGTCGAGCTGGAACAGGATCGCCGTCCGCCGCAGCCAGAAGTTATCCGACTGCCGCCACCTGGGGAGGCAGGCCGCCCGCTCGCCGGGGTAACGCTTGAAGAGCGGGCCGGTGATGTTGGAGGCGAGCGTGTCCACCGTATCCCACCAGGATTTGGTGACGATCAGGCTCTCGACCGTGGCGACGAACTCCGGCGGGAGCTTTTTGAGCAGGCGCTCGATCAGGCCGACGGTGCAGTATTGAAATTCCCGCTCCGGCAGCGACCACAGGTCACGGGCGATGGCATCCAGGTCAGAGGGTTCCGGCAGGCCGCGCTCGGCGATGAAGGCTTTGGTCAGCTCGACCCGCCGGGGAGTCTTGAGGCCCAGATATTCGAACTGGCCGCGCATGTAGGCTTTCATCGGCCCGGCCTGGAGCGGGTCGGCGTGCGGGGTGAGGTGGGCCTGGAGGTCAGAAGCATACGGGTGCATGGACTATTCCTTCAGGGCTTCCCAGGCCTCCTTGATGCGGTGGTAAGTATCTTCGAGAGCTTCGGGCAGGACACGGGTTTGGGCCAGGGTGGACATGAAGTTGGTGTCGCCGGTCCAGCGCGGGACGATGTGGATGTGGACGTGTTCTTCGATCCCTGCTCCGGCGGCTTCGCCGATGTTGGCGCCCATGTTGAAGGCCTGGGGTTTGTAAACCTGGCGCAAGACGGTCATGCTTTTCGTCGTCAGGGCCATCATTTCGTTACGGGTGGGTTCGTCCAGGAGTTCGAGGTTGGACTTGTGGACGTAGGGCACGACCATGAGGTGGCCGCTGGTGTAGGGGTAACGGTTGAGGATGACGAAGGCGTGTTGCCCCCGCCAGGCCACCAGGTTTTCGGGGCCGTCGGGCATGGGCTGAACGCTGCAGAATACACAGCCTTCTTCTTTGTTATGGTTTTCGATGTAGGACATGCGCCAGGGAGACCAGAGATGATCCATTGTTCACCGTCATTCTAGCAGAGGGGTGGGGGAGGTTGTAATGGGACTTCTGTCATGGGACAAAAGTATTATACCCAGGGCGGCCAAAAATTACGCTTCCAGGGCGGAGTCCGAAGTGTCCCCGCGTCGGCCAAATTCTGGCACTTACAGGATGCTTCGCGAATCGCACACGTGAGTCCACAGCTTCGCGGTAAAAAAGGTTGGCTCTTCCGCAATTAACGGGAAAGAGCCTAAACACGAAGGGTCACGAAGGCTCTCAAAGGGAGAAGAGGCGCACTGTCGGACGCGTTTTTCCTTCGTGGACTTTGTGTTCCTTTGTGTTTCAAAGGTTTTCTCGGTAAAAACGGGAGAGCCAAAAGGTTTTTCAGCAGAGCCTCGGAAAGGACATGGCAAAATCAGTCGTTGACATCCAGCGGCAAGGCGGGTATCCTCGCGGTGATGAACCAACTCTCGATGTTCTCCAACCCTGCCCGTTGGACGGTCGGCTCGCTGACCCGCTACATCCGCCGCGTGCTCGAAGGCGATCCGATGCTCCAGGATGTGTGGGTCGAAGGTGAGCTTTCCAATTTCTCCCGCCCGGCTTCGGGCCACCTGTATTTCACGCTCAAGGACAGCGAAGCCTCGCTCCGGGGCGTGATGTGGCGCAACGACGCGGCCCGCCTGTCCCTGCCGCTCAAGGACGGCATGGCGGTCGAAGTGCATGGCAAGATCAGCGTCTACGAAGCCGGCGGGGCTTACCAGCTTTACGCCGACCAGATCCGCCCGGTGGGGGAGGGGGCGCTCTACCAGGAATTCCTGCGGCTCAAAGCCCTGCTCGAAGCCGAAGGGCTGTTCGACCCGGCCCGCAAACGCCCTATACCGGAATTGCCCAAAACGATCGGGATCGTGACTTCGGCCACGGGCGCGGCATTGCGGGACATGCTCAACACCCTGCGGCGGCGTTACCCGCTGGCGGAAGTGGTCCTGGCTCCCTCGCCGGTGCAGGGGGCCGAAGCGCCCCCCGGACTTGTGGCTGGTCTCTCGGCCCTGAACCTGGTCGTCCGCCCGGACGTGATCCTGATGGCCCGGGGCGGCGGCTCCATCGAAGACCTGTGGGCCTTCAACGACGAGCGGGTGGTGCGGGCAGTGGCGGCTTCGGCTGCGCCGGTCATCTCGGGGGTTGGGCACGAGACGGATTTTACCCTGTGCGATTTCGCCGCCGACCTGCGCGCTCCCACGCCCACGGCCGCGGCCGAACTGGCCACCCCGGTCACGGCGGCCGACCTGGAAGCCTATCTCGTTGACACGGCGGAACGGTTGAATACCCTGTGGGATTCCCGGCAGGAGTCCCGCCGCCGCGCCCTGTCCGACCTGCGCGAGGGATTGCGCTTCTACTCGCCGCAGCGCCGCATCCAGTCCGAGCGCCAGCGGCTGGACGAACTGTCCCGGCGGGCGGGGACCGGGCTGAAGCACGCGCTTGCCCTGCGCGCCACCGTGATGGGCGGCCTGTCGCGGCGGCTGGAGGCGCTGAACCCGCTGGCGGTGTTGCAGCGCGGCTACGCGATCCTGTCACGGCGGGAGGACGGCCAATTGGTCAGCAGCCAGGCCCAGGTCCGGGCCGGAGACGGGCTGAGGGCGCGCGTCAGCGACGGCGAATTCAACGTCACGGTATCAGATTTATAGAGGAGACTCATGTCCAAGTCCACTTTGAAACCTGTAGAAGATTTATCGTATGAAGAGGCTTTTGCCGAACTGGAAGGGATCGTCGCCCTGCTGGAGGGCGAACAGAAGGCGCTGGACGAGAGCCTGGCGCTGTTCGAGCGCGGCCAGGCGTTGATGCGCCGCTGCGCCGGCCTGCTGGAACAGGCCGACCTGAAAGTGCAGCAGTTGACCGCCAACGGCCTGAACGATTTCACGGAAGCGTGAGTATGGAATTCGTCGGTATTTTCCAAAACCCGGTGTTGATCAGCTCCCTGGCTGCCTGGAGCCTGGCCCAGATCTTGAAGATCCCCCTGGATTACCTTTCGACCCGGCGCTGGAACTGGGCCTTGCTGCTCAGCGCGGGCGGGATGCCCAGCTCGCATTCGGCGCTGGTCACCGGGGCGACCCACGCCATCGGCCTGTACGCCGGTTTCAACTCGCCGCTGTTCGGGTTGGCCGTGGCCGTGACGATGGTGATCGTTTACGACGCCACGGGCATCCGCCGCCAGGCGGGCATCCAGGCCCAGAAGATCAACGCCATGATTGACGAATTGCTGCACGGCCATCCGATCGGCGAGGAACAGCTGCGCGAAGTGCTGGGACACACGCCCCTAGAAGCTGTGGGGGGTATCCTGCTTGGGCTGGTGGTTTCACAGGTCTTATGGTATTTTTTCAGGTAGTTCCTGGCGCATACCCGCCTTGCGAAGGTTTTCGGCGCAAGGCTTTTACGCCGGGAACTGGATAGGATGAAACCCAAGATGACGAAACGGACCTGCCTGCTGTGCAGCCTGGCGCTGCTGATGTTTTTCGGGGCGGCTTGCGGATCCCTGCCCGGCCAGCCCAGCGCGCCCGCGCCCCAATCCATCGAAGAGATCATCAAGGCCACCGCCCAGGCCGCGGCCGCGCTGACGGAAACCGCCCGCCCGACCTCGACCTTTACCCCGTCGCCGACCGCCACCCGGAGGGGGGCCAGGCAGGAAACCGATACGCCCACCCCCACGGTCACTTTTTTCTACCAACTGCCCGATACGCCCACCCCGACGCCGACCAGCACCTTCCCGGTGGTCGGGCCGGGAGGCGGCAGCGTCACCACCACCCCGCTGCCGGTCACCGATTGGCCCTCGTGGCAGTCCGGGACGGTCGTCGAGATGCCGCCCGGTTCCGGCGAGGGCATCGGCACGACCCGGAGGTTCGACATCCTGGTCAACGTCAAGGTGAAGGTCGTGCGGGCCAACGGGGTCAAGCTGCGCGAAATCCCCAGCCTGACGGTGGGCAGCAAGAAAGTGCCGGCGGATACGTTCCTGTATTTGACCGGGTTGATGAACAAGAACAAGACGTGGGGCTGGTTCTTCGCCGAAGTCCAGGCCCCGGACGGCAAGTTGTACTGGGTCGGCGACCGCGAAGGCGAATCGTCCGACCCGACGATCGCCCTGGAGATCGTGCCATGGCTGCAATGAAACGCTTATCCTGCCTACTCTTGGCCCTGGCCCTGACCCTTTCCGCTTGCGGACCGGGCGGCACGGCCCGCCTGGAGGCCACCGGCAGGCCGATGCCGGAGCCGGTGCTGCTCACGCCTGCGCCGACCCAACCGCTGCCCGCCACCGACTCGACCGGATCGCCGCCCCCCGCCTCCCCTGACAGGGAGCTGCCTGCGGTCGCCGCAGCGATCGAGACGCTGGCCGGAGATTTGGGCGTGCCGGATGACCGGGTTATCCTGATAGACGTTCAACCGGCTGAGTGGCCGGATTCCTGCCTGGGGTTGGCCGGTCCCGGTGAGATGTGCGCCGACGTTATCACGCCCGGATACCGGGTCCTGTTGCGGGTGGGCGTAACCGATTACGAATTCCACACCAATTCGGATGGGACTTCCATCCGCCAGATCCAACGGCTCGTCCCGGAGCTTCCGGGCGGGGAAACCCGTCCGCTGCTGGCCTGGGAAGGGCCGGATTGCGAGCAATTTTCAGTGACGATGGGATCGGCTTCGTATGGCGAGTGCGGCCGTCCGCTGACGAACTCATCGGACGTGACGCCCTCTGCGGCCGAGAAAGCCGCCCAATGGTCGAAGAGTTACGCGGCCATCGAAGCCGAAACCCCGGCGGGCACAATCCGGTTCGACGGTTCCGGGCCGCTGGTTGCCGCCCCGTCCGAGCAGCGCATGATGGCCGAATGGGCCAGGCTGAACTACGAGATCGCCCTGTCCGGGCGGACGGGGGCGGCCTGGGGACTGGCTTTTGCCTGGCAGCGCGAAGGTGGCATCGCCGGTTTCTGTGACGAGGTGGCCGTGTACCTGGCCGGTCATGCCGTCGTCGGCAATTGCAAAGGCCTGAACGTTATCCTCCAGTTGACCGCCTCGCAGTTGCAGCAGGTCTACGACTGGTACGACAACACCGGCCCGATAGATTATTCCCACACCGACCCTGCCACAGCAGATGCGATGACGATCACCCTGTCCATGCCGGGAGCGGGGAGCGCGCCGGCAGGCGACGAAACCATCCAGGTCATCAACGGATTTTGCGCCGAACTGCTGGCCCAGGCTTCTTTCAACGAACAGGCTGACAAGTCCGCCCTCGAAGCTGCTGAAAGCGTATTAAGAGATTTTCTCTACTTCATGCATGCCGGGGGTTATGTGCAGGCTGCCACACTCTATGGCGGTGACACCCAGGTTTTGCAAGACTGGAACCCCGACATCCAGAACGACCTCCCGGCCTGGCTGGAGCGCGGCTGCCAGCAAAACGGCCTGATGTGCCTGCCTCTGCGATCGGTCACTTACATCGGCCAAGACACGGACGGCGCGTTCCAATTCATGGTCGAATTCAATCTCATGGACGGCACACTCTTCCAGCGCGGTCCCTGCTGCGGCGATGAGACCGGTCCGGTCGAGACCAGTTTCCTCTACCGGGTTGCGCAGCAAGACGGCGCGTGGCTGGCGCTCGACCTTCCGCCCTACGTGCCGTAAAAGTGCTGCGTGTAGCATAGAACGTGTTTCGTTCACGCACCACGCAACACGCTCCACGTATCACGTATCACGTATCACGTATCACGCTCCACGTATCATTTTCCCAATCTGCGTTTCAGCGCGCCCATCACCATCTCAATTTCGGGGACTTTCAGTACCCACACGCTCAAGCTGTACACCAGACCCCCGACCGCCACCCCGCCCAGGCCTTCCACCCAGCGGTTCGGACTCGCCCCGGCCTGCATCCAGACCATCAGGGCGAGCGCCATCCCCAGGGCGGCCATCGCCGACTTGCCGAAGCCGGTGGCGATGATCTCGCCGTCAATCCCTTTCAGGCGGCGGCGCATCAGCGCGAACAGGGCGGCCGCTTCGAGCGCGGTCGCCAGGGAATTGGCCAGCGCCAGCCCGCCGTGCGGCATCCAGCCAATCTGCTCGAACCAGGCCGAAAATCCGAAGCTGAAGACCACGTTCAGCCCCATCGCCACTGTGCCGACCAGGACCGGGGTCTTCGTGTCGTGCTGGGCGTAGAAGGCCCGGGTCAGCACTTCCATGACCGAGTGGCCCACCAGCCCGATGGCATACCAGAGCAGCGCCCAGGCCACCAGTTGAGTTGTTTCAGGCGTGAATTCGCCGCGCTCGTAGAGCATCGCAACGAGCGGCTGGCGCAGCAGGACCAGTCCCACGCTGGCCGGGATGGCCAGCAGCAACATGCCGCGCAGGGCGGTCGCCAGGGCGTTGCGCATCTCGTCCATTTTGCCGAGGGCGAACTGGGCCGAAAAGGTCGGCATGGCCGCGATGGCTACCGACTGGGCAATCGCCGCCTGCGCCATCAGCATCAGCGCGAATCCGTAATACAGGCCGGTCACGCTGCCTTCGGCCATTTGCGAGGCCAGCCAGTTATTGACCCAGAAATTGACCTGCACCACCGCCACGCCCAGCAGCCGCGGCCCCATCAGGCGGATGACTTCGAGGACGTTGGGGTCGTTCAGGCCGAGGGCAGGGGTGTAGCTGCTTCCAGCGCGGGCGGCAACTTTGACCAGCGAGGGGATTTGGACGGCGAGGTACAGTCCCGCACCGATGACCGCGCCCCAGGCCAGGCCGTAGATTCCCATCCGCCGGGAGAGCGCCAGCGCCCCGAAGATCAACCCGATCTGGTACATTGAGGGCGTCAGCGCCGGGACGAGGAAGACCTGGTGGGCGTTGAGGATGCCGACCACCAGCCCGCCCAGCCCGAACAAGACTGCCGAGACGAGCTGGATACGCATCAGGTCAATCGTCAGGTTGAAGAGGCCGAAGTTGTAGAACAGGCCGGGAGCCAGGGCGTAGCGGATGATCTGCGGGGCGAACCAGGCCGCGATCACGGCCAGCAGGCTCAGGGTCAGGGTGAGCAGGTTGGCCACGCCGGAGGCCAGCCGCCAGGCCGAGTCCCGGTCGTTTTTGGCGAGGAATCCGGTAAAGGTCGGGATGAAGGCCGAGCCGAGCGCGCCGCCGGCAATCAGGTTGAAGAGCGTCTCCGAGACGCGGTTGGCGACCAGGAAGGCGTCCAGCAGGTCGGCGGGGAAGGCCCGGGCCACGACGATGCCGCGCAGCAGCCCGGCCAACTGGCCGAGCAGGATGGCGGCCATCACCGTCCCGGCGGCGCGGGCGATCTGGCGGTTGGCAGAAACGGGAACGGGAGAGGGGATGGTCACGAGGGGAGATTATAAACGAACAAATGCGCTATAATCGCCCCATTCCCACCTCACCTGGAGGAAAGACAATGTCCCGATCTACCCGATCTTCCCGAATTTCGATGCTGGTCTTTGCCCTGATCCTGGCCATGGTGGCCTGCAAACTTGCCCTCGCGCCAGACGACCCTCCCCCGCCCACGGTCACGGACCCGGCCCCGGATCCGGGCGCTTTCGAGCCGATCGAACTCCCGGTCGGATACGGCGCGGACGGCGGCTGGATCGAGGTCTATTTCACCGATCCGTCCAATCCCCTCGGCGAAGACCTGCGCGGCGGCCCGGACGAACGGCTGGCCGCGGCCATCCGGGAGGCGCGTCTCAGCGTGGACGTGGCCGCCTACAGCCTGAGCCTGTGGAGCATCCGGGACGCGCTGATCGAGGCCCATAACCGGGGCGTGCTGGTGCGGGTGGTCATGGAAAGCACCAACCTGGATAAATCCGTGCCGCAGGAATTGAAGGATGCCGGAATCCCGATGCTCGGCGACCGGCGCGAGGGCCTGATGCACGACAAGTTCGTGGTGATAGACCGGGCCGAGGTCTGGCTGGGTTCGATGAACTTCACCACCAACGGCGGTTACGACGACAACAACAACCTGATCCGCATCCGCTCGACGAAGGTGGCGGAAAATTACACCACCGAGTTCGACGAGATGTTCGTGGACGACATGTTCGGCACCGACCGGGTCCCGCTCACCCCCTACCCGTCCCTGACCGTGAACGGGGTGGCGCTGGAAATCTACTTCTCCCCCGATGACGGCGTGGCGGAGCACCTGGTGGGGTTGTTGAATAACGCCGAGGAAAGCATCTTTTTCATGGCCTATTCGTTCACCGCCGATGACATGGGCGAAGCCATCCGTTCGCGGGCGCTGGCGGGGGTGACGGTGGCGGGCGTGATGGAGGAGTCCCAGTTCAAGTCCAACATCGGCACGGAGTACGACCCGTTCAAACAGGCCGGGCTGGACGTGCATCTGGACGGGAACAACGGTCTGATGCACCACAAGGTCTTCGTGATTGACCGCTCGATTGTCGTCACCGGCTCGTATAACTTCAGCGCCAGCGCCGAGGACCGCAACGACGAGAACGTCATCATTTTTTACAGCCCCGAGATCGCCGAATTGTTCCTGGCCGAGTTTGGGCGGGTTTACGAAGCGGCCCAGCCGTAGGATTGGGCGCGGTAAAAAGGTTTTTGCAGTAGAGTTACCAGTCAATAGGAGTCAAATGACCAGTGATCTCGGATCAAATCACTGGTCATTTTTGCGACGGCTTTTGCCTTGCGAGGGGGCAGTCTTGCGCCATACATCGGAAGCCTCGCCTCGCTCTGCTGCGTTACGGGGTGCTTCGCAAAGACTTTCGAAATTTTCATGGGGTCGGGATGTGGGTTAAGAAATCTATTCCCCGCTCAAATACGCCTTGGCCGCTTCAATGAATTCCTTTGCCCATTGGAAGGACTCGAGAGCGTCTTCCTCGGAAATATTTTTGCTCGCGCCATAATGACCATCTTCGCGTCGCTCCTCGGCCACAATGATACGACGGTGAAATTTTCTGATTCTGCTGGATTTTGTGGTTCTTTCGTTTTCATTGGGAAAACCCTAAAACACGAAGGAGCACAAAGTCTACAAAGGAGGAACCCATCAAATCAAGGCGTTTTCCCTTTGAGCGCCT
>JBMOMN010000046.1:0-52040 GCA_049324115.1 Chloroflexota bacterium
ACAGCAGAATGGTTGGCTGGTACCCTCATTCTACTCTCAGGAGCGTCCCCCGTTATTTCCGGCGGGCGCGCCCGCCGGAAATAACACCGCCCCCGAAAGGAACGGGAGCGGTTAAGATAAGTGATCCCTGACCGGCAGGTTCGCCCAGGCGGATACCCTCGTCCCTGGCGGGGTGCAGGGGTTGGATAGGTATGCGTATGTGAATAATTCGCCCATCAATTATATTGATCCCAGTGGGCATATTGCTTGCCAAAAAGGAAAAGTTAACTTAGATGGGCAAAGCATTTGTATGGATTCTTATTCGATCCCCGCTCCTTGGTCCCCTCCACCTGAAACTTTCGACAACGGCAAAATGCCGGCGACTCGTGATGTATATCAAAGATATTTGAACTTATATTACACTCCTGGTTGGTGGAATGGCTACCGGAAAGGAAACTTTACAATTTGGCAATTCCTAAATCTGATTTTGTCAATGGAATTTAGTGGGCAAGGTCGGAATTGGTCGTCGAGCCTCTTACAAGAAACGGTTGTCAGGAATTTCTACACACAGTGTAGTAATTACTGCGACTCTGGCTCTGAACTCGATGTTTTGCGTTATATAGCTCTGAAGTCGCTTACTGATCCTCTTATAAGGGATGTCTCACCAGCCTCCCTGAAGAAGAATGAGACAAACAGAGGTATTTACAATTCAACGAATTTCGCATCAGCATTTAGAAACCCCGACGAAGCATGGAGCAGTGGTTGTGGCAATGGCAATGTGCCTTGCGATTGGGGCAACTTGTCACTTAAAGATTGTACTCCCGACAAATGCAGTTGGTTATTTACGAATAACCCTAAGTTGAATATGGATGATGTAAAAATGAGATTCAATTACGCAATAGCTAATTCTCCAATAGGAGTATTTGCTACACAGTCGAATCTCTTTTACTCGATGGCTGGCAGTGGTGATTCGGCTTTCATTGTAACTGGGAACCAGTTGAACTGCCTTTATAGAGGCATCTGTCCTTAAGTTGATGCACTACTACTGTTCTGCTTGGAGAAACCTTTATGAAGAAACTCATTCTCTTTCTTTTGATTGCAGCGTTGACTGCTTGCACACCTTCAAGAATTTCAATGACTGCCACTATTACGCCGACTTTTTCCCCATTACCAGATGCCACTTCGACGAATAAAGCGACTTCTGTATCTACTGCGATGCCTAAGCCTACAGACAATAACTCTTCGGACTTTAATTTTTTAGAGGATCAATGCTTTGATACATTGTCAAACTTACCAATTGGGATAGTCCCGTCAGAAATACTGGTTTTAAAATCATCCAACGGATTATCTCTTTTGAATTTAACTCAGCACACGCAACGCGAAATTAGCGGTCTTGTTCCATTTTCATCTACATCACCAAACGGAAGATGGCTTGTGTATGCTTATTATCCCCCCAACCAAGCCGTTGAACAAATCGCAATCGAATCGGCTGATGGATTAACACACATACAATTTCCCGTAAAACAAGGCTGGTTGATTTTTGATAATGTATTATGGCTAGACAATGAAAGGCTTTGGTTTTCGGTATTGCCAGACATATTACAAGGACAAGTAGCCCCTGTCGTTATTCTCAATCCATTTACTGGTGAGCAACAGGAACTGCTATCCGATTACCCTCAAATAGAGAGATATCAAATTGGCATGACGCTTAATCCAGGCCTGCATTTTGGATATAGCAGTGTCGTTTACCATCCATCTCTTGATTTGGTCATCTACCCGCAAAGCGAAGAAGATAGGCGGTTCATTACATTATGGGATAGACAATCTCAGAGAGCATTGGTGAAAATCCCCGATGGAGGACTTTATGGTCATCTTCCTTTATGGCTCCCAGGTGGAGAACGGTTTGTTGTTGTAGCAAGATACGATTGGGATAGCCCAAGGGAATGGTTGTCGGTGAGTCGGGATGGAGATGTACGACAACTGACACACTTTGGGGATATGTACGCAGACTTCGAAATAGGCATGTATGCTAGTATCTCGCCGGATGGAAATTATCTTGCTTTTGGGTTGTCAGAAAATGTTGATACTAATACTACTCTTCCAAAGCAACTGATCATCTTAAATCTCCAAACATTGGAAGCCATTAACACCTGTGTTACATTTTCCTATCCTGCACCTATTTGGTCCCCGAACAGCCGGTATGTAGCCGTGCAAACTCGCGATTCGAGTAGTAATCCTTCAAATATACTTGTTTTAGACATTGAACAGAAATGGGCTGCAAAAATAGCCGAGGATGCAAAGGCAATACCTGTCGGTTGGATGATAAACAAAAAGTAGTGCTCTCATTAGTCAAGCAAAGAGAATCCCCCCGTCATCCGGGAGGCTCTTCTTTTCTCTAAATCTTCATCCCCGTCTCCATCATTGCCCCTTACCAAGCCCTCCCGCCCCCGGATGCCGTGACCTTCGGGGGCGTCGCCTTTTCCTGTCCCGCCGCATCTCCGAAACAGTGTCAGGCACAGGTGGAAAACGGGTAAAATCGGTCATGGATGGCGAAACCATCCTCTTCGCCGGCGCGCATTACGAAGTCAATCTCACCAGCGGCGCAATCACCAAGTACTATTTCGCTGGAGCTTCAAGAATAGCCACACTTGCACCGCACTGCGTTTGGTGCAGTGCAGGTGTGCGGAAATACACCATCCCCGTCTCGATGGAAGTGGAATACCTGCTGGGCGACCATTTAGGCTCGACCAGCCTGACCACCGATTCGAATGGGAACAAGATCTCAGAAATACGCTACAAACCCTGGGGCGAAACCAGGTATACCTGGACCGACCCCACCCTCGCCACCACCCCCACCTACGCCGTGCCGGGATCTGGGGCGTTCTTTCCCAGCCGGGTTTCCAGCCTGTTCTTGCGGTGTTCCAATTCTTCCAGCCAATGTTGGCGGACGTAGCCGGGCAGGGAGGGAGCCTCGGCCAGCAGCATGGCCTGGGTGGTGTGGTGCAGGGCGGTGGCGTGATCCTTCAGGCGGTGTTCGTAATGCTTGGCGAGTTCGGCGTGGGCGTAGATGTGGCCTTCGGCCGCGGCCTGCTCCCACCAGCCGACGGCCGCTTCGAGGTCGCCGCGCCGCTTTTGCAGGCTCGACAGGCGCTGGACGGCGGTCCAAAAATCCGGTTCGGTTAAATCCATCTCGAGGCCGTGTTCGTACAGGCGGGCGGCGGTGTCCCAGCGGTGGAGGTCCTCGTGGAGTTTCGCCAGGGCCACCACGTCCAGGCCGTGCTGGACGATCTCGCTGAAGGGGTCGTCGAGCATCAGGGCGGTGTGGCTGAAGAGGGCCGCCAGGGCCACGATGTCCATCGCGTTGTGGTAGAAAACGCCTTTGAGCGGACGGGCGTCGCGGGTGCGGAGGTAGTCGAAGTAGAGATAGGGGATTTCATAGCCGGGCACCTCCTCGTCGGTACGGGGGGCGCCGAGCACGTTTTCCTCGATGTATTTCAGGGTGCGGGAGGGCAGCCGGTCGCGCCACAGGCGGCGGGCCAGGGGGAGCAGATCAACGTGAGAGAGTTCCTTGATAGGGGTGGGAATGGCGTGCAATGTGTAGCGCGTGTTGAGCAGCGGGGCGTCGAAGGCCTTGCCGTTGTAGGTGACGAGCGACTCGCAGGGAGCCAGGAACTCGGCCAGGGCGTGCAGCAGGGCCGGTTCTTCGGACGGATCGCGCATGAAGAACTGGCGCAGGAAGAATTCCCCGTTTTGGAATTTGCCCGCCCCCACCAGGAAGGCATACGTCCCGGTCCCGCCGGACAGGCCGCTGGTCTCCGTATCCACGAAGGCGAAGGCCCCAACCGGCATTTCGCGCAGGCGGTCATCCCCGGCCCAGGCGGAGAGCAGGTCGAGCGAGGCGGAAAGCCCGATCGGGGCCAGGCCGTGACGGTAATCGGCGGCGTAGGTCTCGTCGTGGAGGAAGGCCTCGCCGAAGGGGGTGGGGTGGTACGCGCCGGTGAGGACCGAATCGATCTCATAACGGGTGACAGGCCCACGGGTGGGAAGGTCCGCTGCGCCGGTCTTGACGCCCAGGGACTTCAGTTTATCGGCCAGGGATTGGGGCTTGGGGGAGTCGGAGGTCATAGATGTTTATTATAACTCCCGCATGACCCCCTCCCGGCCTCCCCCAAATCCCCAAGAGCATGGGATTTGGGGGAGGAGCGTTTTAGAATTACGGCGTCAGGCGCAGGTGGCCTTCGGCGTTGGCGATGATGGCCTGCTGGTTCCAGAGCATCGGGTAGTATTCGACGTTCGCCCAGAGCGGGGCCATGTCCACGTAATGCGGATGGTAGGCGTGGCCCGACTGCCCGGTGGTGTGGACCGTGACCGAGTTGCGCAGGTCGCCCAGGTCCACGATCATGCGCATCGAGGGCAGCCAGTCAACGATGAATCCGTAGCCCACGCTCCAGCCGGTGGCGTTGACGATGGCGTCGCCGCCGCCGGTGGGGAACGGGCCGCGGTTGAACAGGCTCTCGATCGGTCCGATGCCCGATTCGCCCAGCGTCCCGTTGCGGAAGCTGGCGCTGTGCAGCTCACCCCAGGCGGGCCATTTGGACGTATCCTTGCCGTATTCTTTCTGCATCTGGGCCACGGTCTCGTCGAAGGCCCGCACGAACATCTCGTCGCGGGTCTCGACCACTTCTTCGGAGTCCTGGTCGTCCCACCAGGGGCTGTTTGGCTGGTCGAGCAGGCGGCGGGTCACTTCGTACCAGCGGTCCCCGCCCAGCGGGGCGCGGTCTTCGGGCAGGTCGTCGGCGAAGGTATCGGTCACCAGGTTCGACCAGAAATACTCGAAGACAGCCGCGGCCTGCGAGTCGGCCCGCTCCTGGTAGTCCCAACCGGCCAGGAACGCGTCCCTAACGGCAGCCGGCTCAGGGTCCAGATCGAGCGAGAGCAGGACCGGGACCAGGGCCTCGGCGTTGAGGCTCCTCGAGTCGCCCTGCATCTGCTGGAAGTAGGGGATGTCAATCTTGCCGGGGGCGTTCTCGATCATCTCCACGATGCGGGCGGCCCGGAAGCCGCGGTCCCAATCGGCGGTGATGAAGTAGGGGTAGCCCCAGGGATTGACCTGGTTGTTGGCGGTGACGATGTAGCCGCTGACCGGGTTGAGGGCGTAGGGCAGCTCGTCGAAGGGCACGAAGCCGGTCCAGTCGTATTCATCGGTCCAGCCGGGGACGGGCAGGCTGCCGTCGCCGTTCTTGCGGATGGGGACGTCGCCGGGCATCTGGTAGCCGATGTTGCCTTCGGTGTCGGCATACAGCAAGTTCTGGGCCGGGACGTGGAAGCCGGCCGCCGCAGCCCGGAACTCCTCCCAGTTTTGGGCTTTGTTGAAGCCCCAGATGGCCTCGAACGGCGTGGACGGGCTGAGGGCGGTCCAGGCCAGGGCGACGACGTACTGCTCCGGCAGTTCGATCCCGGCTTCCTCCCGAAAAGGCAGGTCATCCGGGAATTGTGGGTCGGTCGTGTCCTTGAGCGGGCCGTAGGTCTCCGAGATGACCGGGCCGTGCCGGGTGCTGCGGATGGTCACTTCGACCGGGTCGCCGCCGCCGGTGAGGATGGTCTCGGTGCGGGTCTCGAAATCCAGCCACTGGCCGTTGAATTCATATTGATCCGGGTTGTCGGGGTTGACCCTTTCGATGTACAGGTCTTGCACGTCGGGGCCGACGTTGGTGAAGCCCCAGGCGATCTTGTCGTTGTGGCCGATGATGACGCCCGGCACGCCCGAGAAGGAGAACCCGGCCACATCATAAGGACAGGCTTCGCCCTTGGGCTGGCAGTGCAGGCCGACCTGGTACCAGATCGAAGGCATTTGGATGCCCAGGTGCGGATCGTTGGCGAGCAGGGGCATCCCCGTAGCGGTGCGGGACCCGGAAACGGCCCACGAGTTCGAGCCGATCCCCGTCCCGCGCGGGCCGAGCAGGGCGTCTATCAGGGCGAGGTTGTTGGCGATGGGCTGGTAATCGAAGGCGGGTAATTGGTAAGTGGTAATTGGGCGTTCGACCTGGCTGGCGTTCTCCCCGATGGACGGCACGATGACCGGGTGGTCTTGCGGGTAATCCGGGTAGAGTTCGGCGACCTGTTCGGGGCTGAGGGTCTTGAGCAGGATGGCGCGCTCGATCTCGCCGTCCATGTTGCCGCCCAGGTCCCAGGCCATGGCCTTGCCCCAGGTCAGCGACTGGACCGGCGTCCAGGGTTCGATGGTGTAGCCCCGGTTGAGCACCCCGGTCAGGATGGCGTATTCCAGGCTGAGTTCGACCGGCTCTTTGTCCCTGATGTAAGCATTGACCCCGTCGGCGTAAGAATCGAGGATGGCTTTGGGTTCGGGGCCGAGGGCGGCGTACTCCTGTTCGGCCACCTGACGCCAGCCGAGGGTGCGCAGGAAGGCGTCGGTCTCGGCCTGGCCGGCGCCGAACATCTCGGAGACGCGGCCAGAACCGATGTGCCGCCAGGTGTCCATCTGCCAGAAGCGGTCCTGGGCGTGGACGTAGCCCTGGGCGAAGAACAGGTCGTGCAAGGTGCTGGCGTAGATGTGCGGGATGCCCATCTCGTCCCGGTAGATGTCCACCGGGGCGTCGAGGCCGGGCAGGGTCAACTCGGCCTCGACCTGCGGAAAGGATTTGGGGCCGAGCGTATTGGGCAGGTAGCTTTTGAAGGCATAGAAGCCGAGCGCCCCAACCAGCAGCGCCACGACCAGCACCCCGCTGCCGAAACGGACGGCAAAACGACGAGCTTTGGATGACATATTTCTCTCTCCTTTGGGTAAATGTGGTTCGATTATACCCAGGGCGGTCACAAATTGCGCTTTTTATCGAATAAGAACGCGCAACTTGTGACCGTGGGTATCATATCGAATTGCAGCGAAACCCGCCCGACTTCTTCCCTGGTAATTACCCACAACCCGGATCGGGGAGCTACACCTGTTCCCCATTCCCTCCGCTTCGGGTATTATAATGGCGGGCGGTGCCAGGGAATTGCTCATTCCTTCTGGTGAAACAGCGTAATTTCCAACCGACCTGGGTATAATTTACGCATGTCAATGACGGCTCTTGATCTCTCTCCTGAAGAACTCAAAAAATATCACCCGCGCGAGGCCGTCCGCCGCCGCAGGGCGGAGACACGCGTGGAGGTGGCCAAACGCCGCAGGCGCGCCATGTCCGCTGCCCACAAAGCCGCCGAACTCCTGAAGACCAGATTTGGCGCAAAGGAGGTCATCCTGTTCGGCTCGCTGGCGCGGCGCGGGAGTTTCACGCTTTACTCGGATATTGATCTTGCTGCGCGAGGCATCCACCCTGACGATTATCTTTCAGCCATGGAGTCTGTCTTGTATCTGGACGCGGAATTCAAAATAGACCTGGTTGGAATCGAAACCTGTTCACCCGCTATGCGCGAAAACATCGAAAAAGACGGCAAAAGAATATGAGCGATGAAGAATTCTCGGATCTGATCAAGCGCATCCATCAGGAGTCGGATGAAATTCAGCGCGTGCTGGCGCGTATTACCGATGGCTGGGAACGCGCTCGCCGGGCGAATGACGATTATTACCTTGACAGCGTAGCGCTGAATTTACACGGTTTCTATTCAGGGTTTGAGCGCATTTTTACCCAGATTGCAGAAACCGTTGACGGTGACTTGCCGCGCGGTGAAAACTGGCATGATCTTCTGTTGCGGCAAATGGCGGGGGAAATCCCAGATGTTCGCCCCGCCGTAATCTCGGCTGATACGAGAACCCTTTTGGATGAACTACGCAGGTTTCGCCACGTCGTCCGAAATGTGTATACACATAATTTCAGCCCCGAGAATATCGGAAAATTAGTCAAGTATGCTTCAGATGCGTTTGAGCACCTAAATGCGGAGTTATCTGCTTTTATTGTTTTCATAGAGAAATCGTAATCACGCCGGTTGTAAACCCTCCACCTGCCCGGTATCGGCAGAAAAGTTACAGATCACGTGTGAAATGTGACCTGCTTTTTTATGCCCAATGTTCTCGAAAACCAGTACCGGTCAAGAGCCTTCCATCTTCCCGCGAAAGCCAACGTGCCATTCTTCTTCCCTGTGGACAGCTTGCGTTATAATCGCCCTGGAGGTACCGATGACCCTTTTAGAACAGATCGAAAAACAGCTTCGCGTCCTGCCACCTGAAAAACAAGGGGAAGTTTTGGATTTCATTACGTTCTTGCAAGAACGCACACGTTCAGCGCAATCCATTCCAGCAGAATCGGAACGAAAGAAACACATCAAGCAGGCGTTGGCAACACTGGCAAAGATGGGCACCTTCGCCAATATTACCGATCCTGTCGAATGGCAAAGACAAATCCGCAAGGATAGACCCTTGCCAGGCAGAGACGCCTGATGCTCATAGACAGTAATCTCATCACCTACGATAAATCCCCTCGGCGAGGGGATTTATCATGTCGTCAGATTTCGAGGCTTTAGGAAGCTGTGGCTGTCACGTTTGAAACACGACCTACTGTGTGATCCCCAATATCCTCGGGAACCAGTACCAGAGCACATCGGCGGCGGGTTTGCCGTGGACGGAGGAGGATTTGTCCTGCAGGATGGCCGGGGGATAGTAGCCGCGGCTGATGAAGCCGTTGACCCAACTGCGGGAATTGACCGCGGCCAGCATAGCCTCGTAGATGTCGGCCTGGCCCAACAGGTCGAGGCCGACCGAGGCCAGGTCGGCGTTCGGGCGGCTGAGGGCGGGCCAGTCGAGACAGCCGCCGCGGCTGTCGGCGATGCAGCCGACTTTTGCGCCCAGGGCCGAGGGGTAATCAACGGCGATGTAGAGCGACTTGCCGAGGTTATCTTTCCAGGGCAGCACATCCTCGTCCAATTGGCGGGCGGCGTCGGCCTGCATGTCGGCTTTGCTGGCCCCGGCCTGGTTGCTGAGGGCCGCGCTCCAGAGCAGGTAGATGCCGTCCACGTCGGCGAGGAAGGTCGGGGCACTTTCCAGGCCGGGGTAGGGCTGCGCCCACCAGATGCGGCCCTGGAAGCGGGCGCGCACGTCGGCGATGATGCCCCGCCAGCGGGATTCGGCTTCAGCCGGGACGCCCGAGGGGGTGCCATCTGCCAGGATACCGCCGGGCAGGGCCGGGTCCAGCCACGCTCCGCCCAGGATGATGGCCTGGGCGTTGTAGCGGGCCGCCATTTCGGCATGGTTCAGGATAAAGGTCCGGTACTGGTCGAAGAAATCGTTCCACCAGCCGGTATCACGCGGGGCGCCGATCCACCAGGAGTCAACGTCCTGGGGGAAGTTGGGGGTGGGGAAGAGGGCCACGCTCAGGTTGAGGGCGCGGGCGGAGCCGATGGAGGCCTGCGTCTCGCTCCAAAGCGCGTCGGGGCCGGGGAGCAGGGACAGCACCGGGGGCGAGGTGCGCTGGAAGGTCCAGGAGGGGGTCAGTACGGCCCAGTTGGCGTAGATGGCTTGCAGGTTCTGGAGGGCGGTCGGCATGGTTTTCTGCCAGGTGGGGTCCCAGTCTGGCTGCAATTCGACCCCGGCGACGAAATCCGGGCCGCGGGAGGTGATCTCGGCCGCCACCAGTTGGGCCGGCGGCGCGCCGAGCCATTGCCAGCCTTCCACGTTGACCTGGATGTTTTCCGGGACCAGGCTGGTGGCGATCGAACGCCCCGGGGTCGAAGGCCCGACCGTCACGCTGTCGTCGGCGCTGCCGCACTGGGCGTTGCGGCAGATGCGGTAGCCGAAGTTGCCGACCATGTTGAGCGGGCTGAAGAGTTTGAAGACCCAGCGGTTGTTGCCCAGCGGCCACATCGGGATCGGTTCGGTCCAGCCGAAGGGGTTGAACTGGATGTAAACCACGTCGCCGGGCGGGGTATTGCCCGGCACGGTGACGTCGAAGACGATGGGCGCGTTGGGGCCGGACTGCCAGCTCTGGACAGTGTCATGGATGAAGGTTTCGCTCTCCGGTACGATCAACTGGCGCAGCATGAACGGACCGGTGTTGGTGTGTTCGGCGTTCCAGAAGCCGTCGCCGAGGGTGTATTTATAACGGAGGTCGGTCCCGGCGGGCAGGTCGAGCGAGAGGGTGTAGGTCCCGTCGGGCTGGGGGGTGAGCACGGGCATCCGGTCGGCCAGGGTGCTCAGTCCGCTGCGCAGGTCGGCGAAGGTGTTGCCCAACTGGATCAGGTTGCCTGCCAGCCGCAGCGGCGCGCCGGCCACGGTCTCTTTCGGCACCGAGACCGTGAAATTGACCTTGACCAGCGGCGCGGGTTGGAGCGAAAGCGGCACAGGCGTGACCATGCCGTCGCCGACTTCGGCTCCCTGCTGGAAGGTGCGGTAACTGCCGTCGAGGGGGTAAGCCACCAGGTTATGCGTCCCCGGCGGGAGGCCGCGCAGGCTGAAATTGCCCTGCGAATCGGTCATGGCCTGCATCCCGCCTGCGGCGACCAGGATGTTGGGCAGGGGACGGTCGCCGTTGGCGGCCTTGACCTGGCCCTGGATGATGCCGGAGGGTCCGTTGTAGGGGCGGTCGGCCCAACTGGCGATCTGGTCGGTGATCCCGCCCGGCCCGCTGACGTGGAGCAGGCGGTAGCGTACCGGACGGTCGGCCGCGCTGTCCTCGACGACGGTCGCCCCACCCAGGCGCAGGTAACGGTACTTGACCACCGATCCCGGCGGGATGGGCAGCAGGGCGCGGTAGTGGGTGCTGTCGGCGGCCTCCATCGGGTAGTTGACCGGGTTCAACGGCAGGCCGGTCACTTCGTCCAGCACGCTGACGGCCAGGCTTTCGCCCGGGGCCAGCGGCTCGCGCAGGACGGCCTCGAAGGAGATGTCGGCCACAGGCATGGGAGTCGGTTCCCCGGCGGCGGGGGTCTCGGTCGGCGCGTTGCCGTCCCCGAACGGCCATTCGAAAAGCGAAAGGGTGCAGGCGGGGCCGGTCAGCAGGAGGACCAGGATCATCGAAATGGCTGAGAGACGTTGGGTTGTGGAACGGATACGCATGGCCCCTCCGATCAGGCTTCGGTCTCTTTCCTGCGGCGCGCGCCGTAGGCAATGAAACTCAGGCCGATGCTCAGGAAATACAAGACGATCAACGGCACCATCACCAGCGCCATGTTGACCGGGTCCACGGTGGGGGTGATGGCGGCCGCGATCACGGCGATGATCACCATGGCCAGGCGTCCCTGGCTGGCAAGAACCTTCGGCTGGAGGATGCCCATCGCGCTCATGATGTAGACCACCAGCGGGAACTCAAAGGAGACGCCCAGCCAGAACATCAACCCGGTGACGAAGCTGAAATAGGACGCCGGCCGCCACTCGCTGCGGATGCCCAGGAATTGTTGCAGGAAGGGCAGGGCGTTGGGCAGCATCACGTAATAGGCGAAAGCCACGCCCGCCACGAAGAACAGGGTGGCGAAGGGGATGGCCAGCAATCCCCGGCGGCGGCCGGAGGGCATCAGCCCCGGGGCGACGAACAGCCACACTTCGAACACGATGTAAGGCAGGGCGAAAATAATGCCCAACAGGAAAGAGACCTTCATGAACACGCTGATGGTCTCGGTCACGTCAATGGCTTTGAGCGACTCCAGGCCGCCGGCCGGGACGGCCAGGAAGGCAATCAATTGCTCGGAAAAGATGAATGAGATCGTGGTGGTAACGGCCAGGGCGAGCAGGGCGCGCAGCAGGTTGCGGCGCAGGGCCTCGAAATGTTCGATCAGGCTGCTCCCCGACTGAACCGCGCTGACGAAGGCATCGGCCAGCGAGTTCTCGTCCGGGACCTCGTTCATGAACCGGCTGAAACGACGAATGCCCCTGAACGGCAGGGCTACCAGCCAGAACAGGAGCCGGAAGGGCGCAGTGATCAACCACCAGAGGCGTTTAAGCAGGGTTTTCATGGGTTTCTTCGTTGGGGTCAGCAGTGGATTTTTGTCCCGCTTCCGCTTCGGGTGCGGGCTGCGGCGGGGCAATGGTGTTGCCGGGGTCGGGCGGCAGGCCCTCGGTCGGGATGGGTTTCTGGCGGGACCAGGTCCCGTAGTCATCCCCGAACACTTTCTTGTTGACTTCCTCCATCGGCATGTCCAGGTCCGGGTTGGCTTCGCGCATCAGCTTGCTGGGCAGGTCGCGCAGTTCCTCGCCGGTCTGGCGCATCACCCGCCATTCCTCCGAAAGGACGAATTGCCGCAGCCAGGCGCCGACCTTCCTGCCGGTCTTGACTATGTCCTTCGGTCCCAGGATGATGAGCGCCAACACCATGATAAAAAGAATCTCTTGAATACCGATGCCTAGAATATCCATGTTCAGTCCTGAGAAAGGGATTGCAGCACCTGGGTGATCTCATTCTGGTGGATCACCAGGCTCCCCAGCACCCCATTGACGAAGCGCGGCGTGCTGTCTGAGCCGAAGAGTTTGGCCAGTTCCACGGCTTCATTGATCGCCACCTTGACCGGGGTCTCGCGCTGGACGGCGAACTCCCAGGCCGAGATGCGCAGGATGTTGCGGTCTATGGCCGCGATCTGGTCGAGCGGCCATTCGGGGGCATATTTGGCTATCACGCGGTCCAGTTCGTGGACCAGGGGGAGGACGCCGAAAATGATCTGCCGGGCGAATTCCGCCAGGTCGTCGCCCAAAGGGTTTTCATCCAACCGCTGGCGCAAAACGTCGGCTGGAGGGTGCTGGGTCAGGTCAATTTCGTAAAGTACTTGCAGGGCCAAGCTGCGCGCCCGGGTGCGGGATTTCATGCTGGTTGGGCCTCGCCTGGGGTAACGCTGTAATCAATGCCCTCGATGTGGATGTTGATGTGGCCGATGTCCATCGCCACCATTTCCTGGATGGCGCGGGCCACCTGTTGCTGCACGTTGCGGCTGACCTCGCGGATGTTAACGTCCTGGTTCATGACCACGTACAGGTCGGCGTAGACAAAATTATCCTCCACCGTGATCTGCACCCCGTCGCCGGCCCCGCGCTTGAACAGGCGGTTGACGCCGCCGGGGACCGGGGCCATGCGGTTGACGCCCTCCACGCCCAGGGTTGACATGCGGGCAATCGTCAGGAGCACGTCCGGCGCGACGGTGGTCTTGCCTTTGCGGGTCTCTTCCATAAGTTCCTCCATGCCTACATCATTGCCATGCCGCCATCCACGCCCAGCACCTGGCCGGTGATGTAAGCGGCCTGGTCCGAAGCCAGGAAAGCGACTGCGAAGGCAACTTCTTCGGGTTTAGCCATGCGTCCCAGCGGCACCATTTTCAGGGCGGCCTCGAGCGTGCCGTCGGGCATGGCGTTCAAAATTTCAGTATCCACGAAGCCGGGGGCCAGGGCATTGACGGTGATGTTGCGGGCGGCCACCTCCCGCGCCAGGGCCTTGGTGAAGCCGATCTGCCCGGCTTTCGAGGCCGAATAATTGGTCTGCCCGGGGTTGCCCATTTGCCCGGCCACCGAAGCGATGTTGATGATCCGCCCGTAGCGTTTGCGCATCATGTGTTTCACGGCAGCTTTAGAGCAGTTGAAGGCGCTCTTCAGGTTGGTGGCCAGCACGGCGTCCCAGTCTTCTTCGGGCATCATCATAATGACCATATCGCGGGTGATCCCGGCGTTGTTGACCAGGATGTCCAGGCCGCCGAAGGCGTCCACCGCGAACTTGATCAGGTTGCTCGCCTGCTCGAAGCTGGATACATCAGCCTGGAAGGCCGCGGCCTTGCCGCCGCCAGCCATCAATTGGGCCACCAGCTCCTCGGCCGGCCCGGCGGAATTGTGGTAATTGACCACCACCGCCGCGCCCCGGCGGGACAATTCGACAGCCACCGCCCGGCCAATGCCGCGTGAGGCCCCGGTCACGACCGCCACCCGGTTTTCCAACGATAAGAATTCAGGCATGGGAAACTCCTTGAGTTGAGATTATACACCACCCGCTGGAACCCGTCATTTTGTTTTCGGTTTCAGGCCCAGGGCCAGCGCCAGCCCGCCGCCGACGGCGAAAACGGCGGCATAGGCGAACACGTCCTGCCAGAAGCGCAGCGGGAACAGGCGGATGAGCGTGTCGGAATACTCGAACAGCCAGGAATCGCCCTCGAAGAACAGGCTGTGGAACAGGGTGAAGAACTGCCAGAAGGCGACTGTGGCGAACAAGCCGACGGCCGCGGCCAACCCGACCATCAGCCAGCCCCCCCGGATCAACCCGGACCGGTAGGCCTGCTCCCGTTTCGAGAACCAGGCCCAAAGTCCCAGGCCGAGCAGCCCCGCCCAGGACAGGTAGCCGACCGCCAGCACCGGCCTGACCACATCCTTGACATCCAGCATGTGGCCGAGTTCGCGTTCGTTGTAGAGCGGCGACCCGTCCGGGAAGGTCAGCCCGCCGAGGAACTCGATCCCGGCATCGTTGACGAGGTACTCTATGGCCACTTTCGACCACTTGAGCCGGTCTTCAAGACTGAAGCCGTAGCTGTCGTCGGGGAAGCCGGGCATGCGGTACTCGATCTCCGGGAAGACCGGGGTGAGCATCAGGCGCAGCGGCAGGAACAGCAGCGCCACAGGCACGAGCAGGGTGGTGAGGAAGGAGAGGGTTTTGTTCATAAAGTCCTCATGTCATAGCGAGGGTGTTCGTCCCGAAGCAATCCCCACTTTGTAGAGAAATCTGCGGTCAATGGGAGATTGCTTCGTCGGGAAGAACACCCTCCTCGCAACGACATCTATTGTAGCGTCTCCACCTCGCCCGACAGGATGAAGCGGATGACCATGTCGTTGGTGATCCACTCGATGGGAGCCAGGTCGTCGGTGAAGACGGCGGCAGGCTCGTAGGTGGAGAAGTTCTGGGTGGCGGTCAGGATCACGTCCAGGAGCAGAGGGTGGACGCCGCCATCGGCGTAGAGCGCCATCAAGTTATCGGTCAGGGTTTCGGGGCGGGTGGACTGCCTGGTGGCGTAGATGATCGAGTTGAGCGTGCCGGGGATGTCCATCACGTGGACGGAGGGGAAGACCGAGGCGATCGTGGTGGCCAGGCCGTTGATCAGCCGCCGGTCGCCGGGGACGCTGGCGGCGTTGATCGCCAGCACGCCGGTCTCGTCCAGGTGGTCGTAAGCCGCCTGGAAGAATTCCCGGGTGGTCATGTGCCAGGGGATGTAGGGCGGTCGGTAGGCGTCCACGGCGATCAGGTCGTAGGTGTGCGGGCTGTGGGCCAGGCCGTAGCGCCCGTCGCCGATGATCACGTCGAAGTTGGGCATCGTCATGCCGAAGTATTCCCGTCCCACGGCGGCGATCTTCGGGTCAATCTCGAATCCGTCTATCGGGATGGGGCCGAAGACGGCGGTGGCCTGGCGGGCGGTCGTCCCGGCGGCCGAGCCGACGATGGCGATCCGTTCCACGTCACCCGGCCTGAATCCGGGGTTGAAGAACGGCCCGGCCAGGAACTGCTCCCAGGGGCCGTTATAGTCCAGGACGGTGGGATGGTAGATGGAGTGGGTCCCCTGCCCGTCGTTCAGGCGCAGGGTGGTATAACCGTCACGTTGGACCACCTGGATGTAATTGTAGGCCGATTCGGTTTCGTAAACCTGCCCTTCGGACTGTTTGATGCCCGCCGCCGGGAACAGGACGGCCACCAGCGCCAGGAGCAGCGCCAGTCCGAGATAGAGCAGGGCCAGGCGGCGCTCCCGGTTGACCAGCAGCCCGGCAATCGCCACGCACAACAGGAAAACGCTGAAGACCAGGAAAGTGCGGGTCGTGCCGATGGTGGGCGTCAGCACCAGCACCGGCAGGAAGGTCCCGATGAAGGAGCCGAGGGTCGAGATGGCGTAAATGTTGCCGGAAACGTTGCCGGCGCGGGCCGGGTCTTCCAGGCTCAAGCGGATGGCGAAGGGCGAGACCATGCCGAGCAGGGTGATCGGGATGCTAAACAGCACCAGCACCGCCACGAAAGAACCCAGCATCACGCCGACCTCCAGCCCGTCGAAGGCGTTGGCGGCAGCCAACAAGACGGGCCTCGCCACGTAAGGCACGATCCCGACCGTGAACGCGCCCCAGGCCAGGATCCCGTACATCGTGGCCGCGGCCGGCGACCGGTCCGCCCAGCGCCCGCCGAGGAAATAGCCCAGGGTCAGGTAGATGAGAATGAGTCCGATGATGGCCGCCCAGACCAGGTTGCTGGTCCCGAAGACGTTGCCGAGCAGCCGCGAGGCGCTCAGTTCGACGGCCAGGGTGGTCATGCCGGAGACGAAAACAGTGAAGTACAGGTATCTTTGCATGGCTGCTCCGTGAAAGGGATGCGGGGATTATACCGACAAATGGCAGCCAACGACGGATGCGGAGTCAAAAGTCTCCCGACTTTTGCTATCCAACGCCAGTAGTTATTTGACTCCGGAATCCAAAATTGCGCGATAATGTGACAGGTTTATTGTCTGGTGAGAAAGGAGTATGCAATGCCCCTGGATGCGTTCGATCTCGTTTTTGTCATCTGCGCGGCGCTGTTCAACCTTCTCATCGCAGCCATCGTCATCGCCCGGAAGAACGGACAGGAAGGATGGGCCAGGAGGCTGGGGGCCGCCTGGCTGGGCCTGGGAATCCCCCTGGCGGTGGTCTTCGTCCGGTTCCTGACCGACGGCGGGAAAGAGTCGGGGATCGTTTGCTCGTTCACTTTCGTGCTGCTCTACATGCTGGTGGTGTTCCTGCTCGATCACGTGTACCGGTTCGATTACTGGTCGAAGACCATCACCCACGTCCCCTACCTCCTTTTGGAGTACGTGGCCCTGTTCGGGGTGGCGGTGATCTCATTCGACATCCACCCCGTCTGGGGGCGGGTCGTGAGCGCCTGTTTCTGGGTGCTGGCGGGCAGCCTGGTCTACGCCCATTGGGAGAAACTTTTCCCGAGGCGGCAGGAAAACCGGTGGGACAGGTAACGGAGTCAAAAGCCTCCTGGCTTTTGACGATCAAACCAACATCAGGAGATGTTGGACTCTGTTGATTTTTGGAGGGCGCCATGTCTGAAAATGCAGTAAGGGCACTTTCGATCTTGCGGGACGGCTCAAATTTCCAGTGGTACGTCATCCCGCTGCTGGCGTTCGTCTTCTACGTTTACACCGTGGAGGCCGAAAAGCGGAACTGGAACCTGGTCCTGGCCGGGCTGGCTTTCTGGGGCATGGACTGGTTCAACGAGATCGTCAACGGGATCGTGCTGCGGGTCACGGGTTACGCGCCGATCTGGGGCGCGCCGGGCGATACGGCCTACCTGATCTTCGTCGGCCTGAACATTGAGATTATGTTCATGTTCGCCGTTTCGGGGGTCATCTGGACCAAGATGCTGCTGCCCCGCAAGGAAGACACGATCCTGGGGATTCCCAACCGCTGGTTTATTGCCATTGCGGGATCGGCGTTCTGCGTCTTCGTGGAATACCTGCTCAACTCGGCCAACGCCCTGACCTGGGACTGGCCCTGGTGGAACCGGGGCGCTCCCTGGCTGATCTTCCTCTTCGGCTACCTGACCTTTTTCGTCGCAGCTTTCTGGGTCTATGACATGAAGACCTACCGGCAGAAGCTCTACACCGTGGGCGGGCTGTGGGCGCTGGACGCGGCCCTGGTGCTGGTCTTTATGGTCTTGCTGAAGTGGATCTAGAATTCACGCGGATTTTACAAAAAAATCAGCGAAAATTCGTGAAACACTAGCACCGCACTCCCACTCCGCTTCGCTTCGGGACTTCGTGCGTTCGGAGGAGTGCAGGTGTTCGCGGCAAAGGATTCAAATGTACGGTAGCTATTCGCGTGGTTTTTTGAAGGTATTGGAATTACAGGTATTACTCACAAAAGGAGGTTCCGTATGGCTCGCTTGATCTACTCGGCAATCTTGTCACTGGACGGCTACATCGAGGACGTGAATGGCCAGTTCGACTGGGCAGCGCCGGACGAGGAAGTGCATGGATTTATCAACAACCTCGAACGGTCAGCCGGCACCCATCTCTATGGACGTCGAATGTATGAGACCTTGACGGTTTGGGAGACCGACCCCAACTTGGCCGCTGAGTCTCCACTCTTGAGCGACTTCGCACAGATCTGGCAAGGCGCGCACAAAATCGTGTACTCCAAAACATTGCAGGCTGTATCCACCCGCAAAACGCAGCTTGAGCGAACCTTCGATCCGAAAGCGATTCAACAACTTAAAGAAGCTGTCGAACAAGATATCCTCATTGGCGGTCCCGAGCTGGCTGCCCACGCCTTTCGGGCAGGGTTGATTGACGAGTGTCACCTGTTTCTCACCCCGATCATCATAGGAGGGGGCAAATCGGCCCTGCCCGGCAACGTTCGCTTGGAGCTGGAGCTTTTGGAGGAACGCCGCTTTGGCAGTGGTGTGGTCTTCCTCCGCTATCGAACAGGGCAAGGCGAAACCGCCCACCGATAAACAGCAGAGTGGGTAGTTCGAAAAATTAAATGGCTCTTCAGGATCGAGTGGGGTGGAAACCCGTTTTACCACAGAGCGCACTGAGAGCACTGAGATTTTAAAAGGCGGCTCTCCCGTTTTTGACAGGAAAAACCTTTTGAAACACGAAGGAACACAAAGTCAACGAAGGAAAATCTTTACGGCAAGGCGCTTTTTTCCCTTTGAGAGCCTTCGTGTGACTTTGTGTTTAGGCTCTTTCCCGTTTGTTACGGAAGAGCCTAAAAGGTTTTCTCTGTAGACTCTGTGATCTCACTGGTGAATAAATGGGCGACCCCACCTAATACCTGAGAGCCAATTAAAAAAAGCCAGTTCTTGAAAGAGAGGATGGGGCTTCTTTTCCCACCGGACCGGCGGGGCTGACCTACGGGGCGCTTTGCCGGGCCGATTCAGTTCCCGTACAAAGCCAGGACAGCCCCGGCCGGGTCCTGGATCACGCAGATTTTGTTCTCTCCCGTCGGGCGCGGGCCGTGAAGGACCTTGCCGCCCAGGTCGAGACAGCGCCGGACGCTGGCGTCCACATCCTCCACGCTGACGTAAACCAACCAGAGCGGCGGGAGGTCGGCGTTGATCCCGCGGGCGTGGCATACCCCGGCTGCGGGTTCGCCAGAACCGGGGGGCAGCATGTTGTAATCGTCGTAGCCGCCACAATCCACGGGGTTGAATTCCCAGCCGATCACCCGGCTGTAAAAGTCGCGGATGGCCTCGGCATTTTCCACGGTCAGGTCCTGCCAGAGGACTTTCCCAATTTGGGATTTGGATTGTTCCGTCATGAGATTCTCCTTTCGTTACCTGTAAATACGGTTCGAGACTTTCATCATGCCAGCGAGGTTTTGAGGCTGGCGATGAGCTTGTGGGCGTTTTGCAATTCATTTTCCAGTTTCAGCTTCAACTCCCCGCCCTGGCGGAGAATGTCCTGGGCCAGGCCGGATTTCCCGACGATCCCGTTCTCGACCGGCAGGAGCTGGTACTTGACTGCCTGCTCGATGGTCAAGATGGATAGCTCCAGTTCTGCGGCCAGTTTGCGGGTGCGCGGGGTCTGGAGACTTCTCGAATCCAGGATGCCGATGACGACGTTGGTATTCTCGCTCACGAAGTTGGCCGCCGCCCGCCATTCATCCGCATCGCCCCCGGACGGGGAGGCCGGGTCCGGGACAACGGCATTGATCCGCTCCCCCAGGATGCGCACCAGCTTCCCAGCCCCCTTGAGCCAGTCTTCGATGGGCTTGAGCATCTCCGAGCGGATGAACAGGCTTTGCTTCTTGCGCTCGGCGCGCTGGCCCAGGGCGTAGCTGATGACCACAGCCAGCAGCGTACCGGTAAATCCCAATAAAGCGACAGCAATATCCGACATGGGCTGAACCAATGGTTTCCTGGAGAGGCTACCCTCCCACTTCACTCATCAACCTTGTGAAAGTTTGGAACCTTCACAAAGTTGCGTGGCTATTCCTCTATCACCACAATTTCCATATAAAACGTATCGCCGAAGGGTGTGCCGTCGGGGGCGATGGCCTGCCAGGTGGTGGAGTACGTCCCCGGCGCGGAAGGGGCGGTGAAGACGATCCGCAGGGCAACCTGCGTCCCGGACCGGGCGGGGTAGAGGGACTGGTCGGCCGCCGCGCCGAGGGCATCGCCTTCGACCAGGCGCAGGCGGTAGCGGCTGTCCCAGTTGCAGGAACCGGTGTTCTCGACCAGCCAGCGCTTGTCAATCGTGCTGTCCGGCGGGACCTGGGTGCCGTCTTCGATGGTCAGGTCTTCGAGGTAGCTGAGGACGTTGGTGCAGATGGGGGTGGCGGTGGGGGCGGGGGATTCGAGCGAACCGGACAGGGTCTGGGCGGGCAATGGTCCGCCGCCGGGGACGGGCTGGGTCTCGCGCGGCGGCAGCGTGGCCTGGAACGTGGGCGGGCGGTAAGGGGTGGCGATCTCCGGCCCCGGGGCGCAGGCGGACAGGGAGAGCGTCAACCACAAAAAAACGCAGATGAACACCGATCTCGAAATACGCAGATTTCGTTTACCGGCGTTCATCTGTGGTTTCTCCAGTTCCAGGTCCAGAGAAGGTACTGTAGGGCGACATTCATGTCGCCTTTTGGGATTGCGACATGAATGTCGCCTTACCCGGTCAGGATTCGTCTTCGCCCAGGCCGCCGCCGTCTTCGTCAGGGGCGGAGAAGCCCAGGTCGAGTTCGCCGCCCAGGGCCTTCTGGCGGATGATGGCTTCGATCTCCCCGGCCAGGTCGGGGTTCTGGCGCAGGAATTCCTTCGAGTTCTCGCGTCCCTGGCCGAGGCGGACGTCGCCGTAGGAGTAGAAAGCGCCGCGCTTGTCCACGATCTCCAGCTGGGCGGCCAGGTCGAGCAGGTCGCCTTCGGTGGAGATGCCCTCGTTGTACATGATGTCGAATTCGGCGGTGCGGAAGGGGGCCGCGACCTTGTTCTTGACCACCCGCACGCGGGTGCGGTTGCCGATGATCTCCGCCCCAACCTTGATGCTCTGGATGCGGCGCACGTCGAGGCGGACGCTGGCGTAGAACTTGAGCGCCTGGCCGCCGGTGGTGGTCTCGGGGTTGCCGAACATGACGCCGATCTTCTGGCGCAACTGGTTGGTGAATACGACCGAGGTCTTGGTCTGGTTGATGGCGCCCGAAAGTTTGCGCAGCGCCTGAGACATCAGGCGGGCCTGGACGCCCATGGTCGGGTCGCCCATGTCGCCTTCGATCTCGGAGCGGGGCACGAGCGCGGCGACGGAATCGATCACGACCACATCCACCGCCCCCGAGCGGACCAGAGTCTCGGCGATCTCGAGGGCCTGCTCGCCGGTATCGGGCTGCGAGACGAGCAGGTTGTCAATGTCCACGCCGCAGCGGGCGGCATAGACCGGGTCGAGGGCGTGTTCCATATCCACGAAGGCGGCGGTGCCGCCCAGCTTTTGGGCCTCGGCCACGATATGCTGGCAGATGGTCGTCTTGCCGGAGGACTCCGGGCCGTAGATCTCGGTGATGCGCCCGCGCGGGATCCCGCCGACGCCGAGGGCGATATCCAGCGAAAGCGCCCCGGTGGGGATGATGTCGGTCACCATGCTGTGGGCTTCGCCCAGTTTCATGATCGAGCCGTCGCCGTAGCGTTTGATAATGTCGCCGACGGCCTTGTCGAGCATGGCCTGGCGGGCGTCGTTGGAAGGGGGTGCGGATTCTTGGGTGGATGATTTGCGTGCCATCTTATGATCTCCAATTCGAAGGGGTCAGGACCGATTGTACTCCAATCGGACAACGTGTATCAGGTTTGCAGTATAGCACAGATGTTCCATGCGTCAAGGGGTGGGCGTCAGGGCTTCCATGCCGGGCAGGCGCGGGCGGGCCGTCGTGAAGCCGTAATCGCCCCTGAAACGGAAGTACGTCACCTGTCCGGGATAGATAGTGACGAATTGCCTGAGCACGCGGCCTTCGAAAAAGATGTCCACCGCGTAATCCCCGGCGGGCAGGTCGCTCAGGACGTAGTTTTCGCGATAGTACAGGTCACTGTGCAGCGGGCTTTTTTCGTTGTCCGGGTTGTCGC
The DNA here is from genome assembly GCA_049324115.1 of Chloroflexota bacterium. Classification (GTDB taxonomy): domain Bacteria; phylum Chloroflexota; class Anaerolineae; order Anaerolineales; family Villigracilaceae; genus UBA5796. The sequence continues at coordinate 21,939 of JBMOMN010000046.1, forward strand.
CGTAGGTCTGGGTGTACCAGATCTGGTATTCATCCTCCACCGGCCAGACCCGGACCTCCTTGGCGACGAGCGGCACGTTCCCGGTGTCGGTGACGCGTCCGACCATAACGCCCCATCCCTGCGGCGGAGCCAGCCACAGCTCCGGGTTGTAGGTCTGGAAGAAATTCTCCTCGTTCAGGCGGACCTCGAAATGCAGGTGGGCGCCGGTGGTCGCGCCGGTGTCGCCGACCAGGCCGAGCGTCTCGCCGGAATCCAGCCACTGGCCGCGGGCCACGTCCACTTGCTTGAGGTGGGCATAGACGGTGAAAAGCGGCTTGCCCTGGTAGCCGAAATCGTGGCGGATGACGACCGCCTGCCCGTAGGGATCGTCTGTGTTGCTCGGGTCGCCGTAGTACAGCCCCCAGCCGGCCCAGGTCACCGTCCCCGGCCCGGCGGCGATGACGGGAGCGCCCTCGTCGGCGGGGATGTCTATCCCGGTGTGTTTGACGTCCGCAAAAAAGACACCGCCGTAGCGATAGGTCGGATCGGGCCAGTTGACCTGGTCGGCGGCGATGGGACGCGTGAAATAGAAATGGTCCACGGGCGAAAGCGCCCACGGGACCGGGTAGAGGGGCGGCCGCCAAACGGAGATCGGTTCGGCCCCGGGCGTGGGCAGCGAAAAGCGCACGGGCGCGGGGGTGGGTCCTGGCTCAGGCGCGGTTGTCGCAGTTGGCGTCAAAAGCGGAGCAGGGGTTATTTCGGAGACTGGAGACCGGGCAGGGGAACAGGAGGCCAGGAAAAGGTAAAGGGTAATTAGTAAGGCGTATTGCGCGAAACGTGGTGCGTCCATTCCGCTCCGCTTCGGGATGGCATGTTGCGTGTTGCGTCCACTCCGCTCCGCTTCGGGATGGCATGTTGCGCGCTTCCGAGACACGCAACACGCAACAATCCCCCTTATATCTCTGCGCCCCTGTATCTTTTCGGCAGACCGTTTGGAATACATAAACTTAAGGCGTAAACGTCGGGCGCGGGGTGGGAGAGGGTGTCAGCGTGGGCGTGCGCCAGACGAAGGGCGTGGCGGTTGGCGTGGGGGTCGGCGGGACGACGATCGTCGGCGTGAGCAGGATCTCGGGCGGGTAGAGTTCGAGCATGGCCGAGTGCCAATCCAGGCCGCCGGTGAGGGCAAATTCGGTGACGCGGGTCCCGTTGTAGAAGTTGCGCCAGTCCGGCAGGGCGGGCAGGCGTTCCCAGCCGTATTCGAGGGCCAGGGCGGTGAAATCCACCCAGTAGCCTTCCGGGAGGGCCGCCATCAGCCGCCCGCCCTGGTCGTAAGCTGCCGGGTCGAGGGCGTAGCGGGCCGACAGGTCCCAGGGCAGGGCGTGGAGCGGTTCGCCGAGCGAGCCTTCCTGGGCCTGCGCCCGGAGGTAAATGCGCCAGTAGGTCTGCTGGTTGATGTCTTCACGCACCGCGACCATCCAACCGGCGTTGAGGATGATCGGGTTGAGCGTAAAAGCCCGCCCGGTGTAGAGCCAGTCGTCGCCCAGGCCGGGGTCGAGCGGCTGGCTGAGCGGCACGAAGGCGTATTGCAGGCTGGCAAGCGCGTCCCAGCCGGATTCGGCCGCAACGCGCCGGCGCAGGGCATCGAAGGAGTCGTCCGCCCGGTCGCTCAGGCGGGCGTCCGGGGCGTCCACGTCGGCCAGCGGGACGAGTTCGGCCCGGTCAGCGGATCCCGCCGACGGCTGCCACAATCCGCCGAAGGCGTAGCCCGAGGCAGGATAGAGCGCGGCCAGGTCGGCGGGCAGGGCGGGGACGGCTGCCAGCCCGCGCAGCGCGCCGGGGATGGAGAGCGAAGGCAGGCTCAACTCGCCGGAAGGGAGGCTGTAGGCCGTGACGAAGGTGCGGTTGGAGGCGACGAGGCGGGTGACGACCTGGGTCCCGTCGCGGCTCCAGGCGGGCCAATCCCCGGACCCGAGCCAGCGCGGCGGGAAATCGGGCTGGGCGCTGTCCCAGAGATAGATACCGCTGAGAGTGCTGCCGTCGTAAGCCCAGACGCCGAAGGCCAGGTAACGCCCGTCCGGCGACCAGGCGGGATGCGACTGTCGGCCCTTGACCGGTTCTCCGATGTCCACGAACCGCTCTTCCGGCGCGGCGTCCAGGTCGGCCAGCCAGACCTGGCTTTCGCCGCTGCGAGTGGAGACAAAAGCCACCTGCCGTCCGCCGGGGGACCAGGCCGGGGAATGATCGGCGGCAGGGTCGTCGGTCAGGCGGATCGGGGATTGGGCCTTGTCGAGCGGGGCGAGGATGATGTCGAGGCTGCCGTATTGGTTGCTCTCGTAAGCCAGCCACAACCCGTCCGGCGACCAGGAGGGGGCGCTTTCGTAGCCGGGCGTATCGCTGACGCGGGTCACGCTGCCGGAGGCCAGTTCGAGCAGGTACAGGTCCCAGTATTCGTTGCGGTCGGAGGCGAAGGCCAGGGTGGAACCGTCGGGACTGAGGGCGGGGGCGGAGTCGTTCCAGCGGTCGCCGGTCAGGCGGGTGTGCGGGAGGGAGGCCGGGGCGTAGGCGAAGAGGTGGGCGTAACCGTCCTCGGTGATCGAGAGCACCAGCGCGTCTTGCAGTTCGGCCAACGGACGGGGCGAAGGCTGGGGCGGGAGGAGAGTCTCTGCCGGGGTGGGGCTGGCGATGAACGGCGGGACGGTGGTGACTGTGCCGGGGCTGAACTGGCAGGCGGATAATCCGATGAGCAGCAACAGTCCCAGGCCGGCCAGGCGGGAGCGGGTTCGGGGGCGGGAAAACGTCACCATAACGGGAGCAGGCTAATCTTCCGGGGCGATTTCGAAGGGGATTTCGCGGCGGTCCACGTCCGCATCCATATCGGGATAGAACAGGCGGGCGGCAAGGAGGAAATCCCCATCCACAGGCGATTCGGACGGGCGGCGCAGGTGGAGGGTCAGTTCGAGCTTCCAGGTCATCGGCTCGACCACGCTGGCGGCAGCAAGCTGCTGACCAGTGCTGTCGTTGATTTCGAGTTCGATGTAGGGGCGTTCGAGGAAGGGGGTGATGCCGAGGTTGACGCGCACCCGGCGGCCGTCGCTGTACGGCTCGACGGTGATGTCCTCGAAACGGACTTCGGCGGGCGGCAGGCGGCCGCCGGGGCTTTCGATGTCGGGGAAGAAGAATTCCATGCGGGGATTATATCCTTTGTAACTGGGTAAACTTCGGAAATCATCCTAAAGATTTCCGAAGTTTGCCATCTCACTCATCGAACAAAAAGGTCGCTTCGGGATAGACGCGCACGCCCTTGTTCTTGACCCGCTCCTGCACCCAGCGCTGGAGGTAGGCTTCCTTGTACTCGATCGGCTTGGCGCTGGAAAGCTCGTGGAGCGGATAGTTGAGGTGCAGGGCGCGGGGCGAGACGGTGAAGCGGGTGATGCCGGTCGGCAGGACGATGTTCCGGGCAGCCAGTTTCAGGACGGTATTGATCCTAAAACGGGGGAAGACGACCAGGGCGGTCAGGTCGGGGTAGATCTTCCTGAACGATTCGATCAGGGTCTGGCTGGTGCGGTCGAGCGAGGCCCGGGTCTTGTAGGTGTCCACGACGGCGTGCAGGGTGGCGATGTGGTCGGCGAGTTCGCTCGGCGCTTCCTCCAACTGGTACAGGCTGCCGTCCGCCAGGCGGATGTGGACCGGCATGTATTTGGGCGCGTCGAGGGATTTCTGGGTGTCCACCTTGAAGACTTTCAATCCGTTGATCTTGCGGATGCGGCTCATCAAGGTTTTCTGGCTCATGCCCCAGACGACGTGGTTCCAGGTCTGGAGCAGCACGTTCGGGTCGTCCGGCTCGACCACCTGGGCCACGATGTGCGGGAATTCCATCTCGCGCAGCGACGTGACCCGGTTGGCCCCGTCCAGCACCATGTAACGCCCGGAACCGTCGGTCAGGGGCATGACGATGGGCGGGTTGCGCAGGATGCCCTGGGCGCGCAGCTTGTCCACCAGCGGGAGGGTGCGCTGCAGGTCGTGGTCTTCGTGCAGGATCAGGTCGTTGATGGGCAGGATTCGCAGGGTGGGCAGGTTGGGGATCATTCGTTTCCTTGAATATTAATGTCGCGCGACGTTTTGCACATTGGCCCTTCGATCCAGCAACCCATCCCTGGCGCAACCGCCCGACTCCTGCAAAATCCGCTAAAGCGGATCAGCCGACTTTCAGTCGGCTTGGCAGGAATAGCCTGGACGTTTACGTCCAGTCCAGGCGGGCAGGGCAGAAAGTCCGATACGGTTCGCTGGATCAATTTGGAAATGTACAACATGTCGCTGCTGGCGAGATAAATCTCACCTTGCCAATTTCAGATTGCCGCGAGCATACCATTAAACGCTGGCAGGCTCAAAGGTCGAAGTAAACGTCATTGATTCTCAAGGCTTCCAGGGCGCGGGCGAAATCGTCCGGGTACGGGGCGGTGAAGAGGGGCCTCTCGCCGGTAGCCGGGTGGATAAAGGACAGCTCCGCCGCGTGCAGGGCGGGACGGGCGATCAGGCGGCTGGGGGATGCGCCGTAAAGCGCGTCCGCCAGCAGGGGGTGGCCGATGGCCGCGGCGTGGACGCGCACCTGGTGCGTGCGCCCTGTCACCGGCGCGGCGGCGATCAGGCTGTGGTCCTGTCCCCGCGCGAGGACGCGGAACATGGTCAGGGCGGGTTTCCCCTGGCCGTGGTCCACCACCGTGCGGTGTTTCTTGCCCACATTCATCCGCAGCTTGTGGGCGGCGCTATGCACCTGCCAGTCGGGGCGTCCCTCCACGATGGCGTGGTAGATTTTGCGGGCAGTGTGCTGCTCGAACTGGCCGTTCAGGTGGCGGTGGGTCTCGGCGTCGCGGGCGAAGACCATCACCCCGCTGGTCACTTTGTCCAGGCGGTGGACGACGAAAATCGTACCGAATTCGGCTTCGAGCATCCGGCGCAGGTAGGGCGCGTCCGGCGTCCAGCCGTCGGGCAGCACGGGCAGCCCGGCGGGCTTGTCCACCACGAGGAGATGGTCGTCTTGATAGAGGAGACTGAGCATTCCCGAATTAAACCATACAGTCGAAGAAAACCCTTCAAAAAGACTTCCGAAGTCTCGTATTTCCCTACACCCCGCTGAAGTGGTTTTCTTCCACCGATCCCCAGGTCTCGTCCGGCAGGCGCATGTACTTCGTCAGCAGCGGGTGGACGCGGGCCAGCTCCTCGTAGATGCGCTGCGCCACCCGGCGGATCGAGTAATGGGCGTTGGCGGCGGCCCGCAACTGGCAGAAGTGATACGCCTCCCGCAGGTTGAACTGGGCCAGCACCCGGCGGTTGTAGCCGTTGGGGACGATATACTGGGCCACATGCGGATTGAACTCGTACAATTTCTCGAACATCGCCGCGGCCGCCTCCATCGCCGAGCGGTACTGGACCTCGAAGCCGGCTTCCGTTATGAGACGCGGGGTCGCGTACCCGAGGCGGGCCGTCAGCAGTTGCGGCGTCTGGGTCATCATGCGGTGACGTTTGAACTCGGCGTAAGCCCCCTGGTCCATGACCAGGTCGAAGGTGTAGGTGCAGTATTCCAGCTCCCGCAGCGGGACGTCGTAGCGGCCTAAACGTCCGAGCAGGGAGTCGGCCAGGGCAACGCGGCCAGGCCCGTCTTGAGTCCGCACGTGGGCGAGAGCCTGGGCATAGGGCATTTCCCCGAAACGGTACAACGCCGCGGCCAGAACCTTCTCTTCGCCATCGGGATCGCAATCCACAAGAACACACCAATCACCTTTGGTTTTCCCTTTGTGACCTTCGTGTCCTTCGTGGTTAAAGGTTTTCCCTGTTTCCACCAGGTACTCCATCGCCTCGGCATACTTGACCAGGGTCGGCACCTCGCTTTGGGCCTCGCGCTTGATTTCCGCCCCGATCTGGCGGATCTCGGCCAGCGGGTGCGAGAGCATCTTGCGGATGGAATTCTCCAGCACCCGGGCGTTGGCCGTCATGCCGACGTTGGCGTTGGCCGCCGCGGGCAGGAGGAAGCGGCACGAATCCACGTACTGCGAGCGGACGCGGCGGTCCCATTTTTCGTCATCTTCGTTCGGGCGGCGCGGCACCCGGGATTCGATCAGCGCTCGCACCGGGGCCAGCGACCCGGCATAGACCCGGAAGAGCATCCGCACCGTGCGGACGAACTCGTCCTTGAGCGGGTGATCGTCCAGTTCGGGCGGGAGGGTGAAATCGTCCGGCCCCCATTTTTGGTAGCGGGTGGATTTTTCGGTGTAGGAGGCCAGGCGGTTGCCCTCGATGGCCTCCATGGCGATCCGGGAGGCGTTCTCGATGGCCAGGTGCAGGATGGCATGTTCGGCCACCGAGGCGTGCCCGTAACCGACCACCCACTTCTCGTGGAATTGGGCGCTTTTCTCGTCGCTCAGTTCGGCGGCGATGTCGCGGAATGAATCCGGGAATCGGGAGGTCTTGGCAAAAGCGACGGCAATGGTTTCGGGGCTGAGGGATTTGGGGGAGAGCAAATAGACTTCGCGGGAGGGCATGCCAGTGGTCTCCAATGGGTTCAGGATAAAAGGGCTTCTGGTAAGTTTTCACCGCGAAGTCACAGAGGCAAAAAAAAGTCGGTTCTCTGGGATTTTCCGGGCGCTTAGCCAAACGTGGAGCAAATTGCCAATTTGCTCTACGGCTTGCCGCCAGATGTGCTGGTCTGTCACGGAGATTCCCAAAGAGCCAGAAAGTCTTACTCTTTGGGATTAAGCGGGGGTGCGGTACACGGATTCTCACAGAAAACCGAAGAACCGAAAATCTTTGCGGCTTCGCGTCTTGGTGTCTTTGTGGCGGGTTTTCAGGCAACAAAAGATGCGTAGGACCGCTCCCGATTTTACCTTATCCACTGTGATGGCTTTCGGACAAGAAAAATTGGAGTTCAGTTACAAAACTGCGAAGGCTTCGGACCTTCGCAGTTGGTTTCAGGCTTGCAACAGGCTGCGGGCCTCGAGGATGTCTTCGTGGATCTGGGCGATCAGCAGGCCGACGGAGCTGAACCGCATCTCATCCCGCAGGCGGGCGACGAATTCGAGCTTGATCTCCCGGTCGTAAAGTTCCTGGCTGAAATCGAGCAGGTGGGTCTCGATGTTGGGCGTCTCCTGGTCGGGGGTGAAGGTCGGGCGGATGCCGATGTTGGTCACTGCCGGGTGGCGTTCGTCGCCGACCCAGGCCCAGCAGGCGTAGACCCCGTTAGCCGGGACGACCTTGCGCTCCGGGAAGGCGATGTTGGCGGTCGGGATGTTGATCTTCTTGCCGCGCCCGTCACCGTGGACGACGGGTCCGCTGACAGCGTAGAACCGGCCCAGGGCTTCAGCAGCCTCGCCCACCTGTCCCGCCATGAGCCGCTGGCGGATGAAACTGGAAGAGATGATCCCTTTTTGGCCGGAAACAGCCGGGAGGGCGCGCACTTCGTAGTCCAATTCCTTGCCCAGCGCGCTCAGGCGGTAATAGTCGCCTTCACGGTTGTGGCCGAGGGCGAAATCGTAGCCGACCAGCAGGTGGCGCAATCCCAGCCGCTCTTTGAGATATTTCATGAAGTCGGCGGCCCGGGTCTCGGCCAGGGCGCGGGTGAACGGCTCGGTGATGACCACGTCCACGCCCAGGGCGACGAGCAGTTCGGCCCGCTCGTCGGGGGTGGTCAGGCAGCGGATTTCCCTGCGCCCCAGCACTTCGGCCGGGTGCGGGTGGAAGGAAAGCACAACGGCAGGCGCACCGGCCTGCCGCGCACCTGCCACGAGCAATTGGATGATCTCCTGGTGCCCCCGATGGACGCCGTCGAAGACGCCGATCGTCAGCCAGGAATTTTCGATCTGGATGGCTTCGAGGGATCGGTAATGGGGGAACATTCAGCCCTAATCGGACGTGAAGAACACTTTCCTGGGCTGCCACTCCGGGCTGCCGTCTTCTTCGTTCTCGACCCGCTGCATCAGGGCCACCAGTTCGCCGGCCATGCTGACGCCGCGCACCAGGTCGCCGGATTTGGTGGCCGGATCGGCCTTGGCCCGGTGCCCGTGACGGACCTCCTCGACCTCGTCGGGATTCAGTTCCACGGCGGGCCAGTCGCCGAGCGCCTCGGCAGCCGGGATGAGGTACTGGTACCAGTTCCCGGCGCGGAACGCCTCCTGGAGCTTCCTCAGCGGGACGGCGTCCCGCAGGGTGAAGCGCCCGCTCTTGGTGCGGCGCAAGCCGACCAGGTACGCGCCGCAGCCCAACTGGTTGCCCAGGTCGTTGGCCAGCGAACGGACGTAAGTGCCGGACGAGCAATGCACGTCCACGACCACTTCGGGGGGCGCCCATTCGAGCACTTCGAGGTGGTACACGTCGATGATGCGCGGCTCGAGTTCCACGTCCTCGCCCTGGCGGGCCATCTCGTAGGCTTTGCGCCCCTTGACCTTGACGGCGGAATACGGCGGCGGGACCTGCTCGATCTGGCCTTCGAAAGTTTTCAACACCTTCTCGAATTCTTCCTCGGTCACGTTGATCGGTTCGTCCGAGCGGGTGAAACTTCCTTCGGCATCATAGGTATCCGTCGAGCCGCCCAGGCGGATGATCGCCTGGTAACGCTTGTCGGAGGCCGAGACGTACTCGCTCAAGCGCACCGCAGGCCCGATCAGGATGACCAGCACGCCCGAGGCGCGCGGGTCGAGGGTCCCGGTGTGGCCGGCGCGGCGGATACCGGTCCCGTTACGGATCGCCTGGACGACATCGTGCGAAGTCATGCCGACAGGCTTGTCTATGACCAGTACCCCTGAAATAGCGTTCTTGATATCTTGACTACTCATTTGTTAAATTCCTCCTCGGAAATTTTGGAGATTTGCAGCCATTACTTTCATGATCCTAACCCAACTTGAGCATGCGCTGGGTCGTTTCCAAGACCAAAGGTTGGACTTCTTCGATTTTGCCGGGGATATCCGCCCCGGCCGCGGCCTGGTGGCCGCCGCCGCCGAATCGACGCGCCACCTGGGATACGTCCAGCCCGGATTCCATCGCCCGCCACGAAACCTTGACGCTGCCGCCCTCCTGCTCGACGAAGACCATGCCGACCGCGCAGCAGTCAATCGAAGAGATGACGTTGATCAGGTCCGAGTCGTCGTTGCGTGGATAACCGCTGGTTCGCCGGTCCGAAAGCCGCAACGTGCCCCAGACGATCCCGTCGGAGCGTTCCAGGCTGGAGAGTCCGGCTCCCCAATAGCGGGCGGCTTCGAAGGTGCGGCTGACCAGGGCGCGGCGGTACAGGCCGGGCATGTCTATCCCGGTCTCCATCAGGACGGCCATCTGACGCATGGTAGCGGGTTTCATGTTCGAGGTGCGGAAGCCGAGGGTGTCGGTGATGATGCCGGTCGCCAGCGCAGCCGCGACCGGGCGGGTGAGCGCGTATCCCCAGGCGGGCAGGTGGTCGGTGAGCATGGCGCAGGTGGCCACCGAGTCCGGTTCGATCAGGTTCAGTTCGGCGAATCGTTCGTTGGTGACGTGGTGGTCCACGTTGATGTGGGGTTTCCCGCACGGCTGCATGGCCTCGCCGAGGCGTTTCAGGTCGGCGCTGTCCACCGTGACGTAGGCGTCGAACCCGTCTGCGGGCCGGGTGCGGACCCTGTCGCTGCCGGGCAGGTGCATGAAGGAGGGCGGCAGGCCATCCACGAGCACCATCTGGACGGATTTGCCCGCATTTTCGAGCGCCAGGCCCAATCCAAGCAGCGCCCCGACCGCATCCCCATCCGGGCGGACGTGGGAGGTGATAAGGACTTTATCCGATTTTTCGAGTCGCTGCTTGATCGCTTCGTTTATCTGGGTGCTCATTTATTAATACAATTTTGGCATTGTTTTCGGGCGGGCTGCCCGGTCTCACCGAACAGGGTCACATTATATCCGTGAATCGCTTTTTTTGTGGCCGTCATCCCGCGGTTATGGCCTGGGCAGCTACTTCTTTTTTTCCTCTTCGCGGATAGAGGCCAGCAGTTTCTCGATGTGGTCGGCGTTTTCGGGGGTGGGGTCCCAGTGGAAGCGCAGGCGGGGGAAGGCGCGCAGGTCGACGCGGCCGGCCAGGGTCCGGCGGATGAATCCGCTGGCGCTCTCCAGCCCGGCGAGGATCTCCTCGGAGCGTTCCACGCCCTCGACGGCAGAAACGTAAATGTTGGCGAACGCCAGCTCCCGGTCCACGCGCACGTCGGTCACGTAGACCTGGCTCAGGCGCGGGTCGCTGATCTCGCGGATCAGCATCTCCGAGAGTTCCTGGCGGATACGGTCGCCAATGCGTTGTAATCGAACTTGTGAAGGCATAGTGTTATTGGAATGGGGCGTCCGAACGCCCCATCAGTCAACCCGTTTTCTCCAAAACGTAACTTTCGACCTGGTCGCCGACCTCGAAATCGTGGAAGTTTTTGAATCCCATACCGCATTCGAAACCCTGGCGCACTTCCCGGACATCGTCTTTCTCGTGCTTGAGCGAGGCCAGTTCTCCCTCGAAGAGCAGGTCTTCGCCGCGCCAGATGCGGATCTTGGAGTTCCGGCGGATCTCCCCTTCGATGACCCGGCATCCGGCGATCTTACCTTTCGAAATGTTGAAGACCGCCAGGATGTTGGCCCGGCCGATCGTTTTGGTGACGATCTCAGGCTCGAGCATACCTTTGAGGGCTTTTTCGATGTCTTCGGTGAGGCGGTAGATGATGTCGTACAGGCGGATCGAAATGCCTTCGGCTTCGGCCAGGCGGCGGGCGTTCACGTCGGCCTGGACGTTGAAGCCCAGGACGATCGCCTTCGAGGCCGAGGCCAGCATCACGTCGTTCTCGCCAATGTTGCCGGTTTCGGCGTAAAGCACGTTGATGGCGATCTCGCCCTTGCCCAGGTTGTTCAACTCGTTCACGACCGGTTCGAGCGAACCCTGCACGTCGGCTTTCAGGATCAGGCGCAGTTCCCTGGTCTCGCCGGACTGGAATTTGGCGAACAGTTCTTCGAGAGAGGCCTTCTTCTGGACATTGGCCTGGCGCTGCCTGGCTTCCAGGCGGGCGGCGACGATGGACCGGGCCTCACGCTCCGATTCGACCACCTGGAACAACTCACCCACCGGCGGGACTTCGTTGAGTCCCATCACCGAAGCAGGCATGGACGGCCCGGCTTTCTTGACCGGCTTGCCGCGATGGTCGAACATGGCCCGCAGTCGCCCGTGCGAATTGCCGACGACGACCACGTCCCCGGTCTTGAGCGTCCCGTTCTGGACCAACAGGGTGGCGATCACGCCTTTGGTCTTGTCCAGTTCGCCTTCGACGACCGTGCCGACCACCTTGCCGTTCGGGTTGGCGCGGATATCGGTGTTATCGGCTACCAGCAGGATGGCTTCGAGCAGGTCGTCCACCCCCACTTTCTGCTTGGCCGAAACCGGGATGACCATGATGTTCCCGCCCCAGTCGTCCGGGACGAGTTCCTGTTCGGCCAGTTCCTGCTTCACCCGGTCAGGGTTGGCGTTGGCTTTGTCCATTTTGTTGAGGGCCACGATGATCGGGACGCGGGCCGCCTTGGCGTGGGCAATCGCTTCTTTCGTCTGGGGCATCACGCCGTCATCGGCGGCGACGACCAATACCACGATGTCGGCTCCCTGGGCGCCGCGGGCGCGCATGGCCGTAAACGCGGCATGGCCGGGCGTATCCAGGAAGGTGACAATGCGGTTCTTGTGTTCGATCTGGTAAGCGCCGATGTGCTGGGTAATGCCGCCGGCCTCCCCGGCGGCCACGTTGGCCTGGCGAATGGCATCCAGCAGGCTGGTCTTGCCGTGGTCCACGTGACCGAGGATGGTCACCACCGGCGGGCGGTTCTTGAGTTCGGCATCGGCCTCGCCGGCGATCATCCGCCGCCAGAGCGGGATTTCGCCGGTCTCCTGTTCTTCGGCTTCGAGGATCGTTTCAGGGATGGCTTCATAGCCCAGGTCAGAGGCAACAATGGCGGCCGCATCGAAATCAATCACCTGGTTGATGCTCGCCATCACACCATTGCTCATCAGGATTTTGATGATGTTGATCGGGCTGGCCTCCATTCGCTGGGCCAGGTCGCGCACCGAAATACTGCCCGGTATTTCAAGTTTCTTATGTCCGTTTTCGCTCATGTGGACCTCCTACAATGCACTGAGAATGACGCTCCCCTAAGTGATGAGATGCCTGCCCCATGAGCGATTGCGGTCAAAAGATCACATGCTCATGCCTCTAGCGCGGCTTCTTCAGCCGCCTCATCGGGCAACGATGCCATGAAATCGGACAGCAATTGCCGGTCGGCTTCGGTCAGGGCAACCTTGAGGGCGTTCGACAGCCCGCCCTTGAGGGCCTGCTCCCAGCAGGAACGGACGCTGTGCAGGTAAGCCCCCCGCCCCGGCAGTTTGCCTGTCGGGTCAATCTGCACGCCGCCGGGCTGGCGCACCACACGCGTCAATGCGCGCTTGGAAAGCACTGTGCGGCAGCCCACGCAGGTCCGCTGAGGAACGTGTTTCACGCGTTTGGCAGGTTTGGCAGACACCTGATTCACTTAGTTCGGTAAATTACCATTCTTCCCAATCATCGCCGCCGCGCTTGCGTTTCTTGTGCGAGACGACTTCACCGAGATCGGGATCGTATTCCAATTCGACGTGTTTCTTCTTCTTGCTCTTCTTCTTGCCGCGTTCACCGGATTCGTCCTCTTCCTCGCCTTCAGGAGCCGGTTGGGCGGCCTCCGATTGGACGACAGCAAACATTTCCTCGATGGACAGGTCGCGTTCCGGCTCCTCTTCGGTCCCGTCCCGCACTTTCATCGGCGCTTCTTTCTGGACCTCGGGCTGGGCTGCCGGCGCCTCGGCGACGGCCTCCGCCTCGGATTCTGATTCCGCTTCGGCTTCGGCCTCCACCGCAGCCGGCACAGCCGTCTCGACCTCCGCGACCGGCGCGGGTTCCGGCCCGGGGAAGGTCATCTGGGAAATCGCCTCTTCGATGGACGCCAACGACTTGGGGCCGACGCCCGGCAATCCCAGGACCTTGTCCGGGTCGAGCTTCATCGTCAACATCAGGTCGCCGACCGTCGTGATCTCGGCCTCGGTGATGATGTTGATCAGGTGTTCCTTGAGCGGCATGTCGTACATCGAGGTTTCGAAAGCCACTGCCGGGATCTCGGCCCGGATACCCGCCAGGCGCTCTTCCTCCTGGCGCTGTTCGTCCTCCTGCCTCTGGATCGTGCGCCGCTCGACGCGGTCCACGAACTGGAGCATGGCCGAATACTCTTCGGGGCTGATGGCCCGGCCTTCGGCTTTCTTGGCCAGGATGGCCTCGACATCCGGGACGGTCTCGACCACGCCGGGGATCATGGCCGCCAGCTCACCGTCAGACTGCAATTTGCTGATCGCATCCCCGGCGGCTTCTGCCAGGCTCTTGATGTCAATCCGCCAGCCGGTCAGTTTGGCGGCCAGGCGCGCATTCTGCCCGTCGCGGCCGATCGCCAGCGACAACTGGTCTTCGGTCACCACCACGGTTGCAGTCTTGCCGCCTTCCCCGCCGTCAGACAGGTACACGCCCGAGACGCGGGCCGGGCTGATCGCTTTGGAAATATAAATGACCTGATCGGGGTTCCATTCGATGATGTCAATCTTCTCGTCGTGCAATTCCTTGACGATGGCCTGGATGCGCACGCCCTTGATCCCCACGCAGGCCCCCACCGGGTCCACGCCCGCCTGGGTGGCCGAGACGGCCACCTTGGCGCGATGCCCCGGTTCACGCGCAATCGCCCTGATCTCGACGATCCCGTGATAGATTTCGGGCACTTCGTTTTCGAGCAGGCGGCGCAGGAAATTGCGGTGCGCCCGCGAAAGGATGATCTGCGGGCCGCGCGGCGCGTCCTTCACTTCCATGATGATCGCCCGCACCCGGTCGTGGACGCGGAAGCGCTCGTTGGCGATCTTCTGATTGTTGGGCATCACGCCTTCGGCCTTCATATCCAGGCCGATGGTCACGCCCTGGTTGTTGACCGCCTGCACCACGCCGCTGACAATCTCACCGGCCTGGCGCTGGAAATACTCCAACTGCATATTGCGTTCGGCCTCGCGAATGCGCTGCTGGATCACCTGGCGCGCCGTCTGGGCTGCCACGCGCCCGAAATCTTCGGGGGTCGACTCGACGATCACCATGTCATTCAACTGGCAATCCGGGTCGTACTTGCGGGCTACTTCAAGCAACACCTCGGTCTCCGGGCTTTGCACATCTTCCACCACTTCCTTCTCGGCGAAGATGCTCACTTTACCGGTATCGGGGTCAACTTTGGCCTCCACGTGCTGGGCAGACGAAGCATTCACCGCCCGACGATAAGCCGACACCATAGCCGACTCGATCGCGTTCAGGATGATATCCTTTGGCAATTGTTTTTCTTCCAACACTTCATTGAATGCCAGGGCAAACTCGTTCTTTGACATCCTTTTACCTATCCTGTTATGCAGTTACAAGCAGAAAAGTGGGGGTTGCCCACTTTTCGATGCTTTCCGTATTGATCTGGCGGGATTTTAGCATAGAACCATTACTGCGACAAGGGGATTTACAGATATAATTGCGCCCTATGTCGAACCCTCTTGAATTCTCCGGCGAGGAACGCGCCCGCAAAGTGCAGGGATTATTTACCCGGATCGCCCGCCGTTACGACTTGATGAACCGGATCATGACCGCCGGGCAGGACATCCGCTGGCGGCAGGATGTCATCCGCCGCGCCCGGCTCACCCCCGGCGCCCGCTTGCTGGACCTGGGGACGGGCACCGGTGATCTGGCCTTCGAGGCCCTGCGGCAGGTCCCGTCAACCCACCCGGTCGCGGCCGACTTCACCCTCGAGATGATGCGCGTCGGGCAGAAGCGCGGCCAGCTCGACTGGTCCGCCGCCGACGCCCTCAACCTGCCCTTCCCTGCCGGGGCTTTCGATGCAGCCGTCTCCGGCTTCCTGATGCGCAACGTCACCGACGTGCAGCAGGCGCTCAAGGAGCAATACCGCGCCCTCAAGCCCGGCGGCCGGATCGTCATCCTCGACACCACCCGCCCCAAAAAGAACCTGCTCTCGCCCTTCATCTGGGTCCACCTGCACGTCGTCATCCCCCTGCTGGGGCGGCTCATCGCCGGCGCGCCGGAGGCCTACACGTACCTGCCCAATTCCACCGAGGGGTTCCTGCGGGCCGAGGAACTGGCCGCCCGCATGGCCGCAGCCGGGTTCAAGAAGATCGGCTTCAACCGGTTGATGTTTGGGACGATCGCCATCCACTGGGGAGAAAAATGACCGGGAGAGACCTTTCCAAAGCCGCCTTGCGGGGCGAACCGTCCTACGTCTGGCGGGCCGGGCAGGAGCGCCGCCTCGAAATGATCCGCCGCGCCGCCGGGGAACGCATCCGGGGGCGCATCCTCGAAAACGGCTGCGGCGTGGGCATGTACGTGGAACACCTGGCGCCTTTTGGCGGGGAAATCGTCGGCATGGAATATGACCGGGAACGCGCGGCAGAGGCCGGGTCCCGCTCGCCGCGCATTCTGAACGCCGCGGGGGAATCCCTCCCGTTCCCCTCCGGGACGTTCGACCTGGTCCTGAGCCACGAAGTCCTCGAACACGTCCAGGACGACGCGCAGGCGGTACGGGAGATCGTGCGCGTGCTGCGTCCAGGCGGGCGGGCGGTGGTCTTCGTGCCCAACCGCGGCTACCCGTTCGAGACGCACGGAATCTACTGGCGCGGGGAGTACCGGTTCGGCAACGCGCCGCTGGTCAATTACCTGCCGCGTCGCTGGCGCGACCGGCTGGCCCCGCATGTGCGCGTCTACGCCCGGCGCGACCTCGAGCGGCTGTTTGCGGGCCTCCCGGTCCGGTTCGCCGAGCAGAGAACCGTCTTCGGCGCTTACGATAATATCATTGCGCGTTTCGGAATGCCGGGCCGCTGGTTAAGGGTGGCACTGCAATTTTTGGAGAAAACCCCGCTCAAAATTTTTGGACTATCACATTTTTGGGTGGTCGAGAAGGTCTGACCGGCCTAATTAACCCAAACTTCATACATTTTTGACAGGTATTAATACCCCTTTAATCTTGAACCCGCGCCGGAGAAACACTATAATACAAAACGTATAGTCGAAATGCGGATGATTACCGTAAAGGTGGTTCTCTGGGAATTGGCGAGGAGTTTCCCGGGTTTTCCACAGAACCGATAACTTTCCAAAAGAGGAGAAAACATGAATAAAAAGGCCCTTTTTGTACTCGCGATCATATCCATTCTTGCGATGACGTTTGCATCGGCCGCGGCCCCGGCCAAAACCGCCACCTACCAGGGGGCGCAATTCATCCAGGGAAAGGGGCTGGTGCTGACCTTCAACGTAAGCGGCAAATTCAGCGCAGGCGAATTGAAAGGCAGTATTTACGTCTACGGGGAAAAATCTTACCAGATGAACTGTTACTTTAAAGACAACACCGACAACACTGTGCTGGGATGCGTGGCCCCCGACAAGCTCAAGATGTTCGCCGGCAAGGGCGCGGTGGCCCGCTTCGGTGATTTCGGCTTTTACATCACCATTCCATCCACCGGCTACTATTGCAACGGGACCGAAGTTTTGTACGCCATCGGGCGCGTCACCCTGGCAGACGGAACGGTCGTTGATTGGAGATACCCGTACTCCTACCCTGATTTTGGGAACGGCCCCGACGTGGCTGGCAGGATGAAGGCTTTCGACATAGCCTATTACCAATCCTTGGGGCTGCAAGTGGTGGACTGGGATTTCATCTTCGAAGGGTGCAAAGAAACGCTATCCCCGCCGACCCCATAGTCCTGCGCTCATAACTTTGAAACAGCCCGGCTCGTATGAGCCGGGCTGTTTGTTTTACCGATCAGCCAGCGGATGCCGGAAGTCATAGATCCCATCCCGGATGGCCCATTTCTTGCCGCAGCCGCCGCACCGGAGATGGTCGGTCTTTTCATCCAGCCCGGCGTGACCGCAGTCCGGGCATTTGAAGAACGCGCCTTCCTCCGCCTGGACGGCTCTCCCCGCGGCATAGGCGCTGAGGAAGACACTGGGGGTCAATTGCCACAGGCGGCCGGTCCATTGGGCGAGCGAATCGAAGAAGACCAGGATCGAGGTCGGGACGAGCCGCTTGAGCCGCCCCATGCGGAAGTGCGAAACGGTCAGTATCTGCTCGACCCGGAACCCGATCTCTGTCAACCAGTTCCGCACCGTTTTGGGATGGAAGTCGAAATTCAACTCGACGAATTCGACCGGCTCAGGCGCGAACGGGTCCCAGTCCTGGCGGCGCAGCAACCAGCGCAGGATGGCTTTCAGGTTCTGCTTGTTGGCAAATTCCAGGATGAAGACCGCCCCAAACCGGAGCACGGCGCGGACCTGCGCCAGCGCCCTGGGCGCGTCGGCCATGTGGTGCAGGGTGCGGATCATGGTCGCGCCGTCGAACAGGCCGTCCACGAAGGGCAGGCGGTAGATGTCCGCGGCGACGTAGATGTACTTCTCCGAATCGCCCAACCGCTGCCGGGCCTGGGCCAGTTGCGTGGTGGAATAGTCCAGAAGGACGACGCGCTCGAAGCCGTTGTAACGCGGCGTGTTGCGGCCCGCGCCGGCGCCCAGTTCGAGCATCAACTGGCCGCCGGGCGGCAGCAGGCGCTTGAGCGCAATCGCTTCGACCCGGTCTTCGTACTCGCGCTCGCCCCGGTCCCAGAACACGGCCTGGTAATCGGAGCCTTCGTAATCGCAAACGGGAGGAGTAGTCATCTGGTCTGTTGGTCTGTTGGTCTGTTGGTCGGATGGTCGCGTAGTCTGTTAGTCGCGTGGTCTGTTGGTCAGGTAGTTGGACTATCCAACTATCAAAACTACCAGACTACGCGGCTACGTGACTAATCAACTTCATACCCGCGACCGACGCCGCGATAGTTGAATCCCAGGCCTTTCATTATCGCAGGGTCATAAATATTGCGCCCATCGAAAATGACCGGGGTGTTGAGTAAATCCTTGATCTTTCCCAGGTCGAGCTGTTTGAACTCATTCCATGGCGTGACCACGACCAAAGCATCACAATCCTCGGCCATATCGTAGGCATCCGTGAACATCTGGACCGCCGGCAGGATACCGCGCGCCACTTCCATCGCAATCGGGTCGTAAGCGCGGACGGTTGCCCCGGCCGCGGTCAGGGATTGGGCGATGTCAATCGAAGGAGCGTCGCGCATGTCGTCAGTGTTCTCCTTGAAGGCCAGCCCCAGCAGGCCGATGGTTTTACCCTTCAGGCCGCCGACCATCGCATCCACATTTTCCACCGCAGACTTGCGCTGGTCGTAGTTGACGCCCATGACCGCGTTCAGGATGCGCGGCTCCAGCCCGTGCTCCTCGGCCATGTAAGCCAGCGCCATCACATCCTTGGGGAAACACGAGCCGCCCCAGCCGAGACCCGCATCCAGGAACATCGGGCCGATGCGCTTGTCGTGTCCCATGCCGACCGCCACCTCCTTCACGTCCGCGCCGAGGGCCTCGCAGATCGTCGCCACCTCGTTCATGAACGAAATCTTGGTCGCCAGGAAAGCATTCGAGGCATACTTGATCATTTCTGCCGTGCGCAGGTCGGTGATGATGATCGGGGCGCGCAGCGGCAGGTGCAATCGGGCTACTTTCTCGGCAGCATCGTGATCGAGCGAGCCGAGCACCGTGCGGTGCGGACTCATGAAATCCGCGATGGCCGAACCCTCGCGCAGGAATTCAGGGCACGAGACGACCGAAAAGTCCACCGGCGTCGGCTGGGCTTTTCTCACGATATCGGCCACCCAGTCCCCGGTCCCGACCGGCACGGTGGACTTGTTGATGATGACCAGCGGCCCGGTCATCGTCTCGGCAATCGAGCAGGCCGCGGCCGCCACGTATTGCAAATCCGCCTCGCCGTTGACGCCCGAGGGCGTGCCTACAGCGATGAAGGCAAACTCGGTGCCTTGCATGGCCTCGGCATACGAGGTGGTGAAGCTCAAACGCCCGGCGCGCACGTTGCGCTCGACCAGTTCCTCGAGGCCGGGTTCGTAAATGGGCATCACGCCCTTTTTCAGGCCCTCGATGCGCTGTTCGTTGACATCCAGGGCAATGACCCGGTTGCCCAGGTCGGCGAAGCAAGCGCCGGTCACCAACCCAACGTAACCGACACCGACGACACAAATTTGTTTCATAGGTTCCTCATGTGTTGAACAAGTTTTGGAGACAATCCGGCTTAATATACCATCAAACCCCCCGTCCCCGGCAACTTGGCAGCCGCCTCCTTTGTTGGTATATTCGTCCCGATGCGCCTCCTTTTTGTGGCCGACGGCCGTTCCCCAACTGCTCTAAATTGGATCGAATATTGGATCAAGCGCGGCGACGAGGTCCACCTGGCCTCGACCTTCACCTGCTCCCCGGCCCTCCCGCTGCGGGGCCTGGACTTTGTGCCTGTGGCCTTCAGCGGAGCCGGGCCGGCCCCGGTGGCTGATTCCGTTAAAAACCCGTCCACGCGTAGTACCGACTTTAGTCGGTTGGGCGTTTCAGACCGACTAAAGTCGGTATTACAGAGCGCGGCCTTCATCAACCTGCGCGCCGCCGTCCGGCACTGGCTGGGGCCGCTGACCCTCCCCCGCTCGGCGCGGCGGCTGGCGGATGCCATCCAGCGCGTGAGACCGGATCTCGTCCATGCCCTGCGCGTGCCCTACGAGGGGATGCTGGCTGCCGAAGCCCTGCGCCAATTGGACAGCGACATCCCGCTGCTGGTCTCCATCTGGGGCAACGACTTCACCCTGCACGCCCCCAGCACCCCCTTGATGGGAATCTACACCCGGCGCACGATGCAAACCGCAGCCGCCCTGCACGCCGACTGCCAGCGCGACATCCGCCTGGCGCAGCTCTGGGATTTCGACCCGGGCAAACCGAGCATCGTCCTGCCCGGCAACGGCGGCCTGGATTTGACGCTTTTCCACCCTCCCGCAGAGCGCGACCCGGCCGCGGCGGCGTGGGTCGTCAACCCGCGCGGCTTCCGGGCTTACGTGCGCAACGATACCTTCTTCAAGGCCATCCCGCTGGTGCTGGAACGCAAGCCGGAGGCCCGGTTCGCCTGCCCGGCCATGGAGGGGGAAGCCGAGGCCGAAAAATGGCTGGCCCAGCCCGGCATCGCCAATTCGGTGATGCTCCTGCCCAAACTGTCCCGTCCCGAATTGGCCGGCCTGTTCCGCACGGCGCAGGTGGTCGTCTCGCCCAGCACCCACGACGGCACACCCAATTCGCTGATCGAGGCCATGGCCTGCGGCTGTTTCCCCGTCGCCGGCGACCTGGATTCAATCCGCGAGTGGATCACCCCCGGCGTCAACGGCCTGTTGGTGGACCCGGACGACCCGTCAGCGTTGGCCGGGGCGATATTGTCAGGGCTGGAAAATGCCGAACTGCGGGAGCAGGCCAAACGTCACAATGCCGCTCTCCTGGCCGAACGGGCCGAGTACGGGAATTGCATGTCCAGGGCCGCAGGGTTCTATCAGTCCACCATCGCGAATGCGTCGCACCAGACCCTCGGATAAAAACCGTTTAACGAAGCTGTTTCTTCGTTTTAGAGAATCCCCCTTGGCATGGTGCGACGCATCCTCCCGATAAAAATTCCCCGACAGGCCAAACCCATCGGGGAACACTGAACACTGAATACTGATTACTGATTACTGATTACTCTCTCGGCGCTCGCAGCGTCTCCAACCGCTCACGCAGCTCGATCTGGCGCGTGGCGGCCGCGTTCTTGATCTCGGAAGTGAAAGAAGCCGCCCGCTGGCGCAGCTCGGAGCGCAACCGTTCACCGGATTCGGGGGCCAGCAGCAGGGCAATCGTCGCGCCGACCAGCCCGCCGACAAATGTGCCGATCAAAAAGCCAAACATTTTACGCATGGGATTCTCCTGATGAAAATAGGTGAGATGAAGGGCTAAGACCATTATAGATTAAAAAAGGCATTGCCGCAATCGGGCTTTTGTGGAATAATCCATTTTGCCGCAGGTATCCGTGTGAGCCTGACGGCGTGTAAAAAAACCTTTTCCCTTGTGGCCTCCGGCGACGCCGGAACGGCTCCTACCTTCCGAAGGAGGATACCTTGTCCACGATTTCCCCTGAAATCACTGTCACGCCGCGCAAAAAAGTGACCACGCTGACCCTGCGCCAGATGAAGGCGCGCGGCGAGGTCATCACCATGCTGACCGCCTACGACTATCCCACTGCCCTGGCGATGGACCAGGCCGGGGTGGAGTCGATCCTGGTGGGCGATTCGCTCGGCATGGTCGTGCTCGGCTACCCCAATACCCTGCCGGTCACGATGGAGGACATGCTCCACCACTGCAAGGCGGTGGCGCGCGGGGCCATGACCGCCCTGTTGATCGGCGATATGCCGTTCATGTCGTACCAGGTGGATGCGAAGGAGGCCGTCCGCAATGCCGGGCGCTTCCTGCAAGAAGCCGGGATGGACGCGGTCAAGCTCGAAGGCGGGCGCGAACGGGTCGAGGCGATCCGGCTGATCGTCGAAGCGGGCATCCCGGTCATGGGACACCTCGGCCTGACGCCGCAGTCGGTCAACCAGCTCGGCGGGTTCCGTCCCCAGGGCCGCGACCTGGCCGCCGCCAAACGCCTGCTCGAAGACGCCCGGCTGCTCGAAGACGCCGGCTGTTTCAGCCTGGTGCTCGAATCGGTCCCGGCCCGGCTGGCCGAATTCATCTCGGACAAGCTCAGCATCCCGACCATCGGCATCGGGGCGGGCGCGGGCTGCGACGGGCAGGTGCTGGTCACTCACGACCTGCTGGGCCTGTTCGACCGCTTCACGCCCAAATTCGTCAAGAAATACGCCGACTTCCACGGCGAGATGCGCCGCGCCTTCGAAGAATACATCGCCGAAGTGCAGAGCAGCCAGTTCCCGGCCCCGGAACACACGGTCGAGATGGCCGATGAAGTTTGGGCAGATTTCTTGCGAGAAGCGGAGCGGCGGGATTAGGGGCGTTCAACCCGCCCACAATTACCATGAACCAATTACCGATCTTGATCGTCGGCACCGGGGCGCTGGCCAGCCTGTTCGCGGTGCGCCTGAGCGCGGCCGGGACGCCCGTCACCATGCTTGGCACCTGGACCGCGGCCCTGGAGGCCATCCGCCGCGAGGGGGTGCGCCTCACCGACGGGCGGCGCGAGCAGGCCTACCGGGTGCGGGTGACGGACAATCCCGCCGACTGCGCCGGGGCGCGCTTCGCCCTGGTGCTGGTCAAATCCTGGCAGACGGAGCGCGCCGCCCGTCAACTGGCCGAATGCCTGGAGGCGGACGGGTTGGCCGTCACGCTCCAGAACGGGGTCGGCAACCGGGAGACTCTCGCGGGGACCCTGGGCCTGCCACGCGTGGCCCTGGGCGTGACCACCACCGGCGCGACCCTGCTCGGGCCGGGACTGGTGCGCGCCGGGGGCGAGGGGACCGTGTCCATCGAGGAGCACGCCCGCCTGTCCCCGCTGGTTGCGCGGCTGCGGGAGGCCGGGTTCAACGTCCAGACCGTCCCGGACGCGCGCACCCTGGTCTGGAGCAAACTGGTCATCAACGCCGCCATCAACCCGCTCACAGCCGTGTTACGCGTCCCCAACGGCGCGCTGCTCCAACATCCGGCAGCCCGGGCGCTGATGGGCGACCTGGCGCGTGAGACCGCCGAAGTCGCCGCGGCCGAAGGGGTCCACCTGTCCTTCCCGAATCCATTGGCCGCAGCGGAAGACGTGGCCCGGCGGACAGCCGCCAACCATTCGTCCATGTTCCAGGACGTGAAGCGCGGCGCCCCGACCGAGATAGACGCCATCTGCGGGGCGGTGACGCGCACCGGCGAAAAACACCGCATCCACACGCCGGTCAACCGGGTGTTCTGGCACCTGGTGCAGGCCATCGTCCATAACCGCAACCGCCAGTTGCAGGCAGCCTGACCCGGCTGCAAAAGTCATGCCAAAAGTGTGACCAGCGGCAGGCTTCCGTTTACTTTCAGGCATGGTAAGATATGGGAAATTACCGATTATCGGAGGCTTACCATGCCCAAATGGTTGACCACCCTCTTTTCGCTTATCGTTTTGGGAATCCTGGTTGCCCTGGCGATCCCCGTCCAGGCCCAGGACACGGCAACGTTTTCCAGCGTAGACGTGAGCATCCTGCCCGAATACGACCGGCCCAGCGTGCTGGTGATCTACGATTTCACGCCCCCGCAAACGGCAACCTTCCCGTTCGATGCGACCATCCGCATCCCCGAAAAAGCGGATCTGCTGGCAGTTGCCTACCTGGAAGCCGGGAATTTCATGAACGCGCCTTACGACGCCACCCAGGTCGCCGATGGCTGGCGCTCGGTCAAATTCACCATCGAAAGCCCGGTCGGCTACCGCCTCGAATACTACGACGACTACAAAAAGAATGGCGCTACACGCACTTATCGCTACGAGTGGGCCGGGGATGCGGAAGTCTTGACCTTCCAGTTGACCTTCCAACAGCCCCGGGGCGCCAGGAACATCGTCACAAGCCCCGACCTCGGGAGCGGCATCATGAACGCCGAGGGGCTGACCGAATACGGGACCCAATTCACCAACCTGCCCACCGGGCAGACCCTCAGCCTTGACATCCAGTACGAAAAGAACAACGATGACCTGACCGTAACCGGCTCCCCCGTCCAGCCGACGACCCCGCTGACGACGGAAACCGGCAGTTTGAATCTGAACACCATCCTGCCCTGGGCCTTGGGCGGGCTGGGCGCGCTGTTGATCGTCGGCGGGATCGTTTACTTCCGCATGACGGGCCAGCAGGCGGCGGAACCGTCCCGTAAAAGGCACGCGCCGGTTCAGGCCGACGACTCCGGCGAGGGCAGTATTTATTGTCACGAGTGCGGCAAGCGCGCCCAATCCAGCGACCGCTTCTGCCGGACCTGCGGCACGCGTTTGAGGACCTGACAGCTTCGAGGACGGCTGGAATAAATTTCGGAAGTCTTTCAGGCTTCCGAAATCTGCCCTGCCACTGGCGCACGGAGGGCGCGTCATGCACGTACCGTTCATCGTCCAGATCTACTTCTTCTATGGCCTGGCATTCTTCTGCATGGGCCTGATCGTGGTCATCGAAGGCGGGCGGGCTTCGGATGAACGGCTCCGCAAGGCCCTGCGCCCGCTGGCCGGATTCGGCATCCTGCACGGGGGACACGAATGGTTCGAAATGTTCATCTACATTGACCAGTTGGCCAGTTCGCAGCCGGAAACCGTCATCATTGACGCCATCCGGTTGATCATCCTGGCCGTCTCTTTCGTCTCGCTGGCGGCGTTTGGCAGCTTCCTGCTGGCGCAGGATGAACAGGCCCAACGCTATTACCTGCTGGTGCCGCTCATGCTGGAGGCTGTCTGGGTCTTCGGCTTGATGGTCCTTCACGGGAAGTACTCCTCCGGGCAGATCTGGGCCGTCGGTGACGTGTGGACGCGCTATACGCTGGCCATCCCGGCCGGGTTGCTGACCGCTGCCGGGCTGGTGGTGCAACAGCGGTATTTCCGCCGGGCCGGCCTGATCCGCTTCGGGCAGGACGCCCTGTGGGCCGCTGTGGCTTTCCTTTGGTATGGCCTGGTCGGGCAGATCTTCGTCCAAAGGACCGCCTTGCCCCCTTCCACGATCCTCAATGCCGACCTGTTCATGCGACTCTTCGGCATCCCGGTGCAGCTCTTCCGGGCGGTGATGGCGGTCATGGCGGCCGTCTTCATCGTCCGTTTCCTGCGCGCCTTCCAGGTCGAGACCGACTTGAAGATCGCCGAACTCCAGGCCGCCCGCCTGCACGACGCCCAGGCGCGGGAACGACTGCGCGGCGAACTGTTCCGCAGGGTGGTCGGGGCACAGGAGGCCGAGCGCCAGCGCATCGCCCGTGACCTGCACGACGAGACCGGCCAGTCGCTGACCGCCATCGGGATGGGGCTGCGCGGCCTGGAAAAACACCTCGAAAACAGCACCGACAGCCGCAAGGACCAAAGCATGAACAACCTGCGCGCCCTCAAGTCCATGGCCGAAAAATCGCTGGAGGAGTTGCAGCGCATCATCACCGACCTGCGTCCCTCCCACCTGGACGACCTGGGGCTGACCGCCGCCATCCGCTGGTATGCCACTACGGTCCAGGAGCGCACCAACCTTTTCATCAAAGTCACCGGGCTTGGAGACGAACACGAGATCAGCCCGCCGGCCAAGATCGCCCTGTTCCGGGTGGCCCAGGAGGCCCTGAACAACATCGTCAAACACGCCCAGGCTTCCGAGGTCCACATCGCCCTGAGCTACGAAACAGACGTGGTGCGGCTCAAAGTGCGCGACAACGGCCGCGGCTTCCTGCTGAGATCGGTCAACCAGGGCCAGGGACGGATCTCCCTGGGGCTGGCAGGCATGGAGGAGCGCGCCAACCTGCTGGGCGGCAGTTTCAATATCGTATCCAGCCCCGGCGAGGGGACGATCATCCAGGTGAGCATCCCGTATAATTCCGAAGAAGACCGGGTCATCAAAACCATTCAAGGAGACGACCATGAGCATTCGACTGCTGCTGGTTGACGACCATGCCGTCGTCAGGTCCGGGCTGCACATGCTCCTGAGCAGCGAAGCGGACGTCGAAATAGTCGGCGAGGCCAGCAACGCCGCCGAAGCCCTTTCGCAAGCCGGCGCACTCACCCCCGACGTGATCCTCATGGACATCGGCCTGCCGGATATGTCGGGGATCGAGGCCACCCGCATGATCAAGGCCCGTTATCCCATGATGTCCATCGTAGCCCTCACCATCCATGAGGACGAGGAATACTTCTTCAACATGCTGGACGCCGGGGCCAGCGGCTACGTCCCCAAACGCGCCGCGCCCGAGGAGTTGTTGACCGCCATCCGGGCCGCGGCCAACAACGAGGTTTACCTTTACCCGTCCATGGCCAAACTGCTGGTGCGTGACTACCTCTCGACCGGCCATCCCACCGAATCGGAACGGGACGTGCTGACCGAACGCGAGCAGGAAGTCCTGGCCCACCTGGCCGAGGGCGCTACCAACGACGAGATCGCCGAAGCCCTGGTCATCAGTCCCAAAACGGTGGCGCGCCACCGGGAGAACATCATGCGCAAGCTCAACCTGCACTCACGGGTCGAGCTGGTGCGTTACGCCATCCGCAAGGGGATCATCAAGGCGTAACCGGAACCTGTTCCCGGACATCTTTATTGAAATCACCCGCTGGGGCAATGGGTGATTCGCCCCACGCTGCCGGTTGAAAACACCCCATTTAGTTGTGAAAATTATCACATTTAAACCTATACCCCACACCCTGCCTGGTGGGATCACCCCACGCGCAAGTTTGGGGAAATGACGAATTGTTTTCCCATGCCTCCTGCGGATAAACTGATAGTGAAATAAAGAACAATCGCTCTCGAAAGAGATCACAAGAAGGAGGTTGCGATGGAAGGCTTACTCATCATTCTGGCCTGGGCGGTCCTGCGGCTGGTCATCCCCGTCACGGTCGTGCTGGCGGCGGGTGAATGGGTCAGGCGGCATCCGGTCAACATGCGGCCTGCCTGAAGGAGACGCTATGGAATGGTTTTCCACGCTCACGTCATTGATCATCGGTTTTGTCCTGCGTTTCGGTCTCCCGATCGCGGTCACAATCGTGATCATCCACGTTCTGCGCCGGTTGGACGAGCGCTGGCAGGCCGAGGCGAAAGCCGAAAACCAGGCCGCGCTCGTCTCAGCCCGCGTTAACGGGAAACGCTGCTGGGAGGTCAAAGGCTGCTCCAACGAGAGCCTGGCCCAATGTCCCGCGGCCGCCTTGCAGCAACCGTGCTGGCAAACCTTCCGTCTGCCCAATGGACACTTGCGGGAAACCTGCCTCGGCTGCGATGTCTTCCTGAAAGCCCCCGCCCCCACCGCAACCCATCCATAAAAAACAATGAGGAGAAACAACAATGACAACTCGATATGAAAAAACCCTGTTCGCACTGATGGTTGCCCTGGTCTTTGCCGCGGTGACCTATATCCTTGTCCAGGCGCAAGGGAATGCTGCCCCGCAGCCCCAGACCTTCACCAAGGAATGTGGAACCTGCCATACTGAGGCCCAAATGGCCTGGGCCAACGGCCTGCACGGGCACGCCACCGATGACCCGGTCTTCGAAAATGCCTGGACCGAACAAGGCAAGCCCGGAGCCTGCCTGGTCTGCCACACCACCGGTTACGACCCGCAAACCGCCACCTGGGACAAAGACGGCGTCGCCTGCGAAGCCTGCCACAGCCCGGTCCCCGACGATCACCCGAAATCCCCGATGCCTGTTTCGCGTTCGACGGATCTGTGCGGCCAGTGCCACAGCGATACCCGCTTCGGCTGGCAGGATTGGAAAGTCAGCACCCACTACCAGCGTAACATGACCTGCACCGTTTGCCACGACCCTCATACCGCCGCAATCAAGGAAATGTACGCGGGCGACGGCACGGTGATAGCCAGCGACGATCACTCCCAGTTGTGCATTACCTGTCACGCGGAAGCCAGCATGAACTTCCCGTATTCCTCCCACCACCAGAAGGGCCTCTCCTGCGTGGACTGCCACGTAATGCACACCTCGGACAACCCAAACGACATCCACACCGTGCCGGATCACAGTTTCGAGGCTTCTTTGAAGAGCTGCAACAATTGCCACAAAGACTCGATGCATGGCCCAAGCACACCCTCGGAGGATGCTTCGGATAGCGCTGCGCTGCCCGCCGAAGTGCCACAGATGGAACTGGCCTCCGTGACCCCGGAACCCAAGCCCATCTCCCCGGTCGGCTTCGCGGGACTGGCAGGCCTGATCGGCCTGGCGGCGGGCATGATCCTGGCCCCCTGGCTTGAACGCATCTACCGCAAGGTCAATTCCCAAAAAGGAGGCAAGTGATGGCCGAGAACACCCCCACCCTCAACCGGCGTGACTTCCTGAAACTGGCCGGGGTCGGCGTGACCATCGTGGCCGGAGCGCGCTTCGTCCGCGACATCCAGGCCTCGGGTCCCACAGAAGTCGGTCCGCACCGCTGGGCCATGGTCATAGATCAATCCAAATGCACCGGCTGCGGCTACTGCACCCTGGCCTGCCGCGCCAACAACGACGTCCCGCCCGATATTTCGTGGAACAAGGTCATCAAGCTCGAACCGGTTGGCGGAAAGGAAGTGTTCCTGCCGCGCCCGTGTATGCAGTGCGAGAAAGCCCCCTGCGTGGATGTCTGCCCGGTCAAGGCTTCCACCTACCGCCCGGACGGGATCGTGATGATGAACTACGACCGCTGTATCGGCTGCCGCTATTGCGAAGTGGCCTGCCCATACGAGGCCCGCGCGTTCAACTGGAAGACCTTCGACGAACCCAACCCGGCCGTGCCGCAGTGGGGCGAACCCGAAGTGGAACGACGGCCGCGGGGCGTCGTGGAAAAATGCGCCTTCTGTTACCAGCGCATCGACCGCGGCCTGGCCCTCGGCCTGACCCCCGGCGTGGATGCCATTGCCACCCCCGCCTGCGTAGTGGCCTGCCCGACCCAGGCCCGCATTTTCGGCGACCTGAACGATCCTGGGTCCGAGGTCAGTAAAATCCTGAAAGAAACCGTCACCTTCCGCCTGCGGGAAGACCTCGGCACCGGGCCGCGCGTGTACTACATCCCCCCGAAAGACGAGGCGTAAGATGAGCAAACACATCTCCCTGCCCAAACCCACCCCCTGGAACCTGTGGATCGGCTTGCTGGTCCTGCTGCTCATCGGCGGGCTGGCCGCCGGAGTGCTGATCTTCACCCAGGGCTTGCACCTGACCAACCTGACGGACATGGTACCCTGGGGCCTGTGGATCACGATTGACCTTTCTTCGATTGCATTGAGCGCGGGCGCTTTCACCATCTGCGCCGCGGTCTACCTGCTGGGGCTGAAGCGCTTCCAGGCTGTGGCCCGCACCGCCTGCTACATCGGGCTGCTGGGCTACTCGATGGCCGTGTTGACCCTGATGCTGGACATCGGCCGCCCCGACCGGTTCTGGCACGCGGTCACCTACTGGAACCCGCACTCGCTGCTCTGGGAAGTGACCATGTGCGTGACCCTGTACCTGACCGTGCTGCTGATCGAAGTCCTGCCGATCCTGGCCAACCTGGAATGGCTGCGCCAGCGCTACCCAAAGCTGGCCGAAAAGATGGCCAGCGCCCACCACCTGGCCCCGGTCCTGGCCGTCTTCGGCCTGGGGTTGTCAATGCTGCACCAATCCTCGCTGGGAGCGGCCTACGGCGTGATCAAGGCGCGTCCGCTCTGGTACCGCCCGGATATGTCGGTCCTGTTCATCGTCTCGGCCATCGCCGGGGGCATGGCCTTGACCGTGTTCGCCTCGATGCTGTCCAGCCGCCTGACAAAAAAGGCTAAAATAGACGATGTCCTGCTGGAACGCGTGGCTTACTTCATCGGCTGGGTGCTGGTCTTCTACCTGTACTTCCGCTTCTGGGACACCCTGGCGATGACCTACACCTACGAGCCGGGGCGGACCGAAGGCTTGAGGATGATCACCCACGGCGCATTTGCCTTCAACTTCTGGATCGGCGAAATGCTCCTGGGCATCTTCATCCCCATGATCCTGCTCCTGAACAAGACCACCCGTCTCAACCCCTTCTGGCGCATGGTGGCCCTGTTGATGGTCGTCGGCGGCGTGGTCGCCTATCGCTACGACACCAACCTGTCGGGACAGTTGATCATGCTCTCATACCTGCCCGGACAGCCGAGTGTCATGTACACGGATTACACCCCGTCGCTGATCGAGTGGGTTGCCGGCCTCGGCGTGATCGCTTACGGGTTGCTGGCCTTCTCCCTGGGTGTCCGTTACCTGCGGGTCGTGGACCACACCCTGGTCGAGGAAGAACACGCCGAAGCGCCTCACAAGACGCCCGAGCAAGTCCCGGCGTAAATATCCCGCACCCACGAGAACACACCTGCCTCGACTTGGATTTTTACTGCTTCTAACGGGATTTGTGGTTTTCGATTTGCACACACCCGGCTCTTGCGCAATTAGCGGGAAAGAACCTAAACACAAAGGGACACGAAGGCGCTCAAAGGGAAAACGCCTTGATTTGATGGGTT
>JBMOMN010000047.1:0-49398 GCA_049324115.1 Chloroflexota bacterium
ACGAAACCCAGTTTGTGCATATATGTGGCGTTCTGCGGCGATTTTTGCAGCCATAACCCATATATGGCGGTCTATAATTGCTCAACTCATTTTGTAAATGTTAAAATCTCAACCGTTCACAGTATATTACTGGAATGCGCCGCGTACTCAAATGGGATTCCCCGGACATGTTCGCACAGATGAAAATGGTAAAGCCGTAATCACCTTGAAAATGCTCAAACCCGGCGAATACGAAGCCAGGCAGGATTGGTACACGAGCATGGAGAAAGCAGTTTACGCCATCGAGGTTACCGCCGACGACGGCAGCAACCAACCCGTTTCGTCCTCTTTTATTTTTACGGTTCATAGCTCATCTGAGAAGGTGTCTCTGACGACCTCAAGCTACTTCCACCCATCTGACGAACCATTCCAGGTGACCGCCAGTGTTTCGGATTTCTACGACCAACCGGTAAGTGGCCGGGAACTGACCCTGACGATCAATCCGTGGAGCAACAAAACCTATGAGTTTGCCAAAGGCCAGGATAAATTTACCCTGGTAACAGATGAAAAAGGCCAGGCGGTTCAGGAGTTGAGTTTGCCCAGCGGCTATTATGAATTGGAACTGACAGGCAAAGATGGCCCAGGGAACTCCATGTCGTATACCCGCTGGGTGTATATCTTCAAGGACAAGGGCAGCTGGTTCGAGCCTCGTTACGATCAAATCAACATCGTTGCCGACAGCGAGTCATACAAACCCTATCAGAAAGCCCGTTTTATCATCGAATCATCGTTCAGCGGGCCAGCCTTGCTGACCTTCGAACGCGGCCACGTGATCAACACCAAACTGATCGAACTCACCGCCCCGTTGACCGTCGTCGAGACCAACGTGATCCCCGAATATGCGCCCAACGTTTACGTGACGGTGAACGCCTGGCATGCTCCCCCGCCAATTGATGAAATGGATCAGTATGAGCGTTGGGGCAGATCGCACCCCGACAGCCAACTGAGTACCGATAGCGTTGAGATCAGCGTGGCTGCCGATGCCAAGGCCTTGCAAGTGACCATCTCCACCGATAAGGAGGTCTACGCGCCGCGGGAAAGCATGACCGCGACCATCGAAGTGCGTGATTCCAGCGGCCAGCCGGTAACAGCCGAGGTCTCGCTGGTGCTGGTGGACGAGGCCATCTTTGCCTTGAGCGAAGAACTTTCGCCAAATATTTTCGAGGCGTTTTACGGTCCCCGACGGCTGACTGTGGATACCTATGATTCAATGGCACCCTATCGGTACTTCGATTACGGCGGAGCGGGTGGCGGTGGAGATGATCGTACATCCCAAAGTCCTCGCAGCGATTTCCCGGATACTGCGGCCTGGTTCCCGGCTCTTCAAACCGACAGCACCGGGAAAGTTTCCGTGACCATCGAACTGCCCGACAGTTTAACCCGCTGGCGACTGACAGCCAAAGCCGTCACCTTGACCCATAAAGTCGGCCAGGGACAGGCCAATTTCGAGACCAAACAGGAAGTCCTCGTCCGCCCGGTCCTGCCGCGCTCCCTGACCAGCGGCGACCAGGCCCATTTGTCAGCCTTCGTTCATAATTATGGGGATACAACCCGCACCTTCGATGTCAAACTGGAGGCCCCCGGCCTGGAGGTGCAAAACGAAGCCATCCAGAAGGTTACGGTCGAGCCCGGCGCAGTCATCCCGGTCGGTTGGCAGGTGATCGTCGAGGGGGTGACAGCTACCGAGGTCACGATCAGCGCAACATCCCCAGATGGCGCGGCGGATGCCGTCCGCCTGCCGCTCCCCATCCAGCCGGTAGCCGTGCTCGACATCCAGAACCAGTCGGGCGAATTCACGGGTACGCTGGCCCTGGCCCTGCCGTTGCCTGAAGTCCAACCGGAGACCAGCACCGTCACCCTGCATCTCAGCCGGACGATGTCGAACACCCTCCTCAACGGCCTGGAATACCTGACCGGCTATCCTTATGGCTGCATCGAGCAGACCATGAGCCGCGCCCTGCCGAATGCCGTCGTCGCCCGCGCCTCCGAGTCGCTCGGCCTGGGCGGGATCGAACTCAAGCGCCGCGTTGACCCGCTCGTCATCGAAAGCCTCCACCGCCTGTACGGCTTCCAGCATGATAATGGCGGCTGGGGCTGGTGGTTTGATGATGACAGCGATGATTATCAGACCGCCTGGGTGCTCTTTGGCCTGGGCCTGATCGCCGAGGCGGGCTACGAAGTGGATGCGACGGTGATTAGCGAGGGCGTGAATTATCTCAATCATCGCCTGGATGATATGGACATCCGTACACGTGCCTATGCCCTGTACAGCATGACGCTGGTCGGGCAGGGCGACCTCGACCAGACGCAGGCACTGGCTACTGCGTCGCTTCACGAACTCGACCCGTTCAGCCAGGCAGCCCTGGCCCTGGCTTTCCAACGCATGGGCGAGACGGAGCAGGCCAAAACCATTCTGGGAACCTTGTCAAACCGGATGGCTCAAAAAGGCGATAAAGTCTACTGGCCCCAATTGGTTAGCGACGGCCAATATAGCCGTAAGACCATGGCGTCCACCCGGCGCACCACAGCGATGGTCTTGGCCGCTTACGTGGCGATTGATCCGCAAAACCCGCTCATCCCTGGCATGGTGGACTATCTCATTGGCGAGCGCCAGGGGCGTCAAGGGTGGGGCACGACCAACGAGACCACCTTCGCGATCCTGGGATTGACCGATTACCTCGTTAGCCAGGAAGAGCAGGATGGACAGGTGCTTTATGTGGTCACGCTTGGCGGCAAATCGCTTTCCAGCGGCGTGCTTGAACCGGGCAATAATTCGGTCGCTCTCAAAATTCCCCTGGATAAGCTGGAACGCGGCCTGAACACCCTCCTGATAGAAACCGAGGGAGGCTCGAAGGTCTACTTCGATCTGTCTACCCGCTTCGACCTGCCGCAATCCCAGGTGGAAGCAGCCGGGAGCATCCGCGTCACACGCCGCTACACGGACCCAAAGACGAAAAATACGTTGGAAACCTTCCAACCCGGGCAACTGGTCAGGGTTGAACTGACCGTAAATGTGCCCAAAGATGCTTCGTATTTCGCCATCGAAGACCACCTGCCGGGTGGCTTCGAAGCGCTCAACGAGGGGCTAAATACCGCCAGTCATAGCAATGCTTATTCCTCGAGCTTCTATAGCAATGACCACTATTTCTGGGGCGAATATCTTTGGAAAGATTACGGTTACAACTTCAAGGAGATCCGCGGCGACCGGGTGGTTTTCTTCATCACCGACCTGCCTCAAGGAACCCGGACTTTGACCTACCTGGCACGTGTCACCACAACCGGCACGTTCGTTGCCATGCCCACGGAAGTCTATGCCATGTACGACCTGTCCATGTGGGGCCGGTCGGCCAGCGACCAGATCGAGATCAGCGCGCCCTGAATTGCCATGCTTAATTTACAAGTTAAGGAGCCGTGTAAAAATAACTTCCGCCGACTTTCACGAACTGAGGCAGGACTTGAGTCCGACGAATACGGGCAAGATGGAACACAGAGTCGGGAAGTTATTCCTAATGGTGCGTTTCAGTCCCTCCCACCAGCCTGCTCGAACCCTTTGGTGTGCCGCGCCGCCCAAGGAACTGAAACGCACCTCCTCCCCTTGTTTCCCCCACCAATGTCCTGAACGAAGGAAACATCTATGTCAAAATTGTAGCGATTATCGAAGGCCGGGGCAATAGACAGGCGGCCATCCGGCATAGACATTTGCACTGAATTCCTGAAAAGGGTTGTATTTTGGGGGATATTCTGCTACGCTTGGAGAAAACCGAGGGAAAAACACGATGACTACTCCTGCCATCCGCGTTGCCATCCTGGACGACCATCAAAGCATCATTGATGGTTACGTATACCGTTTGAACAGCCCCCCCGGTTTCGAGGTCGTTGCCACGCTCTATTACGGCGAAGACCTGAAACCGGCCCTGGCGGCCCACCCCGCCGACGTGCTGCTGCTCGACATCAACGTGCCGACCTCCGCCAAAAACCCGAACCCCTATCCCATCCTGCACGAAATTCCCGCCCTGCTGCAAATGTACCCTGCGCTCCACGTCCTCGTGATCTCGATGTACGCCGAACGCGGCCTGATCCGGGCGGTGATCGAGGCGGGGGCCAGCGGCTACGTGCTCAAGGACGACCGGACGATCCTCCTGGAACTGGGGACGGTGATCCAGTCCATTGTCAACGGCGGCATCTGCTTCAGTCAGAAGGCGAACCAGCTCCTGCTCAAAGGAGAGGCCGCCGCAGGGACCAGGCGTTTGAGCACCCGCCAGGTGGAGGTCATGTCTCTGGCCGCCGCCTACCCGGATGCGAGCAGCGCCGAACTGGCGCAGAAGATGGCGGTATCCAATTCGACGGTCCGCAACCTGCTCGCCGGCGCGTATATCAAGCTGGGGGTCCACAACCGCTCCGGGGCTATCGCCAGGGCGCGGCAGTTGGGGCTGATCACGCCCGACCCTCCCACCGGGATGGATTAACCGGCCTGGGCGGGGGAGGCCTCGATACCCTCGAAAAGTTTCCAGACCGGCTCGATAACCTTTTCCAGCAATTTTTCGACCAACTCCGGCCGGGCAAGCCCGGCGCTTTGCAGGATTTCCCGCGCGGCCCGGTGCCGGCGTATTAACTGGTCCACGCAGTAGCTGACCGCCCCGCAGCGGATCAGGATTTCCTGGGCTTCGCGCAGGGCATCCTCGTCCGCAGCCTCTCGGCGCAGGTCCAGGAAGCGGGAACGATCGGGGTGGTCCACCACCTGGGCGAACAGGATCGGCAGCGGCGCGCGGCCTTGCAGCCAATCCGGGTTGGCAGGGATGGAGAGGGTGTCGCTCAAATCGTCGTGGATCTGGATCATCTCGCCGTAGAGCCGCCCGATCTCTTCCAGTTTGGCGGCTGCCTCGTCCGGTGCGCCGCCCAGGACGGCTCCGAGCTGCAGGGCCGCGCCAAAAAAGGGGGAGCTTTTGGCCCGGACCATGCGCCAGTAAGCATCTTCATCGCCGGGACATTGAACGTCCAGGAATTGGCCCAGGGCAGTCGCCAGGAACATCCGGTTGAAGCCAGCAGCGGCCACCGACCGGGCGGCCGGTTCACCGTCGCCGCGCACCAGGGCTTCCAATCCGGCAGACTGGAAGGCGCAGGCCAGGTTCGCGGCCGCTGGGGCGCCGATCCGCCGGTATTCGCCGCGCGGGTCCAAATCCAGCATGTCGTCAACCAGGATGATGCTGATGTGGGCGCAGCCGATGGCCGTCACAGCCGGAACGGCCTGCCCGGGCGCGCCGCCGGCCGCTTCGCACGCCTGGACCGGCAGCGCCCAATGGTACGGCCTGGCAGAGGCAATGCGCCGGAACAGGGCTTGCATTTCTTCCCAGGCTTTCGCGCCGGGGATGCCTGAAAAATATCGGATGGCTTGCTCGTAGATGTCCATTCGACCTCCTGTAAAACATCGTAAAAGATGGGTACGGTGCGTGTCTCCGAGCGGGATATTCTGTAGCGCGTCGCACCTGACTTTTGGGATCGCTTCCCTTAAACGTATGGAGTCTCCGCCGGGGGTGCTCCCGTCAATCGCGGTGCGACGCGCTGTGCTCGCTCCTGAATCGGAGCCGGCGCGGTTAGGCTGCGCTCCAGATCGCCCAGGTAATGTCGCCCTGGAGGCTTATGACCAGATTTCGGCTGGCCCGCGTGAGCTGCCTCAGGCAGCGCTGGCAGGCGTCTTGCGGCTTTTCGGTCGAAGACAGCCATTTGTGGAATGCTTGCATGTTGGACATGGGAAAGTACCTCCTTTGCGCAGGGTGAATTCGAGAATTTACGAACGTGAATGAGTCGGGGAATTTAATCTTGGGCTATAATCGAACCACCTCCTTTCAATTCTTTTCATACACATTCCATACCCACCTGGCAGGATGTTGCAATGAAAAAAAGTGCTGCCCAAACCCGGCTTTTGCCCGAAATATTGCTCTCTTTGTCGGTGCTGGCTTTGCTCCTGGCTTTTACCTACGCTTACATCTTCGAGACGCCCTATTCCGGCTTTTACATCAATCCCACCGACGGCCGGATCCTCGAAATCTACCAGGACCTGGCAAATGCCCTGCGCCAGGGAGACGTGATCAAACAGATCGGCCCGGTCTCGTGGGTAGACTATTACAACAATGCCAGACAGCGTTTCTTCGAAGACGTGGAAAAAGGACAGGTCGTCGAGATCACCCTGGTCCGGGATGCGAGGGAGATGACGGTCCTGTGGGGATTCCCCGGATTCAACTGGCCTGAGTTCAGGGCGCGTGCGCTCAACATTTGGTGGCTGGCCTACATCTTCTGGTTCTTCGGCATGGTCATCCAGTTGTTCATGCGCCCGAAGGACACGCGCTGGTTCTTGTTGATCGGCGCCAACTACCTGACAGCCTTCTGGGTCATCAACGGTACGCTGTCTGCCTCGCACATCTGGGGGAGTTCGCTGCTGCTCCATGCGCTGACCTGGCTTGCCCTGCCGGTCTACCTGCACCTGCACTGGATCTTCCCCAAACCGTTGGCCCGCACTCCGGCCTGGCTGTGGGGTATTTTCTACCTGGCTGGGATTGTTCTCGCAGCAGGGGAATTCCTGGGGCGTCTGCCGCGGCCGTTTTATTTCCTGGGCTTCCTCCTGATCCTGGTCGGCAGTGTCGTCTTGCTGGTGCTGCATTACGTCCGCCAGCCGGACGAACGGCGCGCCATCGGGCTGCTGGCCGGCGCCATAGGGACAGCCGTTATCCCCTCGATCGTGGTGAGCATCATTGGGGCCTTGGGAAAGGTTCCCCAGATCGGGCCGCTGGCCTTGCTGGCTTTGCCGGTCATGCCTGGGGCTTACTTTTTCGTCGTCTACCGCCGCCAGTTGCAGGGCATGGAACTGCGGACCAACCGGCTGGTCTCCATCTACACCTTCCTGGTTTTGCTCGGCACGCTCCTGGCTATCCTGGTCACGCCCGCCTTGCTCCTGCCCATTTCGTTCGGGTGGATGGTTTTCTTGACGCTGGTCATCTCCCTGTTGACCTCGTTCGCCTCGATCCGGTTTTTCCCCGTTTTCCAGGCGTACATGGAACAGCGTTTCCTGGGCATCCGGCTCCCCTACCAGAATTTGCAGGAAGCCTATTCGTCCCGGATCATCACCAGCACCTCCCTCGACAGCCTGGTAAACTTGCTGGAAGAAGAAATCCTGCCCAGCCTGCTCGTGCGGGAATTCGGTTTCCTGCAAATCGAGGACCG
This sequence comes from Chloroflexota bacterium, assembly GCA_049324115.1. Lineage (GTDB taxonomy): Bacteria > Chloroflexota > Anaerolineae > Anaerolineales > Villigracilaceae > UBA5796. The sequence continues at coordinate 7,255 of JBMOMN010000047.1, forward strand.
CGTCCCCAAAGCCCTCCTGGCTGTGGGCGTGGACGAGGCCCGGCTCCTGGACCGTTACGATTTCTCGTTGCTCATGTCCGCGTCGGAAAAATACCGCCCCGCCCATTTACTGGACGAAACCCAGCCGTACGCGTGGGCGCGGCTCATCCTCCCGCTCAAGGTCGGGAAATCGGTCATTGGCTTCTGGCTGCTCGGCCGCCGCGACCCCGACGATCTCTACGCCCAGGCTGAAATCCCCATCCTTCGCTCGCTCGCCAACCAGACTGCGATCGCCTTGAGCAACCTGATGCAGACCGAACGTCTCAGAGCCATGTACCAAGCCAACGTCAACCGCTACGAAGAGGAGCGCCTGGACCTGGCCCTCGACCTGCACGACAGCATCCTGAACCAGATGGCCGTCTTGATGATGAACCTTGACCTGCCCAACCCCTCGCCAAAGTTCCAGGAAGCCTACGACGGACTCACCCAGCGCCTGCGCGAGATTGTCAGCAACCTGCGGCCGCCGATGCTCAACTACGGGCTGGAACCCGCCATCCGCGAACTGGCCGACAACCTGATGGAGCGCAGCCAGGACACGCTGCCGATTCGCGTGGACTTGCAAACCGACGGTTCCCGTTACCCGCTGAAGACCGAGATGCACCTGTTCCGTATCGTGCAGGAGGCCTGCGAGAACTCCCTGCGCCACGCCCGGGCCGCGAACGTCGTCATTTCGGGGCGCCTGTCCTCGACTGAAATTGCCTTGGTCCTGCAGGACGACGGGGTCGGTTTCAACGCCGGAGAGGGCCTGCAACTGGAGTCCCTGATCGCCAACAAGCATTTCGGGCTGGCCGGGATGATCGAACGCGCCGCCATCATCGGCGCCGAGGTTGGGATCAACTCCCAGCCTGGGCAGGGGACGGTGATCCGGGTCGCTTTGAAGCCCGGCCAGGGATAAAGCGCTATAAACTTACGAGGGCCTTTTGTCATTGCCTGTTATTCGGTTGTTAAAGTCCGAGCGCCGATTTTCCGGCTGGGTGGAACTGACTGTCTCCACACCTGAACACGTTATACAATCACAGCCTTCCCAATGCCATCGGCAACTGCTTGAATCTTCCCAAGTGTTGCTTGAATCCAAGGATCGGGCATGACGCCGTTCGGAAAGACACTGCGTAGTTACCGCCAGCGTTGCAACGACCCGCTCGACCCCGGGCGGAGGTTGTCCCAGGAGAGGCTGGGGGAATTGCTGGGCTTGGAACTGGGCAGCCGGGGGTTCAGCGGCGCGGCGGTCAGCGATTGGGAGCGGGACAAGAGCAAGATCCACGCCGACGACCGCTTGCTGCTCACCAGCCTGCTCATCGTCCTGCGCCGGGAGGGGGGAATCCGCACCGTTTCGGAAGCCAATGAACTTTTGGAAGCGGGGAACTATCGAACGCTTAATCCTGCCGAGCAGGAAAGAGTCTTTCCCGGGGATCCCGTCTCGCCGCCCCACCCGGCGGATGGCCCGGAATTTCCAGCCCCGTCCCTGGAAAAAATATTCTTCGCAGTTGATGGGTCACTGCGCGAGAGGCTGGCCGAAGCCAGAGAAGGCCCGGAACCTGCCTGGCCGCGCCTCGCTGTGGTCTGGTTCCGATCGTTTTCAGACCGTTGGTCGGTGCTGCATATGCTGAGAGCGCTCCTCTGGCTCCTGCTCTGGCTGCTGGTCTGGGGCCTTGTATCGCCTTCATTGCGCTGGCCCTTTTCCGGCCGCGAGGACGCCATCCAGGCTGTAACACTGTACGCGGCGGGAGCGCTGGTTATCCCCGTTTTCATTGGCGTATTGACGGATACCAAGAACAACACCTACTGGCGGCAACACAACCTTGCCATCGCCCCCGCGACCCGGCTTTATACCCACCAGGGCGCTTTCATCGGTTTTCACGCCGGTTACTTTGCAGTGTTTGTTTTCGGCCTGCTCAAATATTTTGCTCATTGGCAGCCCTCGACCTGGTTCGACCAGCTATTGATGTCGCTTCCCCTTGTGGTGGGCTATATCGGGGCCAGGCTCGTACCGTACAATCTCTGGCGGGCTTACGGCCGCCTGGAATTGAGGGACGGGTTGGTTTTCTTCTTTTTCATCGCCTTTGGGCCGTTGTGGAGCCTTTTCTTCCTAGAGTTCTACCCGTATCTCCTGGCTCCTGTGAGCGGGGCATTCATCTTCCTGGCGGCCGTGTTCATCCTGATTTTGCTGATGGCCTGGCAATACCACCGCAAAGCCACGACGGTCATCCCGCTCTCCTGGTGGTTGGTCTTTTGGGGTCTGGTTTTGGCCTGCCAGATCGCAGCGGTTTTGCTTGGCAGATAACGCGGGGATCACGGCTTCGTCTGTAATTAGGCTATGACAACCAAATATTTTTGCTTCATGCCAAAATTATTGACTTAACGCCAAAATCATGCTAAACTGGGGGCCGTCAAAGGAGCAAACATGAGCACCATTCCGCGGAAATGCCCCAGTTGTTCTTCCCCCCTGGTCGTTACCCAGCTCTCCTGCACGGCCTGTGAAACCAACGTGGTGGGCCTGTTCGAGATCAACCCCTTCCTGCGGCTCTCCAATGCCAGCCTGCGCTTCCTCGAAGACTTTATCCGCAATCGCGGCAACGTCAAAGAGATGGAGCGCAACATCGGCGAGTCTTACTGGGTCATCCGGCGACGGCTGGATGAAGTGATCGCCGAACTTGGCTTCGAGGTCGAACCGGCCGGAGACGACCTCCCCACCCGCCGCAGGGACGTCCTGAACCGCCTGCGCAACGGCGAAATAGACGCCACCGAAGCCGCCCGTCTGCTCACCGAATTGGGCAAACGACCCTGATCGCTCACCACAGAAACATAGAGAGCACAAAGTTTTCTTTGTGGTGAATTCCCCTCATTCTTAGGAGACGAAAAATGGACCTGACCCAGGAACGTATGCAAATACTGGAAATGCTTTCGGACGGAACGATCACGGTGGACGAAGCCGAATCGCTCTTCAAAGCTCTGGAGGCCAGCGAGCCGGTCGTTGCCGGGACCTTTGGGCCTGTTCCCGTTCCCCCGGCCCCGCCTTTCCCGGCGGTTGCCCCGGTTCCCCCCATGCCGCCGATGCCTCCCGCCCCGCCCCGCCCGCGCATCCTCACCTCCGACCCGGCTGTCACGGGCTACTCCCCCGGCGAAGCCGCTGAGCTGGCCGCCGAACTGGGCCTGCTCGGCAACCGCAAGCTCTCCCTGTCCGAATTGCAGGAACTGCGCCTGCACAACGTCAAGCCCGCTTACGTCCGGGGACTGCGCGAGGCCGGCTTGGGTAAAGCCGACGTGGATGAACTGGTCAACCTGCGCATCCACAACGTCCACCCCGAATACTTCCGCACCTTGCGCGAAGCCGGCGTGGACGACTTTGACCTGGACGAAGTCGTCGAACTCGCCATCCACGAGGTCACGCCCGCTTACATCCGGGGGATGCTTGAGGCGGGCATCACCGACCTCGACGTGGATGAACTGGTCCAGTGCGCCATCCACGGTGTCACCCCCGAATATCTCACAGCCATGCGCCGGGCCGTCATCACCGACTTCGATCTGGACGAGATCGTCCAATGCGCCATTCATGGCATCGCCCCCGAGTACGTCGTAGCGCTGCGCGAAGGGGGCATCACCGACCTGGACGTGGACGAAATCGTCCAATGCGGCATCCACGGCGTCACCCCCGAATACCTGCGCGGGATGCGGGAAGCGGGCCTGACCGACTTCGACCTGGACGAGATCGTCCAGTGCGCCATCCACAACGTCACGCCCGGATACGTCCGGGCCTTCCGGGAGGCCGGGCTGACCGACCTGGATGCAGATGAAATCATCCAATGCTCGATCCAGGGAGTCACCCTCGAGCAGGTGCGCGGTTTCTATGCTGCCGGTCTGAAGGACCTGGACGTGGACGAGGTGATCCAGGCTGCCATCCAGGGTGTTGAGCCGGAGTTCGTGAGTGAGCTGCGGGCCATTTTCCCAAAAATAGATATGGACCGCATCATCGAACTGAAGATCGAAGGCGCAAACCTCGAGGAACTCAAAGACCTGCGAGCCGCTGGGGTCCTGGACAAGTACGGCGAAGAAGCGTAAGCCGCCCCAACCGGGGATGCGTCGCACCTTACCGAACGGGACCCCTCCCGGCAGTCAGGTGCGACGCATTCGCGCGGATAAAGAACTCTTGTTCGAGTAATATTTTAAGTTAACCGCAAGTTTCGCCGGGGAATGCGGGTGCTATAATCCAATCGGCCCTGCTGGTTACCGGTCACTGAACACTGAATACTGAATACTGAATACTGAATACTGGATACTGCTTACCGGCTCTCATGTCCTTCGTCCACCTCCACACCCACACCGTATACTCCCTGCTCGACGGCTTCTCGAACATCAAGAAGCTGGTCAAGCGCGCCAAAGAGATGGACATGCCCGCCCTGGCCATCACCGACCACGGCACGATGTTCGGGGTGATCGAGTTCTACAACGCCGCCAGGGATGCAGGCATCAAGCCGATCATCGGGGTGGAGGCTTACATGGCCGCCCGGCGCATGACCGACCGCGACGCCAAGCTGGACAAGAAATCCACCCACCTGCTGCTGTTGGCCGAGAACGAAACCGGCTACCGGAACCTGCTCAAGATCACCTCTGCCGCCCAAATGGACGGCTTTTATTACTATCCCCGGATTGACCACGAATTCCTGGCGGAACACGCCGAAGGGCTGATCGCCACCTCGGGCTGCATGTCGGCTGAAATCCCGCGTGACCTGATCGAGGAGCGGCCCGACGAGGCCGTCCGCCGCATGAACTGGTACTACGACGTCTTCGGCCCGGACAATTTCTTCGTCGAACTCCAGCAGCACAACATCAAGGAAATCACCGACCTGAACCGCAAGCTGGTCGAACTGGGCGCCAAATACTCGGCCAGGTTCGTCGCCACCAACGACGTGCATTACATCGAGCCGGACGACGCCCAATACCAGGACATCCTGCTGGCGATCCAGACCGGCAAGCTGCTCAGCGACCCCGACCGGATGCGCTACGACTCGCAGACCTTCTACCTGCGTTCGCCGCAGGAGATGAGCCGCCTGTTCGCCGAGGTGCCCGAGGCGCTCACGAACACGATCGCCATCGCCGAGCGCTGCCAGGTGGACCTGGGCTTCAAAGGCTACCACCTGCCCGAATTCCCGGTGCCCGAGGGCTTCACCGACGCGACTTACCTGCGCCACCTGTGCGAGCAGGGACTCGAAATCCGTTACGGTGCGCGCAAGAACGATCCCGAAGTCCTCGAACGGCTCAATTTCGAACTGGACGTGATCGGCTCGATGGGCTTCAACGCCTACTTCCTGATCGTCTGGGACCTGTGCCGCTATGCGCGGGAGATCGGCATCTGGTACAACACGCGCGGCTCCGGCGCGGGATCGCTGGTGGCCTACTCGCTGTTCGTCACCCTGGTGGACCCGATCGAACACCACCTGCTTTTCGAACGGTTCCTCAACCCGGGGCGGGTCTCGATGCCCGACATTGACCTGGACTTCCAGGACGACCGCCGCTCCGAAATGCTGGATTACTGCGCCCGCAAGTACGGCGACGACAAGGTGGCCCAGATCATCACCTTCGGCACCATGGCCGCCCGCGGCGCCTTGCGGGACGTGGCCCGGGTGATGGACATCCCCATCCCCGAAGTGGATAAGATCGCCAAACTGGTCCCCAACATCCCCGGCAAGCCGGTCTCGCTGTCCGAGGCGCTCGAACAGATCCCGGACCTCAAGGCCGCCTACGATTCCGACCCGAAGGTCAAGAATCTGGTGGACACCGCCATCCACATGGAAGGCACCGTCCGCAACGCCGGGACGCACGCCGCCGGGCTGGTCATCGCCGACAAACCGGTCATCGAATACCTGCCCATCCACCGCCCGACCAGCAACTCGGAAGAGACGCCGATCAAGACTGTGACCCAGTTCGAGATGGGCATCCTCGACAGCATGGGTATGCTCAAGGTGGACTTCCTCGGCCTGTCCACGCTGACGGTGATGGCCCGGGCCTGCGCCATGATCCGGCAGCGTCACGGCCTCGACCTGAACCTGGACAACATCCCGCTCGACGATCCCGAAACCTTTGCGCTGATGGGTCGCGGCCAGACCGCCGGGATATTCCAACTTGAAGGCTGCCTGAGCGGCGACACCTATATCGGCCATCGCACTATCAAGGAACTCTACAAGGAGTTCAAGGCGCGTGAACAAGCCGGAACGCTCGGTGGGCGCGAACTCTTGCGCGCCCATTCCTGCTATGTGGATGAGGGCCGCTTTTTCCCGAATGTGATAAAGAAAGTGATCTATAGCGGCGTCAAACCCGTTTACCGTCTGAGCGCCAGTAACAACTGCTGGATTAAAGCCACTGCCGACCACCATTTTTTCACCCAACGCGGCTGGGTTGAACTGGGCGACCTGGACCCTGAAGGCGACAGACTGCTTTTCAAAACCAGCGCCAGTCGCGCCGGAAGGCTGTGTGTGGATTGCGGCGCGCCGCTAAAAACTGTGGCCGGCCGTTCGAAACGTTGTAAAAAATGTTCAGCGCATCTTTCATCCAATCCCAGTCGCCCTGAAGTGCGCGATAAAATTGCCCAAAAACGGCTTGGGCAATCCTCCTGGAACAAGGGCATGACCGCCGAAACCGCCAGGGATACACTTTGGATAAAGAACCTGAGCGCCTACAACGCCACGCAAAAAGGCGTTTCACTGGAACAAAAAATAGGCGCAGAACGCGCGGCCGAAGTGCGCGCCAGACTCTCGCTGCGTACTTCAGGAAAAAATAACCCAATGTATGGCCGCCCGCCCACGGAGACGAAAACCTACACTAAAGCAGGTTACCGCGCAGACCTGGGGCATTATGTCCGTTCTGCATGGGAAGCGGATATAGCGCGGGTCTTCCGCTATTTGGGTTGGAAGTATCAATATGAACCACACACGTTCGAGTTACAAAAAAACGGGCAGACCCTTACCTACACCCCTGATTTCTATATCCCCGAACAGGATACCTTCTACGAAATCAAGGGCTGGATGGATAAAGTCAGCGCAGAAAAAATCGCCCTCTTCCGCGAGCAATACCCCGAAAAGCAGTTGGTGGTGATAGACAAAACCCTGTTTGCTGAATTCCAGGTGAAATATTCCGATTTGGTGCAGTGGGAGTGCCCCCAGTTCCCGCAGGATAGCGAATGGATCAGCATTCGGGCGATTGAATTTGTCGGCGAGGAAGAAACCTACGACCTGCAAATGCAAGCGCCGGGGAACAACTTCATCGCCAACGGGTTTATTGTCCACAATAGCGGCATGACCCGTTGGGTGGTCGAGATGAAACCCCGCAGCCTCGACCACATCATCGCCATTGTAGCCCTCTACCGTCCCGGCCCGATGGACTTCATTCCCTCGTATGTCAAGCGCATGAATGGCGAGGAATCCATCGAATACCGTCATCCTTCGATGGAACCCATCTTCAGGGATACCTACGGCATCGCGGTCTACCAGGAACAGATCATGCGGGCCGTGGTGGAACTGGCCGGCTACACCCGCTCCGAATCCGACGACCTGCGCAAGGCCATCTCCAAGAAGCAGGCCGACAAGATCGCCAAGCACAAGGAAAAGTTCATCAAGGGGGCCTCGGCCAAGACGATGGACAAGGCCACCGCCACAGCCATCTTCGAGGATTGGGAACAGTTTGCGAGGTATGGGTTCAATAAAAGTCATGCTGCCGATTACGGCCTGATCGCCGTCCAGACCGCTTACCTGAAGACCCACTACCCGGCCGAGTATATGTCGGCGCTCATGTCGGTTTACCGCCAGGATACCGCCAAGATCGCCTACTACGTTTCCGATTCGCGCAGCATGGGCATTGACGTGCTCCCGCCGGATGCCAACCACTCCGGCTTCGACTTCACCATCGAAGACCGGGACGAGGGAGCGGCCATCCGTTACGGCATGGGCGCAGTCAAGAACGTCGGCCAGGGACCGGTGGACCTGATCCTGGCGGCCCGGGCCGAGGGCGGCCCCTTCACCGGCGTCAACGATTTCGCCCGCCGGGTGGACCTGCGATCGGCCGGGAAGCGCGCCCTCGAAAGCCTCATCAAGGTCGGGGCGCTCGACAGCTTCGGCGAGCGCGGCGCCCTGCTGGCCGCCCTCGAACGCATCATGGCTGCCAGCGCCAGCCATTTCCGGGCTGCCGAAGCCGGGCAGATGTCGCTCTTCGGCGCGGCCACCGGCGTCACCGCCGAAATCGTCAGCCTGCCCGAAAAAGTCACCATTGACCGTAAGGAAATGCTCAACTGGGAGCGCGACCTGATCGGCCTGTACATCTCCGACCACCCGCTCTCGCCCTACCAGGCCACCCTGGCCCGCATCGTCTCGTATTTCTCCAGCCAATTGCCCGAAGCCAACCACGACGAAAAAGTGCGCGTCGCCGGGCTGGTCACCGCCGCCCGCCCGCACCAGACCAAGGCCGGCAAACCGATGGGCTTCGTCACCATCGAAGACATCCAGGGCAGCATCGAACTGGTGCTCTTCCCGCGCACCTGGGCCCAGACGCGTGACCTGTGCGAGGTGGGTAAAGTCGTCGTGGTCGAAGGCAAGGTGGACGCGCAGGGATCAAGCCCCAAGATTTTGGTGGACACCATCAAGACCGAGATGGCCATCCTCGAACCGCTGGATCCCATTAAACAGGCGGCCGCGCCCGCTTCTTCCCCGGATAAGCGGCCTGCCCGCTCGACCCAGGCCGCGTCCCGGCCCCGGGCGGGGACTCCGCCTCCGCAGCCGCGGCCCCAGCCCAGGGTCCAGGAAGCTCCGGCGGCCTACATCCCTGATGACATCATCCCCGATTGGGACGAAGACGGCCCGCCCCCGCCGGATGCCTTCCCTCCCGGCTGGGACGAGTGGACCCCGGCCGCCCGGTACGTCGAAGAAGATGCCCCGCTTGAGGCTCCCGTCCTGGCGGCCCGGCCGGCGCAGGTGGAGTCGCCCGTGGTTGAGGCGGCTGTTACGGCCATGCCCCTGCCGCCCCGCCGCGTCCCCGTCAGGGAGGAGGAGCCGGAGCGGCCGCCGCGCCAGATCGTGATCGTCATGCGCCCCAACGGCGACCCGGAACGCGACCGCCGCCGCACCAAGCGCATTTTCGACCTGCTGATCTCATACCCCGGCAAGGACCGGTTCTCGTTCCAGATTTTCGAAGATGGGCGCGGCTACCTGCTGGATTTCCCCAACTACAATACCCGCATCAACCCGGAACTGCTCGAACGGCTGAAAAAACTGATCCCCGAAGAGCAGTGGCGGATCGAGGAAATTACGTTGCAGTAGGGACGGGTCTGAGACCTGCCCCTACTCTCACCGCCTCACACCGCTCACAATCCTCCCGCTGGCAGAGCAAAGCCAGCGGGTCTTTTGCGATGGCTGCGATGACGGCCTCGAACAGGGCCTGCAATGGGACGGCCTGCACCAGCGCCTCGCCGATCTGGGTTTTATGGGTCATACCTTCCAGGCTGGGAGCGATAGCCTCGAACCCGTCGGAGCAGCCGGGCCAGTTGGGACATTCGCGCACCCCGCCCCGGGTCAGCGCCCAGCGGACGAAACGCCTGCGCCCGGCCAGCATCTCGGCGTAGTGGATGCTGGTGTTGACGGTCTGGTCCACGCCGAGGAGCAGCACCCAGCCGTCCCGGCGGGCCAGTTCCCCGATCGGGGCGAGCGGCTCGAAGAGATGTTGGGCGGCGAGAACGGCGTCGGCCTGGATCCCGCCAAAGGACAGGATCGGGTGGCGGGTCCGGCGCGCTTGCGGGTGGCGCAGCAGGGTTTCGGACAGGCGGCCCATCATCCGGTCGGCGGGCATGGCTGGGGAGAAGATTTCCGCCATCCGGTTGCGGTCTTCGCTGCTGCCGTAGGTGATCCCGTTGTGCGGCGGGCCGACCCTGGGTGTGACCATGGTTTTGTAGGTGAAGGTCGGCATGATGATCCCGCCGGTGGAGGCCAGCAGCGCGCCGAGCAGGCTCCCTGCCCCGCCGCGCACCGGACCGAAGGCTCGCAGCGAAGCGTGGACGATGACCGGCCTGCCGCGCAGCCGCAAGGTATCGAACCCCAGCTTCATCTCACGATAGGTCAGCATCTCTGTCCGCTAAATTCCATTCACCATTCACCAATTACCAATTACCAAATCACTTCCCCTTCCACTCCGCCTTGCGCTTTTCGACGAACGCCTTCATGCCCTCCTTCTGGTCTTCGGTCGAAAACAGGCCGTAGAACAGGTCCTTTTCGACTTCCAGGCTCCCGGTGAGGGACATCTCGAAGGCCGCATTGACCGCAGCTTTGGCGGCCCGGACGGCGAGCGGGGCGCGGGAGGCGATCTCCTCGGCCAGGGCCAGGGCCTCGTCCAGGAAGCGCTCGACCGGGACGACCCGATTGGCGAGGCCGAACTGGTAAGCCTCCGCCGCCGACAGGGTGCGGTTGTTGAGCACCATTTCCATCGCGATGGCTTTGCCGACCGCGTGGGTCAGGCGCTGGGTCCCGCCCGCGCCGGGGATGACGCCGATGGTGATCTCCGGCTGCCCGAACCTGGCTTTCTCGGAGGCGACGATCATGTCGCAGGACATGGCCAGCTCGCAGCCGCCGCCCAAGGCCCAGCCCGAGACTGCGGCGATGATCGGCTTCCTGATCTCCCGGATGCGGTCGAACGAGCCGATGAAGGGACTCCGGCGCATGTCTTCTTCTGTGGCATCGGCCATGAACTTGATATCGGCCCCGGCGGCGAAGACTTTTTCGCTGCCGCGGATGACCATCGCCCCGATGCCGTCGTCGGCGTCGAAGGCTTCGAGGGCCTGCATCAGTTCGTCCAGGATGGTCGGGTCGAGGGCGTTCATCGCTTCGGGGCGGTTGAGCGTGACCAGTCCGACGCGGCCGCGGGTCTCGGTCAGGATGGTGGTGTAGGGCATGGGGGTCTCCTTGGTGAGGAATCGTGAAGTATCGCACTTTGATTTTACACGAGAAAAGGAATTGTGCTACCATTGGAAAACTATCCACGGACAGATTTCGGAAGTCTGCCGGAAAAACTTCGGTAATTTTTGTTAGCGAGCCGAACCGACGGCGCGCTCTCAACCAGCCTGGAAAAGGATCCGCTAACCCTTCGACTGCGCTCAGGCCTGGTCTACGCCAATCTCCGCGAATTTTTCGGGAGGTTAGCGAGGTTTCGCGGAGATTAGCGGATTCCGTCCCAGCGCTTTGGCGTGCCAAGAAATCTGGCTCTCCCGTAACAAACGGAAAAGAGCCTAAACACAAAGTTCACAAAGGCACTCAAAGGGGAAAAAGCGCCTTGCCATAGAGGGTTTTCCTTCGTTGCCGTTGTGCTCCTTTGTGTTTCAAAAGGTTTTTCCCGCCAAAAACGGGAGACCCACAAATCTTTTATTGCGATAAGGAGTAAACATGGACATCCTTTTAATGGTTCATTCCATCCTGCGCTGGCTGATCGTGCTTGCCGGGCTGCTGGCGCTCGTCAAATTCCTGGTTGGCTGGGCGCAAAAGAGCGCCTACGGCAAAATGGAGCGCGGCCTCTCAGCCGGGTTCAGCGGCCTGATGGACTTGCAGGTGCTGCTCGGCGTCATCTACCTTTTCGCCACCGGCTTCGGCGGGGAGGGCTTCCCCGCACACCACCTCATCCACGCGGCCATCATGCTGCTGGCGGCAGCCGCGGCCCACGTCCCGGCGATGTTCAGGAAGCGGGAGGCCGACCAGCTCCTGGTCGGCCTGCTGGCGGTCCTCGGCGCGCTGGCCCTGGTCGCCGTCGGCGTTGCGGTCCTGCCCGGCGGCTGGAGCCGGTAGGGGCGCTCCGCCCGGTAAAAGAAATCAGGAGTTTTGGCAAAGATTCCCGGCATACCAGCCGGATGAATGGCCCTAAAGGATCGCCCTTGCTGTCGCGTCTAAAAAAAGCGCAATTTTCGACCGCCCTGGGTATAATACCTCCAGCCATTTTCAAGGAGCCAAGATGCTGCGCGTTTACAACACCCTCACCCGCAAAAAAGAAACCTTCGAAACCCTCGAACCCGGCCTCGTCAAAATGTACGTCTGCGGCCCGACCGTCTATTCGGATGCCCACGTGGGGCACGCCATGTCGGCCCTGGTCTTCGACATCGTCCGCCGCTACCTCGAATATCGCGGCTACACGGTCAGGCACGTGATGAACTTCACCGATGTGGACGACAAGATCATCACCCGCGCCAACCAGATGGGCGTGGACCCCTTCGATCTGGCCAACGGTTACATCCACGATTTCGAGGAGCACCTGTCCGACCTGAACATCATGCCCGCCTCCGCCAACCCTCAGGCCACGCGCACGATGGACAAGATCCAGGCTATGATCCAGGGCCTGATCGAGAAGGGCTACGCCTATCCCGCCGCCAACGGCGACGTCTACTTCCGCGTCACCCGCGACGACGATTACGGCAAACTTTCATCCCGCAAACTGGAAGACATGCAGGCCGGGGCGCGCATCGAAGTCGGCGACCTGAAAGAACACCCGATGGACTTCGCCCTGTGGAAAGCCGCCAAACCCGGCGAACCCGCCTGGGAGTCGCCCTGGGGCAAGGGCCGCCCCGGCTGGCACATCGAGTGCTCGGCCATGAACCTGCACGAACTCGGCGAACAGATAGACATCCACGGCGGCGGCAACGACCTGATCTTCCCCCACCACGAGAACGAGATCGCCCAATCCGAATCCTACACCGGCAAACCTTTTGCCCGCTACTGGATGCACAACGGCATGTTGCAGCTCAGCGGCGAAAAGATGTCCAAGTCGCTCGGCAACCTGATCACCATCACCGAATTCCTGGAAAAGCGGGATGGCGACGTGATGCGCATGATCGTGCTGAACGGGAACTACCGCTCCCCGCTGGCTTTTACCGACGAAGCGCTGGATGCCGCCGAAAAGGGCCTCGAGCGCATCAAATCGGGATTTCGGCCTGCCGCGCCGTCCGCAAAGAGCGCCCCGGCTGACGTTTTGTCCGCCCTCGCCGCCCAGACCGAAACTGCCCAGCAGACGTTCATTGACTCGATGGATGACGACTTCAACACCTCCGGCGCGCTCGCGGGGCTGTTCGACCTGGTCCGCACGATCAACACCGCCCGCGACGCCGGCGCGACGAGCGAACAACTCGCCCCGGCCCAATCCACCCTGCGCGAACTGACCGGCGTCCTCGGCCTGCGCCTGGCCGAAAAGACCGGCTCCGGCGATGCCGACAAATTCATCGAACTGCTGGTCGAAGTCCGGGGTGAGGTGCGCAAACAAAAGCTGTGGCCGCTGTCGGACTTGATTCGTGATAGACTCAAACAGCTTGGTGTAACTATCGAAGATAACAAAGATGGCACAACCTGGCGCTGGTCATAGATGAGACTCAAAATTGATAAAGAAAACGATGCGCTTTACTTCCGCCTTGATGAAACCAAAATCGTGGAATCGGAAGAAGTGGAAGCCGGGATCATTCTGGATTACGATGCTGCCGGTTTGGTTATCGGTATCGAGATCTTGAATCTCAGCACCCGCATAGACCCGGCCAAGTTGAGCATTCTCCAATTGGAAACAGTGTGAGAATTTAGCATCTTGTTTAGGCAGCAGAAACCCAGTTGGCGCTGGGGCTGAGCGGATCGAAATAAAAACTTCCGAGACATGCGCCCGGGAGTTTTCATTCCACACTTCGGAAGTCTTTTCTCAAAGCACGGCCTTCGCCAGCGCCTCCAGCCCGGACAGGTCGTCCAGGTCCAGCCATTGCAGCATGATCCTCTGGACCCCGGCCTGCTCCAGCCTGGACAGTTGCTCGCGCACCTGCGGCCCGGTCCCGGCGATCACGCCCCGGCGGCGCATCTCGTCGAACGTGCGCCCGCGTCCCGCGAGTTTGGCCTGCAAATCGGCGTCGCTGATCGCGAAGATGCAGCCGGTCATCATCGAGCGGCGCACTGCGGACGGGTTGCGCCCCCCGGCGGCCAGCAATCCGTCGAGGCGGGTGTTCAGGTGGCGGAAGTCTTCCGGCGGCAGGAAGACCGCGTTCCACTCGTCGGCGTAGCGGGCGGCCAGGGGCAGGGTGCGCTTCTCGCCGTTGCCGCCGATCAGGATCGGAGGCCCGCCCGGACGCGCCGGGCGCGGCAGCAGCCTTGCGCCGCGCAGGGTGTAGAACTCGCCCTCGAAGTCCACAGACGCATCGTCCCTGAGCAGGCGGGTGATCACTTCCAGGCCCTCCTCCATGCGCCGGAAGCGGCCGCGCTTGTCCAGCAGGGGAAAGCCGAACAGGTTGTGTTCGCGCTCCTGCCAGCCCGCGCCCACGCCCAGCGTCAACCGCCCTTCGGACAGGTCGTCCACGGCGGCAGCCATGCGGGCCGTAAAGACCGGGTGGCGGAACGAGAACGGCGAGACCAGTTGGCCGAACTCGATCCGCCGGGTGTTATCCGCCAGCCAGGCCAGCGAAACCCACAGTTCGAGCGAGTCTTTATCCGGCGGGCTGCCGTTGGTGAAATGGTCCGAGCGGTACAGGCCGACGAATCCCAACTCTTCCACCAGCCGGACGATGGCTTTCCAGCGCGGCCAGTCCAGTCCGTTCTGGCCTTCGAGCATGATGGCGATCTCCATAAAACACCTCCGAAACTGTTCACCGGCCTTTTCTCTCCTAACCCAAGGGGTATCACCGCAGTTAAGCGTGGAGACTCGAATAGCACGGAAGAGAATCCGCGAATTTTCGCTAATCTTGTGCTAGTCAGAAGCACATTGAACAACCTTCTGAACCACTGAGTCACGGAGACACAGAGAAAACAAAGGAAAAACTCCGTGCCTTCGTGTCTTCGTGGTGAAAGCTCTTGTCCAACATGCGCTTGACCAATACAGAATTTTCGCTAATCTCCGCTAATCAAAACATTTAGCCCAAAATTGACGCAAAAATAGCGCAGATTGGCGTAGATTAGCGGATCAAAGCTCGACCACGTTTGAGTGCAGTCCTAATCCAGGGCTTGTAGCAGTTTTCCGCCGAATTCGGGCGGGTCGCTCTTTTCGATGACCAGTTCCTTCGCGGCGTGGAATTCCAAAAAGCTCCGCATGGCGGCCGCGACCGCCGCGACCAGTTCCTCGTCCGGCTGGACGCCCGGTTCGAGGTAGAGGGCTTTCAGGCGCAGGAGGCCCTTCTTGCGTTCCAGCTTGGGGTCGAAGCGCCCGACCAGTTTCTCCCGGTGCAGGATGGGCAGGCAGAAGTAGCCGTAACGCCGTTTGGGGGCGGGGACGTAGGCTTCGATGTGCTGCCAGAATCCCCAGAAGGCTTCGTCGCGGCCCCAGCCGTAGAACAGGCTGTCGAACGGGTTGAGGAAGGTCGTCCGCCCGGCTGTGAGGGCCCCGTCGGCGGCCTGCTCCAGCAGGGACAGGTTATCCCGGTGAACGAACAACTCGTCGTGGACCCGGCCGTCGTGCAGGGTGGCCCGGATGGGGACGAAGACGCCGGTTTCGACCAAATCCCGCACGTGGGGTCGGCCTGTGGTGATCTTCATGTGGGTGTATTGGCAGGCGTGACGTTCGTCGAAGACGCCCAGCGCCCGCCCGCCGAGTTCGACCCAGTAACGGTCGCGCTCCTCGACGGTCGGCTCGGTGGTGTCCACCCAATCGGGCAGGACCCGCCCGGTCAGGTCGTAAACCCGCTGGAAGTTGACCCGGTCGGCGATCATGAATTCGCCAAAGGCATAGAGGAATTCCAGGGCCACCTTGGCCGGACGCCAGTTCCACCACGCGCCGGGGGGATGGTCGCCGCGCTCGAAGTCGCTGACCCGCAGGGGGCCTTCGCGGGTGACGCGCTGGCGCACGAACTCGACGACTTCGTGGTTGTGGTTTTCGTTCAGCCAGTTGGCGTACCAGGGGGAGTAGTGCTCGCGCAGGCGGCGCTGGTGGGGCATCTGGTAGCGGTAGTCCTTCAACGGGATGTAGCAGGCGGCGTGCTGCCAACCCTCGAACAACTGGCGCCCGGCCGGGCCGTAGGCCAGGCGGTCGAGATCGGACCGGTTATAGTTGCCGAGGCGGCTCCAGAGGGTCAGGTATTGGGCACGCGCCACCATTTGCAGGGTGTCTATCTGGAGCGCGCCGAGGCGGGTGATCGCGTCCATAATGGAATCCGGGCCTGCGGGTGGTTCGCTTCCGTTGGGGGTGGTCAATCCCTGGGTGTGAAGGGACAGGGTACGGACGGCGGTCAGGGGGTAGAGGGTCATCGGTTTTTACCTGGTAAAGGGTGAAATAATTCCTTTGAGTTTACCACGCCCGCTGTCAGGGGATCGCCGTGATCCTGGTTCTAAGATCCTCCGCTAAAATCTTTCGGTTGATGTAGGCGAGGACGAATTCCCATGCGATCTCGTACCGGATCAGGATATTACCACCAACTTTCTCATAAACCCTCCTTGCTATAAGGATGTGCTCATTATACAGAAATTTTTCACAAACTGAAATAGGCTTAGTTTCTATCCGAAAATTCCTGGAGTGCGGACTTCAGTCCGCCGGGAATCGGCAAGCTGAAGCTTGCACTCCTTTTCGGATAGGTTCTTAGTCAAGCCAGACAGGTTTTCCATTTGTGACCGCCTTTGCTATACCCAGTCGGTCGAAAATTGCGCTTTTTTAGAAGCAAGGAAGCCCAATTTTCGAGCGTGGTTATTATATAATTCACCCCATGATACTCCTCACAGGCGGCACCGGTTTCATCGGCCGCGCTCTCGTCCGCCAACTGGTGGACTCCGGCTACCCGGTCCGCACCCTCGTCCGCCCCTCGCCAAAGACCCCCAACCTGCCGCGCGGCGTCCCGGTCGAAGTGGCCGTGGTCAGCCTGAGCGACGCGCGCGGCCTGCGCGCCGCCATGCGCGACGTGGACACGGTCATCCACCTGGCGGGCGGCGAAGGACGCGGCAGCCGCGCCAACCTGCTCGAAACCGACATCCGCGGCACCCAGAACCTGTCGCAGGCTGCCGCCGATGCGGGCATCCGGCGTATCCTGTATCTCAGCCACCTGGGCGCCGACCGGGCCTCGGCCTTCCCGGTGCTCAAGGCCAAAGGGATCGCCGAGGAACACCTCCGGCGCAGCGGCGTGCCGTACACCATCTTCCGCACCTCCATCGTCTTTGGCCCGGAAGACAACTTCACCACCCGCCTCATGCGCCTGATCCGCCTCAATCCGTTCTTCTTCCTCTTGCCCGGCGATGGGAGCGTCCAGCTCCAGCCCCTGTGGGTCGAAGACCTGGTCGCCACCCTGCTGCTCGCCCTGCAAAACCCGTCCACCGAAAACAAGACCTACGAGATCGGCGGCGCGGAATACTTCACCTTCCGCCAGATCGTCGAGACCCTGCTGACGTTGAGCCGCAAGAACCGCCTGCTTATCCCGACCGGCCTGCCCACCCTGCGGGCCTTGACCGTGGTGATCGAAGCCAGCATCCTGAGCTTCCCCACCTCGGTCTTCTGGGTGGACTACCTCTCGGTCAACCGCACCTGCCCGGTGGATACCCTGCCGCGCGTCTTCGGGCTGATGCCCGCCCGCTTCGCCACCCGCCTGAACTACCTGATCCCCGCCCCGCGCCGCCCGCTGCTCGAAAAGCTCCAACAGCGCCTGCGGTCGGGAAAGTAAGCCAGGTAAAATGGACAAAATGCCTGAACTCACCATCCGCCTGCTCGAAACCCCCGAAGACATCGCCGCCGTCGAAAAGCTGCAAAGCCTGGTCTGGCCCGGCAGCGAGATCGAGATCGTCCCGGCCCACGTGCTGCTGACCGTGATCCACAATGGCGGGCTGGTCATCGGCGCGTTCCTGGGCGGCGAACTGGTCGGCTTCGTCTTCGGCTTCCCCGGCCTCGAATTCGTGCCCGACGGCCCGCACCCCAAACACTGCTCGCACATGATGGGCGTCCACCCCGGCCACCGCAGCGGGGGCATCGGCTACGCCCTCAAACGCGCCCAGTGGCAGATGGTCCGCCACCAGGGCCTCAGCCACGTCACCTGGACCTACGACCCGCTGCTCAGCCGCAACGCCCACCTCAACATCTCCCGCCTCGGCGCGGTCTGCAACTTCTACCGCCGCTCCGAGTACGGCGAACTGCGGGACGGGCTGAACGCCGGGCTGCCGACCGACCGCTTCCAGGTGGACTGGTGGGTCAACTCGCAGCGCGTCGTCCGGCGGATGGGGGACCGGGCGCGGCGCGGCTTTGGGCTGGACCATTTCCTCCAGGCCGGGGTGCAGGCGCTCTACCCGGTCCAAACCGGACCCGGCGGCCTGCCGCGCCCGCCCGAGCATTTCCCCCCCCCTGGCGACCGTCTCGCCCTGGCCGAAATCCCCTCCGATTTCCACGACCTCAAAGCCAAAGACTTCTCCCTGGCGCGTGACTGGCGCTTCTTCGGCCGCGAAGTCTTCGAAAGCGTCTTCGCCGCCGGATACCTGGTGACCGATTTCGTCTTCGAACGCGGCGCAGGCGCGCCGCGCAGCCTCTACGTGCTGACCCACGGCGAAGCCACGCTTGATGAATAAGATATCGGAAGTCTGGGAGACTTCCGATATCTGCCTCTAAGAATCCTTGCCCACGTGTGCCTGTGGCCCGGTGCAGGCGCAAAACAAGAATTTCGTTCTATCTCACCGGCGCGAGCAGTTCGGCCAACTGGCGCGCCCCTTCCGGGTCGGTGATCGCCAGGATCTCGTCCTCGGCCTCGAAGATGGCGTTGCCGCG
The DNA here is from genome assembly GCA_049324115.1 of Chloroflexota bacterium. Lineage (GTDB taxonomy): Bacteria > Chloroflexota > Anaerolineae > Anaerolineales > Villigracilaceae > UBA5796. The sequence goes on from JBMOMN010000047.1 coordinate 25,987, forward strand.
CGGCAGCACCACCTTGCCCTTGCGGATGATGGCCGCAATCACGCACTCGTCCGGCAGGCCCATGTCCTTGATCGCCACGCCGATGGCCTTCGCCCCCTGCGGGACCTTCTCCTCCACCAGGGCGTAGCGCCCGCGGCGCAGCTTGATCAGGGTCATCATGTCGCCCATGGACATTTCTTCCTGGATCAGGTGGGCCAGCAGGTTGGCGTGGTTGAGAGCCACATCCACGTGGAAGTGCTCGTCGAAGAGCCAGGCGTTGCGCGGGTTGTTGATCCGGGCGATGATGCGCGGCACGCCGAACAGGGCACGGACCTGGTAGCACATCGCCAGGTTGGCGGCGTCGTTGCTGGTGGCGGCGACGAACACCTGGGCCTGGCGGATGCCAGCCTCTTCCAAGACCTGCGGGCTGGTGGCCTCGCCTTCGTAGATCGCCTCGGTGGGCAATTCGCGGTGCAGGTGGGTGAGCAGTTCGGACCGGTTTTCGATCAGGCGGACTTTATAGCCTTCGGTCAGTAAAAGGGATGCAAGCTGGGCGCCGGTACGTCCGCCGCCCGCAATGAAAACGAACATGCTAAGCCTCCGGTCCATTTTCGAGACGGGCACGCAGGGCAGTGATGCCCTCGAAGTTCGTGCTCACGTTGAGGATATCGCCTGCGCTGAGCCGCGTGTCGGCTTTCGGCAGCACGGCGCGCCCGGCGCGGGTCAGGGCCACCGGCAGGCAGGGCGGCTCGGGCGAGACCAGCTCGCTGCACGTCCGGTCGTTCCAATTTTCGGGGATGAGGATTTCGTACACTTCCACCTCCCCGTTGCCCGCAGAAAACAGGATGCGATTTTCGGGATTGGTGAGCAGTTCCTCGATCCGCTGGGCGCCCCAGTTCGACGAGCCGACGATGTGCAGCCCAAACGCTTCCAGCATGGGACGCAGGCGCGGGTCGTAGTTGCGGGCGATCACGTTGGGGACTTCGAAGATGACGCGGGCCGCGTGGGCTACGACCGCGTTGTGCGTGTCCGAATTCGTGACGACGGCCAACGCGTCGGTTTGCTCGATGCCCGCCCGGGTCAAAACGTCCAGCGAGAGGGCCTCTCCTTCGACGGTACGCCCGCGGAAGTCAGGTTTGAGGCGGTTGAAGGCGTCCGGGTTCTGGTCCACGACCACCACCCGGTGTCCGCTTTTGAAGAGACGGTAGGACAGTTCCGCGCCTACGCGTCCACATCCAACAACGATAATGTTCATTCGTACTCCTTGATTTCTTATGGGACCTGGTACGGCACGTTGGTGATGACGATGCCGGGTTTCGAGAGCAGTTCGCTTTGCAGCAGGTTGGCCGTGCGGGTGTGCAACAGGTTCTGCCAGCGCTCGGAGGGGACGAACTGCGGCACGACGATGGTGATGGTCTCGTTCGGCTGGCGCTGGGCGGCGATCTCTTCGATGTATTCCAGCAGGGGTTCGATGAAGAGGCGGTAAGGCGAATCGAGCACCACCAGGCGCACACCGTCGCCCCAGGTTTCCCATTTCTTTTGCACTTTGGCGGTCTCTTCCGGTTCGATGGAGACGTGGACTGCGGTCACGTCGTCCGAGAGCAGGCGGGCATAGCGCAGGGCTTCGAGCACTCCCTGATGCACCCCGCTGACCGGCATGATGACCCGGTGACGGCTGGCGTGCGGCGGCGGCGGGCCGCCATATTTTTCGAGGGTCAGGCGTTTTGCCAGGTTCTGGTAATGGCGGTGGATGAGGGCGAACATGCCCATCAACACCGGCATCAGGATGAGCACCACGTAGGCCCCGTCGTGGAATTTGGTGACGGCGAACACCACCATGACGATGGCAGTGGATATGGCCCCGAAGCCGTTGATAAGCATTTTCATCCGCCACTTGCGGTCGGGATGCAGGGTGGAGCCGCGCTCGACCAGTTCTTCTCCCGCCTTGAGACGGCCGATCTTCAGCCAACGGTGGGCCATGCCGGCCTGCGAGAGCGAAAAGGACAGGAACACACCGATGGCGTAAAGCGGGATCAGGCGGGACACGCTGGCATTGAAGATGATGATAAGCAGCGAGGCGATCAGGGCCAGGGTCACGATGCCGTAAGAGTAGACCAGGCGGCTGCCGCGATAGTTCATCTGGCGCGGCAGGTAGCCGTCTTTGGCGGCCAGGGCGCTCAGGCGGGGGAAGTCGGCAAAGGCGGTGTTGGCGGCCATGATCAGGATGACCGTTGTGGCGGTGATGACCGCCAGGTAGAGCAGGCCGCGCCCGTCGAAGATGGTGCGCGCCATTTGCGAGATGACCGTCTCGCTTTCGGACGGGACGGCCGCAACCTTGCCCGCCAGGAAGGAGATGCCCAGGAACAGGGTGCTGAGGATCACGGCCATCCAGATCAGGGTGATGCCGGCGTTCTTGCTGCGGGGTTCCTTGAAGGCGGTGATGCCGTTCGAGATGGCCTCGATCCCGGTCAGCGCGGCGGTCCCGCTGGAGAAGGCGTGCAGGATCAGGAAGGGTGTGATCCCGGCCAGGGCTTCGCCCAACTCGAGGTGCGGCGGGTCCACCACAGTCCCCAGTGTGCCGAGGAAAAAGTAGCGGAACAGGCCGAATCCGACCGTGGCGAACATCATAAAGACGAAGAAATAGGTGGGGATGGCGAAAGCCGCCCCGGATTCCTTGACGCCGCGCAGGTTGATGGTCATGATGAACAGGATGAAGACCACCGCCAGCGGGACGCGGTACGGGGCGATCTGCGGGTAGGCCGAGGCGATCTGGGCCACGCCGGAAGCGATGGATACCGAGACCGTCAAAATGTAATCGGTCAGCAGGGCCGCGGCGGCCATCAGGGCCGGGATGTTGCCCAGGTTGTCCCGCGAGACGATGTACGCGCCGCCGCCGTCCGGGTAGGCGTGGATGGTCTGTTCATACGAGAGGGCCACGATCACCAGCAGTCCCACAATGGCAATCGAGATGGGGAAGACGAAGCCGAAGGCGGCCGTCCCGGCCGCGGCCAGGATGACCATGATCTCTTGCGTGGCGTAGGCCGTGGAGGACAACGCGTCGGAGGCGAAGACCGCCAGGCCGATGGCTTTACCGATGGTCTGGTGCGGCGCGTCCGCAGTTTGCAGGGGACGGCCGATCAGGTAATGGCTGAGCGAACGCGGCGGGGCGTAGCTGGCTTCCCGTCGCATGATCGGAGAGGGAAGTTCTTCTTCAGGGTTGAGCATGGGTATTCCTTACTGATAACAGGCAAAAAAATAGGCCCTCCACTTTCGAGAGCGGGACGTATTATAGTCCTTTTCTCCGGGGCGTAAAGGGCTATCCGGGCTGGGTGAGCGGGACCTGGAGGTAGAAGGTGCTGCCTTCGTCAACCTTGCTCCGCAGCCAGACCTTGCCCCGGTGCCGTTCGGCAATGGATTTGACGATGGCCAGCCCGAGTCCGCTGCCGGGCAGGGCGCGCGCCTCCCGGTGGGTGCCGCGGAAGAATTTCTCGAACATACGCGCCTGGTCTTCATCGAGGATGCCGATGCCGGTGTCCTCGACCTCGAACAGCACGTTCTGGTCGTCGGCCTTTACGGCGATCCGCACACTCTTCTCGGCCGGCGTGTATTTGATGGCGTTTTCGACTAAGTTGTAGACGGCCTGGTAGAAGAGGGTCTTGTCGGCTTCGATGGTCTTCGGGAGGTCGCGCGGCAGTTCGACGTCCAGTTGGATGCTTTTGCTGGCGGCCTGGGGCTGGAGCGCGCTGACGACCTTGTCCACGATTTCGAGCAGCGGCACGTCCTCGACCTTCAGCCCGACACCGATTTCGATCCGGCCCAGGTCGAGCAGGTCGTTGATCAGGCGGGCCATATTCTCGACCCCGGTGATGATCTTGCGGACGTAGCTCTGCTGCTGCTCGTTGAGCTGGCCGACCATATCCAGCATGGTGGCGTAGCCGCGCATCAGGGTCAAGGGCGAGCGCAGGTCGTGGCTGACGGTGGAGACGAACTCGGACTTCATCTTGTCCAGCTCTTTGAAATGGGTCACGTCCCGCAGGATGCAGACCCGCCCCACCAGGCGGCCCTCGGCGATCACCGACGAGGCGGTCGCCAGGAAGATCTGCCCGTCGGGCAGGGTCACTTCGGCGGAGAGGGTCTCGGTCGTGGAGGCCTGCAACAGGTCGAGCAGGGAGCTGTCCTGGAAAATTTTTTCAATGGGTTTGGTCTTGCCGTCCTTGATCTCCCGTCCCAGCGTGCGCCAGGCGGCGGGATTGGCCAGCAGCAGGCGGCTGTTCTGGTCGGTGACCAGCACCGGGTCGGGGGTGGAGGACAGGATGGCTTCCAGTTGGCGGCGGCCCACTTCGGCGGTCTGGAACAGGTAGTTGTTCCCGGCGGCCAGGGCGGCCTGCCCGGCCAGGGTCGAGATGAAGCGGATCTCCGGCTCGGAGAACTGGCGCACGTCGTCGTAAGCGGCCCACAGCGCGCCGAAGTAGCGGTTCTCGTGGCGCAGCGTGACGGCCAGCAGCGCCCCGGGACGCGGCTTGCCGGTGTCCACGTCCAGGCCGCGCACCCGCGAAAAGTTCGGGATGATGACCCGGTCCTGCTGCTGGGTCAGCACCATCACGGTCTCGTCCAGCCAGGCGTAAGTCTTTTCGTTATCGCCCAGCCCGAACTGGGTCACGTAAGAGCGCGGCGATTCGGGCACGGCCGACGGGGCCAGCACGATCCGCACCGCGCTGGCGCCCCCGGCGTAGACCGCCGCCAGGATGGGCTGCATGGCGTCCTGCATGTCGAAGCTCGAGGCCACCCCCTGGCTGACGGCCAGCAGGCGGTTGAGTTCTTCCAGGCGGGCTTGCAGGCTGGCGCGCATCTGCTCGAAGGCGCTGCGGAGCTGGCCCAACTCGTCCACGCCGGTCACTTCGAGCGGACGGTCGAACTCGCCCCGGGCGATCTGGGTCGCCTCGTTCGCCAGGGTCTGGAGCGAATTGGTAACGACCAGCAGGCCGAGCCGCAGCGAGACCAGGGCGGCCAGTCCCAGGACCAGGATCAGGGCCGAGAGGGGGGCGGCGATCTTGAGCGCCAGTTGCTGGGCCTGGCTGGCCGGCACGCTCAACACCACGGCCCAGTCCATCCGCACGGTGGGCTGGAAGTAGACCAGGCTGCGGGTCCCGTCGGACGCGGTATCGTCGAAAAAGTCGGGTTCGCCCCGCAACTGGCCGGGGTATGGCTGCATCACCAGGCCGGGGGCGGGGTGGTAGAGCATCCGCCCCTGTTCGTCGAGCAGGATGCCGCTGCCGCCCAGGGTGGCGATGCCCTCCAGGCTGTTGAGCAGCGGGCGGGTGAGCGGGTTGTGGGCCAGGTCGCTGAGGCCGACCAGGGCGCGCCCGCTGCCGGGGATGGCGGCGATAAAAGCGATCCGGGCGGCGGTCCCGGCTTCGACCGGCGGCAGGGCGTAATACTGGAACTCGACCTGGGTCGCCAGCGCCAGGCCGATGCCGCTGTTGACCTCCGGCGTGATCTCGAAGGGGATGGCGCTGCCGGGGTAGCTGCCTTTCACCTGGAAACTTTCGTCCACCACGTGCAGCTCGTCGAAGTAGGGATGGGACTGCATCAGCCCCCCCAACGCTTCGGACAATTCCGCCCCCTCCCCGGACCCGAGGCGGGCGTCCGCGGCGATCTGCTGGATCACGCCCTGGCCGGTTTCCAGGAAGAACGGCACACTCTCCCCGGCCATTTGGGCCGTGCTCGACAGGCGCTCGCGCAGCATGTCGCGGGCGGCGCGGCCGGCCACCAGCCAGTCACCGACCAGCAGGGCCAGCAGCAGGACCACGATCAGGCTGCCCGTCCCGTACAGGAAGCGGGCCGACAGGCTGCGCTCGGCGGGCGAGGGCTGCAAGGGGATGTCCCGCCCCCAGGCGTTGGGGAAAAATATGACCAGCACCTGGCAGACCAGGGCGGCCAGCAGCAATTCCCCCGCCACGGCCAGCGTGACCAGGCCGAGACGCGTCAGGGCAAAGTCCATCTGCTCGGCCAGTTGCCCGGAGGACATCAGGAAGGCGTCGAAAGTGAAGATGATGGCGTAAAGGGGGATGAGCACCAGGGCCGCAGCGACCGGCTGGCCGATGACCCGGTAAAAAGGCGTGCGGTAGCGCTGGCGCACCATCACGCTGAAGAGCAAACCCAGCAGGGCGTATTCCAGGACGGTTTGCAGGCTGTGGGTGTCCCACAGGCCGAGCAGCAGGCCCGAAAACGCGCCCAGCAGCGCGCCGGTGATCGGCCCGAATGTGCCGCCGCCGAGCATCCAGGGCAGGGCGGCGAAGAGCATCAGCGCCGGGCCGCGCGGCTCCACCGGCAGGCCGGGGATGGGCAGGTCGCTGCCCGGCAGGCGCAGCCCGAACAGCAGGCTGGTGACCGGGACGGCCGCGGCCAGCAGGAGCAGGCGCTTCCGGTTGATCTCCTCCCGGCGCGGCTGGTATTGCCGCCAGCTATATCCCAGCCAGAGCGCAATGAGGGCCAGCGCGCTCAAACCCAGCCATTCGGCCAGGGTCGAAGGCCAGTCGAAAAACGGGAGCGCATTCAGGATATGCAGGAGAGGGGTCATGGCCGCTGCGTGTAAAAATTATACCCAGGTCGGTTGAAAATTGCGCTTTTTACGGGAAGGAATGCGCAATTTTAAACCGTGGGTATTATATAGCATGGGCCGGGGTCGCGGGGAATGCAACGGCTTACAGTTCTGACGGGGCGGGAAAATCCGCATACACGCCGCGGTATTCCGGCGGAAGGAGTTCGGCCAGGGCGAGCATGATCCGGCGCGTGCCGGACTCGATGGCTTGGCGGCTGTCTGGCAGTTGCTCCAGGCGGAAGGGCTTGCCGACCGCCACCGCGACCGGGGTGCGCCGCCAACGGTGCAGGCCGTCGTAGATGCGTTCGTTCTCGGTGCCGGTCACGGCGATGGGGATGACCGGCGCATCCGCCTTGAGGGCCAGCCAGGCCGCGCCCTGGGTGCCCTCCTCCAGCGAACCGGTGAGGCTCTCGCGTCCTTCGGGGGCGATGCCGATGATGCGCCCTTCGGCCAGCCCGTCGAGCGCGGCGCGCAGGGCGCGCCGGTCGGGGCGGCCGCGGTGCAGCCAGATAACGCCGTAGGTGTGCATGAACCAGCCGTAAAAACGCAGGTCGTAGAGTTCGATCTTGGCGAGGGCTTCGATGAATGTGGGGAGGATCGAGAAGATGACCACCGCGTCGGCGTCCCCCAGGTGGTTGATGACGACGATCGCCGGTCCTTTTTCGGGGAAGTGCTCCATCCCCGTGACTTTGGGCGTGGTCCAAAAGCGGACGAAGGCGCGCACCAGGGCGCGGGAAACGCTTCGGAACAGGCGCCGGCCCGGGGTTAGCCGCGGCAGGCCCACCAGTCCGGGACGCCAGGTTTCAGTGACCGGCTTGGGCGTCGGGGAAGATTGGGGAGTCGGCATACACCCCTCGGTAGTCCTCGGGCAAAAGTCCCGCGATATGACGCATGACCAGGTCGGCGTTGCGCTGGCGGGAGTCGCGGCGTTCGGCTCCCCGGCCCTCGACCGGCGGCAGGTGGACCGGTTTGCCGATGCGCATCTCCAGCCGGGGATGTTTGCCGCGGCTGCCCAACTGCCAGTAGTCGTCGGTGGTGCCGACCAGCCCCATCGGGACGACCGGGACGCCGGTCTGCTCGACGATGTAGGCGATGCCGGGTTTGGCGCGGCGCATGGCGACGACGTGCGAGCGCCCGCCTTCGGGGGCGATCAGCAGCGGGTAGCCGGAGCGCAGCACGTGGATGACGCGTTCCAGCACGTCCCGGTCGTACTCGCCGCGGTGGACGGGGATGGCCCCGTAGATGCGGGCGATCTGTCCCTGGCCGGGTTTGGCCCACACGTCGGCGGCGCCCATGATCTCCAGCCATTCGGGCCAGAAGACGACCGCGAACGGCGGGTCGTAGATCGAGATGTGGTTCATGGCGGCGACATAGGGCCGGCCGAGGGGGACGTTTTCGCGCCCGGTGACGGTGATGGGCGACATCAGGCGGAAGAGACCGCCGATCCCCAGCTTGAGCAGCGGGCGGCCGAGGCGGTTGCGGAACGGGACGCGGTAGGGCTTATCCATGGTAAAGCTGCCTGATCTTCTCGAAGACCTGCCCGATGCCCAGCCTGTCCGAATTGATCACGACCGCGTCTTCGGCGGCGCGCAGGGGAGCGATGTCACGGGTCGAGTCGATCCGGTCGCGCTCGCGCACCCCGGCCAGGATCGTTTCGTAATCGGCCTGTCCGCCGCGAGCGACGATCTCTTCGTAGCGGCGGCGGGCGCGCTCCCCGGCGGAGGCGTCGAGATAAACCTTCAGGTCGGCTTCGGGCAGGACCACCGTGCCGATGTCGCGCCCGACCATGACGATCCGGCCGCGCAGCCCGATGCGGCGCTGTTGTTTGGATAGCGCCCGGCGCACCCCGGCGTAGGCCGACACGATGGAGACGCTGCCCTCGACCTCGGCACGGCGAGTTTCCCAGGTGATGTCGGTGTCGCCCACGAGCACGTCACAGGCGCGGCCGTCGTTGACGGACGGCGGGCGCACGTCTATCGGCGTGGACTCGGCCAGGGCTGTGACCGCAGACTCGTCGGCCACGTCCACGCCGCGTGAGATGGCGATCCAGGTGATGGCGCGGTACATGACGCCGGTATCGAAGAAGAGGTAATCCAGGGAATCGGCCAGCTTGCGTCCGATGGTGGATTTGCCCGAAGCTGCCGGGCCGTCTATGGCGATGATGCTGGGGAGAGGCATGGTAAATTCAAGAATCCTGGTCGGTTTCAACGCGGATTTTGCGAATGGGCTAATGCCAAGAATGAATTTTCAAGAAATTCGGGCCATTCGCTTATGCGCGTCATTCGCGTTCAATCTTTAGGGTTGGGCCGTCGCGTCAATGAACAGGTCGTCGCGCACCCAGAGCACGACCACGTCGCTCTGGCGGGGAAAATCCCGGCTGGTGAGCCAGCGGATCCAGTCGAAGGCCGGCAACTGGCTCCAGACGGGGCTGTGGCGCAGGTAGAAATCCTGGCCGCGGTAGGCCGCCGGGAGCGACAGTTCGTTCATTTCCGGCGAGATGACGACCTCCGGCGTGGAGAGCAGGTCGAGGCTGGCGGCCTTCCCGACCGGGTGGCGGCGCAAGGCCCACTCCAGGGCGGGCGAATCCACGCCGACGATCAGCACCGGCAGGTGCGAGGCCACGCCCGTGCTCCAGTCGGAGGCATCGTCCACGGTCCGGGCGATCAGTTCCAACTGTCCCGGTTGGGCTTCGCTCAACCACAGTTCCACCCCGTCGGGGGTGCGCAGGCCGGTCCCGCCCCAGGCCGCGCTGAGCGAGTAAAAAACCAGGACAGCCAATACCCCCCACACGCCCCCGCGCAGGGCAATTTCGGACGACCAGCCCAGCGCCACCAGGAAAAGGCTCAGGACCAGCAGCGCCAGCGCCCCGATCAGCAGGTAGATGCGGGTGGTCCAGTCCGTGCTTTGGTAGCCCACAAAGTTCAGGCTGGCGAAATCCAGCCAGGCAAAGGCCAGCAGCGCCACGGTCAACGCCAGCGCGCCGAAGGTCTCCTGGCGGTCTTCATCGGGCAGGTTCAGGTGATGGCTGATTTCCAGGGCGGCCAGCGCCCACAGGGGGACGAGCGCCCAGGCCAGGTCGCCGATTTCATGCGCCGGGTAGAACAGGGCCAGCAGCAGGGCCACCAGCGCCCACAGCCCCAGGCGGAAGGCCGGTGCCGACTTCTTTCTGATGGCCTCGGGGGCATAAGAGGGTGCGTCTTCGGGCAGGTTTTTGATCTGACGGCGCATCCAGGCGGCCCGCAGGAGGGCCGCCACGGCGAACAGGACGGGCAGGGGTTGGTAAACGGCCAGCGCCAGCAGCAGCCGCGTGGCCGGCACCCCGGAGGGACGGCCCCAGCCGTTCAGGAAAGCCGGCAGGGAGGCCAGCGCGGCGCTGATCCCGTTTGGGGAGAGGAAGAAGAGCGTCCCGGCGACGAGCAGGGTGCCGAGGGCGTAAGCCCCGGCCAGCTTCAACTCCTCCCGCACGGAGCGGGCCGGGACGTTTGGGCCTGCTCCCGTTTCGACGGCGGGCAGCAGACCCTGGGCGAGGGCGTAGGCCAGCCCGAAGATGAGCAGTCCCAGCCACAGCGACGGCCCGCCGAGCAGGGCCAGCCCGGCGAAGAACCCTGCCAGGGACGGTTTGCGCCGTTCCCAGGCGGCCCAGGCCAGGGCAGCCGCGCCCAGGGCGGGAATCAGGCTCCCGGCCTGGCGCGACAGGCTCACCAGTCCCGGGTCGAGGGCCAGGCCGAAGGCCAGCACCAGGGCCGGAGTGCGCCCGATCCGCTCGCGGAAGGCCAGCGGGGCCAGGGTCAACAGTCCGCCGAAGAGGGCCGGCCAGAAACGGGCCAGGAAGTTGGTGCTGTCCATCAGGTAGAACAGGGCGCTGGTCAGCATGACGTAGCCGGGCTGCGGGCCGAGGGCCGGTCGCAGGCCGCGGGTCACGTCGAGGGCCTGCATGGCCCAGGCGGCTTCGGCGTCTGACAGCAGCGGCGCGCCGAGCTGGACGAAGCGCAGCCCGAGGGCCAGGGCAAAGGCCAGGATGTACAGGCCCGGCTCAAAGTTCGAACGGCGGGAGGAGGGGTTCATGGGCAGGTTTCGGAGGGATCAGATCTGTGTGAGCAGTTGGCGGTATTCTTCGGCGTTGGGCGGGTTCATCGAAAGGATCAGGTTGACGACTTCGATCAGGCCGTTCTTGTCGCCGCTTTCGAAGAGGGCATCCCCAACCTGGTCGAGGATGGCTATCGCCTCCTGGGTGCGCCCGACGCGGCGGTATTGTTCGCCCAGGGCGCGGCGGACGGTGAGGTTGTCTTCGTACTCTTTGGCCAGTTCTTCGAGAAAAGTGACCCCGGCTTCTTTAAGGCCCTGGCTTTCGAGGTAGGTCATGTAGTTTTCGATCTCGGCCCTTGCCTGCGGGTCTTGCGCCAGGCGCAGGTTGAGGGTGACGATGTTCTTGCGCACGACCACGTCTTCGGGCTTGATGGTGCGGATCTGTTCGTAAACCCGCAGGGCCTGCCGCCAGTCGAGGCGCTGCATGTCAATATCGGCCATGCGGTGCATGATCTGGGTGTTCCAGGCCCGGTTGTTGGCCTGCTGGGCCAGGCGTAGGGCGGTGGTGTAGGTCTTGCGGGCCATGTCCAGTTCGGCCAGGCGGTAGTAGATGTCGGCCAGTTCGAGGTATTCGGCGATGGCCTCGTCAATCTGGCCGCGGGCGGCGAGTTGTTCGATCAGCCGCGTCCGGGCAGACATGTCCATCGGGGCGAGCTTGATGACCTTGCGCAGGACGTTGGTGGCCTGGGCGGCTTCGCCGCGCACGCTGTAGGCGTGGGCGATGGTGGAGAATTTGGTGATGGCGTCCTGGGTGTGGCCCTCGCGGACGAGCAGGTCGCCGATGAGGGAGTGCAGGGGCAGGTAGGCGGGGGCGTAGGTCAGGGCCTGGAAGGCCTCGTCCATGGCGGTACGCAGGCTGCCGGCCCGGACCAGGTTGTGGATGTTGCTGATCGCCTCCAGCACCTGGCTGCTCTGGGACTGGATGATGATCTCGGCCAGCGGCAGGGACGACCTCCCGTCGGCATCTTTGGGCAGTTGTTCGCGGGCTTTGGTCAGGTGGCTGCGCCACTTGGGGCGCATGAGCAGCGAGTCGATGTTGTCGCACAGGCGGGCGAGGACTTTTTCGTCGTCCTGCCGGTTCTGGGCTTCGAGCAGCGGCTCGTACAACTGGCGGATCTCGTCGGCCTGGTTGGGCGGGACGACCTGGGAATCGGCCAGTTTGAGGGCTTCGAGGTAGTCGAGGGCGGCTTCCTTCAGGCGTCCCTGGCGGCGGTGGGTCTGGGCGGTGAGCAGGCGGGTACCGAGGGCAAAGTCCTTGTGCCTGACGGCGTGCTGCAAGTGGCGCAGGGCGCTCTCGGTGCGGTCGGTCTGGGCGCGGAGCAGTCCCAGGTCGAAGTACAGGGCCGGGTGGCTGTACCCGGCTTCGAGGGCGCGTTCGAGTTCGTCGGCGGCCTGGTTGTATTGTTCCTTGGTCTGCGAGTCGATGGCCTGGCTGAGGTGGAGCACGATGCGGGTCTGTTCGCCCTGTTGCAGGGAGAGCGCCCCCGTGCCTTTCATGATGGCCTGCATCCCTTTGCGCTCGGCCTGGGTCTCTACATTCTGGTCGGAGTACTCGAACAGGGCTTCCGCCAGCACGGTCAATGCCTTGTGGCGGGCTTCGGCTACCGGGTCGAGGTTGCTTTCGGCGGGTTGTTTGCTGGCCGCATTGAGCAGGCGTACCTGGGCCATTGCCAGCGGACCCGTCCCGCCCCGGGGGCGGACCGGCTTGGGCAGCAATTGTCCCGCCTGGAGCAGGGTGATCGCCTGCCGGACTTCGGGATCATCCGGGGCGATCTGGCGGGCGCGGGCTACCGCCTCCTGGACCTTTTCGACGTTGCCGGTGCGCTGGAGCAGGCTGGCTACGGCCAGGTATTCGGTGATGGCCTGCTTGGGATGTCCCAGCTTTTCGTGGACCATGGCCAGCCGCGAGTGGGCCAGCACGTGGTCCGGGTTGAGCTGGATGACCCTGGCCCAGTTCTCGATGGCTTTGTCCACGTCCCGCAGCTTGAGGTACAGGTCGGCGGCGCTCATGGCGGCCCTGACGGCTTCTTTCAGGTTGCCCAGGCGTTCGTTGAGCTGGGCAATCTGCTCATACGGGATGGGATCGTCGGGAGATTGGGTGGTGACGTGTTTGTAAGTCTCCAGCGCTTCTTCGTATTGCTGGAGTTGCAAGAGCGCCAGCCCCAGGCTGTTGATGGCCTTGGGGTTGTTGGGGAATTCCAGCAGAGCCGTCTTGTAGGCTGCCGCGGCCCGCTCCCACATCTGGTCCCAGGCGGCCGAGTGGCCCTCGTTCATTGCTTTTTTGAAGATTTCTTCGTTTCCGGCCATATCTGTTCACATCACCGAGAGAATTTGTCCGTTGTATTGTAACCCTATTTGGGCGCGTAGACTTGCATATCACCCCAATTCCCGCCCCAGCGCGCCTCGGTCGAGAGCGGGATGCTCAGGGGATAGGCCGATTCCATGGTTTGCTGGACGACGCGGGCGGCGGTTTCCAGTTCAGCCTGCGGGCACTCCAGCACGATCTCGTCGTGGACCTGGAGCAGCATCCGCGCCGCCAGCCCGGCATTTTTCAAGGCCGACGGGATCTTCAGCATGGCGATTTTCATAATATCCGCTGCGGTGCCCTGGATGGGAGCGTTGATCGCCTCGCGCTCCTCCCGGTTCTTGAGATTGACGTTGGTCGGGTTCTTGAGCATCGGGAAGTAGCGGCGGCGGCCCAGCAGGGTCTCGACGTAGCCGTCACGGGCGGCGCTGGCCCGGATGCCGTCCAGGTAGCGTTTGATGCCGGGGAACTGTTGGAAGTAAGCCTTGACGAAATCCTCGGCCTCGGCCAGGGTCAGTTCGGTGGAACGGGTCAAGCCGAAGGCGGACATGCCGTAGATCAGGCCGAAGTTGATCGCCTTGGCATGGCGGCGCATTTCCTTCGTGACCGAGGCGAGCGGGACGCCGTAGATGGCGGCCGCGGTCGTGGCGTGGATGTCCTGTCCCTGGCGGAAGGCTGCCAGCATGGCCTCGTCCCCGGCCATGTGGGCCACGATGCGCAGCTCGATCTGGGAATAGTCCACCGCCAAAAGGACGTTGCCGGCCCCGGCGATGAACCCGTTGCGGATGCGGCGTCCCTCCTCGGTGCGGATCGGGATGTTTTGCAGGTTCGGGTTCGACGAGGACAGCCGCCCGGTCACGGCGCCGGTCTGGCTGTAGGAGGTGTGGACGCGTCCGGTGGCCGGGTTGACGGAAGCCGGCAGGGCGTCCACGTAGGTGGACTTGAGCTTGGCGAGTTCGCGTTGCTCCAGCACCCAATCCACCACCGGGTGCTGGCCGCGCAGCGATTCGAGCACGTCTGCCGAGGTGGAGTAATGCCCGCTGGCGGTCTTGCGCCCGCGGTCGGGCGGGACCAGTTTCAGGCGGGTGAACAATACATCCGAAAGCTGCTGGGTCGAGTTGACGTTGAAAACCTTGCCGACCGAGTCGTAGATCTGGCGCTCGATCTCGGCCAGTCGCTTTTGCAGTTCGACCGACATGGATTCAAAGAAAGGCAGGTCGAGCAGCACCCCGGCCATTTCCATGTCGGCCAGGACGCTGATCAGCGGCAGTTCGATCTCTTCGAGCAGGCGCAGGCCCGAGGTCCGGGAGAGTTCTTGCTTGAGTTCGGGCATCAGGCGCAGGCAGGTTTCGGCGTCGGCCGCGGCGTAATCGGCGGCCGCGGCCACGTCCACATCCGCCATGCTGCCCTGGTTCTTACCCTTGCCGATCAGTTCCTCGATCTGGGTCATCTCCTCGCCCAGCCGGACGGAGGCCAGGGTCTTGAGTCCCAGGTGGCGCGAGGCAGGATCAACCAGCCATTCGGCCAGCATGGTGTCGAAGCCGAGCGGGGCGGGGCGCAGGCCGTAACGGGCCAGCATGATGAAATCGTACTTGAGGTTGTGGCCGACTTTGGGAATTTTGGGATCGGTCATCGGGCCGCGCAGGGCCGAGATGACCTGCTCGACGGGCAGGTTCTGGCCGGAGCGATGCCCGACCGGGATGTAGATTCCCTCCCCGGGGCGGATCGCCAGCGAAATCCCGACCAGGTCGGCCTGGGTCTCGTCGGTGGAGGTGGTTTCGGTGTCGAAGGAAATGACCCCGGCCCCGGCCAGGTCGGCGGCCAGTTGGTCGAGGGCTTCGGGCGTGTTCACCAGCCGGACTTCGATGGCGGACGGCCGCGGGGTGTAGACGGCCGCGGGCGCTTCGGAGGCGAACAGGGACATTTGCTGGCCGGGTTTGTAGGCGACAGGCTGGGGCGACCCGGCCGCGCCGGGCTTGAGCGTTTCCAGCCGTTTGAGCAGCGAGCGGAATTCGAGTTCCTTGAAGAACGCCTCGACCACGGCCGGGTCGAAGCGGTCGGGCCTGGCCCGTTCCAGGTCGAGGCTGACCGGCAGGTCGGTGCGGATGCGGGCCAGGTCGCGGCTCAGGTAGGCGGAATCCTTCTGTTCTTCCAGTTTGGCGCGCACGGCCGGCTTGAGTTGGTCGAGGTGGGCGTAGATGCCGTCGAGCGTGTCGTATTGCTCGAACAGGGCGCTGGCGGTCTTCTCGCCGATGCCGCGCACGCCGGGGATGTTGTCGGACGAATCGCCGACCAGTCCTTTGTAATCCACCACCTGGTCGGGGCGGACGCCGAAATAAGCCTTGACCTGTTCGCCGGTGGCGTAATCGGTGGCGTCGCTCATGGATTTGCCCGGCAGGTTGACGATCACCAGTTCGCCCACCAGTTGCAGCAGGTCGCGGTCGCCGGTGATGATCTTGACCCCCAGTCCCTGCGCGGCGGCCTGGCGGGCCATCGAGCCGAGCACGTCGTCGGCCTCGAAGCCTTCCATTTCGAGGCGCGGGATGTCGAAGGCGTCCACCATCTGGCGGATGCTCCCGATCTGCGGGCGCAGGTCGTCCGGCATTTTGGCGCGGGTGGCCTTGTACTCCGGGTACAAATCGTCCCGGAAGGTTTTGCCGGTGTCGAAGGCCACCGCCAGGTAGTCCGGTTTGTCCTGTTCGAGGATGCGCAAGAGGGCCAGGGCGAAGCCGTAAATCCCGGCAGTCGGCTCACCGGTCGAGGTCTGCCAGCGTCCCCCGCCGCTGGCGCTTAAGGCGAAATACGCCCTGTATGCCAGGGCGTGTCCGTCAATGAGATAAAGTGTGGGTGGCATGACCCCAATTATACAGGGATTTAAGAGAGCTTTCCGGTGACACCCTGGCGCTGGCGGGTCTGGCGGATGTAGTCCCGCACCAACTGCGGCGGATGCGGCTGTCCCCCGCCCATGATGAGGTAGCCGGGCGCCCAAAAATCGCCGGAGGGGTTTTCACGCTTCAGGCGCGGGAACTCGGCCAATATTTTTTCGGAAGTCTGCTGGCGGATGATGCGCATCAGGTAGCCCGGCGAGGTGGCCGGGGGCACGTTGACCACCCATTGCAGGTATTCGGGGCGCACGGCCTGGAATTCGAGCCGCCAGCCGTAGGAGATGCAGATATCCTGGACCCAATCGGAGAGCTTGGTCGCCAGGTCGCCGGTCAGGAAGTGGGTGCTGAAGCGCGGCACCAGCAGGCAGGCGTAGGTCAGGTTGTACATGGCCGGGGAGGCCGGTTCGACCACGATCCGCCGCCCGACGACCTCGGTTACAGATTTGGGAGCCTGGTCGGTGATCGGGTTGTCGAGGAAATCCTTGTCGGCCGCGTCGCTGCGGGTGGTCTCGCCCAGGTCAATGTGGCTGGCGCGGGTCTCGGCCAGACCGCTGCTCAGGCGGGTCTCTTCGAGATCGGTGTCCACCAGCGGCGCATTCCCCCTTTTATCTTTGGGTTTGGCGTTTTGGTCCGCTTTCATCATGGCCGGCAGCGGGATGGCCGGGGAGGTCTCGTGTTTGATGAACGGGGGTGTTTCGGAATGGGTGGGCGGCTTGGGGGCGGCCTCCCTGGCGATCCGCTCCGGGGCTTTCCCGGCGACGGGATTGGGCGGCGGCACGTCGTTCAGGATTTCGGTGATGGGCGGCAAATCTTCGCCATCACCCTCCTCGCCCTGGGCGGCATAGTCGGCGTTGAGGGGGTAGGGGCCGGTTTCGTATTTCGTGGCAAACAGGGAATGGGCCAGGTTGTTGGCCTGGGTGCGGATGGTGCTGAAGGGGGTTTCGGCATCGAAGACCAACGCCAGGATCAAGCCCTCGGCCAGGTTGGTGGCGTAAAGCATGTGTTCGGCGCTGGTGGCTTTGAGGCGGATGAAGCGCAGCAGGTCGCTTTCGCCCATCCAGCCGCCGCGGGTCAGCGAGGCGGAAAGTTCCTGGGCGGCGGCCTGGGACAATTGACCGGCATAAGCCCACAGCTCACCCTTGCGGGCGATCAGGGCGGCCTGGGCCGAAGATTCGAGGGTCAGACGGGTGAGGTGCTGGGCGGCGCGGGACACGTCCTTGAGCCAGATGGGTTCGTTTTCGTCCTGATGGGCAGCGCTTCGCTCTGGACCCGGGGCCTGCTCGCCGTTTGGACGCGGGACGCCGGTCTCGAGCAGGTTGATCAGGTCGGGCTGGTAGAAAGGCTTGCGCAGCAAGGCCCAGGGACGCAGCTCGTCCAGGGCGGGGGGCACCCCGGCCCCCGAGACGATGACCAGCCCCAATTTGGGTTTTGTCTTGCGCAAGTCCATGCCCAGGGTCAGGATGGAGATGCGCAGGTCAGTGTCCAGGAACGCAAAGGCGCACTCGTTCGACCTGATCCAGGTGAGTGCGTCTTCGCGGGTGTCTACGACATGGACGTGGTAATCGCCAACGTCCAGCAGGCTTTTGCGGATGAGATCACCGAAGCTGGTTTGCGGAGTCACTACAAGCAGTGAAGGCTTCATAACAGTTAAAGTGTATCATGCGCGGCCATACGGTGCAAGACAGGCGAAAATCATAAAAGTTACAGGGAGATTGCAGATTCAGCAGGCCGGACGATCGCTGAGACCTTCGTTTCTTCGCGGTGAGAGTTAACCTTTTTGCAGGGGACTCATTATATAATTTCACCATGCCTGAAATCAACCAACCCGCCCCGGATTTCGAACTGCCCGACCTGGAAGGCGGCGTCCACCGGCTGAGCGATTTCCGCGGCCGGATCGTGATCGTCTCCTTCTGGTCGGCGGAGTGCCCGCAGGTGCAGCGGGTGGACAAGCTGCTGGTCCCGTCCCTGGCGGGGTGGGGCGGGGAGGTGGCGCTGCTGCCGGTCGCGGCGAACGCCAACGAACCGCTCGAGGCGCTGGAAAACGCGTCCATAACGCGCGGCCTGCCCATCGTCCTGCACGATGCGGAGGGCCAGGTGGCGGACCTGTACGAGGCGGTCACCACGCCGCACGTCTTCGTCATCGGCCGGGACGGCATCCTGCGTTACCGCGGCGCGTTCGATAACGTGACCTTCCGCCAGCGGCAGGCCACGCAGTCCTACCTCGCCGACGCGGTCGCCGCCCTGCTGGACGGACGCCTGCCCAACCCGGCTGAAACCCAGCCTTACGGGTGCGCGATCGTGCGCCAGTGATTCGTGCTAGAATACGGACGTGGCTACCAACATCCGGCAATGCGTTGACCTGCTCAAGCGGATCCATCTTTTCCACGGCCTGTCAGAGGAGAGGCTGACCACGCTGGCCGAGAAGATGGGCGAACTGCCTTACGCAGAGGCGCAGGACCTGTACGCGCCCGGCGACAAGGCGGATGCGATGTTCCTGGTGCTGAGGGGCGGGGTAAAGGTCACGCGCAAGACCACCCGGAAAGCGCCGTTGCAGCCCGATCATTTTACGGAGGGGGATTACTTTGGCCTGGAGCCGGCTTTCAAGCGCCCGCGCCGGATCGCCAGGGCGAGCGTGGATGCCCATACCACGCTGCTGGTCATCCAGGCGGCGGAAATCCTCGAGTTGATCAAGGAATCCCAGCACTTCAAGACGACCCTCCAACTGGTGGAGACCAGCCGCCAGAATATCGCCCGGCTCTTTTTCAGATGGTTGCAGCCCGACGAAACGATTTACCTGCTCTCGCGCAAACATTACATCGTCCTCTACCAAATGCTGCTGGGGCCGATCTTCGCCCTGATGGTGCCGTCTTTCTTCCTGTTCTTGTGGGCCTTGACGCCCGAGAGCAAGTTTCCCCCGGTCATGGCGGCTGTGACCGGCTTCCTGGAGGCGCTGTGGGTTACCTGGGTTGTGATTGATTATGGGAACGATTATTACATCATCACCAACCGGCGGATCATCTGGGTCGAGAAAATAATCGGCCTGTACGACAGCCGCCAGGAATCCCCGATCTCACAGATGCAATCCGCTTCGGTCGAAACCGGACTCGTGGGCCGGATACTGGATTACGGCGATGTGGTCACCCGCACATTTACGAGCCGGGTCACCTTTGGTAATATCGAACACCCTCACCAGGTCAAGGCGATGCTGGACGAATATTTGAACCGCTCGAAGGCTGTTTCGCGGCGCGAGGAAGTGGAAGCCATGAAGCAAGCCATCCGCATCAAGCTGAAGCTGGCCGAACCCCAAAACCCGCCCGCGCCTCCCGCCGCCGCGCCGCCCGGCAAAAGGATCAACCTCCCGCGCCTCCTTGTTCGCGAATTGTTCAAACTGCGCACCGAGGAGAGCGGCAAGATCGTCTACCGCAAGCACTGGTTCATCCTCCTCCGGCAGGTCGGGGCGGTCAGTCTCATGCTGTTCCTTGACCTGGCCGGGCTGCTCTATTTTGGCATCCTCTCCCGGATTGATAACCGGGGGACCATCGTCGCCGTCCTGTTCACGGCGTTTTTCCCGCTCGCTATCTGGTGGGTCTACCAGTTCGCCGACTGGCGCAACGACCGCTTCGAGCTGACCTCGGAGCAGATCATGGATATTGACAAGAAGCCGTTGGGCACCGAGCAGCGCAAGACCGCCAAGCTGGAAGACATCCTCTCCATCGAATTCGAGCGGATCGGGCTGCTGGGCTACCTGCTCAATTTCGGCACAGTCTACATCAAGGTCGGCACGACCGACTTTACTTTCAATGATGTCCACGACCCGGCCTCGGTCCAGGCTGAGATCGAGGAGTGGCGCAACCGGCGGCTGATCAATAAACGCAAAGCCGAGACCGCATCCGAGCGCGAACGCATGGCCGAGTGGATCGCCGCCTATCACAACAACCGGGGCGAGTTCATCCCGCCGGAAAATTAAGGGTAAAATTCACGGGCAAACCATCCCTAGAGGCAAGTATGGCACTACGAGAAATTATCACTCCCCCCGACCCGGCGCTGCGCCGCAAGGCCCGCCCGGTCAAGAATTTTGACGGCAAGCTGCAAACCCTGGTTGACGACATGATCGAAACCATGCGCGCCGCTCCCGGCGTGGGGCTGGCTGCGCCGCAGGTGAGCATTTCGGAGCAGGTGATCGTCGTCGAATACGGCGATGACGAAAACGAAGACGTCCCGCCCAAACTGTACGTGATGGTCAACCCGAAGATCACCCGCTTCGACACCGAGACTGAACCCGGCGTCGAAGGCTGCCTGTCCATCCCTGGCCTGGTCGGCGAGGTCGAACGCTCCCTGGCCGTCACCGTCAAGGGACAGAACCGCCACGGCCAGCCGATGACGGTCAAGGCCAGGGGCTGGCTGGCGCGCATCTTCCAGCACGAGATAGACCATCTCGAAGGCGTGCTCTTCACCGACCGCGCCACAAGCGTCTGGAAACCCGAAGAGCCGGTTGGAGACCTGGCATGATGTTTTGTATGATGCGTGTCATGTGCTGCGTGCTGCGTAGCACGTAACACGCTCCAAAGAATGCTCCTCAAACACCTCTCCCTCACCGACTTCCGCAATTTCGCCCGCCTGGACACTGACCTGCCACGGCGGGCTGTTTTGCTGGTCGGGAGCAACGCCCAGGGCAAGACCAGCCTGCTCGAAGCCATTTATTTTCTGGCCACCTTCACCTCCTTCCAGACCCATTCCGACCGCCAACTGGTCAATTTCGTCGCCGCCAAAAAGGACCTGGCCGTCGGGCGGATCGTCGGCGAGTACCAGCGCAACGGGTCGCCGCACCGGCTGGAAGCCCGGCTCATCCTCGAACCGGTCGGGACGGTGAACGGGAAACGCCTGCGGAAAGAAGTTTTATTGGATGGGGTCAAACGTCCGTTGAGTGAGGTGGTCGGACACCTGAACGCGGTCCTCTTCGTCCCGCAGATGTCCCAGATCGTCGAGGGCGGACCTGAGGAACGCCGCCGTTATCTCAACCTGACCCTGGCCCAGACCCTCCCCGCCTACGCCCGCACCCTGAGCGAATACAGCCAGGCCCTCACCCAGCGCAACGCCCTGCTCAAGCAGCTCAATGAGCGCGGCGGCGACCCGGAGCAACTGGCCTACTGGGACGAAATCCTGAGCGACCGGGGCGCGCAGCTGGTCCTGTGGCGCATCCAGGCCGTGAGTGAGTTGGAGTCGCTGGCGAAGAACATCCACGACCATCTGACGCGCAAAAATGAGACCCTGCGCCTGGATTACCAGCCGGCCTACGACCCCCTGCCCCGCCCGCCGGGACAGATGGGCCTGGACCTCGCCACCCCGACAGACCGCTCGGCCCTGGGGTTGAACGACATCCGCGACGGGTTCCGCAAGGCGCTGCGCGGCCTGCGCCGGGAGGAGATCGCCCGCGGCGCAACCACCATCGGCCCGCACCGGGACGAGCTGCGCTTCTTCACCGGCGGCGTGGACCTGGGCCATTACGGCTCGCGCGGCCAGATCCGCACAGCGCTGCTCTCGCTCAAAATGGCCGAAGTGGATTGGATGAAAGCCAAAACCGGCCAGTGGCCGATCATCCTGCTCGACGAAGTGATGGCCGAACTCGACCTCTCGCGCCGGGCCGACCTGCTCGCGTATCTCGGCCGGGCCGAACAGGTGCTGCTGACCACCACCGACCTGAACCTGTTCACGCCCGAATTCGTCAGCCGGGCGGAGGTCTGGCGGGTGCAGGCAGGGACGGTCGCGAGCGAGCCGCGGCCAGTGAGCAGCAACCAGTATTCAGTGTCCAGTAATCAGTGATCGGTGATGAGAGGAGTAAACGATGTCAGTCAAACATGCTCAAGATGTGGAAGCTAAAAATGTGACCGCCGGGGTGGAGACCACCATCCAGGTGTTGATCTCGGCCCAGGAAGGCCCCAATTTTGCGCTGCGCAAGTTCTCGATGAAACCGGGCGGCGGGATGCCGCGTCACACCAACACGGTGGAGCACGAGCAGTACGTGCTCGGGGGCCGCGCCCGCATCGGTATCGGCGAACAGACCTACGAGGTCCAGAAAGGGGACGTGGTCTTCATCCCCGAAGGCGTGGCGCATTTCTACGAGAACACCGGCGACGAGGATTTCGAGTTCCTGTGCGTCATCCCCAACAAACCGGACGTGATCCAGATCGTGGACGAGGCCAGTTGCTGACCGTCCAATCCGGCTTTCTCTCGTAACGGGCACGGTGCGTCCACAGCCTGCGCAGGTCAGGCGGGCTGTATCAGCCGCAGGTTGGACGCGATCAGCGGCAAAACCTGGTCGGCAAATGTCTCCACGGGGGAGCGTTTTTTGTCGTGGCTCCACTGCAAGGCCAGCCCGTAGATGGCCCAACTCGTGGCTGTCGCGGCG
Organism: Chloroflexota bacterium; assembly: GCA_049324115.1. Lineage (GTDB taxonomy): Bacteria > Chloroflexota > Anaerolineae > Anaerolineales > Villigracilaceae > UBA5796. The sequence goes on from JBMOMN010000047.1 coordinate 48,249, forward strand.
ATCCGGGGGTCCACGTCTGAACCGGTCTGCTCGATCCAGTTCTGCAACAAATCCTGAAGTTGTGCCTTGACCTGTGCTTCCACCAGCGATTCGAACTGGGGCTGGGGCGGGGCGCAGTGTGAATTGGCTTTTGCCACGAATTCGCACACGGCAACGACCAACTGCCGCAGGTTTTCCAGGCTGAAGGTGCAGACGCTGAGCATCCGTTTTTCGAGTTCCTGCCTGAACATTTGGCGGATGCTGTGGTCGAGCAGGGCGTATTTATCGGGGAAGTGGGCGTAGAACGTGGCGCGGTTGATCCCGGCCCGTTCGGCAATATCCTGCACGGAGACGGCCTGGAAACCTTTCTCGGCAACAACTTCCATAAAAGCCTGTTCGAGCAAGTTCCGGGTGCGTTTGACGCGGGGATCGAGGGTTTCATCGGTGGGGATGGACAACATTTTGGCTCCAGTGTTGCTTAGGCAACAAAAAACGAAATTTGATGGTTGACTTGATCCGGCAAGGGATGTAAATTATACAACATCTGTTGCTTAGACAACGGGTGTACGATAACACAAGTCAAAAGGAGAGTCAAGATGAACATTACATTATGGATCGCACAGGGGCTGCTCGCCGCCATGTACCTGATGGCAGGAAGCATGAAGGCATTTCAACCCTCCAAAGTCCGCGAAAACCCGCAGATGACGTGGGCGCATGGAAGGCAGGATGGTTTTATCCGCTTCGTTGGGACTTCGGAGCTGCTTGGCGCCTTGGGACTGATCCTCCCCCTCGTCACGGGTATCCTGCCGTGGCTGACGGTTCTGGCCGCCGTCGGGCTGACGTTGATCCAACTGCTGGCAATCTTCACTGAACATTTGCCGAGGAAGGAATTCAATGTCATTCCCGTCAACCTCGTCTTACTGGCGCTCGCCATTTTTGTGGCCATGGGACGCTGGACGCTTTTTTCATAAACAGGCCTCAGAAGATCACCAAAGAATCCCGCCTGGACCGGATGATGACGCTCATTGTGAGAGAGATGAATTTTCCTGATTCTGCTGGATTTTGTGGTTCTTTCGTTTTCATTGGGAAAACCCTAAAACACGAAGGAGCACAAAGTCTACAAAGGAGGAACCCATCAAATCAAGGCGTTTTCCCTTTGAGCGCCTTCGTG
>JBMOMN010000048.1:0-213283 GCA_049324115.1 Chloroflexota bacterium
ACTGCGGCCGGTACCCGCTGAAGAACGCCTTGTGTCGCCCGCCCTCGTCCTTCTTCAGCACGTACACCTGGGCCAGGAACTTCTTGTGCGGGGTGATGGATTTCGGAGCCGCCACCACCATGCCGCGCTCCACGTCGGTGCGCTCGATGCCGCGCAGCAACAACCCAACGTTGTCGCCCGCCATGCCCTCGTCCATCTGCTTGTGGAACATCTCCACCCCCGTGCAGACCGAGTTCATGCTCTTCTCACGCAGCCCGACAATCTCCACCGGTTCGCTGACCTTGATCTTGCCCCGGTCGATCCGCCCCGTCACCACCGTCCCGCGCCCCTTGATCGAGAACACGTCTTCGATCGCCATCATGAACGGCTTGTCGGTCTCACGCACCGGCTCCGGGATGTACTCGTCCACCACCCGCAGCAACTCCCGGATGCTGTCGTACTCCGGCGCATTCGGATCGTTGCTGCCGCTCTCCAAGGCCTTCAAGGCGCTCCCCCGCACGATCGGGGTCGTGTCGCCGGGGAACCCGTAGCTGTTCAACAACTCCCGCAACTCCAACTCGACCAACTCCAGCAGCTCGGGATCGTCCATCTGGTCAATCTTGTTCAGGTAGACCACGATCGAAGGCACTTCCACCTGACGCGCCAGCAGCACGTGCTCCCGCGTCTGCGGCATCGGCCCGTCGGGAGCCGCCACCACCAGGATCGCCCCGTCCACCTGGGCCGCCCCGGTGATCATGTTCTTGATGTAGTCCCGGTGACCCGGCATGTCCACATGGGCGTAGTGCCGCTTGTCGGTCTCGTATTCCACGTGCGCAATGTTGATCGTGATCCCCCGGGCCTTCTCCTCCGGCGCATTGTCAATCTGATCGTAGGCCCGGAACTCGGCCTTGCCCAGCATCTGCGACACCTTCGTGATCGCCGCCGTCAGGGTCGTCTTCCCATGGTCAATGTGACCCATCGTGCCCACGTTCAGATGCGGCTTCGTCCGCTCAAATTTCTGCTTTGCCATGTACCTTATCTCCTTGTAGAGTTGACAAAAAAATTAGAGATGAGTTATTTGAGTATCTCTCGCGCAACTGCTTCCGAAACAGGCGCGTAGTGATCGAATTCCATCGAGAATACCCCGCGACCCTGGGTCGCAGAGCGCAACTCGGTTGCGTAACCGAACATTTCTGCCAGCGGGACCATGGCCCGCACCGCCTGGGCGTTGCCGGTCCGCATTTCCATGCCTTGGATTTCGCCGCGGCGGCTGTTCAACTGGCCGATGATGTCTCCCAGGTAATCCTCCGGGACGATGACTTCGACCCTCATCACCGGTTCGAGCAGGATGGGGCCACCTTTTTGGACGCCTTCCTTGAAGGCAAAGGTCGCAGCCATTTTGAAAGCCATTTCGTTCGAGTCGACCTCGTGGAAGGAGCCGTCGTAGAGTGTGACCTTCAGGTCTGTTACCGGATAACCGGCCAGCACACCGCTTTCGGCAGCTTCCATCACGCCTTTCTGGACAGCCGGGATATACTCCCTGGGGATCGAGCCGCCGACGATCTTCTCTTCGAAGATGACGCCGCTGCCGCGTTCACCCGGTTGCATTGCAAAAGTGACGTGACCGTACTGGCCGCGCCCGCCGGTCTGCTTGACGTAGCGGTAATCCACTTTGTCGAGCGAGCGGGTGATCGATTCACGATAGGCTACCCGCGGACGACCCACGTTGGCCTGGACGCGGAACTCCCGCAGCATACGGGTGACCAGTACATCGAGATGCAGCTCACCCATCCCGGAGATGATCGTTTGCCCGGTGTTCTCGTCCGACCGGACCCGGAAAGTCGGGTCTTCTTCGGACAGTTTCCGCAAGGCTTCGCCCATCTTCTCCTGGTCGGCGGTGCTTTTCGGCTCGATGGCAATCGAAATGACCGGTTCGGGGAAGGTGATGCTCTCAAGGACGATGTTCTTGTTGTTGCACAGGGTATCGCCGGTGAAAGTTTCCTTGAAACCCAGCACGGCCGCGATGTCCCCAGCGAGCACCTCGGTGATGTCCTCGCGGCGGTCGGCGTACATACGGATCAGGCGTCCGATGCGTTCGCGCTTGCCCTTGGTCGAGTTCATCACCATCGTCCCCTGGGTGATCTTTCCCGAATAAACCCGGAAATAAGCCAGGCGTCCGACGTAGGGGTCGGTTACGATTTTAAAGACCAGGGCGCTCAACGGCGCGTCATCCTCGGCAGGCAATTCGATGAATTCTTCGTCTTTTTCGGTGTCATGCCCGTGTACGGGGGGGATTTCCGCCGGGGATGGGAGATAATCAATCACTGCGTCCAGCAATAATTGGACGCCTTTATTGCGCAATGAACTGCCGCAAAAAACGGGCGTAGCTTTGTTTTCAACCACCGCCCGGCGCAGTGCCAATTTCAGTTCATCAATACCGATCCGTTCGCCTTCCAGGAATTTGAGGGTAAGCTCGTCGTCCAGTTCAGCGATCTTCTCGACCATTGTGGCCCGCATCTCAGCCACCCGGGATTTCAACTCATCCGGCACATCGCCCTTGCGAGGCTCCTTGCCCAGGTCATCGTCCCAGAATGTTGCTTCTTCGGTCAACAGGTCCACAACGCCGCGGAATCCGGCTTCGCTGCCGATGGGCAACTGCATCGCGATCGGGTTGGCGCCCAGCCGCGAGGTAATGGTTTCGATGGTACGCTCGTAAGAGGCGCCGACGCGATCCATCTTGTTCGCAAAACAAATCCGCGGCACGCCATAGCGGTCTGCCTGGCGCCAAACGGTTTCGCTCTGCGGTTCGACACCCTGAACGGCATCGAAGACAACCACCCCCCCATCCAGAACTCGCAACGAACGCTGCACTTCGGCGGTGAAATCAATATGGCCGGGCGTATCAATGATATTGACCTGGTAGCCCTTCCATTCCGCGGTCACAGCCGCAGAGACGATGGTAATGCCGCGCTCGCGCTCCTGGTCCATCCAATCGGTGACGGTCGTGCCGTCATCCACCGAGCCGAGACGATAGGTCTTGCCCGTATAGAACAGGATGCGTTCTGTCGTGGTGGTTTTGCCGGCATCGATATGGGCAATAATGCCGATATTCCGATACCGCTCAAGCGGGTGTACACGTGCCATGATGAACTGATACCTTATTAAAGTACAAATCTGAAATTAGGCGCGGTAATGGGAGAAAGCCCGGTTGGCTTCCGCCATTTTGTGCGCTTCCTCGCGTTTACGAATAGCCGCACCCTGGTTGTTGAAAGCTTCCATCAACTCGGCAGCCAGCTTCTCGGAGAAAGACTTGCCACTGCGAGCGCGGGCCGCGGCCAAAACCCAACGGATCGCCAGCGTGGTGCGACGATCAGCCGGCACTTCCATCGGGACCTGGTAGGTGGCGCCGCCCACGCGGCGCGGGCGGACTTCCATAACCGGAGCCACGTTTTTCATCGCGGTCTCGAAAACCTCGACCGGATTCTTCTTGGTCTGTTTCTCGATGATATCCATGGTATCGTACATCAGGCTGGTAGCGACACTTTTCTTGCCGCTTTTCAAGATGTGATGAATCATGGTTTGGATGAGGACATTATTGTAGCGAATATCCGGGGGGATTTCGCGGACTTCAGGCTTACCTCGGCGCATTCCAATTCTCCGTAGTTAGTCTTCCAATTCCGACTGCAAAGCGGCCCTATTTCGGGCGCTTCGCACCGTATTTCGAACGGCCCTGGCGACGCTTGTCCACGCCGGTGGTGTCGAGCGAGCCGCGAACAATATGATAACGAACACCAGGCAAATCCTTGACGCGTCCGCCACGCACGAGGACCACAGAGTGCTCCTGGAGCTGGTGTCCCTCGCCGGGGATGTAAGCGGTGACTTCGATGCCGTTCGTCAAGCGCACGCGAGCGATCTTGCGCAATGCCGAATTGGGCTTTTTGGGGGTCATCGTGCGTACAACGGTACACACACCGCGCTTCTGCGGCGCGCCTTTTGCCTGGCGCACACGGCGCTGCTTATAAGAGTTCAAGGTATATTGCAAAGCAGGAGCCTTGCTCTTGACCTTCTTACTCTTTCGACCTTTGCGGACCATTTGGTTGATAGTCGGCACTTTTTGCCTCCGAACAAAATAGATGCGTGATTTATGATTGATGAACGATGTCTTGCCAAGAAGTGAGGCCATCCACAACTTACCTGGTTGGCCTCATTTTTCGTGCAAACATGAGACTGGGTACAGCGTCTCGGTTACAGGCAACGAAAAGCGATTTTAACACACGCCTAATCTTGCGTCAAGGACAATTCGCTCCTGTTTGTGAATTTCGTGATTAAGCTCCAACCGCCTCGACGAGGCCCGTCTCAAGGCTGCGGATTACACGTTTTCGTTCAAGGCCAGCAGGCCGGTACCCATCTTCGGAGGTTGGACCTTCTCCTCATCCTTGCCGAAGCGGACGACCTCGCCGGTATCGTGGATAGCTTCAACGGCCAGTCCCAGGCTCTGCAATTCCTTGACCAACACCCGGAACGATGCCGGGATGCTCGGATCCTCGATCTGTTCGCCCTTGACAATGGCCTCATAAGTATTGACCCGGCCCTGGACATCATCGGATTTGACCGTGAGCATCTCCTGCAATGTGTACGCCGCGCCATAGGCTTCCAGCGCCCAGACTTCCATTTCACCGAAACGCTGGCCGCCAAACTGGGCCTTGCCACCCAGGGGTTGCTGGGTCACCAGGCTGTACGGGCCGGTCGAGCGGGCATGGACCTTGTCCTCGACCAGATGGTGCAGTTTCAGGATGGTCATCACACCGACGGTGACTGACTGATCGAAAATCTCACCGGTCTTCCCGTCCCGCAGGACCTGCTTGCCCAGGGTCGGGATCGGTTTCCCGGTCGCGAGCATCGCCTGTTCTGCCATCCCGCGCAGCTCATCATCCGAAACTTTGCCGTCCTTGCCTTCGCTCATGAGCCACAATCTCAAGCAAGCCAGGATTGCGCTTTCGTCATACGGTCCCCGCTGTGACGGGTGAATACCTTCATGTGGGAAGACGCCTGCCGGGTCAATTTCGTGGTCGCGCAACCATTCGGTCGCGGTCATGAAACGCGTCTTTTGCTCGTCCGAGGAAATATCACGAACATCGTGTCCGCGTTCCCTCAACTTCTGCTCAAGGAAGAAGCGGCGGACTTCGCCGTCATCCTCGATCATTTCGGGATCATATTCCTGCTCATTCAGCCACGACCAGGCGTCGTTCGCGGCTTCCTGCCAGGCCTGATCAATGATCCAGGCGCGGGCCAGTTCGGCCTCGATCTCGGTCTCGGTCGCACCGTCGAATACCGGGGTAATGGTGCGGAACCCCATCCGCTTGGAGGCCCAACCGAGGTGGACTTCGAGCACCTGGCCGATGTTCATACGTCCTGGGACGCCCAACGGGTTCAGGATGATGTCCACCGGGGTACCGTCTTCGAGAAATGGCATGTCCTCGACCGGGACTACCCGCGAGACCACGCCCTTGTTCCCGTGGCGACCAGCCATCTTATCACCCGCGGTGATCTTGCGGCGCTGTGCCACCGAGACGCGCACCATCATGTCCACGCCGGCCGAAAGGTCGGAATTTTCTTCACGGGTGAAGACTTTCACGTCCACGACCTTACCGCGCTCGCCATGCGGCATACGCAAGGAAGTATCTTTCACGTCACGGGATTTTTCGCCGAAGATGGCCCGCAGCAGGCGTTCTTCCGGGGTCAATTCCTTCTCGCCTTTGGGCGTGATCTTGCCGACGAGGATATCGTTCGGGCCGACTTCGGCGCCGATGCGAATGATGCCGTTCTCGTCCAGGTCCTTGATGGCGTCCTCGCCGACGTTGGGGATGTCACGCGTGATCTCCTCGGGACCCAGCTTGGTATCGCGAGCTTCGACTTCATACTTTTCGATGTGAACGGACGTAAAGCGGTCTTCCTGCACCAGTTTTTCAGAGATCAGGATCGCGTCTTCGAAGTTGCCGCCCTCCCACGAGAGGAAGGCCACGACCACATTCTGGCCGAGCGCGAGTTGGCCGCTGTCGGTCGAAGATGAGTCGGCGATGATGTCGCCCTTCGAAACGATCTGGCCCTTGACCACCGCCGGGCGCTGGTCAATACAGGTGGACTGGTTGGAACGCTGGTACTTGCGCAACTGGTACAGACGCTGGTTGCCGTCCTTTTCACGGATGGTGATAGTGCTGCCCGTAACTGAGATGACCTCGCCGTCATTTTCGGCGATGATCACCTGCCCCGAGTCGAGGGCGGCGAAATATTCCATCCCGGTCGAAACCAGCGGGATTTCCGGGCGGACCAACGGGACCGCCTGGGCTTGCATGTTCGAACCCATCAGGGCGCGGTTGGCGTCGTCGTGCTCAAGGAAGGGGATCAGCGCGGCGCTGATGCCCACGACCTGGTGCGGGGCCACGTCCATGTAATTGATATTTTCCGGGGTCGAGAAGTCGAAACCCGAATGATGACGCATGGAAATGCGGTTGCGGACGAACTCGTTGTACATTGTCAGCGGCGCGTTGGCCTGGGCGATGACGAATTTATCTTCCGCGTCAGCCGACAGGTAATCCATCTGGTCCGACACAAACGGGATGACCAGGATGTCCTTGCCCAATTTGGCAAGTTTCGGCAAATGCTTGGCTTCTATGCGCTCGCCATCTTTCAGGATGACTTCCCCCGTCTCATCCACCACATTGCCTCGAACGGCCCGGCCTTCCAGGTGCGGGCTGTTGCACGGCAAGGCTTTGAGAACCTTGCGGTAAGGTGTCTCGATGAAACCGTATTCGTTGACCCGCGAGAAGGACGCCAGGCGGCCGATCAAGCCGATGTTGGGGCCTTCGGGCGTTTCGATGGGGCAGATGCGGCCATAGTGCGAGTGATGGACGTCGCGCACGTCGAAGCCCGCCCGTTCACGGCGAAGGCCGCCGGGACCCAGAGCCGACAGCGTGCGCTTGTGGCGCAGCTCGGCCAACGGGTTGGTCTGGTCCATGAACTGGGAGAGTTGGCTCGACCCGAAAAATTCGCGCAGGGCGGCCACCACCGGGCGGATATTGATCAGCGTGACCGGCGAAATCTGCTCCTGGTCGCGGATGGACATACGCTCTTTAATGACGCGTTCCATGCGGCGCAGGCCGATCCGCAACTTGTTCTGGATCAACTCGCCTACCGTCTTGACGCGGCGGTTGCCCAGGTGGTCAATATCGTCCGGGGGTTTGATCCCGTTGTTGATCTCGATCATGTGCCGCACCAGGCGGACCACATCAGCCTTCGTCACCGTGCGGTGCGGGATCGGGATTTCAAGATCGAGCTTCTGGTTCAGTTTGTAGCGGCCCACGCGTTCCAGGTCATAATGGCGCTGGTCGAACAATTGCTCTATGATGAACTGGCGGGCATTATCCAGAGTAGCCGGATCGCCAGGGCGCATCCGCTTGAAGAACTCGATCAGGGCGGCTTCAGCTATCGTCTGCCCGCCGACCAGGTCCCATTCCGGTTCCTGCTTGAGCGTGGAAACGACGAACAACCGCTCCGGGTTGTTATCCACATCCTGGAAGAGAGACAGCAGTTCGTCATCGGTGCCGGTCTTGAGCGGGGAGTTGGGATTCCCGTCGTCAACGGCCGCCAGCGCGCGCAGGAATACCGTGATCGGGACGGTGCGCTTGCGGTTGAACTTCAGGATGATGTAGTCGCTCTTGCGGGTCTCGAACTCCATCCAGGCCCCGCGGTCGGGGATGAGTTTCGCCATCGCCAACGGGCGACCGGTTGACCGGTCCGTGGGCGCTTCGAAGTAAACGCCGGGGGAACGGATCAACTGCGAGACGACGACGCGCTCTGTCCCGTTGATGATGAACGTCCCCTTGTCGGTCATCTCGGGGAAATCGCCCAGGAAGATATCCTGCTTGATCGGCTCCGGGATGTCGGGGCCTGCCAGGAGCACGGAGACGTAAAGCGGGGTGGCATAGGTGAGGTCGCGTTCGACGCACTCGTCAATGTTGTTTTTGGGTTCCCCAAACCAATACTTCAATCCCCACTGCTGCGACTCGGCGCCGCGGCTGGGGAAATACAATTTCATGCCTTTGTTATAGGATTCGATGGGAGAAATTTCGTGGAAGAGATCCGCCAGGCCTTCGGCCTTCAAGCGTTCAAAAGAGTCCAGTTGTACTTCGATAAGGTTGGGAAGAGCAAGAGTTACAGGGATACGCGCGTAAGTCTTTGTGGGCAAAGAGGATGCCATTCGATTCTCCTGACCTGGTTTTGCTGCCAATGGGATTAAACGACAGAAGCCACCGCCGCATTCAGCAGCAGGACAGCAAACTTGAATTATATACTAAATCAACCGGCTAAGTCAAGCAGGAATTCGATTTTTTAAGAAAGAGATTTCTGACGGCGGGCGCTATTTTATCACAAACTCATCGAAACGGAGCTATATCGTCAGGGTTACTGATTACGTATCTTGTCACCCATTAAATTATTGGAGGAAATATGTCGAACGCACAGACGATGACCAATGACAGGCGTGAAATCTTTGGGTGGGCCATGTACGATTGGGCCAACTCGGCCTTCAGCACAACGGTAGGAACGGTTTTTCTCGGCCCTTACGTGGCCGCCCTCGCCCGGGCCGCAGCCGAAGCGGCCGGGACCTCCACCGTTTCGTTCCTGGGCATCCCGGTCGCGCCGGATTCGTTCCTGCCCTATTGCATCTCTTTCTCCGTCGGGATGCAGGTGTTGTTCCTCCCCATCCTGGGCGCAATAGCAGATTATTCCCACTTGCGCAAACAAATGATGCGGCTTTTCGCGACCATCGGCGCGGTGGCGACGATCCTGCTATTCCTGGTCACGGGTGAACTCTGGTGGCTGGGAGGGCTGCTCTTCATCGTTGCCAACCTATCCTTCGGCGCGGCCATCGTATTTTACAACGCCTACCTGCCAGATATCGCCAGCGAGGAGGAGCGCGACCGGGTTTCGTCCTACGGCTGGGCGATGGGCTACCTGGGCGGCGGGGTCCTGCTGGCGCTCAACCTGGCTTTCTATCTATTCAGCGATGAGATCGGGGTCCCCGGCGATCTGGCCGTGCGGATCAACCTGGCTTCGGCAGGCATCTGGTGGATGGGTTTTTCCCTCATCACCTGGACGCGGCTGCGGGCGCGCCATGCGACCCACGCCTTGCCCGCCAACGAGACCTACATCAGCATTGGTTTCAAGCAATTGCGCAAAACCCTGGGAGAGATCAAAAACTTCCCCGAAACGCTCAAATTCCTGCTGGCATATTTCCTCTACAACGACGGCATCCAGACCGTGATCGCAATCTCGGCGACCTTCGCCGCCGCGCCGCTGGTCCAGGGCGGGCTGGCGCTGGAACAGCAGAGTCTGACCGCAGTCATCCTGATGATCCAGTTCGTGGCGTTTTTCGGGGCCTTGCTCTGGGGCCGCCTCGCCAGATGGATCGGCGCCAAACAATCGGTCATCGTGAGTCTGGTGATCTGGGCGGGAGTGGTGATCTATGCTTACGGCGGGCTGAAAAGCGAACAACTGGTGTTGGAATTCTTCATCCTGGGCATGTTCATCGCGCTGGTCATGGGCGGGTCGCAGGCCATCAGCCGCAGCCTGTTCGCCCAGATGATCCCAAACGGGAAGGAAGCCGAATTCTATTCATTTTATGAGATCAGCGAGCGCGGCACGTCCTGGATCGGGCCGCTGATCTTCGGGTTGGCAAACCAGCTTTTCGGGAGTCTGCGCTACGGCATCCTGTCACTGATTTTCTTTTTCATCGCCGGATTGATCATCCTGCCCTTCGTGAAAGTGGACAAAGCGATTGCGGACGTGAAGGAATACGACGCGGCCCGGAAAGCATAAACATCTCCAAATAAAACGTCCGTGGCGAGACAGGCTGGCACGCGGGAGCAGGCGGGCGCTTTTCGAGCCGACAGTTCATCCACCCTCGATAAGCCGGGAAAGCCCGTCGCGGTCGGCCAGGACGAACTCGGTACGGGTCACTTCGATCAGTTTCTTGTCCGAGAAATTGTATAACGCGCGGCAGACCATCTCGCGCGTCGAGCCGACGCGGGCGGCCATTTCATCCAGCGTCAGGTTGCGCGAGATGGATGCGTCTCCCGCCTGTTCGAAGTGATCGAGCAGGAGACGGGCAAGGCGTCCTGCCACAGGCCGGAAGGCCAGTCCTTCCACCAGATCGCTGGCGTGCTGCATCCGATCCGCCATCAGGCAACTAAGTTCCCAGGAGGCCCCGCCATTGCGGAGGAGGATGGACAGGATAGCGGCGCGTGACCAAAGGTATAGATGAGTATCCTCGCGCGCTTCCAACGAGACGGGCATAGGCGCGTCTTCATGGAATAATGCCAGACCCCAGAAAACTTCCCCACTGCCAAAACAACCCACGTGCAGGCTGCGTCCTTCCGAAGATTCTTTGAGGGCTTCCACCACCCCGTCTGCCACTAACAGCAGATACGGCCAGATATCGCCGAACAGAACCACCTTCCCGCCTTTTTGATAGTGACGCAAGGATGCCGTCTGTTCCACCTGTTTCAAGTCAGATGACGCGATGGCTTGAAAGATGGGGTTCCCCGCCAGCAGGGTGGATAGTCGGCTCATCGCTCCGAACCTCCTGCAAGGTTTTCCAGCCGCTCACGATCCAGAAAAGCAAATTCCACGCGGTTGACGCGGATCAGCCCCTCGTCAGCGAAGCGATGCAGGGTGCGGCTGACCAACTCACGGGTCGTCCCGACCGTGTCGGCCATCTGGTCGAGGGTCAGGTTGCGCGGCGCGGGTTGCCCGTCCACGGGATGGTAGTGAGTCAACAGCAGGCGCGCCAGGCGTCCCGCGACAGGGTGGAAGGCAAATCCATACACCACTTCGCGCACGTTGCGCATATACTGAACCAGGATCGTGGAGACATCCCACGCGGCTTGCGCATTCTCTTGGATGAGGGGCAGAACCGCATCGCGCCCCCAAAGATAAAGTACCGCATCTTCACGGACTTCGAGCGAGGCGGGCATCGAGAGGCCGTCCACCACCGAATGGCCCCAGACCACCTCACCGGGACGGAGCGAGAACACCACCTGGCGGCGGCCTTCGGGCGAGAGCATGGCCCACTCCAGTCTTCCCGAAGCGATAAAGGCGACGTATGGCCACACTTCCCCCTGCCAGCAGATAAAGTCATCCTTGCTGTATTTCTTTTCGGTCGCTGTCGCCACCAGTTCGGCGCGTTCGCGCTCGGTCAACTTGGAAAAGACGGGCGCCTGTGAGAGAAAGTCCGGAATCTTTGGCATGAACAGCCTCTTGACGATTTATAAAAGTGCAAAGACGAAATAGCGTCTTTGTGATATTTTTCTCATGTAAATCGTCTCCTGCTTTGGCAGGCTCATTATATCAACTTCAAGGAGAAACCAATGAAGAACGAAACTACAAAAACCCAACGTCTCGTCATGGCGATTGTGGCAGTCATCGGCGGCCTGTACCTGATGCTGCTGGCGCCCACCCAGGCGATGCAGACCCTGAAGATCGCGCTCGACCAGGTGCTGCTGCGCCTTGTGCCCCACGATGCGGATTTCTACCCCGCCGTGCCGATCCTGTCGGTCACGTTCTCAGCCTGGATCATCGCCTTTGTGCTTTCTGGCGCCATGCTGCTGGTGCTGGCGAAGAAACTGTATGACGGGGTGAAGTGGGCGCGCGCCGCCACGTTGGGGCTGTTCGCCATCCCCTCGGTGGCGGGGATGACCATGATGATCCCGTGGTTTGTGCTGGTGCTGGCCGAATATCCTGAAAAAGGTGTGCCGCCGCACACCATCACAGGCATGCCGCCCGCCATGCCGATCATCCTGGCAGGATTGCTGTTCTACTTCATCATCCTGTTCGCAGACCAGGACACGCTCAAGAACAAAGTTTTGAAATTCTTCCCCTACACCGCCTTAGGCATCGTCTCGGGCATGGTCTTCATGAACGGGCAACACGGCGTGCGCTATTTCATCCACATCCCTGGCGAGTTTGTCACCGACGCCAACGGCCTGATCGCCGCCAATCCCACCCCGCCTCCGTTCACATCCGCGCTGGCGCATTACATCACCAACCTGGATCATCTGGATTGGCGATCCTTTGAGTTCCTTTCAGAAAAAGCCGTGTACAGCCCGCAGACACTGGCGCTCCTGCTCGGCGGTTTCCTGCTCTACATCGCCTCTGTGCTGTTGATCGTCTCGATCCCGCTTATGGCGATGAAGAATAAAACGGGCTGGTACATTGCCACTGCTACCACGCTCGCTACCGTCGTTGTCAGTTTCCAGGGCTTCATCGTGCGCCACTCCACCGAATGGCTGCAGGGCGGGATGCTGTCCGCGGTATTGCTGGCGATCCTGCTCATCCCCGCCTTCAAGCAGTTCCTGATCGAAAAAGGTGATTAGTCAAATAATCAACCACATTCTCCTTTGCAAAATGGAGCCAGGGTTTCTGGCTCCATTTTGTTTTTCCTGCTGTTGTTATTCCGCGCCAACCAAACGTTCGAGCGCGGCGCGGTCGTGCAAGGTGATGCTGGCGCGCGTAACTTGAAGCAGACCGTCCCGCTGAAGTTGATAGAGGGTACGGCAAACGACTTCGGGCGATGAGGCTACCATGGAGGCGATCCGGTCAAGGGTCAGGTCGCGTTGCGCCGAGGCCTCGGATGCAGGGACTCGTTCCAGGAGCAATTTCGCCAGGCGTCCCGTCACGGGCTGAAAGGCAAGGTCGGAGATCGTTTCCCGCCGCTTGCGGATCAATCTGGTCTGCCGAGCCAATAAAGCGCGAATCGCTTCGGGATTTTCAAACAGAATTTGGAGGACGGTCTCGCCCTCCCATTGATAAATGACACTTTCCTGCGCAGCTTCCAAAGTGGAAGGCATAGGCCCCTCATCGAAAAGTGAGTGCGGCCAAAACTCATCCCCTTTCTCCCACGTGGATACGACATAACTCCGCCCGTCCAGCGAGTGGATGACGGACCGCAATTGGCCTTCTGCTATGAGCAATACGTTGTGCCAGAGGTCGCCCTGCCAGTAAAGCGCCTCATCCCGTTTTAGTACGCGCCTCACCGCCTGGGAAGCCAGTCGTTGTTTTTGTAAAATCGTGATCTTTCCCAATGTCTCGGTGGCTTCCAACAATGCAATCAGGTCGGGCATGATGCTGATCCTTTCAATAAATAGATAGGGGTCGCACATTCTTGACAAAAGTCAAGGCGAAAACAGGAAAAGGAGAATATTATATGTGCATAATATCACAACCTGAACCAGGTTCAGTGTCACATCCTACGGAGGAAGAATGTTACCTGCTACATCACGAAATAACCGCCTCATTGTCATCACCCTTGTAGTGATCGCCGCGATCTTGATGATCACGGTGGTTCCCTTCATCGGATTCGATATGGCCAACCCGATTGCCCAGGGCCAGTTGGCCCGCATCGAGAAGTTCAAGGCCGAAGGAACTCCCGATATGGCCGTACAGGCCGCTTTGTTGGAGTTGACGCCCTGGCTCATCACCTTCTTCTACCCATTCTGGAGCCTGCTCTCACTGGTCGCTGGTATCGCGTTACTGGTGATCGCCAAAGACCTGTACAACGGCGAGAAATGGGCGCGCGGGCTGGCATTGCTCTGCCTGGCCATCCCGTCCATGGGCGGCGCGTACATGATTGTGCCGTGGATGAACTTCATCGGCAGCGTACAAGGCGGATTCCCGCCCGCAGTCATCATCATGACGATCGGCCTGGCCCCGTACTTCGCCCTGTTGCTGCTCGAAAAAAGCGACTGGATGCAGAAGATCGTGGACTTTCTTGTCTTCCTGATGCTGGGCGTCACGTCCGCCGAATCCTTTGCCAACGGGCACGCGGCCTTCCGCATCCTGTACGGACATCCCAAGCGCCCGCTCTTCGCCGAAGGGATTTCCATCACCTACGTCGGCTGGCTCGGACTGTGGATCAGCGCAGCTTTGACCATCGCGGCCATCTACCTGCTGGGCAACCGCAAACTTTCGGGCTGGTATTACGGCCTGATCGGCGCCTGGGTGGCTGTCATCGCCGGTGGAGCCACTCACTATGTCCGTCACGCCACCAATGACTACCTCTACAACGTTTTGATGGGAGTGAGCCTTGTCATCATGCTCCTCATCCCCGTCTTCAAGCAACGCCTGCTAAAAGAATATTCAGGCTGAGCGCATTCTCCTTTGCAAACTCGGAATCCGATCGGGTTCCGAGTTTGCTTTAAGGCAAAGAATTTTCCAAGCCCTTGTGATACCTTTCACATAGAATTCCCGTCAAAGTGCTCCCGGAGGATGCCATGAAAGAAACTTCCCAAAAGAATCGCAATGCAATGTCCATCATCGCCATCATCGTTGGCTTGCTGATGGTCACCGTCATCCCCCTTTTGACACAAACGTCCCTTGAGCGCGTGTTGGTCGGGCTTACCAAACACATCGAGGCGGGGAATCCAACTTTCGCCAGCGGTGTGCCGCTCTTTGATCTGTTCTATCCCATCTGGCGAGCGGTCATATTTGTGGCCGGCGCGGCGTTGATCGTTATCTCGCAGGAAATCAAAAAAGGCGAAGAATGGACCTACCAGGCTGCCATGTCGCTCTTTGCCCTGCCCGCCATCGGCGGCATGTTCATGTTCCTACCCTACGTCAGTTGGGTGGACGGGTTCCCCCTGCCAATGATTATCTCGGCCATCGGTCTGACGGGATATTTCAGCCTGATCTTCCTGCGCAAGGGCGATGTCTGGCAGAAGCGGGCGCGCTTCGGTTCCTTGACTTTCATCGGAATGCTGGCGACGCACGCCTTCACCATCGGCATCGGCGCACAGCGCACCATGATGACCCGCCCCGGTTACCCGTTCTACCCGGATTTCACCTGGTGGTTGTTCAACTGGGTCGGCGAAGTGAATTGGGTGGCGGTCATCCTGCTGTTCATTTCCATTCCCTTGCTGTCCGTTGGCAAAAAGAGCGGCTGGTGGCTGGCTGTGATCGGCGCCATCGCCATCCTGATGATTGACGTCCCCACCCAATTCATCCGCACCAAGACGCTGGACTACCTGTACGGCTCCCTGCTCGCCCTGGGCGTCCTATTCTTCACAATGGTGCCCTTCTTCAAAAAGCATTTGCTGGAAGACGAGCCAGCAGAAGCCTGAACGCCAGGAATATTGGCGCATTCTCCCTTGGGGACTCCCCCTTGTCAGCGCAAGGGGGAGGTTGCTCCTGCCATGAAAATCAACCCACACTACTATCCCTACATCATCCTTACCACATACGTGATCTTCCTCCTGCTTGGCATCCTGCTCGGGTTCGGGCCGGAACGCGGCGGCGAAGGCGGCGAGCATGGTCTCCTGTTGGCGATGGAGGCCTGCGTATGACCGCGAAACCAACCTCGCTTTCCAAAAGCCGCCGGATCATCCAATGGCTGGCCGTGATCGGCACATTCGTGATCGGATTGCGCCACATCATGCCGGGCGAAGCCTCGCGCGGCGGATCCTTCGACTCGTTCTGCGCCTTCGGCGGAATTGAAACATTGCTTCCCTATATCCTCGATGGGAACGTACTCAAATCCACAAACCTGCTCAACTTCTCGGTCCTGATCGCCACGCTGGGCGTCGCGCTCGTGGCGGGACGCGCCTTCTGCGGCTGGCTGTGCGGGTTGGGCGCGCTCCAGGACTTCGTCGCCGAGTGGACGCGGAAACTGCTCGGCAAGGCCAGCAAGACTATTTTGCCCTTGCAACTGCCCGCATCTGTTGACCGCCCGCTTCGATATGCAAAATATTTAATCTTGCTTTGGATCATGGTTGGCAGCCTCTTTACGGTCTATCCGCCCCTGCGCGACTTCTGCCCCGTGCGCGCCGTCTTCAGCCTCAAGATGACTCCGCTCCTGTGGCTCACGCTGGCGGTCTTCCTGGCAGGCTCGGTTCTGGTGGAACGCTTCTGGTGCAAATACTTTTGTCCGCTCGGCGCGGCGCTGGCGGTCTTCAATAAAATCTCGCCCGTGCGCCTCGTCTCGGACGATCAGCGCTGCAACAACTGTGGACGCTGCGACATCGAGTGTTCGATGGGCATCCAGGATGTGCCGCGCAATCTCGACCATCCCGAATGTGTCCGGTGTATGGAATGTCTCGACACCTGCGCGCGGGACGGCTCACTGGAATTGAAATTGATCCGTTGACAAGAGCCTTTCCTGGCTGGAGTCGGCCTTCGCAGGGCGATTTACGAATGCGCCGGCTTCGTGATTGCTTTTCCGACTTAAGTCTTTAACTTGCCGGGAGGAGGCGCATATACTGGATGAAAAGGAGAAGAAACCATGAAAAACACTCTCAACAAGATCGCTTCCGTCCTTGCCTTTGTCATCGGCGGCATGGCCGTCTTTGCGGGCGGCAAGGTCCTGCTGGGCAACGACCCCGGCTATTACGTCATCAACTGGCTGCCGCTCTACAATTACACCCTGGGCATCCTGACCCTGTTCATCACCGCCGCCCTGATCTGGACGAACGGCAGGTTCGCCATGCCTGCCGCCATCGGGACGTTCAGCCTGCACACCCTCGTCATGCTGATCCTGCAGACCGCTTATCGCGGTGTGGTGGCTCCCGACAGCCTCCAGGCCATGACGCTCCGGCTCGCCGTTTGGGCGGTCATCCTGGGATTGATGTTCGCCCGGTCGCGCAGCAACAAGGGATCCATAAAAAGGGCATGATCGGCAGCGACAGTTTGTGAAAAATAGTACGACAAAAGTCGTATGCAAAAAGCAGGTCAGTCTGTACACTGGAACCAGACCGACCTGCTTTTTTGTGTGATGCAATGACCATTCCTTCTGTTTCAACCCTGGACGAAAAACTGCGCGCCGCCATCCTCTCCCGCTTCGCGGCGGACGAATGCACCGCCTCCGCCAACCTGCGCGTGGGCGTGTCGAACGGGATCGTCCACCTGGCGGGCGTGGTGAATTCCATCGAAACGCGCATCATTGCCGCAGAACTGGCCGAGGAGGTCGAGGGGGTGCGCGGCGTGGTCAACCGCATCGAAGCGCCTGGCGCGCCGCTGCCGGCCAGAACCGTCAATCTGGATTTACAAAATAAAAAAGGAAACTCGCATGAATAAATTCCTCAACAAATGGTTTCGCCAAATCCACCGTTGGATCGCGATTCCAACTGCCTTGCTCATTCCAATTGCCTTCGTCATTAAACTGATCGGCAGCCCCGAGACGATTGCCTTTTGGGAAAAGTGGGACAAACTCCCGTCCATTTTTATGCTTTTCATGGCGATCACGGGCAGTTATTTATATCTGCTCCCTTATATTGTCAAATGGCAGAGAAAAAGAAAGGTCGCTTAACGCGATAGCCACATTGCAGGCCAGAGGCGAAAAATTTTGCGCCTCATATTTCTCGATAAAAAGGAGTGAACATGAAAAACAATACCAAACTTGGAGCCGTACTCGCGATACTCGGTATTCTGGCAGGGATATTATGCCTGTATTTCCTGGCAGACACGTACAACGCAGTCATCCACACCCACTTCAACGCTGGAGATTGGGAAGAGAGCAATACCGTCCGCTTCGTCTATGCAGTGTTGGGCTGGCTGGGGACGGCGGCTGGCGCGCTCTCTGCCGCGGTTTTGTGGGGCTTCCTGAAGAAGCAGGGTTGGGCCTGGTTCTGGGGCGCGGTCGCTGCGACCGTCCTCCTGCTGGCAGGATTCTTCCCGATGATCCCCGCCGCCGACAGCGGATTGCCCGTCCCGACCATGTGGGTGTTTATGCTGGCGGCCGTCATGTGGTTCGGAATGCTCTTTGTTGGCGGCGTGAGCGGCAAGATCATCACGCTCACCTTCATCGCGGGTCTCGCCTACGTGCTGACCTTCATTGACGGCGTCGCGCCATTCTCCAAATTCCAGACCACTTTCCAAACGCCGACGACATTTGTCGAGAACGCAAACACATTCTGGAATGGGATGTACGTGATCCTGCAAGAGGTCAGTTGGTGGGGCGCGGCGGCTTGGGCGATGTTCATCTTCGCAGTGTTGAAGAAAAAATCTTGGGCGATTCCCGTCGGCCTCTTCGCAGGGACGATGTCCATGATCGCGGGCTATCCCCTGGGATTACACAACGCGCTGGTGGAAGTGCATCGCTTCTCGATGTTCCTGCCCGCGCCGATCATGAGCACGGGATTATTCATCTACCTCCTGCTCCCGTCCACGAAGAGGATGATCGAGACGTGGAACAGTTCATCCAGCAGTTCAACTGCTGGATAACCGGTACCGCAAAATTCATTTTGCGCCTCGCGCGAGCAAGATAGGTCTTGCGGCACTGAATAACCGCATTCTCCTTTGCAGCCCGGGGCCAGCGCCGACTGGTCCCGGGTTTGCTTTAAGGCGAGAGGGATATTGACAATTTGCATTTTTATAAAGTCTCCCGAAGAAAAAAGATGTAACATATAAAGTTGATAGCGTCCTTTTTGTGTTCCGGGCGCGCCTCTTCCACATTTTTTCACAAGGAGAATGCAATGAAAGACACCTCTCGCACGATCAAAGCGGCCATTGCCGCGCTTACCGGGTTATTCCTGGTATTCTTCAATCCCGGACTGGTGGACGCCACCGTCAACAAATTGCTCCTGGGATTGACCGAAAACGGTAGCGTGGCCATGGGTTCCGTCCCGGCGCTGCGCATGTACGTCAGTTCGTACTGGCGCGGCCTGGAAGTTATTGTCGGCGCTGCGCTGATTGCCATGGCCATCGCTTTTTATATGGGAAAAAAATGGGCCTTCCCCATCAGCATGGTCGCCCTGGCAATTGTGCCGGTCGGCAGTTTCTACACCGGCCTGCTTTTCATGGTCAAGACCAAGAGCCTGCCCCCGGCGTGGATCGCCTTCATCATTGGCCTGCTGGCTTTCTGGGCAATGCTTTTCCTTGAAAAGAAAGAGAAGCCGTGGGCGTTCTTCGTTCCGCTGACCATTTTAGGGATGATCGGCACCCAGGCGTTTGCCTTCGCCGAACACGGGCTGCGCGGCATCTTCCCCGACCTGACCGCTTCCGTCACCGACCCCACCATCGGCGTTTTGCGCTTTTCCGGTCCGATTATGGCGTTCCTCGTCCCCATCCTTCTGTTCTCCATCTGGGCTTTGTCAGCCGGGAAAGAATCCGGCTGGTGGGCCAGCCTGGTGGTTGGGTTCAGCATGGCCGTAGCGTCCTTCCCTGTCCATTTTGCCCGCCCGAAAGCCTCGATGGCGTTGCCCGGTACAGCGGAAGCGTCCATTTTCACCTCCACCTACTTCCTCGGCGGCGCGCTTGGTGTGATCCTGGTTGTTGTGATGCTGATTCCGTATTTCAAGAATCAGTTTGTGAGTCAGGAATAAAAAACTCGCAGCAAAATCAATCGCGCCTGTGATGAGCGCAGCGTTGCGCGTTGACTTGACGCTCCCGTCCACGCGGAGGATGTTGGAGGCGTGGAACGCGGCGGCGTAGCGGGAAGTTTCAGTACCGCAAGATTTATCTCGCGCATCACAGGCAACATGAATGTTGCGGTACTAGCCTGGAGCTGGGAAAACGCCCGAGAACGGCGCGCCCGCATCGAGGTCAAGCGTGAAGCGAATGTGTGACATACGTCACAGAAATTTGACAGTTTATATGCAACAATTCACACAACGACTCATTTCCTTTTGGGTTGTAAATGTCAAACCATTCAAAAAGGAGAATGCCATGTTCACGCTCGACAATCTGTTCCTTCTGCTCACTGGCCTGCTGGCCGCGTACCTGTGCTGGTACTTCTGGAAGCGCTACGGCCTGAACAAAGCACTGCACAACATCTACTATCTGATGGGGTTTGCAGTGCTTTTAGTTTCGGGACTGCTGTTGATCTTCCTCGGCCTCGACATCCTTGCTTCGCCCTACGTGCTGACCGTGGCCAGCCTGATCCCACTCGGCATCTCGATGGGATTGGCTGAGGAGTACTTCCCCTCCTGGAAGACGTACTTCAAGTGGTTCGCGGCGATTGGCTTTATCGCGATTGCCATCACCAGCATCGCGGGCATCGAGATCGGACGCAAGATTTCCGTGCCGCTCTTCCACGGCGTGGCGGGACTCGTGATCTTCGCGGGACCGTTCATCGCCAAGGGCGCGCCGAAGGGATTCTACTGGGTCGGCATCGGCGGACTGTTAATCGGACTCGGCGGCATCGCGCTGGCCTTCATCACGAACGGCTCGCAGTTGCTGTTCTTCAGCCCCGCGTTCGTGATGATGATCCTCACCCCCCTGCTCCTGCTCATGACAGGCGCGTTCACGCTCGGTTTCGCGAAAAAGGGATAGTTTCAAACCTGTACACGGATTACACGGACAAAATAGATTTACACGGATTTATAAAAATAATCCGTGCAACTCCGTCAAATCCGCGTAATCCGTGTACCGCTCTTCCCGCAATCATTTGTCTTTTGTCAAAGACACGCAGCCTGATTTGTGATATTTTTTACGCAGGCCGACATCAATCCATTTAGGAGTACCTCCTATGCAATTCGTAAAAGACCGTTTCGATTATCTCTTCCGTTCCACGCGGGGATTAACCCTGGTCGCCATTGCGGTGGTTTCCGTCATCACGGCCATCTTTGGCACGCTCTCGGGACCGATGGTGGAATGGGGCATCAAGGACATCACCGTGCGCGTGCTGGGCATGAAACTGATTGAGGCAGATCGCGAGGGCCGCATCATCATGCTCTATCACACGATAGCCATGACAATCACCGCCATCGAGGTCTATTTCATGACCGAGATGCTGCCGATGAAACGCCATGAGCAGACTATCATCAACGGCGTCATCACTACAGGTTACCTGACCGCCGTCATCTTTGGCTTGCTCTTCGCCTACTGGGGTCACAACTTCTCCTTCCATGGGCTGTTTCTCGTCGGGCAGTCGCTGGTCTTCTTCGCGGGCATCCTGTTGACGGTGGCGCTCAACCCCTGGAAGAAGGAATACCTGCTGCCAGCGGATTCGCCCCACGCCCGCTCGAAAGGCGGCCTGGACCTGGAACGCGTGGCGTTCTTCGTCATGGCAATCGCCATGCTCATCTCCGCCACCTTCGGCGCGGTGACAGGTTCGTTCTGGGGCAACGGCCACGAGACCTTCCTCGGCGAAGACCTGATCCGCGTCCCGCACAAGACCGAATTGCAGAAAGCCATCATCGGCCACCTGCACATCATGCTCACCCTGCTGGCTGTGGGCATCACGCTCATCGTCGGGCGCTGGGTCAAGTTCAAGGGCATCCTGCAAAAGATCGCCATGCCGCTGATGGTGATCGGCATCATCGGCACAACGGCGGGCGCGCTCTCGGTCGTCTGGCTGGAATGGGCGCATACCATCATTTACGTCGGCTCGACCTTCATCATGCTGGCGGCGCTGATGTACGTCATCTACGCCTGGGACATGCTCATCAAGGAAGGCACGGCGGGAATCAAAAAGCCCAACTTCTTCCAAAAGATGGGCGCGCTGCTCAGGGACCCGCTCAAGTTCGGCCCCGGCTGGCAGATGGTCTTCATGAACTTCACCGTCAGCGGCGTGGGCATCTTCCTGGCCGTCAAACTGGAGGAGATCTTCCGCGTCTGGCCGCATCGCGAAGAGCGCATCACCCTGACAGGACACTGGCATATTCTCTCTTCCCTCATTGCCACCATCATCCTGATGTACTTCGCCGACCTCTCCGGCATGAAAGGCAAAATCCGCCAGTGGTTCGGCTGGCTGATCATCATCCTCTCCGATATCGCCTTTGGTTCGGCCACCGTCTTCTCGATGAAACGCCTGTTCGTAGACGAGATCAACCAGCAGGGCATCGTCAATACCACCATGCTCCTCATAGATTTGGGGCTGGGCATCCTTCTCGTTGCATTGGCAATCTTCATGATCTGGAGGTTATACGACTTGTTCCAAAAGAAAGGTCATTGGTCCATGGAATATGCGGCGGAACGCCGCATCAACGCCGAGGCGGAACTGGCGGAACAGAAGCGCAAAGCCGAAGAACTCAACGCCATCCTGAAGGAGGTGTCGAAATGAAACGGACACTCTTCTCCATGTCATTGCGAGGAGCGCAGCGACGAAGCACTCTCATCGCCAACGGGGGATTGCTTCGGACTATCGTCCTCGCAATGACATTAACCCTGCTCGCCGCCTGCGCCCCCGCTCCCAGCATCGGCGCCATCACGCCTCCTTTCGTGGACCCTGGAATTGATCCCGAATCCTGGGCCACTGTCCCCGCTGGCGAATTCCCCTACGGCCAGCACGACCATATCACCGCCGTGGACTACGACTACGAGATCATGGTCACCGACGTGACCAACGACCAGTACGCCCGCTTCCTGAACGAAGCCCTTGCCGCTGGCTCGATCCGGATCGGCGAAGTGGAAGTGGAAGCCGGCGAACAGGTCTGGCACGAAACGGGCGTGTACGGCGCGTACCCTGGCGATCCCTTCGATGGCTATGAACACGAAGAGGAGATCAAGGCTGGCGATAAACTCTACGTCCCGACCACGGCTGAAGGTCTGCGCCTGACCTTCGACGGCGCGCAATTTACCGCCATTCACGAATATAGCAATCACCCGATGACAATGGTCACCTGGTTCGGCGCGAACGCCTACTGCCAATATTACGGCTGGCGTCTGCCGACCGAGATCGAATGGGAAAAAGCCGCGCGCGGCGCCGAACTGGTAAACGGTCATGGCCTGCCTTATCCCTGGGGCGAACACATCGAACGCAACAACGCCAACTACTACTCGTCCTTCGACCTGTTCGAGAAGATGTTCGGCAAACTCGGCAACACCACGCCCGTCGGATTCTTCAATGGCAAAACCTACGACGGCTACGCCACCCTCGACTCCGCTTCGCCCTATGGTTTGTACGACATGGCAGGTAACGTCTGGCAATGGACGGGCGACGACTATCCCGACCAGCACTACCGTATGCTGCGCGGCGGCAGTTTCTACTCATACGAAGTTGACCTGCGCGTCTGGAAGAACAACTCGGCTGGACCGCAATATTACAGCCCCCAGGTCGGCTTCCGCTGCGTGCGATAAAATTGAGAGAGCAGAGAGTAGAGATCAGTGACTGTTCTCTACTCTCTGGTTATCTGCTCTCTAGCATTAGGAGTTCCCAATGACCGCCGCCCAATCACCAATTACGACTTACCACTTACCAATTACCAAGAGGATCGGCCTCTACTGGAACCTTACCAAACCCCTCCAAACAGGCTTGCTGCTTGTAACAGGTTTGGCGGGCTACATGAGCGCGCGCTGTCCCGTCTTCAACATGGGGACGATCCTCGGCGCGGCCGGCAGTCTCTTCCTTGCCATAGCGGGGAGCACTGTGCTCAACATGTGGTGGGACCGCGACATTGACGCCAAAATGGGGCGCACCCAAAAGCGCGCCACATCCTCGGGATTGGTGAGCGAAAATGAAGTCCTGCGCGTCGGGTTGATCCTTTCGGTCATCGGCGTCGGCTGGGCAGCGGCGATGGACGCGCTCTATGGGCTGATCGTCTTCGCGGGACTCTTCTTCGACGTGGTCGTTTACTCCATCTGGCTCAAACGCCGCACCGCCTGGAGCATCGTCTGGGGCGGCGTTTCAGGCGCCATGCCCATCCTTGCGGGCCGCACCCTCGGCCTCGGCTGTGTGGATTGGATCGGCCTGACCCTCGCCCTCGGCATCCTCTTCTGGATCCCCACCCACACCCTCACCTTCAGCATGAAGTTCGCCAAAGACTACGCCGCGGCCTGCGTGCCCACTTTCCCCTCCACTTACGGTCTTGGTTTCACCCGCGCCACCATCGCTGTCTCATCCGTGCTGGCTGCGCTGGCCATGGGCATCTCCGCCTGGGGAATTGGCATGGCCGTCGGCTATCTCCGCATCCTGGCCGTGCTCTCCGCAGGGCTGTTGGTACTGGCCGCCATCAGCGTATTCAAACCCACCGAACGCCTCAACTTCGGATTGTTCAAATACGCATCGGTCTATATGCTCTCCTCGATGGTATTGATGATGTTCTAAAAGGCCGCGAGCGGGGAAAGCAACGGTCAAACCCCCACCCCGCAAGCCGTAAGATTTCGGAAGTCTTTCAAAAGTCTCCCAGACAGACGCTCATCACGGCAGACTTCCGAAATCAGGGCCGGGCCGCTCCGGGACAGGTCAATTCACTCGGTCTGTTCCAGGCCTCGGAGTTCTTTCGCGTTAAGGTCTCGAAGAACCCCTCCCCAGTATCGCCATCCCCGCCCAAAAAGCGGGTAAAATTCAGCCCATGCCCCCACACAAGATCCTCCTCACCGACGGCCTGGAAGAAAGCGGCCAGGCCATTCTCCGTGCGGAAGCGGACGTGACCGACCGCCCCGGCATCTCCCCCGAAGAACTGATCCAACTCATCCCCCCTTACCAGGCCCTGATCGTGCGCGGCCGGACGAAGGTGACTGCCACCGTTATGGACGCCGCCCCCGCCCTGAAAGTGATTGGCCGCGCCGGCGTGGGCGTGGACAACATTGACCTGAGCGCCGCCCGTGCCCGCGCCATCGCCGTCGTCAACGCCCCCACCGCCACCTCCATCGCCGTCGCCGAGCTGACCTTCGGCCTGCTGCTCGCCACCGCGCGTGACCTGTCCCGGGCCGACGCCGGGATGAAACAGGGGGAGTGGCTCAAGAAATCCCTCGAAGGCGTCGAACTCTACGGCAAGACCCTGGGCATTATTGGATTGGGGCGCATCGGCGTCGAGGTCGGCCTGCGGGCCAAAGCCTTCGGCATGAGCGTCATCGCCTACGACCCCCTCCTCGCCCAGGATGAGATCGTCCGCCGCGGCGCGCAGCCTGTCAGCCTCGAAGCCCTCTACGCCCTGGCCGACTTCATCTCCCTGCACCTGCCGCTCACCCCCGAGACGCGCGGCATGGTGGACGAATCGGCTTTGGCGCAGATGAAGCCCGGCGTGCGCCTGGTCTGCGCGGCACGCGGCGGCATCATAGACGAGGCGGCCCTGCTCGCGGCGCTGGAAACCGGTCAGGTGGCCGCGGCCGGCCTCGACGTCTACGCGGCCGAACCGCCCGGCCAAACGCCCCTCGTCGCCCATCCGCGCCTCGTCGCCACCCCGCACATCGGCGCCCAAACGGTCGAATCCCAAACCCGCGCCGCCGAAGACATCGCCGCCGAAGTCCTGTCTGCCCTCAACGGGCAACCGCTGAGGTGGAGGGTCGTTTAATCGGAAAAACTTCGGAAGTCTTTCCGGGAGCCGTTCGACCGTAAAGACTCCGAAAAAAGATTTCCGAAGTTTCTTGCCAAACGGGAGATTGCTTCGTCGTCCTTCGACTGCGACGCCAAAAAGCGGGCGTCTCCGCTCCCCAAGAGAACGCTGGGACTTCGCAGGACGACTCGCAATGACGCTTTCAATCACCAATCCCCAACCACCATTTACTTTATAAGGAGACCCCATGAGTGAGAAGTACGAAAACCTGAAAGCCCTGCTCGCCGAAGTCGCCGACCTGAATTCGGCTGCGGCCGTGCTCGGCTGGGACCAGCAGGTCAACATGCCGCCCGGCGGCGCCGAAGCCCGCGGCAACGCCCAGGCCACCATCGGCAAGATCGCCCACATCAAGGCCACTTCGGATGAAGTGGGCCGCTTGATCGAAGACCTGAAAGCCGAGCTCGACGGGGCCGACCCCGACTCGGACGAAGCCCGCTTCGTCAAGGTGGCTTCACGGGACTATGACCAGGCCACCAAAGTCACCCCCGAATGGGTGGCCGAGTTCGCCATCGTCACCGCCCGCGCCCACGAAGCCTGGGTCGAGGCCCGGGGCAAATCGGACTTTTCCATCTTCCAGCCGCACCTCGAAAAGATCGTCGAGCTGGGCAAGCAGTTCGTGGCATTCTTCCCGCCCTCCGACCATCCCTACGACATCCTGCTCGACCAGTTCGAGCCGGGGATGAAGACCGCCGACGTGCGCGCCATCTTCGAGGCCCTGCGCCCCAAGCAAGTCGAACTGCTGCGGGCCATCGCCGGCGCCCCCCAGGTGGACGACTCGTTCCTGCACCTGCACTACCCCGACAAGCAGCAATGGGACTTCGGCGTGAATGTGATCACCAAATTCGGCTACGACTGGAAGCGCGGCCGCCAGGACAAATCCCCGCACCCGTTCACGACCAGTTTCGGCATCAACGACGTGCGCATCACCACCCGCGTGCTCGAAGACTTCCTCAACTCGGCCCTGTTTGGCACCATGCACGAGTGCGGCCACGCCCTCTACGAGATGGGCGTCAACCAGGCCTACGAGCGCACCCCGCTCAATGGCGGCGCATCCCTGGCGGTCCACGAGTCGCAGTCCCGCATGTGGGAGAACCTGGTCGGGCGCTCGCTGCCCTTCTGGGAGCATTTCTACCCTTCGCTCCAACAGACCTTCCCCTCCCAGCTTGGCAACGTGGGCCTGCAGACCTTCTACAAGGGCATCAACAAGGTCGAGCCTTCGCTGATCCGGGTCGAAGCCGACGAAGCCACCTACAACATGCACATCATGCTGCGGCTGGAGATCGAGATCGGCGTGGTCGAAGGCAGCATGGCGGTCAAAGACCTGCCCGAAATCTGGAACACCAAGATGGAAGAATACCTCGGCGTGGTCCCGCCCAACGACGCCCAGGGCGTGCTGCAAGACATCCACTGGTCGGGCGGCATGATGGGCTACTTCTCCACCTACGCCCTCGGCAACCTGGTCTCGGCCCAGCTTTGGGAGAAGATCAACGCCGACATCCCCGGCCTGGCCGACCAGATCCGCGAAGGCAAGTTCGACGCCCTGCTCGGCTGGCTGCGCGAAAAGGTCCACACGCACGGGCGCAAGTACGAGCCGCAGGAGTTGGTCCAGAAGATCACCGGCTCGAAGATAGACGCCGGTCCTTACGTCCGCTACCTGACCCGGAAATTCAGCGATATCTACGGGCTGTAGGGCAAGATTTATCTTGCTTCACCCGGCGTGAACGAATCGTAAGGCAAGATTCATCTTGCTTCACCCGATGCCGACGGGCGAAACCCCGTCGGCAATTGCTATCTTATGTTCCGCAAATTATCTCCCCTGCTTTTTACGCTGACCCTCCTGCTTTCCGCCTGTGATATTTCGGGATCGGGGACTTTACCCACCCCCTATCCTGATTCCTACCTCCCGACCGTGATCGCCCTGACTTCCGCCGCTTCCCAGGCGGATCAGGCGGGACCCTCGGCCGGTCCGCCGCTCCCCGCGCTCGATCCCACCCTGACGCCCACCCCGCTCCCGCCGACCGGGACGCCGGTCCCGTCCGAAACGCCCACGCCCACCCCCAGCCTCTCTTCCGCCCCGCCCGACGGGGTTATCCGTCTCGCCGCGCCGGGCCCGATGTCGAAGCTCGTCTCGCCGCTGCGCCTGATCGCCTACGTCATCCCCGGCGCGAACGACCGCTACCAGGTCGAACTGCTCGGCGAAGACGGCCGCCTGCTGGCCCGCAAAGTGGAGGTGTATCCTGCCCCGGCCTACAGCCCGTGGGTCTACGTGGCGATGGACATCCCGTTCGAGATCCGGGCCGCGGCCGAGCTGGCCCGCCTGCAGATCAGCACCGAAGACGAGTTCGGTCGCTTGCAGGCGGTCATGTCGGTCCACGTCCTGCTCCAGTCCGGCGGCCGGGACGTGATCAACCCCAGCGGCGGCACGGGCGAACGCGCCTGGCTCAGTTCTCCGCTGGCCGGTTCGCAGGTCACGGGCGGGGAGGTGGTCGTCAGCGGCAAATTCCGCCCGTTCAACGAAGAATCCTTCATCATCGAACTGCTCGACCAGGACGGCCGCGTGCTTGGGACGCGGGTCCTCGAACTGGGCGTCGCCTCCGACCCCGACGGCTACATCCCCTTCTCGACCACCGTCCCGTACAGCGTCAGCGCCCCCACCCCGGCGAAGCTGGTCCTGCGCCAGGCCGACCCGCGCATCACCGGGCTGATGTACCTGCTCAGCCTCGAACTCATTCTGAATCCCTGATTGCGCTTGACGCATCCCCTTCGGGATGGTAGAATACGGGCCGCTCAACCAACCGATGCGGGGTAGAGCAGTGGCAGCTCGTCGGGCTCATAACCCGGAGGTCGCAGGTTCGAATCCTGCCCCCGCTATATAATCCCCTTCAAGGGGACTGACGTCAATCGAAGACCGCCAGGCTACCTGAAAAAGGCCAGCCCGGCGGTCTTTGGTTCTGGGAGCCTCCCGAAGTCTGGATTCCCGATGTTCAATGCTGCGTTGTTTATCATCCTGATGTCATTGTGGCGTCCCAAAGTTGTCACGGAATTGGTTGGGGAGCAGCGAACACAATGCCCGCCCAGGTTTCAGAAAACCGATAAAAGTCGTTGAACGAGTCTCGCTCAAGGTGTATCGTTGCCGCACCTTGAGCGAGTTTTTTTATGGCCCAATTCACCGACAGACCCATTCCCCTCATTGACCCTCGTCTCTGCGACGGGTGCGGATTGTGCGTGCGCGCCTGCCCCACCCAGGCGCTGGCGGTGCAGGACGGGAAAGCCGTCGTCGCCAGCCCGCTGGCGTGCGAATACAGCGGCCTGTGCGAGGCGGTCTGTCCCGCGCAGGCGATCACGCGCCCGTTCAAGATCGTCTGGAACGTCCCGAAGGTTTCATCGAACGTCCGGGGTTATTTCCCATACCACATGCGCGAGAACAATTTATCTTTGATGAACAACTGGTGATAGAATGCCGCGCCGATGTGCAGGAGGACGAGCAGCAATAACGCGGGCGCGATGTAGCCATGCAGGGCGCGCGCGGTGAAGTCGAAGAAGTCTGCGGGGAGCGAGCCGACGCCGCTGAAGACGATCCGGGTTAGCCCCGCCTGGGCGGAGAGCGAGAGTCCGCTGACCGCCATGAGGAAGACCAGCGCGTACAACGCGTAATGAACGGCTTTCCCGAACCAGTCCAGCAAGCCGTTGCCTGTGGACGCATGAGTTGGTTTGGGCAGACGCATTCGCATCGCGAAGCGAAAGACGATGACGACCAGCGTAATAATGCCCACACTCATGTGGATTGCCAATGATGGGAGTTTGGCGTCGTCATTGGACAAACGGCTCATGGATTTGCCGACAACGAACAGGGCAAACACCATGATGACAACCAACCAATGCAATGTCACCATCAAAGGATGATAACGTTTGGGCGAATTTGGGGTCATGTTATTTTTCTCCTTTCGAGCCGAGGAAGACGACGCGGGTTTTGGCGTTCATGCCGCGCCTGGAACCGCTGGGGGCAATTACGGTGACGCCAGGTTTGATGTCGAAGGTTTCATCGTCCACAGTCATCAGTCCGTTGCCTTCGAGGAAGTGGTACATCGCCGCTTCGCCAGGGTGGACGGGGATTTGCCCACCCGCTTCGAGTCCCACTACAAGCGCCTTGAATTGCGGCGTGTCGAGCAGGAACTGCGGCTTGGGTTCACTGGATGAAAAGATTGCTATGGATTTCAATTCGGGAAAATAAATGTCGGGCATGGGACTCCTTTCGATATGCCTGATTTTAATCGCTGTCCCCCTTCCGGGCTTCGACTTTTGTCGGGTTTTTCAAATGAATCCGAAGGGCTTCCATGAACTGAGGCAGGGATTTATCCCGCTGGGCACGGCAAAAAGACCGCATGGCTGAATGGTGACGCCTCGACGCAAATATGGGAGCTGCCCGCCTCTTGACAGGGATCGGGTTTTGAATATAATTAGTTAGACTAACTAATTACAAGATCGGATAATAGGAGAAAGGAACATGCCAGATGAAACGACCCCGGCCGGGGAGCAATTTTTCAGCCTGATGACCCGCCTGCGAAAATTGGGGATGGGCAATCCTGCCTCTGGAACCGCACTGGTTTCCCCCGCCCAGATGGCGCTTCTGGACTGGATCGCCGCCTCGGACGGATGCGGCGTGCAGGACATCGCCGATGGCTTGGGACTGACCTCCCCCACTGTCAGCGTAGGTGTGCGCCGTCTGGAGCAGGCGGGCTTGTTGAAGCGCAGACCCAACCCGCAAGACAAGCGCGCGGTGCAGTTCTTTTTGACTGCCAAGGGCCAATCTTTACAGGAACAATCGCAGATCTTCCGCCGACAAAAACTTGAGCTTATCCTGTCTGGATTGACCCAAACGGAACAGGATTCGTTGCTGGAACTGTTGGCGAAGGCGCTCCAGGTAGCCGAATCCAGGGATGCAGAAGAAAATAGATGATCCAATGAACAAGAGAAGTATTTCGTTCGTTTTTATCATTATCACGGCTGCGGCAGGCTTCGCGGGTTACCGATCGCTGGCCGCCGAAAAAATGGCGGCGGACGTTCCGGCGGCCGAAACGGTGGTCGTCAGGCGCGGTGACATATCCATCAACGTGGAAGCGGCTGGCAGCCTGGCCCCATCCGCTGAATTTACCCCGGCCTTTCCGGTGGCGGGCAGGATTTACGAGATGGCCGTCGTCGAGGGACAGGCTGTGAAGCAAGGCGATGTGCTGGCGCGCCTGGAAGGGAATATTCAGGCTGAAGCCGATTTCCGGGACCTCTTTTCCGATGCGGGTGTGATACAGGCAGAACTTGCAGTCCTCAATGCCACCGACAAAGTGAACCATGCGATTGATGACGTGGCCTATCTGATCGGTCTGGACGCCTGGTGGTGGGAAAAACAACTGGATCACGCCGAGGAAAAGCTGGCCGCGCTGGATCAGGATCCGCATGGTACTCCTGAACAAATAACCGCCGCAAAACGAGAAGTGGAGCTCGCGCGTGGCTGGCGGGACTATTACCGCGAATTGTATATTCTGAAACTGGAAAGCGAGACCTACCGGTTATATGACAAACCTGCAATGCCCGGCAATCCAAAACCGCCTCCAGGCGCCAGGCTCCCAAAGAGGTCCTACACCATCGTTCAAGTCGAAATCAGTGATGCAGAGCTTGCCCTCGTTTACGCCAACCTGGAAGACGCCAAAGTTGCGTTCCAGGACGCGCAAGCTGCGCTGGAAATCGTCAGGAGCGGGCCGTCTGCCTTGCAAGCTCCGCTGGCCGCGCTGGGACCCGAGACAGCGCGTCTGGAACAAACCCGTCTGAACCTGGACAACTCACGCCTGCTCGCCCCGGCGGATGGGGCAGTGACAATCGTGTTCTTTCAAACCGGGGAGTACGCCAATCCTGGAGCGCCGGTTATGGTCATAAGCGATGTAAGCGCACTCGAAGCGGAGGTCAAACTGGACGAGGCGGACGTGTCCCGCGTTTGGGTGGGGATGCTGGTGGTTGTCACCGTGGATGCCTTTCCCGGCTTGGAGCTGAGCGGCGAGGTGACGAATGTGGCTTTCACCCCCGAGGTTCAATCCGGCGTGGTGCTTTACCCCGTCACGGTCCTGCTGGATGAAACCGTTCTCTCCCTGCGCGCCGGCATGACCGTCAACGTTGCCTTTCCCATCGAGCAGAGCAGCGACACCCTCATTGTGCCACTGCGTTCGGTGGAGACCGAGGGCGGGCGGGCTTTCGTGACGCGGGTAACCGCCTCCGGGTCCGAGCGCGTGGCGGTGACGCTTGGCTTAATCACGGATACGCAAGTCGAAATCCTGGGCGGACTCGAGGAAGGGGACGTCGTAATGGTATTTGCCAATCCCACGCAGGATACCTGGTTGATGAGTAGTCCCATATTTGGCGGAGGGCAATGAGGTGAAGGTCATCAATAGCAACCGAAATAAAACCGCTCCGCTGCCAAGGCTGTGCGTTTCAGGCTTCAGAAATCAATCGCAAAAAGGAAAAATCTCATGAGCAAGAAAAACATTTGGACTGTCGTTGTTGTCGTCGTGATCGCCGCCCTGGGTCTTTTGGGGTATCGGCAGATTGCCGCTAAAAAGGCGTCGGCAGAGGCGCCCGCGACCGAAACCGCCGTTGTCCAACGCGGCGAACTGTCCGTGACGGTGGAAGCCGCCGGCAGTTTGACGCCGCCGACTGAAATCACATTGTCATATCCCGTGGCTGGAAAACTTTATGAGGTTTCCGTCATCGAAGGGCAGGCTGTCGAACAAGGCGATATGTTGGCCCGGCTGGAGGGTAACGTCCAGGCGGAAGCCGATTTCCAGGCGTTGTTCACCGAGGCTGGCATTGCCAGGGCTGAACTGGCTGAAGCCAATGCCCAGGAGGCCTTGGATGATTCCCTTCAAGACCTCAAGTATCGAATTGGCACGGTGACGTATTACTGGGAAGGCCAGTTGAAACAGGCAGAAGAGACGCTCGCCGCACTCAACGCAAATCCGAATGCCAGCGCGGAACAGAAGGCTGAAGGACAAGTGGCGGTGGACGAGGCGCGCGCGAAGGTGGCTTATTTCCTGGAAGAGAACCTGGATTACCTGGAGGATGAAGACGACTGGCGGCCCGACGCAGTTGATATCGCCTCAGCCCGCCGAGCGGTGGAAGATGCCAAAGTTGCGCTTCAGGATGCGGAAGCCGCACTGGAGATCGTCAAAGCAGGCCCATCTGCCCTGCAAGCGCCGCTCACCGCGCTGGGGTCGGAAATGGCCCGGCTGGAACGCGCCCGCCTGAACCTGGAAAATACGCGCCTGCTCGCGCTGACAGATGGCGTCGTTACGAATCTCTATTATCAGGTTGGCGAGTTTGCCAACCCAGGTACGCCAGTGATCGCCCTGACGGATGTATCCATCCTGGAGGCCGAAGTTAACCTGGACGAAACCGATGTGGTCAAGATTGCGCTGGGAATGCAAGTGGTTGTCACCGTGGACGCCTTCCCCGGCATGGAAGTGAACGGCAAAGTAATCGAGATTGCTCCCACCGCCAGTGTCCAGTCGGGCGTGGTGCTGTATCCTGTCACTGTGCGACTCAATTCAACCGAATTGCCCCTGCGTTCCGGCATGACCGTCAACGTTTCCTTTCCCATCGAGCAACGGACAGATACCCTGCTGGTTCCCTTCCGCGCCATCGAGACCGAGGGCGGTCAGGCGTACGTGACGCGGGTGACAGCCTCCGGGTCCGAGCGCGTGACGGTGACGCTTGGCTTGATCACCGATACCCAGGTGGAAATCCTGGACGGCTTGGACGAGGGCGATGTCGTGACGGTCTATGCCAATCCCGTTCAGGATACCGAGTTGATGAAGAATCCCATGTTTGGAGGAGGGCAGTGAGATGATCTCCATTCAAAACATGACGAAAGTTTATGGAGCGGGCGAAGCGGAAGTGCGCGCGTTGGATGGCGTCTCGCTGGAAGTTGCAAAGGGTGAGTGGGTAGCCATTACGGGTCCGTCCGGGTCGGGCAAATCCACGTTGATGCACATCGTTGGATGCTTGGATTCACCCACCTCCGGCGAGTATTGGCTGAACGGCGTGGAAGTGAGCGGCATGAACGACACCGAACTCGCCACCGTCCGCAACCGCGAGATTGGTTTTGTCTTCCAGAGTTTCAACCTGCTCTCGCGCGTGGACGCTCTTGGGCAGGTGATGTTGCCCTTGCAATATCAACGTGGCGAAAAACGCCTGCCGCGCGGCGAGCGCACAAAACGGTCGCGCGAAATGCTGGAAATGGTTGGGTTGGGAGGGCGCACACACCATCTGCCCACCGAGCTCTCCGGCGGGCAACAGCAGCGCGTGGCGATTGCCCGCGCCCTGGCGCAGCAACCTTCCATTTTGTTGGCCGACGAACCGACCGGCAACCTGGATTCCAAATCAGGCGCGGAGGTGATGGAAATCTTCCACCGCCTGCATCGCGAACAGGGGCTGACCGTGGTGATGGTCACGCATGACCCCAAGGTCGCGGCCCAGGCGGAGCGCGTTATCCACTTCCAGGATGGGCTGATCGCGGATCCGCAAACAGACGGTATGCAGCAAGGAGTCGCATAATGGACTGGCTCGAAAGTTTGAACACAGCCTGGCATGGCTTGAATGCCAACAAGGTGCGCTCCGGCTTGACCATGCTGGGCGTCATCATCGGCGTGGCGTCTGTCATTGCGCTGCTGTCCATCGGGCAGGGTGTGCAGGAAAGCATCACCGGCTCGATCACCGGCGCAGGGTCGAACCTGCTCTTTGTCGCGCCCGGCTCCTTCCAAATGGGCGGGGTGGAAACCCCCAGCGGCAGCGCCGCCAGCCTGACCTATGCCGACGCGCAGGCCATCGCCGATCCGCGCAACGTGCCAGATGCCGCCCTGGTCGCGCCGGAGTTCACCATGAACACGCAGGTCATCTTCGGCTCCGCCAACATCAATACCAAAGTCACCGGCATTACCCCCGAATATCTCGCCGCGTTTGGGCTGGAGATCGGGCGCGGCCGCTTCCTCACCGAAGGCGACGTGGACGGGCGCGATACGGTAGCTGTGCTGGGCAGCGCTGCGGCGCGCGATCTGTTCGGCGGATTCGACCCGATCGGGCAGAAGATCAAAGTCTCGATCCCGGGCGCGGGAGGCGGGCGCGTCTCGCTGACCGTGGTGGGCATCCTGTCCCCCCAGGGCGGCTCGCGCTTCAGCGATCCCGACAACGCTATCCTCGTTCCCATCACCACCGCCCAGACCAAACTTTTCGACGGGCGCAACGCGCGGGGAGAGACCATCGTTACCTCGATCAACGTTGTGGCTGTGGACGATACGCACGTGGACTCGCTTACGGAACAGATCAACACCCTGCTCCTGCGGCGGCACGGCTTCAAAGCGGACGAGGAAGGCGACTTCAGCGTGGTCAGCCAGGCCGACTTGCTGGCAACCATCACGCAGGTCACCAACATCCTGGTCGTCTTCCTGGGCGCGATTGCCGCCATCAGCCTGCTGGTCGGCGGGATCGGCATCATGAACATCATGCTCGTCTCGGTCACCGAACGCACGCGTGAGATTGGCTTGAGGAAAGCCATGGGCGCGCGCAAAGTGGACATCCTGACCCAGTTCCTGCTGGAGGCGGTCATCCTCAGCCTGGCGGGCGGCGCCATTGGCATCGCGCTGGGCGTGGGCATTGCCAAATTGGTGGACGCCTCGGGCGTGACCAACGCCATCATCACCCCCGACGCCATCCTGCTGGCGGTCAGTTTCTCGGTGGCGGTCGGCCTGTTCTTCGGCATTTACCCCGCCAACCATGCCGCCAGTTTGAGACCCATCGAAGCGCTGCGGTATGAATAATCAGGCGCTGTAAAAATCAAACGAAGATTCAACAACGACAAACACATCAAATTCAATTCAAAGGAAATATTATGAACAAACTTCTCAACAAATGGTTTCGCAAATTTCACCGCTGGCTGGCGCTGCCCTTCGCAGCCTTACTGCTGACCGTGATCTTCACGCGCGGCACCACGCTTGGCGATGTTGCCCAGCGCATCCAGGTGGCGCTCATGATCGTCATGGCGATCACTGGCGCGTATCTATATTTGCTGCCGTACTGGACTAAATGGCAACGACGACAGAGAGTGCGAGCCGATTGATGATTGGCGCAAGTTTGCTGGCCGTCTTCGCCCACCCCGACGATGAGTCCTTCCGCCCTGGCGGGACTCTCGCCTTGCTTGCCCGTCGCGGCGTGCGCGTGCAGGTCTTGACCGCCACACGCGGGCAGGCGGGGTCACGCGGAAATCCGCCGCTTTGCGCTCCCGAAGGACTGCCCGCCATGCGCGAAAATGAACTGCGCTGTGCCTGCTCCGCTTTGGGCATTGAATCACCGATCCTGCTCGACTATCAGGATGGGCAACTTGCGGCGGCTGACCCCGAAAGACTCGCCGCACAAATCCTGCAAGTTGTGAAAGAGATTCGCCCACAGGTGATGTTGACCTTCGACGCGGACGGTCTTTCGGGTCATCCCGACCACATCGCCATTGGGCAAGCCGCCGCCCAAGCCTTCCACCGCGCTGATGGCGTCGCCGCGCTTTACACGCTGGCTGTGCCGCGCTCGCTGGCGGAGAACCTGGGCATGAAGCAAATCCGCGCCGTGCCCGATGAAACCATCGCGCTGACGGTGGACGTTTCAGCGGTTTGGGATGCCAAGATGACCGCCATCCGTTGCCACCGCACGCAGTTGAGTGAATCGCCCATCCTGGATGCGCCCGAAGCAAAACAGCGGCTCTTCCTGGGCGTGGAGCATTTCTGCCTGTCTGTTTCCCGTCCTGCGGCGGATGGGAAAATCTTCGATATACTGGGCTGGTTGGAGAACTGACATCTTTCCACTGGAGCCAGCCATGAAATTCTTTTTAGACTCTCTGATTGACCGCATGTACGAGTACAAAATCGAGCCGCATCGCGTCACCCCTGAAAAATATGGCTTGCCGTTCGATGAAGTGAAAATCCCCGCCACGGATGGCGCGCATTTATACGGCTGGTGGATTCCATCCACGCCCGCCGCGCCTACTTTGATTTTGTTGCACGGCTGGGGACGCAACCTGGCGCGCACCCTGCCTTACATCCAGGCATTGTCGCCATTGGGATATAACCTGCTGGCATTCGACGCCCGCAATCACGGCAGCAGTTCTCCCGTCGAACATCCCACTGTCGGCACATTTTCACAGGATGTTTTATCGGCTGTGGAATATCTGAAAAGCAATCCGCGCGGCGTGAACGGAATCGGCATCGTCGGTCTTTCTGTCGGCGGGGGAGCCGCCATCAACGCCGCGGGCTGGGATGAACGCATCCACTGCGTCGTCACGGTGGGCGCGATCTCGCATCCAGTGGCAGTGATGAAGTATGAGTTTCGCAAGCGGCGCGTGCCAGCCTTTGTTGCGTCGTTCCTGCTGGCATACATGCGCCGACGCTATGGGCTGGATTTCGACGCCATTGCCCCGCTCAACAACCTCCCCAAATCGAAGGCGGACTTCCTCATCGTTCACGGCGAGCGCGACGAAACCGTCCCGTTGGAGCAGGCTCGGGCGCTGCACGCCGCTGGCAGTCCCGACAAGACGCGCCTGTGGATCGTCCCCGAAAAAGGTCACAGCGACTGCAACACCCATCCGCAATTCTGGGAGCAGGTCGGCGCGTTTTTGCAGGAGAGCCATTTATGCAATGGCTGATTGCACGCAAATGACCCGACAAAAATTCACCCGCCGCATCTATCGCCGCCCGGCGGAACTCCTGGACGATTTCCATTTCATCTGGGAACGCCGCCCCCTGATTCGCCGCGCCATGCGCGAGTTGATTCCCTATGCTTTTCGCGAACGGCTGATGATGGTCGTCACCGAAGTCAATGGCTGCCGTTATTGCAGTTATTACCATGCCCGCCTGTCGCTGCGCGCCGGCATTTCGCAGGACGAACTGCGCGAACTGCTGGCAGGCTCCATCCCGCCAGACGCGCCGCAAGATGAACTGCCTGCCCTGGCGTATGCCCAGCATTGGGCGGAATCGAACGCCCATCCCGATCCCAAGACGCGGCAACGCTTGGTGGAAATCTACGGCGGGGAAAAAGCCGAAGCCATTGAAATCGTCCTGCGCATGATCCGCAGCGGCAACCTGCTGGGCAACCTTTGGGATTACTGGCTGTACCGCCTCTCCTTTGGACGTTTGGGACTGCGGGAGGGGGAGGAACGCTATACCCTATCGTAGGAGACCCTATGCCCATCTTTGACCATTTCGATTTTCTCGCCCCCATCTACGAAACCTTCATCCCGCCCAAAGACCCGCAGGAGATGTGGGCATTTGCAGACCTGCCCGCCTCTGGCATGTTGCTTGACGCGGGCGGCGGCACGGGACGGGTGGCGCAGTTCATGAACGGCAAAGCGGACGCCGTCATCGTGGCGGATATGTCCTGCAAGATGTTGTCCGAAGCCCGCCAAAAGGACGGCTTGCGCCCCGTCTGCTCGCACACCGAAAAACTGCCCTTCGACGATGAAACCTTCGCCCGCATCATCATGGTGGACGCGCTTCATCACGTCATCGACCAGCGCGGAACGCTGGACGAACTCTGGCGGACTCTGCAACCTGGCGGCAAACTCGTTGTCGAAGAACCCGACCTGCGCCTCTTCGGAGTGAAATTGCTTGCCGTTGCCGAAAAACTTGCGCTCATGCGCAGCCACTTCCTCTCGCCGCCGCGCATTGCCGAACTGCTGAATTACCCGGACGCCCGCGTGCGTATCGAAACGAGCAGTTTCAACGCCTTTATCATCGTAGAGAAGGTGGTGTCCAGATGTGGGTAACATCCGCCATCCGTATCTTGAGGAGAATCACATGCGCTACCTGACCATGCTTGCCACCATCCTTGTCCTGTCCAGTCTGTCCTGCTCGCTGATCGGCAGCCTGACGCCCACGCCAGAATCCCCCGTCGAAACGGAAGCAGGTTTCACGTCCACGCCCGAAGCGACCACAGAGTCGCCTGCTCCTGCCCGGTCCCCATCTCCCGGCAAGGCAGGCTCGCCTTGCGGCGACGGCGTCTGCGAGGGTCCCGAAAATGCCCAAAACTGCCCGGCGGATTGCGCCGCCCCCTCGCCAGCAACCGAGGCGCCACCCCAGTCTGCCGATTCGCCCACCGTCCTGTATTTCGGCATCATGGTGCATCTGGAAGGCTGGGAAGACGATTTAGACCAGGCCCGCTTCGAGCGGCACGCCCAACTGATGCGCGAATACGCCAGCCTGTTCGAGACTTACGGCGCCAAACTGACCTGGGAGAGCAAAGAATTGACCGACGGCGCGCTGGAATGGGGCGACAACGTGCTGCTCGAAATGCAGCAGCGCGGACACGGCGTGGGCGTCCATGCCGATATTGGCGGGCAAAAGAACTATGATTGCAGCCGCTTCAGCGCCGACCTGCGCCACGAGAAGGAACAACTCGAATCGCTGGGCGTTACCGTCCGTCACGTCTCCGGCATCGTCTCGCACTGCGACTGGGTGACGGCTGCCAGCGAGGCCGGTTACCTCTTCACCACCGGCAACGTCGCTTATGCGGTGATGTCCATGCCGCCCGAAAGCCGCCCGGCGGAATACCGCGACTGCCAGACGCCCGCTGCCTGCCACAATGTCTTTCCTGCCGAACTGGAAGCCCGCCTGCATCCCTGGCGCATGAACAGCGGCGCCGATTGGCTTACCCATGACCCGAACGGCAAACTGGTCATCCTCCCTTCCAGCGGCGGACTCTGCGTGCGTCACAAGTCCGATGACCCCTCCTGCGATGCATTCTTCCACGAACTGGAGCAAGCCATTGCCCTGGCCCAGCCCGGTCAAGTGAACGCCTATTACGTCAGTTGGAGCCTGGGGCAGCCCATCGAATTGGATGCGCTGGAAGCCTGGCTGCAGCGCATGGATGCCTATGTACGAGCCAGTCAGGTGGAGTGGAAGACCCTGCCGGAAATGTACGACGCCTACACCGCATGGAAAGCCGCCCATCCCGGCGAGTAGCCGTGGAGTTGGTTTCCTGTCCGCGCCGATTTGACAAAAGTCGTGGAAAGCGGCTGAGTGTCCACTTACAATATGGACAGAAAGAAAAATAAATTATGAACCATGCCATCGAAGTCGAAAACCTGTCCAAATACTATGACAAATTCCTGGCAGTCGGGGCGTTCTTTGCGGTGGCGGTCGGGGCGTTCTTTGCGGTGGCGGTTTCGGGCGTATCGATGTGCAAATGCCCAGCACGCTGTTGCGTTGGGGACTGCTTTTCATCAGCGGCGTTTTCATCCCGTTGAGCGAGATGGCTCCCGTTGCGCGGGCGATTGCCTATCTTTCCCCGCTGACCGACGCCCAGAATGTGATGAACCATGCCGTTTTGGGCAGCGGCTTGCTCAACCCCTGGCTGGATTTGTCCATGCTGGCGTTGAGCGGGTTGCTGTTCCTGATCCCGTCGGTCAAGATGCGCCAGCGGGCGCATGCATTGGGGCGGTGACAGTAAAGACCTGCTATACCCCAATTGGCTGTAGCAAAGACGCTTGAGAAAAACTGCCCTGCGGAACCGAATCCCCCGAATTCCTGACTTTGCCACAGCCATGTGACATTACAAATAAAGTCCATTATACTGAACTTTAATCCAGTATAATGGACTTTGTGCAATCAGAAACCGACTCTCCCTCCGTCGAACGCGCCTTATCCCTGCTGGAAACCCTGCTGGAGCAAGCACAGGGGGCAGACATTCCCGACTTGCTCTCGCGCGTGGATATTTCGCGCAGTTCCCTGTTCGTCCTGCTGAACACGCTCAAAAGGCTCGGCTATGTGGAGCAAGCCGAAAAACGCGGACGCTACCGCGCGGGTCCGCGCTTGCTGGCTTGGCAGGGCGGGTCGTCGCCATTGCCGGCCGCGGATTTGCTCTCGGCGTTTTTCCATGAAGCGGAATCCTGCGATTTGGAAGAAACGCTGGCGCTGTTCGTCCCCGTCAGCGAGGGAGAGGTTTTGGTGTTGGGGCAGGAGGTTGAAGGTTCGCGTGAGGTGCGAAGTGTATTTAGCGTAGGTCAGCGTCTGCCCGCCTCCAGCGCGGCGGGACGAGTCTTCCAATCCCCCGTCTCCGCTGAAATCCAGGCGCAGGGGTATTGCCTGTCGCCGCGCGGCGACGCGCTTGATGTGGCCTTTCCGATTTGCCGCGACGGGGTCTTACCAAATGCAGCGTTGCTGTTGAGCCTGCCTGCCTTTCGCTGGAATGAAACCATCGCGCAGAAAGCCCTGCCCCTTCTGCGCGAAATGTCCGCCCGCCTTTCGTATCGGCTGGGAGCGCCGAGTTACTCGCCCTGGCGGACAGAGGCGGCGGAAATCGGGGAGACCCTGCCGTTGGATGAGGCGCAGATGGCAGCGTTATTGAAAGCGCCCTGGTCGGCGCGGCTGGCGTGTGTGCGTCCCGATGGCGCGCCGCATGTCGTCCCCGTCTGGCACGAATGGGATGGGGAGTCCTTTCATGTGCTGGCGTGGAAAGGTTCGCGTTGGGGAGATTATTTGAGCGCCAACCCGCAAGTCTCGTTAACGGTGGATGAACCCTTCCTTCCGCTGCGCCGCATCTCTGCCAAGGGCATTGCCCGCCCCGAATTTGAAGCCGCTGACCCGCAATTGGGGAAACTGCTGGCGCGTCTCAGCCGCCGCTATCTGGGACAAAATCTCGCCGCTTCGCTCGCCCCGCAAGTGGAACGGTCGTTCGTGATAACGCCTTCCGCGATGAGAGGCTGGCAGGGGATTGCGCAGGAAGGAAGGATGAAGGGTGAAGGATGAAAGATGAAGAAGGCAGAAGGCAGAATACGGAAGTTGGAATGCAGAATTTGAGTGGGGTTGTCTTTGCGTTTTTAATGGTCACTGGCGTTTTGGGGATGTGGGAAATTGCCGTGAGCGTGCGGGAAATTCCCGTTTACATTCTGCCCGCGCCCAGCCGCGTGGCGCAGACCTTTTTCTCTCAGCCGCTTTACTTTCTCGAAGCGTTATCTGTGACTCTCGGCGAAGCGCTGGCAGGCTTGACCATCGGCACAGGGATTGGCATTCTCGTCGCCGCGCTGGTCAGTCTCAAGCCGCAGTTGGAGCGCGGCGTGATGACGCTTGCGATCCTGGTCAAGTCCACGCCGCTGGCGGCAATTGCTCCATTGCTGACCATCTGGCTGGGTTTCGGCGCGCTGCCCAAAATCATCATCACCGCGCTATTAACGTTTTTCCCCACATTGGTCAATGTGCTGGTGGGCTTGCAAAGCGCCGAGAAGGACATGCTTGACCTGATGCGCGTCCATCGCGCCACCAACTGGCAAATCCTCATCCATTTGCGCGCCTGGCTTGCCCTGCCTTATCTCTTTGCCGCCCTGCGCGTCGCCGCCCCGCTGGCATTGGTGGGCGCGGTCATCGCCGAATGGACAGGCGCCTCCAGCGGCTTGGGGCGCGTGATGTGGCTGGCGTACAGCAACCTCAACCTGCCGCCCATGTTCGCCGCCATTTTTATCCTGTCCCTTTCGGGCATGGGCGCGTATGGATTGATTGTCTGGCTGGAGAAAAAAGTTATCCGTTGGAAAGGGTAATAACACCGTCCCGAAGGTTGCGAGATTCAACAAGAATTCTCGAAGAAACCTTCGGGACGTTCGGACACAAGGAGACAAAACAATGCGACGAAATATCTTCATCACCCTCTTGATTTCCCTGCTCGCAGCCTCATGCCTGCCCCAGCAGACAGAGACGCATCAACCTCCGCCCACGCCTGGTTCTGTTTCCCAAACATTCCCGCCCCCGACGACAGATGCCCCGACGCCCAAC
Organism: Chloroflexota bacterium; assembly: GCA_049324115.1. GTDB lineage: Bacteria > Chloroflexota > Anaerolineae > Anaerolineales > Villigracilaceae > UBA5796. The sequence goes on from JBMOMN010000048.1 coordinate 42,080, forward strand.
CTTGTCACCATCCATTTCACTCCCTCCACAGCCGACATCCCCAACCCCGAACGCGGCTTTCACAAAAGCTTCGGGTTGGATGAAACATCCCTCGATTGGCGCGTCGAGCAGGGCTACACCCTCGCATATACAGACGCGGGAAATCTCGACGCCTATCGCAACCGAGACCTGCCGCCCGAATACCTCAACGCGCTGCCCGCCCATTTTCAACTGGCGCGGGATGCGGGCATCAAACTCATCGTGCGTTTTTCTTACAACGACGGTCCATCCTACCCCAATACCGAACCCGACGCTCGGCTCGAACAGGTATTGCGCCACATCGAACAACTCGCGCCCGTTCTCGAAGCCAACAAGGACGTCATTGCCTGGTTCGAGGCGGGATTCATCGGCGCGTGGGGCGAGTGGCATTCATCCACCAACGGGCTGGATACGCCCGATAACAAAATCGCCATTCGGGATGCGCTTATGCAATATTTTCCCTCCGACCGATTCATCCTTTTCCGTTATCCCAACGACTTTACCGCCTGGTATCCCCAACCGCTGACCGAAGCGCAAGCCTTCACGCAAACCGACCAGGCGCGGACGGGGCATCATAACGATTGTTTTCTGGCAACCAATTATGATGGCGCGACATACCTGTTGCAGCCAGATTACGAAAAAGTCATGTTCGATGAATGGCAGGCGTACATTTCCCAAATGACGCGCTTTGTTCCCATGAGCGGGGAAACCTGCGAACCCAACCCGCCGCGCACCGATTGCGATTTTGCCCTGTTTGAAATGCGGCAGATGCACTGGAGCGCCCTCAACGAAGCCTGGCATCCCGATGTGATCCAGGGCTGGAAAGACCAGGGCTGTTATGAGGAAATCCGCAATCATTTGGGCTATCGTTTAACCCTGCTTCAAGCACAATACCCCCCTATCGTTCGGCTTGGAAAGAATCTGACGCTGATCGTAAATATTCAGAACACGGGCTTTGCCGCACCAATACTCCCACGCGCAGTTTATCTCATCCTGGCGGGAGAGCAGCGTGTGAAATCCTTCCTGATCTCCGCTCAGGATACACACCGCTGGGAGCCGGGGGGGCATTCCATTGTTGCGACCATCTCCATTCCCGCCGACCTGTCGCCTGGCATATATCAACTCGCCTTGTGGCTGCCTGACCCTGCTCCCAATCTGCAAAATGACCCGCGTTATGCCATCCGCTTTGCCAATAGAAATGTTTGGGACGCCGAACACGGCTGGAATGTGCTGGGCAGCCTCACCGTTCAAGAATAATCCGCTTATGCGGTTGTTCGATTTCCAAATCTCAAAGGAGTTTCACTGTCCTATGCGCAAGACCATACTCACCCTATTGATGCTCCTTGTGTTCTTGTTGAGCGCCTGTTCGCCTGCCTCCCCTCTCCCTCAGGGAGAGGGACAGGGTGAGGGGAGTTCGCCAACCGCCGTCCCGACGGAAATGCCCGTCGAAACGGAACCAGCCCCAAATGTCCCGACCGAAGCGGCTCTCGTCCCGATGACCTTCATGGCGGGCTACAAACCGCAAGCCAACCTGCCCTTCGTCGGGGCTTATGTCGCCAAAGAGAAAGGCTTCTTCGAGCAGAATGGGCTGGATGTCACCATCGAACACTCGCCTGGCAAGGGTGAGCATGTCCAACTGCTGGTGGCGGGAACCGTGCAAGTGACCACGATGGACGCCGCCACCGTCCTCCAGCGCCGCGCCGACCCTAGTTTGCCCGTCGTGTCCATCGCCCTCATCGGGCAGAAGGGACAGCAAGCCTTCGCCGCGCTGAAAGGGTCGGGCATCGAAACGCCCAAAGATTGGGAAGGCAAAATCGTCGGTTACAAAGGCACGCCTCCGCCCGACCTTTTTGCCCTGCTCGCCGCCGCAGGCGCGGACGTGAACAAGGTCGAGTTGGTCAACGTCGGCTTCGACCCGCGCGTCCTCTCCGAAGGGCAGGTGGATGTGTACCCGCTCTTCAAATCCAACGAGCCGTATCTGCTTCAAAGTTGGGGCAGTGAACTCACGCTTTGGGACGCGGCGGATTACGGCGTGCCGACCCTGGGCTTGACCTACGTCGCCAGTGAAGACTACATCCAAGCCCACGCCTCCGAACTGACCCGATTCCTGGCTGCCGCGCTTCAAGGCATTGCCTACGCCGAAGCCCATCCCGATGAAGCCGTGGAAATCGTGATGAAATACGCGGGGCCCGAAACCGACTCCGCTCACATGAAGTACATGCTTGAAACGGAGTTGAAAGATGCCCAAAGCGAGCATGGCTTCGGCTGGCAGTCCGCCGAACAGTGGCAGGCGCTGGCGGATATGCTGGCGCAATACGAAGCCCTGCCTACCGAAGTGGACGCGAACGCCGCGTTCAATACGTCCATGTGGGAGGCGGCGCAAGTGAAGTAGAAGCGCGTTCCTACGCCCATTCCCTCTGTGTAACTCCCGCGCAGTTGAAAGTACAATTGCCTGCCTCCCTCCGCTGCCCAGGACATGATGAATCACGCTGTTCTGGGTAGCGGGGCCATCAACCCCTGGCTGGATTTGTCCATGCTGGCTTTGAGCGGGTTGCTGTTCCTGATCCCGTCGGTCAAGATGCACCAGCGGGCGCGGGTATTGGGGCGGTGAGAAGTAAAAAGCAAGTTGGTGAGGGCAGGTTAGCATGATAGAGAAGACGCTGCTGGCCGTCTTCGCCCACCCTGACGATGAGACGTTTCGCGCTGGCGGAACTCTCGCCCTGCTTGCCCGCCGCGGCGTCCGGGTGCAGGTCTTGACCGCTACGCGCGGGCAGGCTGGCTCACGCGGGAATCCGCCATTGTGTTCGCTCGAAGAATTACCCACTGTGCGCGAGAACGAATTGCGCTGTGCCTGCGCCGCCCTGGGCATTGAACCGCCAATCCTGCTTGATTACCAGGACGGGCAACTCGCCGAAGCCGACCCCGAAGGACTCGCTGCGCAAATCCTGCAAGTTATGAAGAATACCCGCCCGCAGGTGATGTTGACCTTTGGCGCGGACGGTCTCTCGGGACATCCCGACCACATCGCCATTGGGCAAGCCGCCGCCCAAGCCTTCCGCCGCGCCGATGAGGTCGCCGCGCTCTACACCCTGGCCGTGCCGCGCTCGCTGGCAGAGAGTCTGGGCATGAAGCAAATCCGCGCCGTGCCAGACGAATCCATCGCGCTGGCGGTGGACGTTTCAGCGGTTTGGGACGCCAAGATGTCCGCCATCCACTGCCACCGCACGCAGTTGGGAGAATCGCCCATCCTTGACGCGCCCGAAGCGCGGCAGCGTCTCCTTCTCGGCGTGGAGCATTTCTGCCTGTCCGCATCCCGCGCCGCGCCGGAAGGTAAAAACAGCAATCTGTTGAACTGGCTAAAGAACTGACACGCCATCCCTTGCCAAGCGCTTCTTTGCGTGAGATTTTCGACGCGTATCAAACGTCTCGTCGGGAAATGATCGCCAAAATCGAAACCCTCCCCTTTCCCGATTGGTGGTGGACGGGTCGCCACGAAGAGTTCGGCGTTGTCTCCATCAAACAGCAGGTCAGTTACTTCGTCTCGCACGAGTTGACGCACCTGCCGCAGTTCGAGCGGTTGGTTAAGCAGGAGAGGAACCGCTGGAAAGGAGTCTCTCATGCTTTACCAAATTGTTGTCTTTCTGCACATCCTCTTCGTCATCGGATTTCTGCTCGCGCACGGCGTATCGGTGATCGTGGCGTTTTCCCTCAAAACGGAGCGCGACCCGCAAAAGATACGCTTCATGCTCGACCTGTCGGCGGCTTCGTATCCCTGGATGACCCGCCTGATGTGGGCGTTCCTGCTCTTCGGCATCCTCGCCGCGTTCATGGGCGGATTCCAGGCGCGTATCTGGCCATGGCTCTCGCTCGTGCTGGGATTTTTGATCGCCGTCGCGATGGGACTTTTCGGCACGAACGTTTACAGCGACGCCCGCAAACTTTTGGGACTGCGCTACAGCGTGAAAGGGAAGTGGTTCCCGCCCGAACCCGCGGGCAACATCGAAGAAGTCCACGCGCTCCTGGCGAAGGTCAACCCCGTCATGCTGACCATCGTCGGCTACGGCGGATTCGCCGTCATCGTCTGGTTGATGAGAATCAAGCCATTTTAGTTGTCCACGTACCGCAAAATTCATTTTGCGCATCGCAAGGTAAACCTTGCGGTACACGCCAAAGGAGAATCTCAATGAACACAAACCCCTATCGTCTCGCGGGCTGGTCTGCCTTGCTTGCGGCGCTCACCTCCCTTTTCACTGTTGTGACCTTCGTGATCGGTATGCAAGTCGGCTGGGACAAAGTCGGTCTGCCCAACGACATCGCTTCCGTCATATTGATCGCCCAGTATTTTCCCATCTTCCTCGGGCTGGATCGCATGACCCGCGCTTCATCCCCCGCCCTGGGTCGGATTCTGCTCCTCGTCGGCTGCCTCACCGCGGCGATGGTGGCATTCGTGCAAATCATCTTCATCGCCCGCATCATAGATTTTCCCGCCACCATCGTCCCCACCTGGGGCGGCGGGATTGTCATCGGTCTGGTGTTCATCGGCTTCAACGGGCTGGCGTTTCGCAACCGTTCCTTCCCCGCCGCGCTGACCATCCTCGGCATGATCGCCTACGCAGGGATAGCCGTCTCAGGCGTCGGCTCGCTCATCGAGCAGGGACATCCCCTCACATGGATCGGCGGCTCGTTCGGCAGTCTCACCATCATCTGGCTCATCTGGGCAGGATGGCTGTGGCTGAAGAAAGCCGCGTAAGAGACGCTCTCTAGCGTCGGAGATAATCATGTTCACCGTCTACTACATCCTCATCGGCAACCTTACATTCTTCCTCGCCGCGCTCGTCCTCGGCGCCTGGCTCCGCGCCCACCGCGCCAAAGAAAACGCCGAACGCTCCAGCCGCGTCATGCACTTCTTCTTTTTCGCGGGACAAGTCGCGCCGCCGCTCATCGCCATCTTTTACCCAGGTCTCACCCGCTTCGACGCCCTCCTCGGTTTGCCCTCCCTGCCGTTCAAGCCGCTCATGCTTGCGCTCGGAATCCTGCTCGCCATCCCAGGCTTGTACTGCCTCACCGTGACGAACAAACTCCTGCGCGCCCTCGGCAGCGGGACGAACGCCTTCATCCTCACCAAGCGCATCGTGGACGACGACATCTACAAGCGGACTCGCAACCCGATGTCGCTCGGCTTCTATCTCTGCGCCCTGGCCGTCGCCTTCGCTTCTTCCTCGACCTTTGTCCTGCTCGCCGCTTCGTTGGGCTTGATCCCCGCCCATATCTTTTTCCTCAAAACCTTCGAAGAGTTGGAACTCGAATTGCGTTTCGGCGAATCCTATCTCGAATACAAAAAGTCCGCGCCGTTTTTGATTCCGAGATTCTTTCCAAACACAAAGTATCCATGAACTCCGTTCACCCCGAAGGATGAAAACAGTACCGTAAGATTTATCTTGCGCCCCGAAGGCAACATGAATGTTGCGGTACTTTTATTTTCATATCAGGACACAAAGGTCACGAAGGAAAACCATTAGATCGTAAACCGCTTTCCCCCTTTGTGTACTTCGTGTTTAAGAAATTTACCAAAGGAGAAACCATGCCCAACCCTCCCATCCTCCAACTGCGCGTCGCCCTCACGACCAGCGACTACGAGCGCCTCGTCAAATTCTACGAAGAAGGCGCTGGAGGGGTAGGTCGCGAGTGCGTCGCGCCCGAGGCTGACGCGTTGTTCCATCGAGTTGGGTGCGACGCACTCTCCGCCATGCCATGAAAAAACTTCTCGAACTCCTTTCGTACCTCTTCTGTGGAATCGCCGCCGTCGTCGGTCTGCTCGCAGGCGGGATCGTGCTGGTCGTTTACAGCCTGTTCAACAAGATTTTTGGTTCGCAGGTTGCCTGATCCGTCTCGTTATTGCGAGCGATGGTCGAGTAGCCCGCGCAATGACGGATGGAAAATTCGCCATTAGAGACTTCGGCAATATGATCGCGAAGTATGCATCCTCCGCGTCAAAGGTGCAGGTTTTACCTGGCAGGCAATAGCCGTATTCCTGACCAAAACAACCCAAAAAGCGGACAAAAGTCATTTGTCCGCCTGGGGGGAAAGTGCTACACTATTCTATGCAATCCTGCGGCCTTTTCGCCGTAAATCCCCTTGGAAACTTTCTCAGGAGGCCTGCATGTCGAAAAATGTCGGTTACATTGGGGGCGGCGTACTGTTATTCGTATCCCTGTGTTTTTTGGGATTTGGCGCAATGTTCTTCTTTGCATCGTATGACCCGGTGCGCGGCCTCCCGGCCTGGCGGACGACCGGCCTGGCGCTCAGTTGCGTCGGGCTGCTGCTCGTCGGCGGCGGGATCGCCCTGGTCATCGTCGCCTACCGCAAGGCCAAAGCCGAGATGCAGCAAAACGTCACCGTCCAGGTGGACCTGCCCGCCAGCATGGATGTCGAAAAGCTCAAATGCCAGTCTTGCGGCGGCGCCCTGACGGCCAAAGACATCGCCCTGGTCAACGGCGCGCCGATGGTTACCTGCCCGTTCTGCGGCACGGTCTACCAGCTCAGCGAAGAGCCGAAGTGGTGAGGAAAATTTACGATTTGCGATTGACGAATTACCATTTACGATCCTGGGAGGGCCGTATGAAGAAAACTCTTCTGGCAACAATTCTTATCATCATCCTGGCGCTCAGCCTGACAACCGGCGCGCTGGCGCAATCCTATTCCTTTGCCGTGGACAGGCAGGTCGTCAACGTCTACTGGAACGATGACGGCAGCCTCGGCCTGGACTACACCTTCGACTTCTCCAACGACGACTTTGCCTCGCCCATCGAATACGTGGACGTGGGCCTGCCCAACAACAACTTCGACTACGGCTCGATCAGCGCCAACGTGAACGGGACGCCGGTCTCGATCTCGTCCGATTACCAGGGCAGCGGCTTCGGCATCGCGGTCGAACTGGGGTCCCAGGCGATCCAACCCGGACAAAAGGGGCAGGTCTTCGTCTCGATAGGCCACATCACCCAGGTGCTTTATCCCGACTCCGAAAGCTCCGATTACGCCAGCGCGGTCTTCATGCCGAGTTATTTCGGGTCGCAGTACGCCCACGGAAACACCGACATGACAGTCGTCTTCCACCTGCCGCCGGGAGTCGAGCCGGACCAGCCCAAATACCACCTGCCGCAAGGCTGGCCGGGACCGTCTGAGCCGGTGGCCGGTTTCGATGCAGACGGGCGCATCACCTACACCTGGCGCAGCAGCGACGCCAACGCGTACAGCCGCTACACCTTCGGGGCCTCCTTCCCCCGCACCTACGTCCCGGCCTCGGCGATTTACACCCCCTCCCTCTGGGAAACGCTGGGGATTGACCCCGAGGACCTGGTCGGGTTCGCCTTCTGCTCCATGTTCGCCCTGTTCTTCTTCGGCGCGCCGGTGCTGGGCGTGGTCTCAGAGCGCAAGCGCAAGATGAAATACCTGCCGCCCAAGATTTCCATCGAGGGGCACGGCGTCAAGCGCGGCCTGACGGCCGTCGAAGCCGCCATCCTGATGGAACAGCCTCTCGACAAGGTGATGACCATGATCCTGTTCGGGCTGGTCAAGAAGAACGCGGCCGAGGTCGTCACCCGCGACCCGCTCCGCATCAAGGCACTCGAACCCCTGCCCGAAGACCTGCGAACCTACGAGAAGTCGTTCCTCGACGCCTTCACCCTGTCCAACAACAACGCCGCCACCCGCCGGAAGGCCCTGGAGGAGTTGACCGTCAGCCTGATCCGCAGCGTGCAAGACAAAATGAAAGGCTTCAGCCGCAAGGAAACCATCGAATATTACAAATCCATCAACGAGCGCGCCTGGGCGCAGATCGAAGCCGCCGGGACGCCGGAAGTCAAATCCCAGATGTACGCCGACGCTCTCGAATGGACCATGCTCGACAAGGAATACGACGACCGCACCCGGCGCACCTTCACCGGCCCGATCTTCGTCCCGGTCTGGTGGGGCCACTACGATCCGGTTTACCGTTCGCGGGGCATGTCCGGCGGGGTATCCCTCCCGTCCTCGTCCGGCGGAGGGGGCACGGGCAGCGTGCCGGGGTCGGCCTTCGCCGCCTCGGTCGTCACCGGCGTGCAGAACTTCTCCAGCAAAGTCATCGGCGACCTGACCGGCTTCACCTCCAAAGTGACCAACGTGACCAATCCCCCGCCGAAGCCGTCCAGCAGCAGCTACCGAGGCGGCGGTCGGAGCGGCGGCGGCTGCGCCTGTGCCTGCGCCTGTGCCGGCTGCGCCTGCGCCTGCGCGGGAGGCGGGCGATGACCCGGAGTCAAACGTCTCCCGACGTTTGACAGTCCAAAGTCAGGAGACTTTGGACTCCGAGATGAGGTTTTAGACTCCAAACAGAAGGCTTTGTCACCAATGGATGACATTTTCAAACCAGCCACCAATAACCCGCCACACCTGTTTCGTGCGAATGCGATCTATATGATTACGGCATCCACATATCAAAAGGAGCCTATCATTTACCTGGATGACCGAAAAGCTTTATGGCAAGATGCTTTCTTGATGGCAGCCAAGCTCTACGATTGGGTAGTCATTGCCTGGGTTGTGTTGAACAATCATTACCACACCCTGGTTGAAGCGCCTGATAACCCGTTGAACCTGTCAAAATTTATCGGCAGTTATCATAAATTTACTGCACGCCAGTGGAATGATGCCGATGGAACGCCCGGACGCAAGGTTTGGTGGAACTATTGGGACACTTGTATCCGCACTGAGAAGGATTTCCAAAACCGGTTGCACTATGTTTTTTGGAATCCTGTCAAACATGGGCTGGCAGAAACGCCGGAAGCCTACCCTTTTAGCAATTATCAGGCGTATTTAGAGACTGAAGATGTAATCGCTTTTACAGGCTTGGAAGAGGTAACAGATGTCCCTGAGTTTTAAAAACATTCTCGCCAGCGGACTCCAACATCTCCAGACATTGGAAGGCCCGGTCCAAAGTCGGGAGACTTTGGACTCCGTGCGCGTATTCCACTACACCATCGAGAACCCGGGCGAAAAATCCCGCGTCCACCTGCGGGTTGACCCGGACGGGCACGGGACGCTGATCGTCAACGCCAACCGGGTGATGCACCTCAACCCGACCGCGGCCCTGATGGCGCAGATGATCCTGGAAGGCAAATCTGACCGGTCGGTGGAAAAAGAAATAAGCAAAAAGTACAAGGTGACAAGCCGACAAATTGCGACCGACCTGCAAACTTTTCACTCGCAGCTTTCAGACCTGATCCGCCCTGACGGGGCCTGCCCGATCCACGAACTGGAACTGGATACGGTCATGCCGTTCAGCGCCCGCCCGACGGCCCCCTACCGCATGGACCTGGCGTTGACCTATCGCTGCAACAACGACTGCGCCCACTGCTACAACGCCCGCGAGCGCAGCTTCCCCGAACTCAGCACGGATGAATGGAAACGGGTCATCAACAAAACCTGGCAGCTCGGCATCCCCCACGTCGTCTTCACCGGCGGCGAACCGACCCTGCGGAACGACCTGCCGGAACTGATCGCCCACGCCGAGGCCAACGGTCAAATTACCGGGCTGAACACCAACGCCCGGCGTTTGTCCGATCCGAAATTCGTCGAAACGCTGGTCGCCGCCGGGTTGGACCACGTCCAGATAACGGTGGAGTCGGCAGACGCCGACGTCCACAACAAGATGGTGCAGGCCAGGGCCTTCGACCAGACCATCCAGGGCTTGAAAAATGCCCTGGCTACACGACTGTACGTGATGACCAACACCACCATGCTGCGGGACAACGTCCACACCATCCCGGCCACCTTGGATTTCCTGGCCGACCTGGGCGTGCCGACCGTGGGCCTGAACGCGCTGATCTATTCGGGTCACGGGGCGACGGTGGGCACCGGCCTGCCCGAAAGCGAATTGACGCCGCTGCTGGAGACCGCCCGCTTCAAGACCGAGACGCGCGGCCAGAAGCTGATCTGGTACACGCCGACGCAGTATTGCAATTTCGACCCGATGGCGCTCGACCTGGGCGTGAAGGGCTGCACGGCTGCGTTGTACAATATGTGCGTCGAGCCGAACGGCGACGTGCTGCCCTGCCAGTCGTATTACCGCCCGGTCGGCAACCTGCTCAAGGACGACTGGGACGCCATCTGGAACCACAAACGGTCGGTGCGGCTGCGCGAACGCCAGGGCCTGCCAGGTAAATGTAACGGCTGTGCCCTGCTGGCCGAGTGCGGCGGGGGATGCCCGCTCCAATTCGAGATTTTTGATTGACGATTGATTTGAACCGGATAACCGGGAAGGAGCCTGATATGAGAATTGTCAACCGACTGGCCGAACGTTTCGCCCCGGCCAAGCCCCTGCCGGAAGGCATCCACCACGCCCAGGTCGCGCCCAAAGACAAGCCCCCCTACCGCCTGCATCTGCGCCTGCGCAGCGACGGCACCGGCATCCTGGTCGTCAACGCCGCCACCGTGCTGCAACTCAACGAGACCGCCGCCGAGTACGCCTACCACTTCATCAAGGGCACCCCGCCGGAGGAGACCGCCAAAGCCATCGCCTCGCGCTACCAGATCGGCAAGGGGATGGCGCTGGACGATTACCTGGATTTCATCGGGCGGATCGAGACTCTCATCGAAACGCCTGACCTCGACCCCGTTACTTTCCTGGACTTCGAGCGGGTCGCGCCCCATTCGGCCGACCTGACCGCCCCGCTGCGCCTCGACTGCGCCCTGACTTACCGCCTCCCGGCCAGCGCCCAGGCTGACGACGCCCCCGCCAAACGCGTCGAACGGGAACTGACCACCGCCGAATGGCAATCGGTGCTGGACAAAGCCTGGCAGGCGGGCGTGCCGCACGTCACCTTCACCGGCGGCGAACCGACCTTGCGCGACGACCTGCCGGCCCTGATCGAACGCGCCGAGCACAACGGCCAGGTCTGCGGCCTGCTGACCGACGGCCTGAAACTGGCCGACAAAGCCTATTTCGACGAACTGCTCCAGACCGGCCTCGACCACCTGCTCTTCCTGCTCCAGCCGGAAAACGAAACTTCATGGCGCGCCCTTGAGACCATCATGCCTGAAGACATCTTCGTAACCGTCCACTTGACGGTGAACAGCGGCAACGCCCAAAAGATCAACGGCTGCCTCGAACGCCTTGCCAAACTGGGCGTCAAATCTCTCTCGCTCAGTTTCGCCACCGACCTCGGTGATACGCAGCACGAAATACGCAACACGTCCTCCGACCTCGGCCTGACCCTGACCTTCGACCTGCCCGTGCCTTACTCCGGCGCGAACCCGGTAGCGCTCGAGACCGCCGAAGACGAAGTCCCGGCCGGGGCCGGGCGCGCCTGGCTTTACGTCGAACCCGACGGGGACGTGCTCCCCTCCCAGGGCATGGCCGACCGCATCCTGGGCAACATCCTCCGGGACGAGTGGCAGGCCATTTATCCCGCCCGCTGAGTTGCTCCATGCCCCGCGTCCGCGCCATATTGATCGAGAACGATGCCCTCGCGCTGATCAAACGTCAGCGCGAGGATCGCACCTACTACGTCTTTCCCGGCGGCGGCGTGGAAGCCGGGGAGACCTTCGAGCAGGCGGTCAGGCGCGAGGTCTTCGAGGAGCTTGGCTTGCGCGTCAAGGTCGTCTGCCAGGTCGCCCGCGTGGATTATCGCCTCGACTCGCACTACTTCTACCTGTGCCAGCGCCTCGACGGGGAGTTCGGCTCCGGCTGCGGCCCTGAGTTTGGCCGGTACCCGGCCTCACGCGGCACGTACACCCCCCTCTGGCTGCCCGTGAAGGATTTTCGCGGCCACCTGGTCGTGCCCGTTCCCATCGCCCAACTGGTCCAAAATAGCGTAAAATCCAGGTGGCCGTTCCATCCCGTCTGGATAGACCTGACGGAATCTTGAGACCAAAGGACCCTGCCTTGAAAATCAACCCCTTCACCCTCACCTGGCTCATCGGGCTGACCGTCTTTCTGTTTGGCGTTTACGGCCCGCGTGTGCGCGAGTTCAAGAAGACCCGCAAGAACGAACTGCGCTCCAGCCCGCTCGACATGCTGCTGGATTTTTCGACCTACCTCACCTGGCAGATCCTGCCTTTCTTCTACATCTTCGGCAGGGGGCTGGATTTCGCCAACTACGGCCTGCCCGCCTGGGCCGGATGGATCGGCGTCATCCTGTTCGCCGCATCCATCTACCTTTACTGGCGCGCCTACCGCGACCTGGGCCGCAACTGGTCGCCGCGGATCGAGATCATGGCCGAGCAGCAACTGGTCACGGGCGGGGTCTATTCCCGCATCCGCCACCCGGTCTACGCCGCCATGTGGCTGTGGGTCCTCGCCCAGCCGCTGCTCATCCCCAACTGGATCGCCAGGCTGGGGATGCTGGTCACGTTTACGCCGCTCTACCTCCTGCGCACGCCTAAAGAAGAAAAGATGATGCTCGACAACTTCGGCGAGGCCTACCGCGCCTACATGGACCGCACCGGGCGGATCATCCCCAAATTCTGATGACAAACCTGCCCCAGCGCATCGCCGAACTCGAACGCCAGATCGCCCAACTGGAGGCCCAACTCCCGGCCCACTCCGTCAAGCCGGGGATGCTGCAACGCCTCGAAGACCTGGAAGAGGAGCTGGCGCAGCTCAAACAGCAGGCCGGGGAGCGACCCATCCGCGCCGCCTACTGGGTCGAGCCGGGGCGCTTCCTGGCGGGCGAATATCCCGGCCGCCCCGAGCCGCACCTGATGCGCCAGCGGCTGACCGGTTTCCTGCGCCTGGGTTTCGACACCTTCATTGACCTGACCGGCGAGGGCGAGCGCGAACCTTATTCCCACATTTTGGAAACCGAAGGCCGGGATTACGGCCTGGACGTAGCCCACCACCGCTTCAGCGTCGGCGATTTCGGCCTGCCGAGCCGGAAGCAGATGGCCGGGGTCCTGGACACGCTCGATTCGGCCCTGGCCGCCGGGCGCAAAGTCTACCTGCATTGCTGGGCGGGCGTCGGGCGCACGGGCACGGCCGTCGGCTGCTACCTCGTCCGGCGCGGCATGGGCGGGGAAGAGGCCCTGGCGCGCCTGTCACAGCTTTTCAAGACCGCCGAACAAAGCCTGTATTACCCGCAATCGCCGGAGACGGCGGCGCAGATGCGCTTCATCACGGATTGGAAATAACACCTACCCCAAAGGAGGGTCAGACCAATGAACCACCGCATACGAAAACTCATCCAACTCATCCTCGTTACCGCGCTCCTGCTCGCCGGATGCGCCCTGCCGGGTCTCGAAGAGCCTACGCCCACGCCCGCCCCGACCCTCACGCCCACCGTGACCAGCACACCGCTGCCGACCGCAACCCCGACCGCGACGGCCACACCAACTGCTCCCCCGACGCCAACCCCGAAACCGGTGACGTTTGGCGGCGTCATTTCGGTGGACGGGGGAGGCTTCCAATTCAAGAACGTCTTCACCTGGAGCCTGGACCTGTCCACCACAGCCGTTGTGATGGGCAGCCGGGATGATCTCTTCCTGATCTCGATGAGCGGGCAAGTGATCGAGGGAGTCTCGGTGGAAGACGCCATGGACCGTTTCTTAACGAACATAAAGCAGGACGTCTCAGACCTGCAAAACACCGAACCCGCCCCGGCCTCCCTCAACGGCGCCGACGGGTTGTTTGCCGACATCAACGGGACATTCTATGACGAATTTGCCGAAGGGCGGGTCATCATCGTTGCGCCATCGCCCGACCAGCTTTTCTACGGCGTGATGCTGGCCTTCTCGGGGCATTGGTCCGGCGAAGGGGAATCCATTTACCAACAGGTCTTCGATACCGTGGCTTTCATCGAGCCTGCCGCGCGGGGGACCTGCCAGGTTTCCACCGATAAAACCTATGGCTACACGGAGGACAACCCTGTCCGCATCGGCGGGGACTTCATGAGCGGACCGGCAAGGGAGCGCGCCTACTTCGACAACCTGCTCGGCCCCAACGACGAAACCGTCTCCTTTGAGCGCGAAGGGTCCCTTCCCTCCGGCGACACCATCCTCGACATTTACAAAGTCACATACGGCAACAAAACCATCACCCTCTATATTGACATGTACGTTTACGAGGATCCGCTGGCCCCGGTGGGGCTGAAATGCAAGGGGCCTTTCATCGGCCCGCCGTAGCATGGACTGGCACGCCCAATTCCAAAAACAGGCCCGCTGGACCGCCGATCTGCGGGCCTACCTTTTCGATAAGGCCGGATTGGGGAGCGCCTCCCGCGTCCTCGAAGTCGGCTGCGGGACCGGGGCGGTCCTGGCCGAAACGCGTCCCTCCGCCCCGCCTCACGGCCTGGACCTGAACCTGGCGCGGCTGCGAGAAGCTCGACTCCACGCCCCGGGCGCGCTCCTGCTCTGCGCCGACGCGCTGTCCCTGCCCTACCCGGATGAATCCTTCGAGGTCGTTTTCTGCCATTACCTGCTGCTGTGGGTCGGCGATCCGCTAAAAGCCTTGCGCGAAATGCGACGCGTCGCCCGCCCCGGCGGGCACGTCCTGGCCCTGGCCGAGCCGGATTACAGCCAGCGGGTGGATGAACCGCCCGAGCTCGTCCCGCTGGGAGAGCTGCAAAACCGGGCGCTCCAGGCCCAGGGCGCGGACCCGTTCGTCGGCGGGCGGTTGGCGGAGCTGTTCGCCGGGGCCGGAATCAGGCTCGTCGAAACGGGGCCGCTGGCCACAGGTCCGGGGCGGGGCGGGGAGGACGAGTGGCCGGTGATCGAAGCCGACCTGCGTCACCTCCCGCTCGAAGCGGAGGCCATCCAATCCTACGAAAATCTTCACCGGCTTGCAGTATTGGAAGGTAAAAGAGTACTACGGGTGCCGACGTATTTTGCCTGGGGCCGAATAAATCATGTATAATCGTCGGCAGAAATACCCGGAGGTATCGTTTGACAACCCCAATCCCTGAAGAAATAACCCAGGCGCCGGTGGATGAACCGGCAGAAGATAAGCCAAACGCTTTCTGGCGTTTTTTGTTGGACCTGCTCGAAACCCTGGTTTTATCGGTTTTGCTCTACCTGGCGATCAACGCCGTTTCGGCCCGCGTCCGCGTGGACGGGTTCAGTATGCGCCCGACCCTCGAAGACGGCCAGTACGTGCTGGTCAACCGGCTGGCATATCGCTTCGGCGAGGCCGAGCGCGGCGACATTGTGGTCTTCCATTCGCCGGTCGCGGCGACCCAACTGGACCTGATCAAGCGGGTCGTCGGGCTTCCCGGCGAGACGGTCAACGTCCGCAACGGGGTGGTCTCGGTTGACGATGTGGTCCTGACCGAGCCTTACATTGCCGACTCTCCGCGCTATAACGGCGAGTGGGTCGTGCCGGAAGGCCACCTGTTCGTGCTGGGCGATAACCGCAACGACTCGTCCGACTCGCATTCCTGGGGCTTGCTGCCCATTTCGAATGTGATTGGCAAGGCCATTCTCATCTACTGGCCGCCGCCCGCCTGGGAGTTGATAGACCACGTCCCGCCGGTGGCTGCCGCTCCTTAACAGTTGTCGCGCCCATGTCTGAAAACCCTGTCTTGGACGAGGAGACCAAAATGAATGATACATCCTTGCCCCAACCCGTCCCCTGTAGCCAGTGCCAGGCGGGTAAGATGCACCTGCACTACATCACCTACTTCACCTGGCTTGGCGACGAACTGATCACCGTGCCCAACTTCCCGGCCTGGATCTGCGACGTATGCAACCGGCGGGAGTACGACGAGCGGGCCATCTCGTGGCTGACGATGCTGCTCAGCCCCAGCGCCGGCCGCCCGACCCGCGGCGGACGCCGCCCGCCCATCCCGCCCAAACCGGCCGGGACCCGCCCCGCCCAGGAACCCTGACCCGGAGGGACATACCCCTATGAGCTTCGACCCGCCCACCATGACCCAACGCCTGATCGCCGCCGACTTCCTGACGCCCAGTTACCGCATCGTGGGCCAGATCATGGTCCCCAACACGGGCGTGGTCGGCCTGATGAACGATACGACCAATTCCTTCATCGAAGTCATGGATGCCAAACTGGCCCGGGTCCACATGCCGACCAAGCTGGTGGGACATTTCGAAGTCATCCGCATGGTCAAGAAGCAGATCGTGGCCGTCTGCGTCAAACGCCGCGAGGACCTTGGTCCACAGGCCCTGGCCCGGGGCGGCTACGGGCGGATCGTGGAATACCCGGCCCAGATCATCTCCCAGGTCTACGAGATCGAAGGGATCATCGAGTGGTCGGGGCGCTTCGACTTCACTACCATCATGGCCGAAGGCACCCGGGATTTCGTGCCGGTCTACCAGTCCCGGCTGACGGCCATCCTGATCCCGGCGCTCAAGATCGAGAGCCAGGCCATGCTGGTCAACCGCACCCACGTGGATATGCTCGGCCTGGTCAACCACCGCCTGGAAGATTGACCGGAAAAACGCTTGACCTATCCGAAGGTGGGTGATAAAATCTGCCCGCTTAACCAAGCGCCCCCATCGTCTAGTGGACCAGGACGCAGCCCTTTCAAGGCTAAAACCAGGATTCGAATTCCTGTGGGGGCACCAAAGAAACCGCTGATGAGGCGGTTTTCGTTTTAAAACCAGTATCCCCATTGAGGGGATGATATTCGAATTCCTGTGGGGGCACCAAAGAAACCGCTGAAAAGCGGTTTTTGGTTTAAGCCAAATCCCCTAAAAAATGCTAAAATATCGCTATCATTTATGGTGGAAGGAATAATGCAACGGTATCGCAAACTTTTTCACCAAGAGAGAAAAACATATCCAGATTATTCAACACACATATGCACTCTCACGCTTTTGTTCTCCAGTCTTAGGGTCGGAAAAAGGCCCAGATATGAAAATCCTCTTCATGAATAATAGAAGGGTAATGGTGATGAGTAAAAAAATAAATATTGCAAAATACCAATTGATTGACTTCATCGAATTAATATTCGGGGCCGCATCCGCCGTTTCTTCTTTTATTTCAATTTGGGTCTTTTTTTACTCAAACACACCGGCTTCAATAATTGCAATATTCACAGTAACCATAGGCATATCCCTTGCATTGCTGGTTAAGGTGTATAAATTTCAGATAGTTGTGTCGGATCGTTTATTCTTGTTTTCGGAGGCGTACCACAATTTTTCTCACCACATTCGGGGATGGTCCATTTTTCCAAAGAAATAGGGTAACACTTTTTTACAGGCGAAAAAATAATATTGCTTTGAGATGTCCATTTCTGCCTTGAAAACGGCTGAAAAGCCAATTTTGGGCATATTTGGGAAGGCAAAAGGCTGAGAAATTTTTATCTTCCCAAAAAGTGTTACCCAATTGTGAACCATCCCCACATTCGGGATGAATATTACTACTTGATGAAACTACGCAAAACAAAACAAATAAATCCCTCACAGTTGAACGCAGATGCAAAGCGCACGGCTCAATATTGTGTTGAACTAATTTCAGATGCTTTGACTAAAATAACGGGAGAAAAAGTTGTTGTCAGTTTAAAATATTTCCCCGATAACATCACAAGAAGCTCGAAAGAGAAGACCTTACCTGAAGATAATTTTGTAAAAATCCTAGCGATAAGCGCTAATGCTCATCCTAATCGCGCTGATTTAAACGTTCTCGAAAAAGTTGGCGATAGCACCCCTCTTCTTGCACTTATGGAAGAACGGAAAAACCATTATTATGCTCAAGATTTAATCAAACGCGATAATTATTTAAGGGAAATAGGTCAAGGCAAATATAAAGATCCACTCGCGGATTGGGAAGATTATTATCAAGCAGTTATCGTTGTTCCAATTCGAATGCAAGAAACTTTACTGGATCCCAATGTTCAAGAAGGGATGGATATTTTAGGGTTTCTTTGGGCTGAATCGAAATCCACATCCGCGTTTAGGAAAAAGGATATACCTGCATACTGTGATTTTCTCAAAGGGTTTGCAGACATTTTATATCAATATCTAGATCGGGTTGATTATTACGAAAACGAACTTCTTCATCAGGGATAAGGAGCGTAGTAATGAGTTGGGAACCGTTTGAAATCTTTAGTTCAACTGATCCAGAATCAGATACGCCCTCTGATATTCCTCCTTTCAATTATCGAATAAGAAGATTGTTCAAAGATCCATTGACTGTGAGAACAGTGATGCTCGATCACACAATTACCGAAAAACTCAAAAAAAGGAGCTTTCTCCATTATTTTGAAAAAAAACGACCACCGAAAAAGCACAGTGAATAGATACTCACTCACAACCCCGATCTCTAAGGCGAAAATAACCCCAGCTTGGTGCTAGAGTTTTCGTGGCCCTAAGTGTCGCCTATAACGTCACTAACTCAAGCTTGGAAAAGAATAAAATGTACCAATTCTTAGAACAATACCCCTACTTATTCGCGGTTGTTCTCTGCGGAGTTTGTTTCTATACACCATTCGTATTCGGTGTAATCGTTTATATCGTTCGCAAAGGTGGACAATTTAATTCGAAGTGGTTTGATCTTAAGGGCCCAGGCTCGAGCGATAGTTCAAACCAAGAGCAATCTGTCCATGTTAATATTCCAGGCCCAACATTAACCGAAGAACAGATTGAAATGCTGTTAGAGCGAATAACAAAAAAAGCTCAAGAAATCCAAGGAAGCTCAAAAAACATCTCAGGAATTCTGTATCATCCACCTAAACTTTCTGACCGCCACTATTATTTATTTGAAGCCAAAAAAGATGTTGAAGACAAAGTCGGCGCAATTGTTGTGACGTATGGTGGTGGCTGGGCAGGGGTATCGCTAGCTTCGTATGAAACCTTTTTCGAAATGGCGGTGACCCACAATTTGATCCCCGAAAAATTGGCGTCGGATCTAAACGATTTCAACTTGTTTGTTCATTTCCAAATGGGAAATAAAATTATTGATGACCAGATGTTTTTAGAAGCCCAGTACCTTGCTTCTAATATCAGCCAGCAACTGGAGTGGATATTACAGAGAATTATCACGGAGAGAGATGCTCAAGATGTCGTTGGAGGATTCTAACCTCATCATTTAATTAGCATTAGATACTCGACTCAGTAGGGTCTTCGTCGGGGTTACCCGCGTCAACGCCAGACAAAAACCGCCTTGCCGGCGGTTTTTGGGTTTTGTATCAAGTCATTCGAATTTACCTGATCCTGCCAGATTTTGTAGTTTTATTCTCTACCGGACAGATTTTTGAGCAACCCTTTTTCAACGCGAATTTCGCGAATTTGGCGAATGACGCGGATGTTTTTGAAAACAAATTCGCGAAATTCGTTCCATTCGCGTCATTCGCGTTAAGTTCTTGGATTTTGTCCGGTAGAGAATTCCTGTGCTCCTACACCCCATCCAGCCAGCGCATCGGGATCCAGAACCCCGTCGGCTGCGGTTTGGCCGGGCCGATGAAGGTCCAGTGCAACGGGGACCAGAGCGGGGTGTAAACGATCCCTTTCGGGCTGTCTATCAGGGCATTGTTCGCCCCGACGCACCAGGCCCGGTGGATCAGGTGCGGGTGACTCTCGTGGGTCGCCCCCCAGTCCGCCGGCGTGAAACAGACCAGCCGCCCCATGTCCAGCGTCACCTTTTGCCCGGCCGGCAAGGCCGGCAGGTGGACCGCAAACCTGGAAATCTTGTCAACCTGCACCAGGTTGTTACCCAGGGTCAGCGTCCCCCAACGCAGGAATTCCGCCGTGTCCCAGTTCTCGTTCTGCTCGTGCATGTAGATCCGGCCTTTGGGATCGCCCCCCAGCCATTGCATTTTCTGGTTGGCAGTGTACCCGTCCGGGAAGGTTTGCAGGGCCTTCAGCCGCATCACGTCGGCCTGCGGGATTCGCAGGTAGTATTCGATCGCCCCAAAATCCCGGAAGGCGTCGTTCCACACGCTCACCGCCTGGAAGTTGGATTTGATCGGCCCGCCGACCGTCAGGTTGGCATCCGCCACCAGCACCGGATCGCCCCAGCGTTTGACCCGGTACATCCCAGGCCCGCCTGGAGCGTCAAAGATACTCCATGAAGATGGTCCCGTTGTAGACCATCGCCGACCATTCCTGGGCTGTGGCGTGATGCCGGACCCAGGTCTCCAGGCCGTTCAAGCTCTTCCACTCCTCGTACACCGTCACCGTCTGGGGCGCTTTCATCAGCCGCAGCACGGGCGAGGTGGTCGTGTGCCCGCTGCGGACGTTTACGTCCCGCAGGACCACCGCCTGCCTGGGCGCGGTTTCGATCTCGGTGATGATGGTATCGGCCTTCAGGATCAGTTGTTCGGCCAGCGCCCTGGCTTCTTTGGCGGCCAGTAAAATCTTTTGGGTATCCATGGTGTCTCGTCTCTCCTCGCAGTGATCAATAAATCAGGCTCTTTGGGATCAACCAGACCCCGAAGCCTCAAAATTATAGTATAGGATGTCATCGAAGAGTTATGGTTTAATGGGGTGAGTTTTTAATCACCCCCTGCCGGGCGCACAATCCGGCGGCCATCGGAGTCCCATGCGCAAATTCATCATCATCTGGATCGGCCAACTCATCTCCACCGTCGGCTCCGGGCTGACCGGCTTCGCCCTCTCGATCTGGATCTACCAGGAGACCGGGCAGGCTGCCCCGTTCGTCTACACCGCCCTGTTCAGCTCCCTGCCGGTGGTCATGTTCAGCCTGTTCGCCGGCGCGCTCGTAGACCGCTGGAACCGCCGCCGGGTCATGATCCTGACCGACGTGGGCGCGGCACTCTCCACCCTGGCCGTATTTTTCCTTTACACCACCGGCAACCTGCAAGTCTGGCACATCTACGTCTCGTCCTTCTTCGCCGCCCTGTTCGGCACCTTCCAGATGCCCGCCTTCAACGCCTCGATCACCATGCTCGTCCCCAAACAGCACCTGACCCGCGCCAACGGCATGGTCCAGACCGGGGCCTCCGTCGAAGGGATCCTCTCCCCCGTGCTGGCCGGGCTGCTGGTCGGCGTGATCGGCGTGGGCGGCATGATGCTGGTAGACTTCGCCACCTTCTTCGCCGCGGTCGGCACCCTGCTGCTGGTCAGCATCCCCCAGCCGGAGATGACCGCCGAGCACAAAGCCCAAAAGATCATCCAGGACATCCGCCAGGGCTGGCAATACCTCTCCGCCAGGCGCGGCCTGATCGCCCTGCCGGTCTACATCGGCCTGATCAACCTGCTGCTGACCTCGGTCATCGCCCTGCAAACCCCGCTCATCCTGTCCTTTGCCGACGCCAAAATCCTGGGCCTGACCCAGATGATCTCCAGCCTCGGCCTGCTCCTGGGCGGAATCCTGATCAGCGCCTGGGGCGGCACCCGGCGCAAGATGACCGGCGTCTACGCCGGGGTGCTCATCTCGGGCCTGGGCCTGATGTTCGCCGGGCTGCGTCCCATCTTCTGGTGGATCGGCCTGGGCATCTTCTTCTTCCTGGCCCCCATCCCCACTGTCAACGCCCAACTCCGTTCCATCATCCAGACCAAATCCCCGCCCGACCTGCAAGGCCGGGTCTTCTCGGTCGTCTTCCTGATCGCCCGCCTGGGGCCGCCGCTCGGATTCCTGATCTCCGCTCCGCTGGCGGATAAACTCTTCGAACCGGGGATGATGGCCAACGGGACCCTGGCCGCCCTGTTCGGCCCGCTGTTCGGGACCGGGGTCGGACGCGGCATCGGCCTGATGATGAGTCTGGTCGGGCTGGGATTTTGGCTTGTTACCGCTATGATGTACTTTTATCCCCGCCTGAGATTGGTCGAGGACGAGCTGCCCGACATCGTTGTCGGGTGAAAAAGGAGGATTTCGCGGCTGCCAAAATCCCCCGTCCTGGCGGCTGAGACTTACGCTCTGGCCGGTGGAACAAATTGGCAATTTGTTCTACCGGTCGAAACTTACGCTCCGGCGAGGCAATAGGTCAGCCGTCCAGGCTCCAGGCCGCCGGGGGCGCGGACCAGGTAACGGGCTTCGAACATCGGCAGCCAAAAGGGGACCTGGAACACCTCGGCCAGGCGGTCACGCGGGTCGCAGGCGATGCCCAGGCAATTGCCCTGCTCCCGCAGGGTGTAGCGCAGCGTTTGCCAGAGATGGCGGGCGGCTTCCAGTTCCCCGTCCCTGAACCAGACCCGGCGCACGGTCAGGGCTTCGAGGATGCCCGATGGGGGCAGCAGGCCCAGCCAGCCGCCCAACAGCCGGACATAGCGGGGAGCGCGGGTGAGACGCATTCGGACCAGCTTCGTGCGGTCTGACAGGCTCAACCCGGCGACGATCCGGCCCTTGCGCTCGACGACGTAGAGCCGGTTCGGCCTGACCCCGGCCACCTCCTGCGCCAGGAAGGTCCCCAACCCCTCCGCGCTGACCGGACTCCACAGGTTGTGTTCGCGGTAAAAATGGTTCATGCCAGCCGCGATCAGGAGCAGGTCGCCGTCCATAGCGGTACGCACCCCAAGGTCCGGGTGAGAGGCGGGAGGGTGTTTCCGCACCGGCACGACCCCGCCCTGGATCGGTCCCGTAGCCCGGAATCCGTACCGGTCCGCCAGTCTCAAGCTGAAATTCCCGGCCATGATCGCCCCATACAAAACCGCGTCCAGCCCAAGCAGCCCGGTAATGTAGTCCAATCCCCAATCCGAGAGGCCGCGCCCGACGCCTTGCCGCCGGTGGTCGGGGTGGACCCGCAGGTGGGAGAGGTAGACCCCGGCCCTCACCTGACCCGCCAACTGGACCGGCCCCACTTCGCCGAAGACCATACCGATCACCTTCCCATTCCTGAGAGCGACCGCGCCGTGCAGATCGTCTGCCAATGCCCGGTGAACGGCGAGCATTTCGGCCTGGTAATCGTCGGTAAAGCCGATGCCGCCGCTGTCAGAGGTGGCGGCGATCAGGCTCTCCAGGGCCGGGCTGTCTTCGGAAGAAACGAGACGATATGTTACCGGGTTGGGGCTTTCATCCTGTTTCATGGTCATGATTTTACACCTTTCCACGTTGCGGCAAAAAGCTGCGTTGTGATATAGTTGAGAAAACGTAAGACAATTCGACCTGAAGGTTTATTATGACTGCCAATAACCGTAACCCCGGAATGCCCCTCGACCTGGCCTGGGTCGCGGGGGCGCACGTCAACAAGAGCGCGGTCGAGCGGCGGGTTGCCAGCCTGCCCCTGCGCCGCACCGTCAAAAAGGACTGGCAGGCGGCCTGGCTGCTGCGGGCCGTGACCTGCATTGACCTGACCACCCTGGCCGGCGACGACACCCCCGGACGGGTCAAACGCCTGTGCGCCAAAGCCCGCCAGCCCATCCGCCCGGATATGCTGGCAAGATTAGGATTGGATGGTGAGAAGATCACCGTCGGGGCGGTCTGCGTCTACCCCAACCGGGTGGCGGATGCAGTCCAGGCGCTGCGGGGCACGGATATCCCGGTGGCTTCCGTTGCGACAGGTTTCCCCGCCGGGCAAACTCCCCTGCCCCAGCGCATCGCCGAGATCGAGCAGGCCATCGAGGCCGGGGCACGAGAGATTGACGTGGTCATCCCCCGCAACTTCGTCCTGACCGGCGACTGGCAGGCGCTCTACAACGAGATCGCCCGGTTCCGCCAGACCTGCGGCGAGGCGGCCCACATGAAGACCATCCTGGCTACCGGTGAACTGGGTACGCTCAAGCAGGTCTACCAGGCCAGCCTGGTGGCTATGATGGCCGGCTCGGACTTCATCAAGACCTCCACCGGCAAGGAGCCGGTCAACGCCACGCTGGAAGTCAGTCTCGTGATGGTGCGGGCCATCCGTGAATACCTGGAACGCACCGGATACAAGGTCGGGTTCAAACCGGCGGGGGGCATCAGCAAAGCCAAAGAGGCCCTGGCCTGGCAATCCCTGATGAAGGAAGAACTCGGCGACGAATGGCTGATGCCCGACCTGTTCCGCTTCGGCGCGAGCAGTTTGCTGACCGACCTGGAGCGGCAACTGTACCATTTCATCACCGGTCACTACGCCGCCAAACATCATATGCCGATGGGATAAAAATGCGTTTAAACACGAAGGACACAAAGTTCACAAAGAAAAACCGAAGTATTATTGAGATGAAAGGATGTGATCTATGAACGCGAGCGATTTGGATTCTGAAAAATTACTGAGACAGGTCATTACCAGCATCGCTCAACTGCCCCCCAACGATCTACTGGTCGTGTACGAAACGATCAATGACCTGAAAGAGAAGGAAAGCGAAAAATCATCCCTGACGACAGATGAAATTCTGGCGCGCGCCAAAGCCCGCGCGGTCGAGATGAGAAATCTGTCGCACGAGCAAATCGTTCAACGGTTTATTGACGCGACAGAGCGAATCCGCGCCATTGCCATCGAAAAAGGCACAGCCATCGAGGGGGAGTGGGAACGTGACTAAAGGCTTGCGCGCCGTGCTCGACACCAATGTTTTCGTTTCGGCGTCTTTGAGCAAGAACGCGAACAGTCCCACGCGTGAATTGAGAGAACGCTGGAAGAGGAACGAATTTACGCTCCTGATTTGCGATCAGATTGCCAAGGAACTGATCGAGAAGCTCAAGGAGCGCGGCGTGCCTCTCGAAGAGATCATTGAGCAGGCTTCCGCTCTCGCGGCTTCGGCTGAATGGGTCGCTGTGCCAGAAGAAAAGATCGAAGCCCTACTCTCCGACCCCGATGACAACGTGGTAGTCGCCTGCGCGGTGGAAGGGAAGGCAAATTACCTGGTGACGTATGATCCGCATTTCGATTCCCTGCAAGGCGAGTATCGAGGGATCAAGATCGTCAAAGCCATTCCGTTTTTGGAAGTGTTGCGGAGTCGATGAGTTCTATGCGGTCAAAACGAAATCGCCCCTCTAGGTCAACCAGTGCAAATTCCAATGCTGCCGAAGATGTTTTGAAATTGATGTATGCGCAAGGCAAGGCGCAATTCGGCAATGCCATGAAAGGGTTTTGGCTCCATGACGGTGACTTATGTCCTGCCTGCCTGCAAAACACCATCGGCATGGTAAATTTCAAGGGCAAAGAAGCGCTTTCGATCAACGGATTTATATATCGCGAGCGCGGCATCTTGATCGGATATTTTCTGTGTGAAATATGCACCCTGTTTATCCATGAACAGGCGCAAAAACACCCATATCAGGAAACGCCGTTGCACAAGAAAATCGAGACAAATTTGAAAGAAGCCTACCATCGGTATTTGTCTTCGCAGAATTGAAATCGGTGTGTTGTGGCAATCCTGAGTGATACGTCTCCAAATGTCACCGGCCATCAGGCTGCCAAACACCACATGCCGATGGGATGGTAGAAGTTCCGAATGCCAATTAAACGCAAATCTCTGATCATCGAGGATAGCCAAAATGGAAGAAGTTAATGTAAGTTACAAATGGAGGTCAATTACTGATTTACCCGAAGATTGGGAAAAATTCCAGAATGCGGAATTATATTCTCTCGCCGATGTCTGGAAGGAACAGCGCACACAATTAACAGAGTCACGTTCCGTAAAGGAATTTAATGAACGCCTGTTGCGAGAATGGTCAATTGAGACAGGCATTCTTGAACGCCTCTACACGATAGACAGAGGCATAACTCAATTGCTTATTGAACAGGGAATTGATGCTGCACTGATTCCTGATGGAGCGACCAATATTCCAGTTACTGAATTAATAGCAGTTATCAAAGACCATCACGAGGCTATGGAAGGGCTATTTGATTTTGTCAGTAAACGCAGAAAGTTGTCTCTAACATATATTCGACAGTTGCACCAAGTTATCACTCGCAACCAAAAGCATGTTGAGGGGCGGGATCAATTTGGGAATATTGTCTTAATGGAAATTCAACGTGGGATGTGGAAGCAACGGCCCAATAATCCTACAAGGCCTGATGGTTTGATTCATGAGTATTGTCCACCAATTCATGTGCAAGCCGAAATGGAAAAAATAGTTGAACTCTTTAACAATCATCGGCGTATTCCTCCCGAAATCAATGCTGCATGGTTACATCACCGATTTACACAAATACATCCTTTTCAAGATGGGAACGGTAGAGTGGCAAGGGCTTTGGCTACACTTGTGTTCTTACAGGAAGGTTGGTTCCCGCTTGTAATTAATCGAGACCAGCGTGGTGAATATATTAGAGCGCTGGAATCCGCTGATTCTGGTGATTTGACATCTCTTGTTGCCTTATTTGGGCAAATTGCGAAACGCTCATTCTCACGCGCCCTAACGCTTTCGGAGGATGTTTTACAAGACGAAAAAGCATTGCCCGCTGTAGTAGAAGGGATTGTAGATCTCTACCAATCACGCAGGCAAGAAACTGAAAAGGCTTTTCTTGAAGTTGAAAACCTGGCAGTGGATTTGGTTAACACTGCAGAACAAATGTTGGTTGAAGTTTCAAGTGCTCTTCAGAAGAAGTTTTCAGACGTTTCATCTCCTCCTTTGCTTAGAGTTACAAAAAGCCGACATTACAATGAGTTTTACTACACAATGCAAATTATTGAAGTCGCACGAGAACTCGACTATTGGGCAAATGTGTCTAGAAAACGCATGTGGATACGCTTACATCTTTTTGATCAGTTTAGCGAGCAAAAAGCCCAAATTGTTTTTTCCTTTCATTATCTAGGAAAAGTTAATAGAGGGATCATGGTTTCGACAGGGTTCATTTTCTTTCCTGAAAACAAACCGGAGAACCAAAAAGAAGAAGATAGCATTGAGCCACAATTTGGCGAAACTCATCGCGTTTGTACCGAACCCTTCTATTTTTCCTATAAAGATTCTGCCAGGAATGGTGGATTAAAAGAAAACTACAGAAAATGGCTGAACGATTGCCTGACTGTTGGTTTAGCAGAATGGGCAAGACGGCTGTAATCCGTCTTGTACAAAACTGGAGTTTTTTATGACCACCTTACTCGACCTCTTCAAAACCATGGACTACGGCCCCGCGCCCGAATCCCCCTCTGCCGTCAACGCCTGGCTGGATGAGCACGGGCGCAAGTTCGGGCTGTTCATCAACGACCAGTGGGTCACGCCCAAGGATGCCAAATATTATCCGAGCGAAGACCCGTCCAACGGGGAACTGCTGGCCGAGACCACCCAGGCAGGCAAACCGGAAGTAGACGCTGCCGTAGCCGCGGCCCGGGCCGCCTTCGAAACCTGGAGCCGGACACCCGGCGTGGTCCGCGCCCGCTACCTGTACGCCATCGCCCGCAACATCCAGAAGCACCACCGCCTGCTGGCCGTGCTCGAAAGCATGGACAACGGCAAGCCCATCCGTGAATCGCGTGACATTGACGTGCCGCTGCTGGCCCGTCACTTTTATTATTACGCCGGCTGGGCCCAACTCATGGAAACCGAACTGCGCGACTACCAGCCGGTCGGCGTGGTCGGGCAGATCATCCCCTGGAACTTCCCGCTGCTGATGCTGGCCTGGAAGATCGCCCCGGCAATTTCAATGGGCAACACCGTCGTGCTCAAGCCCGCCTCGTACACCCGCCTGAGCGCCTTACTCTTCGCCGAGATCGTCGCCGAAGCGGGCCTGCCGCCCGGCGTGGTCAACGTCATTACCGGCAGCAGCCAGGCCGGTTCGATGCTGGTCGAACATCCCGATGTGGACAAGGTCGCCTTCACCGGCTCGACCGACGTGGGCCGCATTTTACGGAGGCAGACCGCCGGGTCCGGCAAGAAGCTCTCGCTCGAACTGGGCGGCAAGTCGCCCTTCATCGTGTTCGAGGATGCAGATTTGGACGGGGCCGTCGAAGGCGTCGTGGATGCGATCTGGTTCAACCAGGGCCAGGTCTGCTGCGCCGGGTCCCGCCTGCTGGTCCAGGAAAACGTCGCTGAGAAATTCATCCGCAAGCTCAAAAACCGGATGGGTCACATGCGGGTCGGCGATCCGCTCGACAAGGCCATCGACATGGGCGCCATCGTGGACAAGTCGCAATGGGAGACGGTGGACGGCTGGGTCAAGACGGGGATGAGCGAGGGCGGGGACGCCTTCCAGCCGGACATCAAGCTGCCCGAAAAGGGTCTGTTCTACAAGCCCACCCTCATCACGGGGCTGGACCCTGCGGCGGCTACCGTTCAAGAGGAGATCTTTGGCCCGGTGCTGGTCTCGTTAACTTTCCGCACTCCGAGCGAGGCCGTGGAACTGGCGAACAACACCCGCTATGGGCTGGCCGCCAGCGTGTGGAGCGACAACGTGAACCTGGCGCTGGACGTGGCGAGCCGGATCAAGGCCGGGTCGGTCTGGGTCAATTGCACCAACCTGTTCGACGGCGCTTCTGGTTTTGGGGGGTATCGAGAATCGGGATTTGGGAGAGAAGGCGGCAAGGAGGGTCTGTTCGAATACGTGAGGCCGATCTGGATGGATCGCCCGCGGCCTGACTTCAAGCTGACGGAGGGAGCGAAGTGGGGCGAACATATTCCTGCGCGTCCCGCTGCCCCGACAGTTGGTCGGGCAAACGGACGTGATCTCCCCCGTGTCGACCGCACGCCAAAGATGTACATCGGCGGCAAACAGGTCCGCCCTGATGGCGCGTACACGTTGACGGTGCTCGGCGCGAAGGGAAAGATCGTTGGGCAGGTCGGCGACGGCAACCGCAAGGACATCCGCAACGCGGTCGAAGCGGCTCATGCGGCCCATATAGCCAAGCCCGGCTGGGCCATGCGGCACGGATTCAACCGCTCGCAGATCCTGTATTTCATCGCCGAAAACCTGGACGCCCGCAACGCCGAGTTCGCAAAGCGGATTGTCGAAATGACAGGACGCACGCAAAAAGCCGCGCAAGCCGAAGTGGACGCGGCGGTCGAAAGGTTATTCTCTTATGCGGCCTGGGCCGATAAGTACGGCGGTTCTGTGCAAGAGACTACCTTGAAGGGGGTCACGGTGGGCGTCAATGAGCCTGTCGGTGTGATCGGCATTGCCTGCCCGGATGAATATCCGCTGCTGGGATTTGTCTCGCTCATGGCGCCCGCGATCGCACGCGGCAACACCGTCGTGATGATTCCCAGCCAGCAGTATCCACTCTCCGCGACGGATTTCTACCAGGTGCTCGATACGTCCGACGTGCCGGGCGGCGTGGTCAACATCGTCACCGGCGACCGCGACCACCTGATCAAGACTCTCGTCCAGCACGAGGATGTGGACTCGGTCTGGTACTTTGGCTCAGCCGAGGGCTGCTATCACGTCGAGTTCGAGTCGGCTGCCAACATGAAGCGGACGTGGGTCGGCTACGGCCTTCCGCGCGACTGGATGGACCGCGAGCAGGGCGAAGGTCACGAGTTCCTGCATGAGGCGACGCAGGTGAAGAATATCTGGGTGCCGACGGGGGAGTAGAGCAGAGATTAGAGATTGGATGATTAGAGAGTAGTGCGTATTGCGTAAGACCTCCGAGGGTGGCTCGGAGGTCTTGGGTTTAGTGAGCGATTTACGATTTAGATTCCAAACTTCCCGCGTATGATCGTTTCATATTCTTCGGCAGTCAGAGGGCATTCGGTTAAATCTTCGAACTGACGAGTGTCCAATCTGAGAGAATTTTGTATCTGCTTTATGAAGCCCGTTGAAACCGACTTTGACCCGCCATGCAGATTTGGCAGGGTGAGTCTTAACACTTTCTTTCCGTCAAGACAATACCAATAGACAGGATGCGGCGCTCGCCTCTTTGATTGCGACGGTTGCAAGGAAAGTTTCTTTATCACTTCCCCGAAATCAGATGCCGTTACGTTGCGCCACTTCATAAGCGTCTATTTGGTTAGTTTGATAGTTTTGTGCAATACAGAAAGCCAGGTTTTCGGCAAATCACCTAACTCCTCTGGTGGAATATCGGTCAATTCTTCATATAAATCCAGAATAGCCAACTTTAGATTCATCAAGGCTTCTGCTTCAGTGACACCTTCGCCAAACACTTCAATTTCAGGAAAACTAGCGATAACGGTATCTTCGCTAGTGTATTCCTCAATCGAGATGATTAATGGCTCAACTAAAGCATAATTTTCATCGCCCAATTCTCTGATTTGCGTGTTGTATTTTACTGGCCTTTCTTGAACGTCAACTCTCAATTGACCAGTTTGATTGGTTAAAGTCTCCAGTCGTTCAAGAATGCTTGATCCCGTTGTTGCGGCAACCGTGCCTTGATAGAACAATTCTTCAACACGCGGAATTTCAGTGCGTGATTGTTGAAAGGGACTTGTCATTTAAAGCCTCCATACCTGGCTAAAAATTTATCCGAAATATCCAAAATTTGTTGATTTCCTGATTTTAGAAAATCGCCCAAGTTCTTGGATCGAGTTTCAGGAGGGAAATTTGGCTCGTTTTTATATAAATCAAAATCCAAGAAGACGGCTGCAGATGGGAGTTTGCTTTTTACATCGCTAGACTCGAAAAGATTTGCTAATTGCTCCGATTTCATTGGTCCCAATGTGAAATTAGCCTTGTACTCTCCAAGTGCCAATGTTAGTGGAAAGCCAAGATCTTCTGGATGGCCACCGAGAGAAGCCCAATCTTCTTCGCCTAATTTGAACAACTCCTCGCGCATTTTCGACACAAGCAATTTGAAATGCTGTCTTTTCGCAAGTTGAATGATTCTTAGACCTACCCGATCAATATTTTCAATTTGTAATAGATCGAGAACCCAAGTCGAGAATTCCAAAGCGCGCTCGGAAAACTGAGTGGGATTCTCTGGCAATTCCATTACTACGCTGGTGTTCTTGAAGCCAGCGTTTAGAAAGGTGGAACCACTTTTATTGTGAACAGACACCTGATTGTTAGATATCCGCCACTCCGATAAATCGGAAGTCCACTGCCATTTAGCCGCAATCTTGCCCCGATTATCAAACAGGTTAGCGGAGGCGGGATACCTAGTTTCGAAAACGATTTTCCAAATTTTCAGAACGGTCATAAGTAATTATTTTGTTTGCGAAGCCCTAATTGATTTGCCTCATTATATCACCAGCAGGAGACTTGAAGGCCAGGCGTTCCGCGCTGTTTCTCCTGCGGCGGGGAGGTGGGCACCGCAACGGGGATGGAATCCCCGTGCTAATCATACAAAGTCCTTCGGACTGGGGGAGGCTGTCCGTGCGGGGGGTGGTGGTCAACGGGCTTTGTCACGGAATCGCGGACGAGAACGGATAAACGGCGCGCAAAAGACCGCCAACAAACGGCGGGATCTCGGAAGACTTGCTTTACCCTCCTCCCATAATTGCCATCGTCCCAGGTTCGACCAGTTGGCGAAAGAGTTCATTCATTTTCTCTGCGGGGAAGGGGTAGTGGTTGTCGATCCACCAGGTCATTAACGCAATAAACGAACTGGCGACATAGTGCGCCAATAATTCAGGCGGGATGTTCTTATTTTTCTTGGGCAGCGCTGATTTCAAGTGGTCGAGCAGGTAACCGTATAAATATTTCTGAACATGGGTCAGCGTGATGTAGCCTCCCCGCTGCTTTTGCACCTGCTGGAACATGGCAAGACTCAACGCCCAGGGACTCTCGTTGTCGTACTCTGTCCCTGACAAGAATTCCTCGAACTGCGCACGCAGGGGTTCGAAACCGCTCAGGAGGAGTTGATCCAGGCTTTCGAAGTGGGCATAGAAAGTGGAACGTCCCACGTTGGCACGGTCAATCACATCCTGCACCGTGACCTTTTCATATCCCTTTTCCAATATCAATTCGCTCAAGGCATTTTGTAGCAATTGTCGTGTCCGCTGGATGCGGCGGTCTTCGGGTTTGATTTTTGGGGGCATGGTTTACTCCTGTTTCCATATGTCATTGCGAGGGCGAAGCCCGAAGCAATCTCCTTGTTAGTTGGGGATTGCTTCGTCGGGAAAATCACCCTCCTCGCAATGACATAGTCTATCTTTCCTGAACAAATCGCTCCTCGATGTTCAATAACTTACAGATCTCAACACATTGATTGTTGACTTCTTTTCACCGTTCCCGTATAACCGAACACAGTGTTCAGAAACGTATTTAGTGTACATCAATTTCTTTCAGAAGAAAAGGAGCAAAAAATGGAAACAAGTTTGGCAAGTAAAAATCGGGTGATGGTTCAGCCTGTCGTCGGAAATCACCTGATCGAGTTACGGCGAGTCTCCAAGGCGTATAACGTCGCCGCAGGGAAATTCCTTGCGCTCAAGGAAGTGGACATGCAAGCCAGTGCGGGCGAATTCGTCGCGGTGGTCGGCAAATCGGGGAGCGGGAAATCCACGCTCATCAACATGATCACGGGCATCGACACGCCGACTTCGGGTGAGGTATTCGTCGCTTCGACGGCTGTCCATGCAATGGATCAGGAACAGTTGGCGATATGGCGTGGACGCCATGTGGGCGTGGTCTTTCAATTCTTTCAACTGCTCCCCACGTTGACCGTGGCAGAGAACGTCATCCTGCCGATGGACTTTTGCAATACGTTCCCTGTCAACGAGCGGCGGGAGCGCGCGATCTCCCTGCTGGAGAAAGTCGGCATTGCCGAACAAGCCGATAAACTTCCCTCCGACCTCTCAGGCGGACAACAGCAACGCGCCGCGATTGCACGCGCCCTCGCAAATGACCCACCCCTCATCGCCGCGGATGAACCGACAGGCAATCTCGATTCGCACACGTCGGACGCGGTGATGGGTCTGTTCGCGGACCTCGCCGCGGAGGGCAAAACTGTGTTGATGGTGACACACGAACGTGATCTCACACGCTTCTTTACACGCTCCATCATGCTGGCAGATGGAGCGATAGCGAACGGAGGGAGCAAATGAACAGCCCGCGTTGGAAAAAATTATTACGCGACCTGCAAGCCGCGCGCGGGCGCATGGCGATGATGGTCATTGCCATCGCCGTCAGCATTTTTAGCGTCGGCACGTTTCTGGGCGCTTATACCATTTCGATTCGTGAGATGAGGCGCAATTATCTCGGCACGAATCCCGCCTCGGCGTTCATCGAGTTGGATCGAGTGGACGATGCCCTCGTGAAAGCCGTCAGCCAAAGAGAAGGCATCTCGGAAGCCGAAGCAGCTTCATGGGTCGGAGCGAGAGCCGAAGTGAGTCCCAATGAGTGGATGCCTGTGTTACTGTTCGTCGTCCCCGATTTTGAAACATCGCATGTCAGCACGGTCGCTCCTGAGGCGGGGGAATATCCACCGTTGAGTCAAACCATTCTTGTCGAGCGCGAAGTCCTGCCGATGTTGGATTTGAAGATCGGCGATGCGATCACGATCCAAACGCCGAATGGTGCGAAGCAGGAAATAAAAATTTCGGGAACGGTGCATGACCCTGCGCTGGCGCCTGCGTGGCAGGAACAAACAGTGTATGGATACATCACGCCTGCCACACTGGCGACGCTCGGCGAAAGCGAGACCCTGCGCATTCTGAAAGTGACCGTGAGCGATAAGCCGTATGACCTTGCCGCGATCGAAGCGACGGTGAGCGAATTGGCGGTGTGGTTGAAGGCGCAGGGATATAAAGTGCATGAGATTCGCATTCCGCCGCCTGGCAAACATCCGCATCAAAGCCAGATGACCTCCGTGATCGGGTTGTTTCTCGTGTTCAGTTTTATGGCTTTGGTTTTGAGCGCTATTCTCACCGCAACGATGATCAATGGCCTGCTGGCGCAGCAGATCCGCCAGATCGGCATCATGAAAGCCATCGGCGCGCGCACGCCGCAGATCACAGGTTTATATCTTGTGTTGATCGTTGCGCTTGGCCTGGCGGCTTCGTTGATCGGTGCGCCGTTGGGCGCGGCGGCGGGGCGCGGCTTCACGGGCGTGATCGCTCAACTTCTCAATCTCGAAATTTACAGCGACGCCATTCCTGCCTGGGTCTATCTCGTTCTGTTTGCAATGGGCCTCCTCGTTCCGCTGCTTGTTGCATTGGATCCCATTCTCACGACGACTCGTATCACCGTGCGGGAGACGCTTAACGATTACGGGATCAGTCGGGACGCTTCCGCCTCATCCTTAAGGGACGGCTGGCTCAGCCGCATTCGGTTTTTCGACAACACCCTGATCCTTGCCCTGCGCAATACCTTCCGCCGCCGCGGACGATTGATCCTCACGTTGAGTCTGCTCTCCGCGGCTGGCGCCATGTTCATGACGGGCATCAATGTTCGCAGCGGCTGGGAAGCCTCTCTCGACCAATCCGCCGCAGACCGCCGTTACGATTTGGAGATCCGCTTCAACGCTCCTGTGCCTGCCGAGCAGGTTGACTCGTTGCTTGCGAATGTCCCTGGCGTGGAGAAAAGCGAATCGTGGAACCTGATGCCTGTCGCCTTGAATCGCCCCGACGGATTGGAGATCGTACGAACCTACCCCGATGGCGGCCACGGCAGTTTCACGCTCCGTTCCTTCCCCTTGGACAGTGACCTGATCGCAACCCCTCTGCTCGCTGGTCGCTTTTTGCAGGCGGGCGATACCGATGCGGTTGTGTTAAATCAAAATGCCTGGGCATTCTTCCCCGAAGTAAAAGTGGGAGATGAGATCGAATTGCTGGTCGAGGGTGAGGTGAAAACCTTCCGTCTCGTGGGCGTGATCCAACAGACCCTTTCCCCATCTGCGGCGTATGTGCTGCCTGAAACCTTTGCCAGCGCAACGGGTCAACCCGTTGATATGGCGAATGCCGTCCGCATCGTGATGCGGGAACATGACGAAGAAGCGATGGCCTCCATCACTCGTGATGTCGAAGGGGCATTGTCGGCAGGGAACGTCAGTGTCAAGGTCACGGTGTCGGAAGCGTTATTGGGCGAAGCCATCAGCGGGCACGTCTATATCTTCATCGTCGCCTTGATGCTGATCTCAGCCGTCATGGCAGTGGTGGGCGGCCTGGGCCTGATGTCCAGCATGGGCACGAGCGTCATCGAGCGGACGCGTGAGTTCGGCGTGATGCGCGCCATCGGAGCAAAGTCAAAGACGATTCTGCGGAATATCATCAGCGAAGGAGTCTTCATCGGCCTGATGAGCTGGGTGATCTCATTGCCCTTATCCCTCCCACTATCATTCGGCATTGACTACCTGATCGGTATGATGTCCTTCCGCTCGCCGTTGCCGTTGGTCGTTTCCCCGATCGGTTTGGCTGTCTGGGTGACGCTGATCATCGCAGGCTCTATTGCCGCAAGCGCCTATCCCGCCCAACAAGCCTCACGGCTGACGGTGAGAGAGACGCTGGCGTATGTTTAGTTATGTCATTGTGAGGAGGACGTAGCCCGACGAAGCAATCTTCTGTTCAATAAGGGGATTGCTTCGTCGCAAAGAGCAAGAGCGTTTCTCGCAATGACAAAAATATAAAAAGGAGAATCAAAAATGGAACAAAAAGTTGACAACAAAAAGAAGATCGTAAAAGGTATCGCCTGGGCAGTGGTCATCCTCGCCCTGCTGGGAACCATGCACATCCTGGTCAATTATTTTGATCTGTTCGAATTCCTGCAGAAACTACACGGAGGATAGATAAAAGAGATCCTTTGGGATTTGGCGGTCCTCGAAGGTTTGAAAGGGAACAAACTTTGCCAGATCCAGGAACAGTTGCTGCCCGTCCGGGAGACGATGGAAATCGAAGACCCGGACGGCGAGCAATTGGCCGTACTCAAAAAGGGAGCAGTCTCGCATCAATACGGCGGTTCGGCGGGACCATCGTAGCCGCACATGCCCATCCGCGGCGAGTTGACCAGGGCGGCAGGTTCGCCGTATTCCGTGTGGGGATGATCCTCGGCATGTTCCTCGCACAGGTAGGGATTCTCGTCCATATCCCCTTCGTAAAGACATTCCAGGCACAGGTAGGCGGCAGGTTTGCCGCAGTCCCGACATGTGGCTGGAGGCATGTTATTGCGGGCCATCAAGGCGATGGGATGTTTCGTCGTGGCCTTGCCTTTTCGCGAACCGACGACATGGATCACGGTTTGGGAGGTGGTCCCGAAGTCGTAGAGATGGAGCAGGTCCGGTTCTTTTGGAAATACATCGTCTGCCTTGCGAGCCTTTCCAAAGTCATATCCTTGCCAGCCACCGACGGTGAATTTGCTCAGGTGGCCGCAGCACTCCAGCCAGATGGCCCGCAAATACCTGTCCAGTATTTCGAGCGAGGCCGAGCCGCGCATTTCCAGGTCGAGCCAGAATTCTTTGGCATACGCACCCTGGACGCGCAAATGCCAGAGGGTTTCCTCGGGCTGGGAGCTGCCGGCGGCGGCCTGGACGAGCTGCGCCCGCTTGTCGCATTTTTCAAGGTGACGGGACATGCCGCTCTTGGCGGTCTCCTCGCCGCAATACTGGCACTTCCCGCGGGATTGAGGTTTTCGAGGCATTTTACGCTCCTTTATTCAAAACTTTATCCAGGAGAAAATAATATCATTGCAAGCAGTTTTCAGGGAACGAAATTGTCGGCAAGCGCACCGTTCAAGGTTTCAGCCGTTTGTTTGCTATAATATCACCTGTCGGTCGCTTTCGGCTGGCAAAGACAAGGTAATGGAGCAACTGATGAAAAAGACATTTACAGCCTTTATCGAATATGACGAAGAAAGCAAACTTTACGTGGGGATTATTCCCAATGTGATTGGAGCGCATACCCAGGCAGAGACTTTGGACGAGTTA
Organism: Chloroflexota bacterium; assembly: GCA_049324115.1. Lineage (GTDB taxonomy): Bacteria > Chloroflexota > Anaerolineae > Anaerolineales > Villigracilaceae > UBA5796. The sequence goes on from JBMOMN010000048.1 coordinate 78,581, forward strand.
CAGCGCAATTTACAGGAAGTGTTGGAACTTTGCCTCGAAGAAAATCCAGAGATCGCCAACGAACCCCTTCATTTTGTCGGCACACAGCAGGTGGAGGTCGTCGTTTGAGCAAACTGCCGATGGTGAACTTCAAGGTGATGGATAGGCTGCTCCGTCATCTTGGCTTCATCGCCGTGCGCCAGAAGGGAAGTCATGTCTTTTATCGCCATGCAGACGGCAGGACTACGACACTTCCCAACCACGGAAGCAGAGACCTTGCCCGACCGCTCATGCGCGAGATTTTGCGGGAAATCTCCATTTCGCCCGATGAGTTCGTGGAATTGCTCGAAAAACTTTAACACATAAAAAAAAACACCCCACACGGGGTGTTTTTTTTCTTGAAATGCCTCCACCAACAAGGACTCAAACAGCCCCTCCACGCCCGACCCCCTCCTAGCCTCCCCCATTTCGAAAAGCGGAAATGGGGGAGGTCGAAACAATATTTGGGAGGATGATCCCTGAATTCATTCAGACAACCCATTCCCCTTCCCCCAAATCCGGTTTTGATTTGGGGGAAGGACGGGAAGGGGGTGACTCAAAACTCTCACGCAGCAACGCCTCAAACGACCCCTCCATCTGACTCTCGCCCTCGGATACCATCCCCGAAGGGGGCATCCTAACCCGCAGCGACTCGATGTCTCGACAAGCTCGACAACCGCCCGCGCCACCACTCCCGCAGGAACAACGCCCCGAAGGTTGATTTGAAGGGCGTATGGTCTGGCGCAAAACCTTCGAGACGCCCTATTCATCCTTTGTTATAATCATATCGCCAGTCCAAGCCGCCCCGCCACGAACACGCGGGATCTGACTGGCGAGGAGAACGAAATGTTACAGGAAGTTACCATTCAAACGCCAAACGCCAAAGAACTGAAGCCCATTATCAAAAGCGCCTTTCGTATTCAATTGGAGGATGTCGAACGCGGCATTCAAATCACGCGCGAGCGCCTGGCAACTTTCGAGAAAAAATACAACATGAGCACGGCTGAATTCGTGCAGCGTTTTCATCCTGGTGATTTGGAAGAAACACTGGAGTTCATCGAGTGGGAAGGCGAGATCGAAACGCTCCAGTTGCTCAAAGAGAAGAAAAAGCTCATTCAGTCGGCGCGCGTCAAATGATAGACGAATACGTTCAAGCGCTGGAACGCCATATCCGCGCGCTTGGCAAGAAGCTGGGCGGGTTTAACATCGTCCCGCAAAGACGGGAAGAAGAATTTGCATTCATTATCGGCGAGATCAAGTTTTCGGATGACACGCTCCTGCACTTCCGCGAATATGTCGAACTGAAAGAAGGTGAAGCGCCGCGACGGTATAAATACGCCTATCATTACCAGCGCACCGACGAAACGATCATTTTGCGTCACGACAACGCCCGTCATTTTCCTAACCTGCCCACCGCGCCGCATCACAAACACATTGGGGAAACCGAAGTCATTGCGGCAAACGCTCCTGATTTGCAATCTGTCTTGAGTGAAATCGAAGGGATCATCGGGGCGTAACCATTGCGCTCATCCCCCGCAGGGACTCGATCCATCCAGACCTGACGGGTTTCACCGTGACGCGAGTCCGCCGTAACCCATGCACGGACATGAGACTCTGATCGCCAGACTCTTGCGGAAACCCGTCAGGCCCTTCACAAACAATCTTTTGACCCTTCGGCTTCGCTCCCCCTTCGGGGACTTCGCGGGGCAGGCCCGCGCCACTATGCCCTCAAAGTGGTCAATAGAGTTCAAAAAAATCGTCTGTGCCAAGCTTTGGAATTAACATTTTCGCCAGTTTATCTATTTTTCCAGAATAACCCGCATAGATCCAGTCATCAATACTGCCTCTATAACACCAGCGCTCGGCACGATATTCTCGGGTTTCCTGGTCATTCAAAATAAAACGCAAAACGGGAGTGAATTGGGCATAACGATCCTCTTCCTCTTCGAGTCTTTCCCTTGCATTTGGCAGGATGGGGAAACCTTCGAAAAATTCCATTATTCGATCGACATCCCATCCGGTGGATTCATAAATGACGATCAGTTTGTCCTTGACCGCCACGCGATAATTCCGCGCTTTGGGGTGGCGTGCCAGCGCAGTTTTCACACTCTCGATTTCTTCAGGATGGATCAAGCGCGGGCGCACCTTGACCAGTGACACAATTGCGTTAATGCTTTCCTCGATCTCATACCCAGCGGGAATTTCCTCCACGGGTTCGCCCTTTTGCTCACGGGCAAAATAGTAGCGCGACTTGTCTGTTTTGGTCACGCCTTTGTTGAGGAAGTAGGTATAACCCTTACGGTTGGTGTAGGTGATAGGCATGGCTGAATTTTACTCCAATCTTTTTAGAAAAACTCTCACTCAAACAACCCCTCGATGGTTCGACAGGCTCACCACGATGCCCGCACCGCCACGCCTGACCCCCTCCTGCCTCCCCCATTTCGAAAAGCGGAAATGGGGGAGGTTGAAACAATATTTGGGAGGATGATTCCTGAATTCATTCAGACAACTCATTCCCCTTCCCCAAATCCGGTTTTGATTTGGGGGAAGGATGGGAAGGGGGTGACTCAAAACTCTCACGCAACAACGCCTCAAACAACCTCTCCATCTGCCTCTCGCCCTCGAACATCCTCCCCCGCACGAAGTCTCCGAGCCGCTTTGCGGCGAGTGGGAGCGACTCGATGTCTCGATGAACTCGACACCACGCCCGCAAGGACACCGTCCCGAAGGCCTGCATGGAAAAGGCCTGTCGCTTGGCCAAATCCTTCGGAACGGTGTACAGAATACGAAAGCTGCTCGATCGCATCGAGCGGGTTGGTGAGTCCACCCGTCCAGAACGTATCCCAGGGGGCATCTACTTGTGAGCGGAGTTTAGGGTCGGTGAGCATAAAGTTTCCACGAGTTTATAAAGAATGTGATAAATGGCTCTTGCAATTATCTATGGGTTCCTGTAAACTGCCATCGCTCATCTACCATCGGTAGAAAGAGTAACGGATACAGTCTTCGGCGAGAAGGCGGTTTCGGCTTTTTTGGGCGAAAGAAGTTTGACGTATGGTTTCATTCTCAGTATAATAAATTTACCAATAAAACGGAAGCATCCAGCAATGGATGGAAGACCGTTTTACCCGCCCCCGATGACAAGGTTGCCAAGTGAGGCAACCTTCCGTACCAGGAGTACGGATAGTCGGAGGTGTTTTATTTAATCCACCAGCCATAGGTCAACCACGCGGTCGCGGAACGCATCGAAGTATTCGTTTTCTCTGCGCCAAATGTGATCGCGGATCGCGCCTGCAACCATATCCGCCAGTTGCAAGCCATCATCTGTCCGCGAATCGCCTGAGACGATCTTCTTGAAGGGGCGTTCGCGCTTTGTCCTCTTGCAAGCGTCCGAAAGATAAACCCGCAACGCTTTGCGGACAGGTTCCGCCGCGCCATCCAACACCAGAACATCGTCGCCAATGTCCAGGGGCGAAGCGCGTAACACCAATTCGGTAACCAGGTGGATAAGAATATCCGTCCCGCTCAAACCTTTGAGTCTTGGCGGTATCTGGCTTTTTAGAAAAACTGCCGCGCGCACGCGAAATGGGATGGTGTCGAGCGTGCTGAAAAATATCCGTTTTTGCGAATCGGTCATTGGGTGAAAATGGAATTCGAAGGTGGGCGAGACTCGCAACTCCCGCCGAACTTTGGCGAATTCCACAATCGGGTCGCGATTGGGTAGTTGAACCATTGCCAGCACAAAATACGGCGCGCCTTTGAGACTGTGTAATCCAGGATCGCCCGACTCGTCAACGAAAAAGTATTGCGGCATAGATTATATTGCCAGCCTCTCGGTAAATTTTACGATCTCTTCCGTTTCTTTTTCATTGAGCCATCCCTCCACCGCATCCGCGCCAAGCATACAGCCAACGTTCCCTCATGGCAAGTGACAAATTTCTTCTCTCTCGATCTCAACCGCGTCTCAGGAAAAATTCCACCTTGTCCCGCGTATCGGCGCTGAAAGCGGCAAATTCTTCTTCCGTAAGCAGGTTCTCCACGCGCCAGTTTATCAAATTGCTCAGCGCGCGGGAGCGGCTCCACGTATCGAAGCAATCGGCCAGCACTTTATCGCTCTCGTGGATGTGCCGGTACAGATCAAGATAGGCTTTGTGATGTTCGCCATCTCTGACCTGGGCGATGATCTTTCCCGATTTTTCCAAAATGCGCCGGCACAGGCGGTCGAGCGCCAGCGGCTTCAGGCGGGAGAGGGTCTTCCAGTCGAATTCGGGAAAATCAAGCGGCATCCTTCACACTCCTCACACCAGCATCACCTCCACCAGCTCCCCGGCGCTCAGGCCGGTCGCATCCGGCGGGATCTTGAGCAGGCCGTCGGACGCGGCCAGGCTGAAGATCAGGTTGGACTTGCCGAAGACCGGCTCGGCCAGGTAATTTACGATTTCAGAGTCACGATTTTCGATTGGCAGATTCTGAATTCCGATTTCTGAATTTTGAATTCGCACCAGCTTCACCGGCCACCAGTCCTCCCGCCCGGCCTGGGAGGCCAGGTTGACCGTCAGCCTGGCCCGGACGACCGGACGCGGCCGCGGCCTGACGCCCATCAGCCGCTCCATCACCGGGACGAGCAGCATGTAGCCGTTGACCAGGGCGCTGACCGGGTTGCCCGGCAGCCCGATCACCGGCTTGCCGCCGCACACGCCCAGGATGGTCGGTTTGCCAGGGCGGGTGTTGATCCCATGCACCAGCACCCCCGGCTGGCCGAGCGAAGCGATCACCTCGGCGGTCATGTCTCGCGTGCTGGCCGACGACCCGGCGGTGATGACCAGCACCTCGGTTTCGGCCAAAGCTTTGGCAGCCACCGTTTGCAGCGCCTCGAACGTATCCCCTACGATGCCGTAACGACGCGCCTCCCCGCCGGACTTCCCGACCAGGGCCGAGAGCGTGTACGAGTTGACGTCCCGCACCTGGCCCGGCCCGGGGCGGACGGACGGCTCGACCACCTCGTCGCCGCTGGAGATGATGCCGACATTTACCTTACTGGCTACACGTAGCGACGTGATCCCCAGCGCCATCAACCCCCCGATCTCTGCCGGGCGGATCAGACTCCCTTTGGGCAGGATCACCTGTCCCTCGGCCACATCCTCCCCGACCCGGATCACGTTCTCGCCGTCGGCCACGGCTCGCATCGTTTCGATTTCATCAAATCCAATCGCAGAGTTCGCGGAGACCGCCGGGTTTTCTATTGTTTTTTCTCCGCGATCTTGGCGATCTCTGCGGTTGACGATCTGGGTGTATTCGAGCATGACGACTGCATCCGCCCCGGAAGGCAGCATCCCGCCGGTATGAATGACCGCTGTCTGGCCGGGCTGCAAGCTGAAATCCGCCGAGCCGCCCATCGGCACCTCGCCGATAACGGTCAGGTAGGCAGGCAGCGAGTCACTCGCCCCGAAGGTATCCCGTGCCCGGACGGCGTACCCGTCCACGGTCGAGCGCGGGAACTCCGGCAGGGGATGCGGGGCAGTCAGGTCTTCGGCGGTCACCCGGCCCAGGGCCTGGAGCGTGTCAATCGTCTCGGAAGCAGGCCCAACGTCCGGCAAGTTTCGCAGGAGCAGGGAGCGGGCTTCGTCTGGGGGCAGGAGGGTCAGGAATTCGGGCATGGGGTTTGAGTCAGCGGAGCCAGAAGGTGAGGGTCAGCAGGTAGGTCGAGAGGGCGAAGACGGCCGCGCCGTTGGCGGTCAGCAGGCTCCAGACCGGTTTGGCCCCGACGCTGATGTTACGCAGCATGAAGATCTGGTAGAGGGCCAGCGGGAAGGTCAGGAAGACCGGCCATAACAAAGCCAGCGGGTAGCCCAGCAGTGGGCCGAGGGCCAGCAGGCCATAGGCCGCCAGCACCAGGCCATGATGGAGCGGCATCGTCCGTTCCCAGCCCAGGCGGACCAGCAGGGAGCCGCGCCGGTATTTGAGATCGGCGGCGTAAGAGGGAAAGTCGAGGGCCAGCAGGTAGGCCAGGGCCAGCAGGGACAGCGGGAAAGCCAGCAGCGTGACCAGGCTGTGGAGCCGGTCGGCCTGCTGGAGGAAGGCCAGGGCCGGGATGAGATAAGCCAGGAAGATGGCCTGGGCAAACTCCCCGAAGCCGCGTGAGATCAGGCGCACGGGCGGGATGGCGTTGGCGAGCATCAGGGCCAAGGCCAGTCCCATCACCAGCATGGACGCCGGGTTGAGCGCCCTGAGCGCCAGCAGCAGGATGGTGACGGCGGCCAGCAGGGTCAGGGCGGCGGCGGAGGCCTGCAACAGCAGGGTGCGGAATTGTTCACGCTGGCGCGGCGTCTCGGCGTCCGCTAAAGGCTCGGCCGGGTTGCGGAAATATTCCAGCAGCCAGGCGGAGGCGACCTGGAGCAGGAAAACCCACAGCAGGGACAGGCCGGCGGGGGGGAACAGGTCGTGGCCGAGGTAGCGGGCGACGCCTGAGCCGAAGGAAAAGGTCAGGGTGGACAGGATCAGGGTAAAAGGCCGGGCGAGGCGGGTGAGGGTTCGTAATCGAGGCATGGGTAGAGTCGGCGAGGCAAAGAGTCAGCGAGTCAGCGAGTCAGCGAGTCGTTGAATCACTGATTCGCTGACTCGTTAAATCGCTTTTTGATGTCGCGCAGATGCATCTGGTTGTGCAGGTAGATCATCTTGACCATCTCCAGCAGGGTGGTGAAGCCCATGGCCGCGTGGCGTCCCTGCAATTGCAGGTCGGCCTGGCTGCGCTGGGAGACCCAGGCGATGATCTCGGCCCGCACGTCGCGGTAGGCTTGCAGCAGTTCGGCGGGAGTCATGTCCCGGGTCTTTTCCTGCTGGCGGGCGTTGTAGCGGTCTATCGAGAAATCTTCCGAAACGCCGGGGCCGCCGCCCAGGATGTTGTCGAAGAGTTTCAGGAAGCCGCGCTCGGCCATGACGAAATGCGCCAGCACCGAGCGGATGGTCCATTCGGCGCCCTCGGTGTAAACCGTCTGCTGCCATTGTTCGGGGCTGAGCGACTCGAAGAAAGCGCTCATCTTTTCGCCTTCGGAGGTCAGGCGTTCGACCAGGAATTGGGGGGATTCGGGCATGTCAGTCTCCAGTATTCAGAGGAGCGAGTAGCCGCCGTCTATGGTGAGGGTTTGGGCGGTGACGTAGGGGTTGTCGAGCAGGAATTCGAGGGCGGAGGTGATCTCGGTCAGTTCGGCGGCGCGGCGGAGGGGGATGCGCCCGGTCAGCCGGTCCCATTCTTCGGGCGGGAGGTTGGGCAGGACCAGGCCCGGGGCGATGGCGTTGACCCGGATCTTCGGGGCGAGGGCGCGGGCGAGCAGGCGGGTCTGGACCTCGAGGGCTGCTTTGCTGACCACGTAAGCCGGATACCCGCTCCAGGCTTTGTGCGCGCCCACGTCGCTCAGGTTGACGATCAGGCCCGAGTCCATGAGCTGGGCGGCGCGCTGGGAACAGGCCAGGGGGGCGCGCAGGTTGAGGTCCATCACCGCAGACCATTCGTCCGGGGTGATCGTGCGGATATCGCTCCGGGACATGACCGCGGCCGAGTTAACGAGAACGGCCAGGGTGTGGGGCAGCGCAGCGATGTCCGCGAACAGGCTTTCGATCTGGGCCGGGTCGGTCAAATCCGCCTGCAACGGGTAAGCCGGGACTCCCAGTTCGTGGATCACCTGGATCGTGGCGTCGGGCGAGGTGGTGTGGTAATGCAGCCCGACGGCAAAGCCGCGCTGGGCCAGGGTGAGCGCGAAGGCCTTGCCCAGGCGATGGGCCGCGCCGGTGACGAGGGCGAGGGGCTGGGTCATGGGTTGATTATAAGATAAAGCGATAGAGAGGTAAACAGGTAGACAAAAAACAGGTACACAAGCCTCAACTTGTGTACCTGTTTACCTGTGTACGTGTGTACCGGTTGACTCACCCCCTAAAAAAGTTCGAGATGAAGAACCAGACGTTGGCCGGGCGTTCGGCCAGGCGGCGGACGAAGTAGGGATACCAGTGCGTGCCGTAGGGGACGTAGATGCGCACCGGGTAGCCGTCTTTGGCGAGCTGCTCCTGCAGGTCGCGGCGGATGCCGTAGAGCATCTGGACTTCGATGGCTTCCTTGGGCAGCCCAACCTTTTGGGCGTACTGGATGCCGAAGTCTATCCGTTTGGCGTCGTGGGTGCCGAGGGCCGGGATAGGCGGGATGCGCCCGTCTTCGCTGACGGCCGGGGCGCTGTTCTCGCGGGCGTAATCCACCATGATCTTGGTCAGCAGGTCGAAATTGGCGTCCACGTCGGCTTTTTTCGGGTAGGCCATTTCGGGTGGTTCCTTGTAAGCGCCCTTGACCAGGCGGAAGCGCGTCCCTTCGGGCAGCAGGGCGCGCACATCCGCCTCGGTGCGGAAGAGATACGACTGCACCACCAGGCCGACGTTGTCGTAGCCTTTGGCGCGCAGGCCCCGGAAAATGGCGATGGTCTGGTCGGTCCAGGGCGTGTCTTCCATATCAATGCGGACGTAGTTCTGCTGGTCGCGGGCTTTGGCGACGATCCTTTCTGCGTTGGCGGCGCACAGGTCGGGGTCGAGGGCCAGCCCGATCTGGGTCAGCTTGATCGAGACGTTGGCGCGCACGGCGCAGCAGCCGATGGCGTCGAGCAGGGACAGAATGTCGTCGGTGGCCTTGCGGGCCTCGTCGGGCGTGGAGGTGTGTTCCCCCAGGTGGTCGAGCGTGGCGTTGATGCCTTTGGCGTTCAGTTCGCGCACGGCCCGGATGGCGTCGTCAATCGTCTCCCCGGCGACGAAGCGGGAGGCGGCCCGCCAGGCGAACTTCCACCCCGTCACCATGCGCTGCGCCCAGGCTGCTTTGGAAAGGTAGATCAGGAACGATCGAAGCATGTTGTGTCATCCTTGTTGTGAAGATTATTACAACAGTTATTCTAGCACAACAGCCAAGTCAGGTGTGTTATACTCGCGGCGTGATTTAAGTCACCATCTTCGACCCTCCATGTTCGACCTATGAAACTAAAGAACATTGCCAAAAACTGCTGCCCAACGTCGCGATTCGTCCCTGCGGAGGCTGAATGAGGTCACGCGGCACGTCTTTCATCCTGCGCTGGGTGGCGCTCCTGTTTGTCTCCGCGGCGTTGATCCTGGCCATGGTCCAGTTGGTCAACTACAGCCGCCAGCGCGGCAGCTACCCGGCCGGGATGACCATCGCCGGCATCCCCGTGGGCGGGCTGGACCCGCAGTCGGCGGCGGCGCGCATCCTGCAAACTTACAACCTGCCGGTCGAATTGCAATACGCCGGGGCGGTGATCCACATCGATCCGGCTTTGGCCGGCTTCGAGCTGGACGTGGAATCCATGCTGGCCGCGGCCGACCTGACCCGCACCGGGCAATCCTTCTGGCGCGGGTACTGGGACTTTTTGTGGAACCGCCAGCCCCAGCCCGTCGCCATCCCGCTCAGCGCCAACCTCGACGAAACCCGCCTGCGTTCGTACCTGACGACTGAAGTTGCCGCGCGGTACGACCAGCCGGCCACGCCCGCCCAGCCCATCCCCGGCACGGCCACCTTTTCGCCCGGCCAGCCCGGACAGGAACTGGACACCGAGCGGGCGGTGATCCAGATCAGTGACGCGCTGCGCTCCCCCTCCGACCGGACCGTCTCACTGTCCTTCCAGCGGACGACCTCCAACCGGCCCACCCTCCAGAACCTGCAAATCCAGATCCAGCAATTGGTTGACCTGTCGGGTTTCGACGGCATCCTCGGCCTGTACCTGCTGGACTTGCAGACCTCCCAGGGGCTGCACTTCGCCTATTCCAACGGGACCCTGCTCCCGGTCCAGCCCGATATCGCCTTCACCGCTTCCAGCACGATCAAGATCCCGATCATGGTGACGTACTTCCGCCAGTTCGGGGCCGACGTGGACGAGCAAACCTCCGAGTTGATCCTGGAAATGATCCGCCAGTCCGAGAATCCGCCTGCCGACGCTTTGATGGAAAAACTCGAAGAGGGGCGCGGACCGCTGGCCGTGACAGATACCCTGCAAGCTCTGGGGCTGGAAAATACCTTCCTGGCCGGCTATTTCTACGACGGCGCGCCGCTCCTGGCGGTCTTCAACACCCCGGCCAACCAGCGCGCAGACGTGGCGACCAACCCCGACCTGTACAACCAGACGACGCCCTCCGACATGGGCTACCTGCTCGAAGACATCTACCAGTGCAGCCAGACCGGCGGCGGGGCGCTGGTGGCGGCCTTCCCCGGCCAGATTGACCAGGCCGAGTGCGAGCAAATGGTCAGCTACCTGGCTCAGGACAAGATTGGCGTCCTGATCGAGGCCGGCGTCCCGGACGGGACGCGTGTGGCCCACAAACACGGCTGGATCAGCGGCCCGCTGGGCATCATCCAGAACATCTCCGACGCGGCTATTGTCTACACACCGGGCGGCAACTACGTCCTGACGATCTACAGCTACCACCCGACCCAGGCTCTATGGGACCAGGTCTCCAACCTGTTCGCCCAGATCTCAGAAGCGGTTTACAACTATTTCAACCTTCCACAAGAGTAGGTCACGTTTAAAACGTGACCTGCTGCTATAATACCTTCACCCATGAGCCAGACCCTGACCCTCTTCCGATTGCAGCAAACCGACAGCCGCATGGATGCCATCCAGTCCCGGCTGGAGGCCATCCGCCTGACGCTGGAGAATGACCGGAACCTGGTGCGGGCCAGGCAGCAGGCCGAGGCAACGGAAGCCGGCCTGAAGTCCGCGGAACGGGACTTGCGGGCCGCGGAAGCCGAGGTGGAGGGCCAGCGAATCAAGATCGAACAATCCGAAAACAGCCTTTATAGCGGCAAAGTCCGCAACCCCAAAGAATTACAAGACCTGCAAAACGAAGTGGCTTCGCTCAAACGCTACCTGGCCACGCTCGAAGACCGGCTGCTGGAAGCCATGCTCAGGCACGAAGAAGCCGAGGAAAACCACCGCATCAGCCTGGACCATTTGAGCCGTGTCCGCAGCCAGGTTGCCACCCAATCGGCCAGCCTGACGGCCGAGAACGATTCCCTGGTCGTCGAGAACGACCGTCTCAAATCCGAGCGGCAGGCCATCTCTTCCGCGCTGGACGAGCGCACCTTGGGCCTGTACGAAGGCCTGCGCAGCAACCGCCGCGGCCGGGCCGTGGCCGAAGTCTCGGACGGGGCCTGCGAAGCCTGCGGCGCGAACCTGACCCCGGCCCAGCAGCAGGCGGCCCGATCCGGCAGCCAGATCAGTTATTGCTCCACCTGCGGGCGCATCCTGTATGCCAGTTGAACCCGTTTTCGCCCGATGGTAAACTAAGAGACGATGTTCCCGCGCCTGCCCATCCCCCCCATCCAGCCGTTTTCATTTTTCGTCGGTTTTTTCGCGGGGATCATCCTGGTCTTCCTGCTCAGCCGGGTGCGCCCGCTGCTGGGCCAGATCCGGGCCAATTTGCGGGAAGGCCGCGCCGCCGCCAAAGTGCGCGGGTCGGTGACCTTCGAGGACCACCACCGCCGCCAGGTCTTGAGATCGGCCCAGGGACAGCACCTGGCCGCCAACCTGTTCTCGCTGGATGAAATCTTGCAGCCGGTACGGCTGATCGCCCCGCCGCCCGTGATCGAACCCGGCGGCGCGATCCCGCTCGACGACGTGGTCAGCCAGACCGTGCCGTACATGCCCGCCTGGCCCGAAATGGCCGCCACCTACAACGCCATGGCCCTGACCCTGCCGGAAGCCCTGTCCGGCGGGAGCAACCTGGCCATCCTCGGCCAGCCCGGCAGCGGCAAGACGGTCGCGCTGGCCCACCTGGCCTCCCTGGCCGCCAACCGGGACGGATCCTTGGGGAATTTGAGCGAATTCGTCCCGATCCTGCTCCACGTTGCGGACCTGGACCTGCCGCTCAAAAACCCCAACGATCTGCTCACCCCGATCGTGGATGCGCTGGCCCAACGGACTCCCATGCTCCACCAGCCGCGCCTGCCCGGGTTCATCGAGCACGCCTTCAAATCCCAGGGCGCGCTCCTGCTCCTCGATGGCCTGGACGAACTTCACCGGGAGGGCATCCACGAGGCGGTCTCGTTCGTCGAACTCATCCTGAAGCATTTCCCCGCCACACGGATCGTCGCCGCAGCCAGCCCGGAATACGTCGGCGGCCTGATCGAACTGGGGTTTGCCCCGCTGACCCTGATGCCCTGGAACGACCCGCAGCAATCCGCCTTCGTCGAGACCTGGACCCGCCTGTGGGACCAGTACGTGGCGGTCGAAGCCTGGACCCAGTCCGGCCCCGGCCAGGTTGATCCGATCCTGCTCAACGAGTGGCTGGGACGGGAAAATCCTGGCTACACGCCGCTGGAATTCACGCTCAAGGTCTGGGGCGCTTACGCCGGGGATAGCCGCGGCCCGCTGCCCGCCGACGCGATTGATACCCATGTCCGCCGTCTCTCGGCTGACGTGCCTCTGGAAGCCCTGCAAATCCTGGCCTTGCAGACCAACGTCACAGCCCAGCCGGTCTTCGACCCGCGCAAGGCCCGCGACTGGGTCAAATCCTTCGAGCCGCAGGAAGCCGAAGCGCCGGAGGCCGAAATTTCCGAAGGGACTGGCCCGGAGCCTGAGGCGCAGGAAAAAGAGAAGGCCAAAAAAGACAACAAGAGCCGGGCCAGGGCCGAAATGCCGCCACCCGCCGCGCCGGGGCTGCTGTCCAAACTCGCCGCGAGCGGGCTGCTGGTCTCGCACCGCGCCAACCGGATGCGCTTCGCCCACCCCAGCCTGGCCGGATACCTGGCCGGGCGCGGGATGGCCGTTTACGGGGCCTCGGCCCTGGTCAACCAGCCCGCCTGGAGCGGGAAGACCGCCACCCTGAACTATGCCGCCATTTACGGCAACGCCGCGCCCCAGGCCCAATCCCTGTTGAACAGCAGCAAACCCCCGCTGCGCCGCGAACTCCTGAGCGTGGCCCGCTGGCTGAGGGAAGCCCCGCGCCAGGCCCAATGGCGGGGACCCGTCTTCGCTGCCCTGACCAACCTGATCCGGGACGAGACCGCGACCCTCAGCCTGCGCGGGCAGGCCGTCACGGCCATGGTCCTGAGCGGCGACCCCGGCATCACCACCCTCTTCCGCCAGTTGCTGCAATCTTCGGCCTCGCCGCACGTCCTCCAACTGGCCGCGCTGGGGTCGGGCATGGCCCGGGATGCCAAAGCCGTCCCGCTGCTGGCCTCGCTCCTGGACAACCCCAACCCGCTCGTCCGCCGCGCCGGGGTGCTGGGCCTGGTGGCGATCGGCAGCCGCGAGGCCGTGGATACGGCCGGTTCCATCCTGTTGAGCGGGGACGAAGACCTGCGCCGCGCCGCCGCCGAAGCCCTGGCCAATCATCCCGCCGAAGGCCACGAGATGCTCCGTGAAGGCTCGGAAGTGGAAGACATCCTCGTCCGCCGCTCGGTGGTCTACGGCCTGGGACGCGTCCACCAGGAATGGGCGGATGCGCTCGTATCGGCCCTCCAGACCGAAGATGAGCAGTGGGTCGTGCGCGCCGCCGCAGCCGAGGTCATGGACAGTCGAGGCCGGACCAACCCGAGGGTCCCGCGCGCCCTGCCGCCCGCCCACGAGAGTCCCTGGCTGATCGAATTCGCCGCCAAACTCGGCATGGGCATCTCCCCCGGCCAGGACCCCACCGACCTGCTCCTGGCTGCCTTCCGCAGCGAAGTCCCCGAAGAACAGGTGGCCGCCCTGCAATACCTCCGCCGCACCCCCACCGCCGGGGTCATCAACGCCTTCTACCAGGCTATCTACAGCAGCGACATCGAGCTGCGCGAACTCGCCTTCCAGGCCGTCCAGGAAGTGGCCCTCGACGGGATCAAAATCCCCGACCCGCTGGAGTTCGGCCTGGGTTGACCCCCTCACAAAAATTATGCTGATCACAAACGCCAAACTGATTACCTGGGCCTCCCCCAACCAGATCCTCGAAAACCACGCCCTCCTCATCGAGGGCGGTCGCATCCGCGGGATCGGCGACTCTGCTGCGCTCGAAGCGGAACATCCCGAAGAAGAGAAATTCGACGCCCGCGGCCAGCTCGTGATGCCCGGAAACATCTGCGCCCACACCCATTTCTACGGCGCGTTCGCCCGCGGCATGGGCATCCCCGGCCCGGCCCCAAAAGATTTTCCCGAAATCCTCGAAAAACTCTGGTGGCCGCTCGACAAATCCCTGCTCGAAGACGACATCCGCTACTCGGCCCTGGTCTGCCAGGTGGACGCCATCCGGCACGGCACGACCACCCTGATTGACCACCACGCCTCGCCCAATGCCATTGACGGCTCGCTCGACGTTATCGCCGAAACCGTCGAACGGTCCGGCCTGCGGGCGGCGCTGTGTTACGAAGTCACCGACCGGGACGGCGAGGCCAAAATGAAGGCCGGGATCGCCGAAAACGTGCGCTTCATAAAAAAACAATCGTCAATCCAAAATCGCCAATCGAAAATCGCGGCGACTTTTGGCCTGCACGCCGGCCTGACGCTTTCGGACTCGACCCTGGCCTTGTGCCGCCAATCCGCCCCTGACGACGCCGGGTTCCACATCCACGCGGCCGAATCCGAAGCCGACGAATGGGACAGCCTGCAAAAATCCGGGCTGCGGGTGGCCGACCGCCTCCGCAAACACGGACTGCTGGGCGGCAGGACCATCACCGCCCACGGCGTCCACTTCGACGCCCGGGAAATCCAGCTGATCGCGGAGACAGGCACCTGGGTCACGCACCAGCCGCGCTCCAACATGAACAACGCGGTCGGCATGGCCCCGGTCGAATCCATGCTGCGGGCGGGCGTCCGCGTCTGTCTCGGCAACGACGGCTTCGCCAATGCCATGTGGGAGGAGTGGAAGACCGCTTATTTAGCTCACAAGGTCTGGAACCGGGACCCGCGCCGCATGTCCGGCACGGACGTGGCCCAGATGGCCATCTACAACAATGCTTCGCTGGCAAACATCTTCTTCCCGGACGCGCCCATCGGGCAGATCGTCCCCGGCGCGTATGCCGACCTGATCTTCGTGGATTACCATCCCTTCACGGAATTATCCCCCGGCAACCTGCCCTGGCACGTCATTTTCGGCTTCCACGAGAGCCTGGTCACGACCACGATCGTGGACGGAAAAGTCCTGATGAAAGACCGCCAACTGCTCACGTTGGACGAGGCCGGGATCGCAGCCAAAGCCCGCGAGGCCGCTGCCAAAGCCTGGAAACGCTACCAGGAAAAATTCTAAGAGATTATTTCGCCAGGAGACTCCATGACAGACAACACCCCTCTCATCCTCACCATCGCCGTCCTGGGCGGCACCGGTAAAGAAGGCCAGGGACTGGCTTACCGCTGGGCCAGGGCCGGTTACCGGGTCATCATCGGCTCACGGCGCAAGGACAGGGCGCTGGCCGCCAGCGTCGAATTGGGCAACCTGCTGGGCGGGACCGCTTCCGTCCAGGGCATGGATAACATCGAAGCTGCCGCCCAGGCCGACATCGCCGTCCTGACCGTCCCGTATGCCGCCCACCGGTCCACACTCGAACGCGTGAAGGACAAGCTCCAGGGCAAAATCCTGGTGGACGTGACCGTCCCGCTCGTCCCGCCCAAAGTCAGCAAAGTCCAGATGCCCCCGGCGGGCAGCGCCGCCCAGGAAGCCAGGGAAATCCTGGGTGATGGGGTGGACGTTGTGGCGGCTTTCCAGAACATCTCGCACGAACACCTGCTCGGCGACGGTGAGGTGGAATGCGACGTGCTCGTGACCGGGTCGAGCAAGGCCGCCCGCGAGGAGGTGCTCAAGCTGGTCGAGGCCGCCGGGTTGACCGGCTGGGACGCCGGTCCCATCGAGAACTCGGTCGTGGTCGAAGGCCTGACCAGCGTGCTGATCGGGATCAACAAAAAATACGGCTCCACCCACGCCGGCATCCGCATCACCGGGGTGGACAGATAATCCACAGATTTCTCAGATTACACAGATTGGAAAAAATGAGAACCGTGATAGATCAACGCGACCCGCAAACGTATGCGATCATCGGCGCAGCAATGGAGATACATCGCAATTTGGGTCATGGGTTCTTGGAAGCGGTTTACCAGGATGCGGCTGTAATCGAATTTCCCATGAAACACATCCCTTTCGAGCGTGAGGTCGTATTGCCTGTTCGGTACAAAGGTGTCTCTTTGCCAACATCGTATCGCGCGGATTTTATATGCTTTTCCGACATCATCGTTGAGTTCAAGGCAATCGCACAAATCACTGGGGTTGAAGAAGCACAAGTACTCAACTACCTGAAAGCAACCGGCTTCCGCCGTGGCCTTTTGATCAATTTTGGCGCGCCGAGTCTGCAATACAAACGCCTGGTCTGGGGTCCCGAAAATTCAAAATCTGCGAAATCTGTGTAATCTGTGGATGAAATGGCATTAACCCTCACCCCCCTCCCCGGCATTCCCCTCATCCGCCCCGGCGACGACCTGGCGGCCATTCTCCTGGATGCGCTGGACCTCGCCGGCCTGCAGCTCGAAGACGGCGACATCCTCGTCCTGGCCCAGAAGATCGTCAGCAAAGCCGAGGGGCGGATCAGGAACCTGGCGGAGGTCTGCCCATCGCCCCGCGCCCTCGAACTGGCCGAGTCCACCCAAAAGGACCCGCGCCTGCTCGAACTGGTGCTGGGCGAAAGCGCCGAAGTGCTCCGCACCCGCCCCGGCACGATCATCGTCGAACACAGGCTCGGCTTCGTCTGCGCCAATGCCGGGATAGACCATTCCAACGTTTCCCCGCTCGAACCTTGCGAAGGTTCCGAAACCTTCGCAAGGTTGGATAACGAAGACTGGGTCCTGCTCCTGCCCGAAGACCCGGACCGCTCCGCGGCTGAGATCCGCGCCCGGCTGGAATCTGCCGCCGGGACGCGGATCGGGGTGCTGATCATCGATTCTCACGGCCGCGCCTGGCGCAACGGCACGGTCGGCATGAGCATCGGACTGAGCGGCATGCCCGGCCTGGTGGACCTGCGCGGCGTCCCCGACCTGTTCGACTTCAAACTGCGGATCACCACCGTCGGCGCGGCGGACGAACTGGCCGCGGCCGCTTCGCTGGTCATGGGCCAGGCCGCCGAGGGCACCCCCGCCGTCCACGCCCGCGGCTTCCCCTATCCGCTGCGGGAAGGCGGACTCGGGGAATTGATCCGCGCCAGGGAACAGGATTTATTCCGCTAACCATGCACGGACTGGTCTCCCTCCTCGACCCTGAACATTATTTTCAGGTTGAAGAAATATGGAACGAGCTGGAGGGCGGATGCGGGCTGACGGGTATCAAAGTTACGCCCTATCCGCATTTTTCGTGGCTGATCGCCGAAGACTTCGACTGGGAGCCGGCCGAAACGATCCTGGCGAAGATCGCCGCGAGCACCCGGCCTTTCACCGTCCGCACCACCGGGCTGTCCCTGTTCACCGGCCCCATGCCGGTGGCTTACATCCCGCTCGTGCGCACCGCCGAATTGAGCCGGTTCCACCTCCAGATCTGGGAACAACTCCAGGCGGTGGGCGCGGGGATCAGTCCGCATTACGCGCCGGACCACTGGATGCCTCACATCACCCTGGCCCACACCGACCTGATGTCTCACTCGCTGGATTGCCTGATGAGCCGGCTGGCTCCCCGCACATTCAACTGGGAGATCAAAGTGGATAACCTGGCCCTGTTGCTCGGCCCCCAGAGACATAGCGGCAGGCTCAAGCGGCGATTCGACTTCGATCTCGCATGAACGCGAACAAGTTTACCCTGGGAGCATTCGCAATCCTCTTCGATGAAAATAAGAGGGTGCTCCTGTGCCATCGCCGCGACCTCGACGTTTGGAACCTGCCGGGCGGCGGCGTCGAAACCGGCGAATTGCCCACCGAAACCGTCCAGCGCGAGGTCAGGGAGGAAACCGGCCTGGAGGTGGAAATCATCCGGCTGGCGGGCGTATATGCCAAATCGAGCAACCCGACCGACCTGGTCTTTTCTTTCACCTGCCGGATCAGCGGCGGCGAAATCACCCCGACAGACGAAGCCGACAGGATCGAATCTTTCAGCCTGGACGCGCTTCCCGGGAACACGGTCCCCAACCAGGTCGAGCGCATCTTCGACGCCGCCAGGGACCTGCCGCAGCCGGTCTTCGTCCATCAAACCGGCATTTCGACCAGGGAAATGTTGAAGAAGCTGGGAGGTGAGCCGTGAGTCCGGCGATGGAGACGGGATCGACGTGTGGGTCGGGTCGCTGCCGGAGCGCGCTTTAACGGGAATCTTATGCGCGTATGATAGCCTTAAGCGCGATGCCGGGATCAAGCTCCTGCCCGGCTGTTCGCTGGAAGACATCCAGACCGTCATCGAATTCAGACGCGGCGGGATGTCGGCGATTTTCATCCCCAACCCAAATCTTTAGGAAGTCCCATGCAGCGCATCCCCGAAAAGTATCACGACCTGCTCGCAGACGGCACCCGGGCCTTTGCTTTCCTCGCCACCAGCATGGCCGACGGCTCGCCCCAGGTCACGCCGGTCTGGTTCGACATGGAAGGCGATTGCATCCGCATCAACACCAACGAGGGACGGGTCAAAGACCATAACATGAAGGAACGCCCCAAAGTGGCCCTGGTCATCCTGGACCCCCGCGACCCCTACCGCTACGTGCAAGTCCGCGGTGAAGTGGACGGGATGACCCGCGAGGGCGCCGACCAGCACATCAGCCGCCTGTCGGTCAAGTACACCGGCCAGCCCTGGAAGCACCAGCCAGGCCAGAAGCGGATCATCTACCTGATCAAGCCGGTCCACGTTGACGCCCACTGACCTGCACGGCTTCCTGCGCTCGCGGCGTTCCGTCCGCCGCTTCAGAGCGGACCCCGTGCCTGCTCCCGTTATCGAGCGGATGCTAGAAACCGCGACCCACGCCCCGTCGGCCCACAACCTCCAGCCCTGGCGGTTCTGTGTAGTGACGACTTCAGTCGTTCGCGCCCGCCTGGCCCAAGCCCTGACCGGCAAGATGCGGGCCGACATGGCCGCCGAAGGCGCACCGGAGGCCGAAATCGAGAGCCGTGTCGCCCGCTCCGTCCGCCGCATCGAAGAAGCCCCGGTTTTGATTGTCCTTTGCCGGGACACATTGGCTATCCGCAAAGACGAGCCGGAGGAAGTCACGATGGCGGTCCAGTCGGCGGCGCTGGCGGGGTTGCAGCTCCTTTTGGCGGCCCACGCCGAGGGACTGGGCGGCAACTGGGTCTGCTGGCCGCTGTACGCGCCGGAGGAAACCCGAAAGGCGCTGGATTTGCCGGAAAGTTGGGAGGCTCAAGGGATGATCTTTTTGGGGTACGCGGGTGAGGAGCCAGCCACATCTAAGAGAAACCGCCCAGAAATCATCCACCGGTAACGCGACATTCATGTCGCCGCCCGTGTGTTGCGACATGAATGTCGCGTTACAGAGGCACAAAAAAATAATGACCATCCCCAGCCAATACTATCGCCGCAATATGCCGCACATCCATCCAGATGGATATCCACTCTTTATCACCTTTCGTCTCGCCAATTCTCTACCCATACAGGCTTTGGAAGATCTTCTTACGCGTCGAAAAAATGAACTCTCGGCGTTACGAGATAACTCCCAGGCAGAACGTTACAAAATCGAAAAGAAATACTTCGGCAGATACGACGACTTGCTCGACAAAATCGCGAACGGACCTCAATGGCTGGCGGATGAGGCGATAGCCCGAATAGTAGAGGAAGAAATTCGCCGCTTGGACAGTATCCGTTATCAATTATTTGCATATTGCATCATGCCAAATCACGTCCACCTATTGCTCAAGGTACTGGAGTTGAGTCAAGCACTACACCACGGTAAAACAGCTAAATATCCAGTCACTGATTCCCTTCGACTTTTGAAGGGAAAGACCGCCAGGTTGTGCAATCTCTACCTGCATAGAAACGGTGCTTTTTGGCATCACGAAAGTTACGATCATTATGTCCGTGATGAACAAGAACTCAGTAGAATCATTCAATACATCATCAATAACCCCGTAAAAGCAGGGTTGGTCCAGAATTGGCAAGATTGGCAATTTACCCATGTTGCTCCCGATATGGGTAACTGGTAAGGCGACATTCATGTCGCCGCCAGCATAAAGCGACATGAATGTCGCCTTACAGGATCACATGGACACTTCACAACCAAAGATCGTCGCCCTCGCCGGCGGCGTGGGCGGGGCCAAACTCGCCCACGGGCTCGCCCAAACCCTCCATCCCGAAGACCTGACGGTCATCGTCAATACCGGCGATGACTTCGAGCATTACGGCCTGACCATCTGCCCCGACCTCGACACGGTTTGCTACACCCTGGCGGGACTGGCCAACCCGGCTACCGGCTGGGGGTGCGCTGACGAGACCTGGCAGGCGATGGCGGCCCTGCGGCAATTGGGCGGACCGGACTGGTTCAACCTGGGCGACCTGGATCTGGGTACTCACCTCGAGCGGACGCGGCGGCTGAAAGACGGCCAACCCCTCAGCCGGGTGACGCGGGATTTCTGCCGGGCCTGGGGCGTGGAGCAGACCGTCCTGCCGATGACGGACCAACCCGTCCGCACGATGGTCGGCACCGAAACAGGAGAGCTGGCCTTCCAGGAATATTTCGTCCGCCAGCGGTGCGAACCCAAAGTCACCGGCTTCCGCTTCGACGGGATCCAGTCCGCCGTCCCCGCGCCGGGGGTGGTGGAGGTCCTCGCCGCAGCCGACGCGGTCGTCATTTGCCCGTCGAATCCCTGGGTCAGCATTGATCCCATTTTGGCGGTGGCAGGCCTCAGGTCCGCGCTCGCTGCGAAGCCCGTCGTCGCCGTATCCCCGATCATCGGCGGGAAGACGGTCAAGGGTCCCGCGGCGAAGATGTACGTCGAATTGGGCTTCCATCCCTCGGCATTTTCCGTCGCCCGCCACTACCGCGGACTTTTGGCCGGCTTCGTGCTCGACAACGTGGACGCGGCCCAGGAGCGGGCCATCCAAAACCTGAACATTCACACTTTGGTCACCGATACACTTATGAATCTCCTTACAGATCGCGCCCGGCTGGCAGGAGATGTGCTAAACTTTATCCGGAGACAACTATGACCATTTGGGCTATCGTCCCTGTAAAACCTCTGCGACGCGGCAAGTCTCGCCTTGCCGGTACCCTTTCGGAAGAAGAACGCACACAATTGAATAAGGATTTGCTCAAGCGCACGTTGCAAACGCTCAACGGGCTGCCGGAGATCGAGCATACCCTGGTCATCAGCCGCGACCCGGCCGCGCTGACCATCGCCCGCAAGCACGGCGCCCGGACCCTGCGCGAGGACGGGATGCCGCACCTGAACACAGCCATGACGCGGGCCACCGTGGTCGCCCAGGTCTACGCCACCCGGGGCGTGCTGTTCCTGCCTTCGGACCTGCCGCTCCTGACCCGCGAAGACATCCTGGCCCTGCTGGCCTACGGCGACAATCCGCCGGTGGTGGTCATCGCCCCGGACCGGCACGAGAACGGCACCAACGCCCTGCTGGTCTCGCCGGCCGGGCTGATCGAGTACGACTTCGGGCCGGGGTCGTTCGCACGCCATTGCGACCGCGCCAAAACCGCCGGGGCGCGGCTGGAGGTCGTCCACCTGCCCTCGCTCAGCCTGGACCTGGACCTGCCCGAAGACCTGGAACTGTTGAGCGAGATCGAGAATTCCAAAATCACCCCATGACTCCGCTGAAAAATCCTTTTCACCGCGAAGACCGCAAAGGACGCGAAAAAGTTCATGAAGTTCCCGAAGGCTTGAGCAAACAATCTGGAAGATTTCCTTCGCGTTTTCAATAATTCTTCGCAGCCTTCGCCTCTTCGTGATGAGATTGGCTTTTTTCAGTGAACTCACCCCATGATTTCACCACGAAATTGCCGAGAGAACCACAAAGATTTTCTTTGTACATCTTGTGCCTTCGTGGTGAAATATCCATAAGGAGAATGCCATGACCAAGCGAGTTGCCCTTTATTTACAGGATTCCCACGACCTGCGCGACGGGCTGGACTACGCCCGTTACGCCGAGGAAAAAGGTTTCGAAGCTGTCTGGCAGGCCGAGTCGCGCCTGGTGCGGGATGCGATCGTCCCGATGGCTGCTTACGCCGCCGTGACCGAGCGGATCAAGGTCGGCTCGGGCGTGATCAACAACTGGACCCGCAACATCGGCCTGCTGGCAGCGACCTTCCTGACTCTGGACGACCTGGCCCCGAACCGGGTCATCTGCGGGATCGGGGCGTGGTGGGACCCGTTGGCCGCCAACGTGGGCATCGAGCGCCGCAAACCCCTGACGGCGATGCGCGAGACGGTCGAAGTGCTGCGCCGCCTGCTGAATATGGAAAGGGTCACTTTCCACGGCGAGTTCCATCACGTGGACGGGATCGAACTGGACGTGGTGCATGGACGCCGCGAGCCGCGCCACGTCCCGATCATGATCGGCGCGACCGGCGACAAGATGATGGAGATGACCGGCGAGGTCGCCGATGGCTGTGTGATGAACTACTGCGTTCCGCCCGAATACAACGACAAAGCTATCGAACTGCTCGAAGCCGGAGCCAAAAAAGCCGGCAAAACCCTGGACGAGATTGACCGCCCGCAGTTGATCGTCTGCTCGGTGGACCACGACCACGATAAAGCCATCGAATATTCCAAGATGCTGCTCTGCCAGTACATGGCCCAGCAGCCGCACATCGCCAAGGCCTCCGGCGTGTCGAGCGACGTGGTGGCCGAGATCCAATCCATCCTGGGCTGGCCGGCCACCAAGGAACAGATCAACAAGGCCAAGCACCTGGTCCCGACCGAACTGGTGCTGCACATCACCGCTTCCGGCACCCCGGACGAGGCCCGCGCCAAAGTGGACGAATACATCCGGCGCGGCTGCACCTGCCCGATCCTCTACCCGGTCGGCGGGGACTTCAAGCTGTTGATTGACACGTTCGCGCAGAGCTGACCCAACCCGGTTGGCCCTTACCATAAAAATTAGACTTCGAACCTGTTTTTGTACAAATCGGGCCGAAGTCTGAGGCTTATTTGCTATAATGCTGTTATGAGCGCACTAAAGATAAAGGTTCCACGAAAAAGGATTGCCGATTTCTGCCAGCGATACCATATCCGAAAACTGGCATTCTTCGGATCAGTTTTGCGCGACGATTTTGGTCCCAACAGCGACGTGGATGTCCTGGTCGAATTCGAACCGGGTCACGTTCCTGGGTTGGCCTTTTTCGCCATGCAAGAAGAACTTTCCAAAATCCTCGGACACAAAGTGGATTTGAACACAAAGGGATTTATCAGCAAATATTTCCGGGAAGAGGTCCTCCGCGACTCCAGGGTGGAAGTCGAGAAAATGGAAAAGATCATCTAGCGTTTGTAAGCGATGAGGCTCGTGGAACTAAATGTGAGGTTATCCGACCTCACATTTTTGTTTTTACGGCTCTCTGGTATTTGGTGGGGTCGCTCATTTATTCACCAGTGAGATCACAGAGTCTACAGAGGAAACCTTTTAGGCTCTTCCGTGACAAACGGGAAAGAGCCTAAACACAAAGTAACACGAAGGCTCTCAAAGGGAAAAAGGCGCCTTGCCGTAAAGATATTCCTTCGTTGACTTTGTGTTCCTTCGTGTTTCAAAAGGTTTTTCCCGTCAAAAACGGGAGAGCCGCCTTTTAAAATCTCGGTGCTCTCAGTGCGCTCTGTGGTAAAACGGGTTTCCACCCCACTTAATCCTGAAGAGCCGATTTTACGCAGAACGTCCCGAAGGTTTCCCTGAAAAAACGTGTTGAGATACTCAAACCTTCGGGACGTTGGGTAATTCCAACTATTAATACATCATTGACTTTAATAATATTTAACGATATTATGTCATTGTATTATTAACCTATCTGAATAGGAGAATAACAATGGCAAACAACTCCCTCGATCCCCTCACCGGCCTGCTCAACCGCAAAGCCTTCGATGAAACCCTGCACGCCACTTTTCTCGAAGCCAGCCGGGACGGGACTCCCCTGTCACTGGCCTTCTTCGACCTGGACAACTTCCTGGGCGTCAACCAGACCTTCGGCCACCCCGGCGGGGATGCGGTGCTCAAAACCGTCGCGGATACCGTCAGCCAGGTGGTCGGCGGGCGCGGACAGGTGGCCCGCTACGGCGGCGACGAGTTCGCGGTCATCTTCGCCGGGCTGGAGCGTGAACAAGCCTTCTTGATCATGGAACAGGTCCGGGTGGCGGTCGAGTCGCTGAGTCAATTTTCGGAGGGTGAGACGCGGGTCGAGACGAAGATCACCATCACGGGCGGCGTGGCTGCCCATCCGATTGACGGGAGCGACGAGAACGAACTCATCCGCAAGGCTGACGGCGCCCTTTACCGGGCCAAAGTCAACGGGCGCAACAAGATCGCCCTGGCCTACGAGGAGCGCATGATCCCCAAGACCGCCCACTACACCCAGACCCAGCTCGAACGCCTGACCGAACTCGCCAGCGAACAGGGCGTCAGCGAGGCGGTGCTGCTGCGGGAGGCGCTCGACGACCTGCTGATCAAGTACAAGCACAACTTCCTGTTCTTCGACCAGTTGAAAGGCAAAACACAGCCCGCCTGAGTCAGCCCACGGGCATGATATACTCGCCGGAAAGGGACTACTCGAGGGTGCGTCGCACCTTTGTACCGGGATCTTGCCCGGCGTTCAGGTGCGACGCACTCGCGCGGTTCTGAAACCATTTCTGGACGGTATCTGCATGGAAAAACAACCCAACTCGCGCCTGTGCTTCGTCTGCGGCGTCGAAAACCCGGTAGGCCTGCATCTCAAAATCTACCTGACCGGCCCCGGCGAGATCGAAACCTCCTACACCGCCCCCGAACATTTCCAGGGGTATCCCGGCGTGCTGCACGGCGGGATCGTCGCTGCCCTGCTCGACGAGATCAGCGGTCGGGCACTGATGGGCGACCCGTCGGCGCCACGCTTCATGTTCACCGGCAAACTCGAAGTGCGATACCGCAAGAATGTCCCGGTCGGCGTACCGCTCAGGATCGTCGGCAAGGCGCTCAAATCCCGCAGCAAGATGGGCGAAGGCTGGGCTGGCATCTATGACCCCGACGGCACCCTGCTGGCCGAAGCCACCGCCCTGCACATCGACGTCCCCCGGGATACATTCGATATGAGCAGACTCGAAGAACTCGGCTGGAAAGTCTACCCGGATTGAGTTAAGTCTGGCATTACGAGCGAGCGGTTGCCGAGCGAAGTAATCCCCTCGGCAACGGGAGACTGCTTCGTCCCTCGCAGTGACAACCGCAGGCATCCTGTATAATAAGGATGCCTGTTCGATTCCCGTTTGGAGTAGCATGATCAAAACCTATCACCGCCCGAAAACCCTCGAAGAAGCCCTGTCCCTGCTCACCGAGCCAGATGCCATTCCCCTCGGCGGCGGGACGCTGGTCAACACGCCCGCCTTCGAAGACCGCACCGTAGCCGTTGTGGATTTGCAGGATTTGGGATTGGATCAGATCCAATCCGTCGGCCACACCCTCGAAATCGGCGCGACCGTCAGCCTCCAGCGTCTCCTCGACGAAAGCGGACTCCCCCCCGGCCTGCTCCAGGCCATCCGGCTGGAAGCGCCCCTCAACCTCCGCAACCAGGCCACCGCCGCCGGGACGCTGGTCGCCGCGGATGGACGTTCGACTTTCACCGCGGCACTATTGGCGTTGGACGCGAAAGTGACAGTCATCAGTGACCAGTCTTCAGTGATCAGTCTGGGTGATTTCCTTCCATTGCGCCCTGAGAATCTGCGCGGCAAGTTGATCACCAAAATCGAGCTTCCCGCCAACGTCAAATTCGCCTTCGAAGCCGTCTCCCGCACCCCGGCGGACAAGCCCATCGTCTGCGCCGCGCTCTGCCAGTGGCCCGGCGGGCGGACCCGCCTCGCCTTGGGCGGCTGGGGCAAGTCCCCGCTCCTGGCCATGGACGGACTCGACCCCACCGGCCTCGACTCCGCGGCCCGCAACGCCTTCCACGAAGCCGCCGACGACTTCGCCTCCGCCGCCTACCGCATGGACGTGGCCGCCACGCTGGCGAAGCGCTGCCTGGCACAGATCACGAATGAATAAAAGGCCATGACCGAAATGCAGGAAGAACTGGAAACCATGTTTGGCCGAAAGGTGGATCTGGTCGAAAAGGAAGCTCTTCGCAACCCCTACCGGCGGCACTCCATTTTAACCAAACGGGAAATACTCTATGCTTTGTAGTTGATCCCGCAACTGGAAGCCATCCTGCCGCCCCCACCCAAAGAATAATGTTTGTTTTCAATCAAAATTCAAAATTAGTGGCAGGTTAGTCTAAACGACTATCAAACCATCGAACAAGGAAACCACCTCATGTCCTTCACCCTCCTCACCAACACCCACATCCCCGAACTCAATGC
This sequence comes from Chloroflexota bacterium, assembly GCA_049324115.1. Classification (GTDB taxonomy): domain Bacteria; phylum Chloroflexota; class Anaerolineae; order Anaerolineales; family Villigracilaceae; genus UBA5796. The sequence continues at coordinate 105,040 of JBMOMN010000048.1, forward strand.
CACGGTCAAACTCTATACCCACGACAAGACCGGGGCGCGGCTTTTATCGGTGCTCAACGACGACGAGAACAAGGTCTTCGGCATCACCTTCCGCACGCCGCCGCAGACATCCAACGGCATCGCCCACATCATGGAACATTCCGTGCTGTGCGGCTCGCGCAAGTACCCGGTCAAGGAGCCGTTCATCGAGCTGGCCAAAGGCTCGCTCAACACCTTCCTGAACGCCTTCACCTATCCCGACAAGACCTGCTACCCGGTCGCCAGCCAGAACTTGCAGGATTTCTACAACCTGATTGACGTGTACCTCGACGCGGTCTTCTACCCGCTCATCCCAGAGCACACCCTCCGGCAGGAGGGATGGCATTATGAACTCGACTCGCCCGACGCGCCGTTGACCTTCAAGGGCGTGGTCTTCAACGAGATGAAGGGCGCCCTCTCCTCCCCGGACGATCTGCTGGGTGAGGTCTCCCAGCAGTCGCTCTACCCCGATACCCCCTACGGACTTAACTCCGGCGGCGACCCGGCCGTCATCCCCGACCTGACCTACGCCGAGTTCAAGGCTTTCCACGAGACGTATTACCACCCGTCGAACTCGTACATCTACTTCTGCGGCGACGACCCCGAAGACGAGCGCCTGCGCCTGATGGATAAATGGCTGGAGGCTTTCGAGCGCAAGGACGCCCAATCGAGCCTGCCGCTCCAGCCGCGCTGGACCGAGCCGAAGCTGGTCGTCAAGCCCTACGACTCCGGCGATTCGCCCGACGCCAAAGCCTACATCACCGTCAACTGGCTGCTCGACGAGCCGACCGACATCGAGGCCACGATGGGACTTTCCATCCTGTCGCACGTGCTTCTGGCCACCCCGGCCTCGCCGCTCAAGAAGGCCCTGACCGACTCCGGCCTGGGCGAGGACGTCACCGGCGGCTACACCGAAGACCTGCGCCAGGGATACTTTTCAGCCGGGATGCAGGGCGTCGAAACGGCGAACCTGCCCAAAGTCCAGGGAGTGATCGAGAAGACGCTCGAACGGCTGGCGCGCGAGGGCATTGATCCCGATACGGTCGCGGCCTCGCTCAATACCATCGAATTCCGCCTGCGCGAGCAGAATACCGGACGTTTCCCGCGCGGCCTGTTCCTGATGCTCAACGCCCTGTCCACCTGGCTCTACGGCGGCGACCCGATCGCAGCCATCGCCTTCGAGAAACCGTTATCCGCCATCAAGGACAAAGCCGCCGCCGGGCGCTATTTCGAGGGCCTGATCGAAAAGTACCTGCTCGCCAACCCGCACCGCACCACAATTCATCTTGTCCCTGACCCGGAGGAAGGCAAACGGATCGCCGAAGCCGAAACGGCCCGGCTGGAAAAAGCCAGGGCCGCCATGTCGCCCGCCGACTTGCAAAAGGTGATCGAGACCGCCGCCGAACTCAAGCTCCGCCAGGAAACGCCCGACAGCCCCGAAGCCCTGGCGACCATCCCCTCGCTGGCGCTCGAAGACCTGGAGCGGGAAAACAAGCTCATCCCGCGGGAAGTCCGCACGCTGGGCGCTACCCGGGTGCTCTTCCACGACCTGTTCACCAACGGGATCGTCTACCTGAACCTGGGCTTCGACCTGCACGGCCTGCCCGCCGACCTGCTGCCGTTCATGGGCCTGTTCGGGCGGGCGCTGCTGCAAATGGGCACGGCAACGCAAGATTACGTCCAACTGACCCAGCGCATCGGGCGCGAGACCGGCGGCATCGGCTCCGGCACGCTGACCTCCACCATCCGCGAGAGCAGCGATTCGGCCCTGTGGTTCTTCCTGAGCGGCAAGGCGGTCACGTCCCAGGCCGGGGAATTGCTCGCCATCCTGAAAGACGTGCTGCTGACCGCCAACCTGGACAACCGCGAACGCTTCAAACAGATCGCGCTCGAGGAAAAAGCCGGGGCGGAATCCGGGCTGATCCCCGGCGGGCACGCGGTGGTCAACCGCCGCCTGCGCGCCCGTTTCAGCGAGGCCGATTGGGTCGCGGAGCAGATCAACGGCCTCGACAACCTGTTCTTCGTCCGCAAACTGGTCGAAGAGATCGAGAAAGACTGGCCCGCGGTGCTGGAAAAGCTGGAGACGGTCCGCCGCCTGCTCATCAACCGGAAGGCGATGATCGTCAACGTGACCCTCGACGCCGACTCCTTCGCAGCCTTCTCCCCGCAGCTTGCCACCTTCATCGACGCGTTGCCTGCCCGCGAGTTCGAACCGTCCGCTTTCATCCGTGAATCCGTGATAAAGTCCGCTGAGGGTCTCACCATCCCCGCCCAGGTCAACTACGTCGGCAAGGGCGCAAACCTGTTCAAGCTCGGCTACGAGCCGCATGGCTCGATCAACGTGATCCACAACTACCTCGGCACCACCTGGCTGTGGGAAAAGGTCCGGGTGCAGGGCGGCGCGTATGGCGGGATGAGCGCCTTCGACCCGAACTCCGGGGTCTGGACTTACCTGTCGTACCGGGACCCAAACCTGTTGTCCACGCTGGACAACTACGACGCCACGGCGAAATTCCTGCGCGACCTCGACCTGAGCCGCGAGGAGCTGGCCAAGTCCATCATCGGCACCATCGGCGACTTCGACGCCTACCTGCTGCCGGACGCCAAAGGCTATACCTCGATGGTGCGCTACCTGACCCATTACACCGACGAAGAACGCCAGCGCATCCGTGAAGAAGTGCTCGGCACGACCGTGGCAGATTTCAAATCCTTTGCCCGCGTGCTCGAAGAAGTTGCCCGGCAGGGCGAGGTGGTCGTGATGGGATCGGCGGAAGCCATCCAGAAAGCCAACAAGGGAAAAGAGGGCTGGCTGGAGGTCAAGAAAGTGCTCTAATGTCCCGCCGCGTGTGGTTGTTCGGCACGCTCCGCATCGAGCAAGACGACCGGCCGTTGACGCCTGGCGGCAAACCGGCCGGTCTTTTCGCGTATCTCGCCCTCCACCCTGGGCAGCCGCACCGCCGCGAACGGCTGGCCGACCTGTTCTTCCCCGACGCCTTGCCCGAACGCGCCGGACGCAACCTGTCGGCCTTGCTCTACCGCCTGCGCCAGTCGCTCGGACCGGGCTGGCTGGACGCGGACGACGAACGCGTGGCCCTGCGCCCCGGCCCCGACCTGTGGGTGGACGCGCGGGAATTCGAGGCTCTGGCCGGCTCGAACGACCCGGACGCCCGGCGGCGGGCCATCGCCCTCTACCACGACGACCTGCTCCCCGAAATTTACGACGATTGGATCTTGCCGCTCCGCGTTGCGCTGCGCGAACGCTTCCTTCACGTCTGCGCCCAACTCGCCCAGGACGCCGAAACCGGCGGCCATCCCGAACGCGCCTTCGATTATTACCACCGCCTGGTCTTTGCCGAGCCGCTCGACGACGAGTCCCAGCGCGGCCTGATGCGCGTCTACGCCCGGATGGGGCGGTATGCGGCCGCGCTCCAGCAGTACGAGCGCTTCCGGCAACTACTCGAAGATGAGTTGGGCGCCCGCCCCTCGCCGGAAACGCAGCGCCTGGCTGAACAAATCCGGGCCGAGCACCTGGCGCAAGAGACGGGGGCCGCCGAAGAAAAGCCGTTCATCGGACGCAGGCGCGAGCGCTCCCGGCTGATCGAACTCGTCGAGCAGGGACAGAACGGGCGCGGCGGGATCGTCCTGGTCGAGGGCGAGGCGGGCCTCGGCAAAACGAGCCTGCTCGAAAAGGTCGGCGAGGGCGCGGCCTGGCGGGGAGTCTCCGTCGTGTGGGGGCGGGCGCGGGAACTGACCGGCGTCACCCCCTGCGCGCCGCTCGACGAGGCGTTTCGCGCCGCCTGCGCGGGGCCGCGCAGCGATCAGTTGCGCGCCCGCCTTGCGTTGCCGGTCGCCGAAACGCTCGCCGGGCTGGAGCCGCGGCTGCGGACCGGAACCCCTCTCAAAACCACGAATCCGCCCGCCCTGGCGAGCGCGCTCGCCGAAGGTCTGTGCGCCCTGTCAGGCATTACCCCGCACCTGTTCATCCTCGACGACGTGCAGTGGGCGGAGGCGACCTTCTGGGACGCGCTGCTGGAACTGGCCCCAAAAATCGAAACCCAGCGCCTGCTCGTCCTGCTCGCCTACCGCGTGGACGAAGTACGCGCCGACGCCGCAACCTGGCGCGCCCTGCGTCGCCTCGACCGTGAGTTTGCCCCGCCCCGCCTGTCGCTGGACGGCCTGAACGAGGCGGAATGCGTCGAACTGGCCCGCACCCTGGGGCGGACGGTTGACGAGACGACCGCCCGCGATCTTCGCCAACAGACGAACGGCAATCCCCTGTTCGTGACGAACGTCCTGGAAACCGGCTCCACCGCCGCCACGCTGGCCGACCTGTTGTCTCGCCGCGTGGCGCGTCTGGGCCAGATCGAGCGGGAGGTCCTGGAAGCGGGCGCGGCCCTGGGACGGGAGTTTTCGCACGGGGCGTGGCAGGCCCTGGCCGGCGCGCCGGTGCTGGAAGCGATCCCCGCCCTCGTCGCGGCGCGGTTCATCCGTGAGACCGCGAGCGGCTACCAGTTCGAACACGACCTGACCCGCGAATATATTTACAACGCCATCCTGCCGGAACGCCGCCGCGAATGGCATCGCCGCGCCGGTGAGGTGCTGGCCCAGGAACGCGCCGAGCCGGGCGTGCTGGCCTGGCATTTCGTGCAGGCGGAAGCCTGGCGTGAGGCGGTCCGCTTTTACCGCGAGGCGGGCGAACGGGCCGCGAACGCCTTCGCCTACGAAACTGCCCTGGCGTACTTTGGACACGGCCAGGCCCTGCTCCCGCGCCTGGACGCGCCCCAGGACGAAACGATCGCCCTGCTCGTCCGGCGGCAACGCGTCTACCGCGTCACCGTCCAGAAGGGGGAGTGGCGCGCCACCGTGGACCAGCTCGAAAGCGCGGCATCCGCCGCGGACGACCGCGCCGCGCTGCTCGAAGCCTTGCAGGCCCGGGTCTCGCTCGGCGTGCTGGAGGCAGATTGGGCCGCGATGCTGGATGCAGCCCGGCGCGCCGTCGCGCTCGCCCAGGAGGACGCCAACCCTAACGCCGAAGCGCGGGTACGGGCCGAACTCGGCTGGCACCTCGCCGACATGCTCGGCAGGCCGCACGAGGCCCTGCCGCACCTGGAACGCGCCGCAGCCCTGGCCGAACAACTCGGCGACACCTCCCTCCGGCTCGAAACGCTGGGACATCTCGCCTTCGCCCAGCGGATCACCGGCGGGACCCTCTCCGCCCGCGCGACGGCGGAACTTGCCCTCCAAATCGCCAACTCACGCGGCGGTCTGCTCCAGGGCAAAGCGGGCGCGTTGGAAATCCTGGGGCAGGTCGAGATTGACCTCGCCCGCTGGCAGTCCGCGTATGAGATCATGGGTGAGTTCACCCAACTGGCGCTTGACCTGAAAGACCGCTGGCTCGCGGGCCAGGGGCTGTTCAACCAGGCGTTCATCGCGGCCCACAGCGGGAGGCACGCAGACGCCCGGCACGCCATCCAGTCGCTCAAGTCGCTCCTCGCCGAAGCGGGCATCGGCCCGCCGGAGGACCACTGGATGTGGGCCGAAGCCCTGAACGCCAACGCCCTCACGCTGGCGGGCGACCTGGAACAGGCCGAATGTTCCCTCGACTCGTTGCGGGCCTGGATGGATACGAAAACCGGCGGCCGGCCGCTCCTGCTGGCGCTGACGGCGCTGGGACGGCTGCGCCTCGCGCAAAATCGCCCTGACGACGCGCGCGTTGCATTGACACGTGCGCTCGACGTATGGAAACAATCAGGCGGGACAATCGAAGTGGCCCCGCTGCTGCTTCACGCCCTCGCTTCATCCCGGACCTCGGACCTGGTCGCCGCGACTGCGAGTCTGCGCCACGCTGAGAGCGTGTTGGAAGGCACACAGGTTGCGGCGCACAATGTCCTGCTGCATATTGCGCGCTACGAACTGACCGGCGATCCGCGCCATTTGCGCGCCGCCCGCGACGAAATCCAGCGCCAGGCCGCGCTTTTCACCGATGACGCTCTTCGGGCCGCTTTCCTGGAGGGGGTCGCCCTCCATCGCGAGATCGAGGCCCGGTGGCAGGCTCTCCATCCACCGCCTCCCCGGCTGACGGTCCGGCTCGCCCGCGCCGAAACACCTCTCGGCAAGCCGCTGCGCGAGGCCGATTTCGTCCCCGTCCAATGGACCGTGGACGCGGGAGAAGCGGATGGGGAATTCCTCCGCCGCTACGGGAAAGCCGCGTTGCGGCGTCACCGCCTGGCGCGTTTGATCCGCGAGGCGCACGAACAAGACGCCGCCCCCACCGACGCAGACCTGGCGGGCGCGCTGGGCGTCAACGTCCGAACCATCGAGCGCGACATCGCCGCCTTGATTGCCGAGGGACACAAGGCCAGGACGCGCAAACGAAAATAACCCATCCATCAACTTCTTACGCGAAAATGTCGGGATACCCCGGCATTTTTCTTTTCCGCGTGACAGGCGTGTGACGCGCTCGTGCTATCTTCTTCCCAGATCGGAGAGTAATGGACCGGAACCCGCCAACCCGTCGGACGTCGTTCGTGATTGTCATCTGGCCCGAGCCGCAGGAGAAGCTGCCGCCGCAATGGCGAGGCGCAATCGAGACGGTCGCGGGCGAGCGGTTCTACTTCCGCACACTGACCGATCTCAACCGGCTGGTAGGCGAACTCGGCGGGTGGATGGACCCGCCCCCTCCCCGCCCGGCCGGAGACGAAAACTGAAATCAATCATTCATTCGGAGGAAACCATGTCTCGACACCTTTTCCGCTCAATTGGAGCCGCCCTGCTCATCGCAGTAGTGATCACTGCCCTGGCCCCCGTCCGCCCTGCGTATGCGGCGATAGTTACAGTCACCAACCTCAACGACAGCGGCGCAGGTTCGCTCCGCCAGGCCATCGCCGACGCCGCAGCCGGGGATGTCATCAATTTCAGCTCAGCGCTTTCCGGCGGGACCATCCATCTCGCCTCCACCCTGACCCTCAGCAAAAACGTGACCATCACCGGCGTTTCGCTGGCCTCGCCCATCACCATCAGCGGCGACACGAACAACGACGGTTTCGGCGACGTGCGCGTCTTCAGCGTCAATTCCGGCGTGATGGCCAATTTGCTCAACTTCGATATCACGCTGGGAGCAGCCGCGGAGGGCGGCGCGATTGTCAACAACGGTACGCTCACGATTTTCAATAGTACGCTTTCGTTCAACTCTGCCACATCCTTCGGAGGAGGCGCCATCAACAACAATGGAAGCCTGGCCGTCCAGGATAGCAGCTTCTCGTACAACTCCGCAGTCGCCTCCGGCGGCGCGATCAGCAACTTTGGCGGCGGTTCGCTCATGGTGTGGAACAGCACCTTCTACGGCAATTCCGCCCAGGAGGGCGGCGCCATTGGAAACAGCCGCCCGCTCACCATCTGGAACAGCACCTTCGTCAACAACTCGGCCACGGCTTTCGGCGGCGGCGGGATCAACAACAGCAACTCCCTTATCATCACGAACTCCACCTTCTCGCACAATTCCGCAGTAACGAGCGGAGGCGGCATCAGCAATTACGGCGGCGGCACGCTGAATTACACCAACACCATCATCGCCAATTCCACCGGCGGCGATTGCTTCAACAACTCCACCATCGGCACGAACACCAGCAACCTCGTGGAGGATGGTTCCTGCTCCGCTTCATTGAGCGGCGATCCCAACCTGCGCGGGATCGCCAGCAACGGCGGCCGGACCAGCACCATGGCGTTGGCCCCCGGCTCTCCCGCTCTCGACGCGGGGAACGACGCGGCGTGTTCGGGAAGTCCCGTTAATGGTCTCGACCAGCGCGGCGTAGCCCGTCCGCAGGGCGCGCACTGCGACATCGGCGCGTACGAAGCCGCGGCCTCGCTCGTGGTGACGAACACGAACGACAGCGGCGCAGGTTCACTGCGGACGGCGCTTGCGACCGCGGCCGGCAGCGACACGATCACCTTCGACGCCTCACTCTCCGGCGCGACGATCCGCCTCGCTTCATCCCTGACCGTTGACCGGAACCTGACCCTTGACGGCTCCGCGCTGGCCTCATCCATCGTCCTCAGCGGCGATACGGATAACAACGGTACGGGTAACGTGCGCGTCCTCGCCGTGTTGGACAGTAATGTCTCTCTCGTGCTGGACACCCTGACCATCACGAAGGGATTATCCCCGAATCACGGCGGCGCCATCTATAACTTCGGCAACCTGACGGTGATGAACAGCACCTTCAGCGGAAATTCCGTTTCCCTTTCGGGCGGCGCCATATACAACGGCCCCAGCGGAATCCTGACGATTGCAAACAGCACACTCCATGGGAACACCGCAGGATTTGGAGGCGGCGGCATCTTCAACGGTGGTATGGTCAATATTATGAACAGCACGCTCTCCAACAATTCCGCGCCGAACGGAGGCGGCATCTACAACTCCGGCGGCGACCTGAGTTACAGCAATACGATCATCGCCAATTCGACTTCAGGCGGCGATTGCGCCGGCATCGGGACGATCAACTTCCCTACGTCGAATCTCGTAGAAGACGGCTCCTGCTCCGCCACCCTGAGCGGAGACCCCAACCTGGGCGCGCTGGCGGATAACGGCGGCCCCACCCAGACCATGGCCTTGTTGACCGGCTCCCCCGCCATCGACGCGGGCAACGATCTGGTCTGCGCCAACTGGATCGTCAACAGCCTCGACCAGCGCGGCGAGGCCCGTCCGCAGGGCGCTCATTGCGACATCGGAGCTTATGAACGTGATACGATCCCGCCGGTGGTCCAATCCATCACCCGCGCCGAAGCCAGCCCCACCAGCGCGGCCCACGTGGACTTTACCGTCACCTTCTCCGAACCCGTGACCGGCGTGGACCTGGCGGATTTCACCCTGGCGACGACCGGCGGCGTCTCGAACCCGACCTTGAGCGGACTCAGCGGCGCGGGCAGTTCCTACACCGTGACCGTTGCCACCGGCTCCGGCAACGGCACGATCCGCCTGGACGTTCCTGCCACAGCAGTTGTGACCGACCTGGCCGGGAATCCGCTCGACGGGCTGCCATTCGCCGTCGGCCTGGCCTACACGATTGACAAAGACCTGGTCTTCACCTCCGCCAGCACCACCGACGGCTGGGTGCTCGAATCTGCCGAGACCAGCAATAAAGGCGGCACATTGAACAAGACGGCCACCACCTTCCGCCTCGGCGACGACGCCGCCCGGAAACAGTACCGCGGCATCCTCTCGTTCAACACCTCCAGCCTGCCGGACAACGCCGTCATCACCCGGGTCACCCTCAAGCTCAAGAAACAGGGCGTCACCGGCGGAGGCAACCCGGTCACGCTCTTCCAGGGCTTCATGGCCGACATCAAGAAGGGCATCTTCGGCGCCTCGGGCTTGCAGGCCGGCGATTTCCAGGCGGCCGCCAACAAAAGCGTCGGCCCCTTCAAACCTGCCCTCTCCGGCGGATGGTACAACCTCAACCTGACCGGCGCCAAAGCCTTCGTCAACAAACTGGCGACCAGCGGCGGGCTGACGCAGATCCGCCTGCGCTTCAAGCTGGACGACAACAACAATGCGGTCGCCAATTTCCTCAGCCTGTACAGCGGCAACTCCCCGGCCGCCTCGCGCCCGAAGCTGATCATCGAATACTATGTCCCGTAGCCTGCGGAGGGATCACGTACCGTAGGGATTCCGGCCAAACCGTTCGCATGACCAGGGAAATCCAGCGCTGGACTTTTATATTCCAGCGCTGGATTTTACGCTCCGAATGGCAGCCCATCATCCGATGACCAGACGCCCGGCGGGGCTTTTTGTTGTAAAATCAAGGTGAGGAAACTTCCATGAAAACCACCCTGACCATCAACGGCATCTCCCACGAACTCGAAATCCATCCATCCGAAACCCTGCTCACGACCCTGCGCGGGCTGGGGTTCCACTCGGTCAAATTCGGCGACGAGCACGGCCTGTCCGGGGCGGATACGGTCCTGCTCGACGGGAATCCCGTCAACGCCGGATTGCTGCTGGCCGCCCAGGCCGAGGGACATAAAATTGCCACCCTCGAAGCCCTGGGCGAACACCCCGAGCAGGGCTGGCGCCGGACCGGGGGCCTGCACCCGTTACAACAGGCTTTTATCGAAACCGGGGCGATCCAGTGCGGCTACTGCACACCGGCGCAGATTTTGGCCGCCAAGGCCCTGCTCGACAAAAACCCGGACCCGACCGAGGCCGAAGTCCGCCAGGCACTTTCGGGCGTGCTCTGCCGTTGCACGGGATACTTGAAGCCGGTGCAGGCAGTCCTGCGAGCGGCTGAGATGATGCGCGGCAGTGACCAGTTATCAGTAACCGGTGAGCAGTATCCAGTTTTCAGTGAACCAATTACCAATCCCCAATTACCAATTACCAATTACCAATCACCAATCACTCAGACCCAGGTCGCGCCGAAAATCATCGTCGTGCCCGAAACCGAGCAATACCAGACCGTCGGCAAACCGGAGATCAAGGTGGACGCGGTTAAACTCGTCCAGGGGAAGCCGGCCTTCGCGGCCGACATCGAAAAGCGCGGCCTGCTGCACGCCAAAGTGCTGCACTCGCCCCACGCCCACGCCCGCATCACCAAAATTGACGCCAGCAAGGCCCGCGCCCTCGAAGGCGTGGCCGCCGTGCTCACCTGGCAGGACATCCCCCGCGTGGTCTACTCCACCGCCGGGCAGTCCGACCCGATCCCCGGCCCGCTGGACACCTTTTCGCTGGATCACAAGGTCCGCTTCGTGGGCGACCGGGTGGCCTTCGTCGCCGCCGAAACGCCCGGGATCGCCGAGCAGGCCCTTCGTCTGATCGAGGTCGAGTACGAAATTTTGCCCGCCATCCTCGATAAATCCGAAGCAATGCAGCCCGGCGCGGTCCGCATCCACGACGAACCCGAATACGTCAACTTCGCCGACTCCGACCCGTCCCGCAACCTGGCCGCCGAGATCCGCATTGACATCGGCGACGTGGAAAAAGGCTTTGCCGAAGCCGACCGGGTTTTCGAGGCCGAGTATGAGGTCCCCAAGGTCCAGCAGGCGCACATCGAGCCGCACGTCTGCGTCACCTACTGGGACGAGGACGACCGCCTGGTCATCCGCACCAGCACCCAGGTCCCGTTCCACGTGCGGCGGATGCTGGCCCCGGTGCTGGGACTGCCCGTCAAACGCATCCGGGTCATCAAGCCGCGCATCGGCGGCGGGTTCGGCGGCAAACAGGAAGTGCTGATGGAAGACGTGGCCGCCCACCTGACGATTGCCACCAAACGCCCGGTGATCTACGAATACACCCGCGAGGAAGAATTCATCGCCGCCCGCTCGCGCCACCCGATGCGCATCCGCATGAAGACCGGCGTCAAGCTCGACGGGACGATCACGGCCAACGAGATGGTCGCTCTCTCCGACACCGGGGCCTACGGCTGCCACGCCCTGACTGTGACCGGCAACACCGGCCACAAGGCGATGGCCCTTTACGTCGGCGACGGCGAATACCGCAAGTCGCCCAATATCCGTTTTTATGCGGACGTGGTCTACACCAACACCCCGCCCGCCGGGGCGTATCGCGGCTACGGCGTGCCGCAGGGATACTGGCCGCTCGACCGGCACATCGAGAAGATCGCCCGGACGATGGGCTTCGACCCGCTCGAATTCCGCCTGAAGAACGCCATCCGCCCCGGCGAGTACCACCCCTTCAGCACCGCCTGGAACGAGGGCCGTGAGCCGCGCCCCGAGATCATCCACACCGTCGGGCTGGAGCAGTGCGTCATCCAGGGCAAGGCCGCCATTGGGTGGGATCAAAAGTATGGGAACGAATCCTGGCATAAAATACCTCCAAACGGAACACTCACCACGCAACATGACTCGAGCAGCGTGTTCCGTAAAGGGATTGGAGCAGCCCTCGTCATGCAGGGCACGGCCATCCCCTACCTCGACATGGGCGGGGCCTCGATCAAGATGAACGACGACGGCTCGTTCAACCTGCTGGTCGGGGCAACGGATTTGGGGACCGGGTCTGACACTGTTTTGGCCCAGATGGCCGCCGAGGTGCTGGGCGTGCCGGTCGAGGACATCATCACTTACTCCTCCGACACCGACTTCACCCCGTTCGACAAGGGCGCGTACGCGTCTTCGACCACCTACATTTCGGGTACGGCGGTGGTCAAGGCGGCGGAGATCGTGGCGGAGAAGATCAAGGCGCGGGCAGCGGCGATGCTGGGTAATCAAGTAAACACGGAAACAGGTAGCGATACGAGCCTACCTGTTTACCTGTCTACCGACATACGCCTGCAAGACCGAATGGCTGTCGCGCCTGACGGTCGCTCGCTCCCCCTCTCCGAGATCGCCCTCAACGCCCTGCACCGCGAGGACCAGGAACAGATCATGGGGGTGGCAAGTTACGTTTCGCCCTCCTCGCCGCCGCCGTTCGCGGCCCAGTTCGCCGAAGTGACCGTAGATACGGAAACCGGGCAGGTCACGGTGGACAAACTCGTGATGGCGGTCGATTCGGGCGTCATCATCAACCCGCTGACGGCCTCCGGCCAGATCGAAGGCGGGATGACCCAGGCCCTGGGTTACGCCGTCTGCGAGGAGCTGCGCTACCGGGAGGACGGCTCGGCCATCGAGCGCGACTTCGACCGTTACCACATCTTCCGCGCCGACGAGATGCCCGAGCTGACCACGATCTTCGTCGAAACCTTCGAGCCGAGTCACCCGTTCGGGGTCAAGGCCGTGGCCGAAATCCCGATGGACGGGGTGGCCCCGGCGGTCGGCAACGCCGTCCGCGACGCGGTCGGCGTGGACGTGGACGATAACCCGGTCACACCTGAGAAAATCTGGAAGGCCCTGAAACAATTGAGGCGTTGATGGACGAGGGGAAATTCCTCTACCTCCTGCCTTACCTGCTATCCCTCGGATTGTCCCTGGGGATTCTCATTTACGCGTTCAACCACCGCCGGGTCCGCGGCGCGACCGAATTCTTCTGGTACTCCATCGGGCAGACGCTCTGGGTGGCCGGGTTCATCGTCGAGATGCTTTCTCCAGGACTGAGAGGCAAGGTTTTTTGGGATAAGTTCCAGTGGCTGGCCAGCCTGGTCATCCCGATAGTGCTCCCGGTTTTCGTCGTCAGATACACCCAGCAGAGCCTCCCGCGTCTCAAGAAACTGGCCTGGACCCTGTGGATCGTCCCGCTCCTGTTCGGCGCGGCCGTCCTGACCGACCCCCTCCACCACCTGCTGTATCCCAACCCTCACCTCCGCCTGGAGTACGTTTTCCTGGAGCTTGGATATGATTTTACCTGGCTGGCGTACCTATACGGGGCTTATGGATATCTGGTAGCCTTCGCGAGCCTGGCTTTCCTGATCCTGCGCGCACCCCAACCGAACCGGTTGTACCGTTTCCAGGTCCTGACTATTGCCGCGGGCGTGTTGATCCCGGTCGCCGGGACCCTCCTGGCGCTGACGGGGCTTCGCATCACCCCGCAGCGGGACCCGACGCCGTTCGCCTCCGCCATCGGCAACCTGGTCATCGCCCTGGGCATTTTCCGCTTCCACGTGCTGGATATCGTCCACATCGCCCGTGAAAAAGTCTTCGAAAACATGACCGACCTGGTGATCGTGCTCGACGCCCGGGATCGGATCGTGGACATCAACGGGAGCGCCCTCAAGCTGCTCGGCCTATCCTCTTCGGAGGTCATAGGGAAGAACGCCGTACCGATTTTTTCCGAATGGCCGGTGTTGATCGAGCATTTCACCCGGCCCAGCAACGCCAACCTCGAAGTGATCGTCAAACGCAATGAAGTTTATTTCCATTTCGACGTCAAATCCACCCTCCTGTTCGACCGGGGCGGCACGTACCAGGGGCGCGTCTTCGTCGCCAGGGACATCACCCCCTACGCGCGGCTTCAGTGGGAGTTGAAAGTGCTCAACGAAGACCTCGAAAAACGGGTGGGCGAGCGGACGAAGGAGCTGGCCGAGGCCTACGACACCACCCTCGAAGGCTGGGCCAAAGCTCTCGAACTGCGTGACAAGGAAACCGAAGGCCACAGCCGCCGGGTCACGGCCATGACCCTGACGCTGGCGCGCGCCCTGGGGATCAACAGCGACGAGCTGGACAACATCCGGCGCGGGGCGATCCTGCACGACATCGGCAAAATGGGCATCCCGGACGAAATCCTGCGGAAGGAAGGCTCGCTGACCGACGAGGAGTGGACGATCATCTACAAGCATCCCGTGACGGCTTACAACCTGCTCCAGCCGATCAAATACCTGAACGGCGCGTTGGACATCCCGTATTGCCACCACGAAAAATGGGACGGCAGCGGTTATCCCCGCGGGCTGAAGGGCGAAGACATCCCGCTGGCGGCCCGCATCTTCACCATCGCCGACGTGTGGGATGCCCTGCTCTCCGACCGCCCGTATAACAAAGCCTGGGAAAAGGACCGGGCCATCGCCTACATGCAGAAAAAAGCCGGTGAAAACTTCGACCCGCGCCTCGTCGCAATCTTCCTGGGCCTGGTCGAGAACGGCAAGATATAATTCGCTAAATGTAGGGCAAATTTCCAATTTGCCCCACCCCAGGACGCGGCTATAATTGTTTTGGAGGTAGATATGGTTACGTTGACCGATAAAAATGTGCAATTCGTCATCGGCAGGACAGGTAAGCCAACCGGTGTGCTCATCCCCTTGAAAACCTGGGAAGCTATCGTGGAAGCGCTCGAAGATGCTGAAGATATCGAAACCGCCCGCCAGGCCCTCGCAGAAATAGACGCGGCTGGCGGCGACCTGGAAAAAGCAGGTTACATCCCGTGGTCCAAAGCGCGCGCTGAGTTGGAGAAAAAGGATGCCCAAAAGTAAGCCCCAGGCTTATCTCAGGCCGGAAGCATGGAAAGATCTCCAACGCTTGCCCGGTAATGCCCGCCGCAGGATAACGGAAGAAATTGATCGTCTTGAAATCAACCCGCGCCCATCGAATAGCAAGCGCCTGACTTTGGAGAATGAATTACGAGAAGTCAGAAGATTGCGCGTTGGGCACTGGCGTGTGGTTTACTGGCTGGATGACGGGCAACCTGTAATTATCGGCATCAAGAAGCGTCCCCCTTACGATTATGAAGATGTACAAAGATTACTGGAAGGGGAATGAGTTCAACAAATTGTCCCATCCCAATCCGAGAGTTGCATTTTGAAACCACCCAAGTCCCTCCTCGTCACCCTCCTCGCCCTCATAATGGCCGCCTGCGGACCGGCAGCCCCGTCAACGGCTGAGTTGCCCACCATAACGGCGACCAGTTCCCCGGTCCCGAGCGCCACGCAAACGCCGACCTCGACCCCGGTCCCCTCGCCGACCGTCCCGCCTTTCTACCTGTCCGCCACGGTATACAACGGACAGCCACAAGTAGCATTACTTTTGTATCATCAATTCAAGCCAAGCGTCACTAAATCTGATGACCGAAAACCACGCTTCGATGATTTCGAAAAGCAACTAGATTCACTTAATCAAGCTGGCTACACTCTAATATCAATATATGATTGGCTTGAGGGGCGGATGGAACTTCCACCTGGACGTCGCCCACTTATCATTACATTGGACGATTTATTTTACAATAACCAAATTCGACTCGACGAAAATGGGATACCTAGAGCAGATACTGGCCTTGGAGTAGCCTGGAATTATTATCAAAATCATCCTGAATTCGGTTTTAACTACGTACTTTTTGCATCACTTGGTGACAAGCCATATGGAGATGGCGATCTTGAAGGAAAGTGGAAGACAGAATTAGGAAAAACTATTGCATGGTGTCTAGATAATGGTGCATTGGTTTTCAGTCATACCTATTATCATATTCGCCTTGATAAGAGTACAGCTTCTGAAATAGTGTGGGATCTCAAACTTAATGACAAATTTCTTCGCGAGCTTTTGACATTAGCGGAACGCGAAGACCTTATCCCCAGACTTGGGAACATGCTAGCTATCCCCTACGGTTACTGGCCTACCGGAGGCGAACTTACAGTAACCCAGAATTACACCAATCCAGAGGGGTTGCCCATGCAAGCGCTCTTTGATGTTGATTACATAATACGCCCAAAATTTTTGCAACCTATTTATAGCCCAGACTTTGATAAATTTCGGATACCGCGTATAGTAGCTAACACAGAAGCTATCGAATATCTGATTCAAAACAAGGAACTATTCCCCGCCGCAGCCGAGTGCCGGCTCGGCCCCCTCGACGAATCCCTGGCCGGGGAGGCGGGTTATCTCGAAACCCGGATCGCCGAGGCCGTCACCAGCGGAACCTGCCCGGCCGGTACCTATGTGGTCAACGGTTTCGTCTTCGACGCCCAGCCGGCCTCGGTCGGCCTGATCCTGCCTTGAGCGGAGCAACCATGCCTACCTATGTGATTGGACACGTCAACCCCGACACCGATTCGATTGCCGCAGCCGTCGGTTACGCCTGGTGCCTGCGCGAGCGTGACGGCGCGGACACCCTCGCCGCCCGCGCCGGGGCGGTCAACCCGCAGACGGCCTGGGTGCTCAAACGCCTGGGGTTGGATGCCCCGATTTTGCTTGGGGATGCCTCGCCCCGTTTCGACTCCGTGACCCACCGGCTGGATACCACCCTGCCGGAGGTCCCGCTGCGGGAGGCCTGGGCGATCGCCTCCCGGACCTGGGGCGTGGCCCCCGTTGTGGACGCCGAGGGCCTGCCCTTCGGCCTGATCACGGGCGGCTCCCTGTTCGCCTACCTGAGCGAGACGGTCGGTCCGCACCCCCAGCGGCAGGAGATGAAGATCGCCGAAATCCTCGACACCCCCAGCCGTGAAGCCTGCCGGACGGGCGTTTCCGCCTTCAAGGCCAGCGCCCGCATCCGGGATTCGCTCAACCGCATCCTGCGCGAGGAAGGCGACAATTTCTTCGTGGTGGACGAAAACGGCCTGTACGTGGGCGTCTGCCGCCAGCGCGAAGTGCTCAACCCGCCGCGCCTGCAAATCATCCTGGTGGACCACAACGAAGCCCGCCAGGCCCTGGCCAACCTCGAAGACGCCGACCTGCTCGAAATCCTCGACCACCACCGCCTGGGCAACCCGTCCACCCACGTGCCGATCCGCTTCAGCGTGGACATCGTCGGCAGCACCAGCACCCTCGTCTCCGAGCGGATCGAGGACGCCGGGTTGAGCGCCCCGCCGTCCATCGCCGGGCTGCTGCTCGCCGGCCTGCTCTCGGATACGCTCATCCTGACCTCGCCGACCACCACCGAGCGCGACCAAAAAGCCGCCGACCGGCTGGGGCGCTGGGCCTTCACCCGCAACGGGCCGCTGGCGGGCGAGACGATCGCCTCCTACGGCAAGCAGATCCTGAGCGCCGGGGCGGGATTGGCCTCCCGCCAACCGGAGGAGATCGTCAGCACCGACCTGAAAGCCTACGAGTCCGGCGGATTCCGCTTCGCCATCGCCCAGGCCGAAGTCACGGATTTGGTGCAACTGTCTGACCACCTGGAGCCGATTACCGAGGCGCTCATCACCCTGCGCGACAAGCGCGCCCTCGATTTTGCCATGCTGCTCGTCACCGACGTGGTCGGTGGGTCCAGCCGCCTGCTGCTGACGAATGAACCGTCCGAGTTGAGCGACCTGCCCTATCCCAAACAGCCCGACGGAACCCGCCTGGCCGAGGGCGTGGTATCGAGAAAGAAACAATTGCTCCCGGTGGTGCTGGGATTGCTGGAAAGGTAAGCAGGCAGCCTCTTGAAGAAACAAATATCCACCGAACAAAACGACGTGAACATCGCGGAAGTGTTGCGGCTGCTGGCCGAAACTTACCCGAAACTCGATGAACTGAGCGCAGGGGTATCCGGGCAGCAACTCCTCGCCCCGCTCGGCCCTGGCGAACGCTCTTTTATCGAGACGCTGGTCCACATCCTCAATTGCGAATCCCGCACCTTCGAGGCCATTACCCTGGCCTTGCTTGCCAGCGAACCACTGCTGACAACGATCCATGCGGAGCGTGACTTCGGGAAATTATTCCGGTTCGAACGGATGCCGTTTTCTGACTTGCTGGCCTACTTCAAATTCCGGCGCACGGTTTTGTTGCGGGTTCTCAAGGACCTGAATGAGAAGCAATGGTCGCGGGTCATCCGGCAGGAAGGCAAACAGCGCAAGGAATCCGTTTATTGGCAGGCCCGCGGACAGGCCCTTCACGAGCTGGAACATGTCCTCGACATCGAAGGAAAATTGAGCCCAAAGGCTGATCAGCCAAATACGACCGAATGAAAAAACCAGGCTGGGATGGTCCGCACGAGCGTTTTTCAAGCCCGGCAAAATCCTTGCGATTCAAGCCGCGGCGTCGCTTTCGTTTTCCGTTCTGGTTGCTCATCCTTGTTATCCTCGGCGGGTTCTTCTGGCTGGTCCCGCCCTTGCAGCCGGAGCCGGGCGTCGCCATCCTGCTCACCGGCGGCACGCTCCCCTACACCCCCTTCCCCACGTTCACCCCGCTGCCCCGTCCCACCCGCGAACACGGCGGGCGGATCGTGTATACCTGCACCCGTGGCGAAATCCACCAGCTCTGCGCCGTCAACGCCGACGGGAGCGAACCGGCCCGCCTCACCAGCCAGAACGCCCACGATTACTACCCCAATTTCTCGCCCCAGGGCGATTCGCTCGTCTTTGCCTCCAACCGCAACGGCAGCTTCGACCTGTACCTGCTCATCCTGGCCGACGGCAAACTCGTCCAGTTGACCGACCAGATCGGCAACGTCTATTCGCCCGATTTTTCGCCCGACAGCCAGACCATCGTCTTTGCCAACCAGGCTGCCGACGGTCCCTCCTCGCTGTGGACGGTCAGCCGCAACGGCGACGACCCGCGCCTGCTCTATACCGGGGCCAATCCCATCGTCGGGGCGGCCTGGTCGCCTCTAGGGGATAGCATCGCCTATGCCATGCCGGTCGAGAATTCCTTCGAGTTCGAGATTTTCCTGCTCAACCCCTACGTCCCCAGCCAGCCGCCGCGCCGCATCAGCCAGGGGCTTTCGGGACTCACCGGCAGCCTCGACTGGTCGCCGGACGGCAAGTTCCTGCTGGTCTGCGCCGGGCCGATCAACGGCAAGGACGTTTACCGGCTGGACGTCGCCACCGGCGAAGTGGTCCAGTTGACCGACACCGGCAACAACGCCGCCGCCGCCTACTCGCCCGACGGGTTGTGGATCGCCTTCAACCGGATGCAGCCCGACGGGCAGACTGACCTGTTCATCATGCGCGCCGACGGCACCGGCGTCCGCCAACTGACCAGCGACCCCGAACCCGACTGGCAGCCGCAGTGGTGGCCGTAATCGGATACAATAAACGCATGAAATCCATCTATCAAGCCCTCGCCGAACTCGAAGAAACTCATCAACCCGCCGCCCTCTGCACCGTAGTGCGCGCCAGCGGCTCGACCCCGCGCCACAGCACCAGCAAAATGCTGGTCTATCCCGACGGCCAGATCATCGGCACGGTCGGCGGCGGGGAACTCGAAAACCGGGTCATCGCCGCGGCCGTCCAGTCCCTGGCCGACGGCAAACCGACCCTGCTCGAATACAGCATGGCCGATCCGTCCCGCGGCGATCCCGGCGTGTGCGGCGGCCAGGTGGAGGTGTTCGTGGAACCGATCCTGCCCCCGGATTTGATCGTCATCGTCGGCGGCGGACACGTGGGGAAGGCTGTCGCCCATCTCGCCAAGTGGCTCGGGTTCCGGGTGGCGGTATCGGACGACAGGCCTGAGTTCTGCAATCCCGGAGCCGTACCCGAAGCCGACGCGTTCTACCCCGTCCCGATGGCGGAACTGCCCGAACACCTGGACATCACCCCGCGCACCTATCTCATCCTGACCACCCGCGGCGTATCCGTGGATGCGCCCGGCCTGCCGCCCCTGCTGGCTTCCGAGGCCGGGTACATCGGCGTGATCGGCTCGAAGCGCCGCTGGAAAATGACGGTGGAGGCGCTGCGCGGGCAGGGGGTCGCCGAGGCGCAGGTCCAACGCGTCCACTCGCCGATCGGGATCGAGGTCCAGGCCGAGACGCCGGAGGAGATCGCGGTCAGCATCCTGGCCGAGATCCTGATGGTCCGCAGCGGGGGGAGCGGGAAATCCATGTCCAAACCGTAGCACGGGCGCAACATCAGGAGATGTTGCACTCCACAGGAGAGAAATGCCCCCATCACCCAACCAGCGCATGTTCCACGGCGGCATCCGGGCCGCAGCCCTGGCAGACCAACTCTCGGCCCGGTTCAACGACCGCCAGCACAAGACCCGGATCGAGGTCCGGGGTGAGACGGCTTTGGTCCAGATCGGCTCGAAGCACGGCACGCCAGTCACGGTCCACATCGCCGATACGCAGGGCGGCGTTCTCGTCACCATGAGCCGTGACCGCGACTGGCTCGACCGGGTGGCGGATGCCAGCGAAATGGCCGAACGGGCCGCCTCCAACCCGTTCTCGCTGCTGGCGATGATCCCGGACGTGGTGGGCGAACTGCGCCAGGAAAACATCGCCCCGCAGATCTGGAACGCGATCAACGACCTCTGCGCCCTGACGCGCTCACTGGCCGGGGAACGGGACGCGCCCGCCAACCCGAAAGTCTGCGACTATTGCGGCACAGCCAATGACCCCGAATTCGAGTCTTGCGCCATGTGCGGCGCGGCCCTGCCGGTGGACCTGCCCCGCGTCTGCCCGAAGTGCGGCCGGGCGCACACCTCGGAGGCGCTGTTCTGCCAGGCCTGCGGCACGCGCCTCGTGACCGGATGAAGGCTGCAACGAGGGGATATTTATTCCGTAAATTTGTCTGAAAGCCTATTGTCCGTGAAGTTGGCATGGGCTATAATGAAAACGTTGATTCCCAATACCAGAGGAGAAGTTATCCATGGCCAGAGTTCTTGATGTAATCGAATATGCGAACGAAATGACGGATGAGATCGTCCACCGCTTCCCTGAGAGCGGCCCGGCAGATTACCGGATCGGCTCGCAGGTGATCGTGCGCGAAGCCCAGCGGGTGGTCTTTTTCCGTGACGGCGCGGCCCTCGACGTGTTCGGCCCGGGGCGTCATACCATCGCCACCGCCAACATTCCCCTTTTGACCCAGAAACTGCAAGATATTCTCACCAGCGGCAAGACCGTCTTCCCGGCGGAGGTATTCTTCGTCTCGATGAAGGAATTCGCCACCCGCAAGTGGGGCACGCCGCAGCCGATCATCGTCCGCAACCCCGGCATGGGCCTGGGCGTGGCGCTCCTGCAAGGCTTTGGGACTTACTCCTACCAGGTGAGCGACCCGCAGCAATTCGTGACCCAGCTCGTCGGCGCGCAAGGAATCTACCGCACCAATGAGATCGAAGAGCGGCTGCGCACGATCCTGCTCTCCAAACTGCAAGACCTGCTCGGCGAGACGACCTCCGCCAAATCGGTGGTCGAGTTGATCGGGCTGACCGAAGAGGTCGGCGCGGGAGTGCGCGCCAAAGCCCAGGACGACTTCGCCTCGATCGGCCTGGTGCTCAAGACCTTCTACATCGGCAACCTGAAACCGTCCGAGAAGAGCGCCCAGGAATTGCGCGACATGGGCATGCTCGACATGGCGACCTACACCCAGCTCCAGGCGGCGGACGCGATGCGGGACGCGGCCCAGAACCCCAGCGGCGGCGCGGGACTTACGGCCGGCATCGGCGCGGGGATGGGGATCGGCAACCTGATGCAGCAGGCCACCTCCGGGGCGATGCAGCAGCCTCAGCAGACCGCCTCCAGCGGCGCGGCCAAATCCATGCCGGACGTGATGACCCCCTCCGAAGCGGCCTCCATCCTGAAAGTCTCGGAAGAGGACGTGATCGCGGCCATCAACGACGGCTCGCTCAAGGCCAAGAAACTCGGCAACGCCTACCGCATCAGCAAGGCCTCGCTGGAAGAGTTCCTGAACAGCTGACCAATCGGCGCATGAATTCAAAAAGAGCCTGGGAAAACCAGGCTCTTTTTCATTCGGAATTACTTCAAATCTTCCAGCAACTCCAGGAAATGCTTGACCACGAGCGGGGAAAATTGGATGCCCGCCTGCTCCCGCAAATATGCGATAGCCTGGGAGCGAGGCCAGGCAGCCCGGTAGGGCCGGTCGGAGGTCAGCGCGTCGTAAACGTCCACCACGGCGAACAATTGAGCGGAGAGCGGGATCTGGTCCCCGGCCAGCCCGTAAGGATAGCCTGAACCATCCCAGCGCTCGTGGTGATAGAGCGGGATGTCCAGGGATTCGCGCAAGCTGACGATGGGTGCCAGGATGCTGTAGGCGTACAACGGGTGCTGCTGCATCACTTTCCACTCCTGGGCTGTCAGACTCCCCGGCTTGAGCAAAATCGCATCCGGGATGCCGAGCTTGCCGATGTCGTGCAATAACGCGCCCTGTTGAAGTATTTCATGCTGCTCAGGCGGGACGCCCATCTTGACCGCCAGGCGCAAGGTCAACTCGCTCACGCGCCGGGTATGGCCCTCGGTCTCCAGGTCACGGAGTTCGAGGGCGCGGGACAGCCCCTCGATGGTCGCATTGCAGGTGGACGACAATTCGTCGTTTCGGCGTTGCAGGTCCTCCAGGATCGAGGTCCGCTCCAGTGAGTATGAAATGATCTCTGCCGATTGGCTGAAACCATCCAGCATCCGGGGGTCCACAGGTCTCTCATCCCGCCACAGCATTTCGACCACGCCCTGTAACGTGTCATTACAAACCAACGGGAGGGCAAGATAGCCTCGAAAGCCTTCATCTGACAGGAAGCGGACATGCCAGATCGGCTGTTGAGAATGTCGCAGATCCTCGATCCATACGGCCTGGAGGCTTTCAGCGGCCTGGCCGGCCAGGCCATCGTCCGGGTAAAGGTAGATTTTCGACTGGGCATAGGCTCCCAGTCCGCGCGCCGCGAGCAGGTCCAGGCGCCTCGAGGCGGGATTGTATCGAAGTACGGTGGAGGCGTCTGCCCCGGTCACGCCATTCAACAGTTCCAAGGTTTCGAGCAAAGCGTCCCGAAATCTCCTGGTCGAATGCAACAACCGGTTTATCTCGTGGGCAGTTTCGATGGCTTCAAGCCGGTTCTTTTCCTGGACAAGCCCGGACAGTGAATCATCCAAATAAGCCTGTATCCATGCGACCAGGTTGGCTTCGAAATAAGCGCTCCTGTCGCTTCTGATGCCCAACAGTCCCAGCAGTTCACCATCACGCATTAAAGGAAATATTCCCCCGCTGTCCTTCCCATCGTGAAATATCTTAGCCGCCCTGCTTTGGATCACCTCGTCCAGCGCCCAAGGCGGATACGAAACGAGGTCGGGATTTTTGGGCCAGTCGGCAATCCATTGCACGGACTGGTTTTTATCGAAGAAAGCAAAAGAGGCCTGTTTTGCTCCGCCCTTTTCCACACAAGTCCGGGTGATCCTTTCTCCAAACTTCAACAGGTTGATAGAAACCCCTAAAACTGAATTTGCCTGGTTAAACAGTAGCGCTAACGGATAACTTCCTACACCTAATGCCATAGTCTAATGTAATCATCAGTATCAAGAGATCAGGAGTTTATGGGAGAGTTTTTCGTCCAATGAATAAACAAATTCTGAAAGCGTTTTAGCCCGGATGGTACCCAGCAAATTCATCATCGGTTGGGACAACGGGAAGTACTCCCCTCCGAATCCGGCCTGGAGGGTGTGCTCCGGGTCAGCGAGGAGACCGGCGCAAAAACGGGGGCTGATCGCGGCCGCTGCCAGCAGGCGGTTGATGGTGGACAAATCTTTGGGAATATCCAGGACCGAAACTGATTGGTGAACAAGAGGCTTAGTAAACATTCAATTCTCCTAAAGTTGGTTTTGGGACAGCAGATTGATTTCGAGCGAGCACCAGAAAAGCACCGGCAGCCACCAACACATCACCCAGGCTAAAGGCGAAACGATAGGGCAAAAAGGCTGGCGAGGCGAACCGGTCTGCCAGCCAGGGAAGGATAATCTGTGCCTCGGGGAGAAGGATGTCTTTACTGCTACTGCCCAGCCGCGCCCCTATTTCCAATTGAGACAAAACGGTTGGGGGCACGAGGCGCTGTGCTGTCTCCAACGGGAGTGGCATAAAGCCACCGTTGGCAACGATGACCGCGAGGTTGCATCCCAGCCCGATCAACAGCAAGGCCATTCCGGGCAGGTGCCTGTTCACAAATGTAAAAACCAGGAGAAAACTTTGTGATAAGACCAGGCTCGCGGATGCCAGCCAGTCCGGGTAAAGCTGGCGAGTCAAAGGCAGGTAGAAGGCCAGGTACTGAGGCAGGAACCCCAGGATGACCAACCAGGCTGCCCGAAAAAGCGGAGGGCGCCAGGACTTCCCCTCCATCCTGGCGCAAGCCCAACCGGTCAGTACCCCAACTACGACGGCAGTCAGGAGAACCACAAATTATGTGCCGATCTCGCCAACGACTTCGGGAGCGCCGGCGCCCAAGACGAGCAGGGCCAGCGTGAGGATCATGAAAGCGATTTGCAGGTGGGTCTTGTTGACCTTCGAGAGGGGGAGAACCAGATGAGAGAATGTGTTTTTCATGGGTCACCTTTCCGGGAAACAAGAATTCATTTTTCTAACTTTACCAATTACCCGGTTACAAAGGTGGCCTCAAACTTTTCTCCCCCGGTTACAAAAGCGATCTCAAACCTCCCTTATCAGGGTTTCATAGAGAGCGATTATCTCCGAAGACGGCAACATGCCCAATTCCTCACCCAATTCTTGCTGGTACAGGTGGTATTGACGCGCCATCCCGGCCGGATCGCGCAGGGCAAAATGGGCCTGGATGATGAACCTGTGCGCCGCTTCGAGGAGGTGATCGAACACCAAAACCTGGCGCGCGGCATCCAGACAGGCATGGAAACGTCCCTCGGCAAAATTGATCTCTGCCAGCTCAAGAAATCCCCGAATGAATATTTCCTTGTATTTGAGCTTTTCGCGAACGACCCAGCCCAGCTCAATATCCTCAAGATACACACCTTTGACCAAGCTCATGGCCGCGCTCAGGAGGTTGTATCTTTTTTGTCTGTCGGTTGTATTGAGGGCGATGCCGATCAACTCGTCGAATTTCTCGCGGTCCCATCTGTAGTTCAAGGTGCGGTTGAAAAGGTAGTTCTCCCCATCGAAGATCACGACATCCTGGCCCAAAGCGTGCCGGATGCGGTACATGTTGACCTTGAAACGCATCTTCAGCCGGGCCGAGGAGATATCCGGCCAGAACTCCAGGGCGATCTGCTCCTTCGTCATCGGGCGGGCTTGCAGCATGAAAACGAACATATCCCGGGCCTCGCGCGTTTGCCATTCCGGCAGGCCGACCAGCCGGCCATCAATTTTCACCTGCAAAGGCCCAAATGTGCTGATTTCGATCAGGGGCGCCTGGATAAACACCTGCTGCGATCCGGCCCTTAGCCGGTGACCCAGAATCGGCAACTGCCCATAAACCCGTTCAGCCTGTTCGAAAAACCTGTCCAGCAGTTGGTCCCGGAACGGGTAGAACCCTTTGCGTTTCAACCACGCCATCACGCGGCCGGCATGGAGTATGATTGGCGCAGGTTTTTGCCAATCCCTTTCGGGTGGCAGAACATTTTTGAGTTCCACGGCAGCCCGGACAGGGTCGCTCTCGCACTTCGAGGCTGCAAGCCACAACTGCAAGGCAGCTTTTTCCTGGTTTTCACCGGGTCCGAGAAGGCTGATCACCTCGGTTAATAATTCTGTGGCCTGGGCAGCTTGACCGTATTCAAGCAAGCTGCATCCCCGTTCGAGATCGAACAACACACGCTCATAAGCGCCTAAATTGATTTGGGTAGCCTCGATCCGCCTGAGTTCGTCCAAAGTCCTGGAGACTTCCCCGCCCAGGCGGTGCAACCGCGCCTCGCCGAGTGTCGCATAAAATATCAGGGGCGAATTGCCCAGGTTGGTTGCCAGCGTTAACGCCGTCTCATAATAACGGCGGGCAGTTTCAAAGTCTTGGAGATCGGAGAGGATATCACCCAGGCCGACGAGCACAGTGGCCTGCAATCGGGCGTATCCGTTCTCTTCAGCAACTTTCAGGGCTTTTTCCAGGAGGGGATAGGCATCTTCCAGTCGCCCGGTCAGGTGATACAAAAGAGCCAGGTTGTTGAGCAGGTGAGCCTTCCAGCCTGAATTGGCTAAATTTTCCCAGGTCGCCAGCGCGCTGGCGTAGTACCGGGCGGCCGATTCAGTGTCCCCGAGGCGACGGTAAACCACGCCAAGTTCCGACTCAAGAATGGACACATTGGTCGAAATACCCAGTTCCTGCCAGGACTGGAGGGATTCTTTCAGCCAGGCCAGCGCTTCGTGGAACTTTCCAAGCCCCAGGAAAGCCAGACCCTTGAAACGCTGCGCTTCGGCAAAGGCGGCCTGTATGGTCGGGTTCTGCGCCTCCACCGTGACCTGGAGCGCCTGGTCGGCATCCGCGAGCGCGCCGCTGTAATTGCCCAGCCGGTGTTTGGCGCCGGCGCGGCGGACAAGGGTGAGCATCAGGCCGGGATAATCCCCGCTCGCCCGTTGCCTGGTTTCCGCCCGGTCGAACAGGTCCAGGGCCTGGTGCGTATCCCCTTTGGTCCCGAAGACCGCCCCTTGCAGGGACATGAGCGCCGGCTGCGAGTAGATCAATTTGGTCGGCAGCCTGTCCAGCCAACTGGAGAGGGTCAGGATGCGCCCCTTGCGGATGAATGCCTGCCCGGCTTCGGATAGTACCCGGACAAGGTTTTCGTGGTCGTCGAGGGAGTCGTAGACCTGGAGGGCTTCATCCCAGGTTTGCGCCCGCTCGTAAGCGCGGGCCAGGTTCTGTTGAATGTGCCAGGCCAGGGCCGGGTCTTCGTATTGGAGTTTCGATTTGAGGAAATGCTGGAAAAGGTGGTGGTAACGCATCCAGCGCCCATCGTCACCCAGGGGGACGCTGAAGAGGTTATCCTTCTGGGCCGCCAGGAACAACACCGGCCAATCCAGCTTTACCCTGTCCAGCAAAGGATCGAGCACTTCCTTGCATAGGGTGACATCGAACGTATCCAGATAAGAGGTCATGAGCAGGAAACGGCGCATGTCCTCCGGCTGGCTGCTCAAGACCTCCTGCGAGAAGAAGTCGAAAAGCTCACGGGTAGACCTGAGCGGCTGCAACTGCGGCAAACGTCCGGGCCGCCCGCCCGTCAGGTGGATGGCAGCGATCCAGCCTTCCGTTTCCCTGACAAGCGTTTCGGCATCCTCCGGCGAAAGCTCCCGGCCGCTGTTCTGCTGGAAGAACTGTTGGATCTCCTCAGGGCGGAATGATAATTCCTCGAAATCCAGGCCACCCACCTGGTTCCGGGCCACCATCAGCGGCATATCCGGCAGGTCCGGCAGGTTCCTGGTAGCCAGGATCAAGTGGACGTTCTCGTCCACCACTTGCAATAATCGGCTGACGATCTGGCGGATGAGCAACACATCTCCCACCAAATGGAAATCATCCAGGATGAGGTAGAAATGGTCGTTAATCTTTGAGGCGATTTCGTTCGAGAGCGTGACCATAAGGCGTTCACCATCCTGCTCGAAGGAAGCCATGCTCTCAAGCGCCGCAAGGGAATCGCTCCCGAATTTGGGGAATTTCTCGGCAAGAGCCGAAATCAGGTAAACCAGGAAGCGCTGAGGCTCCTGGTCCAGGGCATCGAGCGACAGCCAACAGACCGGGATTTCGCTGTGGGTCGCCAGGTCTATCAGCAGGGAGGTCTTCCCATATCCCGCAGGGGCGTAAACCAGCAAGAGTCGCTGCTCGAACTGGTCGAAGAGCAAATCTGTCAAACGGGGCCGGGAAACCAGCTCCTGCCGCCTGAACGGGACACGGATCTTCGCTTTACTGACCGGGAATACTTCCGGGTTTACCATGGTTTCATTGTAACTTAATCATTGCCATTTTTCGACCAGGCTCGATTGATACCCCCAAACTTACTAAAGACGGGAAAAGTTGTCAACTTTCGGTTACGTTGTGATAACATTGCCAAATTGGGCCTGTTTCTGCTGGCCCGAATTTTTAGTTGAGGAGACGGCGCATGGATACCACCAAAATCCAACTTTGGATCAATGCCAACACTTATTGGGCAATGGGCGGAACTTTTCTGCTTATGATCTTGATCTACATTTTCACCCGCCTGGTCGTCGCTCGTGGCTTGATCTACCTCACCCAGCGTACTAAAAACAAATACGACGATATCCTCATGCAAAAGCTGCGGCCCAATCGCGCGGCATGGCTGGCCCCATTTATCATCCTGTATGCTTTTGCCTACCTGGCGGGCCAGGATCAACCGGTCGTAGAGAAATTCGCCCTCTTTTTCATTCTTTGGCTGTCAGCGGTCTCGCTGAACGGGTTGATTGACGCCCTCAACCAGATTTACGAAAGCAGCCCATCCTTCACCGGTGTCAGCATCCAGGGCTACCTGGACATCGTCAAAATCCTGATCCTGATGGTCAGCATCATTATGAGCGTCTCCCTCCTTACCGGCGAATCCCCGATTCTCTTGTTGAGCGGCCTGGGCGCGCTGACTGCCGTTCTGATGCTGGTTTTCCACGACACGATCATGGCTGTGATCGCGAGCATCCAGATCTCAGCCCATGATCTGGTCAAGGAAGGCGACTGGATCGAAATCCCCAGCTACAGCGCGGATGGGATCGTGGTCAACATGAGCCTGCACACCATCAAAATCCAGAACTGGGATAAGACCCTTACCGTCATCCCAACCCACAAACTGATCGAAGTGGCGTACAAAAACTGGCGCGGTATGCAGGAAAGCGGCGGGCGGCGGATCATGCGGTCGGTTCACATTGACCAGACCAGCATCAAGTTCTGCGAACCGGATATGTTGGACCGCTACCGGAAAATTGACCTGATCGCGGAGATCGTGGGAAAGCGCCAGGCCCGGATCGAGAGCTACATCCAAAAAACTGACGGGATCGACTCCCCCCTCGATGGCCCGCAGATCACCAATGCAGAAATCTTCCGGGCTTACGTGGAAGCCTACCTGCGCAGCCATCCGGACATCCACAACCCGCGCAGGATGGATTTCCTGGTCCGCGAACTGGCCCCCAGCCCAACCGGGCTGCCGGTGGAAGTGTACGTGTTTACCAAAACAACCAAATGGCGCGATTACGAACGCATCCAGGCTGAGATATTCGACCACCTGCTGGCCGCCGCCCAATACTTCGACCTGCGTGTCTTCCAACAACCCAGCGGCTCAGACTTTGCAAAGGTATTGACTGTCAACTGAAAACGCCGGCTGAGAATGCAATTTCAAGGGGCGACCTCCTCCAGCTTTGGGACCAACCCGTTCACGTATTCCTCGATCCAGGTATAGCCGGCAGGCGACAGGTTGTCCGGGGCGTTGGCATCCTGCGGATCGGCGGGATCGAGGCCGTTGGCTGCCTCCCACGCATCCGGCAGGCCGTCGGCATCGCTATCGAGCGGGGCGGCGCTCCCGCC
Source organism: Chloroflexota bacterium (assembly GCA_049324115.1). Taxonomy (GTDB): domain Bacteria; phylum Chloroflexota; class Anaerolineae; order Anaerolineales; family Villigracilaceae; genus UBA5796. Next base: position 134,527 of record JBMOMN010000048.1, read on the forward strand.
GGTGCAGACCGGCCAGCCGCCGACCTGCTCCTGGCTGTCAATGATGCTCCCGGCCCCCAGGTGAACCTCCGGGACCAGGCGTTCGTCCACCGCATCCCTGGGTGTGATCGCCCCGGCATACTTCAGCACCTGGGTGTAAGCCGTCCGGGTTGGGTAAATTTTCAGGTAGCTCGATCCGAACCGGGTCCGGGACGAGAGAGCGAACCCGCCGGGGTTTTGCACCCGGGCCTCGTCCAGGCTGTCGAATTCCGACAGGTTGCCCTCCTGGTAAATCCCGCTCGCCGGGGACATTTCGGCATCGAGCAGAATATCCGCGTGGCGGGAATTTGGCCCCGGTTTGAAATAATTGTTGATGGCATGGACCAGGTTCGGTTCACCGCCGATTTCGAGCGGGCCGCGCTCCCAGTCGTAGATCAGGTTGTTGACCACCTCGGCCACCGTCACGCCTGAAATGCGCGGGTTGCGGGCGCTGTTGTGGGCGAACAGGTTGTGATGGATGGTGACACGCGACACCTGCTCCCCGGCCACCAACCCCATCGAATGCGGGTCCGGCTCGGTCGCCCCCTCGTCAATGTGGATACTCTCGTTCAACCCTTCGGTGATGAAATTCCATTGCACGGTCACGTCGTGGATGGTAAACGGCGAAGACAGGTCCGACCACAGGGACAGGTTCTCGTCAATCGCCCAACTGACCGAATTATGGTCCAGGATGATGTTGTAGACATCGCTTTCGGCGCTGGTGGTGGTGATGCGGATGCCGTCCCGGCAGCAGGACGGCTCCCCCAGGTCCCCGATGCGTACCCGGACCCCGCGCAGGATCACGTCATGGGTGGCGATGACCAGCCCGTGGCCTTTCAGCGTTAACCCGCAGCCCGGGGCCGTCTGCCCGGCTATCGTCACATACGGCTGGCTGACGACGATCTCGCCTTCCATTTCGATCGTCCCGCCGACCTTGAAGAGGATGATCCGCCCCTGGTCGTAGGGATCTGCCGGGTCGTCCGGCCAGGCGCTTTCGACCGCCCAGCGCAGGCTGCCGGGATAGTCCGGGCTGTTGGCATCCGTTGTATCGTTCAGGTTGGTGACGAACAGCACCCGCCCGAACCTGCCGCCGGGGGTGCGCGCCCCAAACCCCTGCGCACCGGGGAAAGCCGGCAGGAAATCCGGCGCGGGAGGCTCGTAGGTTACGTCGGCCATCGTGAGGGTACAGGCTGCCAGCAGCGAAAGAGTCCATAAAACGATCAGGGCCGTGAGGGGCCGGGCTGTTTTTCTCATTTGTATCATTTTCTCCTCTTGGCAGGGGTAGAACGATACCTGTCATTCACCTGTTTTACAAGGGTTTCTTAAGTCGGGGATGAAAACCCAGGCAGCAGTGACAAATATCCTGTATAAAACGTGAATTTTTGTGGCGCGATTTGTGATAATATCCTCGAAACAACCCCAAGGAGTGATGATGAGCGACCAAGACCTTTACACCCTCTCTCCCAGCCGGATCGTCGTCTACAGCGTGGACTGGTGTCCTGACTGCCGCCGGGCGCGTTTTTTCTTCAAGCGCAAGGAGATCAGCGTCCTCGAGATCAACGTGGACCAGGACAAGCAGGCTGCCGAATTCGTCAAACAGGTCAACCACGGCAACCGCAGCGTGCCGACCATCATCTTCCCCGACGGGACAAAACTGGTCGAACCCTCCGAGGCGGAACTGAACGCCAAATTCAACTGAAATTCGTCATGCGGGATAAATCCCGCGTTACGAAAAAACGGCTCCAGCGAGCCGTTTTTTGATTTCGTGAACTTCGTGCCTTTCGTGGACAACTCTCAAAACACCAACCTCAAGCCCATCACTACCAGCAACGCCAGCACGATCTTGCGAAATGCCTGGGGGTCGAGCCGGTGATCGAGGCTGAGGCCGGCCGCCAGTCCCAGGGCGATGGCGGGGAGCGTCGGCCAGAACGTCGCCCAGACCCGGGAGGTCACGGTCCCACCCGCAAAGTGGGCCGCCAGGACGGTCAGGCTGTTGATGATGAAATAGCCTTGCAAGTTACTCTTGAACGTCTCACGCGGCCACTTCCGGCAGTCGGCGTAGATGATGACCGGCGGCCCGGAGGTGTTGTAGGCCCCGCCCAGCGCCCCGCCGACGAATCCCGCCAGCCAGGGCCAGAGCTGGTTCTTCAACTCCGGCAGGCGCAGGCCGAAAAGGGCGTACAGGGCATAGCCGGCGATCACGACCCCCAACACGGACAGGGCGATCCGCTCGTCCACGCCACGCAGGAACAGGACCCCGACCGGTGTGCCGATCACGGAGGCCAGCACCACCGGCCAGATCAACCGCAGTTCCAGCGTCTGGCGGAAACGCAGCAGCAGCACCACTTCGATGACAATGGCAGCCAGGGCCACCAGCGGCGTCGCCATCTGGATGCCCACGATGGCTGGCAGGAGCGCCATAGAAACCAACGCCAGCCCAAAGCCCGACAGGCTCTGGGTGAACGCGGCCAGGAACAGGACTAGGGCAGCCAGCCAGATTTCCACAGGGCTGGATTATACCCGCCTGCAACCCGGTTTTCACCCAACTCAACCCGCGAAGGATCATTCGGTCACGAGCAGGGCCTTGGCATAGCGCCCGTGCAATTGGCCGACGTATTTGACCGCATGCATGGTCACCGTCCAGAGCAGGAGGCCTGCCAGGACGGTCAGCGGATAACTCCAATCGGGCAGATAGATGAACAATCCGCCGCCGATAGTGATGGCCGGGATGTCGAAGTATTCCTGCACAATCGGGATGGCCAACCCGGTCAGGGAGAAGACAAAGAGAATGACCAGAACGAAGAAGTAGAAAATCCCCAGCACAATCTGGAGCATCATGTAGATCAACGATAGCCAGGTGTGTTTATCGAGCAGCAGTTGTTTGATGCGGTCGAGCAATTTGACGTTTTGCGGCGCGAACATCGGACGGCGCGGCATCCGCACCCCCAGCAGGGCCTCGACCAGGCGTCCTTCCAGCCAGGCCACACCGCGGATCGAAAGCAGGAACAGCAGCGCCAGCGGCAGGCCGAAGATGAACAGGGCCAGTGAAACCGACAACGACAACCCGGTCACGGCCCAGGTGAAATAGGCGATCCCGGTCACGAAGGCGATCAGCATGTAGAACAGCCCGCCCCAGGCACGCGGGTCAGTGTAGATGCCGAAGAAACGCCCCAGGGGAGCAGCAGCCTTTTGGGCAGAAACAGGCCCAAGTCCGGGGGCAGTGCGGCGCTCCACCTCCACGTAAGCGGCAGCCGTCTCTTCGGGAGTCCCGTACCCCTCCACGATCCCGGCCAGCGCTTCAGCCTCGCCGACCTGCGGGTCAGCCTGGCGGGCCGCTTCGAGAGCCAGGGACAGGTGTTCACGCGCATCCGAGAGCGCGTCCTGGAGCAGAGCCGGGTCGGCATCCTTCAGTTCGAGTTTCAGGGCCTCGAGATATTCTTCGATCGTGCTAAACATGGGATGTTCCTTTCAGGTTGGCTTCCACGAACTTTTGGGTCTGGACCCATATTTCGGTCCACTCGACGAGAGCCTGGCGGCCCTCGGGGGTGATCTGGTAATAGCGGCGCGGCGGGCCGGACACTGACGGCTCGACCCGGCTTTCGAGCAGGCCGTTCTCCTCCAGCGAGCGCAGCACCGGGTAGAGCGCGCCCTGCTTCATCATGGGGATGTTGGGGGCGCTCTCTTCGAGCATCCGGGCGATCTGGTAGCCGTACAGCGGCTCAGCCGCCTGCTCCATCACGCTGAGCAAAACCAGCGAAGCGATGCCCGAATTCATTTCTTTCTGGAATTTTTTGGTGAGGGTATCCTGGTCAACCACAGGCTCTCCTTTCTGCGAAGTAACCCGGAATCAAAACGTTGTTCACTTGCCAGTATTGATAAATAAATAATAGCAATAAATTCATAGTACGTCAAGGTATTGAATACAAAACCCCGCCGGGAAATTCCGGCGGGGCTGCAACTTTCCAATCTTTATTTCTCTATTCCCTGAACTACTTCGCGTCCTGGATCTCTGCGGCGCGCAGCGTATTGGCCATCAGCATGGCGATCGTCATCGGGCCGACGCCGCCGGGGACGGGGGTGATGAACCCGGCCACTTCCTTGGCCTCCTCGAAGTTGACGTCGCCGACCAGTTTCTGGCGCGGTTTGCCGGTCTTCTGGCTGATGACCGGAGAACCGTCTTCGTTGAGCAGCGGGATGCCGTTGATGCCTACGTCAATGATCGCCGCGCCGGGTTTGACCCAGTCGCCGCGCACGAATTCGGCCTTGCCGATGGCGGCGATGATGATGTCGGCCTGGCGGACCACGTCGGCGATGTTTTTGGTGCGCGAGTGGCAGACGGTCACGGTAGCGTTTTCGCCGATCAGCAGCAATGCGGCGGGCATGCCGACGATGTTCGAGCGGCCCAGCACGACCGCGTTCGCGCCGGAGATCTGCACCCCGGCCTCCTTGAGCAGGTAGATGCAGCCGTAGGGCGTGCAGGGTACGAACAGCGGCTCGCGGCCCTTCTGCGCCAGGCGGCCGATATTGATCGGAGAGAAGCCGTCCACGTCTTTTTCGATGCTGATCAGTTGCAGGACGCGCTCCTCGTCGAGGTGCGAGGGCAGGGGCAGTTGGACCAGGATGCCGTGGACCTTCGGGTCGGCGTTCAATTCCTTGATCAGGCTCTCCAGGTCTTCCTGGGAAATGTCGGCGGGAACCGGGTGGTGGTAAGAGGTCATCCCCAGGTCGGCGCAGGCTTTTTGTTTCATGCTGACGTAGGTGGCCGAATCGATCCGTTCCCCCACCAGGACGGTCGCCAACCCGGGCTGGGACCTGCCCTCGGCAAGCCGTTTGGCAACTTTTTCCTTGACTTCGTCGCGGACTTTCTGCGCAATGGCAGTTCCATCAATGAGTTGTGCGGTCATCTTTTCTCCAAAATTGTAGGAATGGGAAGCGGCCATCTCGCCGCCTGTGATTTCTGGCACTATTATACAATCGAGGCGACACCCCCGAAAGTGACAATCTTCCCTTTTTCGGACTCGAAATTCTCCTGACTTTCGCCCAACATCGGGAGATGCTGGACTCCGAAACGAAAACGGACTCGAAAGTCTTCGCGAAGCGTCCTGTAAGAGCCTGACTTTCACCCCAACATCGGGAGATGTTGGACTCCGAAACGAAAACGGACTCGAAAGTCTTCGCGAAGCATCCTGTAAGGGCTTGACTTTCACCCCAACATCGGGAGATGTAGAGCAAATCGGCAATTTGCTCCACATTTGGCGGAGCACTACAAAAAATCCCATAGACCCATTATTTTCTTCCCACAAGAGAGGCTTAATTCAGATATAATTTATCCGTAATGATGAACCCCGTCCTGCAAAAATTACACCAGAAACAACCCGCCCGCGGCGTCTGGCTGGGACTGCCCAGCCCTTACAGCGCCCGGCTGCTGGCCCGCCTGCCGCTCGACTGGCTGATGATTGACGCCGAGCATTCCCCCGTCGAAGCGGATACGCTGGCGCAAATGGTGGCGGCCATCGCCGAGGCCCGCGGCCCGCTGCCGTTCGTGCGCCTGGCCCAGGCCAGCCCCGAAACCATCAAGCGCGCCCTCGACGCCGGGGCCTCCGGCATCGTGGCCCCGATGATCAACACCGCCGAGGAAGCCGCGCAGGTCGTCTCGTGGGCCAGGTTCCCGCCGCTGGGCACTCGCTCCTTTGGCTCGGCCTACGCCGGGCTGGCTTTCGGGCAGACGATGCCGGAATACCTCAAGGCCGCCAACGAACAGACGATGGCCGCAGTCCAGATCGAGAGCGCGGCCGCCCTCGACAATCTCGATGCCATTTTCAGCGTCCCGCACCTCGACATGGCTTTCGTCGGGCCGGTGGACCTGTCCATTTCGCTCGGCCTGGACCCGTTGCCGGAGAACCCGCACCCGAGATTCGCCGGGGCGATTGAGACGATCCTCGACGCGGCGGGCAGGCACGGGGTCCCGCTCGGGATCTATTGCTCGACCCCCCAGGCGGCGCGGGAACGCATCCGCCAGGGGTTCCTGTTCGTCAACGTCACGTCCGATATTGGGGCGCTGCTTGGCGGAGTCCGCCAGGCGCTGGAGGAAAGTCAATGAAAACGGAAGCAGGCCAACCCGTCCTGATCGTAGGCGCCGGGCCAACCGGCATGACCGCCGCCCTCGACCTGGCCCATTACGGCATCCCCAGCATTGTCTTTGACGAAGACCACAAACTCAGCGATGGTTCGCGGGCCATCGCCTTCCACAGTTCGGCGCTGGCCGTTTGGGAAAAGCTCGGCGCGGCCCAGGCCATGCTCGCCAAGGGCATCCCCTGGCACGTCCGCCACACCTACCTGGGCAGGCGGGAACTCTACACCCAGGTCTTCCAGCCCCCGGCAGACGGCCTGCTGCCCGCATTCTTCAATTTGCAGCAATTTTACGTCGAGCAGTTTTTATTGGATCAGATCAACGCCAACCCGCTGATCGAGCTGAAGTGGGACCACAAGGTCGTCGGCTTCGAGCAGGATGAGAGCGGAGCGGTACTGGACCTTGAAACGGCCACCGGCTCGACGCGTTTGCGCGGCCCCTACGCCCTGGCCTGTGACGGGGCGCGCAGCACAATGCGCAAGCTGCTCAACCTGTACTTCCCCGGGCGCACTTTCAGCGACCGTTTCCTGATCGCCGACATCCGGGCGGATCTGGGTTACGCCCACGAGCCGAAATTCTATTTCAACCACCCCTCGCACCCCGGCCCAAGCGTATTGATCCACCCCCAGCCCGACGGCGTCTGGCGCATAGACTGGCAGATCGGCGCGGACGCGGATATCGAAGCCGAACGCAGCCCCGAGGTCATGGACAAACGCATCCGGGCGCTGATCGGCGACGTCCCCTACGAGATCGTCTGGCTGAGCGATTACCGTTTCCACCAGCGCCTGCTCGACCGCTTCCGCCACGGACGGGTCTTCTTCGCCGGGGACGCGGCCCACCTGGTCGCGCCGTTTGGGGCGCGCGGCATGAACAGCGCCGTGCAGGACGTGGAAAACCTGGCCTGGAAACTGGCCCTGGTGATGCAAGGCAAAGCCCCCGACTCCCTGCTCGATACCTACCAGTCCGAACGCTGGCCGGCCCAGAAACACAACCAGCAGGTGACGATCACCACCATGCAATTCATGTCTCCTGAAAACCTGTGGCTGGGACTCAAACGCCAAGCCATCCTGCGCCTGAGCGGAGTCTGGCCCGAAGCCCGCAAATGGGTGGACAGTGGCAAGATGAGCGAGCCGTTCGTCTATGCCCACTCCCCGCTCAACCTGCCGGACACCGACCCGGCCGGCTCGTGGAAGGCGGCCCCGTCCCTGGGGGCCAGGATCAAAGACATGCCCATCCACATCGGGTCGAAAGGCTACAGCAGCCGCGAGTACCTCCGCCGCCTGGTCGGGCATGGCTTCCTGTTGCTTTACTTCGCCGAAAACGTCCCGGACGCCCGAACCTTCGTCGAAACCTGCGCCCGGCTGGATTTCCCCGCACCGACCCGCTTCTTCCCGGTGCTGCCGGTCGTCTCGGATACCGTCCCCGCGCCGGTGATCGTGGATATCCGCAGCCAGGTGCTGCCCTATTTCGACGGCAAACCCGGCACGCTCTACCTCATCCGCCCGGACGGGCACATCGCCGCCCGCCGCCGCCACTCCCGGCTGGAGGAGTGGCCGGGGCTGGTGGCAAAGGCGTGCGGGATGTAGGGGTTTCAGGGGAGGCGCGGCCTTACTTCATCCAGTCGCTCAACCAGCGTACCTGGCCGGCCAGATCCTCGGCCTGCAATTCCGACAACAAGCAATCCAGGGCCTCCAACAACTGAGGCATGGGACGCTGGCGCGAGACGACAATTCCGGCATGGTTTGGATACAGATTTGCAAGCGGGATAAAGTCGCGTACATTGAACGTGAAAATGCACCGTCCCTGGGCCGTGGATGCCAGTAATTGTTCAGTGTCGCTTGCATCGAGGGCTATCCATCCATTTGGGGTACGGGTCACATCGTGTCCCCGCTTGACCAGGGCATCGGCGAGGGCTGCGTTGGACGCATCCGCGTCAAGATGAAGACGCGGCCTGGTCATGCGCTTCTTCCAATCCCTTTTCGTAGCGGATATTGGCGTCAATTTCCGGGCGATGGGCGTGGTAGAAGGCCAGGGCCTCCTTCACTTGCGAGGGGGTCAGTGGATATTCGGAAGGTATCTCATCGGGATTTGCGCCGAACTCCTCCACCTCCACCGCAATCGTCTGGACCCGGATGCCTGTCCCCCGGATAACGGGCGTGACCCAGCCTGACGCGCCGCGCCGGTAGGTGATGCCGGGAAAGTTCGGGTCATCCAACTGCTGACGAAGGGAGGCCACCTTTTCCGAGACCGACCACATGATGAACTGGTTCAGCGAAACGCCCTGGCGCGAAGCCATTTCTTCCGCCTCGCGCTTGAGGGATTCGGGTAAGTTGAGCGCATAACGGGTCATTATTTCTCTCCTTGAGAGAAAATTGTATCACATAAGATGTCTTATATGATGTCGTTGGCATTAATGACTGCCTGGTCAGATTTGCAAGGATGTCGAGATCGGCGTGAGAGACGCTGAAAATGCAGACGTTACCTGGTTTTATACACCTCGCTCCGATGTTGGACGAAGTGAACGGTTATCGTGGTTTCTTTTTTGCTGAAAGTATACAGAACTCGATAGTCCCCAACCCGCAGTTTGTAGACACTCTTAAATTCCCCGTCAGTGAAATTGGTCCAGTCTCATCAAAATGTTCGGCCAGCCAACGTAATTTTTTGAAAACCTGCTGAGAAATAGAATTATCCAAACGTTCAAGCTGGTCAAGGGCGGCCACCGTGAATTTAACCTGATATCCTACCATTCAAGCCCCAACCGTTTGGCTGCTTCTTTTGCATCGTAGGTTGGAGCACCTTCTTTGACGGCCTTGATCGAATGCTTCAAGGCAGATTCCACCCCGTCCTGTAAAACCAAGCCTTCATCAGGGTCGCTCAACAATTCTGCCAGGGTTTGTCGTACAGTTTCACGCACAAGACTTCGGAATTCATCCACAGTTAAGTCGGAAATTTTTGTTCCAATCATGGCAACCTCCAAAACAATTATACCCGCGAGGCCGGGCGTATAGTTATTTCCCAAACACTGAAAACCGTCCTGCCAGAAATTGGCAGGACGGTCGTTTACCGATCAGGGTGAGTCACCGCTTCCAAGGGACTCCCTGTTGTTAGCGGGTGAAGGTGTGACACTCAGCGCAGGCGATCTTCTTGTCTTTCACGTGCTTGTTGTGCAGGCTGTAGAAATCTTTGAGCTTCTTCAGCTTGTGACAGGAGGCGCACAGCGGTTTGCCGTTGCGGGTCTCCTTGGGATCGTAGCCGAGGGCCGAGAAATCCACCCGGTCGTCGGATTCGTGGCAGGCGGCGCATCTTAGGGCTTGTTTGGCCGGGGGCATTTCATGGAAGATGCCCATCCAGCGCTGGGTGTTGACGAAGGTGTAGCCCTGCGTCAGGTTGAAGCCCGCTTCCTGCGCCCCGACCCGGATGGCCCGGTCCGTGTCCCCGGTCTGGAACAGGATCCCGGCCTTGACGGGGATCAGGGCCTGGGTCACCGGGTCCTGCGGCTGGATGGCGCGGTGCAGCTTGAACGGGTAGAGCTTGCCGTCATTGATGTCGCCCAGGGGCCAAGCCAGGGCCTGCCCCGAAGCAGCCGGGTCGCCGAAGTTGTAGAACCCGCTCTGGCCGTTCCAGAAAGCATAGACCGGGGTCACGTTCGACTGGCGGGTGATCTTCGGCTCGTACAGGCCTTTGGCATTCACTTCGACCTCCCGGAAGTCGCGCAGCATGTCGGTGGAGACGATCCGCGCAAAAGCCGGGATGTGGCAGCTCTGGCAAGCCACTTTGGCGAGGTGGCCTCTGAGTTTACCTCCGTGGTCTTTCTGGGGTTTGTGGCAACTGGTGCAGGCGCGCATCGCCACGCCTTCGTTGATCCGCAGATCCACGCCGCGCCCGGCGATGCGGTGGTCGTCCGCCCGGTGGCAGTCCACGCAGGTCATGCCGCGGCTCATGTGGACGTCCTGGGTGCGGCTCGGGTTGGCCAGCGCGTCCGAGATGTCGCCGCGTTTGTTGTTGCAGCCGCCGCCAGCGTAGGCGTGGCAGGCCAGGCACGAAAAGCGGCTCGGCTCCTTCTGGATGGTGATCGTCTCGGGCATCAAGGACCGGTCGGGCGTGAAGCGCCACCCGGCGGAGGTGTTGACCAGCGTCCGGCGGTAATCCACCGCATGGCAGATCAGGCAGTCAGCGTTTTCGGGATTGCTGGCCGTGGGACGTTCGCCCAAACCGGCGTGGCAGGTCGCGCAACCGCCGTCAACCTGTGTGCCGTGAATTGTAGTGAGTTTGCTTGGTCCGAAATTGATATCCGGGTAGCCGCAGAAATCATTGATGACCCCAAATTTGCCTTGCCACTTGTAATGGTTCGAGATACTGAACTCGTGGACTTTGTCGGAGTGGCATTCCTGGCAGGTGGCGGCCCCCTGGTAGTCCAATAGCCGCCCCTTGTGGCGGATAAAGCCGCCCTCCTGCTTGAGGATGTCGGCGCTCCCGAAAAACAGGCCGGGGAGCGCGTCTTGCCCCAGGCTGGCATTCTCCCAGCCTGCGCCATCGGGCGGAAGGGACGAACGGGCCGCGCCCACCGCTGCGCCCTGGGCTGCTGCAACCAGCAACGCCAGGCCGATGACCACTGCGTAGAAGGCAGGTTTTTTCATGAACAGCATTCTTTCTCCTTTCTTGTTTCTTTCGAGAAACCAGGATAAATGGGAGTTTAAATTTACCCAGTTTTTTCCCGCCAGACCTTAAATCAGGCTGAAAATTGGATTAATTTTGTCCAAATTAGGAATTATGGGGGATGGAAAACAGTTCCCCGAAAGTTAGCGCGCCAACCCCAATGCGACCACGTTGGAATATACGAATGGCTATTTTTCCAACCCCAAAAATCTCCGTGCAAAACGGCGAATCGTTTTGGCTATTGCAATCGCTTCCCTGGCTTCTTCCAGGTTTGGTTCATCGCCGGGATAACGAGTCCTCACCGCGTAACCCGACAAAATTTCAAGCAAGATATCGTCAATGCCGATCAAAATCCCTGCTGAACCGCACAGGTCGTTTAATGTGCTTAAGTCGTGAACTTTGGGAAAATCCTGGTCCTTGAAAATCAAGAGCGCTTTCATGTATTTTTCAGCGCACTGCTGGGCATGGAAACAAGCGCTGTAAAGGAAGGGCCTTTTGCCACGAATCAATCGCTTCGCTGAGCCATAGTCATCTTCAGCGTGGGCAATCCAGGATTCAAGTTCGCTCACGTCGGTCATAGAGCACTTTTCCCTTTTTGATGATCTCGCGGATAAAGAAACTGTTATCCTTGCCACCCAGCATGGCTTCTTCAACTTCTCGGGGCGTCTTCACGATAATATCTACCGGGAAACGACGGGGATGCAACACATTAGACACCGCCACATACCGTTGAACCTGCCTGTCTGTTGTCTCCATAATCACCAGTAAATCCACATCGCTGTCAGGTGTAGGATTCCCATACGCATACGAACCAAACAGGATGATCTTCTCCGGTTTGAGTTCGGCCACGATCCGCTCTATCGCCTCGGGCAGTGTCTCAGCCACAGGTGGGAAACCTGTCGGAGCCATATCGGTTTTGATCGAAAACACGGCAGAGTCCTCCAAAAATGGCAGGCAATTGCTACACAAAGTATAGCATAGCCGCGTCAGGCGCTATAACCGGATTTCCCCTTCCATCCCGTCCCCATTCATCCTGTTCAACAGAACCTCATCCACCACATTCCACCTCGGACCCGGGGCGGTGGCTGTGACCCGGATGTAGTTCCCCGTCAGCCCTTCCATCTGCCAGCCCTGGTCATTGACCTGGGCGCAGGCCTCCCACAAAACGGGCAGCCTCCGCCCGATGAATTGGTTCCGGTAAGTCTCACCCATTTCGGCGAAGGCCTGGCGCAGGACGGCGTTGCGCTGTTTGCGGACCTCCTTCGGCAGGTGGTTCTTCATCCGGGCGGCGGGCGTGCCCTGGCGGGACGAGTAGGTGAAGACGTGCCCCCCGGCGAAGTCCACCTCACGGATGAAGTCCAGCGTTTCGGCGAACTCGGCTTCGGTCTCGCCGGGGAAACCGGCGATCACGTCGGTGGTCAGGGCGGCTTCGGGCATGACCTGGCGGGCCGCGGCGGCCAGCTCACGGAACGACTCCCGCGTGGTCTTGCGCGCCATCCGTCGCAGCACCGTGTCGCTGCCGGACTGGAGCGGCAGGTGCAGGTGCGGCATGAGACGCGGGTTCTCCCACAGGGCGAAAAACTCCGGCGACAGGTCCCACGGCTCCAGCGATGACAGGCGCAGGCGCGGCGTATCGGTATCGGACAGGATGGCCTGGACCAGGTCGCTCAAGTGCGCGTCCCACTCCTGGCCCCACGAGCCGAGATGGACGCCGGTCAGCACGATTTCCTTCGTCCCACCGTCCAGGGCGGAGCGGATGTCGGCCAGCACGTCGGGGACGGGACGCGACCGCGCGGCGCCGCGGGCGATGGTGGTGACGCAGAAGGTACAGGCGTTGTCGCAGCCGTCCTGCACCTTGATGAAAGCCCGCGTCCGCTGGCGCAGGCCGGGGAGCGGTTCGCGGCTGATCGGTTCGAGATCGAAATCGGAGAGGGCGATATCCAGGATTTCGGGGACCAGGGTATCTTTATGGTCATTGGCGATGACGCGGGTTACGCCGGGCAGGTCCAGGGCATGCCGGGGGACGAGAGTCGCCCAACAGCCGGTGGCAACCACCTCCCCCGTCCCGCTCCGGGCGGCGGAACGGATCTTCGAACGGGAATCGGCCGCGGCCGCGGCCGTCACCGAGCAGGTGTTGACCACGCTCAGCTCCGCCTCCCCTGCCTCGGCCACGATCTCGTGTCCCGCAGCCCGGAACTGGCGCGCCATCGTCTCGATCTCGGATTGGTTAAGACGACAACCGATGGAATCAAGGAAAACTTTCACGGCTTCATTACCACAAAATCATCGAAAATCACGTCCACGCCGGTCTCGTCGAACGCGCCCGCCAGCAGGCCGACGTCGCCGCGGGCGAACTGGTCGTCGTGCGCCAGCGCCACCGGGAACCCGTTGACGTAAAAAGTCAGGCTGTCGCCGATGCAGTCGGCCCGCAGGTGATTGACAGGATTATCGGTCTTGATGGCCTGGGAGGACTGCATCTCGTCCTGGCCCAGGTGGACGGTCTCGCCGCCGCTGACCTTGCCGACGGCGTAGAAACCGTCGCTGCTGATGACGAAGAAATAATAATTCTTGTCGTCCTGGTAGCGGCAGACCAGCCCGATGCGGTTCGAGACCGGCCCGGCGAAGCGCCCGGCGTCCACTTCGATGCGGGCGTCGGCCAGGTCGAGGCCGGGGGTGGCCCAGTAGTTGTAGCCGGGGTCGTTGACCAGGATGCGGAACACGCCGTTGTCGTAGCCGACCGTGCCGCCCGCGTTCGAGACGCGGGTCCAGCCGCCGGAGCGGTCGGAAAAGTCGTCGCTGAAGAGCACGCTGCCCGGTTCCGCCATCGAAACGTTGAGGTCGGCCACGCTGCAGGCCAGCGCGGCCAGGGCGAGGAAGGACAGGGCAAACAAAACCCGAGGAGACTGCTTCGTCCCTCGCAGTGACACGACATTGGAGAGCATGGAGGCTGATTTTATCATCATGGAGACACCTTCGAGAGAATGCGGCGGGCTTCCTCGCCGATCGGCCCATCGTCCAGGGCGGCGTTTTGCAGGGCGGCAACGGCCGCATCCCGCTCGCCCAGTTCGAGATAAGTCTGTCCCTGGTGGAGCCAGGCCAGCGCAAAACCGGGGGCGGCTTGGAGCGCCCGGCTGAAATATTCCTGGGCCATCTCCAGGTTGCCCAGGCCGAGGAAGACCCAGCCGACCGCGTCCAGCGCGGCGGGGTCGTCGGGCGCCAGGTCGCGGGCTTTGACGGCCGCGGGCAGGCCCTCGTCTTCGAGATAAACGCCGTTGCGGGCGCAAAAGACGGCCAGCAAGCGCCAGTATTTGGCCTCATCCGGGGCGAGTTCGGCGGCGTGCTTGTAGTAGGCCAGGGCCAGCGGCAGGTCGCCGAGATGGGTAGTCGCCTGCCCGAGGGCGGCGTGCCAGGCCGGGTCGGACGGGTCGAGCCGGACGGCTTCGAGGTAGGACTCTTCGGCCTGCTCCCAATCCCCGGCGCGCTCGAAAAAGAGGCCGCGCTGGGCGTGGATGTCGGCGGATTGGGAATCCAGGGCGAGGGCCTGGTCCATCTCCCCGCTTCCTGCTTGACCGTTGGCCTGCTTCGCCAACCCGAGCCAGGCCCAGGCCCCGGCGTTTCCCGCGTCCGCGCCGACGGCCTGCTCGAACGTGACCTGGGCCAGCTCCCACTCGTCCACCGAGGCGAGGCCCTGGCCGAGGATGACCTTCGCCTGGGCCGGGTCCGCCTGCACGCGGGACAGGTTGAGGGCGCCGCGTAACGCGTCCACAGCGGGAGCATACCTTTCGTCCAGGCGGGAGGCGGCCAGGAGGTGATCGAGGGCAGGATCCGGCTCGGAAACGGTCAGCAAAAGCCCGAGGCGGTAGCGCGCCTCCGCATTGCCAGGATCGAGCGCCGCCAGGTTTGCGAGGGCCTCCTGCTCGGCCTGCCTCTCGCCGGTGAGGTAGTAATAATTCGCCAGGCGCAGGTAAAGTTTCGGTTGCGGGCCGGAAACCCGGAGGGCCTCCTGCCAGGCGCGCAGGGCGTTTTCGGTCTGGCCCAGGTTCCAGTACGCCAGGCCGAGTTCGTCCCAGCGCGGGCCGGTCAAAGCGCGCCGCTCGCGGGCGATTTCGAACAGGCGCACGGCTTGAGGGAAATCGCCGCCGGCGTAAGCCCCGGCCCCGGCCAGCTCCCACAGCGACGGGTCCCAGGGGCGGAGGTGCGCCGCCCGCTCGAAAAGCCGGGCCGCTTCGAGCGGCGAAGTTTCGGACAGGGCGACAGCCTGCCGGTAAGTCATTTCGGTCGAGACGACGACCGGGACCGCGACCAGCACAGCGACGGCCAACACGACCAGGGAAACCCGGAAACGCAACATGGGGCTATTATAGGCTGAAATCGCACGATTTAATCACGATTGCGGGTAGCGCATCCGTGCTATAATTTTGGTGCGAATCCCATGAACCCACTCTTCGACCCCATATTTACGCTTCTTACAACCTCGCCGGGCAACCTGATCTATCACATTGTCCTGGCCTTCTCCATCGCAGGCTCACTGCAAAGCGCCATCCACCACTGGCGGACGAGCGAATTTCCCCAGGCGCGGCGGGCGGTGCTGGGCCTGAGCCTGCTCCTGCTGGCCCAGGTGACATTGTTCATCGTCAGCGCCTTGGGCTGGCAGGGTTTCCTGGAACCCCAAAACGTGCTCCCAATCCTCGACCGGGCGTTCATCGTGATGAGCCTGTCGTGGTTCATCTGGCTGTGGGCCTTCCCCGAACCCAGCCGATTGGCCGACGCCGGGACGGCGCTGCTCAACCTGCTGGCCGGGGTGGCTTTCGTCTTCAGCCTGATCAGCTGGGGACAGCGGCCGGCAAGCGTGACCGATTTCAACGGCTCTACGCAAGACCTGTTCTGGCAGGTCTTTTCGCTTGCCCTGATCCTGCTCGGCGCGGCAGTGCTTTTCCTGCGCAAGCCGAACGGATGGGGTAACGCGGTGGCCCTGCTGATCCTGGCTGCCCTGGGACATGCGGTCTACCTGCTGGTCGGCCAGGCGGGGGATTATTCGGGGGCCATCCGCCTGGCGTACATGGCCGCCTACCCGATCCTGCTGACGCTGGTCCAGCGTTTCCCGTCCACGCCGAGCCGGCCGACTACCGTCAAAACCAGCGAGGAACAGGTCGTCGAGCGCCGCCGCTACAGCAGCGACCCGAAGACCATGCACGCCATGCTCGCCCTGGCCGCCGAACTGGACGAAGAGAACATCGCCCACGGCATCACCCGCTCGGTGGCCCAGGCCATGCTGGCGGACCTGTGCTTCCTGATCTACCTTGCCGACGACAACAAGCTCCACATCGCCAGCGGCTTCGACCTGATCCGGGAGGAGAACCTGCCCGGCACGACCCTCAGCCGGGATACCATGCCTCTGCTCGCCAGCGCGGTGCAGCGCGCCCGTCCGTTGCGGCTGCCAGCCAGCAGCACCTCACCCGACCTGAAAGGCTTGAGCGAGCTGCTCGGCCTGAACAACCCCGGCCACCTGCTCAACGTCCCCATCCTCGACCCGCAAGGAGAGCCGCTCGGCAGCCTGTTGCTGCTCTCGCCTTACTCCAACCGGGTCTGGAACGCCGAAGACCAGACCTTCCTGCAAAATATCTCGACCTCCTTCGTCCCCGTCATCCTGCGCGGGCAGCGGGTCGGCGCGGTCGAGAAACAGCAATACGACGTCCAGCGCTCCTATGACCACGCCCGCATCCAGTTGCAGGATTTGGAGCGCCAGAACGAAGAACTGGCCAAAAAACTGGAAAACGCCATCCGTCAGGCTCAGACCGAACAGGTGGACAACGCCAACGTCGAAGCCCTCCTGGCCGTCCAGCAGGAGTCGCAGCGCACCATCGAAAAACTCCAAAGCGAGGTCGAAACGCTCAAGGCCCGGAAAGCGGCCGCCTCCGACCAGCAGCTCGAACACGAACTGCGCCTGACCCTCGAGCAGGTCGCCCACCTGCAAAATTTGCTGGCGCAGGCCAACATGCGCATGGTCGAACTCGAAAGCCAGCATGTGTCGTCCCTCTCCGTCGAACAGGCCGAGATCATCGCCTCCATTTCACAGGAACTGCGCCAGCCGATGTCCTCCATCGTCGGCTATACCGACCTGCTGCTGGGCGAATCGGTCGGCATCCTGGGGGCGTTGCAGCGCAAATTCGTCGAGCGCATCAAGGCCTCCACCGAGCGGATCGGCAGCCTGATTGACGACCTGATCCAGATCACCACCATCGAATCCGGGCTGATGTCGCTCAAACCCGAGCCGATTGACCTGAACCTGATCATTGACAACGCCATGGCCTACACCGGCAGCCAGATGCGCGAGAAGAACATCTCGATGCAGCTCGACCTGCCCAAATCAATGGACGCCATCTACGCCGACCGGGAAGCCGTGCAGCAGATCCTGATCCACCTGCTCCAGAACGCCGGGGCGGCCACCCCGGTCGAAGGCACGATCACCCTGCGGGTCCGCACCCAAAAGGAAGACCGGCAGGATTTCGTCCTGATCCAGGTGACGGATACCGGCGGCGGCATCCCGACCGAGGACCTGTCGCGGGTCTTCTCCCGCCTTTACCGGGCCGACAACGTCCTCATCCAGGGCATCGGCGATACCGGCGTCGGCCTGTCCATCGCCCGCACGCTGACCGAGGCCCAGTCCGGGCGCATCTGGGTGGATACCACCCCCGGGCAGGGTTCGACCTTCAGCGTCCTGCTCCCCCTGGCCGATACCAAAGTCCCCAGGGCAGTCGAGGGGGAATAGACCGTGCGCAACCTGCGGGAAATCGTACCGGGGGTCCTGATCGCCCTGGTCTCGGTCAGCCTGATCTTGGGCAGCCTGTCGCTCGCCCTCTCTGAAGACAGCCCAAGCCCCGCAGCCTCGCCCACCTCCCCGCTCCCGACGACAACCTTCCCTTCGCTGGCGACCCTCCTGCCCGCCAGCCCCATCCCGACCCTGGCAACCAGCCTCCCCAGCCCGACCTTCACCGCCGCCGTTCCCAGCCCGACCGCCTCGATCACCCCCTTCCCGCCGACGCTGGCCCCCACCATCACCGCCTGCGCGCCGCCCCTCGGCTGGGTGCGTAATTACATCGTCCAGCCCGGCGACACCCTGTTCCGCATCAGCGGCCTGTACGGCATCAGCGCCAGCCAGTTACAGCGGGGCAACTGCCTGAATTCCACCCTGATCGTCCCCGGCCAGCGCCTGTGGGTGCCCAACGTGGCGACCCGCACGTTCACGGCCTCGCCGACCGGCCCCGCCAGCGCCACGCCGAGTCCGACTCCGACCGGGACCCCCTCGCCTTCCAACACCCCCGCGCCGGATACCGAGACCCCCACCCCAACCGACACGGCCACCCCGACCGAGTCGCCCACGCCCTTCCCCAGGACGGACACCCCCACCGCAACCCCCTGACAATTGACCATGAAAGCCCGCCTGTGCTGCCTGCTCACATTCCTGGCCTTGCTGACTGCCTGCAACCTGCCGTCCGGGATGGCTGAGTCTGCCCCGCAGCCGCAGTTCATCGTGGTGACGCGCGTCCCCAACCCGACGGCTACGCCGACGCCCTTCCGCCCCGGGCAGGTTTCGCAAGCGTCCCCGACGCTGGGGCCTGTTACCGTTTTCGAGGGACCCTCTGCCGACGGCTCCTTCCCCTCCCCCACCCTGACGCCCTTCCCGGCGGTCACGATCGGCCCGTCGCCGACGGCCACCCTCAACCTGCCCACCCCCGACGGGACCCTGTCGCTGCTGCCCGAAAACTGGACCCCGCCGGACATCTACGCCCCGGCCGGCGCGCCGACCGCCTTCCCGCTGATGACCGATACCGACACGGTCACATTCCTGCTGCTCGGCTCGGACCTGCGCCCGGGATCCTCCTTCAGGACGGATACGATCGTCGTGGCCGCGCTCAGGCCCAAGTCCGGGCAGATTTCGCTGCTCTCCATCCCGCGCGATTTCTGGGTCTACATCCCCGAATGGGGCATGAACAAGGTCAACACCGCCTACCAGCACGGCGAGCTGTACAACTATCCCGGCAAAGGCCCCGGCCTGCTCAAAGACACCATCCTGTACAACCTGGGCATCCGCATTGACCACGTGGCCATGGTGGATTTCGACGGTTTCCGCCGCGTGGTGGACACCTTGGGCGGCGTGGACGTGCCGGTGGCCTGCGCCTATACCGACTGGCGGCTGATAGACCCGGCGCTCAACCCGAACAACGAAGCCAACTGGCACCTGTACACCGCCGGGCCGGGCCTGGTCCACATGGACGGCGACCTGGCGCTCTGGTACGCCCGCTCGCGGATGCGTTCCAGCGACTTCGACCGCGGCCGCCGCCAACAGGAGGTGCTGCGCGCCCTCTTCGACCAGATCCTGCGCGGCGACACCCTGGCCAAGGTCCCGGCCCTGTACGACGACATCACCTCCACGGTAGCCACCGACCTGAGCCTGAAAGACATGATCCAACTGGCCTGGCTGGCCCCGCAGTTCACCGGCGCCGACGTGCGCTCGTATTACCTGAAACCGCCGACCGTCTATTCGACCTACAGCGACGGCGGGGCCTACATCCTGGTCCCCAACGGGAACCAGCTCTACGGCCTGGTGCAGCGCTTCCTGACCGATTCGCCGCAAGTCGAGCTCCGCGAGAGCGTCAAGGTCGAGATCCGCAACGGCTCCTCCTACGCGGACTGGGACGCCCTGGCTGCTTCCCGCCTGGCCTACGCCGGGTTCGCGACCAGCCTGGCCCCGGCCGACTCCCAGGGCTACGACCAGACCCTGCTCTACGATTTCACGGTCGAACAGGACAACGAACAGGCACAATTGCTCCTGGCCGTGCTCGGCTTGAAGGACTCGGCCCTGGTCGCCTCCCCCAACGCCGAGAGCCAGGTCAGTTACGTGCTGCTCTTGGGGAACGATTACAAGCCGTGTTTCAACCCGGATGGGATGACGCCGTAAGGGGGCCAACGCCAACCACTGGCATCCGATGACGTCATTGGCCGGAAAATTGCAATTCTGTAATAGCCCGAATATCCTAATTGACAATTCAGCCCATTATGCCTTAAACTATACGCAGACAGCGTGTCTACACGCTATTCAAGGAGAAACTTATGAGCGACACATCCCCTGTTGCCCACATCAGCGCCCAGACCCCCTTGCTGCCTGCGATCAATGCCTGGCAGATGTTCCTGAACGACCAGGGACGATCGCCCTACACGATCAAAGCCTTCATGTCGGATCTGGGGCTGCTGGCGAGCTACTTCCCGCCCGACCGGCCGCTCGGCGCGATCACGACCAATGACCTGATCCGCTACCTGGACTGGATGCAGCACGAACGCGGCGTCCCGTGCAGCCCGAAGACCCTGGCGCGGCGGATCACCTCCACCAAGTCCTTCTTCCGCTGGCTGCACCAGTACGGCGTGTTGATCGTTGACCCAGCGGAGCGGGTTCCGCAGCGTTCGGTCATCAGCCCCCTTCCGACGGTGCTGACCGAAGAGGAGACCGCCGCCGTCCTGCAGGCCGCGGACGCCCACCGCCGCCAGGAAAAGCCGGATGCGCGCTATTACGCCCTGATCTACCTGGTGCTGGCGACCGGGATCAAGAAAAGCGAATGCCTGGGGATCCACCTCAACCACATTGACCTGGAATCCCCGGACGGGCCGATGGTCTTCATCCGCTATGCCAGCCCGTCGAACCGTTACAAGGAGCGCAAGATCGCCCTGCCCGAAGACTGGATCCCGGCTTACCAGGAATACCTGGCTCAATATGAGCCTGTGGACCAACTCTTCCCCTGGTCGCCGCGGCGGCTGGAATACCTGCTCGAAAACATCGGCAAGGAAGCCGGGCTGGTGGACAAACACCTGTCCTTCGACATGTGCCGCTGGACCTGCGCCGTGCAGGACTTCCAGGGCGGCATGGACCCGGACCGGGTGCGCCAGAAGCTGGGCGTCTCGAAGATCCAGTTCCGCGAGATCCACTTGAAATTGCGCCAGCTTACCGGGAACGGTGCGGAGACCGGCGAAGAAGGATAAAAAAAAACGGCGAGCCAGGCTCGCCGTTTTCTTATCCGAGGAGATCACCCCTCGCCCTTCGACAGGCGGAAATGCAGGATGCGGTGGGTCGAATCCACCACCCGGAAGGAGTGCGCCGGCCGGTATCCCGGCACCCAGACGATCTCGTCTCCCTGGCACAACAGCGGCCAGGATTCCCGCACCCGTTGGGGGAGTTTGACGTTGATGAAGAAATCCGACAGCTTCATGGTGTGGCCCTCCATGCCGTAGGGTTCGAAGCGGTCGCCGGGACGCCGCGAGCGCAGGCTCAATTGGCCGGCCAGCCTGTCGGCGTCCAGCCAGACCTGGAAGGGATCCTCGTTTTTCTGGATGCGCTCACGGGCCAGGGCGGGAATCTCCCACAGCTCGGAGACCAGCGTCCACGCGCCGGGCAGGCCCACCTGTCCCGGGACGGGGACGGGCAGGACTTCGCCCGGGGCCTGGGGCCAGTTTCCGGGGGAGTTGGCGTCCTTCGCCGCCAGGTAAGCGATCCCCTCTTCCATGAACAACCGCAAACCATGAGGCAGGTCCATGCTCGATGCCTGGTCGGGATTGGAGATGAATGCAGTCACGCGGGTGATGGTCTCGAAGTCCATGTCGCGCCAGGTGGCGCAAAGCGACTGGCAGGCGCGCCGCGCCAGGCTGCGCCGCACGCCGACCGGGAAGGCGGCGAACTTGCCGGCGTCGAGGGCCAGATAGCCATCGCCGGATTCGAAAAGGACGTTACTCCAGGCGTCGTCCACGATCTCTGCCAGGACTTCGTGGTCCGCCGCCAAGACCTGGGAGGTGCGCCAGATGGCCTCACGGAAGCGGGGGTTGTAGCTCTCCAGGACGGGGATGAGCAGGTGGCGCAGGCGGTTGCGCATGTAGCTCAGGTCGCTGTTGGTCACGTCTTCCTGGGGGTGCAGGCGCTTCATGGCGCAATAGACGACCGTGTCTTCGTGCCACAGCTTGAGCAGCGGGCGCACGAGCGGGACCTTTTCGTCGTAGGCCGGCAGAAGGGTGCGGTAGGACATGCCCTTCAGCCCGCCCAGCCCCGCGCCCTGGATGAAGTGCATCAGGACGGTTTCGACCTGGTCGTCGGCGGTGTGGCCGACGGCGACCGCCTGGGCGTTGTATTTGCGCGCCTGGGCGAAGAGGAAGCGGTAACGGACCTCGCGGGCGGCTTCCTCGATGGACAGGGTGTGCTCGCGGGCGTAAGCATTGACGTCAACCGACTCGATGCTCGAAAGCAGGTTCATGCGGGCCGCCAGGCGCTCGACGGCGTTGGCGTCGTTCTGGGCTTCCTCGCGCAGTTTGTGGTTGAGATGGGCCACAATGACCTTATAGCCGGCCGAGACCAGCACGTCGAGCAAGGCCAGGCTGTCGGCTCCGCCTGAGACGCCGGCCACAACCGGGCGGTCTTTGGTCAGGCGGCAGGCATCCCGCAAAACTTCCCGGAGGTCCTCGAACATTGCTGCATCCATGGTTGGCGGCCTCGGTTCCTATTTTAAAGTTGGTAAAGTTCGACCAGCACGCCGGAGGCGCTTTCGGGGTGGATGAAGGCATAACGCTTGCCGTCGGCCCCGGTACGCGGTTCCTCGTTGATCAGGCGCACACCCCTGGATTTCAAGCGGGCCAGCATGGCTTCGATGTCGTCCACTTCGAGGCAGATGTGGTGCATCCCGGGGCCGCGTTTCGACAGGTATTTGGCGATCCCGGAATCGCCGGTGGTGGGGACGACCAGTTCCAGTTCGGAATTTTCCAGGGGCAGGAAGGCGATCTGCGATTTCTCGGCAGGCACATCCCGTAATTCGTGCAGGTCCAGGCCGAGGGCGTCGCGCCAGAAGGACAGGGCGCGCTCCATGTCGTCCACGACGACGGCTACGTGGTTGATGGATTTGATGGTGGGCATAAATCTCCTGTAGAAAAACTTAAGCTGCTATTGACTTTCCAACAAGTCCATGTACGCGCCTTCGAGCAGGTTCTCTTCCCGGACGCCGAGGCGGCGCATCAGGTCTTCGGCGATGGCCCGGCCCTCGGCGTCAGTCTGTCCGTCGCGCAGGACGACTTCCAGTTCCATGAAATGGCCCAGCCCCTCCACCTCGTCCACGTGGATGCGGGTCTGCCCGGCCAGGTAGAGACGGCGCGTCTTGCGGACCACGCCGCGCAGGCCCAGGGCATCGGTCAAAACTTTTTTAAGGGCATCCGGCTCAAGGGTCCGGGAGAAATGGTAGTCGGAGCGTTTGGGGCCGTCCTGGTCGGGCCGTTCGTAGTAGATCAGCCAGCCTTCTTCCGGGGAGATGATCCGCAGTTTCAGGCGGCCTTTTTCGGTGCGGAAGAAGATGTCCTCTTGCGGGATGGTTTCCACCGGGGTGTCGCTGACTGACTCGGCCCGCTGCTTGAGGGCTTCGATATCAGCAACCCGGGCTTTGATCTCGATGTTGACGGGCATGAAGTTTCTATCCTTTCGATTCTCTACCGGACATATTTTTGAGAAAACCTTTTTCAACGCGAATTTCGCGGATTTGGCGAATAACGCGGATGTTTTTGAGAATAAATTCGCGAAATTTGCTCTATCCGCGTCATTCGCGTTAAGGCTTTTGGTTTTGTCCGATAGAGAATCCTTTCGGTGAGGTGCAGGCCAGAGTATAGATGCAAACGGGGCGGCTGGCAAGTGAGGCATCAGCGGCACCGTGCGGCTTTCCCGTTTTCGGCCAGGGGCACTTCGGTCTGTTCGAGCAGGTCGCGCAGCACGCCGACGGCGGTCTCGCCGCCGAGCAGGCTTTCGGGTTTTACCATCATGCGGTGCGCCAGGACGACCACCGCCGAGGCCTTGACGTCGTCGGGGAGGGCGAAATCCCGCCCGCGCAGGGCGGCGTGGGCCTGGGCAGCCCGGAAGAGGGCCAGGCTGGCGCGCGGGCTGGCCCCCAGTCCCAGGGCAGGATGCTCCCGCGTGGCCCGGACGAGATCGAGGATGTAGCGGCGGACGCTCCCGGCCACCTGGACCTGGCGCACCTGCCGCTGGAGGCCGGGCAGGCGGTTCCCGTCCACGACCCGGGTAAGGGTCTCGATGGGATGGGCCTGCTGCTGCATCTGGAGCATGGCGTCCTCGTCGGCCAGGGCCGGGTAGCCCAGGTTGAGGCGGATGAAGAAGCGGTCCAGCTGGGCTTCGGGCAGGGGAAAGACCCCCTCGAACTCGATCGGGTTCTGGGTCGCCAGGACCAGGAACGGCCTCGGCAGGGGATACGTCACGCCGTCCAGCGTGACCTGCCCCTCGCCCAGGGCTTCGAGCAGGGCGCTCTGGGTGCGGGGCGTGGCGCGGTTGATCTCGTCGGCCAGCAGGACGTTGGCAAAGACCGGCCCCGGCTTGAACTCGAACTCGCGAGTCTTCTGGTTGAAGACCGACACGCCGGTCACGTCGCCGGGGAGCAGGTCGGGTGTGCATTGCAGGCGCTTGAATTCCAGCCCGGTGCTGACTGCTACCGAGCGGGCCAGCATGGTCTTGCCGGTCCCCGGCGCATCCTCGATCAGGACGTGGCCTTCGCACAGCAGGGCGACCAGCACCAGTTCGATGGCCGAACGTTTCCCGACGATGACTTGCTCGACGTTGCGGATGACGGTCTCGGCGAAATCCCTGACTTCGATCCCGCCGGGTGTATTCTCACGGTTGTTTTCCATGGATGCCATTTTGGTCGGTTACTCCTGTTGGATCCGAAATCACAGATGAGGCCACTGCAAAGGTTAATCTCACCGCGAAGAAGCGAAGCCCGCGAAGAAAGTTTTTACTGTGCGCCATTGAACAAGCAGCCACAGCCGCCACAGGTCCCGGCGCAGGCGCCGCCAGCGGCGCACGAGACCGGAACTCCGCGCCGGCCCGGGCGTGGACGGGCGGTAGAGCGCCAGCACGATCCCGTCTCCCAGCGCCCCCAGGCTGCGGAGCAGGCGCGGCATGGAGACCGGCCCGCCGCCCCGGAGCGACAACTCACCCAGGCGCTCACGCAGGGCCGAGACGAACTCGTAGGGCGTAGCGCCCGGGGCCGGGGACACGCCCACAGACCGCCCGAAGCGCCGCAGCCGCCGGTAGATTTCGATGGCGGCCGCCTCCCCCGGCAGGCGGGCCAGACGCAATTCGCCGAGACCGGCCCAGGCCAGGCCCAGCAGCCCGATCAACACCAGCCCGGCCAGCAAGGCCCGCCCCACCTGCGGCAACATCCCGGCTGAAGGAGGGAGCGAAGGCCCAGGCTCAGGAGGCGGGGCAGGGGCCTGGACATCCTCCCGGCCCAGCGGCGGGCGTCCGGCGGTCGGCTCGAACGTCACCCAGCCGGTCTCCGGGAAGTAGACCTCGACCCACGAGTGGGCGTCCGCCTCAGTCACGACGAAGCGGCCCGAGTTCAAATTATACGCCCCGCTGGCATATCCCACGGCAAGCCGGGCCGGGAGGCCGGCCGCCCGCGCCAGCACCACCATGGCCGAGGCGTAGTAATCGCAATAGCCCGTTTTCAGGTCGAACAGGAAGTAGTCCACCACGTCCCGATCGGCGGGAGGGCGCGGCACGTCCAGCGAGTAGGGATAAGTCCGCAGGTAGCCCTCGATGGCAAGCGCCCGGTCGTAGGGCGTCCGCCCGGCGGCGGTCAGCTCGACGGCCAGCGCCCGCACCCGGTCCGGCAGGTTCGGCGGGAGGGCCAGGTAACGCTGGCGGATCCAATCGGGATACGCCTGGCCGGCGGCGCGCAGGGCAGGAACGTCGGCGGACGGGAGGATGGAGTCGGCCCGGTAGGCCGCGCGCCGCTCGAACCGGACCCCGAACAGGTCCCCGTTCGAGCGGAGGGCGGCTTCGCCCGAAGCGTCCACCGCCAAAAGTTCCCCGGCAGCGTAGACCACGCCTCCCAGGTCTTCCACCGGGTACACGGCCTGTTGGACCAACACCTGTCCCGTCCCAGGCCCGCTCCGCAAGGGCTGACCGGCTTCGTAAGCTGTTTCTTCGGTCGCGCTCGAACGCCAGCCGTCCCCGGTATAAATGTCGTAAGTAAAGGCGCGCCAGTAGAGCGGCAAAGACGCCCCGCCCAGCGAGAGGAAGTCCAGGTTCAGGACCTCCACGGTCATCACCACCCGCTGCGAAAGCTCCGGCCCGGCCCCCAGCAAGTGGTCCTGCGGCAGGCCGGGGCTGCGGGCCGACGTGAAAGCGTTCGAAGCCGCGCCTTCCCCGGCCCCAGTCCCATTTTCGCCCGGCTCAAGTCCCAAAGATTCCGGGAGGGAATCGTCCAGGCGGGTCTCCGGCTGTCCGCGCTCGGCGACCCACTCCCGGATGCGGCGAAGCGAGACCGAGGAGACCGATGCTGCAACCAGCACCAGCGCAAGCGTGATCCTTAGGGCGGCGGACGCGACCTGGCGTCCTTTGCCGGACGGATAGGCCACACCCGTCTCGTCCCAAAATTGCCGCCGCCGGTCCTGCTGGACGAGGGCCAGGAGCAACAGAAGGCAGCCGAGCATCAGGTAGATCGCAAAGGGCGTGCGGTTCCCGTAAGACAGGGTCGCCACGCTGGCCAGGACCGCCGGGACGGCAGCCAACAAGACGTTTCGGCGGGCCTCCACCACCCATCCCGCCCAGGCCGCAGCCAGCCAGGCCAGCGCATTCCAGGCCAGCGAGGCGGCCACCGGGTCGAAGTCCGGCTGCCGGGAGGCCAGGGCTGCGGCCCAGCCCTGCACGCGGGAGAGGACGATCCGGGCCGCGTCCAGCAGTTCCCGCAGCAACGCCAGAAGCGGGGCCGGGTCGAACTCCCCGCCCCGGGCGTAGTTCCAAAGTCCGGGCAGCGAGCGGACGAGTCCGATCACGGTGTCCGCCACCTTGCCGGCCAGTCCGCCGGGGAAGAGCAAAATGTAGAGCGCGCCGGCCAGGAGCACGGTCAGCGCAGTCGCCCAGCCCGATTTTCGGAAAGCCGCCAGCAGCCAGCCGGCCAGCAGTCCCAGGAACAGGCTGCGCCAGAGCGTGCCCCAGTCCTGGCTCGCCAGCACCAGGGTTATCCCGGCGATTGCCGCGCTCAACAGGATTATAAGCAGCCCAAATTCCGCCAACCTCTCGATCCGCCCGGTCCGCAGGGAAAGTACGGTTGGCCGGCTGGAATTCAATCCATTGGCTGCCACAGTTCGCTCTCCCGCCGCAGGTAACGCCTGCCGGTCCCCGCCGGAGGCTCGCGGCGGTCCCGGTCAGGAGATGCGTAAGCCTGCTCCAGCAGGGAGCGGGGCATACGCGTGAAAGGGATGCCGTGCCGCGCCAGCGCCTCGACGAGCCGCCCCTGGTCCGCCGCGCCGCCAAACCCGGACGGGTCCACCAGCAAGGCGGCCAGCCCCTGCCCGCGGCGGCTGGAACGGAAGGCCGCGATCCAGGCCGGGTCAGCCGCCGGGGTGATGACGATGGTGGTCGTCGTGCGCCCCGGCCCGGCCAGCGCCAGCAGGTCCGCCAATGAGTGACGGCCCGCTTCGGCCATGGCCAGGGCTTGCAACATGCGCCAGTGATGGGCCGGATCGGCGCCCGGCTCCAGCCAGGTCACATCCGGCCCGGCCAGGGCCAGCCCCACCCGTCGGCGCTCCCGGCGGGCGCGCAGGACCAGGGAAGCCGCCAGCACGATGGACAGTTCCAGGGTCGAATCCTGCCCCATCCCCACCTGGACAGCTTGGTCGAGGTCCACGAAGATGCGCCAGTCGTCAGAGGCGGCGGATTCGAGCAGCCTGACGCTCAAGGCGTCGCGGTGGGCCGAGGCGCGCCAGTGGATGCGCTTCAGGCTGTCTCCCGGCAGGTAATCGCGGACACCCGCATCACCGACTTCGCGTTCGAGCAGGCCGCGCCGCCGTTGCCGGTCGCCGGCCCAGCCGCCGGGGTCGAGGTCCAGCCCGGACAGGGACAGTTGCGGCGGCAAGACGAGGACGTGGCTGGAATGCCGGTCGCGCAGGGTCAGGGTGTAGATGCCGAACGGGTCGCCGGTACGCAGGCGCGTCGGCCCGAGGGTGTAATAGCCGCGCCGGGTGAAAAGATGGAGCGGGTGACGCCTGCGGCTGGCCTCCGGCTCCACGTCCGAGACCATGCGGAGCGAGGCTTCCGGCGTTCCGGTCTCGTCCACGATCTCGACCCACAGGGCGGGCAGGCGGCTTTTGTTGACCAGGGTCAGTTCCTCGGGCACGGCCTCCCCGACCGTGGCCCAGGCCAGGTGGAGCTTGCGTTCGATGCCCAGGCCGCGGGCGAGGGCTGCGATCCACACGGCGGCCAGCAACCAGAGTCCCAGCGCGCCGACAAAGAACGCCAGCCAGCCGCGAAACCCGGTCAGGAGGTACAGGATGCCGAAAAGGCCCGCCAGGACGGGCAGCAACCTGGCGTTCAGTTCACGTTCGACCGTGCGGCTGTCGGTGTTTTGGCGCATACCTTCCATAAACAAGAATCAAAAGCGTAGATGGCTGTGCTCGACCCCATCTACGCTTCGGTGTTTGTGAAACCGGGCTATTTCAAAATGTCTTCCGCATAGTGGCAGGCCACGAAATGCCCCGGCCGCAGCTCGCGCAGGGCGGGTTCTTCGACCGAGCAATTCGGCCTGGCGATGGGGCAGCGCGGGTGGAAGTGGCAGCCCGGCGGCGGGTTGATGGCGCTGGGGATCTCGCCGGCCGGCATCGGCTCCTTGCGCCGGTGGCGCGGGTCCGGGACCGGGACGGCCTCCAGCAGGGCGCGGGTGTAAGGATGCCCGGAGTGTTCGTACACGTCGGTCAGGGGGCCGACCTCGCACATTTTACCCAGGTACATGATGGCGATCCGGTCGCAGACGTACTTGGCGGTCGCCAGGTCATGGGTGATGAAGAGGTAGGTGAGGTTGAGTTCCTCTTTCAGGCGCATCATCAGGTCGAGCAGGAGCGCCCGCACGCTGACGTCGGCCATGGCGATGGGTTCGTCGGCCACCACCAGGTCCGGCGCGGTGACCAGGGCGCGGGCGATGACCACCCGCTGGCGCTGTCCGCCGCTGATCTGGTGGGGGTATTTGTCGTAGAACTGTTCCGCAGGGGCCAGCCCGACCTTGTTGAGGATCTCGATGACCACGCGCCGGCCTTCCTCCGGCTGGCGCGTGATGTGGATGCGCACCGGATGGGTGATCGCTTCCCCGATGGTCATGCGCGGGTTGAGCGAGGCCAGCGGGTCCTGGAAGATGACCTGCATCCGGGAGCGCAGCTTGCGCATCGTCTCCGGGGAGAGGCTGCCCAGGTCGGTGCCGTCGAAGACCACCTGCCCTTCGGTCGGCTCCAGCAGGCCCAAGATCAGGCGTCCCACGGTGGATTTGCCGGATCCGCTCTCGCCCGCCAGCCCGAAGACCTCCCCCTTGCGGATGGTGAAGGAGACCCCGTCTACGGCTTTGACGGCCGGGATGTGTCCCCGGTTGAGCAGGCTGGCCAGGAATCCGCTCTGGACGGGGAAGTGTTTGCGCAGGTTTTCGACCCGCACCAGGTCGTCTGAGTCGTTGGCGGGGGCAACGGGTGTGCTCGTGATGGGATTCGGCTCAGCCATGCAGGCTCTCCTGTTTCATGCCGGCTTCCTGGTACAACAGGCAGGAGGCGAAATGGTCGCCCACCACCGGGTCGAAAGCCGGTTCCTGGGTCCGGCAGACCTCCATCACGAACGGGCAGCGCGGGTGGAAGCGGCAGCCGGCCGGCGGGTGGAGCAGGTTGGGCGGCGCGCCCTCCATCTTGTAGAGTTCGCCCTCGTCCAGCCGGATGTTGGGGACGGACTTCAGCAGCCCCTGGGTATAGGGATGCTTGGGGTCGGCGAAAACCTCCTTCACGTCGCCCACTTCGGCCATTTTGGCGGCGTACATGACCGCCACCCGGTCGGCCACTTCTGCGACCACGCCGATGTTGTGGGTGATGAGCAGGATGGTCAGTCCGAATTCCTTTTGCAGCTCCTTCAGCAGGTCGAGGAACTTGGCTTCCACGATCACGTCCAGGGACGTGGTCGGCTCGTCGGCGATGACCAGCTTGGCCCGCAGCGCCAGCGCCAGCGAGATCATCACCCGCTGCCGCATCCCCCCGGACATCTGGTGCGGGTACTCGTTTAGACGCTCCCTCCTGATCCCCAGCCGTTCCACCAGTTCCTCCGACCGGGCGCGGGCGGCCGCTTCGGAGATTTCCGGTTCGTGGGTCTGGATGGTTTCGGTCAGGTGGTCGAGGATGCGCTGGACCGGGTTGAGCGAGGTCATCGGGTCCTGGAAGACCATGCCGATCTCGGCCCCGCGCACGTCCGGCATTTCCCGTTCGGATAATTTCATCAGGTCGCGGCCGTCGAACCACAATTCGCCGCCGGTGATGCTGGCCGGGCCGGTGTGCAGGCGCATCAGGGCCTTGCCGAGGGTGGACTTCCCGCAGCCGGACTCCCCCACCAGCCCCAGGATCTCGCCGCGGCGGATGTCGAGCGAGACGTTGTCCACGGCCCGCACGGCCCCGGCCCGGGTCTTGTATTCGACGGTCAGGTTACGAACAGAATAGAGGATATCGGCAGGCATCAGCGTTCCCTCAGTTTTGGATTGAAGATTTCGGTCAGGCCCTCTCCCATCATGGAGAAAGCCAGCACGACCAGCATGATCGCCAGGCCGGGGAAGGTGATCATCCACCAGGCGGTCTGGATGAAACGCTGGCCGCGGGCCAGGTCTATGCCCCAGTCGGCGATCGTCGGCGGCAGGCCCAGCCCGAGGAACGAAAGCCCGGCCCCGGTCAGGATCGCATCGGCCACGTTGACCGAGAAGATGATCGCCACCGAGGGGATCACGTTCGGGAAGATGTACTTTTGCAATATTTCCAGGCTGCGCGCCCCGATGCTCTTGGCGGCTTCGACGTAAACTTCTTCTTTGACCGACAGGGTCTGCCCGCGCACGATGCGATAATAGGTGGGGATGTACAGCACGGCGATGGCGACGATGATGTTGAGCATGCTCGGCCCCAGGACGGCGGTGATGGCAATCGCCAGGATCAGGCCGGGGAAGGCGTACAGGCTGTCCATGACCAGGCTCAAGAGGCGGTCGAACGAGCCGCCGACGAAGCCCGCGAACAGCCCCAGCGGGACGCCCAAGACGAGGGCCACGATGGAGGCGCTGAAGCCGATGATCAGGGCGACGCGAGTCCCCCACAGGAGGCGGCTGAGCACGTCCTGGCCGATGTCGTTGGTGCCGAGGATGAAACCCCCGGCGGTGGCGGTCTCACCGGTGATGCTTTCGCCGGTGCGCAGGGTCGGGAACTGGGATGCGATCTCGTCGAATTCGGTCGTTTGCACCACTGCGGCCAACGCATTCCCGTCCACGACCGCCTGGAGAGCTTCTTCCAGGCTGGGGTAACGGTCAATGCGCGGCCGGAGGCGCAGCCCGCCCGGCTCGTTCTTGATCTGGTCGTCAATGATCTGGGCCTGCTCGTTCAACGCGCTGCCCGTCGGCACGCCCTGGACCACGGCCACAGCCGGGCGCGGCTGGCCCTCGGGCACCGCCAGGTCTATCAGTTCGTTGACCGGCGAATCCACGGTCATTACCAGCACCGGGAGGTCGGGGTGAGCGCCGGGAGCCAGGAAGCGGGGGCCGACCAGGGCATCCGGGTCGTGGGGGGCGAACAAGCCCGGGAACAGGGCAATGGTGATAAATCCCAGCACCATCAAGGCTGAAATCGTAACGAACCACCAGTCGGCGCCGTACCAGCGCCGCGCCAAAAATATTCGCCGGACCAGGCCGATCTCCTGGAGTTCAGCTTCCCAGGTCATCGGTTCAGCAACGGTTTCGGGAGAGTGTTCTTTGGTCTCAGTCACGGTTCAATACCTCACCCGCGGGTCAACGAGGGAGTAGATCACGTCAACAGCCAGGCTGATCAGCGCCACCAGGAGGGCGAAGACCGTGATCACGCTTTGCACGGCGGTGTAGTCACGGGATGAGATGCGCTCCACGAGATAGCGGCCCATGCCGGGCCAGGAGAAGACCGTCTCGGTCAGGACGGCCCCGGCCAACAGGATCGCCACCTGCAAGCCAATCAGTGTAATGACCGGGATCATGGCGTTCTTCAGGGCATGCCCGTAGACCAGGATGCGCTCGCGGATGCCGCGAGCGCGGGCGGCGGCGATGTAATCGGCTTGCAGGGTCTCGATCACGTTGATGCGGGTCATACGGACGAACACGCCAGACAGGATCAGCCCGAGTGTCACGGTGGGCAGGACGAGGTGTTGCAGGACCGATCCCAGGGCGGCCCAGTTGCCGGTGATCAACGCATCCACCGCGTAGAGATTGGTAATGTGTTTAATGGTCGTTCCAATGATCGGGTCAATCCGCCCGGAAATGGGCAACCATCCGAATTGGATCCCGAAAACGAGTTGCATGATCAGGCCGAGCCAGAATATGGGCAGGGAATAGATCACCACCGAATAAATCCGCCACAGGTAATCGGCGGTGCGTTTACGTTTCGAAGCCGCAAATGTACCACCCCACACCCCGATCAGCAGGGCAAGGATCGAGGAGGGGATGACCAATTCCAAGGTAGCGGGAAATCGTTCGCTCATTTCATCCACGATCGGGCGGTGCCCGCCGATGAGCGAATTCCCGAAATCCAGTGTAACCATATCCCCGAGGAAGCGGCCGTATTGGACGATCAAGGGATCGTTGAGACCCAGTTGCCCGCGAATCTGCTGGATCAGTTCCGGGCTTCCCTTGGGTCCCAGAGCCGAACGGACCGGGTCGCCGGGCAGGACGCGCATGACGAAGAAGACCAGCGTGGCCAGGATGAAAACCATCGGCAGGGTCAAGGCGATGCGGGTCAGGATATAGTGGCGCAGACCGGTCGAGCCGCGAATGAAAACATAGGCGAGCAACAAAACGGCAGGCACGCCGATCATAAGGGCAATCAGGGCGATGGGCGACATGTTTCTCTTTACAAAGGATAGTGTAAGGGGCGGGTTGGAACCCGCCCCTTGTTGTGCGGCAACGTAATGTTACGGCGTCTTGGTCAGGGTGGAGTAGTTGAACTCGATCGTGCCGGCGATGTTCAGGGTCTCAGGTGTGGAGAACAGATCCGAGCCGTGGATGTAATCGCGGTAGACGATGTACTCCGGGTTGAAGAACAGCGGGAGCGTCACAACCAGTTCGGCGTAGACATCCTGGACCTGCTTGTAAAGTTCGGCGCGCTTGGTCAGGTCGGTTTCCACAGCTGCCTGATTCAACAGGTCAACCAGTTGCTGGGCCTTTTCGTTGATCGGCTCGCCGTAGTCGGTGCCTTCTTTGGCAAGCGACACGTTGGTGCCCAAACCGCCGTTATAGACGAACGGCTCCAGATAGTTGGACGGATCGGGATAGTCGAAGAACCAACCCAGAACGCCAATGGCGTAGGATTCGCCGCCGGTCAGGGCGGTGACGTAGGTGCTCCATTCCTGCGCTTGCAGGGTGACTTTGATAGCGCCAGTGGCTTCGAGTTGTTTCTGGATCACCTGCATCCAGGCGGCAGTCTCCGCGCCGTAGTGTTCGGGCGGGTACCACATTTCAAGTTGCAGGGGATTGGCCTCGGTGTAGCCGGAAGCTGCCAGGAATTCCTTGGCCTTGTCCAGGTTCGGCGAGGCGAACATCGCGTCGAAGGTCTCCTGGGCGCCCAGGAAGCCGGGCGGGACCATCGAGTAGAGCGGTGTAACCTGGCCGCCGTAGACCGTGTCGGAGATCTCGTCCCGGTCGATGGCCGAAGCGATAGCCTTGGCCACGTTCGGGTCGTCCATCGGGGCCATGGTGTGGTTGAGGACCAGGTAACGGATCGAGCCGCCATCGATGGTCTCAGCCACGATCCCAGGAGTGCCTTTCAACTGGCCGAACAGTTCGTAGCCGAGGACGCGCCAGGCGATGTCGATCTCGCCGTTCTGGAGGGCCAGGGCTTCGGTCTGCGGATCGGCGAACTGGCGCACGATGATCCGGCTGACCTGCGGTTTCAGGTCACCGGTGTAGTAGGGATTCGGCTCGAAGACGATCTGTTCGTTCTGCGTATACTGCGAGACGAACCAGGGGCCGGTGCCGTAGATTGGCGCTTCGGGGAACAGCAGGCATTCGTCAGCCGGGAAGTTGTTGGGGTTGGCCGGCGTGTAGGTGGCGCTCGCCAACAGTTGCGGGAAGTAGGCCACGGGTTGCTTCAGGGTGAAGACGATGGTCTTGGCATCCGGCGCGGTTACGCTGGCCAGGTACGGCGTCGCCAGTGCGCCGGCAACACCGTTCGGGCAGTCGGGTCCAATGGTGAGCAGACGATTGATGCTGTCAGCGTAGATTTGCGCGGTCAGGTCGGTGCCGTCACCGAATTTGATCCCATCCTTCAGGGTGAAGGTGTAGGTCAGGCCATCCTCGGAAATGGTCCCCATATCGGTGGCGAGGGATGGCATGAGTTGATCGCCGGTACCGGGCTGCCACTTGAGCAGGCCGTCGTTGATGTTCTTGATGATCTCCCAGTCGCGGAAGGCGTAGGCATCGGCTGGGTCAAAGCTGGCGATCGCGTCGGTGGTACCGATGATGATCGTATCCGCCGGGGTGCCGGCGGGCGGCTCGGTGGCCGCAGGCGGCGCTGCAGTCGGCGTTGCTGCTGGCCCGCAGGCACCCAGGATCATGCTTACCACGATCAGCAGGCTGGTTACAAGGAACCATTTGGTAGACTTCATAACTCTCTCTCCTTTTTGGGGGTATGGAAATAAAAGATAGGCGGGTCGATGGTCGCGAATTTGCGCTAAAGCCTCCTTTCATCTGTCCTGGTAGAGCAAACAGGTGATTATTATACCTCGGAAGGTAATTTCAGAAATCTCGCGGGGTGCATACACGGCTATGTGGCTTCCTCGATCTTCATAATCCCGAACAGCCGCCAGAGGCCGCGCATCATGGCGTGGCCGAAATCGGGACTGAGGAACTGGTTCGGGCACGAGCCGGGGATGACCGCGATCCCGTTTTCACGGCAGGCAGCCACCGCATCCCGCGAGACGCTGGTCATGCTCGCCGCCAAACCGGGCCTGGTTCCCATCATGCAGTGCATCCAGACGTGCTTGATCCCCAAATCCACGCACTGCCGGACGATTTGATCCGTCACTTTCGGGCTGGTGAGGATGAAGACCGCTTCCGGTTTTTCCGGGATGGAGGCCAAGTCCGGGTAGCAGGGATCGCCGTTGAATTCGCTAATACGCGGGTTGACCGCGAAGACCTGGTAGCCGTTCTCCTTGAATTTGTTGTAGGCCAGGTTGCAGCCCGTCTCGCGCTTATCGGATACCCCAACGACTGCTATCTTCTTTTGGACGAGGAAGTCTCGAACCATTTCGTCTATTCTTGCCATAGTTTGCTCCTGTTGTTGACCACGATATTGTACACTGTTTCACATTCCATCAGAGACTCTAAACAGTAAACAATTCTTGAAAATGATAAGGGGTTGTAAGCTAACTTTACACACGAAAATTTATAATTGACACTCGAAAGGCAGGTGCAATGGGCAAATAGAAATCTCCCCAAAATAATCCATCTCATCAATCCAATATCTTCAGACAAAGGATATCAAAGCTATGAACCAGCAAGCCTTTTCGAAGTTCTTTCAAACCGTCTCAGCCCTGATCCTGGCAGTGGCCTTATTCCTGGCAAACGTCGTCGCTGCCAAAGCAGAGGGAGGCGGGGTTACGCCGACAGCCCTCCCCAATCCGGGGGCCGTACTGCCAATCCCGGTGTCGGCCACGGGGAAATATTCAAAGGGGGCGCACAAATCCGGGTTCAAAATGGGATACATCACCAACCGGGGAGTCCAATCCAGCAGCATTGATATTGGCTACTCCGGGACAGTTGTTGCGCCCATCGCGGGCACGCTTGCCGTCGCAGTGGATTGCGGCGACCACCAGATCGCCTTCATCCGCGGGACTCGCGGCTCGGATGGCTACGGCTGGGCCGTTGGATTGACTCATGTCTATATCAATACGACTGTCCGAAATAAAACCGTCACCCAGGGACAGGTGATCGGCAAGACTGTCCCGCCGCCGGCTTACCCCGGAAAGGGCTGCGGGTACGGCTCCGGCTCACACATCCATTACACCCTCATGCGCTGGAAAATGGGAAGCAAGGGTCCCCTCTACACCGAGCAGAGCATCGTCAATACCTATCTCGCCCAATGGATCGTGAAAAGCACCTACCTGGACGGCCCTCGTAATGATGTCCAGGTGGGCGGGATGATCAGGGACCTGGCGAAGATCACCTCGGTGCGAAGCGGGAAAGTGATTGATGCCTATACCAGCGGCATCCAGATTTGGACCTTCGGCAGCACCAACCAAAACCAGCAGTGGGTCATCATTTACGCGCCCAACGACCCGGGTTATGTGTACCTGAAAAGCCTTTCACGCGACAAGTGCATCTATTCCCCGAATGGCACCGACGGCGCGTTGATACCATTCACCACCTGCGGGGCCGAGAATCAAAAAGTCAGGTTCACCGCCATCCCCAACCTGCCGGGTAAGGTTGCAATCCAATTCAAGACGAGCGGCAAAGTCTTGGATGTGATCACCAACTGGAACGATCCCAACAGCGGCAAAGCCAACGGGACGCGCATCCAGCAGTGGTCGCCGTTCTACGGTAACAACCAGCAATGGGTGATCTCGAAACCTTGATGCTGCCAGTCACTTAAAAACGAGAGCGTCATCCCCGGAGATGACGCTCTCGTTTTTCACATGATTACGACGTTGATCTACTGCCAGGCTGCCAGGATCGCCCCGAAGAGCAGCAGGTTGACGAGGTGATTCCCGGCCTCGATGGCCCAGACCTTCAGGCTGTGACCAGCGAACAGTTTGTTGACCAGGTTGGTCGGGGCGACGAAGCCGAGCCAGATCATGAACCCGGCCAAGGCCCCCGCGCCGAGAGTGTTGCTGCCCATGACGCTCAGCATGAAGCCGGTCGCGGTGGCCTGGACGAAAGCGGACAAGACCGTGAGCACCCAGATCATGGCTTCGGGGGTTCGATAGCTCATCTCACCTTCAGTTTTGCCGATCTCCTTGAGCCAGGCAGAGAAGAAAACCTTCGGGTGATACCAGACGAACCCGCTGACCATACTGGCCACGACGCAAGCGACAACGGCCAACCAATTGATAGCGCTAAAGTCCATTCGAGCCTCCTACGGATAAATGTGGATTGGCACGCCCAATCCTTCACGATTAAAAACCCAGAATATATGTTCGAGATACGACCAATGAAGGGACGAATTACCCCGAATATTTCAGGGCGATCAGGGTCGCGTCATCCTCCAGCCGTTTATTTTCGCCGAAAGCGTTCAAGCCCTGGCGCACCACCTGGATCAGGTCCGAGGCGGATAAATCCTTGTTGTTCTGGATCAGGCCGCTCAGCCGGTGTTGACCGAACTGCTCATTCAACGGGTTCTGGGCCTCGGTCACGCCATCCGTGTAGAACAGGAGCACGTCCCCGGCCGAGAGGGTCATCGAATGGGCCTGCGGGTGGAAGTCTTCCAGCAGCCCGACCGCCGCGATGGTCGGCTTCAACCAGCGGGTCTCGTTGTAATGCCGGCTCAGCCAGGCGGGCGGGTTGTGGCCGGCATTGACGTACTCCAGGCTGCGGCTGGCCGGGTCGAAACGGGCCAGGAAAACGGTGACGAACGTGGTGAAATTGATGTTGTGGATGTAGAAACGGTTGATGCGTTCGACGATTTCGGCAGGGGAATCGGTTTCGGGAGCGATCGTCCGCAGGGCGGTTTGCAGGCTGCTCATCAGCATCCCGGCCGAGACGCCGTGCCCGCTCACGTCGGCGATGACCAGGCCGGGCATCCCGTCCCGGAACTGGAAAAAGTCGAAGTAATCCCCGCCGATGATCTCCGACGGGCGGCTGAAAGCGGCCAGGTCCACACCCCGGATCTCCGGGATGCGCTGCGGCAGCAGGGCGCGCTGGACGACCTGCGACAGCTCAAGCTCGGCCTCCAGGCGGCGCATCTCCTCCGGCGAATAATGGTCCAGGCAGACCGAGGCGGTGTAATCCATCTCCAGCCGGCCGGATTCGATGTAGCCGTGGCAGACGGTACACAGGCCGAGGGTCTGGTCTTCGATCTTTTCCAGGCTGGCTTCGATCACGTCCAGGTGGGTCTGGACTTCAGTCTCGTCCCCGCAAAGGCAGATTTCCTTCTCCGCATCGGGAGCCGTTTCCAGGAATTCGGTAATGGTGTGACGCTTTTGCTCCAGGCGTTTCTGGATGCGAGGGTAAAGGTCAGGGTACATGGCTTGCTCCGTTCAAGGTACCGATAACTAGAACATTTGTTATACTATATCACCCCGGAAATGATTTGACAATGGTTAAAATTAACATCCTTCAATACCTGGTAATTGGAAATAGACGATGACTATCCAAAATGACTACGACGAATGGGCCGAATCTTACGATGACGACGTTAACCTGACCCGAGACCTCGATCAAACCGTGACCCGTGGCCTGCTCGCCGGTTCGCGGGCGGATTCCGTCCTCGAGCTGGGCTGCGGGACCGGCAAAAATACCGCCTTCTACGCCCAGATCGGGAGCAGCGTGCGCGCCCTCGATTTTTCAGCAGGCATGGTCGAGAAAGCCCGGCAGAAGGTGCGGGCGGGGAATGTCCGCTTCGAAATGGCAGACATCAGCCTCCGCTGGCCCTGCGACGAGGGCGAGTTCGACCTGATCGCCTGCAACCTGGTGCTGGAACATATCGAAGACCCGGGCCATATCTTCTCCGAGGCCGCCCGGACACTGCATCCCGGCGGCAAGTTCTTCATCAACGAACTGCATCCTTTCAAACAGTATGAAGGCAAAAAGGCTCGTTTCCATCGCCAGGGCGAAACCGTCAAAGTGGAGGCCTTCGTCCATCACCTCTCGGATTTCTCCAACGCGGCCGCGAGGAATGGGCTGAAGCTGGCCGGATTCGACGAATTCTGGCACGAACAGGATGCGGGCAAACCGCCGCGGCTGGTGTCGTTCCTGTTCGAGAAAGGATGAAATGCGCTGCCAGCCCACTGACAAAAACCGGAGCCTTTCAGCTCCGGTTACTTTACAACTATTAAAAATTCATCCGGTGATATTTTTGCCTGCTTAAGAATACTGTGCAATGTCCCAATGGCAACTTCCTGGTGCATAGGGACAACACACCCTACACTTCCATCTGGTGTGGATTTTTTCATGACCACGTGGCTCCCTCGTTGGCGAACCTGAGCAAAACCAAGCCGTTCCAGGGCGCGAACAATTTCGCGCCCGGATAGATGTGGCAAATCAGGCATAAGTCGCCACGTCGAAAGTAGTCATGAGTGGGCGGGCAGTCTCAGGCAGAGGGAATTCTTCAAGGTAGAGTTCCGTTGCTTCTTTCAAGTTGGCTACAGCCTCCTCGATGGTTTTTCCCTGACTGACAGTCCCAACTTCAGGACAGTCAGCCACATACCAGTCATCTTCTTTATGGATTACAGCAGTAAAAGTTCGGGTCATGGTAAAACTCCTGTCTCTTGCTCGAATTATACCCCCCTCACAATAAATCCTGAGGCAAGCAAATTCGTTAGTCAGCCTCGACCCTGACGTACCCGGCAGGCTTATCCCCCAGCAGCCCGCAGACCAGGTGATAGATGGCGTAGAGTTCGAGAGCGAAGGGCAGATAGCCGCCGTAACCGAGCAGCGGCATTTCGAAGAGGTGCAGCCAGTTACCCCAGGGGACGTGATAAACCCATTTCGGGTACGAGAAATAATTCCACATCTCCCAGAAGAAAGCCGTCAACAGGACCCCCAGCCACAGGGCGACAACCGGACGCCAGTCCCCGCGCCGGGTCCAGTCCGCCAGGGAGCGGTTCCCCAGCCAGACGTTGACCGGTTCGAGGATGAAGTAGAGCGAGAGCCAGATGAAGGGGAAGAATACCTTCGGCCAGGCCAGCATCAGGGCCAGCATGGCCCAACCCAGGACGAAGAAGGCGGTCGTCGTCGGTTTGCCGGCGCCGATCACGGGTCCGGGCTTGAGGCGCTTGAGGAATCCAAAGCTGGCGATCAATTCCGCAGCCCCGAACACGGCCGGGACCACGGTCGTAAAGCTCAGGGTCGTCCAAAAAGCGAATTGCAGCGGCGTGAAACTCCCGGCTCCGAGATAAGTCCAGTTTTGGGTGCGCAGGTTGAGCAGTTCGAAAAGCCACCAGACCGGGGCCGAGACGAAGAACAGGCCGAGGTATTTGCGCCAATTGCGCCGCAGCAGGGACGTGCCTGTGCGCCAAAGGACCAGCCCGTCAATGGTGAGGCAGTAGCCCAGCCACAACGGGAAGAACCCCCAATGGGTGCGCAGACCGGGCAAGGTCCAATTGAGGCTCCAGAACACGGCGACCAGGCCCAGGCCGAGCCAGCCGTGTGGGGGAAATTTGGATTTCTCCAGGCTTTTGAGTTCGATTTTGGTGGTCATGCCCAAAGTTTACCCTGATTCCCGCCAACGAGCGCGCCCGATACCAAAAGACCGCCCCGGAGGGCGGTCTGGCTTCATCAGCGGGCGCAGGCTTTAGCGTCCGGCAAACTGGGAGCCGAGGAGCCTTTCGAGCAGCTCGATGACGGCTCCATCCTCGCCGACGTACAGCACGAGGATTCGACCGGATTTGTAGAAGTGGGGGGCGGCCACCCAGGTGACCATGCTCGTCCCGACCGAACCGCCATCCGGCGCGACCAGGGCGGCGTCTGCCTCCATCGCTTCGGCGGTCTCGTACTCGTAGACCTGCACGTCTGCGCCGTTGACCCGGAGGATCTGCCCCGGGACGGCGAAGAATGCCTGCTCGACCGGCTCACCCATCTCAACCGTCGCGCCCGCATCGCGCAAGGCCTCGTCCAGCCCGGCCAGGTCCTCGACCGGACTGCCGTCCGAGGCCGCAGCCCGCCCGCCACAAGCCGTGACGAGGAGGGCAAAGAGCAGCAAGCTGCATGTGTGGAAAAGTCTGGTTTTCATTTTTCACTCCTTGACCGATAAAGTTTGGTGTGTGGTCTGGACGAGGAGAGGATGGATTGGGTTCCAGCCGAAACCGCCATCCCAGATGGTTTCCAAACATGATTTCCCCCAAACCTTTCAACGCACCCAACCAATCCAGGGAACAGGGAACGAAGAAAATTCCTGGACAAGCGTTGAATTACCTGAATTCACATCCGTAAGGTATAGACGTTTGCCTTCATCCGTGGCATAAGCCAGCCATTGCCCGGATGGAGAAAAGTCGACATGCGAGATCCATTGAGATGCTGCCAGTTTGGTCCCCAAGTGGCCGTTCAAATCCATCAGGCGCAATTCTTGGAGCGACTCGCGTGTCCCATTCTTCGGGAAAACCGAAATGACAATCTGGTTGGTGGCGGGTTGAATCCAAAATACACCGCCATATAGCCGGTAGTCGCCCAGGCTTGAAGAAATCAACTCGCCAGCAGTGACATTGCCTGTCGAAGGATCTATGATACAGAAAACATTCGTCTCCCAAGACATACCGTCAAAACAAATATCCAGAATTTGGCCGTCCGGAGTCCATGTGGGAGCATTTACCCCATCCGAAATGAAAATTTGGGTGGTGAGATTCGCGATTGGCATATCGGGTTTATCGGGATCGAAATCGAGCAGGAACACGTCCGGTTCGCCTGTGCCGGATTCATCAGCACCGGAAAACAGCATCCGGTAGTCAAATGGCGAAAAAATGGGGGCCGATAGCGACCATTGCTCATTGACCGGAATTTCATGCAGGGCGCAAAATCCTGATGACCGACAAGACATATCGAACCAGCCAAAACGCGCTTCGTGTCCTGGCCGGTTTCCACCGCTATCCCGGAAAGCCAGATACTTCCCGTCGAATGACCAGTCTGCGTATACGGTTGTTCCAATAGTGTTGGCAGGGTTTGACGCAAAATTGTAAAGCAAGCGCGGCATATTATCCGTGAAGCGGATCGTGTAGAGGCGGACATTATCAACATAGCTGAACCCATCTCGAAGTTCGCCTGAACCCGCCAAGTAATCCAAGCCCTGGTGGTCGAGGTGAAT
The DNA here is from genome assembly GCA_049324115.1 of Chloroflexota bacterium. Classification (GTDB taxonomy): domain Bacteria; phylum Chloroflexota; class Anaerolineae; order Anaerolineales; family Villigracilaceae; genus UBA5796. The sequence continues at coordinate 176,384 of JBMOMN010000048.1, forward strand.
GTAAATTTGCGAGACGACGCCGGGCAGGGTCGCCAGCAGTTGGGGCTGCGCTTCCTCTCCGGGCGTAAACATATAAACATCTGTATTTTCACCGTTGACAGCGGTAAAGATCAGGTCGCCTCTTTGCAGAGACTGATCACTGAAAACATAACTATCCAGCGGCAGGGGCGTGGGCGCAGGAGCCGGGGAAAAGGTGTTCGGGTCGGCCACAACCGGTGTTGGAGTGATGGAAGCAGCATCCGGTAAGTTAAAGGTGAAATCGAACGGGCCGTCCACCATCACTGTGGCGCCTACCACCGGGATGGTCAGGACGCCGGTGATCTTGCCGTTGGACCGCACCAGTTCGATGAAAATATCTTTGCTGCCGGCCAGCATCCCGCCGCCAAACAGGTCGTCCACCCGGTCGGGTTTGCCGATCTCGATGGCAGCAGGTGTAATGCCATCCACTGTTTGCACCGGGTCGGCGTCCAGGATCAAGCGCAGGCTGTTGACGCCATCACCGGTGAAGGTCGCCCGGCTGAAATGGACGGTCGAACCCAAGACCTGGATGCCAATATCCAGCGGGATGACGGTATCGGGCCGAGGATCATCCCCCATGTCTACCACGATGGTTTGTTCGGGGAGGTCCACCCTGGCAAGAAAGGCGGGGATATTGAGCGTAACCTGTTGCCCGGCCGGAAGCGGCGGGAACATCAAGGTGTTCCCCTGATCATCCAGCATTTGGTAGGAATTCCCCCGCTCATCCCGCAAAGTCACCAGCGCCGTCTCGGTCTGCCATACCGTCCCCACCCATGATGGACGCAAGTCCGGGATTGTGGGGCGGGATTCCACCAGCACGGACGTATTTTCAACTGAAGTCGTCGCGGCCAGCACACACAGGCTCATACCGTTCATTTCTTGGCAGATATCGGTCTGGAACGGCGTTTCCGTGTTCGCGGTGGGATAGGGGACGACCTGCACATCCGGCAAACCGGACTCGGCGGCCGGAATCCACGTCAGCGGCAGACGCCAACCCTCGGGCAGAGCCAATATCATTTGAGTGACGCCAACAGGCAACGCCGGGAAGATGAGCCGGACCCCTTTTGCATCGGGCGAGTAGGGACTGTATTCCCACCACGAAAGCGGGATGATCTCCCCGGTAGGTATTTCCAATCGAGCGCCGTCGGCAGAAGATGCAATGTCGCTATATTCGAGATAGAGGGTGGTTTCACCGGGCGTTGCCACACCGCGCTGGGCTAATAGGGCGCGTCCGTCATGCTGCTGGACAACCGGTTGAGCCAGAACCAGAGTCGTATCGGCGGGCAGGAATCCGGAATCCGGGATGTAAATGTAGCCCAACCAGCGCCCGATGGCGGCAAAGACCGGTTGGCGGAAGGCAACCAGCAGAGCAAAAACGAGTATCAGAGCAGCGGCCCAGGTCCACTTGACAGCGAATAGGCTTCGGGCGGAGTACTGCGAAGCCAAGTCAATGGTACGGGAAACCCAGCGAGAGCGGAATTCGTGCTGGGGCGCGGCATCCGCATCCAATCTCATCTGAATCAGTGCGGAGGCAGCTTGCAGAGTGGGGGTGTCAGCGACCTGTCCCGATTGGAGGCCAAGCAGGGTGTCGAGTTCGAAGGTAAATTGTTCGAGATCAGTGGTCATGGCGCGCCTCCATTGGGTCGGATGCCAGCAAAGTCCGCAGTTTGAGCAGCGAACGGTACAGGATGATCCCTACGTTACTTTCGGTCAGGCTGGTGAGTTCGGCGATTTGGCGGTTAGTGAGCGGGCCGCCGAACTTGAGCGCCAAGATTTCTCGGGCGCGGTCGTCGAGGGATTGGAGTGCCAGCAGGATTTGTTCCCTGTCCTGGGTAAGAACGATGATTTGTTCAAGGGGCAGCTCGTCGGGGAGGGGGAGATCATCGTCGAGCGGAAGGGTGTGCTTTTCGGCTTTCCAATGGTTGATGGACAGGTTGCGGGCGATGGCGAACAGCCAGGTCGTGATCTTGGCGCGGCGCGGGTCGAAACGTTCCAGGTTTTCCAAGGCGCGCTCGAAGACAGCGGAGGCAAGATCATTGGCGATGTCGGCATCTGCACCGCGATAACGGAAGTAGCGATAGAGAGCCGGGTAGTGGCGGTCGAAGGCGTCTTCGAGCCGCTCAAGGCTGGGACGGGGTTTGCGCTTCAAAGCGACCTCCATTGAGGGGTTCTATGGATTTATACAACCCCAAGCGAAAAGCATTACAACGGAATCAGGAAATCCTAAAACCCCTCCGCCACGTACTCGCCCCAGACGCCCCTCAGCGTGTTGCAGATCTCGCCCAGGGTGATATGGTTTTCAACACACTCGACAAAAAGCGGCATCAAATTCTCAGTGCCCTGGGCAGCGGTTTTCAGTCTTGCGAGCATTTCATCCACTACTCTCTGGTCTCTATTCTCTCGCAACCTCTTCAACTTTTCCCGCTGGCCCAATTCGATCGCCGGGTCAACCTGCAAACGTTCCAACGTTAGGCTTTCCTCCACCTGGAAGCGGTTGACGCCGACCACCACCTGCTCGCCCTTCTCGATGGCTTTCTGGGCCGCGTAGGCCGCATCCTGGATCTCGTTCTGGACGTAGCCGCGTTCGATGGCCCGCAGCGCCCCGCCCATCTCGTCTATCCTGGCGATGTAGTCGGACGCGCCTTTTTCGATCTCATCCGTCAGGTACTCGACCAGGTACGACCCGGCCAGGGGATCAATCGAATCGGCCACACCCGACTCGTGGGCGATGACCTGCTGCGTGCGCAGCGCCACCCTCACCGATTTCTCGGTCGGCAGCCAGAGGGCCTCGTCCATGCTGTTGGTGTGCAGGGACTGGGTCCCGCCGAGGACGGCCGACAGCGCCTGCAAGGCGACCCGCACTACGTTGTTCTCCGGCTGCTGGGCGGTGAGCGTCGAACCGGCCGTCTGGGTGTGGAAGCGTAACTGCCACGAAGAAGGTTTCTGGGCCTTGAAGCGCTCGCGCATGATCTTCGCCCACATGCGCCGCGCCGCCCGGAACTTGGCCACCTCTTCGAGCAGGTTGTTGTGGGCGTTGAAGAAGAAGGACAATTGCCCGGCGAACGAATCCACGTCCAGCCCGGCGCCGATGGCTGCCTGGACGTAGGCGATCCCGTTCGCCAGGGTGAAGGCTACTTCCTGCACGGCGGTCGAACCGGCCTCGCGGATGTGGTAGCCTGAGATCGAGATGGTGTTCCAGTTGGGCACTTCTTTGGCGCAGAATTGGAAGATGTCGGTGATCAGCCGCATGGATGGCGCAGGCGGGAAAATGTAGGTGCCACGGGCCGTGTACTCCTTCAGGATGTCGTTCTGGATCGTGCCGCGCAGTTTCGACACATCTGCACCCTGGCGTTTGGCGACTGCAATGTACATCGCCAGCAGCACCGCCGCCGGGGCGTTGATCGTCATCGAGGTGGAGACCTGTTCGAGCGGGATCTGGTCGAAGAGTTGGGCCATGTCTTCGATGGACGAGATCGAAACGCCCACCTTGCCCACTTCGCCGAGCGCCATCGGGTCGTCGGCGTCGTATCCGATCTGGGTCGGCAGGTCGAAGGCCACCGAGAGGCCGGTCTGGCCGTTGGCGAGCAGGTAGCGGTAGCGCCGGTTGGACTCTTCGGCGGTGGCAAAACCGGCGTACTGGCGCATGGTCCAGAAGCGGCCGCGGTACATGGTCGGCTGGACGCCGCGCGTAAACGGGTATTCGCCGGGGAACCCGATCCGCTCGTAACCGGCAGCCTCCCCGGAGGGGAGTCCGATGCGGGGTATGGGGATGCCGGAGGAGGTCTCGAATTCCTCCTTCCGTTCGGGGAAGCGGTCCAAAGTCTTCTTGAGAGTGGTTTCCTGCCAGCGTTCGAGTTCGTCTTTGAGTGTCATGGGTCCTCGTTTACCCTCACCCCTGCCCTCCCTTGGAAGGGAGAGAGGTTTGGGGTGAGGGGTTATGATAATTTTCCCCAAGTATACAGCCTTAAAGTTACCCCCCGGAAGGGAAATCGGCTACAATCTTGAAAATCTTTTCTGAAGGAGACCGATGAGCGTATTTTTGCAACTTGCTTTCCTGATCGCCGTCATCCTTTTGGCAGCGAAGGCGGCGGGTTACCTGAGCGTGCGCCTCGGCCAACCCTCGGTGCTGGGGGAACTGCTGGTGGGCATCCTGCTCGGACCCTCGCTGCTCGACCTGCTGCATCTGCCCTTCATCGAAGGGGAGAAACTGGGCGAGACGATCAGGGAACTGGGTGAACTCGGCGTGCTGCTGCTGATGTTCATCGCCGGACTCGAACTGCACCTCGACGAATTGACCCGTAACTCGAAGGTCTCGGCCCTGGCGGGGATCATGGGCGTGCTGACGCCTGTGGCGCTGGGCGCGGGGACCGGGCTTTTGTTCGGCTTCGAGCCGCCCTCAGCGATCTTTCTCGGACTGACGCTTGGCGCGACCTCCGTCAGCATTTCCGCCCAGACGCTGATGGAGCTGAAGGTGCTGCGTACCCGCGTGGGCCTGGGGCTGCTCGGCGCGGCGGTGTTCGACGACGTGCTGATCATCCTGCTGCTTTCGATCTTCCTGGCGGTGATTGACGGGGGGACGAGCGCGGCCTCCATCCTGCTGATCCTGGCGCGGATGGCCGTCTTCCTGGCCGCCTCGGTGGCGTTCGGACTGTACATGCTGCCCAAATTGGTACGGATCACCTCGCGGCTGCCGGTCAGCCAGGGCGTGCTCTCGCTGGCCGTCGTCGTCCTGCTGTTCTACGGTGTCGCCGCCGAAGTCGTGGGCGGGATGGCCGCCATCACCGGCTCGTTCCTGGCCGGGCTGATGTTCGCCCGCTGCGACGAGAAAGAGCGCCTGGAGCGCGGCGTCTCGGCCCTGGCTTACGGCCTGTTCGTGCCGGTCTTCTTCGTCAGCATCGGGCTGGCGGTCAACATCCGGGATTTTCAGGCCGAGTCGCTCCTGCTGACCGGCGTAATCATCGTCGTGGCGATTGCCAGCAAGCTGCTCGGTTCCGGGCTGGGGGCGCGCTGGGCCGGGTTCAGCTGGCGTGAATCCTGGCAGTTGGGCGCGGGGATGGTCTCGCGCGGCGAGGTCGGCCTGATCGTCGCCAACGTGGGCATCGGCGCGGGGCTGGTCACGGGCGAGGAATTTTCGGCCGTCGTCGGCATGGTGCTGGCGAGCACCCTCGTCACGCCGCCGATGCTGCGCGCCTTGTTCGCCGAACCCAAGAAAAAACCCGAAGAACCCGTCGAAGGGAAGGAGGCTTAGCCATGTACCTGATCCTGTTCGTACTCGATAACCCCGACAAACTCGAAGACCTGCTCAACGCCTGGGAGGAGGCCGGCGCCGGCGGCGCGACCGTGCTGGTCAGCACCGGCATGAACCGGATGCTGAACCACGGCTTCCGCGACGACATCCCGCTCATGCCCGGCCTGGACGATTTCTATAAACGCATCGAGGACTACCATCGCACGCTGTTCACCATCGTCAAGGACGACGCAACTTTACAGAAAGTCGTAGACGCCACCCAGGGCGTGGTCGGCGACCTGAACGCCCCCAACACCGGCATCCTGGTGGTGCTGCCCACCGCCCAGGTTTACGGCCTGGAGAAGAATTTGTAGCTTCCGAAGTCGCCTATAATGGCGTCGAGCCTATCCACATTTATCCAACCCATCCCCTTTATCTGCGTTTTTCTGTGGTAAACAACACCTGGAGCACCCATGCCCAAAACAGCCGAAATCGTCATCTGCGGCGCTGGCATTGCCGGGGTCAGCGCGGCCCATTACCTGAGCCGGGCCGGGGTGGGCAACATCCTGCTCGTGGACGAGCGCCCCCCGCTCAGCCTGACCAGCGACCGTTCGACCGAGTGCTACCGCAACTGGTGGCCCGACCCCGAAATGCTGGCCCTGATGAACCGTTCGATTGACCTGATGGAAAGCCTGGCCGACGAGACCGGGAACGCCTTCCAGATGAACCGGCGCGGCTACCTGTACGTGACCGGCGACGGGGGCAAAATCCCGGCCCTGATCGAGCGGGCGAAACGGACCTCGAACCTGGGCGCCGGACCGCTGCGGGTCCACACCCCCGAGGCTTCGACCTACCAGCCCGCGCCGGCCGAGGGATTCCACGGCCAGCCGACCGGGGCCGATCTGCTGCTGGGCGGCGCGCTTATCCGCAAGTATTTCCCCTGCCTGACGGAGCAGGCCGCGGCGGCCCTGCACGTCCGCCGGGCGGGGTGGCTCTCGGCGCAGCAGTTGGGGATGACGCTGCTCGAAACGGGACGCAGGCGCGGGGTCCGGTTCGAGGCGGGACGGGTGACAGGCGTCGAAACGGAGGGGGGCCGGGTGCGAGGCGTCCGCCTGGGAACGGGAGAGTCCATCCACACCCCAATCTTCATCAACGCTGCCGGGCCGTTCCTGAAGGACGTGGGCGCATTGCTGGGCCTGGACCTGCCGGTGTTGACCGAGCTGCACCTGAAGGTGGCCTTCAACGACCCGCTCGGCGCGGTGGACCGGGGCGCGCCGCTGCTGATCTGGGAAGACCCGCAATCCCTGCCCTGGGAGCCGGACGAGCGGGCGGCCCTGGCCGATGACCCCGAGACCCGCTGGCTGACGCTGCCCTTCCCGGCCGGGGCGCACACCCGCCCGGAAGGCAGCGGACAATCCATTTTGCTGCTGTGGGAATACCAGACGAAGCCGATGACGCCCGTCTGGCCGCCGCCGCTCGACGGCCTGTACCCCGAAATTGCCCTGCGCGGCATGACGGCCATGGTCCCGGCGCTGCGGGGGTATCTTGGCCGCCTGCCCCGCCCGCAACTGGATGGCGGGTATTACACCAGGACGCGTGAGAACCGCCCGCTGATCGGCGGCGCGCCGGTGGAGGGGGCGTACCTGATCGGGGCGCTGTCGGGTTACGGCATCATGGCGGCCTGCGGGGCGGGCAGCCTGCTGGCGGCGCAGGTGACGGGCCAGAGCTTACCCGCCTACGCCGGGGCGTTCGAACTGCGCCGGTACGAAGACCCGGCTTATTTGCGGCAACTGGAAGACTGGGACGACAGCGGGCAGTTATAATCTGGAGCGAAACGAACCGCGGGTGAAAAACCCAACCACAGATGAACACAGGAATTGCTCCGGTCAGACAGATTTGCGCTCAGGCAAATCGGGTTTATAAATAACCTGAGTTCATCTGCGTTTATCTGTGGTTAAACTGGATTAACGAACGCCTTCTTTGTAACGAGGAGGAAGAATGGGAAAGTCCCTGTTTGTTGCGCTCTTGCTGGCTCTCCTGCTCACGTCTTGCAGCGGCTGGACCATCGAAATCCCCGAAATCCCTTCGCCGTTCCCGTCCCCCACGCCGCTGGTCTTTACCCCCACGCCGCGCCTGGTCACGCCGACGCTCTCGTCCACGCCGGAGATCGGCTCGCCGACAGCGATAGTCCCTGCGACGGCCACCGAAACGCCGACGCTGGCGGTCGCCGATACCGACACCCCCACGCCCACCCCAACCCCCGGCTCCTTCAGCGTGGAAGTGCTCGGCTGCAACACCAGCCTGGACATCAGGCACGGCATGGGCGAAGTGACCAACGCCTACGTGCTGCTCAGGAACACCACCGGCGCCGGCCTGACGAACGTCTGCGCCACCCTGTTCGCCCTGGACGAAGGCCGCCCCCACCCGGACAAAACCGTCTGCGTGCCGCTGCTGGAGAGCGGCTTCCAGGTTTCGCTCAAGCTGACGGTGGACAGCACCTACCAGGAGGAGACGCCGATCCAGGTGGATGTGACCGTCGAGGGCGTTTTACTCGCCCGTGAGGGCGAACCCTCCTGCCGGGACCTGGGCCTGTTCGGGCCTCCGACCGGCTCGATACTCACCCCCGTGCCGGTTCCGTGAAAAGGGTGGAACAAATTGGCAATTTGTTCTACCAAAAACTACAAGCCAATAGCTATATCAGAGGCAGCGTGAAAGTGAAGGCGCTGCCTTTGCCTTCCCCTTCGCTATCCACCCAGATGCGCCCGCCCTGGGCTTCGACGAGGTGCCTGGCAATCGTCAGGCCGACTCCGCTGCCGCCGCCCAATTGCCGCGAACGGGACTTATCGACACGGTAGAAGCGGTCGAAGATGTGCGGCAGGTGTTCGAGCGGGATGCCGAGGCCGTTGTCCCGCACGGAAATCCACATCTCCCTGGCGTGGGTCTCGGCAGACAGGACCACCCGTCCGCCGGGAGGAGTGTACCGCAGGGCATTGCCGAGCAGGTTGATCAGCACCTGGAGCGTGCGCCCCTCGTCAGCCAGGATGGGCTTCAGGTTGGCGGGCAGGCTGGTGGTCAGTGAAACGCCTTTGTCGGCAAACTGGCGCTCCATCATGCGGATGGAGGTCTGGGTCAAATCGCTCAATTTCACTCTACCCGGTTTGATCTCGACCGCGCCGGCCTCAACCCGGCTGAGTTCCTGCAAATCGTCCACAAGGCGGTTGAGACGGTCGGTTTCCTGGTGGATCTGCTCGAAGGTCTCGGAGGTGGAGGGCAATACGCCGTCAATCAGGCCTTCCATCGAACCTTTGATGGCGGTCAATGGGGTGCGCAGTTCGTGCGAAACGTCGCCAATCAATTGCAGGCGGCGGGCCTCGACCTGTTCCAGTTTTGCGGCCATCTGGTTGAAGCTATGGGCCAACTGGCCGAACTCATCGTCCCAGTCCTCACGGACGCGTTCTTCGTAATGCCCCTCGGCAATCCGCAGGCTGGCATCCGAAATGGCCTGGAGCGGGCGCACGACCTGGCGGCTGAAGACCAGGCTGGCAATGAGCGCCAGCAGCACAGCCGCGATCCCTGCCAAAAGGAAGGCTTCGTTGAGGGAAGCGCGGAAGTTCTCGTAGAAAGTCGCCACCTGGCTCTGTCCCTGGCCGCGGCCAAAGCCCTGGCCCATCATCATGCTGCCATTTTCAGACATCATCTGGTCCATCATGCCGAGGTGACGGCTGAACGCAGCCGGGGCGGTGAGGCTGATCACGACCCAGAGGGCCAGCATGAGCACCAGGATCACCACCAGGTACGAGGCGAACAGCTTGAGACTGAAGCGTTTCCGAATGGCATTGATCATAGCGGCTCGTCCTCGAAGCGATATCCAACCCCGCGCACGGTGGAGATCAGGTCGGGGTTGCCCAGCTTCTGGCGGACATGGCCGAGATGCACATCCACCACCCGCATTTCGCCGAAATAGCTCCCGCCCCAAACCTTATCGAGCAACTGTTCGCGGGTCAGCACCCGGCCGCGGTTCTCGGCCAGGGCGCGCAGCAGGTCGAACTCGATGGCGGTCAGGTCAATCGGCTGGTCGTCCACGCTCACCTGGCGGGCGGCGACATCCATCCGCATGTGGCGGAAAGACAGGACCTCGCCCACCCCGGCAACAGGGGACTGGATCCGCCGCAGGGCAGCTTTGATGCGCGCCACCAGCTCGCGCGGGCTGAACGGTTTGGTCACGTAATCGTCCGCCCCGACGGTCAAGCCGACAACCTTGTCGGTTTCCTCGGTCTTGGCGGTCAGCATGATCACGTAGACATCCGATTCGCGGCGCAGCCGGGTCAGGATCTCGATCCCGTCCATGCCGGGGAGCATCACGTCCAGCAGGATCACGTCCGGTTTGAAGGCCCGGGCGGCCTTCAAACCCGAAGGTCCGTCGGAGGCGGTCAAGACTTCGTAGCCTTCGGGTTTCAAATAGGCGGTGATCAGATTGACTATGCTGGGTTCGTCATCAACGATTAATATTTTTGCCATTTTGCACTTGCCTGGTTGGTCCGTAATTCAAACCGAGTTTATTCCAGCCTTACGAAAAATCGGTGAAGCGACTATAAAGATCGTGTAAAGGTGGGACGGGGGTCATTATATGGCTGCTTCGGGCGCGAGGGACTGATAAAGGAAGAGGATGCGGGTCACGATCTGTTCCCAGGCGTAGTCACGGGCATGGATGACGGCCCGCTGGCCCATCGTCCGGCGGAGCAGGCGATCGGAGAGCAGCGTGGTCAGCCGGTCGGCCAGGATGTCCGGCTCCCCGTCCGGGACGTGGAACCCGGTCACGCCGTCCTGGATGAGGAAGGCCAGTCCCCCCACCTGCGAGGCGATGACCGGCGTACCGCAGGCCATGGCCTCCAGGGCGACCATCCCAAAAGATTCATAGTGCGAGGGCATCACCAACAGGTCGGCGGCGGAGTAGTAATACGACAGGGTGTCCTGGCTGCGTTTGCCGAGGAACAGGACCATACGGTCCATGCACAGCTCGCGGCACAGGGATTGCAGGCGGGTCATCTCGCCGGTCATCTCGTCCCGGCTCACGTCCGGGTCGCCTCCGATGATCGCCAGGTGGACGGGGTGCTGCCCGGTAAATTCGTTCATCCGCAGGCGGGACATGGCGCGGATGAGGGTCTCCACCCCTTTGAGAGGTTCGATGCGCCCCACGAAAAGCACCATGCGTTCGTCCGCTTTCAGGCCCAAATATTGTTTGGCTTCGTCCGGCGGGATCGGGTAGAAGCGGCTGATGTCCACTCCCGGCGGGATGATGACCACTTTGGAGAGGTCGGCCTTGTAGAGCCACTGCAACTGGGCCTGTTCAGCCAGGGTGGCCGCCACGATCCGGTCGGCCATTTTCAGGACGCGGCGTTCGCCGTCCAAACGGTATGCGCCTTCCTTTTCGCTCTCGCTTTGGGCGATCCGGTTTTTCATTTCGCCCAGGGTGTGGAACATGTGGACCACCGGGACTCCCCAGGCCTGTTTCAGCGACTCGGCGGCGATCCCGGACATCCAGTAATGGCTGTGGATGATATCGTACTGGATGTTCTTCTCCGCAGCAAAATCCAGGATGCCCTGCACGAAATCGGGGATGTACCCGGCGAGTTCCCGCTTCGCCAACGGGACCTCGGGGCCGGCCGGCACGTGGACGACGCGGTTGCCGTAGCCCAGGTCGTGAAGCACGTGCGGGACGTGTTCGTCTTGCGAGCGGGTAAAAACGTCCACGTGGACGCCCACCCGCCCCAACTGGCGGGTCACATCCCGCACGTAGACGTTCATGCCGCCGGTATCCTTGCCTCCCAGGGTTGCCAACGGGCAGGTATGGTATGAGATCATGGCTATCCGCAGCATCTTCGTTCTCCAGGGCAAACTTGCGCGATCAGGGGGAATACTGTATAATCCCCGCCGCCGAGCCACAGTAGCTCAGCTGGCAGAGCAGACGATTCGTAATCGTCAGGTCATGGGTTCAAATCCCATCTGTGGCTCCAAAGTCGAGTATATCGCGGAAACCAGGTTGCAATGCGGCCTGGTTTCATTATTTTACGCGATTCGAACTGCGCATTGACAAATCATCCGCTCTCCGCTAATCTTGAGACGTGGCCGAACTCACCCCCTCCCAGCTCGACATCGTCAACGCCCCGCCGGACGCCAGGCTCTTCCTCTCCGGCCCGGCGGGCTGCGGCAAGACCACCGCGGCCATCGAGCGGATGCGCGCCCTGCTGGAGGCGGGCGTCCCCGGCGACAGTATCCTCGTCCTCACCCCCCAGCGCACCCTGCAAGACCCCTACCTCGACCTGATCCACAGCCCGGCGCTGGCCCCCGGCGGCCCGGTCACGCCCGCCACGGTCGGCGGGCTGGCCCGGCGCATGACCGATCTCTTTTGGCCGCTGGCCGCCGAAGCCGCCGGGTTCGCCCGTCCCGACCTGCCGCCGGTCTTCCTCACCCTCGAAACCGCCCAATATTACATGGCCCACCTCGTCCGCCCGCTGCTGGACGAGGGCTATTTCGAGTCGGTCACGATCAACCGCAACCGGCTCTACTCCCAGATCATAGACAACCTGAACAAGGCCGTTGCGGTTGGCTTCCCCTACACCGAGATCGGCGAGCGCCTGAGCGCGGCCTGGTTCGGCGACCCGGCCCAGCGCCGCGTCTACGCCGATTCCCAGGCCTGCGCCACGCGCTTCCGCCAGTATTGTCTCGAGCACAACCTGCTCGATTTCTCCCTCCAGCTCGAAGTCTTCTGGAACGCGCTCTGGCCCCAGCCGCTCGTCCGCCGGCATCTCAGCCAGTCCTACCGCCACCTGATTTACGACAACCTCGAAGAAGATGTCCCGCGTGCCCATGACCTGATCGAAGACTGGCTGCCGGATTTCGACTCGGCCCTTTTGATCTATGACGAAGGCGGCGGATACCGGCGATTTTTGGGTGCAGACCCCGACTCGGGGCGGCGCTTCGAGGGACTTTGCTCCCAGCGCAGCGTCCTGGACCTGAGCCTGGTCGCCTCGCCGGAGGTCGTATCCCTGGCCCGGAGCCTGACCGCCGCAATCACGCCCGCGGTCGAACCGTCAGCCGTGGAGACGACTCTCGAAAGCCGCGGCCAGCCCTTCGTCGTCCAGTACCGCTCGGACGGCGACCAGCCCGAGGTGCCGCGTTACTATCCCGAGCTGCTCGATTCCGTCGCCGACGAGATCGCCGGTCTCATCCAAAACGGGCTGAACCCGTCCGAGATCGTCATCCTGGCTCCCTATCTTTCGGACGCGCTGAGATTTTCGCTGACCAACCGGCTCGAAGCGCGCGGCATCCCCTGGCGCTCGCACCGCCCGTCGCGCTCGCTGCGGGACGAACCCGCCACCCACGCCCTGCTGACCCTGGCGGCCCTGGCCCACCCCGGCTGGGACATCCGCCCGTCGGCCTTCGACGTAACCCATGCCCTGATGCAATCCATCGAGGGCCTCGACCTGGTGCGGGCCAACCTGCTGACCCAGATCACCTACCAGCGGCGGACGGCGGCGCTCTCGCCGTTCGAGCAGATCAAGCCGGAGGTGCAGGAGCGGATCACGTACCGCCTCGGCAACCGGTTTTCGTCCCTGCGGGAATGGATTTTAGGCTACCAAGAAACCGAGCCGCTGCCGCTCGACCACTTTTTGCGCAAATTGTTCGGCGAAATCCTGTCACAGCCGGGATTCGGTTTCCATCGGAATTTGGATTCGGCCCAGGTAGCGGCCAGCCTGGTCGAATCGGTGCAGAAGTTCCGGCAGGCGTTGGAGCCTGCCGGAGACTTCGGAAATCTGGGCAAGGAATACATCGCCATGCTCGAAGACGGCGTGATCGCGGCCCAATATCTCGAAGCCTGGCGGACGGAGACCGACGAGGCGGTACTGGTGGCCCCGGCCTACACCTTCCTGCTGATGAACCGCCCGGTGACGGTGCAGTTCTGGCTGGACGCGGGCGCGGCGGGCTGGTACGAGCGCCTGTCCCAGCCACTGACCCAGCCCTTCGTCCTCAGCCGCGGCTGGTCCCCCGGCCGCCTGTGGACCGACGCCGACGAAGTGGCCGCCTCGAGCGAGTCGCTGGCGCGGCTGGTCTCGGGTCTGCTGCTGCGCTGCCGGGAACGGGTCCATCTCGGATTGAGCGAACTGGGCGAAGGCGGATTCGAGCAACGCGGCGCGCTGCTGCGGGCGTTCCAGAAGGTGCTGACGGATGAAGGTTGATTAGCCCGCTTCAGCGGGCTTTGCAGGAATAGCCCGGCGGTTTATCGCCGGGCGAGGAAGCAGGTTGGATCATATCGTCGAAACAGGAGACGCGAAACGGTGGCTCACCCCGTTCATTCATCCCGCTAAGCGGGCGATACCAACCCGTTGTTATCGCCGGGCGGGGATGCGGGCAGGGTTGCCCCATCGGAGCAGGTCACGCGAAACGATGGGCCAACCTGTAAACTTATCCGCTAAACAGGCAGCAAATACCCGCTGCCCTCACCGGGGACTGGAAGCCCCCGGCTATCCCTACGAAGGCGGCTGAAGCCGCCTATGAATTGACCACCTATGCCATACTGGAAACTCTACTACCACTTCATCTGGGGCACCAAAAACCGGCTGCCATTGATCGAACCCTCCATCGAACCGGTCCTGTATCGGGCCATTGCCGCCAAGATCAAGGAAATGGACGGATTTGTCCATGCCATTGGCGGAACCATCGAACACGTCCACGTCGCCGTTTCGATCCCGCCGAAGCTGGCCTTGTCCAAGTTCATTGGCGATGTCAAAGGGAACAGTTCGCACTTCATCAACCATGTCGTCAAACCCGGATTTGAATTTTACTGGCAGGATGAATATGGCGTTTTGTCCTTTGGCGAAAAGAACTTGCCCGCCATTGTTCGTTATATTCACAACCAGAAACAGCACCACGCCGAAGGCAAATTGATTGATTTGATGGAACGCGTCGCCGAAGGGAGTCTGCTTTAGCGGGCTTCGCAGGGATAGCCCAACGGTTTATCGTCGGGCGGCGCCACGGGTAGAATCGTCCCATCAAAACGGGTAATCCCAAAAGATGGCCCAACCCATCACCATCTCTCATATCGGTGTAAATCCAGACAAACCCTCTGTGTGCTAAAATAGCCCAGGAGATGAAGGAGACATTATGGTTTCTCAAACGGTTGAAGCGATTTACGACGGCAAAGTTTTACGCCCCAAGAAGAAGCTGGAAATAAAACCAAATACAGCCGTGATTATTACAGTTAAACCCATCACAACCAAATCGGGGTCAAAAAAATCGGCTCTTGATGTGATCGAAAAACTCAACTTGGATGCGCCTCCCGACTGGTCGGAAAATATCGAAGAATATATACTGGCCGAGAAGCGCGCCCATGAACGATAAAGTCTTTCTTGACACTGCTTTTGTCCTCGCCCTGGCTTCACCTGCTGACCGGTACAATGAAAAGGCCAAAGAATTATCCCGACGCATCAAGAAAGATGGGATCGCCCTCGTCACCACCAGAGCTGTTCTGATCGAGATTGGCGATGCCATGGCAGGCCAGCGTAGACGCACAGCGGGGATCATCATGCTCGAGTCGCTGGAGAACGACGACAGCCTTGAGATTATCCCTAATAGCGAGGAACTCTACAGCAAAGCGTTGGACTTGTTCGTCTCACGTCCAGATAAAGAATGGGGAATGACGGATTGCATTTCCTTCGTCGTGATGAAGGAACAAAATATCAGCGATGCTTTGACAACAGATGTACATTTCCAGCAAGCAGGGTTAACGGCTTTGATGAGAGGATAAAGATTGTCGGTTTACCTCGCGTCGCGGTGGGATGAAATTCGACGGCAATACCCCACTGATCACTGAAAACTGATGACTGATTTCACTCTCCGTCCCTCCCAGCAAGCCATCCTCGCCTACACCGGCGGCAAGCTCGGCATTTCCGCCGTGCCCGGCTCCGGCAAGACCTACACCCTCTCGGCCCTGGCTGCGGACCTCATCGGGCGCGGCGCGCTCGGCCCCGACCAGGAAGTGCTGATCGTCACCCTGGTCAACTCGGCCGTGGACAACTTCGCCCACCGCATCGGCAGCTTCGTCCAGCAGCGCGGCCTGATCCCGCACCTCGGCTACCGCGTCCGCACCCTGCACGGGCTGGCCCACGACATCGTCCGCGAGAAGCCGGGGCGGGTCGGGCTGGAGGAGCGTTTCGCCATCGTGGACGAGCGCGAGGCCAACTTCATCCGCAAGGAGGCGGTCAACGCCTGGCTCTCGGCCAACCCGGTTGCCCTGGATGATTACATTGATCCCACAATGGACGAGAACCGCCGCGACTGGGTCCGCCGCCAGCAACTGCCCGACATGCTCGATTCGCTCTGCCTGGCCTTCATCCGCTCGGCCAAGGACCGCCTGCTGACCCCCGAACGCCTGCGCCGCCGCCTCGACGAGGCTCCCGCCCCCCTGCCGCTGGCCGAAATGGGCTGGGCCGTCTTCACCGATTACCAGCGCGCCCTGGCCTACCGCGGCGCAGTGGACTTCGACGACCTGATCCGCCTGTCTTACGAACTGCTCACCGGCGACGCCGACTATCTCGAACGCCTGCGCTTCCGTTATCCCTTCATCCTCGAAGACGAAGCCCAGGATTCGAGCGACTTGCAGGAAAAGATATTGCGTTTGCTCGCTGGCGAAAACGGGAATTGGGTACGGGTCGGCGACCCCAACCAGGCCATCTTCGAGACCTTCACCACCGCCAGCCCGCGCTACCTGCGCCGCTTCATCGCCGAGGAAGCCGGCTTTTCAAACGACCTGCCCCAGTCGGGCCGCTCCCAGCCGTCCATCATTGACCTGGCGAATCAAATGATCGAGTGGGTGATGACCGGACATCCCGAACCTGCCGTGCGGGACGCGCTCTCGCCCCCGTACATTCAACCCGTCCCGGAGGAGGATCCCCAGCGCAACCCTCCGGACGACAGGTCTGCCATCCGTTTCATCGAGCGCAAGTTCACCCCTGACGAGGAGATCGCCGCGGTCGTGGACTCGCTCAAACGCTGGCTGCCCGATCACCCGGACTGGACCGTCGCCGCGCTCGTGCCGCGCAACACCCGCGGGGTGGAACTGATTAACGCGCTCAAAGCCGAAGGGCTGGAGACCCACGAGCTGCTCTCCAGCACCCAGTCCACGCGGGCTGCGGCGGGAGCTATGGGTAACGTGCTGGCCTTCCTGTCCGATCCGCAGTCCAGCGCGAAGTTATCCCGAGTCTACCAGGTCTGGCGCCGCCAATACCGGGACGAGGCCGAGCAGGTCGCCTTCTACCGCCACCTCAGCGGACTGCTGCGCAAATGCCGCCAGGTCGAAGATTTTGCCTATCCGGCTACGAGTTCCCCTCTCCCGAAATCGGGAGAGGGGTTAGGGGTGAGGGGGGATTGGCTCGCCGGGATCGCCCAATCCGAAGCCGACGAAGTTGTACAGGAACTGGCCGCCTTCCGGGAGGTCCTGCGCCGCTGGCTGGAGGCCGTCACCCTGCCGGTTGACCAACTGGTCCTGACCCTGGCCCTGGAACTGTTCACCGAGCCGGCCGACCTGGCCCTGGCCCACAAACTGGCCCTGGTGCTGCGCAAAGCCGCCGACGATCACCGCGACTGGCGCCTGCCCGAACTGACTGCCGAACTGGGCGTGATCGCCAAGAACGAACGCCGCTTCATCGGCTTCTCGTCCGACGATTCGGGCTTCGACCCGGAGCAATACAAGGGCAAGGTGGTCGTGACCACGATGCACAAGGCCAAAGGTCTGGAATGGGACCGGGTTTACCTGATGTCGGTCAACAACTACGACTTCCCATCCAACCAGCCTTACGACAACTACATTTCCGAAAAATGGTTCCTGCGGGACCGGCTCAACCTGGAAGCCGAAGCCCTGTCCCAACTCGAGGCGGCCCTGGCCAGTGACGAATACGACTGGTACGCCGAAGGCCAACCCACCCTCGCCGCCCGCCTGGACTACGTGCGCGAGCGGTTGAGATTGTTCTACGTCGGCATCACCCGCGCCAAACGGGATTTGATCGTGACCTGGAACTCAGGCCGCCAGGGCGAGGCCCAGCCGTCATTGGCAATGCAGGCGTTGGCGGGATGGTGGAATGTAAGATAAAACAGTAATGTAGAAAATAAAATCAAGGAGAGAAGCCATGACCAAAGACGAAATACTTGCTTGCATTCCACGGCCTTTAAATCCAAATGGATTCAATGCGAACTGCATTTTGCCATATAGTCTGACCCCAGAACACGTCAAGAAATCTATGCACGACTTTTTGGGTTTTCTCGGTTTCATTAACCAACAACTAAACACCAAAGACATGCCGCGTCTGGAATCTTTTCTCATGCCAGCGAATTTTAGCAGCATGGTGGGCGAGTATATGAATATTACGATTCCCAAATATTGCCCAACCTTGGTGAAGAATCAATACCACAACGGACACCCTGATCTAATACCGATCGGTGTTTTTGCAAGTAACGCGGTGCAACATTCAAGTGAGGGGATTGAAATTAAGGGTTCGCGGCATTTGGCTGGCTGGCAAGGGCACAATGCCGAATCCGTTTGGTTGATGGTCTTTGTGTTTGATAGCAATACACCCAATGACGGTTTGAAAAAAATACCACCCAAACAATTCTCTTTTCAAGCTGTTTATACCGCAAGGCTTGAACTACAGGATTGGGCGTTTTCAGGTCGGTCTGCAACAAGCCGCCGAACAATAACTGCCAGCGTCTCGCAAAACGGTGTTCAGAAAATGAAAGCCAACTGGGTTTATGAAGATTTAGGCAAATGATAGTTCCAATTGTGCATCCTTAACAAAGATCGAGGAAAGTTTCGGTATCGCCTGCCTGCTCATTTTATAATACTCATCCATTCGTTCAATTCCAATGGATGAGTATCCGACAACATTTGCGGCGGCAATTGTAGAACCTGAACCCATAAATGGGTCAAGAACAATACCTTTCCCCAGGGGTAATGAACTATAAACGACCTTTCGCAAAAATGATTGCGGTTTTAGACTTGGGTGATCTGCAATTTCTCGTTCCTTTTGGGGTGTCCGCTCGCTTTCGATAACATCTTCAAAGGGATTTCCATCGGGCTTGCGGCGTAAACCACCCGTCTGAAATTCCCGTAGGCAATCGCTTACTTTCATGCCATTTAACATCGGCTTGCGAAACATACCCCACGGTTCATAACAACTTCTTGCCATAGAACAAACATCAGGGAATTCATCTTCGGCATTTTTCGGTCTATCGCCACCACGCATTGTTCGAACCAAACGAATGACTTCACCGCGAAATTCAAATCCCTGCTCTGCAATCGCAGAAAATACGATTTGCGATAAGAAAGCATTGGATGCTACAAAAACATGCCCACCAGGACGAATGATACGCAAAACCTGTTTCGCCCATTCAGAAAAAAAATTTCGCATTTGTATTTTTTCGCTGTTATTCAGAGCGGTAAAGCGCGGCAAAGGCGAACGCGTATGTCCATCAAATGACGGAGGAATACGCCAAACGCCTCCATTGCCATTTGCCCGCTTTTCCAATTGGTCAGGTTCGTATTCTTTTACACCATAGGGCGGGTCTGTCACAACTGCATGGATTGACGACTCTGGCACACCCTTCATCCATTCAAAACTGTTAGCATGGATAATCAATGCTTTATCCAATGTAAAATGTTCATAACCAGCAGAGAAGTCTATTTTCATTTTTTCACTTTCCTTCAATTGCTTCACCAAATTTGTAAGCGGGCGCCAATTCTCTTATCATGTGCGCCATTTTGTCCTGCTCTTTCTGATCGGTCAAAAGTTGTTCAAAATCTGCCAAACTCAAAATAATACCTTGCGGCAAACCATGCCGTTTGATGATATAGCGGGTATTGTTCTGAATTACATCGCTCAAGATTAGCCCAAAATTATTTTGAACTTCGGTTGAAGCAATGGTTTTGGAAATAGCCATGATAATCTCCAAGTTAGCGATTTTAGACATATTGTACAATTCAAACAGCAAAAGCACAAGAGGAGAATAAGAAACGGCCTCGGACACACTCTCTCGCCGAGACCGCCTTTTGTTTGTGCAACTAAAAACCTTACCCCACCCTCTCCAACACAATCACCGGGATTTTTCGCGTCGTCCTTTTGCGGTAGTCGTCGAAGCCGGGCATCATCTCGACCATCTTGTTGTACAGGCGGGTCCGCTCCGGTTCTTCGGCGACCCTGGCCTCCACCTGGAAAGTCTCCGTGCCGACTTCCACCGTCAGGCACGGATGGGCCAGGAGGTTGTAATACCAGTCGGGATTATCCGGTGCGCCGCCTTTGGAGGCGATCACCACGTAGCGCTCCCCGTCCCGGACGTAAGCCACGGGGTTGAGGCGTTCCTTGCCGCTTTTGGCCCCGGTGGTGCGCAAAAGGAGCAGGGTCTTGCCTTCGAAATAGCCCCCGACCCGGCCCGCATTGGCGCGGAATTCATCTATGATCTTTTGGTTGCGTTCGTTTCTCTCGTTCGTTTGGCTCATATTTATGTCCTTGTGCCTGCAATTTCAAGACGCGGCCAAAGCCTCCGCTCTTACCGCCGCGCCCGCCCCCTTGGATCCGGCAGCCGTAATCACGCGATCTACCATGCTAAATTCGCGAATTTACCGGCTTAATTTTAAAATTTAGCATGGTAAATCCGCGAATCTACCGGCTTAATTTTCGGATTTAGCATGGTAAATTCGCGAGTCGAGCATGCTTAATCTTCGGAAAGAGCATGCTTAATCCGCGGGTCGAGCATGCTCGATTCGGGACAAGAAAAACCCGGCCAATCAGCCGGGTTCTCGCTGTACAAATCGTATGGACTCGTCAATAGCACGTTGAACACCCTTCGAACCACGGAGCAACTGTCCCTTTCGGGGATGATAAGTCACCGGGAAAACAAAGGAATAAACTCCGTGACTCCGTGTCTTCGTGGTGAAGTCTCATGTCCAACGTGCGCCTGGCCAGTACAAAATCCGCGTGAATTAGCGTAATCCGCGGCCAGGAATACAATTCGCCTATAACTCGCTCGTCATAATGAACAACGGCTTCATCTCGAAATTCTCGTAGATCGGGCGGTAGCGGTCGGTTTCGTAGAATTTTTCCACGTCCACCAGCTTCTTCTTCGAGACGATCACCTCCAGCGGCATGTTATCGTAGCGGCCGTTCTTGAGCACCACCAGCCGCCCATGGATGCCTCTCAGGATCAGGTCGAGGGCCAGGTTGCCGAAGGCCATCGGGACGATCGAGTCGATCGCGTCCGGGTCGCCGCCCCGCACCATGTATCCCAGCTTCTGGTTGACCACGCTCACGGTCTGGCCGCGGTTGAACTTCGGGGAAATGTCCTTCATCGCCGCCGAGACCAGGTCCCCGATCCCGCCCAGCTTGGCGTGGCCGTAGGCGTCGGTCTCCATCTTCTCGTAGACCATCTCCCCGCCCTCGAACATGGCCCCCTCCGAAACCAGCAGGATCGAATAGTTGCTGGGATTATCGCGCCGGTCCTTGCTCATCAACTCGGTCAGGTGCTCGATGTTGAACTTGTACTCCGGGATCACGCAGCGATTGGCCGCGCCGGCCATCGTCGGAATCATGGCCGTAAATCCGGCATAGCGCCCGAAGACCTCCAGCACCATGAAACGCTCGTGCGAGCCGGCGATCGTCCGCAGGTTGTTGGTCAGGGCAATCGTGCGGGTGACGCAGGTGCTGAACCCGATGCAGTAGTCGGTGCCGGGGACGTCGTTGTCCATCGTCTTGGGGATGGCGACCACCTTGACGCCCTCCTGGAACATCCGCACCGCGTAGGACAGGGTATCGTCCCCGCCGATCGGGACGATGGTATCCACGCCCAGGAATTGCAGGTTTTTGAGCACTTCCTCGGTCAGGTCGTTGCGGTCGGCGGAATATTTCTCCCGCAAATGCTCCGGCACGTCCGTTTTCTTCATCCGGCCCGGATTGGTGCGCGAGGTATGCAGGAACGTCCCGCCGGTGCGCCCGGCCCGGTTGACGATCTCCTCGGACAGGAACTGGAAATTGCGGCTGTTATCCGCCTTCTTGTCGCGGATGACGTCCACCAGCCCGGCCCAGCCGCGCCGGATGCCGACCACCTGGTAGCCTTCGCGCAGGGCGCGGATGGTCAGGGCGCGGATGGCGGGGTTCAGCCCCGGCACGTCGCCGCCCCCGGTCAAAATGGCGATCACACCTTTAGGTTTGATTGGCATGGCTCATCCTTTCGAGATCAAAAAAAGCGACCATCATTATTATTATAGCTACCCGCCGGGGGCAAATGCAACCGTTCGGCTATAATCGGTGAATGCCCACTCCCCATCCTTCCACCCCCTCCCGCTTGGCGGCCATCCTGCTGGCCGCCTTTGTCACCTTCCTGTGGTCCACCTCGTGGGTGCTGATCAAGATCGGCCTGCGCAACGACCTGCCCGCCATCACCTTCGCCGGGCTGCGCTACAGCCTGGCCTTCCTGTGCCTTGCGCCGTTCGTGCTGTTCGACCCCCGCCAGCGCCAGGCCCTCAAGAGCCTGGCCCCCGCCGACTGGATCAGGTTGGCCTTGCTCGGCGTGCTGATGTACACCGTCACCCAGAGCGCCCAATATCTCGGACTGGCCTACCTCCCGGCCAACATGCTCAGCCTGCTGCTCAACCTGACCTCGGTCTTCGTCGCCTATTCGGGCATCCATTTCCTGGGTGAGCACCCATCCATCATGCAATGGGGCGGCACGGTCATCACCGCCCTGGGCGTGGGGATTTACTTCCTGCCGGTCGCCGTCCCCCAGACCCAGGTGATCGGCCTCCTGATCGCCCTGGTCTGCCTGGCAGGCAACGTCTTTGCCTCGCTGTTGGGACGGCAGGTCAACCGCGGCAGCCGGCTCTCCCCGCTGCTGGTGACGTTCGTCAGCATGGGCGTCGGATCGCTCCTGATGCTGGGCTTCGGCCTCGGGACCCAGGGACTGGGGCCCGTTTCCGGGCAGGACTGGGCCATCATCGCCTGGCTGGCGGTCGTCAACACCGCCCTGGCCTTCACCCTCTGGAACCGCACCCTGCGCGCCCTGACCGCCATCGAATCGAGCATCATCAACAGCCTGATGATGCCGCAGATCGCCCTCCTGGCCTTCGTTTTCCTGGGCGAAACGCTCACCACGAAGGAAATCCTCGGCCTGGCGCTGGTCGGTGCGGGCGTGCTGATCGTGCAGTTCAAAAAGCGCGTCCCGCCCGAAGCGGCCCCGGCAGACTGAAGGGTTTCCGGGAAAGGATGGAGATTTCGAACCGCGAAGGGACGCAGGACGCGAAGCAAAATGAGTCCCGCGAAGGATAACCCTATGCGGGAGACATAAATCTTCGCGGTCCTCGCCTCTTCGCGGTGAAAATCCAACTATCCCTGAAGCGAGGGTACGCCCAATTTCACGCCGAAAATGCCGCGAAGAACTGGGCCAGCCCGGCCGCCAGCATCCCCAGGGCCATCAGCGAAAATATCTTCCTCAAGTTGTTGGTCTCATTCAACAGGGAGCCGTAACCGGCAAAGGCCAGGCCGACCGCCGCCATCAACATCGCCAACTGGAACCCGGCCTCGCGCTCGCCCTCGTAAGTCGCCAGGTCGAGCTTGGCAAAGGCTTCCTCCAGCAGGGTGTCGGCTTCGGCGTACATCTCGCCGTAATACTGGTCATCGAAAGGGTCGTCGCGCTCGAAACTGGCCGAGCTCGTCGGAGAAATTCTCGCGGTAATACCCGGCTGCGAAATCATCCACCCCCTCGTTGATGTAATAGCCGTCGTACATGGTGTAATCCACGATGATGAGCTGGGTCGCCTGGATGTACTCGGTGTTGGCGTCGGCCAGCAACCGGTCGCCTTCGGCGGAGTGCCCGGCGGCGGTCCCGCCCACATCGTAGGTGGCATAGTTGGCGGCCGCGGTGAAGATGCTCGAAGCGGTCACGAGGAAACCGAGCATCAGGTTGGAACCCAGCCAGCGAAAGCGGTTGGCGGACGCAGCCTGGGTTGTCACAGGGGATTCGGACATGGGAGCCTCCTGAAAAAAAGATGGGTTTGACCGCAAATTATACACAAGAGGCTCACTCGCGCCGAATACTTGTGGTTTAATTGAACCATGCCCGACGCTCGCCCAAACCGTCCCCCGGACCTCCTCACCTACTCCCAATCGTCCCTGCAAGATTACGCCGACTGCCCGCGCCGCTTCCAACTGCGCTACCTCGACCGGCTCAAATGGCCCGGCGTGGAGACCGAACCCGCCCTTGAGAACGAAATGCGCCAGCTCGAAGGCCAGGTCTTCCACCGCCTGGTCCAGCAGCACCTGGTCGGCATCCCGGCCGGGCGGCTGGAGAAACTGGCGAACACGCCAAATCTGTCCCGCTGGTGGGACAACTATCTCCAGCACCGGCCAGAACTGACTGGCTACACGCTCCATCCAGAACTGAGCCTTTCGGCTCCGGTCGGCGGGACGCGGCTGATGGCGAAATACGACCTGGTGGCGCTCCACCCGGACGGAAAAGCCCTGATCTACGACTGGAAGACCTACCAGAAGCGCACGCGGGACGAGTGGCTGGCGGCGCGCTGGCAGACGCGGGTCTACCGCTCGCTGCTGGTGCAGGCGGGAAGCCATTTAAACGGCGGCAGGCCCATCCTCCCGGAAAACGTCGAGATGATCTACTGGTTCGCCAACTTTCCCGATGACCCGGCGCGCTTCCCCTACACCTCCGCCCAGTTCAAGCGGGATTGGTCCGCCATTGCCAGGATCGTGGACGAGATCGCCGCCTCCACAGAATTCCCGATGACGGAGGACGACTCCCGCTGCCGCTTCTGCCCCTACCGTTCGTACTGTGACCGGGGCGTGGTCGCCGGGGACCTGGGCGATATCGAGTCCGAAGCCGGGCTTGACGAAGTGTTCGACATCAATTTCGAGCAGATCGGGGAGATCGAGTTCTAGACTCTTCACCACAGGGAACACCGGGAGCCAGGCCGCGATTGGCCGCTCTCGATATTAAATCAAGCCGCTCGATGCGCGCATCGAGCGGCTTGAAATACACGCTGGACTGCTTCTACCTTTTCTTCTTCCTGGATTTCGGCCTGGCCTGCGTCCGTTTGGCTGGAACGGGCGCAGCGGAGGCGGGAGCGTCCGCTTCGGCGTAGGCCTGGTGCAACTGGACCGGCTCGCTGACGGCCCGGAGGCGCAGGTTGAGCATTTCGACGAAGACCGAGAAGCCCATGGCAAAGTAGACGTAGCCTTTTTCGATGTGCTGGTGCAGGCCTTCGGCGATGAGCGAGGTGCCGATCAGGAGCAGGAACGACAGCGCCAGGATCTTGACGGTGGGATGGCGGGTCACGAAATCGCTGATCGGGCCGGAGGCGAACAGCATGATGATGACCGCGATAATGACCGCCGTGATCATCACCCACAACGCCTGCGCCATGCCGACGGCGGTGATGACCGAATCGAGCGAGAAGACGATGTCGAGCAGGCCGATCTGGACCACCACCGAGGTAAACGATGCGGCCACTTTGGCGCTGGCGCGGCCCTCCTTGCCTTCGAGTTTGTCGTGGATCTCGTGGGTGGCCTTGGCGATCAGGAACAGGCCGCCGCCCATCAGGATCATGTCTCGGCCCGAAATGCCGATATTGAACAGCGGCAGGGTGAAGAGCGGCGTTTCGAGTTTGATGATCCAACTGAGCGAGAGCAGCAGCAGGATGCGGGTCACCAGCGCCAGGCCGAGGCCCAACTGGCGGGCGCGCGTCCGCTGGTCTGCCGGCAATTTATCGGCCAGGATGGAAATGAAGACGATATTGTCTATGCCCAGCACGATTTCGAGCGTGGTCAGGGTCAGGAGGGCGATCAGGTTTTCAGCTGAAAATATGTCCATGGTGTGTTCCTTGTTTAAGTTTTATGGATTTTACCCGATTAGGCCAAAAGTAACATTCCCAATCCCAATTGCCATCTTCGCAAGCTTTCACCTTAAAGCCTATCCGAACAAGTAGTGCAAGCTTCAGCTTGCAAGTTCCCAGCTTGCAAGTTCCCAGCGGACTGAATTGCCAGCGGACTGAAGTCCGCACTCCAGGAGTTTTCGTTGAAGCCTGCACTCCAGGAGTTTTCGTTGAAGCCTGCACTCCAGGAATTTTCACTGAAGTCTGCACTCCAGGAATTTTCGCTGAAATCCGCACTCCGGGAATTATTGGATGGGTTCTTAACACACTCTAACCGGGCGCGCTCACGGCGAATGTTACAATCGGGACCGAACCGGAGAATTCCAGAAATCACATGCAGTTGACGCATAAACACAAACTTACCCTCCTGATAATTTTCTACGGCGCCTGGGGGCTGGTGCTGGGGATGAGCATCGCCAGGTACGGGTTGGGGGTCTCCAGCGACTCGGTCGCGTACCTGTTCGCCGGGAAGAACCTTTTCGCGGGCCAGGGGCTGACGGCCTATTCCGAAAACCCGTTCGTCTTGTGGCCGCCGGTTTACCCGGTCTTGCTGGGGCTGGTCCACAGCCTGACCGGCATCGAAGTGTTCCACGCAGCCATCCTGCTCCAGTTCCTGGCTTACGGGCTGGCATCCGCCGCCACCACCTTGCTGCTCCGGCAGATCTTCCCCCAGAACTTCGCCTTCGCCCTGCTGGGCTGCATCGTCATCGCCATCGGGCCGGTGGTCACCATCACCTTCCAGCTGGTCGGCACGGATTACCTCCACCTGGCCCTGGTGCTGGCCTGCCTGTTCATCCTCGGCCAATACGCCCGGACGCAGGCCACGTCCCATCTCTGGCGGATGGCCCTGCTCGGCGGGACAGCCGGCCTGCTGCGCTACACGGGACTGGCGGTGATCCTTACCGGGGCAATCCTGGTCTTTATCTACACCTCCGCTCCCCTGCGCCGCCGCCTCGCCCGGTCGTTCTGGACGGGTCTGGCTGCCCTGCCCACCGGGGCCCGGATCCTGGCTGAAAGGTTCATCTTCAGGCCTCCCCGCCGGGAACCGATCGAATTCTCCCGCAGCCTGGCGCAATATTCCGGCTCGATCCTCGAATGGTTCACCCAGGCCGAGGTCGGGGAAGCCGCTCCGCTGCTGGTCTGGACGCTGTGGGGGATCGTCGCCGCGCTGGTCGTCTTTTTGCTGGCCGCCCGGCGGGTCCAGCCCGTTTTCGTCCCGGAGTCGGTCGCCATCCTGGGCTACGGATTGGTCTACACGATCCTGCTGCTGGGGATTTCCAGCCAGACCTACGTCAACCGGCTGATCGGGCGCTTCGTGCTGCCGGTTTACGCGCCGTTGATCCTGCTGGTGCTCCTGGCAACGGAGGCGATTATCCGGCTCGCCAAATCGCGGCTTCGGGGTGGGGCGGCAAGGATCGCAACCGCGGGGGTCGCGCTGGCGCTGCTGCTGGCCTTCCTGCCGATCGGGAGCGAATCCATCGCCACCATCCGGGAGACTGCGGCCAACGGGGCGGGTTACGAGAATATCTACAATTCCCGCGAGTGGAATGAAAACGGGATCATCCGCTTCATCAAGGAGAATCCCCTGCCCGAAAACGCCCGTCTTTTCAGCAACTACCAGGCCGGGATAGCCTTCCACACCTGGCAAACGGTCTACCCGTCCCCGCGCAAATTCTCGAACCCCTATAGCGATAAAGTCATCCCTTTGAAAAACTATCGGAGCAGGTTATTTGCCAAGGGGGTCGATACCTACCTGATCTGGATCGAACCCAACTTCTACGAGCACGTTTACGAGGTCGGCGAACTGACCGAAATCGCCAGGATCGTTCCCATCCTAGAAAACGAAGACGGGGGAATTTACCGGTTGATACCTTGACAAAAAATAGTAACTCGTATAATATTTTGCTCGTTTGAAAAATACTAACTCGTTGACTGGTTTCCGGCGCAAAACCTTGCGAAGGTTCAGAACCTTCGCAAGGCTGAGTCTACTGAAAAAAGGTCAATCTCACCGCGAAGAAACGAAGGCCGCGAAGTTTTCTTGAATAATACGAAGGGAATCTTGAAAATTGTTCGCTCCAGCCTTCGAAAACTTGATGAACTTCTTCGCGCGCTTCGCGGCCTTCGCGGTGAAAAAGGTTTTTGCAGTGGAGTCAAGGCTGAAACTGATATTTACAGGGAGCAACCCCAAATGTCCGTCCGCAATGCCCTGCTTGGATTATTGGCCCAAAAACCCCGCCACGGGTACGAGCTGCGCGCCGCCTTCGAGGCCGTGGTCGGCGGGGACGCCAACTGGGAGGTCAAACCGGCCCAGATCTACACCACCCTCGAACGGCTGGAAGAAGCCGGGTTGGTCTTGCGCGAATCCGACCTGGGCGAGGGCGACGAACCCTCCCGCCGCATCTACGCCATCTCGGAGCAGGGCCGGGCCGTCTTGCGGGACTGGTTCGCCAGCAGCGTCAGCGTGGAGCACCAGCGGGACGAGTTCTTCGTCAAGCTGATGGTCGCCCTGGCTTCGGCCCAGGCAGAGCCGGAGCGGCTGATCCAGACCCAGCGGGCGCACCTTTACCGGGAACTGCACGACGTCACCACCCAGCGGGATGCCTATGACCCGCGCTGCGAGATCGCCCAGATCCTGCTGCTGGACAAGGCTATCATGCATCTGGAAGCCGACCTGCGCTGGCTGGATATGATCGAAATGCGCCTGGAAACGATCAAGGGCCAGCCGCTGCCCGAACCGGAGATCCGTCCACGCGGGCGGCCTCGGAAGGGGAACACCGGCTCGGAGTATCCCCCGCCCGGAGTCCGTGACCAGTGACCAGTGATCAGTAATCAGTGGACTGTAGAGTTTCGAGATTTCAAGGATCAATATGCAACAGTACAACCTTTCTGACAAAACCATCATCATCACCGGGGCAAATTCCGGGATCGGCAAAGCCGCCAGCCTCCAATTGGCGCAGGCTGGGGCGACGGTGGTCATGGCCTGCCGCAGCCCGGAACGCGGCGCCCAGGCGCTGGAGGAGGTCCGTAAAACGGCGGACAGTTCCCGGGTCGAGTTGATGCTCGTGGACCTGAGTTCGCAGGCCTCCATCCGCCAGTTCGCGGAAAAATTCCGGGCGCAGCACCCGCGTCTGGATGTCCTGATCCACAACGCGGCCAATTTCGACCACCGCCAGAAGCGGCCGGTACTCACCCCCGATGGGATCGAGACCGTCTTCGCCACCAACCACCTCGGCCCGTTCCTGATGACGGATTTGCTGCTGGACATGCTCAAAGCCAGCAAGGGCCGGATCATCACCGTGGCCAGCAAGGGGCTGATGACTTACCCGTTCCTGGACATCGAGTTCGACAACCTGAACGGCGAAAAGAAATTCAGTATGCAGCACGCCTATTATCACTCGAAGCAGGCCCAGGTCATGTTCACCTTCGACCTGGCCGGGCGGCTGGAAGGCACGGGCGTGACGGTCAACTGCGTGCGGGTCGGCAACGTTGCCATCCCAGACGAGCGGCTGGACCACCTGCCAAAATGGATGCTGAAAATGTACGAGGCCAAACGCAAGTTCGCCCTGACGCCCGAAAAGATGGCCGAGACCTACACCTGGCTGGCCGCCGACCCGGCCCTCGAAACCGTCACCGGCGGGTACTGGGACGCGCCGGATGAGCCTGCCAGGGCCAACAAGAACGCTTACAACCGCGAAACCCAAAAGCAGTTGTGGGAGGTGAGCGCAAGACTCGCCCAAATCGAAACCCACCAAGGAGAATCCAATGGCCACCATTCAAGCTGAAAAGCTGACCAAAATTTACGGTAAAGGCGCGACCGCTGTCACCGCGCTCGACCACGTCAACATCAATATCCGGGAAGGCGAGTTCGTCGCCGTCATGGGACCCAGCGGCTGCGGCAAGTCCACCCTGCTGCACCTGCTCGGCGGGCTGGACAAGGCCTCGGAGGGCCGCGTACGCATCGGCGGGCAGGACCTGAACGACCTGAGCGACGACCAGTTGACCGAACTGCGCCGCCGCAAGATCGGCTTCGTCTTCCAATTCTTCAATCTCATCCCGGTGCTGAGCGCGGTCGAGAACGCCTCCCTGCCGGTCACGCTGGACGGGATGAAGCCCGCCGAAGCCAGGGCCAAAGCCACCGGGTGGCTGACCCGCTTCGGGATGGGCGACCGCCTCGGCAACCGCCCCGACCAGCTCTCCGGCGGGCAGCAGCAGCGCGTGGCCATGGCCCGCGCCCTGATCGCCGACCCTGAACTGATCCTGGCCGACGAGCCGACCGGCAACCTCGACACCCGCTCCGGGGACGAGATCGCCGGGCTGCTGCGGGATGTCTCCAAGGAGTTTTGCCGCACCATCGTCATGGTCACGCACGACCCGCGCATCGCCGCCTATGCCGACCGGATCATCTTCCTGAAGGACGGCAAGGTCGTGGACGAGACGCTGCTCGAACGAAAGAATGGTAACAACGCCGAATTGCTGGCCGACAAGATCAAGGAAATCGGAGACTAGAGAGCAGAGAAAAGAGAGCAATTACTGGTCTCTACTCTCTACTCACTTCTCCCTAAAGGAACCTACCATGAACCTCCAACTCACCCTCGCCCTGCGCTACCTCAACGGGCGCAGGCTGCGCACTTTCCTGACCACCCTGGCCATCGTCTTCGGCGTGCTGCTCATCTTCGGCATGAACACCCTCATGCCGGCCTTCCTCGGCTCCTTCACCGCCAACGCCATGGCCGCTGCCGGACAGGTGGACGCCACCATCACCCACAAGACCGGCGAGATTTTCCCGGCTTCGGTTGCAGATCAAGTCGCGGACGTGGAAGGGGTCGTGGCTGTGAGCGCCACCCTTGAACGGCCGATCAACCTGCCCGCGGATTATCTCGACCACGATCCCGCCACCCCCGACCGCGTGGCCGCCGTTACGCTGGTGGGCGCCAACCCGGACGATTTCCGCTCGCTGGCCATGGTCAACGTGATCGAAGGGCGCTACCTCGAAACCGGCGACGGCCCGGTCACGGTCATCACCCAATCCCTGGCAGAGGCGGCCGGCCTGTCGCTGGGCGATACGCTCACCCTGCCATCCCCCACCGGCACGGTTTCCTTCGAAATCGTCGGCATCACGCCCCAGCGTCTGCTGCCCGGCAACGAAGAAGTGCTGGTCAACCTGCCTGAAGCGCAGAATATCCTGGACGCGCCCGGCATGGTCAACACGATTGACGCCAACTTCGACAGCGTGGACGAAATCCGCCGGGCCGGGATCGAGGCCGCCATCACTCGCTCCCTCGGGGATAATTACACCATCGGCGTGCTCCAGGCCGGGGCGGAGATCCTGCAAAACATCGGTGTGGCGCAGGCCATCTTCAACCTGCTGGGCGGGATGGGCCTGCTGATGGGCGGGTTCATCATCTTCAACACCTTCCGCACCATCATCGCCGAGCGGCGGCGCGACATCGGCATGTTGCGGGCCGTCGGGGCCAGCCGCCGCGCCATCACCTGGCTGATCCTGATCGAGGGCATGATCCAGGGTGTGACCGGCACGGCCGCGGGCATCCTGTTCGGCTATGGATTTGCCTTGATGACCATCACCGGGATCGCCCCCATCGGGCAGCAATTCCTGAACATCCAGGTCGGCAAACCGGCAGTCACGCCCGGCCTGGTCATCGCATCCATCCTGGCGGGTGTGGGCATTACCGTGGTGGCGGGCGTCCTGCCGGCCCGGGCCGCCAGCCGGGTCACGCCGCTGGAGGCCCTGCGCCCGTCGGTGGGAGAAGTGACCCTTAAACGGATGGCAGGCTTCCGGTTCTGGAGCGGCATGGGGATGATCGTCATCTCCATCGCGGCCCTCGTTTCGGGCAATGCCGGGTTTATCATCCTGGGCGCGGTCCTGTTCACTGCCGGCCTGATCGTCATCGCCCCGTCGCTGGTCAACCCGATCGCCAACATCTTTGGCCGGCTCATGGCGCTGGTCTTTGCCCGCCAGGGCACGGCCCAGTTGGCGGAAGGCAACCTCAGCCGCCAGCCCAGCCGGGCCGCGGTGACCGCCTCGACCACCATGATCGCCATGGCCATCCTGGTGATGGTCGGCAGCATCATTTCGAGCATCATGATCACGTTTACGAATATGATGGAAAAAAGCCTGGGCAGTGACTTCCTGCTCGTGCCGCCTTCGGTGGCAATCTGGGGCACCAACGTGGGCGCCGCGCCCGCCCTGGCCGACGAATTACGCGCCCTGGACGGCATCGCCGTGGTCAGCACCACCCGCTTTGCCGGGGCGCAAATCAACGCTGTGGCAGTGGGCGTTCTGGGGATCGAGCCGCGCGCCTACACCGAAGTCAGCGGGTTGACCTTCGTCGAAGGCGACCCGCAGGCGGCCTACCAGGCCCTGGGAGCCGGGCGCGGCATGATCGTCAACGGCGTGCTGGCCTCTGCGGCCGGGATCAAACTGGGCGACAGCGTGACCGTGCTGACCCCCTCCGGCGAACAGACTTACACCATCGCGGGCATCGCCACAGATTTCCTGAACGCCAAGACCACCACCGCCTACATTTCGCATTCCAATATCGCGGCCGACTTTGGCCGCACCGAGGACGTGTTCTTCCAGATGAACGCCGAAGAAGGCGCCGATCTGGATGCTGTGGAAG
Source organism: Chloroflexota bacterium (assembly GCA_049324115.1). Classification (GTDB taxonomy): domain Bacteria; phylum Chloroflexota; class Anaerolineae; order Anaerolineales; family Villigracilaceae; genus UBA5796. The sequence goes on from JBMOMN010000048.1 coordinate 208,248, forward strand.
CGGACATCAACACCGCCATCCGGCAGTACCCTCAGTTCAAGCTGGTCGCCGGGCAGGAATTCCTGGAGCAGAACATCGGCCTGTTCGACGCCGCCATGGCCGGGTTCTACGCCATGATGATCTTCCTGTCCATCCCGTCGCTGATCGCGATGGTCAACACCCTGGCGATCGGCGTCATCGAGCGGACGCGGGAGATCGGGATGCTCCGGGCCGTCGGCGCGACCCGCCGCCAGGTGCGGACCGTCATCCTGGCCGAGGCGCTGATCCTGGCTGCCATCGGCGTGGCTTTCGGTCTGCTCTCCGGCCTGTACCTGGGCGTGATGGCCGTCAACGGCTTTGCCGCGCTGGGCTTCCCGATGGACTACATCTTCCCTGCCGGTTCGGTGGTCGCCACCATCGCCGTGGGATTGATCTTCGGCGCGCTCGCCGCCATCCTCCCGGCCCGCCAGGCCGCCCGGCTCAACGTGGTCCAGGCGCTGCGGTACGAGTAACCCGGCGGCACGAATATCGAAAACCGGCAGGAGACTCCTGCCGGTTTTTTGGGGTTTAACTTCTCCGCAACCGTTTCCGGTCCATCTGGGCTACGACCCCGAAGATGAACAGGACGACGATCGCCAGGATGCCCGCCGGGCGCGACATCCCCAGCGCTTCGACCACCAGGGAGGCTCCCGCCAGTGACGACAGGACGATGACCGCAATATCGAAGAATTGGGCCATCAGGATCACCCCCAGAATCCCGCCGACCAGGTAAACGATCCAGAGCGCCTGGCCCTGTCCCAGGTTCAACGCCGCGGCAACCGCTCCCAGGATGTACGCGCCGCCCACGAACCCGGCCACGCCGATCGCCAGGCTCTGCAGGAACGTCGCCAGCAAAGCCCCCACCAGCCCGAAGACGAGTCCAATGAGGATCGCCACCCCCTCCTGCTGGATTTGAAGCACTTGCGTGGCGACCGTCATCCCGGCCGCGAAGCCGATGGCGGCGACGAAGAACCAGAAAAGCCTGCGCCCAAAGAGCAGGAGCAGGACTCCCACCAGTAAACGGCCGAGGAGAATCATGTTTCCTTCCTTTCACTTGTAAAATTGACTTTGTTCCCCCATTGTAATACGAATGTGACGGCCATCCCCCGGCGGAATCCCGCGCCTTACGATCTGGTCATACCGGAGTCCGACGACTCCTGTCGTTGGATGCTAAAAGTCTGGAACGCCGGAGTCCAACGACTCCTGTCGTTGGAGACTCCGCTGCCCTGTCGTTGGAGACCAAAAGTCGGGAGACTTTTGACTCCGCTGCCCTGTCGTTGGAGACCAAAAGCCGGGAGGTTTTTGACTCCGCAACCCTCGCCGCACGCAAACAGGGACGGTTGCCCGTCCCTGTTTGGTTCGTCCCGTCCGAAGGAGAATGCGTTACGGGAGCAGGCACTTCAAGTTGGCGCCTTCGGTGATCCGCAGAGCGTACCAGACGCCGTCCAGTTTCAGGCGGCCGCGGATGCTGACCGGATCGCCCACAGCCAGGTCTGCGAACGTGCTGGGGGTCACCAGCGTGCCGACCTTGTAGAGATAGCGGGTGGTGGCGGTTACGGTGATCGTCAGGGTCTGGCCCTTGTAGGGTTTCACCAGCCAGTTCCCGGCCACGACCTTGATCGTCACGGTATCTTCACCGAGCGCGGTGATCCTTCCGATGGCCGAGAAGATGCCGCTTTTGACGGGCGCTTCCGGGGCGGCGCTGACAGGGATCACGGCTGCCGCCAGCAGGACGAACGTCAGGGCAACGAGCACGAGCTTTTTCATTTTTACCTCCAATTTTTGGGTAGAATTATCTATGTGACGGAATAGTCCCAAAAGAGTTACGATTTCCGTAAAATCCTTCACAAGCCTGTTAGAATAGGGGCACAGGGAAATACCCATATCTCACCCACAAAACTTGCGTCTTAAAGTATGAATAAACCAGAGCTTACCGAACAAGAACTCTTGCAAAGCGCACGCAAGCTCGACCCCGCTGCACTTACACAGATCTATGACCGTTACAACGGTGAGCTTTACAACTATGCCCTCAGCCTGACGGGCGACCCGGAACTGGCCGAAGATTGCGTCTCCGAAATTTTTGCCCGTTTTTTGGATGTGCTCAAACGTCAGCGCGGCCCCGACACTTACCTGCGGGCCTACCTTTACCGGATGGCCCACAACTGGATCACAGACCAGTACCGGCGCGGGACCCTCGGCCTGCTCCCGTTGGACGAAGCCGCACCCATCCCCTCAGCCGACGATCCCGCCCAGGAAGCCCACCGCAACCTCCGCATCCAGGCCACCCGCAGGGCATTGGCCAGCCTCACGCCCGACCAGCGCCAGGTCATCAGCCTGCGCTACATCCAGGGCTGGGAACTGGAAGAGATCGCCTCCGCCATCAAAAAACCCGTAGGAGCCGTCAAAGCCCTGCAATTCCGCGGCATCGAAGCCTTGCGCCGCCTTTTATCGAATGATGAAAATGTCTGAGAAGAACCCCGAACTCGACCCCCGCCTGAAATCCCGGCTCGAAGAACTCAAGCCGGTCTCCCCGCGTGACCCCCGGCGGGCCGCCCAAACCCGGGCCAAATTCCTGGCCCAGGTCGAAGCCGCCCAACCCGTCAAAAGATCGCCGTTCTGGGCCATCCCGGTGCGCGCCCTGGCCCCCGCCCTCCTGCTTTTGGCCCTGCTGGTCGCGAGCACCGGCACGGTCTTCGCCGCCAGGGACAGTCTCCCCGGCGAGGCGCTTTACCCGGTCAAACTCTTCGGCGAGGAAGTCCGCCTGTCGTGGACGAGCGACCCCGAACGAAAGGCCGAACTGCTGCTGGATTACTCCGCCGCCCGCGTGGACGAGATCACCTCCCTGGCCCTGGCCGGGATGCCCGTCCCCCAGCCCGTGCTGGACAGGCTCGATGAACAATTCGAGGCAGCCGCCCAGGCGGCCGCCGGCCTGGACGACGCCCAACTCTCCAGCCTGATGGCCAGGGTGCAGGCGCAACTGCAAAGTGAAGAACAGGCCCTCGCCCAGGCCCAGGTCCAAAGCGGCGGGGGGCCGGGGGCGCAGGTGCTGTCACAGACGCGGGAGCAGGTCCAGGTCCAGATCGCGCTCGCCCGAATGGGGCAGACCGATCCGCAGCGATACCGGCACACCGTCCGGGGTTGGAAGGAGTCGCCGACCGCCTCCCCGTCCGCCACACCAACCCCCGGCCTGCCGACGACCAGCGCCACGCCGACCCGACCCGGTCCCGGCGCTTCGGGCACACCTGGTCCGCACGGGACCCAGGGGCCAGGCGACGGCAACGATAACGATAACGGCAATGGCAACGACAACGGGAACGGGAACGGAAATGGGAACGATAACGGCAACGGGCCGGGCGGAGGGCCGTCCACGCCCAATCCCAGCAGCACGCCCAAAGATCCCGGCGGAGGGCCGAACCCGACCATCACCTCCCGGCCCAACACCCCCGGCCCGAAGAAGACCCCGACCGGCGGAGGGGGCGGCGGGGGAGGTGGGGGTGGAGGGGGTGGAGGCGGGAAGCCTTGACCGTGAAATCGAACCGCGAAGGGGCGAAGCGCGCCAAGAAGGATTAAAGCAGGGAAAGTTTCAGATCAAATAAAAACGCTCCTCGAAATGGAGCGTTTTTGTTTTGGTTCCACATTGCCTTTGTTTTCAATCCGCCGGGCTTGGCTGGGCTTCGGCGCGGGCGAGCTGGTCGTGGTCGGGCAGGGCTTCCTCGGCGTAACGGATAGCCGGGACGAAGAGACCGCTAAAGCCGATCAGCGAGGCGCCCACCCCGCAGAAGACGAAGAGCAAGCCCATCCCCGCGCCCGGCCCAGTGCCGACCAGCCAGCCGAAGGTCGAGGCCAGGGAGCCGTTGACGGCCATGGCCGGTTCCATCACGAAATCTGCCAGGGTTCCGCCGATGATCGGGGCGATCGGCTGGGTGATCCAGGCGATCAGGCGGCGGGCCGAGAAGACCCGTCCTTGCAAATCGGGGGCGACCTTGGCCTGCCAGAAAGACTGGTTGGAGGTGTTGACCAGGGCAATCAGGATCCCAGAAATGACCATGGCTGGACCCCATAGGACCAGACCGCGGCCGACACCGAGCATGAACATCGTCGAGACACCTGACAGGATCCAGCCGAGGATGACGCCGAAGCTGCGGCGTTTGAAGCCACCCCAGGCCGACATTAGCACGCCGCCCAGGATGCCGCCTACCGCCCCGGCGGTTTGCACCGAGCCGAAGATCAGGCTGTTTTGGCCGGTGCGGGACAGGATCATGGGGGCCATGACCGCAAAGCCGATGCCGCTGAACAGGTTGCCGAACAGGAACATCAACTGCAAGCCGAGCAGGGTCGGGCGCTGGAAGATGTACCTGAACCCGGTGGCAGCCTGTTTGAGCATCCCGCCGCGGGACTCTTTTTCGCCTTCGGCGGTCCGTTCGGGGTTGGGGACGAAGACGAAAGCCAGCGCGCCGATGGCGATGAAGAAGGTGACCACGTCTATGGTGAGCAGCCCGGTCAGCCCGAGGAAGGGGTACAAGGCCCCGGCCAGGATCGGGGCCAGGACACCCGGTCCGGCTTCCATGAGTGACATCAGGCCGTTGGCGCGGCCGTACTGCTCTTTGGGGATCATGGTGCTGATGGCGGCGGAATAAGCCGGCCACTGGAAAGTATTGCCTATCCCGTAGAGCGCGCTTGCGAGGTAGAGATGCCAGAATTCGAGCACGCCGAAGACGTGCAAAACCAGGATGAGCGCAGTTGCCAGGATGGCCGTGAAATCGCTGACCATCATCATCAGCTTGCGGTTGTAGCGGTCCACCATCACCCCGGCGGGGATGGACATGAGCAGGAAGGGCAGGATGTAAGCCACCTGCATCCCGGCCATGGCGGTGGCGCTTTTGGTCTGGTCATATACTGTGAACGGTTGAGATTTTAACATTTACAAAATGAGTTGAGCAATTATAGACCGCCATATATGGGTTATGGCTGCAAAAATCGCCGCAGAACGCCACATATATGCACAAACTGGGTTTCGT
>JBMOMN010000049.1:0-207999 GCA_049324115.1 Chloroflexota bacterium
CCTCATCACTCAACCCGTAGTGACGCGCCAGCGCGCGGTCAATCTCGTCTATGATCGGCTTGGACAGGCGGGGATAATATTCGTCATAAATAACCCTTCCTGTTGTTTGGTATTCTGTATCTTTCCTCACAGAATTTTTCTTGAAATCTTTCATTAGTCGCTCGCAAATCTCAGCGAGTTCGTCTTTGAGTTTGGGCGTAATTTTCGATAGGCTGATTGGAAAATTCTCAATTTCTCGTAAATTCAAGTGGCGTGAGTCAGACAATATCAAAAACCACCAATAATAAAGACTGCTATTCAAGGCGGCGGTCAATACTTTGGCGTCTGTCTTTTCAGTTACAGACAATTCCTTCACCTGAGTTGAGAGTTTTTCGCCATCCCTTTTGTTCCAAAAATAAGGCGTGAATGTCATTGCCCTAACCCAATATCTTGGCGCATTGTGGAAATACAACTTTGCGTTGCCAAATAAATAATCTCGCAAAGGTTTATTGGAGTGAATTTTTTGCCACAATTCGCGCTCGATTTCTTTCCCAATCTTCGCAAATGAATTTGGGTATTCAAAATCGTCAACTTGAGCATAACTTATCTGTTCAAACAGATAAGCCCTTGCTTCTTCATTCCACCGATGATATTTTGTGCTGAAAATCTCTTTTTCCGAAGTTGCGTGATGTATGTAAATCGCCAATCTTTGATCAACCCCGACAAATAATTTAGCGGGGCGAATATCGTAGGTCGAAACCCAAGAAGTTCCTTTTTTGAATAAATCGATAATCGGTTTCATTCTGTCGGTGCAAAAGGCAGAATGTGGAATGATCATTCCAGAACGTCCAGATTTGGCAAGTAAACTTTTGTTTCTCTCTACGATAAAAGCATACAAGTTACCGCATTCCTCTGTGCGGTAATTCAGAATTTTGTAGTCGTCTTTCACCTTGCTATATTCAACATAAGGTGGATTACCAATAATCACATCAAACCCACCTTCATTCATAATTCCGAAGAATTCCACAAACCAATGGAAAGGCGTATGCGACTCAAGCCATTTTTTGTAAGCGCCCTCACCCCCTTCCCCTCTCCCAGTGGGAGAGGGGTGAGGGGTGAGGGAAATGCCATACTGCTTTGCCAGCAGGACGTTCAATTCCTTTTCCAGTTCACCCAGACGCTTTTGCAGTTCGCGCTTATCTTCGGGGCGCACTTCGCCGCCGAACTCGGTCTGTTGCTGGCGGAAGAGTTTATACAGCCTGTCCACATCTTCGGCTTTCTCTTCGATGCGTTTTAGTTGCGCGTCCTCTTCGGGCATGGCAAAAAGCTTTTCGGACTGCACCCCACCCACCGTCCCGAATTGAACCGAGCGTTTTACATCCTCCCGCGTGGCGAAGCCCACCAGCGTGTTCCCCGCGCGGATGTTGAAGTCAATATCGGGCAGCGGCTCGATCCCCAAATTCTCCCTCGACGCGTCTGGCTCCACCTGCGAAGCCAGCTTCAGGAACAGGCGCAGTTTGCAAATTTCCACCGCCTCTTCCATGATGTCCACTCCGTACAGGTTGTTGATGATGATGGACTTGAAGATAAAGTAATCCTCATCGGGACGCTGGCGCACCTGCTCCAACACCTTGCGGAACGGCTCATACTTCTTGGGGCTGTGCTTGGGGCGCTCTTGTTCTTGCCCCCCCGAGCGGTCGAGTTCCTCCACCAGCGCGCTCATGCGTTCCACGCAGGCTTCGTACAGCGGCTCCAGCACGTTCAACGCCGCGAACAGGAACGCGCCCGAACCCACGGTGGGGTCAAGGATCTTAATCTGCGTGAGCGCCTTCCAGAACGCCAAAAGCAGGTCGGCGTCGCTGTCCTGAATGACATCCTGCGCGAATTGGCGGATGTCGAGATTGAGCGTGATCAGGTCGTTGATGGATGCGACTTCGCCCTTCGACAGTTTTTCCTTCACTTCCTGATAGCGACGGCGGCGGGCGATCACCTCCCGCCAGATTTCGGTGGGCAAAGCGAATTCCTCTGGAGCAGGCTTGTTCCACCCCTCCCGCCGCTTCGGATCAGACTCCCCCGCGGCTGTTTCTGCTGGTAAAGCTTTATCTACGCCTTTGCGGACTGCCGCGTAAATATAGCGGTCAGGGTCAGCCTGCAAATGCCGCCAAACCGAACCTTCCCCTTCAAAGGCAACCTTGCATTCCTTCTGCGCCACATCGAAGAGATGAGGGATAATCGTGTTCTTGCTGATGTACTCGGTGATATCTTCCTTGGTGTAGTACGCGCCCATCTGCTTCTGGTTGATGTACTTCTCGAAGATATACCCCAACACATCAGGATTGATCTCTTTATCGTTCTTGTTGGGGCGCTCATCCAAGTGCCAACGATACTCATCGAAGAAATCGAACAACTGCTCGAAGGCCACGTCAGGAATTTGAATCATCTCGCCGTGGAGTTCCTCGATCTGATGCTTCTCGAAAATACCGCCGTTGAGATAGGGAATATTGCCAAGCAATTTCCTGGTTTCGGCGCTGTGTTGCTTCTTTGCAAAGCCGTCGAAGAACAACGGGCACAGGAAATCACTATAAAACAAATCCCTGCCCCTCTTCTTGCTTTCATCCAAATGTTGTCTTAGATACTTGGGGTTGTTATCCAAAAATCCTTTGGCTTGAACGAAGTAAACGAACATCAACCTGTTCAATGTGACCGAGACGTACCATCTTTGCATATCCTGGTCGGGAATGCCCTTGATGAACTTCAGAAAATCCTCGTGCTCCTTCTTGAAACGGTCATAGAACTTTTTAGTGACTTTTTCCACATCGAAGGCTTTTTTCACCCGCTGCCCCACTTCGATGATCGTCAGGTCGTCTTCCTCGCTCAGTTCGAACACGGCCATTTGCAAACGCTGTAAAAGCGCCTCGCCCCTCTGCCCATTGGAAAATTCATATTCGCGCCGGGCCAGCGGCTTGCCCGGTTCCCGGCGCACCCATTGCCATTTCTGGACGGATTTATCGTGATTGGTGAAGACGATCAAATGCTCATGGGAATATTTGCGCGCCTGGGCCTCGATTTTGTACCGCAGAGCCGAATCCGGGATGGAACCATCCGCCATCGGCGAGCACACAAGCACCGCCAGGCCGCGCTTCTGCGCCACCATGCTCAACCGGATAGTCTCCCCATCAACCTGGATTTCAAAGGTCTGCCGGGCCAGGTCCCAGCCCATCTTCTCGATGAACAACTTCTTCAAATCGAAGGATCGCAGGTCGATCCTTGCATCTGCAATATTGAATGGCATACGTACTCCACAATAGGGTTTCGAAGCCTCCAAGACTTCGGAAGTTTGGGATTACACCAATCCCAACGAACAAATGATCTTTGGCTCGCGCCTTTCTACTTCCTCGTCCGTCACACAAAGGCGGTTTTCGGCGCGCAGCGTGACGACCAGTTCCGCAAGTTGCTGGTGGGATATCCCTGTCCGTAACTGGCGATTCAACACGTCCTTGGCGTATTCGCGCAGCGGAAAGCGGTAGATTTCATCAATTGCTTTGAGCAGGTCGGGCGTGACGAACAACGTACCCTGATTCTGGTCAACAAAATTCTTCAAACGCTCATACGTCCTAAAGCGCGCGCCAGAGGGTCTTCCCAACTGACCACCGACCGCCTTTTCTTCCTGTGAAATCTTTTCCACACCCTTGCGCACCAAATCGTGATGATCAGTCCGGCGCGGCAAGGCTGGAGTATCGGGCACGCATTCGGCAGTCTTGAGAATTTCGTACTGCGATTCGGTCGCACTGTGGCCCTGGGCATCCACCCAGGCCAGGGCATCATTACCTTCGCCCGTGCGCACATACACCAGCGCGCCGCGCGTCCCTGAGACTTCCGAAGTCTCCAAGACTTCGGAAGTCTGGTGACGCTTGGTCGAGAAAGCAACATCGGGCAGGGAAGGGATTATCTTTTGCAATTGCGGATCTGCGTCAATGGCATTCTTCCAAATTTGGTAGGCATAGGAAGCCAAATCAACTTCGGTATCGGCATCTTCGCCATCGAGAATGCCAGATCTTTCATTGTATAAGTCTACGATCACCTGCTCGTTGTCGTCATCCTCGAAGAAGGCTTCATCCGAGCCAACCACCTCGGCATTCTCCTTCAACCTTCTGCGCAGTCGGTCGCGCAGGCGGATGATTGTCTCCACACCCTCGGCAGGCAGAAATGTATGGGCATGGATGGTTGCGGCTTTTTGGCCGATCCTGTCCACGCGCCCGACGCGCTGGATCAGGCGAATGATTGCCCACGGCAAATCGTAATTGACGACCACCGCGCAATCTTGCAGGTTTTGTCCTTCGCTCAGGACGTCGGTGGCGACTAGAACGCGTATTTCGTCTGCTGGCTGGACGACCTCACGTTTTTCATTGCTCACGGGACTGAACCGCCAGGCCAAATCGGTTGGATCGTAGGAATTGCCTGTAACGCCTGCAACATCCTTGATACCACGTTCCCTCAATTCCTCTTCAAGGTAGCGAACAGTATCGGCGTATTGGGTAAAGATCAACACTTTTTGCGACGGATATTCATTCTTTACAAGATTGACCAATTCTTCCAGTTTGGTGTCTTTGCTGGCATCCCAACTGCCACTCTTATTCAGTATCGCAATTAAGGTATCCGCGTCTTCACGTAAATGTTTGGAGAGCGTCTCTCTGAAGACCGATGCGCCGATCCAATCGAATCGTTTCCTGAATCGGGTGCGATACTGTTCGTAAACTTTTTTCGCCTCGCGTTTGAAATCACCCTCGCTTCGCAAACCGCTTTCGACTTCTGCTTCTGTGTCTTCTGCATCTTCGTCCACCTCATTACTGTCGGCGTCGAATAGACCGCCACGGTCGCCGTCCTTATCCTCGTCTTCAAAACGGACATCCAGCAATGCGGGATCCTGCGTGCCAATCGGTAAGGGCAGGTTGTTTTCCAGGGCATACAGGAAGATGTAGTTCCGAAGAATATGTCTTTCCACCGAAAGCAGGAAGGAATGTCCACTGCTTTCAAGACGCTTGAACAAATTGGTGCGCGAGAAACCGATCAACCGTTTGCCTGCGCGCGACAGGTCGTCAAGCAATCTTTTCTCCCTGTCGCTCAGGCTGTTATCATTATTATTTACATAGATATCCTGACCCAAACCATAGCGGGGCAATCTCATCTTGCTGATTGCATCCACCACCCTTTCGTCATACAAACGGACATACTGGTCGTTCGGGTCTTTCTTGTTCAACTTGAATTTCACGGTTTTGGGTCTGCGTTCAGGGAAATAGGATTTGTCGCCGTTCTCGAAGAGCAGGTATTTGCGCCCTTGCTCGTCCGATCTTGCATAATTGCTTTTAATGAAGCTGCGTGTCCGCCGAATCATGTACAGACGCATGAGGTCTTGCCAATCAGTCGGATGCGGGCTTTTCTCGAACGCCGCCAGTGAATGAATATCCGCCTGGTGCTGCCGGATGAATTCGATCTCTCCCATTTCCCGCAGCAATTGCTCTGGGCGAATGGAAAGTTTCTGGTCTTCGGGCAGGAACAGGCGCAATTGATTGGAAAGGTCAATGTAACTCTTGTTGTAAGGGGTTGCGGTAAGCAGAACCACTTTGCTTTCATTGTGTTCGATATAATCCCGAATGGCGCGATAGCGTTTCCCCTCGCGGTTGCGCAGGTTGTGGCTTTCGTCAATGATGACAAGTTTGTAGCGGCGAAGTTTGGGCAGTTCCTTGATTGCTCTGCTTACCGAAAGGACATCAGCATGCATTCGGTACCGCGAGCGATAATCATTCCACATCGGCACCAGGTTTTTAGGGCAGATGATGAGCGTGTCATAACCACGTTCGTCAAACACACGGGAGATCGCTGTACCGACGAGAGTCTTTCCCAATCCAACTACATCGCCAACCATTACACCGCCGCGCTTTTCGATGTGATGTGCAGCAATCTTTACCGCGGCAGCTTGATACGGCATCAGTTTGGACAGGTCACTTGGAATATTGAATTCCGACAATCCCGCCCGCGCTTCCTGTGAAAGATGGTATGCCATCTTGAGATAGATATGGTATGGCGGAATAGGCGCCTCCCGCGCCCAGGATTCTTCGATGACGTTGATCAAGTCCTCGGTAATATCAATACAGCCCCAATCACTCCAGCGATCTTCAAACCATTTTGCCAATTTTTGGCTGGCATCGCTATCGAGCACATCAACATTCAACTCACCTTGTTTCGAAAGCCCCGCCAATGTCAGGTTACTGCTTCCCAAATAACCAATGATCGGGTTGAAAGGGTCGCCGCGGAAGAGTAAATAGAGTTTGGCGTGAAGAGGGTGGCGCAGGAATAGTTTTGCCTGGACCTTCCTTTCCTTCAACTGCGAAGCGAGTTTTTGCAGACTGGCTTGATCCTCATTTGTTGGAGCGCCGAAGGTCAATTGTTCCTTGAATTCTTCTGCCAGTCTTTTTTTGAGTTTTAGCTTGGTTGGATTATCAAGTTCATCTTCTTGCTGGGAGAACGAAAAAAAGCCTTGTAATTCTTCTTGAGGAAGTTTTTGCATCCCCACCAGCAACCGCACACAATGCCCATCACCGCCTTCCCATTGATCCACATGACTGGCAAGCTGTTTCCAGCCTCGCAGATTGAAATAACCCACGCAAAAATCAGCGCGATAAGAGGCCATTATGGCATTCCGTAAATCAGGGAGAAGCGTCAGTTCGATGTTATCAAATATTCGCGGCATGGGTTGAAACCCCATTGGTCAAGATATGATAAGTATACAAGAAATTCCCATTTTCAAGATAAACGAACCCTTACAATTCCATCCTCGCAAGACAACCTCCCCCAAACTTCGTGGCACACATCGGGATTTTCTCCCCCCTCAAAAAAAAGACCGCCGCCCGCCCCGACCGTCTCCTTTCAATGACCAATTACCACATATAGCCTATCCGAAAAGGAGTGCAAGCTTTAGCTTGCAAGTTCCCAGCGGACTGAATTCCCAGCGGACTGAGTTCCCAGCGGACTGAAGTCCGCACTCCAGGAATTTTCGGATAGATTCTTACATCACCCACTCCCTGAATACTGAATACTGGATACTGAACTACCTCGCCCTCCCGATCTCCTCCACCGCCTCGGGGTTGACCAGCGAACTGGTGTCCCCCAGCGGCTGGCCGAGATACGCCGCCCGGATCATGCGCCGCATGACCTTGGCGTTGCGGGTCTTGGGCAGGTCCGAGACGAACAGGACCGCCTTGGGGGCCAGGGCCTTGCCCATCGAGGCGACGATCAGGTCTTTCAACTCTTTCCTCAGGGCGTCGCTGGACGGGACGGCCTGGTTCAGCACCACGAACGCCACCAGCGCCGCGCCCTTGATCTCGTCCGGGATGCCGATAGCCGCGGCTTCGACCACCGCCGGATGCCCGACCAGGATCGATTCGACCTCCGCCGGGCCGAGACGCTTGCCGGCGATCTTGAGCGTATCGTCCGAGCGGCCCAGGATGTACCACAGCCCGTCGGCGTCCACCGCCGCGAAATCGCCATGCACCCACACGTTTTCCCAACGGGACCAGTAGGTATCGAGATAGCGCTGCTCGTCCTTCCAGAAGCCGCGCGTCATCCCGATCCACGGGGCGCGGATGACCAGTTCGCCCACCTGCCCCCGCACCGGCTTCCCGTCCTCGTCCACCACGTCGGCGGCGATGCCGGGGCAGGGACCCGAAAAGGCGCAGGGCTTGAGCGGCAATATCGGGTTGCCCATCACGATCCCCCCCGAAATCTCCGTCCCGCCGGAATAGTTGATGATCGGGCGCTGGCCGCCGCCGACCTTCTCGAACAGCCACAGCCAGGGTTCCGGGTTCCACGGCTCGCCGGTGGAGGCGAAGAAGCGCAGCGAGGACAGGTCGTGTTTCGTGGCGATCTCGTGCCCGTGCGGGATGATGGCCCGCACGAAGGTCGGGGACAATCCGAGATGCGTGATCCCGTGCCGGGCGGTCATCTCCCAGATGCGCTCCGGGGACGGGTAATCGGGCGCGCCGTCGAAGAGGAACATCGTCGCCCCGAGCAGCAGCGTCCCGAAGACCAGCCAGGGACCCATCATCCAGCCCATATCGGTCATCCAGTAAATGACATCATTGTGGCGCACACCTGCCCTTCCTCTCCGCTCCGCTTCGGGGACTGTAGTGGCGGGCGGTGCCAGGGAATTGCCAATTTGCGTTACACCATGCACGTCCGTGCCGAAGGCCATGTCCTGAGCGGCCTTGACCGGGAAGCCGCAATGGGTGTGGCGCGCCCCTTTGGGCTTGCCGGTCGTGCCCGAGGTGTAGATGACCATCAGGGTGTCTTCGGCGTCCGTTAATTCAATTGCGGATTCGGGCGATTGCGGCGGGATGAGTTCGTGCCACCAGTGGTCGCGGCCCGGCTTCATCGTCACCGGCTCGCCGGTGTGGCGCAGGACGATGACGTGCTCCAGCCCGGGGACCTGGTCCGCGGCTTCATCGGCGACCGGCTTCATCGTCACGGGTTTGGCGCGGCGGGTGAAACCGTCAGCGGTGAATAAAGCTCTGGCGTCGGCGTCCAGCAGCCGGGTCACGACCGCCCCGCTCCCATATCCCGAAAACAACGGCAGGATGATGCCGCCAATTTTCGCTACGGCCAGCATGGCGATCACGATCTCCGGCGTCATGGGCATGAACAGCCCGACCGCGTCGCCCTTGCCCAGCCCCAGCGAGCGCAGGGCGTTGGCTGCCCGGTTGACTTCCTGGTAGAGTTGGCGGTAGGTGAGGGTGCGGGTCTCTCCTGCCTCGCCCTCCCAGATCACTGCTAATCGGTCGGAGACTTCCGAAGTCGCAGAGACTTCGGAAGTTTGCACCCATTTATCCAGCAAATTGTGGACGATGTTCATCTTGCCGCCCACGCACCAGCGCGGAGTCTGGATGCCCCCGGACAGGTCCACCACCTGCGAGTAGGGCCGGGCGAAGCGGATGTCGAGGAATTCGAGCACCGCTTCGGTGAACCAGGTCACGTCGGTGGTCGAGCGCCGCATCAGCTCGTTAAAATCGGACAGGCCGTGCCGGCGCATGAAGCGCGTCAGGTTGGCCTGTTCGATGTGCTGCGGCGTGGGCCGCCAGACGATGTTCCCTCCGAACTCGAAATCGGTCATGCTGCCTCCTTTGGATGCCGTATTCTACCAAAGAAGAGACAACCGCGAAGACGCGAAGCACGCAAAGTTCTTTAGTGATATTCGGAAACTCGTTTTTTTTACCACAGATCAACACAGATAAACAGGATCAGGCTCGATAAACGTGATTTACACCCAGGGCGGTCACAAATTGCGCTTTTTATCGAGCAGTGAAGCGCCAAAGTATGACCGTGGGTATTATATTTGCTTCGGACAAGCGAATTCATCACCTTAAGCCGGGTTTATCAAAAAACCTGAGTTCATCCGTGTTCATCTGTGTTCATCTGTGGTTTATCACTGACTGCCGAACGCTCCGTTTATAAAAAATCGCCAGGGGTTTCCCTTGGCGACTTTCAAGAAACGTTGGCGCGCTTTGCGTCTTGGCGATGAAACGATCTACGGCGCGGCTCTCGGCCTGGCCCCGCTGACGGAGCGCTGCACCCGGTTGCCGCCCTCCTGCCGGGCGCGGTGCATGGCCCGTTCGGCTTCGCGCACCAGCTTGTCGAAGTCCAGCACCCGCCCGCGGCCGGGATGCCAGGTGTGCAATCCCACGCTGGCCTTGACCGTGACCGGCTCGCCGGAATCTCCCTGCACCGGCTGGGAGGCGATGGCCTTCAACACCCGTTCGGCCACCTGGGACGCGGCTTCCGCTTCGGTATCCGGCAGCAGCACCAGGAACTGGTCGTCGGCCCAGCGCCCGATCTGGTCATACGGACGGACGATGTTGCGCAGTAGGGCGGCCAGGTGGCCCAGCGCCCGGTCGCGCCAGCCTTCGCCGTGCCTGGCTGCCAGGTCGCCGAAGCCGTCCAGGTTGATCAGCATCGTGCTCAGGGGCAGGGCATTGCGGCGGGTGCGGGCCAGCTCGGGGCCGGAGAAACGGTAGAGGGCGCGGCGGTTCATCAGGCCGGTCAGTTCGTCGAGCATCACCTGCTTGTCGAGGCGGCTGGCGGTCAGGCGCAGGTCGCTTTCGAGGCGCAGCACCCGCTCGCCCACCGCCAGACGCACGCGCAACTCGTCCGCTTCGAGCGGGCCGACCAGCACGTCGTCGGCCACCGTGCGGAGCAGTTCCATGCCCACCGCGTGGGCCTCCGTGACCCGGAAGAGCAGGTAGCGGATCTCGGTCAGGCCGGTGGTGCGCAGCCAGTGGGCCAGCGTCTCGCCCGATTTTTCGGGCATGTCCCAGCGGGCGATGACCAGGGGCGAACTCTGGCGCTCGAGCACAGACCGGGCCGCGTTCAGCGTCCCCGCCGCGTGGACGGTGTAATCCGTCTCCTTGAGCATTTCTTCGACCTGCGCCCGTTGCGCGGCGCGGTCATCAATTACCAGAATATCCATTTTTTTCCTGAACACAAGCCACCAGGTCCTGCACGATCTCTCCGGGCGATTCTGAAACCATTGCCAGCACCGGCACACCGGGAATGGTGTAAATGTAGCGGATGCTGCCGGTCATCCAGCGGGCGGTGACCACGCCGACAGCATTTTCCTGGCCGTTGACCGCATCCGACATCTGCTGGGGACCGGCGGCCAACCGGGCGTTGGAGGTGATGGGCACTCCGCCCATGACAGCCGCCTCGAAAACCTGCTGGACGTCGTCGCCTGCCGCGTAAACCCAGACCTGGTACTGGTCGTCGGCCTGGCCCGAGAAGATGCTCTCCACTTCGGCGGTATTGATGTTCTGCAGCGGACTCAGGCGATGGGCCGCAACCAGGATATCATCACTGCCGATCTGGTACGTGGGCGAAGCAAGCATGTCCGGTTCGCCGACGCGCAGGAGCACCTCAGCAGACCCAAAGTCGAGATCAGAGGCGGAGCGGAGTTCCGCCGTCAGCAGGATGCCGGACCGTTCCTCGGCGCAATCGTAAAAGTCCGGCAGCCAGGGTTGGGCAGCCGCTGTATATTGGATCCGCACCAGTTGCGGACCGACGGGATTTTCACCGTCAGACCCGCAGGCTGCCAGGATGAATGCAATGAAGACCAGGGAAAGTTTTTTCATCATCGGATAGAGCGGTGTCCTTTCGCCCACGCCCCCATTTTACTTAATCCCCCACAGAATAAAATTGCAATGACGATACAAGGCGATACAACGAGTCAACAATTCAGCGATTCGGCGTGTCAGCGAGTCGCAGATTCGTTGATTCGCTGACTCGCTGACTCGCTGATTCGCTGACTCGCTGACTCGCTGATTCGCTGATTCGCTGACTCTAATTACCAGTTCCGCAAAATCGCCGCCAGCAGTTCCACCCGTTCCGGCAGGCTGTCTTTGACGATATATTCCCGCTCCGAGTGATAGCCCTCGCCGACCGCGCCCAGCCCGTCCAGCACCGGGACGCCGAGCGGGGCGACGAAGTTGGCGTCCGAGCCGCCGCCGGTGCCGCCCGAGGTCAGGGCCATGCCGATCCCGGCCGCGATCTCCCTGGCCCGCGCAAAGGTGGCCTTCATGGTCGCGTCTTCGGGCATGGGCGGACGGTTGAGGACGCCGCTGATCTCAAGCGAGACGCCCTCCAGGACCGGTTTGAGGGATTTCATCGCCGCCTCGACCCGCTCCCACTCGCCCGGCTGCATGACCCGCACGTCCACTTCGGCCACGGCTTCTTCGGGGACCACGTTCGAGACCGTGCCGCCGCGCAGCACCCCCACGTTGAGCGTCGTCTGGCGGGCGTAATCGGTCATTTGCTGGATGGCGATCACCTGGTGGGCCATCTCCTCGATGGCGTTGCGGCCTTCGGCATGAGCGCCGCCGGCGTGGGCCGCCCGTCCCCGCACCCGCACGGTGAACTCGCCGACGCCCTTGCGCCAGGTCTTGAGCGAACCGTCCGGCAGGGCGGCTTCGAGCACCAGCACCAGGGCGGATTGCTTCGCCAGTTCTTCGATGAGGGCGCGGGAGGTGTGACTGCCGGTCTCTTCGTCCGAGGTGCAAAGCAGGGTGACGGGGCGCGCGGGACCTTCACCGGCTCCCGCGGCCGAGGCCGCCGCCAGGCTGATGACGATCCCGGACTTCATGTCCAGCACGCCGGGACCGTAGAGTTTGCCGTCGGCTTCGCGCCAGGGCATTTTGGCGAGCGCGCCGAGCGGGAAGACGGTGTCCATGTGGCAGAGGAGCAGGATTCCCTCTTTATCACCCTCACCCTGGTCTCGATACGGCGGCGCTGGCCGAGTTGGATGGAGTGCGATTCGAGACCCGCCGCCTACTCGACCAGCGGTGTTCGAAGCATAAAAGCGGGCGATGACGTGGTCGCCGGTTTCACTATTCGGGACGGTTTCGACTTCCGCGCCCAGGCGGCGGGCTGCCTCGGCCACGAGCGCGCCGACGCGGTCCACGGCGGCTTTGTCGTGCGAGGGCGACTCGGTCTCGACCAGTTTGCGGAGCAGGGAGAACATTTCGTCAGGGAGCATAGGTACTCCTTCTAACCACAGATCAACACAGACAAATTGGATTTGATAGCGATGCCAACGCTGATTTTATCAATCATCAGCGTTTATCTGTGTTTATCTGTGTTCATCTGTGGTGAATTCCAGTTTTGATTTAGGGGATGGGGCTATTGAACCAGGAAATTTACGGCCAGCACCACCGTCCCCGCGACCGCGCAATAGGCCGCGAAGGCGTACAGCGAGCGCTTCGACAGGTAACCGATCAGCCAGCGGACGGCGAACCAGCCGACGACCGCCGCCGTGACGAACCCGACCGCCAGCGGAAGCAGGAAATCCGCCAGGCCGGGCAAGCGGGCCACGTCCAGCATCTGGTAGCCGCCCGCCCCGAGCATGATCGGGATGGACATCAGGAAGGCGAAGCGGGCCGCCGACGGGCGGTCGAAGCCGCGCAGCATCCCGCCGCTGATGGTCGTCCCGGAGCGGGAAGCGCCGGGGAAGACCGCGATCACCTGGAAGACGCCGATGATGAGCGCATCCAGCCAGGTCATGGACTCAAGCTGGCGCGTCCGTTTGCCGGTCCACTCGGCCAGGGAGAGCAATATCGCGGCCGAGAACAGGCGGATGGAGGCTTCGAGCAGGGGCCGGTGGAAGAGGGCTTCGACCGCGTCCCGCAGCAGGTAGCCGATCAGCGCGGCCGGGAGGGTGGCGAGGAGGATGTTCCAGGCCAGCCGGTTCTCAGGCGTGGATAAGGGCCGGGCGAAGAAAGCCCTGATGAGTACCAGCAAATCCTTCCAGTAGAGAACCAGAAGCGAAAAGACCGTCCCGATCTGGATGATGACCAGGAAGGCAAAGACGAGGTCGCTGGAGGGGATGCCCAGCAATCCCTGGCCGATGAGCAGGTGGGCGGTGGACGAGACGGGGATGAATTCGGTCAGTCCCTGGATGAGGCCGAGCAGGAAGGCTTGGAGGAGGGGCATGGGGGTCCTTTGGGTGGTAATTGGTAATTGGTGAATTGCTTATTGCGACCGTTTGGCATTCCCCCGCCACAGGCTCAAAAGCTCCGGCGCACGCGACTCGAACGTCCCATCGGCGATGTAGCCGCGGATGTCTTCCACCAGGCGGATCAAGGCCCGCAGGTTGTGGATCGAGAGCAGCGTCCCGGCGAGCAGTTCCCTGGCGACGATCAGGTGGCGGAGGTAGGCCCGGGTGAAGGTGCGGCAGGTGTAGCAGTCGCAGGCGGCGTCAATCGGGCGCTCGTCGCGGGCGAAGGCGGCGTTCATCAGGTTGAGGCGGCCTTCGGGGCTGAAAGCGGAATGATGACGGGCCAACCGGGTCGGCAGGACGCAGTCGAAAATGTCTATGCCGCGGGCGATGCCGTTGATGATGTCTTCGGGCGTGCCGACGCCCATCAGGTAGCGGGGTTTGTCTTCGGGCAGCAGGGGCGTGACCACCTCGAGGGCGGCGTGCATCTCGTCCTTGCTCTCGCCGACCGACAGCCCGCCGATGGCGATCCCCGGAAAAGGCAGGGATGAAATGTATTCAGCGGAAGCAGACCGCAGGTCCGGGTAGATGCCGCCCTGGACGATCCCAAAGAGGGCCTGGTCGTCCCTCGTTTTGGCGACGAGGCAGCGTTCGGCCCAGGCATGGGTCCGCTGCATGGCCTTTTCGATGTAGGCCCGGTCGTGGGGATCGGCGCACTCGTCGAAGGCCATGAGGATGTCCGCGCCGAGGTTTTCCTGGATGGCGATGGATTTTTCGGGGGTGAAGCGGTGGGTCGAGCCGTCTATGTGGCTCTTGAAGGTCACGCCGTCGTCGTCCACTTTGCGGGTTTGCGAGAGCGAGAAGACCTGGAAGCCGCCGGAGTCGGTCAGGATGGGGCCGGGCCAGTGCATGAAGCGGTGCAGCCCGCCCAGGTCACGCACCAGTTCGTCGCCGGGACGCAGGTAGAGGTGGTAGGTGTTGGACAGGACCAGCGAGGCGCCGAGTTCGGACACCTGGGCCGGGGTGAGGGCTTTGACGGCGGCCTGCGTCCCGACCGGGGCGAAGACGGGGGTAGGCAGGTTGCCGTGGGGGGTGGTGAAGACGCCGCTGCGGGCGCGTCCGTTTTTGGCTGTGACGGTGAACTCGAACATGGGGGGGATTATAACTGCAAGGACCGGGGTTCAGTGTCCAATGATCAAATTACCAATCACCTTTTACCACTTACCAATTACCCCCTACACCACCCCTCCCGCCGCCTTCAACGCCGAGCGGATCATCAGGTACTCGGTGATGTTCTCGGAGGTGATCAACCCCACCAGTTGCCCGTTGTGGGTTACGGGCAGGGTTTTCGAGCCGTTTTCCTGCAACCGCGTCAGGGCGGCCTCGACCATCTCGTGCGAGTCGATCTCGTGGATGTCCCGGCGCATGACCTCGACCACCGGGATGCCCTGCCCCCGTTCGGACAGCGCCGAGATGAACGTATCCCGGTCGAGGATGCCGACCACCTGCTCGTCCTGGACGACGGGGAAGTCGTGCTGCGGCCCGGAGAGCAGCAACCCGACGACGCGGGCCAGCGAGTCGTTCGGCGAGAGCACGGTGAAATTGGTCATCATGGCCCGCGTCACCGGGATGTTGCCGAGCGAGTGCTTCATCTGGGCCATCGAGGCCTCCTGGGCCGCGCCCATCCAGACGAACAAGGCGATGAAGACCAGGAAGGGGTTGCCGAGCAGGCCGATAAAACCGAACAGGAAGGCGAAAGCCTGCCCTACGCTGGCGGCGATCTGGGTCGCCTGGACGTATTCCAGCTTCAGGCCGAGCAGCGCCCGCAGGACCCGTCCCCCGTCCATCGGGAAGGCCGGGATCAGGTTGAAGACCACCAGCCACAGGTTGACCAGCATCAGCCGCTCGGCGAGGGACCCCGTCGAAACGGTCAGGCCGGTGATCGGTTCGAAGGTACCGGTCAGGACGAGATACCCGAACAGGAGCGCGGCGAGCACCACGTTGACCGCCGGTCCGGCCAGCGCCACCCAAAGTTCCTCGATGGGCTTTTCGGGCATCCGCTCCAGCCGCGCCACGCCGCCGATCGGGTAGAGGGTAATGTCGCGGGTCTTGATCCCGTATTTGCGGGCGGTCAGGGCGTGCCCGTATTCGTGCATCACGACGAAAACGAACAGTAAAAGGATGAAGAAGACCCCCGAAAAGACGGCAGGCCAGGTGCGCTGCTCCGTCCAGTAGCCGAAAGCCACCCAACCGATCAGGAGGAGGAAGGTGGTATGCATGTAAACGTCTATCCCCGCGATACGGGCGATCTTCCATTGCCATTTCATAGCCAGACACTCCAGTTGTCACCCTGAGCTTACCGAAGGGATCGTTCAGAATGGCAAATACCTGCCCGTATCATAACAATAATTTATTAGAAGGATGTTATAAAAATTAACTATTCCCGCAGGAGGTCCACGTCGTTGTAGGTCCAGTAGCGGTTGACGAAGAAATTCCAGAGCATCACGATCCCGACCGCGACGGCCAGGGTCAGGTTCCTGGCCAGGAAGCCGGACGAGAGAGGCAGCGAGTTCCAGCGGGTAAAGAGTTTGAGCAGCGGCGGCTCGAGGTAGTGCAGGATCGGGATGCGGATGCCCACCCCGGCCAGGTTGACGATGAAGAACATCGCCAACTGGTTCAGGATCGGCCGCGAGCGCGAATCGGGATAGGTCCAGTAGCGGTTCCAGACGAAGTTGCTGGTCACCGCGCAGACGAACGAGATCGTTCCCGCCGGGACGAGGGGCATGTTCGCCGGCCCGGTGAGCAGGTTCATCATCCCGAAATCTATCACCGCGCCGATCACCCCCACCACGGCAAATTTCAGGAAACGGGTCCGCTCCTGCGGGTTGGTCAGGATCACGGTCATCTCAGGCCAAGCTGTTCCTTGAAATACGGGATGGTGCGCGCCAGCCCCTCCTCCAGGCCGACTTTCGGTTCCCAGCCCAGGAGGGTGCGGGCGCGGGTGATGTCCGGCTGGCGGCGCTGGGGGTCGCGGGCGCTGCGGGCGTTCGGCACGAAGACGATCCCGGCCTGATTTCCAACCACCCGGTTGATGGCCTGGGCAAACTGGAGGATGGTCATCTCGACCGGGTTGCCGATGTTGACCGGCAGGTGCTCGTCCGAATGCAGCAGGCGGACGATGCCCTCGATCAGGTCGTCCACGTAGCAGAAGGAGCGGGTCTGCTGCCCCTCGCCATAAACGGTCAGCGGCTGGCCGAGCAGGGCCTGTTTGATGAAGTTGGGCAGGGCGCGGCCGTCTTCCAGGTCCATGCGCGGGCCGTAGGTATTGAAGATGCGCACGATGTGGGTGTCCACGTTATGGAAGCGGTGGTAAGCCATGGTCAGGGATTCGGCGAAACGCTTGGCCTCGTCGTACACGGCCCGCTCCCCGACCGGGTCCACGTTGCCGGGGTAGTCTTCCGTCTGCGGGTGGACCAGCGGGTCGCCGTAGATCTCGCTGGTGGAGGCCAGCAGGAATTTGGCTCCGTGGGCTTTGGCCACGCCAAGCGTATTGTGCGTGCCAAGCGCCCCGGCCTTCATGGTCGGGATGGGCAGGTTGAAGTAACCGAACGGCGACTCCGGGTTGGGGCTGGCCGGGGAAGCGAAGTGCAGCACCGCGTCCATTTTTTCGGGCAGGAAGATGTAATGCGACACGTCGTGTTTGTAGAACGTGAACTGTTCGTTGCCCATCAGGTGGGCAATGTTTTCGGGCCGGCCGGTGACGAAATTGTCCATGCCGTACACGTCGTGCCCGTCCGCGATCAGGCGGTCGCACAGATGAGAGCCGAGAAACCCGGCTGCGCCAGTGATGAGAATTCGCATGTGATGTCCTTGTTTGTGGATGATCAGGGATTTGTAATTTGCCGTCCCAACTTATGCACCTAGATGGGCAAATTGCGGATACGGACTTTTTTCTCGGTTACACTGCAAATCGCACCTTTTGCCAGCGTGTCAGATTGTTGGCGCAGGATGCTGAATAGATGCCTGCTGACATTATTTGCAAAATATCATGGTCTGCCAGCCGTTCCAGCCCCAGTTCAACCAAATGAACTGCATCGTGACCGTTTCGACGCAGTTCATCCACCACGCGCAGAGAGATACCCATGTCGGCGAGAAACTTCATACCGAGGCAACATCCAGCACTTGCACGGTTTCATCGGCCAGCCATGCGGCATATTGCAATGACTGGCGGATATCGTCCTCTTCGAGATAAGGATAGTCCTGAATGATGTCGGCTGATGACATGCCGTTCGAGATGAGATTGAGGATCAAAGATACGGTAACTCTCATCCCGCGAATACAGGCGCGTCCACCTAAAATATTGGGGTCGAATGTGATACGGTTGAACGGGGTCATAAGCTGGCTCCTCCAGATGGCAGTATATCACTATTCCCAATCTATCTTCGTCAGCAGCCCGTCGCCGGTCACCTGCTGCGCCTCGCCGGTCAGGCTGTCCACCAGCCACAGGTCGCCTTTGTAGATGACCGCCAGGAACAGGTTCCCGTTGGCGAGCGGTTCCGGCGACCAGGCCGGGACCTGCGGCTCCAGCCCGGTCGAATCCGCGCCAGGGAAGAGGACGCGGCGGTTCGAGCCGTCCCGGTCCATGGCGACCAGCCGGTAGCGGCTGGTGATGCTCTGGGTCGGGGAAGTGGCCGCCAGGTAAGCGACCCGGTAATTGTTCCCGCTGCTCGAATCATCCAGCGGCGAAACCGACGGGTAGGCGAACATCCCGGTCTGCGGGATGATCGGCACGCTGGCGCTGTTGACCAGCGAGACGCCGCTCAGGTCGAAATTGGGCGACTCCTCCGGGCTGACCAGCCCGCCCGGCGCGGCGTGCGTGACGACGAAAATGGACTGACTGTCTGCGCCCCAGGCAAAACCGGGGACCCAGGCCCAGTCGCTGCGGGTGTTGAGCGGCGTGATCTCGACCAGCGGATGCAGGACGCCCATCCCCTCCCGGTTGAAAGTGACCAGCCCGATCCCGTCCGGGCGGGAGTAGGCCAGGCGGCGGTCGTCGGACCAGGCGAAAACCGTCCCCCACCAGCCGTAGATGCCGCCGGAGTTGGCGTCCAGGATCAGGCGGGGCTTGTTGGCTTTGGTCGCGGTGAAGGTCACGCTGTACAGGTCGTTGTTGGCCTGCCAGCCGGGGGAGGTGCTGCGCGGCTCGACCGTCGAAAAGAAAGCCGTATCCCGGTCCATCGGGGAGAACCCGGCGTAATGCACAATGTTGCGTCCGCCCAGGTCCATCGGCTCGGCGTCATTCGACTCGAGGCTGAGCACCCACAGGGAGTTGATCTCCTCGTCGGGCGGCAGCTCCGATTTGCGGGTGAAGAGCAGCCAGCGCCCGTCCGGCGACAGGTCGAAGACCCGCCCGTCCAGGTCGCCGGTGGCAACGAGCGGGACGCGCCCGGTGGTGCTTTCCTCGATCATCCAGGCGTTGCCGCCGGAAAGATAGGCCAGCCTGCCGGGGATTTCAAGCGGCGCGAACGGGTTTTGCGCGCCGACCATCACGATCTCGGCCTGCGGCTCCTGCAAAATGGTCGAACGCACGATACTCTGGCTGACCATTTCCCCGTCTTCCAGCACCCGGCGGATGGTGATCTCGCGCAGCCCGTTCGCGCCGCCCTGGAGCAGGCGTTTTTCGCCCACGGCGAGCGAGTCGCTCCGCACCGTCTGCTGCTCGAAGGGGATCGGTTCCTCGACCGTCTCGAAGACTTCCTCGACGCGGATGACGGTCACGCTATCCCCGTCGCCCAGGAGGGTGAAGCCGGGCGGCTCGACCCGATCGTTATCGCCCAGGACGATTTGGGCCTGTTCGAGGGCCTGGTCCACCGTGCTCCCCGCCGGGACTTCGACCTGCTCCTGCGCCCCGTCCGCCCAAACGCTGACGGTGATGTCCCGCTGCGAGACCTGCGGCGCGGCGCAGGCGGAGAGCAACAGAAGACTAAAAATCAGAATGTAGGTCACGTTTAAAACGTGACCTACACCTCGGGGGCGGGGAGATTGCTTCGGGCCGGGAAGAACATCCGGCCCTCGCAATGACAGACCAAAAGGGTTGTTTTTAGTGCTCATCGGGTGATACTGGTATAATCCGAACCGCTCATTTGACCTGGCCACTGAGCGTCATCAACCCGTCAGCGATGGTGATGCTCTCGAGACGGATGCCGGTCGCCACCGGTCCGAGCGAGCCGGCATAGGCCTCGGTCACAAGGGCGGCTATCGCCCGGTTGAGACCTTCGGGTGCGGGCAGCGGTCCCAAATCCACAGAAACGACTTCGATCTTGGGCTGGCCGTTCTCGTCCACCGCCGCGCTCAGGACGAGGCCCACGTTGGCGACGAAGATGCCCTGATGCGCCTTGCCATAAACCTGCATCTGCCCGTCGCGCAGGTAGACCTGCGGATCGGTCAGGGCCGGGTCTTCCTGCTCGTTCAGGCGGAAGGCCAGCAGCGAAGTCAACTGCGATTCGGTGATGGCCAGGGACAGTTGGCCGGTGAGCGCAGCCTGTTCGAGGGCCTGTTCGATCTGTTCTTCCAGTTCCAGCACGGCCTCGGTCGAGACCGGCGGCGGGTTTTCGGGCAGGTCCGGGCCGCCCACGGAAATCGTGCAGGCCAGCGCCGCCGCCAGCAGGACCAGGGCAGCCGGTAAAACTCCAGGGTGTTTTTTCATCTGGTAATCCAAGTTGTGACAGATTTCGGAAGTCTTTGTTGAAGTCTTCACAGCCGGGTCGGATCCCGGGAGACTTCCGAAATCTACGTTATCAAAATTAACGGAGCAATTATAGCATGAGCGACTTTGCGAATCGTTTGCCCGCCTTTTTGGAGGGACTGCTGTTCGTGGCGGTCGAGCCGGTGGCGCCAGCGCAACTAGCCGCGGCCCTCGAATTGACCGCCACCCAGGTCGAAAAGGGATTACAGGAACTCGAAGAACAGTTGAGCGGGCGCGGCCTGCGCTTGCAGCGTCACGGCGGGCGGGTGCAGTTGACCACCGCCCCCGAACTGGCCGAACCCATCGAACGCTTCCTGGGCCTGGAAGCCACCAGCCGCCTGAGCCGGGCCGCCCTCGAAAGCCTGGCGATCATCGCCTACCAGCAGCCGGTCACCCGCCCGCAGGTGGACGCGGTGCGCGGCGTCAACAGCGACGGGGTGATGAAGAGCCTGCTCGGCAAGGGCCTGATCCAGGAAGTGGGCCGGGCCGAGGGTCCCGGGCGCCCGATCCTGTACGGCACGACGGCCGACTTCCTGGGATATTTCGGCCTGAACTCGCTGACCGAGATGCCCCCGCTCCGCCTCCCGGACGGGGACGCCGAAGAGCAGGATGTAGGGTTGTTGAAAGGCTAATGAAAATCGGACGGGTCGCTCCCGTCCGATTTTCATTCTGTGAGTGAACTGGCGTCATACCCGTGCGCTTCGAGGTACTCGATGATCTTTTGCCGGGCCGCCTCTTCGTCGGGGATCTGCTCCTTGGCGCAGGCGGGTGAGAAATACTCGTAGCTGTTGACCGTGCCCTCGTAAGACTCGTTTTTCTGCACGTTGAGCTGGAACCATTTCTGGCACACGATCACCTGGACGATCTTGATCTGGTAGAACGGCGCGACCACGTTCTTGGGCGCGCCCGCAACGATGCTCCAGATCTCGCGGTCGGCGGGCGGTTCGCCGTCCAGGAGCGAGTGGCCGGTCATCCAGTCCGGGCGGGCCAGGCCCATGTAATCCAGGATCGTCACCGGGATGTCCAGGTTCTGGGCGTTGTGCTCGATGGTCCCGGCATGTTCGCCCTCCGGGAAACGGATCAGCAGCGGGGTGCGCACGTTGGTGACGTATTTTTCGGCGTGGTCGGTGTAAATGACGATGATCGTGTTTTCGAGCAGCCCGCTTTCTTCGAGGCGGGTATAAATCTGCTCGACGTAATGGTCGAAGCCGGTGATGGCGTCGTCGTAGAAATTGTCCGACCAGGGATGGGTGGCACTGTCGCCCTGGGAATAGACCTGCTCCCGGGGCGAGAACGTCGGCCCGTGGGTGTCCATGAAATGGGCGAAGACGAAGAGCGGCGTATTGGACTTTTCGAGCAGGGAAATGATCCGCTCCATGCGCTCCTCGTCGCTCATCCGGGACCTGGGGTCTGTTACCGCTTCGATGGGGTTCTCCATCTCCCGCACCAGGAAAATGTCCAGCAAGCGGTCGCTGGCCCGTTTGGACAGGGTCCAGATGAAGTAAGGCGCTTGCGAATCCCCGAAGAGCCGGCGCAGCGACGAGAGCGCCGGGTCGTCGAGCGGCTCGCCGTTGACGCTGTCGAACCCGTCCAGCAAGTTGACCGATTTGGCGTCCACCCAGTAGGGCACACCGACTTCGACGGTGGTATACCCGAATTCCTGCAAGATGCCTGGCAGGTGCTCGAAGGCATGTTCTTCTTCGAGGATGTCGGGGTAGCGCATCACGCCTGCCACGACCGGAGGCTTGCCGGTCAGCACGGAGGTGGTCGAAGCGGTGGTGCTGGAGGCGTTGGGGAAGGCGTTGAGAGTCACCAGCGAGGACCCGGCCAGCCCGCGCAGGAAGGGAGTGGTATCCCGCTCGTAGCCGTAGAGCGACAAATGAGTGCTGCTCAACCCGTCGCTGCCCAGGATGAGAATGTTGGGGCGTTTTGCGGGCCGGGCGGCGTAGGTATCGAGCAACCGGCTGTAATACTCCCGCTGGACGAGGACCGTCGAGGCGATGGCTATCGTCGAAACGGCGACCAGGCCGAGGGCCAGCCCGTTCCGCAGGCGGGCGGCTTTTTTGCGCTTCCTCGATCCGGCAGCGGCGCGCGTCCAGACGAAGCGGTAAGCGAAGGCAAAGGCGACCGCAAAGCCGAAAGCGTAGGCCAGCCGCCACAGTCCGTGGGTGGTGACGACGCCGAAGCCAAACACCGTATAGGTGAAATTGTCGGCCATGATGAGGCCCGTCACAGCCAGGACCGCAGCCGGGACGAGCATCCCGATAGCCTGGAAGAAACGCTCCCCGCGCAGGGGGCGGGCCAGGATTCCCAGCCCCAGCAAGATCCCCAGCGCCGCGACGACGAGGATCGAAAGGATGCCGGCCGTGACCAGCAGGACCTCCAGGGCTTTCCAGAGGGACAGGCTCGACAGGGAGGATTCCTTGGTCACAAAGAAGAGCCACTCCATGAACACGTAGAACTGGGAAACGAGGACCGAAACGGCAAACAGGTTCCCCCAGGTTTTGGCGCGGCCAGGTTTGCGGAGGTCATCTACCGGTAAAGGGACGGGTTGTGGTTCCATGCCCGGCGATTATACACCTCCGGCAGCTATCCCGTTCAACCGGTTTTCCCGGCGCTCTTGAACAGGATGGCTTCGATGGCCCGTTCGGATCGAGCTGGTGGAAGCGTTCCGGCATGTGCAGGATGTGGTACGCCCTTATTGCGCTTCCTCCAAAAATAGCGCAATTAACGGCCGCCCTGGGTATAATGATGCGCATGGAAGAACGCATACAAAAACTCCTCGCGCAAGCCGGTTTCGGATCCCGCCGGGCCTGTGAAGACTACATCAAGGCCGGGCGGGTGCGGGTCAACGGGACGGTGGCCGAACTCGGCCAAAAGGCCGACCCCGCCGCCGACAAGATCACCCTGGACGGGCGGCCGGTCGCGGTCGAGCAGAAGGTGTACATCGCCCTGCACAAACCCCGCAACGTCCTGTCCACCGTCGAAAAGGAACAGGGCGACACCCGCAAGACCGTCCGCGACCTGGTCCCCGTCCCCGAGCGGGTCTACCCGGTCGGGCGGCTGGACTTCGAGAGCGAAGGCCTGATCTTCATGACCAACGACGGCACGCTGGCCCAGGAACTTTCCCACCCGTCCAAAGGCCATGCAAAAGTCTACCGGGTGCTCGTCGCCCGCCACCCCGACCAGGAGCAGCTCGAGACCTGGCGCAGGGGCGTCGTGCTCGAAGACGGCCACAAAACCATGCCGGCCGAGGTCTACGTCGAAAGCGCTTCAGGCAAAGGCGCCTGGCTGCGGGTTACGATGCAGGAAGGCCGCAAACGCCAGATAAGGGAGACCTGCGCCCTGCTGGGACTGCCCGTCGTGCGCATCGTCCGCATCAGCATCGGCGCGCTGCAACTGGGCCGCCTGAAAAAAGGGGAATGGCGTTACCTGACCCCGGAGGAAGTGGACTCCCTGAAAAGCGGACAGAAACCGTCCCGCCGTTCGACCCCACCCCGCCGCTCGTCCCGGACGCCGCGGCCGGCTCCCGCCAAAAAAGCCCGGTCCGGCCCCCGCAAGCCCCCGTCAAGCCCCGCTCGGGCAGGGTCCCGCAAGCCCCCCGCCAAACGCTGACATGCCCGAATACGCCATCCCGGCCGAGGAGACCCGCCGCGAGTTGACCGTCGTCAACTCGCGCTTCATTGCCACCCTGGCCCCGGCCTTCAACACGGACGAGGCCAGGGCCTTCATCGCCCGCATCCGCAAGGAATTCCCCGACGCCACCCACAACGTCCCGGCGTACATCATCGGCGGCGGGAACTCCGTCACCGAGTATTGCTCCGATGACGGCGAACCGGCCGGGACGTCCGGGAGGCCGGCGCTGGCGGTGCTGCGCGGCAGCGGGCTGGGAGACGCCGCCCTGGTCGTCACCCGTTATTTCGGCGGGACTTTGTTAGGCAAAGGCGGGCTGGTGCGGGCTTACACCGAAGCGGCCCAACTGGTCGTCCAGGCTGCGCCGCGGGCGCGTAAAATCCCGGTCCACGTCGCCCTGCTGGCTCTGCCCTACCCGCTGCTGGAACAGGCCCGCCGCCTGGCGGGTCATCACCACGGCGCGATCCTGGACGAAACCTTCGCCGCCGACGTGACCCTGACCCTGCGCTTCCCCCTGTCCGATTTTGAGCCGTTCCAGGCCGGGCTGAGCGAGTTATCCTCCGGGCAGGTGCAAGCCGAGGTGATCGAGACGAAGGAAATGCTGGTCAGGATCGCATAATTTTTGGCTCTTCCATTTTAGAAGGGAAAACCTTTGAAACACGAAGTATCCATGAACTCCGTTCACCCCCAAGGATGAAAAAGGAGTCCAACGTCTCCAGACTTCGGCACCAACGTCAGGAGACGTTGGAGTCCGCGCCCTATTTTCATATCAGGCGACGAAGAGATAACGCTCGTAAAATGAGTCTCTTTTCCTTTGTGCGTACTTCGTGCTCTTTGTGTTGAGGTTTTTTTCCACCCATTGCGGGAGAGCCAAATTTTTTCTTCGCTTCGCGAAATTCGCCGAATTCGCGCTATTCGCTTCGAGGCTTGGGCGCAAAAAAATCCGGCAGGGTTGTCTGCCGGATTTCGATTCCTTGTTTCCGCGCCGTCTAGCGGATGTCTATGATCTGCTCGACGATCGGCTCGACCGCCTTGCGCACCTCGTCGAGCTTGACGCCCTTGACCTTGAAGGTGATCAGCCGGTTGGACGAATCCTCGCCGATGAACTGGCCGAAGGCAATGAAGTTGCCGCCTTTGTCGGCCAGGGCTGCGGTCACTTTGGCAAGCTGTCCGGGCTGGTCGGGGACCAGGGCCGTGACCCGCACACCGGTCTCGCGGGCGCCCATCAGTTCGAGGAAGATCTTGAACAGGTCGGTCTCGGTGATGATGCCGACCACGTGGTCATCCCGCATCACCGGCAGGCCGCCGACCTTGTTGTCGGCCATGATGCGGGCCGCTTCCTCGATCGGGGTCTCTTCGGTGATGGTGAGCACCTTTTTGGTCATCACTTCGCTGATCGTGATCTTGCTCAACAGGTAGTTCATCTCCCAGACGCTCAGGCTCGAGACCGGCGACGGGGAGGCGTTGAGCAGGTCCTTGTCCGAAACGATGCCGACGAGCCGGCCGTCCTTCACCACCGGGGCGCGGCGGATGCGTTCGCTCTTCATCAGGTTGAGCGCGTCAACGATGGGCATATCCGGCGTGATGGTGATCACCGGGTGGGTCATGCGTTCGCCAACTAACATGGTTACTACCTCCTGTTACCTTACGTGGGCCAGTTTGGATGTTGTGTGTCAAAGCTCACAATTCGATTATAAGCCTAAATAGGCTTCACGCACGTGCTCGTTTTTGATCAACTCGCGGGCGGGGCCTTGCAGTTCCACTTTGCCTTCGGCCAGCACGTAACCGTAGTCGCTGATCGCCAGCGCCATCTGCACGTTCTGTTCCACCAAAAGGATGGTGATGCCCAGCGCGCGCAGGGCTTTCAGGCTTTCGAACAGGCTCAGGATCAGCACCGGGGCCAGGCCCAGCGAGAGTTCGTCAATCATCAGCACCACCGGGTCGGCCATGATGCCGCGCGCCACGGCCAGCATTTGCTGCTCGCCGCCGCTCAGGGTGCCGGCCTTTTGGGCCTGCCGCTCCTTCAAGCGCGGGAACATGGTGTAGACCCGTTCGAGGTTGTCCTTGAGCTTCGGTGTGGCCCGTTTGTTTGAAGCGCCCATCTCCAGGTTCTCATAAACGCTCATGTCGGTGAACAACTGGCGGCCTTCGGGGACCATCACCAGCCCCATTTCGGCTTTGGTGTAGGCGGGCACGCGGCTCACGTTCTGGCCCTGGAAGGTGATCGCCCCGTCCCACGGGCGCAGCAGGCCCATCACGGTGCGCAGCAGGGTGGTCTTGCCGACCCCGTTCCCGCCGACCAGGCAGGTCAATTTGCCCTCTTCCAGGGTCAGGCTCGAACCCCACAGGATTTGGACTTCTCCGTAACCGGAGGTGATGTCCTTGATTTCCAGGATCGCCATCTCTACTCCTCCTCCTGCAGCAGCTTTTCGGCCAGCCTGGGATCGCCCAGATAGGCTTCGATGACCTTCTCGTTCTGCGATATTTCTTCAGGCGTGCCCTCGGCAATCTGCTGCCCGTAGTCGAGCACCAGGATGCGGTCCGAAACGTTCATCACGGCTTTCATCACGTGCTCGATCATGATGATGGTGATCCCGCTCTCCCGGATCTTCTTCACGGTTTCCACCATGTTGCCGATCTCGGAAGAATTGAGACCGGCCAGCACCTCGTCGAGCAGCAGCAGCTTCGGACGCGAGGCCAGGGCCCGGGCCATTTCCAGGCGTTTCTTCTGCGCGACGTTCAGGCTGCCCGCCAGTTGCTCCGAGCGGGCGGCCAACCCGACGAATTCCAGCACCTCGTCCGCGATCTTGTAAGCGCCGGCCAGGGTATGGTTCTCCTGTCCGAAGCACGCGCCGACCATTACGTTCTCGCGGACGGTCAGCTCGTTCAGCGGCTGGACGATCTGGTGCGTGCGCGCCATCCCCATTTTCGCCACCGTGTAAGTCTTTGCGCCGGTCACTTCCTTGCCGCGGAAGATGACGTGTCCTTCTTCGGGCGGGTAGACGCCATTGATGGCGTTGAAAAGGGTCGTTTTGCCCGCGCCGTTGGGTCCGATCAGACCGAGGATCCGGCCTTCGGGCAGGTCGAAGGTCACTTTGGTCAGGGCTTGCAAGCCGCCAAAGCGTTTGGTGACACCTTGCACTGAGAGTAATACGGTCATGCCAGCACCCTCCTCAACACCGGGATGCGGTGACGCAGCCAGCCGATAGCGCCTGCCGGGATGAAGAGCACGATCAGCAGGAGCACCACGCCCGAAACCGAGAGTTGGATGTCCTTGAAGAAGTCACTGGTGACCAGGTAGCCGCGCATCCCCTGGTAGGCGAACGCGCCCAGGATGGGGCCGAGCACGGTCCCCTGGCCGCCGAGCATGACCATCACCAGCAGTTCGATGGACGAGTGGAGCGGGAAGGCTACGTGCGGTTCCACGTTGCCGTTCTTGAAGAAGAACAACACCCCGACCATACCGGGGACGATGGCAGAGAGCACGTAAGCCCAGGTCTTGGCATTCGGGGCGACCACGCCCATCACTTCGGCGGCGTCCTCGTTTTCGCGGATAGCCAACAGACCCAACCCAAACTTGGACGTGCGCACAAAATGGCTGAGGACGATGGCAATGAGGGTCAGGCCGGCCATGATGTAGAAGGCCATACCGAGCGCCTCCGCCGCGCCGCCGTAGGCTTTGTAAACCTTGAAGTTCAGCACCATGCCGATCGGGCCGCCGAACAGGTCGAAGTTGTTGATGAAAGCCTTCATGGCTTCGTTGATGCCGATGGTTGCCAGCGCAAAGTAAGCCCCGCGCAGGCGCAGGATGGCCTTGCCAAGCAGGAACGCCAGGATGCCGGAAGCGATCCCTCCGGCCAACAGGCCGGCCCAGATGGACCATTCCTGCTCGTTGACAAAGTAAAGCCCGACGTACCCGCCGAAGCCGAAAAAGACGATGTGGCCGAAGCTGACGTAGCCGGTGTACCCGAGCAGGATGTTCAGGCTGGTCGCCAGCGCGATCGCCTTGAGGATGGTAAACGCGCTCTCGCGGTTCGAGACGTTGTCGGTAAAGATGGGCCAGACGGTCAGCCCGGCCACCATGAGCAGCGGCAGGATGATTCCCAGGTGGTTTCGCCAGCTTTTCATGACTTTGCTCCAAACAGTCCCTTGGGCCGGACCAGCAGGATGACCACGAACAGGCCGAATTCGATCACGGGCACCCAGGAGGTCTCCATGAAAGCCGGGACGATCCCTTCCAGCACGCCCAGGATCAGGCCGCCGAACAACGCGCCGATCGGGTTACCCAACCCGCCCAACACGCCGATGACGAAACTCTTCAACTCGTAGCCGCCGCCGGAAAGAATGTTGAACGGGAAAAAGGTGGCGATCAAGGCTCCCGAAACGGCAGCCAGCATGGTTCCAAGCCCGAAGCTGAGAGCCAGGATACGGGTCGAGGGGACGCCCATCAACTCGGCCGCGGCCCGGTTGTTGGTCACGGCCCGGATGAACTTGCCGGGACGGGTCCTGTACAGGAAAAGGTACAGCCCGCCCGTGACCAGGATGGCGATCAGGGCGGCGACGAGCCGCGTCCCCAGGATCGAGGCCGAACCGATCTTGAAGCCTCCCAGGCTGAAATCCACGTTATACGGGGAAGTCGTCAACGCTGCCGTGGCCAGCCCGATGATGATCATATTGACCGAAAAGGTCGCCAGCAGGGACGACAGGTGGGGGGCGTTGATCACCCGGTGGACGGCGGTGAAGTAGATCACGACGCCGAGGACCAGGCCCACGATCGCAATCGGGATCAGCCCCAGGTAAGGATTGATCCCCATCCGAATGAACAGGAAAAACGTGCCGAACATTCCCAATGCGATGATCGGGCCATGCGCCAGGTTGATCACGTTCATCACCCCCCAGATCAGGGTCAGGCCCATAGCCGCCACACCGTAGACAAAGCCAAGCAAGATGCCATCGGGAAGGGATGTTAGTAACAAAGTCAATTGTTGCATATCAACTCCCGGTAAAAGATCAGGAAGTAAGACATCCCCTCAGGATGGCCCTGAGGGGATGTGTCATTCCAATGCTGGTTATGGAGTCGGGATCGGGTAGAGTGGATCGTTGGTCGCAACGTCGGCGGGAGCGATGATCACGCGGACGAGTTCACCCGCTTCGTTCTTTTGCCACTGGGCCACGACCATCTTGTGGGCGATTTGCAGGCCGTGATTTTCTTCGGAGGTGTCGAATTTGATCCCGCCGTAGAAGATCATCAGGTTCATGGCGTTCAGGGCGGCCTTGACGGCTTCGGGGTCCACCGAGTCGGCGTCAATGATAGCCTTCTGCAAGACCAGGCCGGCGGCGTAACCACCAGCCGCATGGTAAGTGGGTTTGTCGCCGGTTTCAGCTTCGTAGGCTGCGGCAAACTCTTCACCGGTCGGGCCGAACCATTCCATGCCCAGGTTGGCGGCTTCCTCTGCGGTGTGGGTGGCGGCCAATTCCCACTGGCTGGAGGTGGCGATGCCCAGGGCGGCGTCACCCAGCTCGGGGAATTTGCTGTCGGCGGGGGCGACCAGCAGGTAGGCGAACTTCAAGCCGACCTGGCGGTCGTAGAGGGCGCGGGCCAGGGCTGTGCCGTCGTTGTAGTGGCCGCCGCCGAGCAGGACGGTCGCGCCGGAGCCGGCGATCTTGTTCACGATCGGGCCGAAGTCGGTTGTTTCGGAGGCGTAACCTTCCTCCAGCACGACTTCGAAGCCGTTGGCTTCCAGGTAGGGTTTGATGCCTTCCACGACGCTGGTGGAGAACTTGTCGCTTTCATGCACCAGGGCGATCTTGGCCTCGGGGTCCAACTGCTTGAGCATGTCCACTGTGCTGGACATATACAGGCTGGCCGGGGTGTAGAGTTGGAACAGGCTGGTGTTGCCGGTCTGGTAGGTGGCGTCGTCGGCCGCGCCGGTGGTGATGAGTACCTTGCCGTTCTGCTCGGCGACGATGGACGCCGCAGAGGTCAGGCCGGACGAATAGGGGCTGATCAGGAAGTCGGCGTTGTCCTCGGCGATCAGGCGGGTGTACAGCTCCTGGACGCGCTCGCCGTTGGATTCGTCATCGTAGGTCTTGTAGTCGAACTTGACGATCGTGCCGTCGCTGAGGGTGATCCCGCCCGCATCGTTGACCTGCTTCATCCACAGTTCGAAGCCGATCACCTGGCGCTTGGACAAGACTTCCTGGCTGCCGGTCAGTGACGAGGTGAAGCCGATCACGACGGTCTTTTCCTCGGGGGCCGCCGGAGGTTGGGTGGCGGAAGGCTCATCGGTGGCAACCGGCTCTTCCGAGGGTTCCTGAGTTTCCGCTGGCGGGGCTGCGGTAGGTTCGGCCGTCGGGCCGCAGGCGCTGAGCAGCAGGCTGCTGACGATCAGCAGGGAAAACAGGACGAACAAAACTTTCTTCATATCTTCTCCTTTTTTTCTTATGGCGAAGGCCAATTGGACGTTCGTTGCAGGAATACTTTACCCGCATACAGTTCCAATTTTAGGAGGTCAATACAAATATTAGCTAAACGAAAGCTATCCAAAGGTAAATAATGGATAAAAACCTGGGCGGCTCAATCGAAAAACGTCCCGAAGGCTGCTGTTGAGCTCCGGGATGATTCGAAAACAAACCTTCGGGACGGTGCTTGCAAAAAGTCAGGAGACTTTTGACTCCACTCCCCCGTTGGAGAAGGTGCGCCGCACTCGCGGGTTACTCAGAAAACCGGTAGCCGATGCCGCGCTCGGTCAGCAGGTAGCGCGGGGCGTTGGGGTCCACCTCGATCTTCTGGCGCAGGCGTCCGATGTAGACCCGCAGGTATTCCACCTCATCACCGTATTCAGGCCCCCAAACGTGCTGCAAAACCGCCCGATGCGGCAGGACTTTGCCGGTGTGGCGGCAGAGGTAGACCAGCAGGTTGAACTCGGTGGGAGTCAATTCTATCGGCGAGCCGCCCACCTGGACCTCGTGCCGGCTCAGGTCAATGACGATTTCGCCGCGCACGATCCTTTCGTCCGAGGTGACGCTCTCGGACCAGCGCGCCCGCCGCAGCACAGCCTTGACCCGTCCGAGCAGTTCCCCGATCCCGAAGGGTTTGGTCAGGTAATCGTCCGCGCCCAGGTCGAAGGCGCGCACCTTGTCGGTCTCCTCGCCCAGGGCGGTCAGGATGATGATCGGCACGGTCGAAAACTGGCGTATCCGGCGGGTGGTCTCCAGCCCGTCGAGGTGGGGCATCATCACGTCCAGGATCACCAGGTCCACGTTCTCGTTGCTGAAAACCGCCATCGCTTCCAGCCCGTTAGAGGCTGTCAATACGTGGAATCCGCGCACTTCGAGGTTGCGGCGCACGAACTCGCACAGGGGTCTTTCGTCGTCTACCACTAACACGGTGGGGATGTTCATGCTTCGGCCTCCTGTTCCTCCGGTTCGTTGGCGGCATTCCTGACCGGGATGGAGAACGCCAGGCAGGTCCCGACTTCCTGCGGTTCGACCCAGATCTCGCCGCCGTGGGCGCGCACCAGGCCCTGGCAGATCGCCAGCCCCAGCCCGGCCCCGCTGGTGATGCGGCGCAGGCCGTTATCCAGGCGGTAGAAACTGTCGAAGACCCGCGAACTTTCCTCGATGGGGATGCCCGGCCCGTTGTCTTGCACCCGGAAGATCAGGAAATCGTCCTTGCGCGAGATGTTGACCCGGATCTCGGCCTCCGGCCCGGCGTACTTGACGGCGTTCTGGATCAGATTGCGCAGCACGGTCTCCAGCCGGGGCGGATCGGCGTACAGGACCGGCAGGCCGGGTTCCAGTTCGACCCGGAATCTGTTCCCGGCTGACAGCGGCGCGTTGTGGGCCGCCTGGTTGACCATTTCGCCGATGGAACATTCGATCAGGGACAGTTGCAGGCTGCCCGCTTCGATGCGCGACAGGTCGAGCAGGTTGTTGACCAGGCTGCTCAGCCGGTCCGCCTCGCTTGAAATGACCGACAGGAATTCGCGTTCGGAGACCTTGTCCCACTCTACGTCGTCGGCCAGCAGGGTCGAGGCGTAGCCTTTGATGGCGGCCAGCGGGGTGCGCAATTCGTGCGAAACGGTGGAGATCAGGCTCGATTTCATCCGGTCGAGTTCGCGGTCGGCGGTGATGTCGTAGAGGATGATGCCCTGGCCGATGGAGATACCACGCGTGTCGGTCACGTTGAAGGCTTGCAAACGCAGGTACTTCATCCGGCCAAAGGAAGAGATCGGGATTTCAGCCGTCTGGCCCTTGCTCTTCAGGGCGGCGTCCACCTGTTTCCGCACCTGGGGCGGGTCGGCGGACTTGGCGATGATCCGGTTCAAGACCCGCTCGACCGGGGTGGTGGTCAGGTCTTCGGGAGGCAGGCTGGCCAGTTCGATCACGCGGCGGTTGGCATAGACCACCCGCCCGTTCAGGTTGCCCAGGATCAGCCCCTCCACCAGCGACTGGACCAGGGCTTCGAGGCGGCGGGTCTGCTCCTGCAGGCGCATGTCGCTGCGCGAGAACAGGGTGGCGTTTTCGATGGCCATGGCCGCGTGGTTGGCGAACGTGACCAGCAGCCCCGTCTCATTTGGCGTGAAGACGTGCGGGTCCGGGCGGTAAACCAGCAGGACGGAGGGCGGCGCGTGCTGGGTGTTGAGCGGGACAGCCAGGAGCGAGCGGTAGCCCTCGGCCCGGGAGCGCGGGCGCAGGGCGGTAAAGGTCGGATCGGTCTCGGTATCGCTGATCTGGATCGGCTCGCGGCTGCGGATGGCGCGCATGGTCGCCGACTGCGACTCGCTGGGCTGGATGGCGAACTGTTCGGCGTAGCGTTTGGAAAGCCCCCGGCTGGCGCGGGCGCGGAAGATGCCTCCCTGCTCGTCCAGGGCGACGATGGCGCACATTTCCACGCCCAGGAGTTTCTGCACCTGCTCCAGGATGCGGTTCAGGACTACCTGCGAATCGAGGGAAGAAACCATGGCGGTGCTCGTCTCGAGCAAGATGGCCTGCTCGTTGATGCGGGCTTCGATGGACTTTTCCATTTTCAGGATCGAGCGGATCAGATGCCCAACCTGGTCGGGGCGCTGGGAGAGCCGATTCAGGCGTTCGCGGTCTGCCGGGCTGATGGCTTCCTGCGCGCCGATGGCCTGGCTGGTGGCAGCCAGTTGTTCGATGGGGGTGATGATCCGGCTGGCCAGGGCGATCCAGAAGAAGAGGCCGATCCCCATGAACGTGGCAACCACGATCAACGTGATGTTATGGACCGTGATCTGGGTCGCGAAGGCGGCCGCGGTCGGGCGGCTGACGACGACGCCCCAACCGGCGCTGGTGATCGGGGCGTAGGTGTAGAGCCGTTGCTGGCCTGTGGGACTGTCGAGGATCTCCGAATCCACCTTCCCGCTCAAGGCGGGCTGGTAAACGTCCGGGAGCAGGCTGCCGGCTTCGAGCAGGAGAAAGTCCGGGTCGGGGTGGGCGATGACGTGGGCGCTCGAATCGACGATCACCACCTCGAAGAATTCGTCCGGGCGGTGCTCGGCGGCGATCTGCGCCAGGGTGTCGCTCAGGCTTTCGAGCTTGATGTTCGTCGCCACCAGGCCCTCGAACCGGCCGTCCGCCGAATGGAGGGGCATGAGGGCGGTGGCGACGGGCTGCTCGGTGGTCGGGGAGATGCGCCCTTCCGAAACCAGCGGGCCGCCGGAATCCAGGGCGCGCTGGTAATATTCCCGGAACGAGAAATCCGTCCCGACGGTGGAACCCGGCCCGGTGGGGTAGTGATAGACCATGATCCCGTCGGCGTCGAGGCGGTAGACCAGGTTGACGTCGGCCCGGGTGTTCAGGATGACGCTGAAGAGGGCTTCCATTTCGGCGATATCCGCCTCCATCACGCCCGGATAATGGGCCATGCTCTCGACCGCCTGGAGCGAGCGGCTGATGGACAGGTTCGTCTCCTGGGCGATGGCCCGCGCCAGGGCCAGGTCGGTGGCGCGCACATCCGCCTGGATGCGCTGCCCGATCAGGTTATCGAAGACCAGCAGGGTGATCAGGAACGGCACGATCAACAGGAGGTACAGCGCCAGCAGTTGGATGCTGAGGTCGCGGCGGATGGAGAACGAGCGGCGGATCATTATCAATAAAACTTCGGAAGTCTTTTGCGGAGTCTCTTCGACCGGGGTACCTCCCGGAAGACTTCCGAAGTCTTTGTAGATTACTTCGCGAAGGCCTTGATGACGCGCGCCATGTGTTTGGCGTGCTTCACGTACAAATCCACGCGGATATTCTCGTTCGGGGCGTGGGCACGCGTATCGGGGTAGCCCAAACCGGCGGTCGCGACGGGCAGGCCCAGGTCATGCACAAACGGGTGGTTCGGCCCGGAGCCGCCGACCATCGGGACGATCTCCATCGGCCGGCCGAAGACTTCGGCCGCGGAGTCCACCACGATCTTGATGAACGGGTCGTCCGGGTCGGTGCGGGCGGGAGGTTCGCCGCCCAGGAACGTGACCTGCACGTCCGCGAACCCTTCGGCGTCGAGGTGGGC
The DNA here is from genome assembly GCA_049324115.1 of Chloroflexota bacterium. Taxonomy (GTDB): domain Bacteria; phylum Chloroflexota; class Anaerolineae; order Anaerolineales; family Villigracilaceae; genus UBA5796. The sequence goes on from JBMOMN010000049.1 coordinate 34,411, forward strand.
GCGCAGCTTCTTGAGGATGTCCTGCGGGTGCTGGTCGGGGACGAGGCGGAAGTCCACTTTGGCCGAGGCTTTGGCCGGCTGGACGGTCTTGGAGCCGGGGCCTTGATAGCCGGAGGTCAGGCCGCAGATGGTACAGGTCGGCTCGAAGACTTCGGCCAGGCGCAGCTCCAGGCCGCCGGTCAGGCCTTTGATGAAGCCTTTGATCCCGTATTGCTTTTTGTAGACTTCGGCGACTTCGGGCAGGGCGGCGAACAACTGGCGGTCGCGCTCCGAGGGCGGTTTGACGTGATCGTAAAAGCCGGGGATGCGTATCTTCTCGTCCGGGCCTTTGAGCGAGTTGAGCGCCCAGACCAGCCGCCAGGCGGCGTTTTCCATGATCGAGCCGCCGGTGCCGGAGTGCAGGTCGGTGGCGGCGGTCTCGACCGAAAGTTCCACGTAGCAGATGCCGCGCAGGCCCAGGTATTGCATCGGGACCTCACGGTGGTCCACGCCGCCGAACTCCCAGATGCAGGCGTCGGCGGCCAGTCTGTCCTTGCTGGCAAGGATGAAATCGGTCAGGTGGACGCTGCTGGTCTCTTCCTCGCCCTCGATGACGAATTTGACGTTGCAGGGCAGTTCGCCGTCGGCAGCCAGGATGGCGTCCAGGGCGTGCAGGCGGGAGGTGATGTGGCCCTTGTCGTCGCTCACGCCGCGGCCGTAGAGCTTGCCGTCCCGCAGGCTCGGCTCGAAGGGCGGGGTCTCCCACAGGTCGAGCGGTTCGGGCGGCTGGACATCGTAATGGTTGTAAAAGAGCAGGGTCTTGCCGGATTTGCCCTTGCGCTCGGCAATGACGACCGGCGCGCCCTCGGTGGGGATGATCTCGACCGCGAAGCCGCGCGTTTGGAGCATGTCACCCACCAGCGCGGCGCATTCGTCCAGCCCCCAGTTCTGCGCCCCGACCGAGGGCTGGGCCACCAGCCGGGAGAGTTCGGCCAGGCTGGCGTCCAGGTTTTGGTCAATGAAGGAATCGTACTTTTGGAAGTCGGTCATGTTTTTCTCCTTGCCAAGAATTTGACGAATTTTTCTCTTTCTTTCAACGTTACGTGATGAGCGTAACGCGACATTTATGTCGCTGGTGCGGGCAGGCGACATAAATGTCGCGTTACATCTTCCAGGTCAAGACAACAGCCAGTCAATCGAAAAGGACCCGGCGTAGGCGATCAGCGTCATTTTGACCATCTGGCCGACCCAGCAGGCGAGCAGGAAACGTCCCAGCGGCATTTTGGCTACGCCCGCGGCCACCCCGGCCAGGTCGAAGAACGGGTTCGGGATGGCCGCCAGGACGAGGACCGCCCAGGGACCGAGTTTTTTGATCCAGGGGGTGATCCGGTCGTAGACGTCCGTCTTTTCGACCACGGCCTGCCCGCTGAATCCCGCCAGGTAGCCGGAAAGTTCGCCCAGCGCGCCGCCCGTGCCGGCGGCCAGGGCGATCCCCAGCGGGTTGAGCAGGTTGCCCATTGCAAAAACGACCGCGATCCCCGGCGCAGGCAGGAACACGGTCGCGTTGGACAGCAGGGCGATCAAAAAGATGCCGGGATAGCCGTAAGCCGCGAATTCTTCCACCCGCTCGCGGACGCTGTACACGTAAAGCGTGACGGCGATCACCGCCAGCAAGGCCAGCACACGCAAAACGGCTGTCCCGATCCCTTTTTTCATGTTTCGGGCTGGGAGCCTGGCCTCCAGCCTCCGGTTATCAGCTCTCGACAATGGAAACCGATTGGATGTGGACGGCGGGCGCGTCCACCCGGGCCGGGTCACGCGGCGGGATGGACATGAGCACGTCCATGCCGTCCGTCACCTGGCCAAAGACGCTGTGTTTGCCGTCCAGCCAGTCGGTGGGGACGTGGGTGATGAAGAACTGCGAGCCGTTGGTCCCCGGGCCGGCGTTGGCCATCGAAAGGATGCCCGGCTTGTTGTGTTTCAGGCTGGGGTGGAACTCGTCGGCGAAGCGATAGCCGGGGCCGCCGCGCCCGGTGCCGGTCGGGTCGCCGCCCTGGGCCATGAAGTTGGCGATGACGCGGTGGAAGATCGTGTTGTCGTAAAAACCTTCACGCGCCAGGAAGACGAAATTATTGACCGTCTGCGGGGTTTTGTCGGCGAACAGTTCCAGCACGATGTCACCTTTATCCGTGCGCAGGGTGGCCGAATATTTCTTCCTGGGGTCAATGCCCATATCGGGCGGGGTATTCCATTGCTTTGGCATTCAAAACTCCTTCGATTTACGATAAACGATTTTGGATTTACGATTGGCGATTTACGATTTTGGATTTACGATTTTGGATTTACGATTTCGCTGACTCGTTGATTCCAGCAGACCCTCGATCCGCGCCACCACCATGTCCAGGGCGGCCATGTTGAACCCGCCCTCGGGAATGATCACGTCGGCGTAACGCTTGGACGGCTCGACGAATTCCAGGTGCATCGGGCGCACGGTGGAAGTGTATTGCTTGATGACCGATTCGGTCGTCCGGCCGCGCTCGTGGATGTCGCGCTCCAGGCGGCGGATCAGGCGGATGTCCGAATCGGTGTCCACGAAAATCTTGACGTCGAACATCCGGCGCAGGTCGGCCTCGACGAAGATCAGGATGCCCTCGACCAGGATGACCCCGCGCGGTTTGACGACGAAAGTCTGCTCGGTGCGGCTGTGGGTGGCGAAATCGTAGATCGGGACCTCGACCTGTTCGCCGTTTTTCAGCATTTCGATGTGGCGGATGAGGAGTTCCGTTTCGAGGGAATTGGGATGGTCGAAGTTGACTTCGTCGCGCCGGGCCGGGGGCAGGCCGCTCAAATCCTTGTAATACGAGTCGTGCTGGAGGTAAGCGATCCGCTCCGGGCCGACGCGCTGGAGGATGGACTGGGCTACGGTGGTCTTGCCTGAACCGGAGCCGCCGGCGATACCGATGACGAGCGGGGATTGGCTGGGCATGGCTGAATTATACCCGCTAACAAAAAGAGACGCCTTTCGGCGTCTCCTGGACTATTGCTTGAAGCGGGCGGTGATGGCTTTCCAGATCGGGCAGCGGTCGTAAACCCCGCTGAACATGAGCAGCCCGGCGAGCGGCAGCAGCCACCAGGTCTGGGTGAGGACGGCGACCAGGGCCAACGCCGCGCCGCCCGTCAGCCGGATGAACCTGTCCATAGGGGAAACAGGCAGCGAGGTCCCGGCCTGACCCGAGGCCAGGGCCTCGAACAGACGCCGGTAATTGTCCCAGTTCTGGGCGCCCATGTAGCGTTTGACTTCCTTCCCATCCTTCAAGACCATCACGGTGGGGATGCCCAGGACGCGCAGGTCTTTCAACAATTGCGGGTGTTCGTCGGCGTTGACGGCCCAGAAGTCCACCCGGCCCCGGTATTCGTGGGCCAGTTTTTCGAGGATGGGTTTGGTGACCCGGCAGGGCATACACCAGGGCGCCCAGAAATCCACCACGGTGGGGCGGGCAAAGGTTTTGGCTTTGGCGAAGAAGTTTTCTGAGTTCATAAATTCCAACAAGGCGGCGGTAGAACGTCCTGAAGGTTTTTTGGGGAACAGACCAGGCCGTCTGGGCGAAACCTTCGGGACGGTGAATGCAAAACCCTAAAGGCTTTCGCAACCTTTAGTACCTTACAAGTTAACTCCTTGCTTTTTGCCTGCAATGAACCGCAGGCACACGTGTGCAAGAATTTCAACCACGAAGGGCACAAAGGGTCACGAAGGTTTTCCTTTGTGTTCCTTCGTGACCCTTTGTGGTTGAATCCTTTTTGGTTTCGGCAAGCTCAACCCAGGGGTTCCGGCTTGTCCGGGTTAGGGTTTATGGTCGCAAGGACGGTGGTGGGTTATTTCCTGGTGCTGAGCTTGAAGGGCAGGTAAAGCGGGCAGAAGCCCAGGGCGGCGGTCGCCAGGAAGACCACGCCCACCACCAGCAGGACGATGCCCAGCGCGCCGGTGACGAGGCCCCCGAAATAGAGATAAGCGAAGATGGCTGCGGCGACGATGCGGACGATGCGGTCAATATTGCCCATGTTCTGTTTCATTTCACAATCCTCCAAAGGTGAAGTTTTACGCCGTTCGGCGCTCAATCCTTTGGATGCTGTTCGGCGGTCGAAGTTGCATGAAAACCAAAATCCCTTTAAAAAGCGTGTGGGGTGTTTCGGACGGATCAGATCCACCCGAAACACCCCACGCCATTCCGAAAAATGCGATGGTTACATCCCGGCCATGAAGGCCAGGCCGACCGTGCCGGGTCCGGCGTGGGTGCCGACCACCGGGCTGACCTCGGAGAAGACCGATTCGCTGATCTCCATCATCTGGCCGGCGCGTTCGAGGATCTCGCGGGCTTCCTGGGCGGCGTTGGCGTGCAACGTAGCCATCCGCACCGGCTTGCGGTCGCCGACCTGTTCCTTGACCAGTTCGAGCATCCGGTCCACGGCCTTGCCTTTGGTGCGGACGCGTTCCACGGCCTCCACCCGGCCATCCTGGACGGCCAGGATCGGTTTCAGGTTGAGGGCCGAGCCGAGGAAACGTGATGCCCCCCCAATGCGCCCGCCGCGATACAGGAATTCGAGCGTGTCCACCACGAAGAAGACGCCCGTGTGGCTGCGGGCTTTTTCAGCCAGCGCCACGCACTCGGACAGGCTGGCCCCATCACCTGCAAAGCGGGCAGCGGCTATTGCCATGAATCCCATCGCCATGGCCGTCGAGTTTGAGTCGACGATGGCGATTTTGTCTTCGCCAAGTCCGAGGGCATCTCGAGCCTGTGTCGCGGATGAGATCGTCCCTGAAAACTTGGATGATATGAAGATGCCAAGAATGTCGTAGTCCTGGTCGAGCAGGCCCGTGAAAATGTTTTGCATATCGGGGATGGACACCTGGGACGTGGATGGCATGATTTTCGCTGTCTTCAACCGTGTGTAGAATTCATCCGGCTGGATATCCACCCCATCTTTAAGCGTCTCGTCACCCCAGATCAGCACCTGGGGCACCACAGTGACGTTGTGCTTTTCTCGCAGGTCTGGGGGCAGGTAGGCGGTGCTGTCCGTAATTACTGCAACTTTCGACATAAGTCCTCCCGGAAAGGATTAGGGTTTGGGTTGAAAGGCTTTTGTTGGAGCCGATCGAAATTACGTCTTATTTAACCCATTGATGTTGCAAAGGTTACATTCGATCTTCGACACCTGGGAGCGACAGGAGATGACCAGGCCGTTGCCATCAAGGTATAATTGCGGAGCGACAGGAGAGCCTTATGTCTGAAAACTCTTTGCAAGAAATGATCCGCGCTTTGCCGCCAGAATTGCAAGAAGAAGTACGCGACTTTATCGCGTTTTTATCTTCACGGCAGGCAAAAAAACGCAAGGTAAAAATGCAATTTGGGTGGCAAGGCGCTTTGAAGGACTTGCGCACACAATATACTTCTGTTGAATTGCAGCACAGGATTTCTGAAATGCGTATGGAGCAAGATGAAACTTCTTCTTGATACGAATATATTCCTGGAAATAATCCTGGACCAGGAACGGGTTGATGAATCGAAAGAATTGCTGCTTCGGTCAGGAGTACACGATTTCTATTTGTCTGATTATTCGTTGCATTCCATCGGACTTCTACTATTTCGTAGAAATCAACACCAAATATTTCAGGAATTTGTGCAAGATGCCATACTCAATGGTGGAGTTGGAATATTGTCACTGGGGTCGCAAGAGATACACGAGGTTGTTTTAGCAGCGAAGAAATTCAATCTGGATTTTGACGATGCCTATCAGTATGCTTTGGCGGTCACTTCAAAATTAACACTCGTCAGTTTCGACAAGGATTTCAATCGTACAGACCTGTTGTCCAAAACCCCATCCGAGGTCAATAATTCATGAATAAATTCACCGGCTATCGCTGCTCGATCTGCAATACCGAATACCTGCCGGGGCAGGTCACCTACACCTGCCCGAAAGACGGCGGCAACCTGGACGTGGTGCTCGATTACGAAGCCCTGCGCGCCAAATACCATCCCGAAGACATTACCAGCCGCACCGACCCTTCCCTGTGGCGTTACCTGCCGCTGCTGCCCGTGCCCGAAGTGGCCGGCGGCGGTACGCCGCTCCACGCCGCGGGCTGGACGCCGGTCTTCGCCGCGCCGCAACTGGCCGCGCCGCTCGGCCTGAAACAAGTCTGGGTCAAGGACGAATCCCGCAACCCGACCGCCTCATTCAAGGACCGGGCCAGCGCGGTGGTCGTCGCCCGGGCGCGGGAGATCGAGGCCGGGATAGTCGTCACCGCCTCCACGGGCAACGCCGGGGCTGCGCTGGCAGGCCTGTCGGCCGCGGTCGGGCAGAAGGCGGTCATCTTCGCGCCCAAATCCGCGCCCCCGGCCAAGATCGCCCAGTTGCTCGTCTTCGGCGCAAAAGTCATCCTGGTGGACGGCAGCTACGACGACGCTTTCGACCTGACCGTCAAAGCCGCCGAAGAGTTCGGCTGGTACTGCCGCAACACCGGCTACAACCCCTTCACCGCCGAGGGCAAGAAAACCGCCGCCTTCGAGATCTGGGAATTCATGAAAGGCAAACTCGGCCAGGCTCCCTTCACCGTCTTCGTCTCGGTCGGGGACGGCAACATCATCTCCGGCATTCACAAAGGCTTCAAGGATCTGCTGGAACTGGGCTGGATCGGGACGATGCCGCGCATTGTCGGGGTGCAGGCCGAAGGGTCCGCGGCGGTTGCGAATGCGTATCAGGCCGGGACCGAGGCGATTGTCCCCGTTTCGGCGCGCACCCTGGCCGACAGCATCTCGGTTGACCTGCCGCGGGACGGCGTGCGGGCCATCCGGGCGGCGCGTGAGACCGGGGGGACCTACGTCACCGTCGCCGACGAAGAAATCCTGCAAGGTATCGCCGCCCTCGGCAAGGCGGGAATCTTCGCCGAACCGGCCGGGGCCGCCGCCTACGCCGGGTTGGTCAAAGCAGCAGGCTCGGGTCAGGTCGGAGCCGATGAACCCATCCTGGTGATGAACACCGGCAGCGGACTGAAAGACGTCAAGGCGGCCATGCAGGCCGTATCCGTCGCGCCGGTTATCGAACCCACTCTGGAGGCTGTAAAGCGCCTGTTATGAAAACCCAATGGAGTATGCCTTTCCGTTACGTCGCGGGCGTCACGGCATTCGTCGCGTTTGTGGCGTTTGTGATCTACGCCCGGGCGGCGATCAGTACCCTGATCATTGCCGGGTTCGTGGCTTACCTGATCAACCCGGTCGTCACCTATTTGCTCGAAAAGACGCGCCTGTCCCGGGCGGCGGCCGTCAACCTGGTTTATTTTTCCGCCCTGATCCTGCTCGTGGGCATCCCGGTCACCACGACGCCGGTCTTTTTCAACGAAGCCCAACTGGTGATCCGGGACCTGCTGGACCTGACCGAACAGTTGAACGAGGTCCTGTCCGAGCCGATCGTGTTCGCGGGATACATCTTCCATTTCGAGCAATTGGGACAGAGCCTGACCCAGTTGCGTTCGACCGCCCTCACGCCTCTGCCGGAGGAGCTTTTCCAGTTGCTCGAATCCACCTCGGTGGGGCTGCTGTGGTTCCTGGTGATCCTGGTGGCTGTCCACCTGTTCCTCTCCCACTGGCCGGAGATGCGGAACTACCTGATCGAGCTGGCTCCCGAACCTTACCAGGACGAAATGCAGGAACTCTACGGCCGCATCCGCACCGTGTGGATGGCCTACCTGCGCGGCCAGATCGTATTGATGCTGGTGGTGGGCGTGGTCTTCACGATCGCCTGGCTGATCATCGGCATCCCCGGCGCGCTGGCCCTGGGCGTGATCGCCGGTTTCTTCACCCTGGTGCCGGACGTGGGGCCTTTCCTGGCGGCCATCCTGGCCGTGGGTGTGGCCCTGCTGGAAGGGTCGAGCTGGATCCCGTTGTCGAACGTCTGGGTGGCCGGGATCACGCTGGCGACCTACCTTGTCCTGATCAACCTGAAGAACTTCTGGCTGCGGCCTTACGTGATGGGACGCAGCGTCCACATGAACGAGGGACTGGTCTTCATCGCCATCATGGCCGCCACGATCCTCGAAGGCATCATGGGGGCGCTGCTGGTCGTCCCCGTGCTGGCCTCGGTGGCCGTGATCGGCGAATACGTGCGGCGGCGCATCCTGGGATTGCCGGCCTTCTCTGAAGAAGAAGTCCGGTTCATCAAAAAGGCGGAAGCCAAACCCTTCCCGCGCTCGAAGCGCCGGAAACGCCAGGGCAAACAAGAACAAACAGAATGAACATTACCTACTCGATCATCGCGCCAATCTACAACGAAGTGGAGAGCATCCCCGAACTCTACCGCCGCGTCTCGAACGTGATGGACTCGACCGGCGAAACCTGGGAACTGGTCCTGGTGGACGACGGTTCGACCGACGGCTCGACCGAGGAGATGCGCGAACTGGCCCGCACCGACCGGCGGGTCCGGACGGTCATCTTTGCGCGCAACTTCGGGCATCAGATCGCCATCACCGCCGGCTGGGACCATGCCCGCGGCGAAGCGGTGGTCATCATTGACGCCGACCTGCAAGACCCGCCCGAAATCATCCTCGACCTGGTGAAGAAGTGGAAAGAGGGCTACGAGGTGGTCTACGCCGTGCGGGCCGAGCGCGAAGGCGAAAGCTGGTTCAAGAAGTTTACCGCGGCCGCCTTTTACCGCCTGATCTACAGCATCACGGACGTCAAAATGCCGCTCGACGCGGGCGACTTCCGCCTGATGGACCGCAAGGTGGTGGACGTGCTCAAGACCATGCGCGAGCGCCACCGCTTCCCGCGCGGCATGTCGGCTTGGGTCGGGTTCAAGCAGGTCGGGGTGGAATACAAGCGCGCCGCCCGCGTGGCCGGCGTGACCAAGTATCCCTTCAGGAAGATGCTCAAACTGGCCCTGAACGCCATTACGGGCTTTTCGTATTTCCCGTTGCAGGTGGCAACCTATTTCGGTTTCGCCTCCGCCGGGCTGGCCATCCTGGCCATCCCGGTGGTCATCGCCATGCGGATGAGCGGGGCCGGCGCATTCACCGGCCAGGCCACCACCCTGATCGCAGTCCTGTTCCTGGGGGGCGTGCAGTTGATCTCTCTCGGCATCCTGGGCGAATACATCGGACGCCTGTACGACGAAGCCAAAGGCCGTCCGCTGTACATCGTGCGCGAGTCGCCGGAGAACGACCACCCCGCTCCCTGACCGGCAGGCAGCCTGCCCTCGAAGTTTTCGGCTCTCCGGGAACCCGCGTCAAGGGTCCCGGAGAGTTTCGTTTTCGAAACTGATAGGTATCTATCGGTTATAATTAGGATAAAGTAGTCTGAATTAGTACGAATTCCAGGTATCCAAGTCTATGACACGTAACCTGAGTTCCATAGGATGGGGACTTTGAAAAAAATATTACTCGGGATTGCCCCAAGAACTACACTGATTTACATGATCGTTGCGGGGCTGTGGATCGTTTTGTCCGATCGGGTGCTGGATTCCATTTTGCCGACCAAGGAAACTTACGTCAATTGGCAAACGGTCAAGGGATTATTGTTCGTTACGGTCACGGGATCGCTGCTCTATTTCAGCTTGCGGACGCAATTGAAACGGCTCCAGCAGGAAAAAGCCTACCGCCAGCAGACCGAAACCCGCTTCTTCAACCTTCTGGCGGTTTCCACCGACGCGGTCATCAGCCTTGACAGGGACCAAACCATCACGTACTTCAACCTGGGAGCCGAAAAGATCTTCGGTTACGAGGCGGATGAAGCCCTCGGCCAACCCCTGGACATCCTGCTGCCGGAGCGGTTCGCCGCCGCGCACCGCGAGCTCGTCAGGCAGTTTGGCGAAGGGCCGGAAGATGCGGTCGTGATGCGTCCGATCGCCGGCCGCCGCAAGAACGGGGAGGAGTTCACCGCCGAAGCCACCGCCACCAAATATCGGGATGGAGACACGACCACCTTCACCGTGATCCTGCGGGACGTGGAAGAGCGCGAGCGCGCCGAAAAAGCGACCCGCCGCCACCTGGCGCGGGCCAACGCCCTGACGGAGATCGCAGCCCGCATCAACGAGGCCCTCGACCTGCCGGTCGTGCTCAACTCCATCTGCAAGGAGCTGGCCTCCGCCCTGGGAGTTCAGATCGTCATGGTGGCCCTCCTGGAGCCTCGGGGCGAGGCCATCAACCTGGCCGCTTCTTACGGGTTGGCGGATAAAAAGAAGGTCAAACCCGTCCCGGCTGAAAAATATATCCAGAATGCCAGGGAACTCGGTCCGGTGGCTTTCCTGCCGGACCTAGACGAGGCGTCGAAGGTGATCGGCTTGGACCTGGCCCGGGAGTTGGGAGTCCACGCTGTGGCGGTGGCCAACATGTTCGAAGAGCGTGAATTTTTCGGCGCCCTGATCGCCATGACCACGGATGCCGCGCGCAACTTCGACGAAGACGATACCCAGGTGATGAAAGGGGTGGCCGACCTGGCCGCCTCGGCGATCAAGAACGCCAGCCTTTATGCAAAGGCCACGCAGCGGCTCGAAAACCTGCGCGCCCTGCGGGCCATTGATACGGCCATCACCGGCAGCCTGGACCTGCACGTCATCCTGAAAGTCTTGCTCGACCAGGTGGTCTCGCAATTGTCCATCGAGGCCGCCTGCGTTTACCTGCTGAACGAGGCCACCTCGGTCCTGGAATTCCACTCCGGTACAGCAGATGACCCGGCAATCTTTTCGGGGGACGACATCCGCCTGGGCGAGGGCATGACCGGGAAGATCGCCCTGGAAAAACGCCCGATCAGCCTCAAAGACATCAGCCTGGCGCGCGGCTGGATGCACCCCAAAATGTTGGACGCAGGTTTGAAGGCCTATTGCGGAATGCCGCTGGTCGCCAAGGACCGTTTGCGCGGCGTCCTGGAAGTCTTCTGCGCCGAGAGCAGGCTGGACGACCCGGAGTGGGTAGCCCTGCTGGAGACCCTGGCAGGCCAGGCCGCGATTGCCATCGAAACCTACAACCTGTTTTCGGACCTGAAACGCTCGAACAACGACCTGGTCCTGGCCTACGACAGGACCCTGGAAGGCTGGTCGAGGGCGCTCGATCTCCGGGACGAAGAGACGGAAGGCCACACCCAGCGCGTCACCGAAATGGCCGTCCACCTGGCGGGGGAGTTGGGGTTGCGGAGTGACGCGCTGCTGCAGATCCGCCGGGGGGGGCTGCTCCACGACATCGGCAAACTCGGCGTCCCGGACAGCATCCTGCTCAAGGGAGGCCCCCTGGATGACGAAGAATGGGAAATGATGAAGCTGCACCCGGTCCACGCTTACAATTTGCTCCGCCCGATTGCGTACCTGCGGGAGGCCCTGGAAATCCCCTACTGCCACCACGAACACTGGGACGGGGCGGGCTACCCGCGCGGGCTGAAAGGGGACGAAATTCCGCTCTCGGCCCGCATCTTCGCCGTGATAGACGTGTGGGATGCCCTGACCTCGGACCGCCCGTACCGCAAAGCCTGGTCCCGGGAGGAAGCTCTGGAATATATCCACAGCCGGTCGGGGGCGCAGTTCGACCCGTCGGTGGTGGAGGTGTTCCTGAAAATGGCTGCCAACGGACGCCCGGCGTTTTGAGCAGGGAAGCCGCCTACGCCTTCGGCTTCTTTTGGAACAACCGGGCAACCAGCGCCCCGGCCGGCGCGGCCAGGAAGAAGGCTAAAGCGGCGGACAACACCAGCCCAACTGCGCCGAGCAGTCCCGTCCAGATAAAGGCGTAGGTGGGCCCCAGGTCTTTTACGATCTGGCCGCTTTCGTCAACACAGCGCATCTCGAAGGCTGTGCTTGGGGTCTCGAACCCGTTTGAATCTGTCGAGGTGGTTTCGTAGGTGAATATTTCGGCGGTCGTGCCCTCCGGGCATAAAACGGGACTCAGGATTCGGGCCACCGAGTCGCCTGTTACCGTGGAGGTGATGCTCCCGGCCACCATTGCCGCCGGGAAAAGGCAGGCGCACAGCACGCTGAACGCGATCACCCAGACAAGACACCCTGAAACAGCGCCGGTTTTTGCAGGTTCCATTGGACAACCTCCATGGTGGGGAATTTTTAACGATACAATGAAAACACTTCTGGCAAGAAAAGGTGCTTCAGTCCAATGAAAACCAACTTCGACACGGTCGTTGACCGCCGCAACTCCAACTCTCTCAAGTGGAACAAGTATCCCCAAGACGTGCTGCCGCTATGGGTAGCCGACATGGACTTCCCGGCTCCGCCGCCAGTGAGGGAAGCCCTCCAAAAAGCCGTCGAACATGGCGTGTTCGGCTACGAATCGCCGTCGGCAGAGCTGCTCGCTGCCGTCGCTGAACGCATGGACCGCCTCTACGGCTGGAAGGTCGAGCCGGAGATGGTCGTGGCCGTGCCGGGACTGGTCAGCGGGTTCAACGCCGCCGCCTGGACCGTCTGCCGCCCCGGCGAGGGGATCATGATGCAGACCCCGGTCTACTTCCCGTTCCTGAAAGTCCACGAGAACGTGGGGTTGGCCCTCCAGACCGCCCAGCTCGCCTGTCAGGCGCAGGGGAGCACAGTCCGCTACGGGGTGGACTGGGAGGCCTTCGAAACGGCGGCCAGGCCCGAGGTCCCGACCCGCTTGTTTTTGTTGTGCAATCCGCATAACCCCACCGGTCAGGCCTATTCGCGTGACGACCTGTCCCGGATGGCCGAAATCTGCGAGGAGAACGACATCCTCATCTGTTCGGACGAGATCCACAGCGAGCTGCTCCTGGACGGGGCGAAGCACGTCCCGATTGCGACTCTTTCACCCGAAACCGCCGCCCGGACGATCACGTTGGTGGCCCCCAGCAAGACCTTCAATGTGGCCGGGCTGTTCTGCGGGTTTGCGATCATTCCGGACCCCGGCCTGCGCGGACGGTACAGGAAGACCGTCGAGCGCCTGACGATGCACGTCTCCAGCCTGGGACAGGTGTCGGCGCTGGCGGCCCTGTCTGGGGCTTGCGACGGCTGGCTGGCCGATTTGCGGAGCTACCTGGCCGCCAACCGGGACTTCCTGGTGAATTATGTGCGCGAATGCCTGCCGGGCATCCGCACCACCGTGCCCGAGGCGACCTACCTGGCCTGGCTGGATTGCAGCCAACTGGTGGAGGCGGGTCGAATCGAGGGGCCGCCGGCCAAATTCTTCCTCGAAAAAGCCAGGGTCGCCCTCAACGAGGGCGCGGACTTCGGCCCCGGCGGCGAGGGATTCGTCCGCCTGAATTTCGGCTGTCCGCGCAGCCTGCTCGAAGAGGGCCTGGAACGGATGCGCAATTCTTTGAATTGAACTTTGGAGGTACTGTGATGACTGACCGATTATCTTTCCCCGCCGTCCAGGATTACCTGGCGACCCTCGTCCCGCCGCGCCCGCCGGAGATGCAGGCCATGGAGCGTTACGCCGACGAGCACGACTTCCCCATCATCGGGCCGGTGGCGGGCTACCAGTGTTACCAGATCGCCCGCATGGTCGCCGCGCAAAGGATCTTCGAGATGGGTTCCGGCTACGGCTACTCCACCGCCTGGTTCGCCAGGGCGGTCCGGGAGACCTGCGCCGGGCAGGGGCAAAACAACGGCTGCGGGGTCGTCCACCACACCGTCTGGGACGCGGCGCTCTCGGAAATGGCAGCCGGCCACCTGTCCCGGATGGGGTTCGACGGCCTGATCGAGTACCACGTCGCCGAAGCGGTCGAAACGCTCGAATCCACGCCCGGCCCGTTCGACCTCATCTTCAACGACATCAACAAGGAAGCCTATCCCGCCTCGCTGCCGGTCATCAAGGACAAACTGCGCCCCGGCGGGGTGCTGATCATTGACAATATGCTCTGGAGCGGGCGCATCTTCGACCCCGCCGACCGCTCCGGCGCGACCGCAGGCGTGCGCGAGTTCACCCGCCGGATCACCGCCGACCCCGACTGGATCGTGACCCTCTCGCCCGTGCGGGATGGGATGATCATCGCCTACAAAAAATGAACTTACCCGACCTGCCCCACCGCGACCCCGAACCCCGTCCCTGGGCCGAGGGCGAAAAGATCCCCTGGGACGACCCCGATTTCAGCCGCCGGATGCTCAAGGAGCACCTCTCCCAGCGCCACGACGCCGCCAGCCGCCGCACGCCGGCCATCAAAAAGCACGTGGCCTGGATCCATGAATTTTTATTGGGCGGACAGCCCTCCCGTATCCTCGACCTGGGATGCGGCCCCGGCCTGTACTCGGCCCGTCTCGCGGGGCTGGGGCATGCCTGCCGCGGAATTGACTTTGCTCCCGCCTCCATAGAGTACGCCGTCAAACACGCCCCCGAAACCTGTTCCTACACCCTGGGCGACCTCCGCATCACCGGCTACGGCTCCGGCTACGGGCTGGCGATGCTGATCTTCGGCGAGTTCAACGTCTTCAAACCCGCCGACGCCCGCCTGATCCTAGGGAAAGCCTGCCAGGCGCTCGACCCCGGCGGCAAACTGCTGCTCGAAGTCTCCACGATTGACGCCCTCTACGAATCCGGCAACCAGCCGGCCACCTGGTACACCGCCGAAAACGAACTCTTCGCCGACGCCCCGCACCTGTGCCTGATGGAATCCTTCTGGGACGACGAGCAGCACGTCGCCACCGAGCGTTACTACATCGTTGACCTGGCCAGCGGCGGCGTGACCCGCTACGCATCCAGTTCGCAGGCTTACGAGCGGGAAGAATTCGTCGCAATGGGCAGGCAGGCCGGGTTCCGGGAGGTGGCGTTCCACCCCTCCCTGGCCGGTTCCGCCTCCGCCCCGGACGGGATGTTCGTCGTCGTCATGCAAAAGTAGGCCGCCCGGCATCGGGCGTTCAGCCCCTAGAACCTATCCGAAAATTCCTGGAGTGCGGACTTCAGTCCGCCGGAAATTCAGTCCGCTGGGAACTTGTAAGCCGAAGCTTGCACTCCTCTTCGGATAGAACCTATTCGAAAATTCCTGGAGTGCGGACTTCAGTCCGCTGGAAATTCAGTCCGCCGGAAATTCAGTCCGCCGGAAATTCAGTCCGCTGGGAACTTGCAAGCTGAAGCTTGCACTCCTCTTCGGATAGAACCTATTCGAAAATTCCTGGAGTGCGGACTTCAGTCCGCTGGAAATTCAGTCCGCCGGAAATTCAGTCCGCTGGAAATTCAGCCCGCTGGGAACTTGCAAGCTGAAGCTTGCACTCCTCTTCGGATAGAACCTATTCGAAAATTCCTGGAGTGCGGACTTCAGTCCGCTGGAAATTCAGTCCGCCGGAAATTCAGTCCGCTGGAAATTCAGTCCGCCGGAAATTCAGTCCGCTGGAAATTCAGCCCGCTGGGAACTTGCAAGCTGAAGCTTGCACTCCTTTTTCGGATAGGCCCTTAAATATAAGGCGGACGGTCTAAGCCGTCCGCCAGGGGGTGTGCGTCTTGCTCGGAAAAAGAGCGGGGGATAACCGGTATTCGTCCTGGTAAACGTCTGGAACTGGATCAGAGTCCGTGTCCAAGGTGGGTCACCCGGTCTTTTTCCTTACTTGGCATTATGGTCTCGATAGGCACCTCCTTTCGGGTTGGAAGCGGTTATCTGAATTTAAAATACAACAAAAAGTCCTGATACACATTAAAAAGACCTAACAAATCCGAAATTTTAAGATAAAGATTGGCGCATCAGGTACGACTCCACACCTCCCGGCGCCGGCGGCATCTGATACAAAAAGATCAGTTGCGGCTTGTCCACCGCCACCGGTTCCCAGCCGGGGATGTCCGCCGAAATGCTGACCACCCTCGCCCCATCCCGCAGTTGGCCTTCCAACAGCGATTTGACCTTTCCCGCCTGGGCCGAAGTGATATACAGGAAGACGACGTCCGCCTCGCGCAGGTCGGCCCGGTAGAAATCCCCGCGCCGGACGACGACCTGCCCCGTCAGCCCGGCGAAAGCGGCCCGGACCCTGGCCTGCCAGCAGTGCAAGGGACTGATCTCGATCCCGACCGCCCGCGCCCCAAACTCCCGCGCCGCCACGAGCAGCACCCGCCCGTCGCCCGCCCCCAGGTCGTAGACCGTCTCCCCCGGCTGCACCCGGGCCATCTCCAGCGCCCGGCGGATGCGCGGCTCACGGGTCGGCACCCACGGCAGCCCCGTCAGCGCCGGGAGGATGACCCACAGCCCCAGCAGCACGACGATGACCGCGCCGAGGTAGATGAGAACCAGTTGCAGGGTGAGCGACATGTCCCTGAGTATACACAAAAAAGGACACGCCGGGACGGTTGGCTGGCATGTCCTTTTTGCGCTGAGACTTCCGGGGTTATGCCCGAGCGGGCATTGCCGGGATGAGTTGGTAGGAAAATTCGTCCATACCGGCCCCCTTTCGGGCATGTTCTATGGTAATGCTGACCACACGCCCCTCTTTGTCCAGATCGAGATAAACATTCTCGTTCACTTCCCGCGTCTCAACCGGCGGATCATCGGAGAATTCCACCAGGGCAGTATCGGTATCTGCAAAATATTTGATCCTCATGGCTCACTCCTTGAAATTACGGTCGAAAAAGGCGTTATGAACTGTCTCACCATCTTCGAGCAAGATCACGCGCAAGATACGGTTATCCATTTCAGGAACGCGCGCCCAGCATCGAATACGCCCGTCTGTCTGGCGTTCTTTCCGAAGCGGGTTTTGAACGGTACGCTCGATCCACTCATCGCGAATCCCAACCCGATCGGGACGCTGGCGGGTGTAGATGAAATACTGCGTGGTTTTCACGGTGAACAAGTTCCCAGGTTATATCAGGTTGGTATATTTCTGCAGGAAGTATAGCACAATCGAAAACCCACGGAAATTAACGTGATAACTGACTGACCGAAATTGTACGGCCCTGGCAATTTTAGGAATCGCCAGGGCCACAAATTCTGGACCCGGAACCGAACTATGGCCCATAGTCCCTACGGGATACTCCCTACGGTACGTAATATTCGATGATCAACTGGGGCCTAGCCCACAGGGCCGCATTGCCACTGAAGAACTTCAGGCAGTCCGCGCCCTTGTCGTCGTTGTCATCCCTGGCGAAGCGCAGGCGGAATTGGGTGACTCCGGTCAGGGTATTCGCCCGCTTCGCCGACAGGATGCGCTCGACCCCCTCCCGGCCTCCCCAAAATCCGACAAAAGCAGTTTTGTTGTTATCCATGGTTCCCTGTCGGATTTGGAGGAGGTGGCGAAGCCGGAGGGGGTAGGATCACTTTCCTTCCACAATCCCAATCTCTTCCTCCGTCACAGGGCTGCGGGTTGGGAGTATCAAAGTGGACAAGCCCACTCAGGCCCAAACAACCTCCATCAATCTATTACTTCAACTCGACAATCGTCTCATCCCCCGCGATATTCCTGACCTTCAACCGTAACGGCTTCTCTTTGGACGTAATCTTCCCGTCCCAAAACTCTTTGGTTTTCTCGCCGTCTCGAATGACAAAGCCTTTCTTGTCAATCTTGATTTCCTTGTCACTATTCCATTTTCCTTTTGTAGATGTGGAATCCAAACTGACCAGTTCAATCAGTTCCAAGCCGTTTTCGCTGACTTCAATCGGCTTGAATGGCGTATGCTTGCCGTTTTCTTCTTCGTCTTCATCGCCGTTGGCGTCGTCCAATTCAATTTGCTTTGTTTTGCCGTTGCCATTCAAGCCACGTTTTTGATTGTAGGCGTCTATCTTTTGCATGAGGCGGTCGGAATAGAAACGGATAAATTCGACGACCCAGCCCTCACCCCCGTCCCCTCCCCCACGGGGAGAGGGGTGAAGGACGTATTCCACTTCATCATTTGTCACGATTTCATGCAACACTTCTTTCAGGTCGCGCAGTTCCACCTTGATTTCGGTGGGATTGTATTCCTGAATGAATTTCTCCAATTCTTTTCGGTCTTCCAAGTCAACGAAATACACAATCACCTGATTCACTTCATCGGGTAAATCGGGCAGGGATTCATTCAAAATACGGTTGAGCAAAGGCTTGTCGAGTATCTTTTGGGTATGGTCGAGCAGGTTGGGAAGGAAAACGGGAATCAAGCCTTTCTTGCTGTCGTGAATCCCGCCCGCCCAAAACTTATCCAACTCGTTATCCTTGCCCAAGCCAGGAATTAACCCGAACAGTTTATCCATCGTTTGGGCGGGATTGCGGAAAAGCGCAACACCGTCATTGACTTCGAGAACTTCAAAAGACGCCTTCGCCGCTTTGAGACGGTCACGGGTAGTTTGAATGCTATTAATACCTACATCGGCATGGATGAAGATTCTGCTTAAATCATGAGCGACTTTGGCGGTCACGCCGCTGCCGCCAAAGAAATCAGCGACGACCATGCCTTTGTTACTGCTGGCTTCGATAATTCGTTTGAGCAGGGCTTCTGGTTTTTGAGTGTCATAATCAACTCTCTCTTCGGCAACTGGATTCACTGGAGGAATGTCAATCCAAATGTTGTGTACCACTACACCTTGTTTCTCTTTCTCGTCTAAATACATTTTGGCCGCGGGCGTTCCTTGTTTTGTAAATACAATCAACCCCTTTGCAAGCATGTCGTCGATTTTCTCTTGACCAAATCGCCAGTGAGTTCCAGGCGGAGGTGCCAAAACCTTTTTTCCGAATCTTCTTGGTTCACCTTGCCCTTTAGCATACATATCTGCCATTTTGTATCTGCGCCCATTTTCATCAACATTTCGGAAATGGCTCTCTTTATACGACTCTTTGATGGCAATGGGCTGTGGATTCCATATGGCGTCTATCGACTTGGTGTAAAAGAGAATTTCATCGCTAACTATTCCGAATCTCTGGGCATCCGCATGAAAATTAAACCTTTGCCAAACAATCTGATTCTTGAAATTGTCCTCTCCAAAAATCTCGTCCATTAGTACTTTGACGTAGTGTCCAATATGCCAATCCAAATGCACATAAATACTGCCCGTCTCGCTCATCACGCTTTTGATGGCGTGTAAATTCTCATACATCCAATTCAGGTAGGCTTCCTTGTTCCAAATATCGCCATAGATTTTTTCTTCAAAACTTCGCAACTCTTCATCACTTAGATTCTGTTCGGCTTGTGAAATGGCTTCCGCTACTTTGGGGTTACGGCGCAAGTAAATCTTCTTGGCGTAATCCGCGCCAGAAGCGAAGGGCGGATCAATATAAACCAAATCCACTTTGATTCCCTGTTGTTTCAAATAAGCACAGGCGGAAACGCACTCGCCGCGAATGACGAGATTCCCGTCGGGATTCTTGCCAACCGTCTCGACAGTTTCGACTTCGTACAGGGGCAGTCCGCGCAGGATACGAGAAAATACTTTGTCGTTGTCGCGGTATTTCAAGGCGCGCTGCGTGCGCGTGAAGTTGTTCAAGAGGGCTTGTCCCTGAATGGGTTCGGGATAGTAAGGGATGTATTGGATGGGCATGGGGTCTCCGTAAAATCCCTCATCCCCAGCCCTTCCCCCTTTGGGGGAAGGGAGTCCCCTCTCCCTTTGGGAGAGGGATAGGGTGAGGGGAAACTGTCAATCGAAAAACTCTTGGATCTTTTCGGATAATTTTGCAATATTGCTTTCAGGCTTATCATCGTCGCGCAAAAACAGAAATCGAAACGCTCGTAGCCGAATTTATCCTTGTTGATCCGCAGAAAGTCGCCTTCCATAAAGCGTTTGCGGCTCTCGAACTTTTGGGCAAAGCCTTCGCCTTTGGTTTCCACGATCAGGATTTTATGCGGCTTCTTTTCCTTGCGTTGCAGGATGAGAAAGTCGGGTGTATATTCGCCGAGTCGTTTCCAGAAATCGTTTTTCTTCTCGAAACATTGAATGACGAACTCGGTCAAGCCGCGCTCGCCGTTGTAATAAATTTCCAGGCTGCGCTGTTTGAAAACGTCCAGCCGCAGGCAAGTTTCAAGGAAATCCTTTTCGAACGCGCTTTGGCGAAAGTCGTAAGGCAGGTAGTGAAGCGTGTGTTCCTTCATCTTCACCGCAAGCGAAGGTTCGGGCAGGGGCGGAATCATCCCGCCGAGCAGGTCGGCGTTTGCCAGCATTTGGGCGCGCAACTGTTCCGCCGCCTTTTGCTGTTCTTCCAGCGTGCGAACGCCGTCCCAGCCGCGCTTGTCGCCGCCCAAAATAACGGGAACGTCCGCTTTGGGAGGATAGAGTTTGGGATGGTCGCTCACGTCCGCCAGTCTTTGCGCCAGCAGTAATTCCGCTTTTTCGTCAAGGACGTCTTCGCGGCAGGTCAACCCGCGTTTGGGAGCGAAGCACACGCGGATTGCCGAACGAACGGCGTCATGGTCGTACAGTTCATTGAAAACCAACGCGCCGTTTTGTTCGACGGTGATCTTCTCGAAAATCTTTTTCAGCAGGGCGGATTGTCTGCCCAGGACGGAAAACGCCAGCGTATTGAAACTTTCCTTTGCGATTTGATTCAGCCACAAATCGAACCTTGCCCCGCCTCCCGCCAGACTGGAAACGGATTCCACGTCGTCGAACTGGATCTCCGCCGAAAGCGTGATGTCGCCGCTCTTGACCAAAGCCGCCGTTTTGTAATCGTCCAAATGAGCAAGCAAATCCTTCAAGCGTTCTTCGGGACGGGCGGCGCTTTCCGTCACCGACGTTTCGTAAACGATTTTCAATTGGAAAAAATCTATCTTCGGCAACCCCAGATATTCAGCGCGGGAATGGCGTTGAACGGAAGCGGACACTTCACCTTTATTCAGCGCGTTGATTTCCTGAACGCTGGTATGCTGTTCTTCTTTGAGTTGCTTATCCAGCGTTTTTACATTCTCGTCATTCAGCCAGATGAGCGCGGTTTCGGTTTTTCCTTTGTCCACTTGCCGCAAACATCGGCAGGTGGTTTGCAAGACCATGTTCGTGGGGCTGTCGCCTTTCTGGGCAAGGATAACGCCTGTCAAAGAACGGCAATTCCAGCCTTCCTTGCCAACCTGCACAAGTAAAACAACCCGCTTCTTTGAAAGGGGCGTATCCAGCGACGCAAATTCGAGTTCGGCGTCTTTTGCCGTTTTGTATTTTGCGTTGCCCTTGTGGAATTTGAGAATGTCCGCTTCGGGGACTTTCATTTTATCCCGCAGGAAGGGGTACACTTCCTCTTCCAGGCGTTCAATCGAGCCGCAATAGATGGCGAGTTTAGCGGTGGTTTTGTCTTCGTAAACTTTTTTCTCGTAGGTCTTGTAAAATTCCTCCACGCCGCGCCGTATGATTTCCAACGGCTTGAGTCCGCTGGCGGATTTGATGTCGGGCTTCTTCAAAAAGCGGCGAATTGCCAAAGTGAGCGGGTAGTAATACACCGTATTGGTGATGTGCTTGAAGCGCAGTTCGACATCCCCGTTGATTTTTATCGCGTCGGGGCTGGAAAGATAAGGCGTTCCCGAATACCCAAGCACGGAAGTTACCGTTCCGCCTGCGTTCCATTTGTTCACCACCTGACGCAACTTGATTTCGTCATTTGTGGCGTGATGTACTTCGTCAATATGGATTCCAAGATTGGGGAGTTTTCCTAGCAAATAGCGCAATTCATTCGCGGCGCGCGCCTGCCTGTCATCGGTTTCAATTAATTCAAGTTGCTGGTTCAATTCCAATTTTTCAAGAATGACCTTTTCGGCGTTCACCAAAAAAATCAAACCCATCGGGTTGGGCTGGCTGGCAAGCGCGTTCACCTTTTGGGCATTTGGGTTTCTTGCTCGATTGCTCTTCTTCGCAGATTTCGGCTGATCCAATACTTCAAACCGAATCATGCGCTTGATCTCGCTCCCTGCTGGTTCGGGCAATACCCATGAAGGGTCGAAATGCTCTATATCTTTGAGGCTTGGCGCAATAGACGACTTCAAACCAGATGGCACAAGCACAAGGAAGTTGTGGGCGAATAATTTGTTATCGGGTTCGCGCAGGGCAAAATACAAATCAAGGTAAATGAAAGCGGCGATCAGAAAAGTCTTCCCCGCGCCCATCGGCAGGCTGAAAAGATAATCGGGGTAGTTGATGTTATAAAAAATTCGGCGGAAAACTTCCGCGTAATCAACGCTTTCAGGCTTCGCAAGTATGGTTTTCTCCAATTCAGGGAGCAGGGTCGTTCCATTCACCTGCAAGCGGGAGAATTGATACAAAGAACGCGCCGCCACATTGGTTTCGAGCATGTCCCGCGCTTTTGCGGTCAGCGGCAGTTTGGACACATCAAGCCCGTTGAAGAAAAAACCTTCCGCAAACAATTGCGCCAGCGGTTTATTTTCCCCTGCCAGTTTCAGGAACAGATAGGTTTCGATGGCTTTAATCTGAGCGTCGCGCAACTGTCCGTTGTCGCGGATGTAGTTCAGCAAACCTTTTACGGCGCATTGATCGGATTGAATCCAGTGTTCTTTATTGGCGTGGATGAGGGAGTAAATCATATGAGCGTCATCATTTTTGAGGAAGAATAGCGAAATTATAGCATGGCAAGTCTCTTTACCCCCCAATCCTTCCCAGGAAGGATTGCAAACCTCTCTTGGAAGGATTTGAAACCTTTCAAGGAAAGTTTTACAAACAAACCTGGCAGGTCTTTGGCCTGCCCAGGTCGCTTGTCAGACAACTTACGCCTTCTCGAACTCGATCGTGTCCATCACCTTCTTGAATTCCTTGCCCGCATTGAATCGCGGCAGGAGGGTGTTGATCTGCGTTGCCCGCACCGCGTCGGCGGTATCCGCGCCGTCGGCATTGGCTTTCAACCAGAAATTTCCGAAATCGCCCAACTCCACGATGTTGCCCGCCGCCAATTCCTGCGGGATGGTGGTCAGCAGGGCCTCCAGCACCGCCATTGTGTCCGCGCTGGAAACGGTGGAAATTTGCGAAATGCGCTCCGCCATTTGCCGCAGGGTCTTGCGCCCGCTGGATGTGATGGACGGGTAGAACTTCTTGGGCGCAGTAAGGTTGGATGGATTCCCGCGCTCGACGACATTGAATTTCACGGTCATGTTTGCCTCCTTGGGGCTATGAAAATGGGGTGAATGATTGGGGGAATTGCCTGTTTCCAACGGGGTATCCCCCACGATGGACGGAAGTATAGCATGAAAACACTCACAGAAATGGCAAAGCAAGTCGTTCTTCTTGGTTTGATTTGGGTGTGTTTCATTTCAGTTGAAACAACCGTCCCGAAGGTTAGCTAAAGCGACCAAATCTTCTCGACAAAACCTTCGGGACGTTCCTTCCTTCCCCCAGAATCACCCAGCCCTGCCGGGGCGGGCAGGGCCGGGAAGTGGATAGGATGTTGGTCACGGCACGTAATACTCGATTATCGGCGTTGGGTTATTGTGACCGTCACCGGAAGAAGGAACGTAATATTTGATAATCAACTGCGGACGGTAGGTCGCGGTCGCATTGCCACTGAAGAACTTCAGGTAATCCGCGCCGTTGTCGTCGTTGTCATCCCTGGCGAAGCGCAGGCGGAACTGGGTGACTCCGGTCAAGTTGACGAACGGGAAGGCCGCGCTGCCCAGGTTGGCGCTGTACCAGTTATTCGTCGGTGTCTTGTTGAAAGTCCCGACCGCGTTCTTGCTGGCCAGGGCCTGGAAATCCAACGCCTGTAAGTTTACCGAACTCCCGAACCTGCCCTTGCGGATGTCCACCTTCAAGCCGTTGTGCGTGGTGAACGGATTCGTCCCGACCAATCCCTGCTTGCGGATCTTCAGGGTCACTTTGGTGATGACCGCGTTATCCGGCAAGCCTGCGGTGTTGAAGGACAGGATCGAGCGGTATTGTTTGTCCTGGGCATTATCGCCGAGATAGAAAACGGTGGCCCCGGCGTTCAGCGAACCGCCCTCGTCTGTGAATTCACCGGATTCGAGGAGCCAGCCGTCATAGGCGGCTGTGGAACGGAAACTGGAACTGGCCGCCTGTCCTGCCTCCACGCGAACTTCATTGATGGTGAAATCGGAATTGCCGTGGTTCTCGATGCGGATGGCCTGCAATCCCCTGGCGGATTGAAAAACGTATTTCGGGGAAACGACCGTGTTGCCGTTTGTGTTTCTCGTGATGGTTCCCACCAGCCGGCTACCGGCGTAAATTTTCATGTTGACGTTCGCGGTCGAGCTGTATTTCACCCAAACCGCGTACGGCCCTGCCTGGTTCACGTCGAAATGATAGGCTCTCCATTCCAGAGGCGAGATGGATGTTGGGCCGCTTCCGGGCGGCATCCAGTTCCAGCGGGCAAGCGAAAAATCGGCTCCGTCCTTGCGCATGGGCAAGGATGCGCCGTAAGTGTTCTCCCAACCCTTTGCCTGTCCTGAGAGCTGCAGAAGCGCGTCGTATTTCGGCATGTTCAGGTCGCGGATGGTGTCGAGGAATCCCAGGCCCTCTTCGTTGCGGGAAACCAGGTTGAAATACATCAGCAAATTCCCGCCATGTTCTTCATAATATTTCTGGCGGTCAATCATATCCTGCGTAACCCAGGCGGCATAGCGGGCAGGATCGTCCGCGCCGTCGAAACTCATGCCGCCTTCGTAGTTGCAGAAATGGATGCCGTAGGCGTGCGCGTATTTGGAATCGGTCTGGACGGCACTCTTCCACCCGCCATCCTGCGCAAGCGTGATATCGTCGGAGTAAAGCGCGCCGCCGCCGCACCACAGGTAATAATCTACGGGATGCGGATCGGCGTAGCCCCATTGGCTCGTGCCGTAATATTTCTGGATGAAATCCAATTGGTTTTCGGCGGTGGCCTGGCCGTTATCATATTGCCAGGCCAGCACGGGGCGGAAGCGCGTCATCATTTGACTATCGCCGAACGCGGCGCGGAACTGGAGGCTGATCTCTACGATGCGCTTGCCGACGCGCCTCCATGCCCAGTACCAATTATTGGCCTCTCCATCGAAATTGAGCGGTGAGTTACCGGCGTTGACCTCAGCCACAGCCTGCTCATAATTAAACTGCGTCTGGTCGAACATGCCGTTCCAAACCTCGTTGCTATATTCGATGTAAAGTTTTCGATCCGCTTCGAGGGGAGCAAATCCGTTGCCGCCGTTCTTGATGAGATTGATCAGGCTTTGTACGTAAGCGTCGTTCGCTTCGGCGGGGATGTTGATCCAGCCATCCTTGTCGGTAACGTTGAGCAGGTCTATGGCGTATTCCCAGGCAATGCCCTTGCCCTGCCAGCCGTAGCCTGCGGGATGGCTTTGTTGTGTCGCCGCATTGGGCAGGGTCCTGTCCGACCAGGTGACAACGTGATTCCAATTGGTCGCAGTGAAGTCCATCAAACGGATGACGGGGATGGGTTCAAGCGCGGCGAGGAAGTCGCGATTCCAGGTTTCAGAGAAATTGTGGCCGGGCAGCATCAACTTCACGTTTTTAACGCCGCCATTTGTGCCTGTGAAAGTCAGGTAAAGATAATCTGCGCCATTGATGATCACATCGGCGGTGGTGGTGTTGGTTGCGGCATTGTATTGTTTGTTCTGAACCGTCGCGCCAGCCGCGGTAATTGTATTGGCCTGGCCGGTGAATTTCAAGCGATACGTTCCAGACTCGCGCCCGAGTCCGTGCCAGACGAGGAAACGGCAATCGTCCAGCGGCCAGCCTCGAGCGTCGAGAGGAACCGGGGTCAGGCCGTCGGGCCGCGTCACCTCACGGAACGTCTTCATAGCGTCCGCGAACATTTCGGTCGGGTCCCAATCGAGCGCGCCGAGACCGGGGTTCATACCAAAACGCGCTGTTTCGAGGGGCAGGTTTGCCTGGATTGGTGTTGTCGAGGCGTTGGCGGCGGTGATCAAAGCAAGGATCAAACCAACATTGAAAACAAAGGCCATTTGCATTTTCATGCTCATTCTCCATAAACCGGTTTCGAGTAATGTGCCATAAAAGTTACAAAGTGTACCATGACTTAAGTCTCACACGCGAAGTTGTTTTCCCGGTTATGCTGACGCGGCGTTATTGTGCCTTTCTGGTCAGGAATTTTGCGCTATAATCCATTTGTCTGACAACTTCCTCCCTCGTCTCAAGGAGTTTCCCCAAAATGTCCACAATTGATCTCACCCTCCATCCCGACCGCCGCGCCCGCGCCGTCCAGCGCGCCCGCGAGCGGAATATCGTCATCCCGACCTACGCCCAGATGAAGGACCCCTCGAAGATTCCCGCCAAAGTCAAGGAAGAACTCAGGGGTATCGGGCTGTGGGACATCCATCCCCGCAACCTGTTCCGCATCAACTGGCACAATCAGCCGGTCGCATCGGGCGGGACCTTCGGCGGAGTCAACTATCTCGAATTGCCCAAATCCCTGACCGGCGTGGAGGCCCGCATCATCGTCCTGGTCGGCAAGTGGTTCCCGACCGGGGCGCACAAGGTCGGGGCCGCGTTCAGTTGTCTCGCGCCGCGGCTGGTCACGGGTCAGTTCGACCCGACCACCCAAAAAGCGGTCTGGCCGTCCACCGGGAACTATTGCCGGGGCGGGGCGTATGATTCGGCCCTGCTGGCCTGCGAGTCGATCGCCATCCTGCCGGAGGGGATGTCCCGCGAGCGCTTCGAATGGCTGGCAAGCATCGCCGGTGAGACGATCAAGACTCCCGGCTCCGAGTCGAACGTCAAGGAGATCTTCGACAAGTGCTGGGAACTGCGCCAGTCGGGGCAGGACCTGATGATCTTCAACCAGTTCGACGAGTTCGGCAACTACCTGTGGCATTACGAGGTCACGGGACACGCCATGGCCGAGGTGCTGGAGCAGGTCATGGGTCCGGGCGACCGCTACAGGGGCATGGCTTCGGCCACCGGTTCGGCCGGGACGATCGCCAGCGGCGACTACCTGAAGCAGCTCTTCCCCGACAGCAAGATCGTCGCCAGCGAAGCCCTGCAATGCCCGACCCTGCTCGAAAACGGCTTCGGCGCCCACCGGATCGAGGGCATCGGCGACAAGCACGTGCCCTGGATCCACAACACCAAGAACACCGACATGGTCGTGGCGATTGACGACAACGCCGTGGTCAACATCTCCCGCCTGTTCAACGAGGAAAACGGCCGCGCCTTGCTGGCCGAAAAGGGCGTCCCCGAATCTCTAATATCGAATCTCGATCTGCTCGGCTTCTCCGGCATCTCCAATGTGCTCTCCTGCATCAAGGCCGCCAAATACTACGAGATGGGCGAGAACGACATTATGCTGACCGTGCTGACCGACTCGATGGAACTCTACCGCTCGCGCCTGCACGAGATGCGCCAGGAATTCGGCGAATACACCGAAAAAGACGCCGCAGCCGACTTCGCCCGCTACCTGCACGGCCAGTCCACCGACGGCCTGCTCGAACTGCGCTACACCGACCGCCGCCGGGTGCATAACCTGAAATACTTCACCTGGGTCGAACAGCAGGGCAAGACCTACGAGGAGATCCAGCAGATGTGGTACCAGCCGGATTACTGGAGCGGCGTCCAGAAGCAGGCGGACCAGATTGACGAGTTGATCGTGGAGTTCAACCGGGAAGTCGAGCTTCTCTAGAAAGACTCGTAACTGCCTACCCGCCCTCACCCCCAGCCCCTCTCCCGGTGGGAGATGGGAGCAGAAACGGACAATCTTGTAGTTTTCGGCAAGTAAATCTGTTTTTCGCGTCCGTTTCCTTCTCCCCGTGGGAGAGGGTCGGGGTGAGGGGAGGTAGTCACAAAGACTCAACGGGAAAAAACCTTTGTGACTTCGCGTTCTGGTGACTTGGTGGTAAGGCCGGGAAGGGGGTTTATAATCGCTCCATGATCTCTCCCACCGACCTGATCCTCGTCTGCCTGATGCCCTCGCCGCGGGATATGGAAATTGCCCGGCTCCTGGGCTGGTACCGCATCCCCTTTCGGACCGCGCCCAAGGTGGTCGCGGTGGATGCCCTGGCCTTTTACCAGCCCGGAAGTTTCGGCGAGCGCGCCGGGCAGATCGAATACGTGGCCCCGGTGCGCGGCCACGAACTGACCACCCGGGGCGAACTGCTGCGGGACGAAGCCGAACATCCCCGCGCCGCTGAAGAATATTTCAAACTCCAGATCGGCGCGCTCGAAAAACTGTCCCAGCCCATCCAGGCCGACAGGTGGAAGCGCCTGACCTTCCTCTACACCACCGGCGAGTACCTGCTCGCGGCCCGGACGCTCAACGACCTGGTCGTCCAGACTGACGAGCGCGCCCTGCTCTGGAAGTCCCTGCGCGAGCGGGCCGAGAATGCCCAGCTCTACAAGACCGGCCTGCCCGAAACCGACCTCCCCCCGGATCTACTGCTGGCCCTGTTGGGCATCAAGGAACTGACCGCCGCCTACGGGGGTGACGAATGACAAAACTGCTCATCAAAAACGGGACCCTGGTCACCGCTTCCGAAACTTTTCAGGCGGATATCCTGGTCGAGGGCGGGAAGATCGTCCAGATCGGGCAGTCGCTTCACGTCCCGGACGCCGAGCCTGTGAACGCCTCGAACAAGCTGGTCCTGCCCGGCGGCGTGGACCCGCACACCCACTTCGACCTGCCCATGTTCGGCACGGTCTCCTCCGACGACCACTACACCGGCCACAAAGCCGCCGCCTTCGGCGGGACCACCACCGTGATTGATTTCGTGGTGCAGAATCCCCCCTCACCCCTCACCCCTCTCCCTAGGGGAGAGGGGAATCTCCCCTCCCCCTTAGGGGGAGGGGCCGGGGGTGAGGGTAATTTCCGCCGGGATGTCGATCTCTGGCTCGAAAAAGCCGAAAAAGCCGCGATTGACTATTCCTTCCACATGAACCTGACCCGCTTCGACGA
The DNA here is from genome assembly GCA_049324115.1 of Chloroflexota bacterium. Classification (GTDB taxonomy): domain Bacteria; phylum Chloroflexota; class Anaerolineae; order Anaerolineales; family Villigracilaceae; genus UBA5796. Next base: position 63,100 of record JBMOMN010000049.1, read on the forward strand.
TCAGGTTGCCGCCGAAATCCCCTCGCTGGTGGATATGGGCATCACCACCCTCAAAGTCTTCACTGCCTACAACGGCCGCCTGCGCCTGGACGACGGCTCCATCTTCAAGGCTTTGAGAATAGCCAAAGAGAACGGGATGCTGGTCATGCTCCACGCCGAAAACGGGGACGTGATCGAAATCCTGACCGCTGAGGCGCTGAAGGCTGAACGCGTCTCCCCCGAATGGCACGCCCGCACGCGTCCCGCCTGGGGCGCGGTGGAGGCCGGTTTAAGGGTGGCCGGCATGGCGTCCGTGGCCGACGCGCCGCTCTACATCGTCCATATGAACGCGGCCGGGGAGGTGGACATGCTCGATTACGCCCGCCGGCGCGGCGTCAAGGTCATGGGCGAGACCTGCCCGCAGTACCTGTTCTTCACGATTGACCACCTGCGCCGTCCCGACGGCTCGAAATGGGTCTGCTCGCCCCCGATGCGGACCGAAGCCGACAACGCCCGCCTGTGGCAGGGGCTGGCCAGCGGCACGATCCAGACCCTCGGCACGGACCACTGCCCGTTCTTCTTCGACGGGACGAAGCCGATCCTGTACGAGGGACAGGAGGTCGCCATCCCCGGCAAGGAGCTTGGCGCGGGCGATTTCACCAAAATCCCCAACGGGCTGCCCGGCGTCGGCGACAGGCTGCCAATCCTGTGGACTTACGGCGTGCGGGCTGGACGGATCACCCCCAACCAGTTCGTGGCGCTCAACTGCACCAACCCGGCCCGCATCTTCGGCCTGTACCCGCGCAAAGGCAGCCTGCTCCCCGGCTCGGACGCCGACATCGTCATCTGGGACCCGGAGAAGCGGGTCAAGTACGGCGCGGCTGTGGCCCGGCACCGCACGGACTACAACCTGTACGAAGGCTGGGAACTGGTCGGGTATCCCGAAAAGGTCTTCTTGCGGGGCCAATTGATCGTGGACGGGGAGAACTGGCTGGGCGCTCGCGGCGGCGGCCAATTCTTGAAACGAGGGCCGGGCGAGGTGCTGTAAGCATTTTATCCACAGATTTCGCAGATTACACAGATTTTTTATCTGCGAAATCTGTGTAATCTGTGGATAAATCTCACCCGCAGAAGGCGCAGCCCCGTTTCTCGGCCTCGACGATGGCCTGGTCGCTGCTCCAGAAGAAATTCTGCGCCCCCGCCAGCTCCACCAGCCCGCCGCGGTCCATCATCCGGCGGGCGTTGTCGTGGACACCGGCAAACATCAGCGTGCCGCCCTGCCGCTGGATGCGCTCGTGCAGGCCCTGGATGGCTTCCAGCCCGGCAGTGTCAATCAGCGGCACACCGCGCATCGAAAGGATCAGGGCCTGGGTGTCGCCCAGGTTGGCGAAGGCCTCGTTGAAGTTGCCGGTGGCGGCGAAGAACAGCGGCCCGGTGATGAAGGCCACCCGCACGTGGCGGCAATTCCCTTTCACCTGGATGCCCCTGGCCTGTAGCTTCTGCGGATCAACCTCCTCGATGTCAATGTCAATGCTGGCGATCTGGCTCAGGAAAACCCCTCCGGCCACGAACGACCCGATCAGGATGGCCTGGGTCAGGTCGAGGGCGATGGTCGCCAGCATGGTCACGGTGAAGGCGATGATCGCCGTCTTGAAGCGCTTGCTGAAAATGAAGCGGATGGCGTGCCACTCGTTCATGCGGACGGCTGTCACCATCAGCACCCCGGCCAGCGCCGCCAGCGGGATGCGGGCCATCACCGGGGCGAGCAGGAACATCGAGAGCAGCAACCCGGCGGCGTGGATGAGGCTGACGAGGCGGGTCTGACCCCCGGACTTGATCCCGACGCTCGAACGGGCGATGGCGGCCGTAGCCGGGACTCCGCCAAAGAATGGGATGAGCATGTTGCCCAGGCCCTGGGCGACGAGTTCCTGGTTGGCCTGGAGCCGGATGCCGGTCATGTTCGAGGCGACCGCCCCGCACAACAGGGATTCGACCGCGCCCAGGGCGGTGATGGTCAGGGCCGGGGCGAGGAATTCCGTCAAACGATCCCACGGGATGTCGAACAGGGCCAGGCGCTCGGAGAGCATCAGCGTCTGGGGGATTTCGCCGATCACCTCCACTTGCCATCCGAGCACAGCGTTGAGCGCGGTCGCCAGGACGATGCCCAGCAGGGAGGCCGGGAAGCGGGCGTTCCACTTTTTCGGCCAGAAGGCCATCGTCAGCACCACGACCAGGCCCAGGGTCACGGCCTGCCAGTCGGGAGTCCAGCCGCCGCGGAAATAGCCCAGGAACTTGAACAGGGCCGCTTCAGCGGAGCCGGTCTTGATCCCCAGGAAGTTGTCAATCTGCCCGATGAAAATGATCAGGGCGATCCCGGATGTGAACCCGCTGATGACAGGGGCCGGGATGAAGGCGATGAAGCGTCCCAGGCGCAGCAGGCCGATGACCAGCAGGAACAGGCCGGACATCAATCCGGCGATCCAGATACCCTGCAGGCCGTAGCGCTGGACGAGCAGGATGAGCACCGCGCTCATGGCCCCGGTCGGGCCGCTGATCTGGTAGGGCGCGCCCGCCAGCCCGCCGATGACCACCCCGGCCAGGACGGCCGTCACCAGCCCGGCCGCGGCGCTCGCCCCGGAAGCCACGCCGAAGGCCAGGGCCAGCGGCAGGGCCACCGCCGCCACCGTCAGCCCGGCCAACAGATCTTGCTGGAACTTTTGGGCGTTGTAGCCGGTGAATTCGTCCACCAGCAGACGTTTGAGACTTCTCCTTGGCATAAACCACCTCTACAAATAAGAAAATCGTGCCCCAACGGACACGACTTCTCCGGGGCACGAGCGGCAATGATACTACCGAATGGTTACAAATGCCAGATATGCCGGGAAAATAAAAAGATATATAATCAGACCATGCCCGATCCCAAACCCGTCATCCCCATCTACACCACCAGGGGCGAAGCCGAAGCTTTCCTCGTGTACCCATACCTGTACAACCGCTCCGGCGAGTGGATCGGCTGGGTGACGCGTGAGCGGGAAGTGTATTCGGTGCTCGGCTATCACGTCGGCACTTTGAGCACCGAGCCGCGCATCCTGCGCAAACGGGGGGCGGATTTCAAGCCGCGCCTGGCGCCGCCCTTCCCGCCGAAACGGGTCTACCCGCCCGCCACCATCCCGCTGGCCCCGATGATGCGCGAACTGATGAGCGACACGGTTGACGTGCTGCTCGAAGAGCCGGAGCGCCTGCACACCCTCGACCTGGGGGAACTGCGCCAAGACCTGGACTAGACTCAAAATCTCAACGCGAATGTCACGAATGGGCGAATGCCGCGAAAAAATAAGAATTCGCGCCATTCGCCCATTGGCGTTATTCGCGTTAAAAAATCTCGTTGTCCGAATGCAAGGACAATGGTAAAGTTAAGCCATGAGTGACCTGAAACCCAAGCCCATGCGCGCCTCGCGCATCCAGATCGCCCAGTTGATGCAGCCGGAACACGCCAACAATCACGGCAACGTCCACGGCGGCTGGATCATGAAACTGGTGGACGAAGCCGGGGCGCTGGCCTGTATGCGCCACGCCCAGCAGCGGGTCGTGACTGTGGCCATCGACCGGATGGTCTTCCGCCAGCCGATCCGCATCGGGGACCTGGTGATCCTCAACGCCGAGGTGACTTACGCCGGGCGGACCTCGATGGAGGCCCAGGTGCAGGTCATCGCCGAGAACCCGGTCACGGGCGAACGGGTCCACACCAACACGGCTTACCTGGTCTACGTGACCATGGACGCAGACGGCAAACCCGTCCCGGTCCCGCCGCTGCTGGCCGAAAATCCGGCGGAGCAGAGGCGCATGGACCAGGCCGTCGAACGGCAGAAACAGCGCCTGGCGGAGAACAAATCCAACAAGTAAAGACTTCCGAAGTCTGGTGCGAAACCTATGGCCGAAAATCCCCCTGAAAGCGACGAAAAACAGCAGGTCGGGCACGCCTTCCGCAGCCTGAAAGAGCTGGTGGACTACGTCTCCGGCAAAGGCGTCCCGGACCTCCCGCCGGATGAGGGCGCCCAGGCCGAGGCGCTGCCCTTCCCGTTCCTCGCCATCGTCGGGCAAAAGGAGATGAAGCTGGCCCTGCTGCTGGGGCTGATCAACCCCAACGTGGGCGGCATCCTGCTGATCGGGCCGCGCGGCACGGGCAAGACCACCGCCGTCCGCTCGCTGCTTGACATCCTGCCGCAGGTCGAGCGCAGCCTGTGTTACTACGGCTGCCTGCCCGAAGACATCGAAACCGGCGGCCTGGATGCGGTCTGCCCGGACTGCGCCCGCAAGTTCGCCGAGGGCGGGGCGTTGACCGCCCCCGACCGGGTGCGGCTGGTGGAACTGCCGCTTAATTCACAACTGGAGGACGTGGTCGGCGGGATTGACGAGCGGGCCGCGGTCCACGAGCGGCTGCGGGTGCGGCGCGGCATCCTGGCCCAGGCCGACCGCAACCTGCTCTACATTGACGAGATCAACCTGCTCGGCGACGAGATCGTGGACGCCATCCTGGACGCGGCTGCCCAGGGATCGTACACCGTCCGGCGGGGACCCGTTTCGGCCACCTACCGGGCGCGGTTCGTGCTGATCGGCTCGATGAACCCCGAGGAGGGACGCCTGCGCCCGCAGATCCTGGACCGCTTCGGGCTGCGCGTCATCGTGCGCGGCCTGGACGAGGCCTCCGAGCGCCTGGAAGCCTACCGCCGGGTCCACGCTTACCTGAGCAACCCGCGCCGGATGGTGGCCGGCTACGCCGGTGACCTGCTGGCCGCGGCCGACGAGATAGACGCCGCCCGCCAGCGGCTCAAGCAGGTCGCCATCCCCGACAGCATCGCCAAACCGGCCATAGCCCTGGTGCAAAAGATGGGCATCGATTCCCTGCGGGCCGAGATCACCTGGTTCGAGGCCGCCCGAGCCCACGCCGCCGCCGATGGCCGCCTGAAAGTGTCCCGCGCCGACCTGCAAGCCGTGGCCCCGATGGCCCTGCGCCTGAGACGCTCACAGTTCATGAACGAGTATTTCGAAAAACAGGGCGGCGAAGAGGCGGAGATGAAAGGGTTGATCGAGGGGTGGGGGGTGAGGAAGTAATCAGTGGTCAGTGGGCAGTGTTCAGTATTCAGTGACCAGTGGTCAGTAAGCGGTATAATTTTCATCGAAAGGAGATGGCACATGATCCCGGAAATCAGTCAGCAGCAAACCAACCTGGCCGCACTTTGCCGCCGGTTTCGCGTGCGAAAGTTGCAGTTATTTGGTTCTGCTGCCACAGGCGCATTCGTTCCTGCCACGAGTGACCTCGACTTTATTGTTGAGTTTGCCAACACTCAGACTGCCGATTATGCAGACCGCTACTTCGACTTTGCCGAGGCGTTGGAAAAACTGTTCAACCGCCGCGTGGATGTGTTGACGAAACGCTCCATCCGCAATCCATATTTCCGCGCCGAAGTGGAGCGGACAGCCCGGGTAATCTATGAAGATACACACTAAAAAACGATTACTGGACGCATTGACAGCCTGCAAAGCGATCGAATCGTTTGTTGCAAAATACACCTTTGCGGATTACGAAAGAAACCTGATGCTGCGCTCAGCAGTGGAACGCCAATTCGAGATCATTGGGGAAGCCCTTCATCAGGCAGAGGTGGAGGATCCCACCGTTACGGATTTATTGCCGGAACTTCGTCGCATTGTGGGAATGCGGAACCGTATCATTCACGGTTATGACAGCGTAGACGATGAACTGCTCTGGAAAACGATTCAGCAGAACATTCCTCCATTGCGCAAACATCTCGAACAAACCTTGGAAGCAGAGTGAATGCTCGGTCGCAAAAGGGCGGGCTTCATCCTGACCGACGGCCGCCTGAAAGTGACCCGCGCCAACCTGAAAGCCGTCGCCCCGATGGCCCTGCGCCTGCGCCGCTCGCAGTTCATGAACGAGTATTTCGAGAAGCAGGGCGGCGAGGAGGCGGAGATGAAAGGGTTGATCGAGGGGTGGGGGTGAGAAAGTAATCAGTGGTCAGCGCTGAGGAGAATTGAAGCCTTGACCCCCTCCCGGCCTCCCCCATCCAAAGATCATGGATGGGGGAGGTGGATGAGTAACTTATATGCGAACAATGAATTTCATTCCAGAAAATGTTGCAGCCCTCCCCCATTTCCGCACTTTGAAATGGGGGAGGCAGGAGGGGGTCTAATTGCACAAACGCACCACGCCCAAGGTTTTTGGGCGGGCCAAAGAATTGCATCGCACTATGACCCCTGCCGAGATCAAACTGTGGGCGCGGCTGCGAGCACACCGCCTGGAAGATGTTCACTTCAGGAACCAACACGCCATCGGCCCCTATATTGTAGATTTCTGTGCGCCTCGCCGGAAACTGGTCATCGAACTGGACGGGAGCCAACACCTCGAGCAATCCGGCTATGACGAAGAAAGAACGAAATATCTGGAAATGCGAGGCTACAAGGTCATCCGCTTTTGGAACAACGACGTGATGAACAACCTCGAAAGTGTCATCCTTGCCATACTGGATGCTTTGGAAAAAAGATGAACAGGGAAACTCCAGGCCAACGAAATCGCATGAAATCCACCAAACACACCGCCAGCTTCAGCCTCGACCAGCCCGCAGGGATCCTGTTCCCCTTATTCAGCGCCGAGGGAGAGAAGCGCTGGGTCCCCGGCTGGGACTACGAAAACATCCTGGGTTCAACCGAACTGCACGAAGATTACGTCTTCACCACCCAAAACCATGACCACGCCTCGACCCAGGCCATCTGGCTGGTCAAGCGTTACGAACCCCAAAATTATCGGGTGCAATTCTACAAGGTCGAGCCGCAGGACAAGATCGGCATCATCACCGTCCACTGCACGGAAACTGCCCCAGGCCAGACCCTGGTCGAAGTCACGTATGAATACATCGCCTTAAGCCCGAAAGGCGACGCGTTCATCGAGGGCTTTACCGCCAGCCGCTACCGGGAATTCATCGGGGAGTGGGAAACCCTGCTCACCCGTTACTTCGAATCAAAAACCCCGGATACGGCCGGATAAACAGCCGCAGGCCATTCATCTTTCATCTTTCATTCTTCATCCCTCAAAAGGACACCCCCATGCCCCGCCCCAAACTGCTCCTCTACGGCGTCGCCTCGGTGGACGGACGCCTGACCCTCGCCCCCGATGTGCTCCTGCTCTTCGGCGACGAACGCTGGAGCGCCCTCGCCAAACCCAGCGGCATCTACGAACAGCTCCTCGCCGACTACAAACCCCAGGCCTGGATCGAGGGCAGCAACTCCTTCGTCGCCGCTGACCACATCCCCGACCCCCTCCCGCCTGTGGATGCCAACCCCGCCGAAATCTACCGGGACTTCCTGCCCCCGGACGTGGTCGAGCGTTCCGCCCAGAAAGGCTGGTTCACCGTGGTGGACAGCCGCGGCCGCGTCCGCTGGTATTACACCGGCGAACCGGGCAAGGAGGCCCCCGGGTCCGGCGGCGAGCACCTGCTGGTCTTCGTCACCCGCCGCACCCCGGTCGAATACCTCGCCTACCTGCGCCGCGAGAACGCCCCCTATTTCGTCGCCGGGGACGAGCGGGTGGACCTGTCCCTGGCGCTGGAAAAGCTGGCGACCAAACTGGGCGTGGAGCGGGTCATCTCGACCTCGCCGGGGATCCTCGGCGGCGCGCTGTTACGGGCGGGACTGGTGGACGAGTTCCACCTCGAAATCTTCCCGGCGGTCATCGGCGGCACCCGGACCCCGAACCTGTTCGCCGCGCCCGACCTGGGTCCCGGCGAGTGGCCGGCCCGGTTGAAGCTGCTCTCGGCCCAGGTCCGGGACGGCGGCCACGTCTGGCTGCGCTACGAAATAGTGCGCGAATGAAAACAGACTTCGGAAGTCTCTGTCTCAAAGTCATGAGCTTCAACATCCGCTACGGGCTGGCCGAGGATGGGATCAACCGCTGGGACAACCGCAAGCCTCTCGTCCTCGACCGCATCCGGGCCTTCGAGCCGGACCTGCTCGGCCTCCAGGAGTGCCGCGACGACGCCCAGGCCGCCTACCTGAAAACCAACCTGCCCGACTATCATTTCCACGGCGTCCGCCGCGGCGGTGAGGGCGAAACGGCCCTCGAAATGGCCCCCGCCCTGTATCGCAATCCCCGCTTCCGGGTCGGCCGCAGCGGTCATTTCTGGCTCAGCGACACCCCCGAAATCCCCGGCAGCCAGAGCTGGGACAGCCTATTCCCCCGCACCGCGACCTGGGCCGAACTCGAAGACCGGGAAACCGGCAGGCTGGTCGTGTTCCTCAACACCCACTTCGACTTCCGACCCGTATCAATCGAAAAATCCGCCCAACTCCTGCGCCGCTGGATCGAACGGACGGTCCCGGAGCGCCCCGTCATCCTCACCGGCGATTTCAACGCCGGCAAAAACTCAGCCGCCTACCGGCATTTGACCGGCGATGGGCTGCTGCTCGACGCTTACCGGCAGGCCCACCCCACCGGGAGCGACGAGGCGACCTTCCACGCCTACGGGCAGCCCGGCCAGTTGGCCCCCATAGACTGGCTCCTGGTCTCGGAACACTTCGCCGTCGTCGAAGCCGGGATAGACCGCTACCACGAAGGCAGCCTGTTCCCCTCCGACCATTATCCGGTCACGGCAGTGTTGGAGTGGAGAACTTGAGGGTCACAACCCTCGATGTATCTGTCTCATCTCTCTACCGGACAATTTTTATAAATCCCCTTCAACGCGGATTGCGCGAATTTGGCGAATACCCTTGCGGGTACGATGTGGCGCGGATGTTTCGAGATCAAATTCGCCAAATTCGCAGATTTTCGCTCACTTTTCCAAAAAATTCGTTAGCGCGCCAAACCGATGGGACGCTCTTAACCAGCAGAGAAAAGAATCCGCTAATCTTCGCGAATTCTGTATTGGTCAAGCGCATGTTGGACAAGAGCTTTCACCACGAAGACACGAAGGCACGAAGTTTTTCCTTTGTTTTCTCTGTGTCTCCGTGACTCAGTGGTTCAGAAGGTTGTTCAATGTGCTTCTGACTAGCACAAAATTGACGTAGATTAGCGGATTCCATCCCAGCACTTTGACGCGCTCACAAAAATTCGCTTGAATTCGCAGCACAGAATTTCTTCGTTATGGTGCCATCCCGCCTAAAACGGGAGAACCCTTTTTATTTTTCCTGGCGTTCCTGGCAGACTTCGCGGTAACCGGTCTTTTTTTCACCGGTTGCCGAAATCCTTCGGCGGCAGCGACATCAGGTAGGCGTACACCGCCCGCAGTTCGTCGTCGGTCATGTGACGGTAGGAGGTCCAGGGCATGTAGGCGGGGTTGATCGTCCGGCCATGCTTCTCCCCGGTGCGGATGATCTCGATGAAACCGGTCTCGCCCCAGGCCGGCAGGCGGCTGCCCTCCCCGGAAGTCAGGTTGGGGGCGGCGGGCCATTCCGGCGGGAAGCCCGGGATCTGGCCGCCCGAAAGCGTCGGCCCGTGACAGACCTGGCAGGAGATCGCCAGGTACGCGCCGTATTCTGCGGTCACGCCCGGTTCCGGCGCGGCCGGGGCCGGATCGTCGTGCGGGATCAGTTCAGCCGGGAGGAAGGTGATATCCCGCGTCACGTTCATGACCACGAACCCGGTAAACGACAGCTTGCTGGCGGGCATTTCGTTGTCCACCCGCGGGGTGCTGCGGACGTAAGCCAGCGCCTTGCCGAGATCCGCGTCGCTCAGGTAGTAGAACTCGGTCGAGGGCATGAACAGCAGCGGCGTCCCGTCCGGGCGGATGCCGTGCCGGATGGAGCGGACCAGGTCCTGTCCGTGCGCTGCGAACCGATCCCGCCTTCGCCGGTGGTGAGGTTGGGGGTGATGACCTGCCCGATGGCGGGGTTGTCCAGGTAGACCAGCCCCTGCAATTGCTCGCCGTGACAGGCCTCGCAGCCGCGATACCGGAAGATGCGCCTGCCCTCGCTCAGGGAGGCGGCGTCTGCCGGAACGGACACAGGCTCGACCTCGATGACGTACTTCTTGTTCAGCCGCATCTGGCCCAGGCCGTACAACAGCAGCACCCCCGCAACGAGCAATCCCAGGACCGAGCCGCCGACGATCCCCACCCACTTGAAAAACTTTTTCATGGCCTGCCTCCATCGGTAAAAAGTCTGAGCGTTTCATCTTCCAGGATTTCCACCCGCAGCCTGCGGAGCGACTCCCGCGCCGGGCCTTGCAATACCATTCCATCCCGGTCGTACCGCGACCCGTGACAGGGACAGGTGAAGCCGTCCTCATTGGCCTCGACGGTGCAGCCCAGGTGGGTGCAGGCCAGGCTGAAGGCGACGATCCCGCTCCCGTCGTTGCGGATCAAAGCCGGGACCTCGGGCCTGAGCGCGGTTATCCCGGGCGGGTACGCGGCGACCGGCCCCAGGTCGAACTCGGTCGGCGGCCCCGGATCGGGCTGGAAGCTGAAGTAGCGCGCCAGTCCACCCAGGCCGAGCAGCCCGGCCAGGCCGAAGAGGAAGTTGGTGACTTGCCTGAGGAACTCGCGGCGGGACATCCGTTTCATTGCCCGGTAACGGCTCCCAGCACAGTGAGCACGAGGACGGCCAGCACGATCAAGGCCGTCAGGGCCTGGGCCGCCCGGTTGCCGGACGGGAACCAGCGGCCCAACTCCCCGCTTTTGGCGTTGGGCAGGAGGTACGGCAGCGCCCCCAAAAAGACCACGACCAGCACGGGCGTGAGCACGCCGCACAGGAACGGGTCGCCCAGTTTCAGCAACTGCTGGACCCACAGGAAGAACCACGGAGCCTGCGAGTCGCCGGAAATGGCGCCGGCATTTGTGATGGGCGGCCCGATCGGGGCCGGGACGAGCAGGGAAAAGACCAGCAAAGCCGCCCCGGCGATCAGCATCGCCAGCACCTCGCGGCGCAGCAGCTCGGAGCGGGTGAGGCGCAGCCTTTCCAAGCGCTGGTCCGGCGGCGGGACCGCGATCCCGCCATCCCGCCGGACCCGGAAGGCGTGCCAGATGACGAGAACCGCCGCGCCCAGCGTCAGCCCGAAAATGTGCCAGGCGTAGAAGCGGGTCAACGCCGCCAAGCCGGGTTCCGCCCCGCCGATCACGAAGCGGTACAGACCCTCGCCGATGACCGGGACGGTTTTAAGCAAATTTGTGCCCACCACCAGCGCCCAGCGGATGCCTTCGTCCCAGCGCAAGACGTAGCCGGTGAAATCCAGCAGCAGGATGAAGACCAGCAGCCCCAGCAGGTAATTGAAACGCCGCGGCGGCGCATACGCCCCGGTCAATGCCACCCGCAGCAGGTGGACGGTCATCACGATTACCAGGAACTGCGCCGACCAGTAATGCAGGTTGCGGACCAGGTTCCCAAAAGGGACCAGGGTGGTGAGGGTTTCCACCGAAACGGCGGCCCGTTCCGGCGTGGGCACGTAGAAATACATCTCCAGCAGGCCGGTCACGAGCAGGATCAGCGACAGGAAGACCGCCAATCCGCCCGCGCCGAGCGTGTACCGGAAACGGGATTGCGCCGCCGGGATGCCCGGCGGGTGCAAGTGATGGACGAAACCCGGCCGGGCGGCCTGCGCTGGCGGACCCGCAGCCTGTCCCGGCCAGAGCGCCAGCCCGAACGCAGCCAGGAGGAGCACTCCCGCCAGGGCCAGCCCGCCGGGGAATTCGCTTCCGGGCAGGGCCACGTCCCGGTGCATGGGGATGGCTGAGCCATTCGTCTCGCTCAACGCGAAATCGCCAAGCTGCCTGCCGTTCAGGCGCAGGACGTGAGCCGCCAGCGACCAGGCTTCTTCGGAGGTCAGCGAGCCGGGCGGGAAGAGCGGCATGTTCTCCCGGATGAAGGCGTACAGCTCGAACGCGTTGGGGAAACGGGACAAGGCTCCGGGTCCAGCCAGAGCCGGGACGCCCGTCTCCGGGATGGCGAAGCTGTTCGCCGGGGCGTCGCTCCCGTGGCAGCCGGACTGCCAGCAATCCCGTTCTTCGGGCGGATAAGAGTCGAGCCACTCGCCCGTCAGGCCCTGGCCGCGGTCGCCGTGGCAGTCCATGCACATGCCCCAGTAAACCTGGGCGCCGTTATCCGCCTGGGAGGGCGGATAAACCGTGGGCGGCTGGGACAGGCGGGATGGGTCGAAGGTCGGGGTGGCAGTTGTGGCCGTTTGGGAGGAAGGAGAAGCGTCCGCCGGGGAAAATCCGAAGAGCATGACCCCCGCTGCCAGGATAATAACGGGAATGAGATGACGATAGCGCGGCATGACGAGGTGATTATACTCTTTATGGAACGTGCCATAAAGTTATGATGACAGGCATTTAGGCTTTACCGGAAAAGGTGCGTTTCGGATCGTCAACAGGTGCTGAGGGGTGAAGCAAAAGAAGCTGACTTTTTCGAAATTCGAGTGTCTATACCCAAACTTGACGGCTACTCGCGAATCCTGACTCGATCCCGGTTTACAGTCACCAAAGCCCCCTTGACAAGGTTCTGCTCATACCGGCCCAGAACCTTCAGGCAAACCCTGCCTTGTTCCCTGGCAGACAGGTTCGCCAGCCGTACAATTCCAGCATGGGGCAATCCAAAAACGACTGCCAACTCTCCAAAATCTTTGTCCAAAGTCACCAGAACACGGTTTTCACGATGGCAATGGCAAGTATCTCTTCGTCGCCGGGGTCTTTATCCCAATTTCCGCACTAAATCACGTCGTGCCCGGCGGATTCCAATTCCTGCAATACGCCTCCCCACACGCAGATATCCAGAAGGACCTTCACGCAGCAGTCCCCATAATGAGAGGCTCAACTCGCTCACGGCTCACCAGCCGGTTGGCATAGATCAAACATGCCTGGATATCTTCCGGCTCCAACCAGGGATAACCTTCCAGGATGGTCTGGGGCGTGTCGCCTGCGGCCAGCATCCCAAGAATGTGTTCCACCGCCAAACGGCGGCCGCGGATAATGGGTTTGCCGCCGAAGATTTTAGGATTGACGACGATCCGTTCAAGGAGTTTCTTCTCTTCCACAGGTACCTCCATCAAGTCCATCGAAATTATACATCAATCAGGCAACCACCTTAGGCTAGGCTTTCCCTATGCGCCAACCCATCACCGTTCATCTGCGTTCATCTGTGGTTTATTGGTTCGCCCCCTGCTCTTCGAGGTACTTTTCTCTGTTTGCCGAGCGGGCCACCTTGCCGCTGCTGGTCTTGAGCACCCATTTCGGGCCGACGATGTGGACGTAGCGCAGGGCTACAGCCGAGTTCTTGGTCACGTGCTGGCGGACTTCATCGGCAAGGCGCTGCTGCTCGCCGGGGTCGGCGGTATCGGCTTCGGCCACGATGACCACTTCCTCGGTGCCCTGGCGCTCGTCGTAAATGCCGAAAGCCACCGTCCGCCCGTTGTGGATGCCTTCCACTTCGCTGGCGAGCGATTCCAGGTCTTGCGGGTAAATATTCTTGCCGCCGACGATGATCATGTCCTTTTTGCGGCCGGTCACGTAAAGTTCGCCGTTCGAGAGATAACCGTAATCGCCGGTCAGATACCAGCCGTCGTGGAAAGCTTTTTCGGTGATGTCGGGCCGGTTGTAATAACCGGTCAACATGCAGTCGCTCTGCAAGGCCACTTCGCCGACCGTCCGTTCAGGGACTTCGCGGCGATGCTCGTCCACGACGCGAACGCGGGTATTGCTGAGGACGCGGCCGGACGACATCATCCTGACGCCGGGCCGGCCATCCGTGACCGGGCGGATCATCCGCTCGTGGATGAAGGCGATCCGGTCAATCTCCTCTGTGGCCGGTGTGCCGTTAATCTGACTCTGGGTCACGGCGAAGACGTTTTCCGCCATCGCATACGAGGTTTGCAGGGCCTCCCATTTCAGGCCATACGGCTCGAACTTTTCGAAGAAGGCCTGGTGGCTCTCGAAGTGTACCGGCTCGGAGCAATTGATGACCGCCCGCCAGGACGATAAATCCACGCCTTCCAGGTCACGCGGGCGGACGCGCTGGGCGCTGAAGTTGTAGGCGAAGTTCGGCAGCCAGGAAAGCGTGCCTTTGTACTTCGAGACGGCTTGCATCAAGCGGTAGGGGGCGCGCACCCAGTCGAAAGGCGACTGGATGACGAGCGGAATACCGAGCAGGACCGGCATGAGGAAGGCCGCGATCAGGCCCATGTCGTGGTAGAGCGGCAGCCACGAAACGATCACGTCCGATTGAATATCAACATTCAATGCCTGGCTATACGCTGTCAACTGGTTGATGACCGCTTCGTGCGAGAGGGCCACGCCTTTTTGCAGGCCGGTCGTCCCGGAGGAGTGTTGCAGGAGCACGATGTCGGTGGGGGAACGCCTCGAACCGGCGAGCAGGCCGAAGTCCGGGGGCGAGGCGGGGGCGACCTGATCGGTGACGATCACGCGGCGGACCGAATCCCCCTCCGTCAGCGCGGCGCGGACTTCCGGTTCGAATTCGGGATAAGTCACAATGGCTGAGGGTTTGGTGATCGAGACCAGCGAGGCCAGGTCGGCCCGGTAGCGCTCCGGCGAGAGTTTCTCGGTCAGGAAGGGCATGATCGAGGGGACGGCCCCGTGCAGGACCGCGCCCCAGAAGGAGGCGACGAGTTCGCGGCTGTGCTGGAGGATGAGCACGACCACTTCGCCGGGCTGGAGGCCGTTTTCGGCGCAGGTCTGGGCGTAGCCGTTGGCCGCCGAGAGCAGTTCGCCGTAGGTCAGCGGCTGGTCGTCCTGCCCGGCGTGCTGGAGGACGATGGCGGTGCGGTCGGGGTTGGCGGCGTGGTGGCCGCGCAACAGGTCGTTGAAGGTGGTCATTTCTGGCGGGACTGGATGAGGGCGGCGAGCTGGTCGAGGGTGTCGAAGGTGTCGGCGGTCAGTTCGGTGTCTTCGATGCGGACGCCGAAAGTGTCCTCGACGAAGAGGGCCAGGTCCATCAGGCTGAAGGAATCGATCAGGCCGCTGGAGATGAGCGATTCGTCGGGTTGAATGACCCGTTTGGGCTGTTTGAGGATCTGCGTGGCGAGGAAGGCCGCGATGGAGGCGGTTATGTCAGTGGTCATCGAGTATCATTCTCCTTATTTGCACGAGTTTTCGAGTATCAAGGGGATCAGCATTTCTGCAAAATGCCCGTTTCCCTGGGCATTGCGGTGGAAGACTGTATCAAGAAATTCGGGTTGCGGGAGTATATCCCAGAAATCGTGATAATTCCACTTTTTCTCGGCGGCTTGGGCCTCCATAAAAATGCGATACTGGTCGAACGCCCAGCGAGGGTAAATCCAGTTGTAGCGGATATCCGAATTTTCGCCAGTTGCAATGTAAATCGGTTCGTTGACCAGGAGCAGGGGGCGGCCATCGGCAATTTTGCGAGCCGCGCGGATCGTGTCGAACGGGATCAGCCAATGGTCCTTGAACAAATTGTCAGTTTGCTGATAACTGAAATATTTGGTCGCGGGCCCTGGCAACCGCCTGACCATATCTTCATCTTCAGAAGCCGATGAACGGATATCATCGGTTCCAAAAAAGAAACGCGAGAGTGCAAATCCCTGGATTTGCACTTGCAAGCCTAAACGGTTGCGCTGGCCCCATATAGTCTTGTCCCAAAAATCCGGTCCGGTGGTGGCTGCTTCCGGTTTGTAGGTGGTTTTCAGGTTATAACGCAGGATCAAGCTTTGGTAATCGGCCCGGTTATCATCCACAAGGATATTCTGACGTTCAGGAAGAAAGGCCTGCAAAGAAAATGTCCAGACGAACATATCCGAGCTGTAAGCATCGGCGCGGGCCAGGATGAGCAAATCTTTCATGACTGAATTGGTGGGATAGCCGAGATTATAGGCCCGGACCTTCTGCCCGGTGCAAGTCTCCAACCCAGATTGGTTGATAATGCCGACCAGGGTTTGCTCCACCGCCAGCCCGGACCCCCACATGGATGAATCACCCAGGAACACCACCCGGTATTCATCAGCCGCTTTGGGCTGCCCGGCAATCTCGTGGGCGGCAAAGATGGTATCCAGGTCGGGGATGAGGCTGGTTTGAACGCCGATGTTCCCATCGGGCTTGGTGATCGGGATACGGATGGCCGGGAATCGTTCAAAACCAGGCAGGAGACGGTTTACCAGCGAGAAACTTGCCGGGGAAGGGTCAATCCAGGCATAGAGCAGATTGATTGCCAAGAAAACAAGCAAGCCTTTGACCAGGACGGAGAACGGTCGAATGGAGTTGTTCACAAACTATTGTCCAAAAAGCACCTGGAAGACGTACCAGGATTGCCGCATGGAAGAAAAACCGAAGAAGACCCAACCGAGGGCGACGAAGTTGAAGGTGGCGAACATTCCCAACCAGCCGGCAACTTTCTGGCGTCCCGGCGTGGTCAGCCACCCCGCAGCGCGCGGACGGATGAAATCGCTCCAGCGGTTCTGGAGGAAGAGTCCCAGCCCGTGCCAGAGACCCCAGGCCACAAAGTTCCAGGCGATGCCGTGCCATAAACCGATCAACAGCATGGTCGAAACCTGGGTAATCAGGAACACAACCGGAATGGAGATTTTCCCGCTCGAACGCAGGGAACGGGTGAGCGGGTTGAAAAAGTAGGCCCGGAACCACTGGGTGAGAGTCATGTGCCAGTTGTTCCAAAACTGTGTCAGGTTGGACTTCAAATAGGGAGCATTGAAGTTTTCGGGCAGTTTGATACCCAACAATCGCCCCAAGCCAATGGCAATATCGGTATAACCGCTAAAGTCGAAGAAAATTTGCAGGGAATAGCCGTAAAGCAGCACCCACATCCAGGCGGGTGATACCACATAACCGCTGTTTGCGGGCGTTAGGGAGATGTAACCCAGGAAGTCCACCAGCACGAATTTTTTGAACAGGCCAGCCGCCAGGCGTTGACCGGCTTCCATCCAACCGTCCGCACCCAAGGCCAGCGGCTGGCGCAATTCCTGGACGAAGCGCTCCACACGATCTATCGGACCCGCAGCCAGAGACGGGAAGAAGACCACGTAGGTCACATATTCGGCCAGAGAAACCTGCGGCAGGCGTCCCATCTGGCGGTCGCGCAGGGTGTGGATCAGGCGGAAGGCTATGTAGGAGAATCCGAACCAGCGCAGGTCGAAGAAGGGCCGGGGATTCACTTTGGGACCGGGCAGGTGCCGGCTGATTTCTACCATAAAGGCATTGAATCCCTGCGAAATGACCGGAACCTTGATAAAAATAAAAATGGCGAGCAAAGCGATGATCATCACCCAACTGCCAGCCTGTTTGAGCCTCGGCAGGGACAGCAACCCCCAGGCTGCCAGGGCGGTGGTAAAAAATGCAGTTGACGGGTAACCGGGTAGCGGCGAAGGATTAAACCAGTCCGTTTCCATTTTGAGCCGGGAAACGTACTCCAGCCCGGCCACAATCAGGATCAGCAGCAATGCAGTCAGGAGATTATCACGTTTGCCGCGCTCCTCCGGCCCAGAGACCAGTCCCCAACTTAGCGCGACCAGTCCCAGTACCAGGGTTGGCAGCCAGAATTCATATCCCTGAATTCTCAAGGATGGCTGCAACCAGTACAAAGCAACCACACTGACAATTGCCAATGCGTAAACTCGCCCACGATGCCGGAAACCCAATCCCAATACCAGCGAGAGGCCCAGCGCGACCAGGATATTGCTAAACGACATGATAAAGCCTTGTCAAAATTACCGGCCAACTAACGGCAAGCCAGGTCAAGGATGAGCGGAGCCAAATACTGGAACACGATCTCTTCACCCGTTTCGTCCCGGTGAAAAGATGAATTGGAGAAACTCTCGCTTGGTACCGCATCCCATAAATCCAGATAGTCCCAGCCGCCTTCCTGGCTATGGCGCAGCATCATTTCGCGGTACTGGTCGAAGGCCCACTTGGGATAGTTTTCGTTATAGCGAACGTCGCTGTTTTTCCCATTGGCGATAAAAATCGGTTCATTGACCACAATCACGGGCACATCGCCAGCAGCTTTTATCCCGGCGTCGAAGAGATCGAAACGCAATTTGGTCTCGTCGAACGCGGGCGGCTTCCAGCCATTGAAGGATTTGTCGTTCGACAGATCGTTCGGCGGCGGGTCGGAGGCGCGGCCTTTACCGTCTTCCCCGGTAGCGCCCCACGCCAGGGCCGAGAGTTCGAAACTGACCAGGTCAGCCAGGTGGCTGCGCTGGCCGATCAGAGTCTTATCCCAAAAGGTTTTGGGAGTAAATTTTTTGCCGAGTGCCAGATCGAGATCGTATTTCTGCTTCAGGTAACGGACCTGTTCCGGGTTTTGAGCCACAAACGGCGGATTCAACTGGCGATTATCGGTAAACGTTTCGAGCGTCACGAACCAGACCACCATATCAGGCTGGTATTCAAGAGCCAGATCAAGGACGATCAAATCCTTGACCAACGATTTGAACCCGATACCCAAATCGTACGCCAGGACTTGGTCCCCGGTGCAAGTCTGCAAACCTGTATCCGACAGCTTGCCTGTTGTCGTCTCTTCATAGTCCAGCAATACCCCCCAGACAGACGAATCGCCAATCATCAACACCCTGAACTCATCCGGTTTCTTGGGTTGCGATATGATGTGCGAATTGATAAAAGCATTCAGATTGGTGGTGCCTGAAAAGCGGTTTAGGCCTGGAACCACATGATTATACAGAGATAAACTGCCCAGGCCCTGCGCCCAGGGCAGAGAAAACAGAAAATTGACAATAAGAAACAGAATCCCGCCTTTGAGTGTAACCGCCCAGGGGCGCACAGTACCTTTCGAGTCATTCATCATGCAACTTTCCAATGCCTCAAGCAAAACCGAATAATTTCAGGAAAACCTGACCTGCCGTTTCCGTTGTCGGCAGGACAAAGAAAACCCAACCCAGAGCAACAAAATTGAACGTGACGAAGACGCCCACCCACTCGGCAGTTTTCTGACGCCACGGCAAGACCAGCCACTCCGCAGCGTGCGGACGAGTGAACTCGCTCCAGCGGTTCTGAAGGAAGAGTCCCAGCCCGTGCCACAGGCCCCAGAACACAAAATTCCAGGTGATACCGTGCCACAAACCGATAAGCACCATCGTGCTGATCTGGGTCAGCAGGATAATCAGCCAGGTTGGGAGGCTTTTGTTACTCCGCAGGAAGCGGGTCAACGGATTGAAGAAGTAGGCCCGGAACCATTGGGTCAATGTCATGTGCCAGTTGTTCCAGAACTGGGTCAGGTTGGATTTCAAATAAGGCGCATTGAAATTTTCGGGCATTTTGATGCCCATCAAGCGCCCCAAACCGATGGCAATATCGGTATAACCGCTGAAATCGAAATAGATCAGCAAGGTGTAAGCGTAGAGATAAATCCACATCCAACCCGGAGTACGGATGTCGCCCGCATTCGCACCCGACAATGCGAACGTGACCAGTGAATCGGCGATCACGAACTTCTTGAACAACCCCACCATAACTCGCTGGCCCGCCTCCAGCCAACCCGCCGAATCGAGCGCCAGCGGCTGGCGAAGTTCCCCAACGAAACGCTCTGCCCGATCAATCGGCCCGGCAGCCAGGGCCGGAAAGAAGATCACGTAAGTCACGTATTCGGCCAATGAAACTTGCGGCATGCGTCCCATCTGGCGGTCGCGCAGGGTATGGATCAATCGGAAGGCGATGTACGAAAATCCAAACCAGCGCAGGTCGAATCTGGGACGAATCGGCACGACTGGACCCGGCAGGTGCAGACTGGCTTTGCGGAGGAACCAATTGAAGAACTCTGAAAAAGCCGGGAGTTTGATCAGCACGAAGATGAAGATCAGCAACACGACCATCAGCCACAGGCCGTAAGATGTGGCGCGGGGTACGCGGAACAGGCCCCAGGTCAAAAGAATGAGCAATGCCAGGGAAATCGCCGGCCAGAGCAGGAGCGGGGAGGGGTTGAACCAGGCCTGAACCAGTTCAAGCCGGGAGATGAATTCCAGCCATGCCACCAACGCGACGAGAGCCAGCCCAACGACCAGGTTCTCGCGCCTGCCACGTTCCTCCGGCCCGGAGACCAATCCCCAACTGAGCAAGACAATCCCCAGAACCACAGACGGGAGCCAGATCTCGTATCCACCGATGTTCAACGATGGCTGAAGCCAGAACAACGCAATTACACTAACCGCTGCCAGAGCGTAAACGCGCCCCTGTCGCCGAAATACCAATCCCAACACCAGCGAGAGGCTCAGCGCGATCAGGATATTATTAAACGACATCTAAAAGCCCTCGTACAGGAACCACGAATCCTTATAGTCTGCCGTGAAAATCACCAGCGCAACCAGGATCAGGCAAAAGAGCAGGGCATACAGGTTTTCGCGTGTGAGAAGAAGGGAAAAAAATTTCTTCATACGACCTCAAAAAATAAGACCCTGCCTCCCGATCTTTGGGGGTGTCATGGGTCTCAATTGGTTTTGACAGGCCGTATTATAACTTATGAAATCGGCCGAACTCCTTTCAAAATCATTCATGCTATACTTTCCGCCATGACCCTCACCCACACCGAACGCCTCAAAGCCTGCCTGGCCAACGACCCCGCCCTCGACCGCGCCCCGGTCGCCTTATGGCGGCATTTCCCGGTGGATGACCAGTCACCTGAAAGCCTGGCCGCCGCCACGCTCCATTTCCAAAACAGTCACGATTTCGACCTGGTCAAAGTCACCCCGGCGTCGTCTTTTTGTCTCAAGGATTGGGGAGCAGACGACGCTTGGGAGGGCCACACCGAAGGGACCCGGCGCTACACGAAGCGGGTTGTCTCCGGGCCGATGGACTGGGAAAAGCTCCCCGTCCTCGACCCATCCGCCCCGCACCTCGCGGGACAAATGGCCTGCCTCCGTTCGATCCGCGCCGGACTCGGCCCCGGCACGCCCATCCTGCAAACCATCTTCAGCCCGTTAGCGCAAGCCAGGAACCTGGCCGGAGGGGAAACCCTGCTGGCCCACCTGCGCCGCTATCCTGAAGCCGTGATGCAAGGGCTGGAAACCATCACCGAAACCACCCGCCGTTTCATCCTGGCTGCCCTCGAAACCGGCATAGACGGCATCTTCTACGCCGTCCAGTACGCCCAGGGACACTTGCTCGCCCCGGACGAGTTCGCCGCGTTCGCCCGGCCGCACGACCTGAGCCTGCTGGATGCAGCCGGGGAGCTGTGGTGCAACATGGTCCACCTGCACGGGGAGAATATCCATTTCGAGCAGGTGTCGAAATACCCGGCCCACATCCTGAACTGGCACGACCGTGAAACGGGCTGGTCGCTCGCGGCGGGGCAAAAGCTCTTCCGTGGCGCGGTCTGCGGCGGCCTCAGCCAGGAGACGCTCGTGCTCGGCACCCAGGCCCAGGTCCGGGACGAGGCGGAGGAGGCCCTGGCCCAGACCAACGGGAAAGGCTTCATCCTGGGCACCGGCTGCGTCGTCCCGGTCATCGCCCCGCACGGGAATATCGTCACCGCCAGAAAGGCCGTCGAAGCATGAGCCTGCGCGTCATCTCCGGCACGGCCAAAGGCCGCAAACTCAGGGATGTCCCCGGCGACACCACCCGCCCGGTCACCGATCGGGTCAAGGAGGCCCTGTTCAACATCCTGGCCGACGACGTGCGCGACTCGGCTTGGTGGGACCTGTTCGGCGGGACGGGGGCGATCGGGATCGAGGCCCTCAGCCGGGGGGCGGCTTTCGTCCGTTTCAGCGAGTTGAGCCGGGTGGCGGCCGGCGTGATCCACGAAAACCTGGAGCATTGTAAATTGGTTGAGCGGGCCGAGGTGCTGCGCGGCGACGCCTTCGCTTTCCTTGAAGCGACGCCCAACCGCCGGTTCGATTACGTTTACATCGCCCCGCCGCAGTACAAGGAAATGTGGATCAAGTGCCTGCAACTGCTGGATGCCAATCCCGGATGGCTGGGCGACGAGTGCGAAGTGATCGTGCAGATAGACCCGCTCGAATACCGGGAGTTGGCGTTGGCGAACTTGAGCGAGTTCGAGCAACGCAAGTACGGCAGCACATTATTGGTGTTTTTCGAGCATAAATCAAAAGGCTGACACCTCGTGGTGTTCGTCAACACGCTTCGGCTCACCGGAGCGGCCATCTGAGAATCAAAGAGCTTCAACTGGTTTAGAAAACGAGGACCTGGTCCGCCTCAACAGTCCATTGCCCCTCCAAATCGAGGCTGCCATCCACGACCCCTTCGACCTTGAGTTCAGGCTCGAGCCCGCGAGCCTCACAGCAGGTCCCTCAGGTAGCAACTTTTCCACGCTGGGCAAGCGACTTGATCATGCGCTCGACGTTGTAGTAGCCGTCGGGCGTTTTTTGTCCCTTGCGAGCGCACAGGACACCATCGCCTGTGAGAAAGACTCGCACCTGCGCCTCCGGTTTCTTGACGAGGTTGAGCGCAAGGCGCAGGGCATTGAACGGACGTTCGTTGCCGTACGGCGCGTCGTTGACGATGAAGAGAAAAATCTTTGCGTTGTCAGTCATGAAATGTTCTCCGATTTGATTTTATGGGCGTGCCGTTCCAACCAGCACCGCACCCGATTCCAGGTTTTCCAGCAATACTTCGCGCATCAGGTCGCAGGCCTTGATGATCTTTGGATTGCTCATGCGATAATAGATATTCAGTCCCTCCCGCCGCGCGGTCACGATCCCCTTTTGGCGCATCAGCGCCAAGTGCTGTGAAAGATTCGCCTGGCTGATCTGCATGGCTTCGGTCAACTCGCTGACTGTCTTTTCGCTGTCGCGCAGGTGGGTGATGATTTCAAGCCGCTTGGGGTTGGCAAGCGTCTGGCAGATGTTTGCGTGGAGTTCAAACAATTGTTGTTCAGTCATATCTATTCCGTATATCAATAATATCGAATATTCTAATATTCGAATATAGATTTGTCAATCATCGGACGATGCCCGGAAAATACAATCAGCCAGCAGGACCCTGCTGGCTGAAATTTTGCAACAACGGGCGACAGTTTCTTATTTCAATGCCGTACCGCAATAGGCGCAATTTTTCCATGACAAATCCACTTTTTGGCCGCAGGCTGAACATTTCGCCGCCGCCAGACTCATGCCGCAGTTCGGACAGAAAGCGTAACCCGCCTGCAAGGGAAACCCGCAATGAGCGCACCTGGAATCAGGTGCGGAAGAGGCGGCGACAGACGCGCTCCCGGGCTGCGAGACATGCTCATGCCCTTCATGGTTCATCGCGGCATGCATCAACATACAACCGCACATTGTAGCCTCCTTATAGTGTCTGTCCGCAATGCGGGCAGTTTTTCCAGTCGTTCTGCACGGCGCGGCCGCAACGCGGGCAGGCATGGCCGGAGACAGGCCTGAAAGCGTTGACCAGGTTATTGCCGCCAATGGCGTAAATGATCAATCCGATCAGCAGAAGGGGGATAATCCACATGAGAAACATGATCTGTTCCTTTCTTGATGCCTCAAGAATATCAGGCATGTTTAGAGATTGTATGAAGGTATTACAAAGAGCGATTAAAGAATTTTGTTCGGAAAATTGTCTGGGAACAAAATGGCACATCTCCCAAATGGGATGTTTCAGGCAAGGAAGGGCCTGTATTCGATTATCCCGTTAAAAGACTTCTTCGATGAGAGCCACAATACCTATAACTTCATAAGCATTTTTGCCCATACCTGTTTCCTTTCGACCGGCCGTTGCCCACATTGACTCCTCGACGTGATTCACTTCCACGGGGCGAGGATCAGCGGAGTGGTCTCATCCGCGGCGTGGCCCAGGTAGGGCAGGCCCCAGGCGGCAGAGATGGTCTTCAACAGCGAGTAGTGCGAATAGGGTGTATCGTCCTGGAAGCCGCTCCGGGCCTGGGGGGAAAGCAGCACGGTAGCCACCCGCCCGCCGGCCTGTTCGGGCAGCCCGCAGCAGGAACCGGACTTATTGCCCTCGTCGAAGGTCAGCGCCACCAGGTAGGGTTCACCGATCGCGTCGAGGGCCGGGAGGAGTTTCTTGAGCAGGCCGTCCAGCCATTGGTCGCTCACGTCCAGGCCGCAGTCGTGGGAGTCGTGGCACAGGTTGGGGGAGATGAAGATGAAATCCGGCAGCGCGCCGGCCGCCAGGTCCGCATCGAGATCGGACAGGGGGACGACGCTCCGCTCGCAGCGGGCCGCGTCCAGGCGGATCGGGTCGAAATAGACGAACGGGTTGTGCTTTTGGGCGTAGTCCCCCTTGTTCCCCAGGAAGCACGGGGAGGGCATGTCTTCCTGGTAGGTCTTCCAGGTGCGCCCGCTTTGCTCGATCAGGTCCGGCAGGCTGGGGGCGTTGACGAAACAATCGCGGCAGTCACTGTCTATGCCGAAGGTGTCCCCGCCGACCAGGGCGGTGTAATTGGGCAGGCTGGGATGGGCCACCGCGTAGTGGCCGGTCAGGAGGGTGTATTCCTGGGCCAGGCGGTTGTAGGCCGGCATTTGCGGGTTGCCGATCACTTTATCGAATTCCTTGTTTTCGAAAATGACGATGACGATGTGCGAGAAATCCGGGATGGCGGGATTTGGGGCGGTTGCGGCGGGAGACGGGGAATCCGGCGCGGCGGTCGGGGAGGCCGGGGTGGGCGTGCCAGTCGGGAGGGGAATCCCGGCCGGGGGTACGGGCTGGCAGGCCGCCAGGAACCAGGCGACGGCAATGAGGGCAGACAGGAATTTTTTGTTCACTTTGGAAATCCTTGGCGTTACGGGCAGCGGTCGGGCAGGCGGAGGGTGGGGGGTTCGCCGAAGGCCTCGGTGACGGGCAGGCCGGCCAGCCCCTGCGGGAGCGGGAGACCCAAAGCCCAAAGGACGGTCGCGGCAGTGTCCACGACGTTCACCGGGCCGGGGATTTCCTGCGGGATGACACGCGGCCCAACCACCACCCAGGGGACGGTCATGTCTTCGGGGAGTTTGGAGCCATGGGACGAATCGTGCCCGCCATGGTCGGCAGTGACGATGATCAGGGTGTCGCCGCGCAGGCCGGCCGCCTCCAGGGCGTCGAGCAGGAGGCCGATGGCTTCGTCGGCGTGGACCGCGCCGATCAACTGGTCGTCCGAAAGCCAGCCGTATCCGTGGCCGAGGAGGTCCACCAGCGGGAGGTGGACCAGGGCCAGGTCGAAGCCGGCGGCCAGGAGCGGGGCGGCCCTTTCGGCCACCACCGAGTCGCGGTCGTTGACGAACTCGAGCACGTCCAGCGCGTCTTCGTCGTTGACCTGCACCAGTTTCTTCTTCCCGAACACCATGACCGTTTTCAAGCCGGCGCGGTGGGCGAGGTCGAAGACCGAGTCGCCGCTGGCGCGGCCACGGTCGGGCAGGTAGTCGTTCCAGTCCACGCCGTGCTGGGCGGGGCACAGCCCGGTCAGCATGGAGGCGTGGGCCGGCAGGGTGGCGCTGGGGTAGACCGTTTGGGCGTGCAGGGTGTAAGCCCCTTGCGCCATCAATCCTTGCAGGACGGGCATGGGAGCCAGGTCAACCGCTTCGGGGCGCAGCCCATCCACGCTGATGACCAGGACCCGGCTGATCCGCGGCAGCGGGGTCGGGGTGATCGTCGGCGTGGGAGAGGGCGTCAGCGTGAAAGTGGCCGTGGCCGGGACGAAGGGGGTGAAAGTCGCCGGGACGGCCGTCGGTGTGGGCGGGGGTGCAGGAGTCGCAACCGGGGCGCAGGAAGCCAGTAAAACGGCCAGCAGGCCAATTGTCAGGAAAGCGCGGCGCATGGTATCCTTAGGAAATCTACAAAATTGTATGTCGCCTGTTATGAAACTGGCAGGCAAAGCAAAGTCAAAATTGCTAGAATATAAGCGTTGATTGTATCAAACCGGAGTACCGTCTGCAAACTGGAGGAGACACCATGAAGATCCGAATTCTCGCTGCAATCCTGATCGTCGCGCTCCTGGCGGCCTGCGGGCCTGATGGAGGCGCCCCGCCGGTCGCAACCACCGAGCCGCCCCCGGCCCCGACCGACGCGCCCCCGGCCGCGACCGAACCGCCCGCCGAGACCCAGCCGGCAGAGACTGAGCCGGCGGAAACACCGCCGCCCACCGAACCGGCGCAAGTGCTTTCCACCCAGCCTGCCGGAGCGCAGCGGATCGAATTCCAGGCCGAAGATGGGGTCACACTGGTGGGCTATTTCTACCCGTCGAAATTCGTGAACGCCCCGGTGGTGGTGCTGATGCACTGGGCCGGGGGCGACCAGACGGACTGGATGGAGGTCGGGCTGGTCCAGTGGCTGCAAAACCGGTTGGATGAGAACCCGATCCCCGCCGGACAGGTGGAAGTCTACCCGCCAATGCCGGAGGCCCTGTCGTTTTCGGTCTTCACGTTCGACTTCCGCACATTTGGCGAGAGCGACCCAATGGCCGGCGTGCCCTATGCGCAAATTACGCCGGGTTGGGTGATGGACGCCAAAGCCGCCTACGCCACTGCCGCCACCATGCCGGAGGTGGATCCCAGCCGGGTGGCCGGGATCGGCTCCAGCATCGGCGCGGATGGGGTGGTGGATGGCTGCGACGACAACTGCATCGGCGCCCTGTCGCTCTCGCCGGGCAACTACCTGGCCCTGCTCTACACCGACGAAGTCAAACGGGTGGACGAGGCCGGGAAGCCCGTCTGGTGTGTGGCGGCAGAAGGGGACGGCCCGGCTTACGCGGCCTGTTCAGGCTCAGCCGGCGAGCATTACCTGAGCAAGTTCTATCCCGGCGACATCCACGGTACAGCTTTCCTGATGCCCCCAAACAACCCGCCCGACATCGGGCAGGTCATCCTGGATTGGTTGAAAACGGTTTTCAGCCTCGATTGAGGACCATGCAAAGTTACAACTACGCCTACCGCAACGGCACCGAAGAAATAAGCTGGGAACGCTTCGCGGCGCTCTCCGCCGCGCTGGTGGAGGCCCTGGCGCAGGAAAAGGTCCAGGTGGTGATCGGCATCGCCCGGGCCGGGTTGTTCCCGGCTACGGCGGCGGCCTGCGCCCTGCGGTGCGAGATGTACCCGGTGCGCGTCACCCGCCGGATTGATGACCGGGTCGCCTTCGACCATCCCATCTGGCGCGTGGACGTGCCCTCCTCGGACGTGCGCGGTAAGGTCGTGGCGGTGGTGGACGAGATCGCCGACAGCGGCGAGACCCTGGCCCTGGTCAGCCTGCGGGCGCAGGAGCGCGGCGCGCAGCGGGTCGTGACGGCCAGCCTGGTCAGCCACTCGTGGGCCAGTCCCATGCCCGACGTGACCGCCCTGGTCAGCGACGCGCTGGTCATCTTCCCCTGGGACAGGTCGGTTTACGTCGAAGGCCGGTGGCAGCCCCATCCCGAGATCACCGCCGCCGTTCTGGCCCAGCAAAAGGCCAAGGAGTAGAAAATGCCAACGAGAAGCTCACCCAGCCGCATCATCCCGCGCGCTTTTCCCGGCATCCGGGACGAGGAAGTAGAGCAGTTGATCGCCAACGGGCGGGTCAAAAGTTACCCGCCGGGCGTCGTCCTGTGCCACGAAAACGCCCTCGAAAACACCTTTTACCTGCTCCTCGGCGGCAGCGTGGACGTGACCAAGGTCATCAACGAGCGGGAGGAGCGCCACCTGAAGGTGCTGGAAACCGGCGATTTCTTCGGCGAAATGGCCCTGATCCACAACGCGCCGCGCGCCGCAACCGTCAAGACCCGCGAGGAAGTGCTGGTGCTGGAGATCCACCGCGAGGCCTTCGAAAAAGTGCTCAAGCACAGCAGCAGCATTTCGCTGGCAATGGTGCGCGAGATCAGCAACCGCCTGCGGCAGAACGACGAAATGGCCATCGAAGACCTGCAACTGCGCGCCGGCGAACTGGCCCGGGCCTACCAGCGCCTGGCCGAACAGGAACTGGCCCGCCGCGAATTCCTGACCAGTGTGGCCCACGAATTGCGCACCCCGCTGATGACCGCCAGCGGCTACCTCGAACTGATCCAATCCGGGGCGATCAAGGGCGAGGAAATTTTCCGGGTGATTGATACCATTGCCCGCAACGTCCGCCAGATCAACGCCCTGGTCAACGACATCCTTTTCCTCCAGGAACTCGACCTGATCCTGTCCCGCTTCGAGCCGGTGAACATGCAAAAGATCGCCGAAACGGTCATCGGGAATTACACCCACAGGGCCAGGCAAAAGAACTGCACCATCCGCCTCATCCCGGACCCGAACCTGCCTCCCGTTTCGGGAGATGCCAAGAGCCTCGAACGCGCCCTGACCGCCCTGGTGGACAACGCCATCAAATTCAGCCCCGAAGGCGGGGAGGTGGACATTTGCGCCGCCGCCGTGGACGGGCGGGTCAAAGTCTCCGTCCGAGACCGGGGTATCGGCATAGACGAGGAAACCCGCCTGCACATCTTCGACCGTTTCTACCACCTGGACAGGATCGGCAACCAGTTATTCAGCGGCATCGGCCTGGGACTGGCCATCACCCGCCAGGTCATCCAGCAGCACAACGGCACGCTCGAACTGGAAAGCGAACCCGGCAAAGGCAGCACCTTCACCATGTCCCTGCGCCGGTGGGGCGACGGGACATAATAAAGCGGTGGCCGCCAGAAGGTCTGGCGGCCACCGTTTTTAGCGGGTCTTTGGCCTTTATATCGGCTGGCCGTTCCTGAACATCCGCCCGATCCTGCGCCGGGTCGGTTCGAGCAGGCCCAGGTGGGCCAGCATCAAAATGCTCACCACCGACATCCCCAGGAAGAATGTGATGTCTCCCCACAGTTTACCGTAATCCACCATCGTTGCCGGGAAAAAGATATAGTGGAAAACGATCAAATACAGGTGGATCAGGCAGATCAGCAGCAGCGGGATGGCGAAAATGACCAGGCTGTGGTTCTCCAGCATCAGGTGCAGGCCGATCATCGCCAGCAGCCCGGCAATCATCACCAGGCAATACTTGGCAAAACTGGATGGCAGCCACTCCTGGTTGAAAAGTTTGACGATGATCGCAATATACAGGGCGCAGATCCCGGCCAGGCAGAGCCAGACGTAAACCTGGATCAGGATGGGCAAAACCAGGTTGTTCAACCCGCGGATGCTGTACACCCCGACGATCCAGCCGACCATGTAAGCCAACCCCAGCACAACCAGCTTCGACCAAATGCCGTCGTACTTGTCGCTGCCGCTGGTGGTCAGCACATCAACCGCCAGCACCGCTCGCCAGCGCAATCGCCAGGCTGGCCAGGCTGATGAGCAGGGTTACGACGCGCAGAATCCCGTCCTCGGCGACGTTGTTGTGATGGTTCCTGGGCTGCATCGGCGCTGGAGGGGCAAAAGGCGGTACTTTGGGCAGGTTTTCGTCCTGGTTGTTCATGGCTGGATACCCTGTCTAAGGAATGGGGATTATTTTACCATCTCACTTCAGACGAAATTGAGACTATCCCAATTGGGACTTTGTTCCTGCCGGGATGCGATTTTACGCAAAATTTATCCCTCGCCCCCAAACCGGACCGTCAGCCTGCCCCCGTTATCGTAAGCCGATCGGGCCGAAAAGGGCGGATCGCCCGGCCCCATCCCCCGGACGCGCTGAAGGATGGCCGGGCCGTCCTCCACCAGCGGGACTTCGTCCAGCCGGTCCCAGGGGACGAATTCCGGCATCCCCTCGCCCGAGGCGACCGGCTCCCCGGTCCCGGCCTCGCCGCTAAAGATGAAAAGCCCAATCCCGGGGTTTCGGCCTGAATCCACGATCAACGTACCGCACAACCGCAGATCCGCATCCAGGCCAGATTCCTCGAACAGTTCGCGGCGGGCGGCAGAGAGAGCGTCCTCCCCTTGCTCGATGTGGCCGCCGATGCCGTTGTATTTGCCCGTCCAGCCGGTGACCTTGCCGTTTTTTGGCAGCAACTTGAGCAGCAGCACCGAATCGCCCCGCGTCGCAAAGATCAACACGCGAGGGATGAGCATATAACGATTGAGGTTGATATTCTGGTCCGAAACGGGCATGAATTCTCCAAATCAAAGGCGCGACGCCTCGCGAACGAAACAAAAACCGTGGACGGTGACAATTACCGCCCACGGTTCCACGAAGGCGTTTTACGCCAGGGTGATGCTCTTGTCCAGATACACATCCTGGATGGTGTTCAGGATCTTCACGCCATCCGCCATCGGGCGCTGGAAGGCCTTGCGTCCTGAGATCAGGCCCTGCCCGCCGGCGCGTTTGTTGATCACCGCCGTGGCCGCCGCGTCGGCAAAGTCGTTGGCCCCCGAAGCGCCGCCGCTGTTGATCAGGCCCACGCGTCCCATGTAGCAGTTGGCGACCTGGTAGCGGCTCAAATCAATTGGGTGGTCGCTGGTCAGCTCGCTGTAAATGCGCTTGTCGAGCTTGCCGTAAGAAACGCTTTCCGCGTTCAACGCAATGAACCCGCCGTTGTTTTCCGGCAATTTCTGCTTGACGATGTCGGCTTCGAGCGTGACCCCCAGATGGTTCGCCTGGCCGGTCAGGTCGGCAGAGACGTGGTAATCCTTGTCCTGTTTGAAGGCCGGGTTGCGCAGGTAGCACCACAGCACGGTCGCCAATCCGAGTTCGTGGGCGAGGGCGAACGCCTGGGCGATCTCGATGATCTCGCGGTGCGAATCGTCCGAGCCGAAGTAGATGGTCGCGCCGACCGCAGCCGCACCCATATCATAGGCCTGCTCCACCGTCCCGAACAGGATCTGCTCGAAGGAGTTCGGATAGGTCAGGAGTTCGTTATGGTTGATCTTCACCAGGAACGGGATCTTGTGGGCATACTTGCGCGACACCATCCCCAGCACGCCGAACGTGGAGGCGACCGCGTTGCAACCGCCCTCGATAGCCAGTTTGACGATATTCTCCGGGTCGAAGTAGTCCGGGTTTTTGGCAAAGCTCGCCCCGCCCGAATGCTCGATGCCCTGGTCCACCGGCAAAATGGACAGGTATCCCGTCCCGGCCAATCGCCCGTTGTTGTAGATGCGGGCCAGGTTGCCGATCACCCGGTTGTTCCGGTCGGAAAGGGCGAAGACGCGGTCCAAAAAATCGGGGCCGGGGACGTGCAAGCGTTCTTTTGAAATTTTCGGTGAATCGAAGCCAAGCAGGGATTCTGCCCTATCGCCCAACAAGGATTGGATTTCAGATGTCATTTGAATTCTCCTTTACTTTTGTCGTTTATTCTATCGCTCCAGGAACAGAAAGCGTTTTTGTCCCAATTGTCTTTGATCTATTGCAACAGGCTATGAAATCAGGAGGGAAGCATTCCCTAAAAAAGTGGCGGTCGAGGCTGTACGCGGGAACGCGATCAAGCGATGATTGATTATAACCACAAACTCAGGCTCTCGCCCCCGATGCTTTTTGGAACCGCTATCTGTCGAGGAACCAAAAAAGAAGGCTGCCCATCAGGCAGCCTTCCCGCTTGCGGGATTTCAGATGTAAACCATGTTGACCGAGCCGCGGTAGACCATTGCGGCCCAGCGCGGCTGGGTGTCCGAAACCCGCACCCAGACCTCCCGTCCGTCCGGCGACCTCCATTCTTCATAGACAGTGACAGGGTTATTTGCTGCGGTCATACGGCCGACAACGTTCGAAGGGTTGTTGATGACCACGTGGTCGCTCCGAACGTTCAGTGTGATCCCTGCCACAATATTGGCCTGCCGCGTGGCCGGGGGCGGAACATTGCCGATCTCGGTGCGGATGGCTGTCACAGCCGCTTCGATATCTTGCAGTCTCTGTTCTATCAACAGGGTGTCTATTTCACCTCCCGGAGGGGGAGGCGGCGGTTCGGGCGGAGGCGCAGGCAGATTGTATCGTGCGGAAAACTGGCTCTTCGTCCCGTTGAAATTGTTCAGATCTATCCCCAGCGTGTCCACCCCGTAGGCCGGCCCGCTGCCGGTATGGGTGTATTGCCAATAGAGCAAGTCGGTCCACGGGGGCGGGATGCGGACGTTGGCCGGGTTGTCCGTGTACCATGCCAGCCAGAGCGGGAACTGGGCGAACCAGGCCAGGCTGTCCGGGTTGGCCGGGCTGTGCTCCAGCCAGTAGTAATAACCGGTGTACAGCCCCAGCTTGATATTGGGCAGGTTGGTCTGCATCCGGGACATGAAGCGGTACAGCATATTCCATCCCCCGAACGGCCCGCCATAGACCTCCTCGTAGTCTGCCCAGTGCTCCATCTCGCCCAGGTCGGGGGCGATGATCTGGGTCCACAGGTCGGCCTGCCTTTCCGGCTCGCTCCGGCTGTCGAAGAACCAGTACGAGCCGCGCGGCAGCCCGGCAGCTCTCGCCGCCGGCCAGTGGGAAGCGAACGCGTTATCCCGCCAGGTGTTCTGCCCGGCACGGATGATCACGCCGCTGGCGGCGTTGGAGCGCATTTTTGCGAAATTGATCGTGTGTTGATAGAACGACACATCCGGGACGATCACCTCTCGCAAGATGGTTGCCAGAGGCCCTACCGATGGAGGGGGTGACTCGGTAGATTCGTACAGGCCTGCCTTCAACCCAATAGCCAGTTCCAATTCGATTGTCATTTCTTCTCCGTATCTACTTCCAACCAATAATATTCCTGCCCAAGGTTATACCGCCATGTCCGTTTCGATAACCGCCAGTCTTTTGGGCATTGTCCGGTATGCACAGATTCGGCGACATCCGTGCCAGGCCTGCAACATCCGCAAAAACCTGTAACGGAATTATAACCGTCACAGGTCAGGAATTCAAATCGAAAATTGCCGGGGCCGCGGCTGGCCTCGACAACTTTGTGATAATATTACCGTATATCCTGATGACCATTTCCAGATCGTCTTTCAAGGAGAATACTGATGAGCGACCTGTTTGACAAAGTAACGAGTTCTGCCGACGTGTTCAAGAAGCTCGGCTCCTACATCCCCGGCTTCAAGGGCTATATCGAACGCCAGAACCGCCGCGCATCCGACAAACTGCTGCGCGAGACCGTGGCCGACCGCTTCGAGGAACAATGGAAGCGCGCTTCGGCCATCCAGACCGACCTGATCAGCCAGGGGATGATCGAGTTGATTGATGACATGGAAAAAGCCGCCATCCAGTTGCGCACTTTCATTGACAAGATCCGCACGGCCTCTTACGGCTATTCCGGCCTGTTCGATGCGGTCAAGATCAACGAGGACGAACTGGCCCAGCTCTACGCCTTCGACAACGCCTTCTTCGACGTGGCCGAACAGGTCGGGCGCGCCCTCGACAACATCGAAGCCTCGATGGGCGATCCCGACGGGCTGAAGGCCGCCATCCGCAACCTGACCAGCCTGGCCCGCGAAGCGGTCAACACCTTCGAGCGCCGCAACGAGGTCTTCACCAGCGGCGGATGATCCCGCCGACTTCCCACCCCAACAGCCCGGTTTTCGGGGACGGTCCAAGCCGTCCCCGTTTTTATTTTGTATGGTAGGATTCGGGAGTGCAAATTCGGCTTATATTGAATTTCAAGGAGGCCTTTTCCATGTGGCAAGAATACATCTCCGCGGCCACCACAGACGAGGTGATCCGCGTCCTGGGCCGCAAAGGCGACAAGGCCCGCATCGTCGCCGGAGCCACCGACCTGATGCTCGAACTGGAACGCGGCGTCCGCACCGGGATCGAAACCCTGGTGGACGTGACCCGCATCCCCGGCCTCGACCGGATCACCCTGGACGAAGACGAAGTGATCCATCTCGGGCCGCTGGTGACGCACAACCACTGCGCGGCCAGCAAACTCATCCGCGAGCGGGCCTACCCGCTGGCCCGTGCCGCCTGGGAAGTGGGCGCGCCGCAGATCCGCAACCGGGCCACGGTGGCCGGCAACCTGATCACCGCCTCGCCCGCCAACGACACCATCACCCCGCTGATGGCGCTCGGCGCGTGGGTGGAACTGCAATCCGGGCAGGGCATCCGCCGCGTGCCGCTCAAGGATTTTTACACCGGCGTGCGCAAGACCGTCATGCAGGCGGACGAAATGCTGGTGGACATCGCCTTCCCGGCCACGAGGACGAGCCAGCGCGGGACGTTCATCAAACACGCCCTGCGGCGGGCGCAGGCCATCTCGGTCATCAACCTGGCGATCGTTCTGGACATCGAGCAGGCTACCGTTGAACAGGCCGTCATCACCCTGGGAGCGGTCGCGCCGACCATCATCCACGCCGCGGAGGCCGAGGCCTTCCTGGCCGGGAAAATGTTGACCGAAGAAGTCATCGCCCAGGCCGCGGACCTGGCTGCCGGGGCCGCCCGCCCGATTGACGACATCCGCGGCTCGGCGACCTACCGCCGCGAGATGGTACGCGTCCTGGCCCGCCGGGGGCTGAAGTCGCTGCTCGAGGGTCAGGAGCAGGCCGGGTTCCCGTCCGCTCCGGTGTTGCTCTGGGGGCAGTCGAAAGCCGAAGCGGAGGGAGCATTCCCGGGGGCGCGTCACCGCGACCATTCCCCCATCCGCACGACCATCAACGGGAAGGACTATACCTTCATCGAAGGCCAGGACAAATCCCTGCTGCGCCTGCTGCGGGAAGACGCCGGGCTGGTGGGGACGAAGGAAGGCTGCGCCGAGGGCGAGTGCGGGGCCTGCACGGTGTTCCTGGACGGACGGGCGGTGATGGCCTGCATGGTCCCGGCGCCGCGGGCGCACGGGGCCGAGATCGTGACCATCGAGGGGCTGGCCGGCGACGGGCAGTTGCATCCCGTCCAGAAGGCTTTCATCGAAGACGGGGCGGTGCAATGCGGCTACTGCTCGCCGGGATTCCTGATGTCGGCGGCCAAACTGCTCGAAGAGCGGCCCCAGCCGACCCGCAACGAGATCGAACAGGCCATCACGGGTAATTTGTGCCGCTGCACTGGCTATTACAAGATCGTGCAGGCCATCGAAGACGCCAGCAAACTGGCGGAATAGGAGCGAAGATGGGCAGGTATTCGTTCGAACGCACTCCCAAGAAAAAGGAACGCACCGTCCACCCGATCTGGCGCGGCATCGGCTGCCTGATGCTGCTGATCGTGCCGACGATCTCCTACGCGCTGGCCGTCATCCTGGTGCGAATCGGGGTCCAACAGCGCCTGTGGTTTGTCCCCAGGGAATTAGTTGGCTACCCGCAGCTTCCTCCCGAAGTCTGGCGGTACGACATCCTGACCACCCTGTTCGGCTGGATCGCCCGGATCGAGAACCTGTACGCCAACCTGATCCTGACGCTCGTCTTCGTGGCCCTGATCTTCGGCGTGATCGCCATGGTTTACGCCATGACGTATAAAGTTGCCGGCCCGTCCCAGTACGGCCCACATGACGCCCCGCCGCCGAGGATCAGGTCAAAGCGGTATAAAAGGTAATCCCTATGACAAACATTGTCGGCAAACCCCTTCCCCGCATTGACGCCTTCGGCAAAGTGACCGGTGAGACGCTCTATCCCGGCGACCTGTCCATGCCGGGGATGCTGCACATGAAAATCCTGTTCGCCAGGCGGCCGCACGCGCGGGTGGTGAGCATTGACACGTCCCGGGCCGAGGCGCTGATGGGCGTGTTCGGCGTGTTCACCGCCAAAGACGTGCCGGTCAACGAGTACGGCTTGCAGTGGAACGACCAGCCTGTGTTGTGTGGGCCTACCCTCACCCCTAACCCCTCTCCCGCTTCGGGAGAGGGGAACAACGGAAGAGACATCGTCCGTTTTGTGGGCGATCAGGTGGCGGTGGTCGTGGCCGAGACGGAGGCCCTGGCGGCCCAGGCGCGGGACCTGATCCAGGTCGTTTACGAAGACCTGCCGCTCGTCACCGACCCGGAAGCGGCCATGCAGCCGGGAGCGACCCTGGTCCACCCGGAGATCGGCGGGACGAATATCTGCGTCCACGACAAGATCCGCAAAGGGGACGTGGAAGCCGGATTCGCCGCGGCGGAGGTGATCGTCGAGGGCGAGTACCGCGTCCCGGTGCAGGAGCACGCTTATCTGCAACCCGAAGCGGGCCTGGCCCACGTTGACGATGAAGGCCGGGTGGTGGTGCTGGCCGCCGGTCAATGGACCCACACCGACCAGAAGCAAATCGCCCACGCCCTCGGCCTGCACATTGACCAGGTGCGGGTGGTCTATCCGGCCATCGGCGGGGCGTTCGGCGGGCGGGAGGATATGTCGGTGCAGATTGTGCTGGCCCTGGCCGCCTGGAAGCTCAAACGCCCGGTCAAGATCATCTGGTCGCGGCAGGAGTCGATGTTCGGGCACGGCAAACGCCACCCAATGGTGATCCGCGCCAAATGGGGCGCGACCAGGGACGGGAAACTGGTGGCGGCCGAAAATACCTTCATTGCGGATGCCGGGGCGTATATGTACACGACCAACAAGGTCCTCGGCAACTCGACCATTACCCAGACCGGGCCGTATTACATCCCGCACGTCAAAGCGGACGTGTACGGCGTGTACACCAACAACCTGCCGGGCGCAGCCTTCCGCGGCTTCGGCGCGCCGCAGGCGGCTTTCATGGCCGAATCCCAGATGAACAAACTGGCCGAAGCGCTGGAGCTGGACCCGGTCGAGTTCCGCATGAGGAACCTCATCAGCGAGGACTTGGCCCTGGATGTCGGCACCCCGCCCCCGGGTCCGGTTTCGATCGGGCAGGTGATCGCCGCGGCCGCGAAAAAAGCCAGGGATCAGTTTTCAGTGACCAGTTTCCGGTCACCAGTTACCAATCCCCAATCCCCAATGACCAATTACCAATCACCAGTGGTCCGGGCCTGGGGCTTCGCGGCCGGGTTCAAGAACATCGGCTTTTCGTTCGGCTACAAGGAAAACTGCTGGTCGCGGGTCGAGATCCACGGCGACGGCGAGATCGAAGACGTGCTGGTTTACAGCGCCTCGGCGGAAGTGGGACAGGGCAACCACACTATCCTGGCCCAGATGGCCGCCGAAGTGGCCGGTGTGACCCTGGACAAGGTCCACATGGTGACGATGGACACGCTCAACATGGGCAACTCCGGTTCGGCGTCGGCCTCGCGGCTGACGTTCATGTCGGGCAACGCGGTCAAGGGCGCGGCCGAGCGGGCCTTCGAGAAGTGGCAATCCGAAGAACGCCCGGCCATCGCCGAATATACCTATCTTGCCCCGGAGACGACCCCAATGGACAAGGAAACCGGCTACTCGATGCCCAACTTTGCTTATGCCTACGCGGCCCAGGCCGTGGAAGTGGAAGTGGATACCGAGACCGGGCAGGTGCGCCTGATCCGGGTCATCTCGGCGGACGACGTGGGCAAGGCGATCAACCCGACCCAGGTGGAGGGGCAGATCGAGGGCGGCGTAGTCCAGGCCCAGGGTTACGCCATGCTGGAAAACTTCATCACCCGCGACGGATACGTGCTGACCGACATGCTCAGCACCTACCTGATCCCGACCATTTGGGACATCCCCGAATCGGTCGACTCGGTGGTGGTCGAAGTGCCGGACGAACGCGGCCCGTGGGGGGCCAAGGGGGTGGGCGAACTGCCCTACCTGCCGCTGGCCCCGGCCATCGCCCACGCCATCCGCAACGCCACCGGGGTGTGGATCGGCGAGATCCCCTTCACCCCGGAGCGGGTGCTGCGGGCGCTGGGTAAGATATAGCCAGACTTCGGAAGTCTTTTTCGGAGTCTTCCTGACCGGGAACCCTTCCGAAAGACTTCCGAAGTCTATTTTCGATCATGTTTACCCGTCTCAAATCGCTCTTCCTGCGCCATCGCTACAAACTGGCCGTGCTCGGCCTGTTGATCGGGGCCTCGGCCATCTGCGTCATGCTGGTCGCCAGCCGCGTGGTATACGCCGACTCCCGGCGCTACACCAACCTGCTCTGGAACCTGTTCCTGGCCTGGATCCCCTTCGCGGCGGCCTTCGCCGCTTACACCCTGTCCCTGAGACGCAGGCTGGTCTACGTGGCCGTGCCGGTCTTTGCCCTCCTGTGGCTGGTCTTCTTCCCCAACGCCCCCTACCTGCTGACCGACCTCCAGCACCTGGCCGACGGCCCGTCCGCTGCGCCGCTCTGGTACGACACCATCCTGATGGTCTGGTTCTCCTGGACCGGGTTGCTGCTGGGCCTGTTCTCGCTCTACCTGATGCACGAGATCGTCCGGCAAACGTTCGGGCGGCTGGTCGGCTGGGCCTTCGTGCTGGTCGTCTCCGGGTTGAGCAGCGCTGGCATCTACCTGGGGCGCTTCCTGCGCTGGAACAGTTGGGACCTGCTCCAAAATCCCAGCGACGTGGCCCTCGACATCCTGGGCTGGGTGGTTGATCCCAGCCTGCGCCTGGTGGTCTTCATCGGGCTGTTCACCGCCTTTTTCCTGTTCGCCTACCTGACCCTCTACGCCTTCGGCCACATCCTGCGGGACGACAACGCCCATCAAAACGTGGTTTAATTTCCCCCATGGCAAAACCCATCCTCATTCGCGGCGGCGGCGACCTGGCTTCCGGCGTCGCCCTGCGCCTGCACCGCGCCGGTTTCCCGGTCGTCATCACCGAACTGCCTCAGCCGCTGTCCGTGCGGCGGGCGGTCTCCTTCTCCGAAGCGATCTACGAAGGGGAGTGGATCGTGGAGGGCGTCCGCGCCCGGCGGGCGGATTCCGCACCCGAGGCCCTGTCCCTGGCTGGCAGCGGCCTGGTCCCGGTTCTCGCGGACCCGGAGCTGGCTACCGTCAAACCGGCCGATTTCCAGGCCCTGGTGGACGCCCGCCTGCTCAAAACCCCTGTTCTCTACTCTCCAGTCTCCAATCTCTTGATCGTCGGCCTCGGCCCCGGTTTTACCGCCGGGGAGAACTGTCACGCCGTCGTCGAGACGATGCGCGGCCACACCCTGGGCCGGGTCTACTGGAGCGGGACGACCCATCCCGACAGCGGCCAGCCTGAGGGCGACCCGCGCCGCGTCCTGCGCGCCCCGGCGGACGGGGTGATCGAAATCAAAGTTGAAATCGGCCAGCATGTCGAGGCGGGAGAAACTGTCGCAGTGATCAGCGATCAGTATTCAGTGAGCAGGGAGCAGTATCCAGTGGTCAGTGCGGTCAGTGGCGTTGTCAGAGGGTTGATCCATTCGGGATTGGAAGTCGGCAAAGGCTTGAAGATCGGCGACATTGACCCGCGAGACAACCGGGAGTATTGCTTCCTGGTCTCCGACAAGGCCCTGGCGGTCGGCGGCGCAGTGCTGGAGGCGTTGCTCAAGTGGCAAGTGGAAAGTGCGAAGTGGAAAGGTTGAAACTCGCCCAGGCTTTACGGCTCTCAGGCACGGAAACGGTCGCCTTCGTGGGCGCGGGAGGCAAGACGACCGCCATGTTCCAGTTGGCGCGGGAGCTGCTCCCTCCGGTCGTGGTGACGACCACCACCCACCTCGGCGCGTGGCAAGTGGAATTGGCCGACCGGCACTTCATCGTCACCACCGACGAAGACCTGAACGCCATCGAAGACAACCGCCGGGGCGTGATGCTTGTCACCGGTCCGCAGATTGGAGACAGATTTGGCGGGATTGGAGAGAAATTAACAGACTGGCTACACGCCATGTGCGGCTATCATTCCCTGCCCCTGCTGGTCGAGGCGGACGGGGCGCGCCAGAAACCGCTCAAGGCTCCGGCGGAGCACGAACCGGCCGTCCCGGAGTTTGCAGATACGGTCGTGGTCGTGGCGGGATTGTCGGGGCTGGGAAAGCCGTTGTCGGACGAGTGGGTGCATCGGGCGGAGAGGTTCGGGCGGGTCAGCGGGTCAAAGAGTCAGCGAGTCAATGAGTCAGCGAATCAGCAGTCTGTGACAGCGGAGAGGCTGGCAAAGGCGCTGGCGCATCCCGAAAGCGGGTTGAAGGGCATCCCGGCGGGGGCGCGGCGGGTGGCGCTGCTCAACCAGGCGGACACGCCGGAGTTGCAAGCCCAGGGCAAGGCGCTGGCGGAGAAATTATTGGGGGCTTTCGAGGCTGTCATTGTCTCAAGTCTCAAGTCTCAAACCATTCACGCCGTCCACGAGCGGATCGCGGGCATCGTCCTGGCGGCGGGCGGAGCCTCCCGCTTTGGGCGGCCCAAGCAATTGCTGGACTGGCGCGGCCGGCCTTTCGTGCGGGTCGTGGCGCAGACGGCGCTGGCTGCCGGCCTCTCGCCGGTGGTGGTCGTGACCGGGGCGTATGCGGAAGAGGTCGAGGCCGCGGTGATAGATTTGCCGGTGCAGATAGTGAGGAATGAAAATTGGGAGGAGGGACAGGCGGGTTCGCTAATAACAGGGATAAAGCCCCTCACCCCTAGCCCCTCTCCCTTGCAGGGAGAGGGGCACACTGGTGGGGCTATCTTTCTGCTCGCCGACCAGCCGCAGGTGACGGTGGAGGTCATCCGGGCGTTGGTGGAGCACCACGCCGGGACGTTGTATCCCGTGATTGCGCCGTATGTCTTCGAGCGGCGGGCCAACCCGGTGCTGTTCGACCGGGTCACGTTCGAGGCGCTGATGCAGCTCAGCGGCGACCAGGGCGGGCGCGGCGTCTTTTCGCAGTTCAGCCCGCGCTACCTGGCCTGGTACGACCAACGCCTGCTGCTGGACGTGGACACGCCCGAAGACTACGAAAGGCTGTTGCAGGCATGAAAGGCATCGCCGCCGTCATCCTGGCTGCCGGGCAGTCCCGGCGGATGGGACGGCCCAAGCTGCTGCTGCCCTGGGGGAATACGACCGTGCTCGGCCAGGTGATCGCCGTCTTTGCGGAGGCGGGGATCGAGGAGATCGTGGTCGTCACCGGCGGGGCGCGGGAGCAGGTAGAGGCGCTGGCCGGCGCGTCGGCGCGAACGGTCTTCAACCCGGAGTACGCCGAGGGGGAGATGCTGTCGTCCATCCAGGTTGGGCTTGGGGCACTCGGCCCCTCGACCCGCGCCGCGCTGATCGGTCTGGGCGACCAGCCCCAGGTCCAGAAAGAGACGGTGCGGGCGGTCTGTGAGGCCTACGCCCGCTCCCAATCCCCGCTGGTCGTCCCCAGTCACAACCTGCGCCGGGGGCATCCCTGGCTGGCGGACCGCTCCGTCTGGCCCGAACTGCTGTCGCTGCCTGCGGGCCGGTCGCCGCGGGAATTCCTGAACGCCCACGCCAGGTTGATCCACTACGTCAACCTGGACACGCCGACGGTCCTCGAAGACCTGGACACGCCCGAAGATTACCTGAAATCCCGCCCCTGAGGCGCAAAACCTGTCCCCCGGCTCAACCGGCGGGAGTTCTATGATAAACTTTTGCATCATCCCGCCTATCAGGAGCACAGCGTGAAGACTTTGATCATCCTCAACCCGATATCCGGACGCGGCTACGCAGAGAAAGCGGTAACGGACATCGAGGCCTGTTTGCGCGCCCACAAGCTGGATTTCACCCTGACGCGTACCGGGCGTCCCTGGCACGCAGCCGAAATCGCCGAGCAAGCGGCGAAAGACGGCTACGACCTGGTCGTCTCAGCCAGCGGCGACGGGACCGCCAACGAAGTGGTCAACGGATTGATGCGCGCCCGGTCTGCCGGGTTCGACCGGACGGCGTTCAGCATCCTGCCGGTGGGCACGGGCAACGACATGGCTTACAGCCTGGGGGTGCGCGGCACGCTCGAAGAGGCCTGCCAGTCCCTGGCGGCGAACCGGCGCAAGAAGATTGACGTCGGCCGGGTGCGCGGCGGGGATTACCCCGAAGGGCGCTACTTCGCCAACGGGGTCGGGATCGGCTTCGACGCGGCGGTCGGGTTTGCGGCGGTCAAGATCCGCTGGGCGCGGGGGCTGCTGGCTTACCTGATCGCGGTCATCCAGACGGTTTTCTTCTACTACA
Source organism: Chloroflexota bacterium (assembly GCA_049324115.1). Classification (GTDB taxonomy): domain Bacteria; phylum Chloroflexota; class Anaerolineae; order Anaerolineales; family Villigracilaceae; genus UBA5796. The sequence goes on from JBMOMN010000049.1 coordinate 104,747, forward strand.
AGGCTCCGCAAGTCCGCATCGAGCTGGACGCGGAAACCGTCGAGCAGTCTTCGCTGATGGTCTCGATCATGAACGGCATCCGCCTGGGCGGGGGCTTCTTCACTGCCCCGAACGGGGACCCCGGCGACGGGACGTTCGACCTGTGCATCGCCGAGACGGCTTCGAAGGCGCGCATCTTCGGCCTGATCCCTTACTTCCTGAAAGGCACGCAGGAGGGCCAGCCGGAGATCAAGATGCGCCGCTCGAAAAAAGTGACCGTCACCGCGCTGGACAACCCCTTCCCGGCCCACTGCGACGGCGAGACGCTGTGCTACGAAGGCATGGAACTGGAGATCGAACTGATCCCGGCCGCGCTGGAATTCGTCTGCGCGGGAGGGTGAGCCGCATGGGGTTTTCGCGCTGGTTCGTGACCCACGCCTGCAAATCCGGGCTGGAAGTGTTGTGCCGGATAGACAAATCCGACCTGGGCAAGGTCCCGATGCGCGGGCCGCTGCTGGCGTACTCGAACCACACCGGCTCGGTCGAAGCGCCGCTGATCTACACCCAGCTTGCGCCGCGCCCGGTCACGGCCCTGGCCAAAGCCGAAACCTGGGACAACCCGTTCCTGGGCTGGGTCTTCACCACCTGGGAGATCATCCCGCTGCGGCGCGGCGAAGCCGACATGGAGGCCATGCGCAAATCCCTGGCGGCGCTGGAGCAGGGGATGATCCTGGGCATGTCGCCCGAAGGGACCCGCAACAAGACCGGCAGGCTGCTGCGGGCGCATCCCGGCATTGCGGTGCTGGCGCTCAAGAGCGGCGCGCCGCTCGTCCCGATCGCCCATTGGGGTGGCGAGAACTTCCTGCCCAATCTCAAGCGCCTGAAACGGACGGACTTCCGCATCCGGGTCGGAGAGCCGTTCCACCTGGACGCCGGGGGCCAGCGGGTGACAAAAGAAATCCGCCAGCAAATGGCGGACGAGATGATGTACAAACTGGCGGCCCTGCTGCCGGAAGCCTACCGGGGGGCTTACAGTAATCTGGGGAAGGCGACGGAAGAATTCATTCGATTGGCGTGAGGGTGCGTCGCACCTTTCTAAATGGGATTACGCTCAGCGTCAGCCAATGCCGTTTAGTGGAGTTGTCTACGGGTCAGGTGCGACGCACTCGCGCAGCCGCGGTTACTCGAACTTGTAGATATACAGGTTCGTCTCCCACTTCTTGAACCCCATCTTTCGATACAACTTGTTGGCCGCCTCACGCTTTGGATTGGACGTGAGCGCAACGTACTTCGCCCCGGACTCCTCGGCCTGGTCGAGCAGGAAGCGGGTGAGGGCCTCGCCGGTCCCCTGGCCGCGGGCGGACTCGTCCACGACCAGGTCTTCGATCCGGGCGTGGAGTCCGCTCGGGGCGTAGACCCAGGCCAGGGTCCCCGCGCCGATGATTTTCCCGTCCAAACGGGCCGTCACCAGCAGCGCGCCGGGGAATTCGACCAGTTCCATCAGCCACTCCGCGCCGGGAGCCGGTTCACCCGCCTTCAGTTGCGGCATCAGGCGGGTGAAGGCTTCCAGCAGTTCGCCGGTGACTTCCTCAACGATGGAAAGTTGGATTGAAATTGTCATGGAGCCTCCCAAGTTGCGGCATGAACCTCGCGTCACGATGCGCCAAAGAATTTCTCCCTGATCTCTTTTAATCGTTCCATGTCGTTTTCGGGGATGCGGTTGACCTGCCCCAGCATCCTGGCCCGCCAGTAGACCTGGGCCACGTGTTCGATGCGTTCGAGGTGGGTCAGCGCGGCCTCCAGGTCGCGGCCGAAGGTCAGCGCGCCGTGCTGGCGGAGCAGGACGGCGTCATGGTTGGCGACCAATCCGCGAATCGCGTCGGCGTCGTCGTGCGAGGACGGCGTGGCGTAGCGGCTGGTCGGCACTTCGCCCAGGGTCAGGGCTACTTCGGGCAGCACGTCCGCCGGGAAGGGGACGTCCGCAACCGTCAGGGCGGTGGCAAAGACCGGGTGGGCGTGGATCACGGCCCGAACGCCGGGGCGCTGGCGGTAGACTTCGAGGTGCATCGGCGTCTCGGACGACGGTTTGTGCTTGCGACGCGGGTGAACCCAGGTCAGGTTGCCGTCCAGGTCAACGATCAGCAGGTCGTTCTCGTCCACACGGCCCTTGCACAGCCCGGAGGGGGTGATGAGCACGTGGCCTTCGCCCAGGCGGGTGGAGATGTTGCCGTCGTTGGCGGTCATCAGGCCGCGCCCGTAGCAGACGCGCCCGCACTCGACGACCGCCAGGCGCAGGTCACGTTCGGTGGCGTGGGGAGGAAATCGGAGCAGGTTCATGCCTTGACCAGCCCGACCTTGACCGTCTCGCCGTCGAAGCTGTCTTCGGTGACGGAGGCCCCGGCGGGCGCTGCGGCGAAGTCCAGGACGAGGGTCAGGGTCTCGGCCAGGACGTATTCCCGGTGCGCTTCGAGCGCGGACTTAAGGCCTGCGGAGGCGGAAACGAAGAGCTTGATCCGGTCCGACACGTCCAGCTCGGCGGCCTTGCGTAATTCCTGCACGCGGCGGACGAATTCCCGCGCCAGGCCCTCGGCGGCCAGTTCGGGCGTCAGGTCGGTGACCAGGGCGGCGAGATAAGCCCCGTCCGCAGCCACGGCGTAACCGGCTTTGGCGTCGGCCCGCACTTCGACTTCATCGGCCAGGATGTCGAAGGTCTCGCCGTCCACATTCACCTTGAGCGGCTGGCCGGAGAGCAGGGTGTGGGCGCCCTCTTCGGCGTTCATCGCCACCAGTGCGGCCCGGATGGCCGGGAACTTGCTGCCGTATTTCTGGCCCAACTGCTTGGGCAAGGGTTTCAGGCTGTAAGTCACGGCCTCGCTGGAAGCATCCAGCAGGCGCACCGACTTGACGTTCAACTCATCCATGATCAGGGCGGCGTAGGTCTCGACCGCGTGGCGTTCGTCCATCCTGCCGACCGAGAAAGCGGCTTCGGCCAGCGGCTGGCGGACCTTGCGGTTGGCCTTCTGGCGGGCGGAATGGCCCAGCGAGACGAGTTTCATCACCGACGCCATTTCGGCGTTGAGCGTCTCATCAATCAACTTCTCATTGGCTTCCGGCCACATCGAGAGATGCACCGATTCAGGGGCTTTACCGTCCACCGAGCGGACCAGGTTCTGGTAGAGTTCCTCGGCCAGGAAGGGCATGGTCGGGGCGAGCAGTTTGGCGAGGGTGGTCAGGGCGGTGTAGAGGGTGGTGTAGGCGGCCTGTTTATCGGTATCCGATTCGGACTTCCAGAAGCGCCGCCGGGACAGACGCAGGTACCAGGTCGAGAGGTTTTCGACGAAGGCGGCGATCGGGCGGGTGGCGTTCAACACGTCGTAATTTTCCATGGCCGTCGTCACCGTGCGGACGAGGGCGTTCAGTTCCGAGAGCAGCCAGGTGTCCAGTTGGTTTTTCTCCCCTCGCCCCGCGGGAGAGGGGTTGGGGGTGAGGGTTGGCTTGTCCAGGTTGGCATAGGTCACAAAGAACGAGTAGACGTTCCAGAGGGTGAGGGTGAAGTCCCGCACGACCTCGCCAACCAGGTCGGAAGAGAAGCGCCGCTCCTGCCCCGGAGGGCTGGCGGTGTAGAGATACCAGCGCAGGGCGTCGGCCCCGTGGGCGTTGATCACGTCCCAGGGCTGGACGATGTTGCCGAGGCTCTTGGACATTTTCCGGCCCTCGCCGTCAAGCACCAGGCCCAGGCAGATCACGTTCTTGAACGAGACCTGGTCGAAGAGCAAAGTGGAGATGGCGTGGAGCGAGTAGAACCAGCCCCGGGTCTGGTCCACGGCTTCGCAGATGTAATCCGCCGGGTACTGCTGCTCGAACTTCGCCGTGTTTTCCATCGGGTAGTGCCACTGGGCGTAGGGCATCGAACCCGAATCGAACCACACGTCAATCAGGTCGGGGATGCGGGACATCGTCCCGCCGCAATCCGGGCAGACCCAGGTGATCTCGTCCACGTAGGGGCGGTGCAAGTCGAGGTCGGATAGATTCCAGCCTAACTTATCGGAGAGTTCTTTTACCGAGCCGACGCACTCGCGGTGTTTGCACCCGTCACACTCCCAGACCGGGAGGGGCGTGCCCCAGTAGCGTTCGCGGCTCAAGGCCCAGTCAATGTTGTTTTCGAGCCAGTTGCCGAAGCGCCCCTCCTGGATATGCTCCGGGACCCACTTGATCTGGCGGTTGAGTTCCACCAGCCGGTCACGGAACTGGCTGGTGCGGATGTACCAGGACTCGCGGGCATAATACAGCAGCGGCGTGGAGCAGCGCCAGCAGAACGGGTAGGTGTGGGTGTATTGCTCCGAGCGGAACAACAGGCCGCGGTCGTCCAGGTCGCGGACGATCAGCGGGTCGGCATCCTTGACGAAGACGCCGCGCCAGGGCTTGACTTCCGGGACGAAGGTTCCGTCGGGAGCGACGGTCATCAGCACCGGCAGGTCATATTGTTGGGCGGCCAGCATGTCTTCCGCGCCGAAGGCCGGGGCCATGTGGACCAGTCCGGTGCCGTCTTCGGTGGTGACGAAATCCTCGAGCACCACGTAATAAGCCGGTTTATCGGGCAGCATGAAGGTGAAAAGCGGTTTGTACTTCACGCCCTTCAACTTTTTGCCTTTGAAGGTTTCGACGACTTTGACTTCCTCGCCGCGGAAAACTTTCTCCAGCAGCGGCCTGGCCAGGATCAGGCGCTCGGTCGCGCCGTCGGGCAGGCCGTGTTCGACCGTGACGTACTCCACCTCCGGGTGGGCGGCGACGGCCACGTTGCCGGGCAGGGTCCAGGGAGTGGTGGTCCAGACCAGCAGCGAGGTGCCGGGCCGGTCCACCAGCGGCATACGGACGAAGACCGAGGGGTCGGTCGCCTCGTCGTAGCCGAGAGCCACTTCGTGGTCCGAGAGCGGCGTGCCGCAGCGCGGGCAGTACGGGACGACCTTGTAGCCCTTGTAGAGCAGGTCCCGGTCCCAGAACTGCTTCAGGATCCACCAGACCGACTCGATGTAGTCGTTGGTGTAAGTGACGTAGGCCGTCTCCAGGTCAACCCAGAAGGCGATCCGCTCGGTCAGTTTCTCCCAATCCTGGATGTAGTCGAAAGCCGATTTGCGGCATTCCTCGTTGAATTTGGCGATGCCGTAGTTCTCGATGTCCTGCTTGTTGGTGAAGCCGTGCCGCTTCTCGACCTCGATCTCGACCGGCAGGCCGTGGGTGTCCCAGCCGCCGCGCCGTGAGACGTGGTAGCCGCGCATGATCTTGTAGCGCGGGAAGACGTCCTTGAAGGCCCGCGCCAGCACGTGATGGACGCCCGGCTTGCCGTTGGCGGTCGGCGGCCCTTCGTAGAAGACGTATTCCGGGCCTCCGGCGCGCTGTTCGACGGTCTTCTTGAAGACCTCCTGCTGCCGCCAGAAGCGCATCATCCCGTCTTCCATGGCGGTGACGTTAAGTTTGGGAGAAACTGGTTTGAACATTCGACCTCCGGTAAAGAGATTAGAGATAAGAGAACAGAGAGTAGAGACTGGAGAGTAGTGGACTGTTCTCTATTCTCTGAAATAGAAAACTCTCGCCTCACTACAGAGACGAGAGCGAAGCTCACGCGGTACCACTCTGGTTCCTGCCACAAGGGCAGGCACTCGATCAGGGACTTGTCTCCGCATCCCTGCGCTGGGTGTAACGGCCCACGACTCCGGCGTTCCTACTACTCTCGAATAACCAATCTCTATTCTCGAATTTCAGATTGCGGCTCCGGGAGGATTTTCGGTCCGTTTCGCTGGTCCGGCTCACACCGTTTCCGAACTCGCTGGCAGCGTTGCGGGACTTACTCGTTCCCATCTTGGCCTTTGGGGTATAGGTCGGTATTATACCCACATCCTGCCCTAAAATCAACCTGCTTGCCGTCCATTAAAAACGCGGGCATAATAAATAGACACAGGAGATATTTATGAAGCGGACCCTCGAATTCGACACCCTGACCCTTAACGCCAATGCAGACGGCTGCCGACCTGCCCCCGGCGGATTCATCCTGTCCGGTGCGTACCTGACCCTGGGACTGCCCGCCGTTCCGAAAAGCTACTACCGCCACGGATGGCAGTCCTGGTCGCTGGCCGCCTGGCAGGACCCGGCCTTAGTTATTCCGACGCCCAGGCCGGCCATCCTGCACCCGATGCAAACCGACCCGGTCTACGTCCACGATCCCCATCCAAATGGCTCGTGGATCGGGGCGGTCGAATTCGGGGACGGGAACGTGCTGCTGCTCGGCGCGCTGGGACTGGGAACCCACGTCCGGCTCGACGGGCGGGAACTTCACGCCTGGAACGAGGCCGGGACCTGTGACTGGTTCGCCGTTTACGGGCCGGAGCCGCAAGCCTTCGCGGACTACGCCGCCCAACTCGGCCAACGCTTCGGCAAGGGCCGGGCGGAGTCCACCTTGCGGGTGTGGTGCTCGTGGTACAGCCTGTACACCGAGATTGACGAGCAGCGCCTGCTCGACATCCTGGCCGAACTGGACAGGCCCTTCGACGTGTTCCAGATTGACGACGGCTGGCAGCGATCCATCGGCGATTGGGAGGCCAATGAGAAATTCCCCTCCGGCATGGACGGGATAGCCGCCCGCATCCGCGAGATCGGGCGGCGGGCCGGGCTGTGGCTGGCTCCCCTGCTGGTCGTGCCCTCGTCGGAGCTTTACCGCCGTCACCGCGACTGGCTGCTGCGCGACGAAAAAGGCAAATTGGTCTCAGCCGGGTTCAACTGGAACGAGCCGCTCTACGCCCTGGATACCACCCACCCCGAAGCCCTGGACTGGCTGGCCGGGTTGATGAAGAAAGTGCGCGGCTGGGGCTACGATTACATCAAGCTGGATTTCCTGTACGCGGGAGCGCTGGAGGGCAAACGTCACACCGACACGCCGCGGGAGCAGGCTTACCGCCAGGGACTGGGCGTGATCCGCGAAGCGCTGGGCGAGGCTTACTTCCTGGCTTGCGGCGCGCCGGTCGTCCCCTCGATCGGGTTGTGCGATGCCCTGCGGGTCGGCCCGGACGTGGCCGGTCACTGGGACAGTCCCCGCGACGACCTGCTGCTGCGCAACCCGACCACCCCCGGCACGCGCAACGCCATCCGCACCACGGTCAACCGTCTGTGGCTGGCTCCGCTCGTCCACACCGACCCGGACGTAGCCTATTTCACGTCACGCAACGTCAGCCTGAGCGATGGCCAGAAACGCCTGCTGCAAGACCTGGCCCTGGTCTGCGATTACAAGGCCACCTCCGACCTGCCAGGTTGGCTGGACCAAAGTCAAGGGGCGGCGCTGGCCGGTTTCCTGGCGAACAGGCCCCGGGTCGAACGCTCCGGGCGCTACACCTTCACGCTGGACGGCCGTCCCGTTGATTTCTCGCCAGCCATGCCGCTGCCGGGCCGCCCATCCACATTGCAAAAAATAAGCGGCGCGCTGCTCGGCTGGGCCGCCAGCAAGCCGCTCGTGCTCAAGGTCAACAATTGGCTGGAAAAACGGACGCTCAAAAAGACGCTGGAGTAAACTCGCTCCCCCGTTCTAAAAAGGCTTCGGAAGTCTCCAGGACTTCCGAAGCCTTTTGTCACGGCTGTGCGCCGAAATCGGCGGTCCAGTAATGACCCCACGGGCTGCCGCTCTTGTAGGCGTAGCCGATGCCGACGTCCTCGTAATCGGGGTTCAGGATCGCCTCGCGGTGGCCCTGGTTGCTCGCCATCCACCCGGCCACGACCGAGGCGGGGGTCGAGTACCCGGCGGCGATGTTCTCAGCGGCCATGATCCAGGTGTAGCCGGCCTGGGTCATCCGGTCCCATGGCGCCGATCCGTCCGAGCCGGTGTGGTCGAAGAAGCTGTTGCAGGCCATGTCGTTGCTGTGACGCTGGGACGAGACGGCCAGCCTGGCATTGGCAGCCAGGGGAGCCGCCCCAACTTTGGCGCGTTCGGCATTGAACAGGGCGATCACCTCCGCCTCGAAGTCGCCGTTCTCCTGGACGGCGCAGGCCGGACTCGGCTCGACGGTGATCTGCAAGGCCTCGAAATCCACCTTGGCATTCCCCGAAGCGTTGCCGGACGAGACGTGGACGCGGATCTTCCCGTAGGCGTTGACGAACCGCCCCGGGGACGTCCCGGCGCTGAAGATGAGCAGCTTCCACACCCCGGCTTGGGCCGCGGCGTTGTCCCCGACTTTGACCCAGCGTTTGGCTTTCCAATCGTATAACTTCCAGACCCAGGCCTGGGCGCTTTTGGCCGGGCCTTTGTAATTCACCCTGAGGCTGATCCCGGTCACGTCCGAGGCCTTATAGGTAGACCCCAGCGAAAAGTCTTGGGTGCCGCGGTAAGCCTTGCCGGGCGTGGTAAAGGAGACGTACTTCGAGGGGTTGTCCGCCGTGCCAGACTGGTCGCGGACCTTCAGGGCGTTCACCGGCTGGCCGCCGTCCGTGCCAGCCAGGGTCTTGTAATTGAGCGGCTTGCGGGTAAGGGTCGTGCCGGCGGCCTGGACGGCGCCAACCGGCAAGGCGGAGATAATGGCTGCGAGGAGCAAGGTCAACAACAACGGGAGCGGTCTGGCTTTCATCGGCGGGCCTCCTGATCCGAACGAAAAGTACAAAATTATCTTATCATCCGAATTGGTTTTCCCACTCAACAAAATTGTTAATGAGAAAAATGGACTATTCAATCCGCTCTTCATACGAACTTTCAGTGACTGTTCTGGTTCGATAAACTCTGGCGAGAGATCGCTGAAATGAAAACCAGAGTCAGGGTGTATAATTTTTACAGGACCTTGCGCCGTGAACATCTATACCGTCACCTGGAAAGACAAATTCGTCGAAAAAATATCCGCCAAACACGGCGTTGATATGGATGAAAAAGAAAACTGACCCCATTCCTCAAGAATTCAGCGATTACGAAGACGCTGCCGAATTTTGGGATTCGCACGATACCACCGAATACTTGCAGGACTCGCGGCCTGTGAAAGTCGTCAGCGAGTTCCGCGGGCGTCAGTATGAGATTGAAATTGACGAAAGCGTTGCCCAGGCTTTACGAAAAGCGGCAAGACAGAAAGGGATTACGCCAAGCCGCCTTGCCAGCGACCTGCTCCGGCAACGTCTCACACCGCCCTCGTGACCAAACGCCGGAACACCCCAAGTACCTGGTGATAAAGCCATCTCCCTGACAGGTTGACCCGTCAGGGAGATGGCTTTGTGTTACCCGTAGATTTCATCTGTCTTGGCTGCCATGATGAAATCGTTGCGGTGCAGCCCCTTGATCTTGTGCGTCCACCACTGGATCGTGACCCGCCCCCACTCGGTCACGATCAACGGGTGGTGGCCTTCTTCCTCGGCTGCCGCGCCGATCTTGTCGGTGAACGCCAGCGCCTCGGCGAAATCCTTGAGTTTGAAGACCCGTTCGAGACGTTTGACGCCGTCAACTTCCTTAACCTGCCAGCCGATGACGTGGTACATCAACTCTTCGATTTCGGCCTCGGTCAGGGTCGGCCCGCCGCCCCGGCAGGGCACGCAATTCCCGGCAGCAAGATTGATCATTGGAACCTCCTTACGAATAACTCTTGACGGGCTGAAAAACCCGACCTACAACAATTGGCTCAACCCTTCGACAGAGGGCAAATGGACCCGCAGTACGCGGCGTCCCTGGGCTTCGAGGGCGGCGGTGTCGCCCAGGGCCTGGGCCAGTTCGAGCGTGCCGAAGGACATCTCCTGGGCCGGGATGTCGAAATCGGTTTCTGGGTCGGCGGTCAGGATGACGAAGAGACCCGAATTGGGTCCGCCCTTGTGCAGTTGGCCGGTGGAATGCAGGAAGCGCGGCCCGAAGCCGACCGTCACAGCGCAGCGGGTGCGGGACCGGATGGCCTGCCTCAGTTTCGAGAGCATTTCCCCGGTCCGGGCGTTGCGCGGCAGGAAGGCGTTGACGGCGATGTACTCGCCCGCCTTCGCCCCCTCCACGAAATTCTCCAGGATCGTCCTGGCCGAGCGGCCCGAAATCTCACCCGTCGAGTAGACCCTGAAACCGTCCTTCGCCCAGCGCGGCTGGCCCTGGTCCAGGCGGCCGGATCCGGCGAAGGACGCGATCTGCTTTTTAGCCTGGATCTTGGCCTCTTCGACATTGGGCTGGTCGAAGGCATTGACGCCCAGCACGGCGCAGGCGACCGCCGTGGCAAATTCCCAAAGATAGAAATTAGAGAAAAGAGAATAGAGATCAGTGGCTTGAAGTTCGAGCACCGGATGACCGGCCTGGCGCAGTTTGGCAACCGCTTCGTCGTGTTCACCCGTCTGGCGCAGGTAGACGAACAGCCGGTCTTCGCCGTAAGTCTTGGGCGCGCCGACCGGCTCCAGGTCCACCGGCATGATGCCCCTGCCCTCCTTGCCGGAGGACTCAGCCACCAACTGCTCGACCCACGAACCGAAGGAGGAGAAACCCGCCTCGGCCAGCAAGGTCAGTTTGTCGCGGCCGGCCAGGGCGGCCTCGGCCATGACCGCGCCCAGCGCCAGGCCAGGGTTGCGCGGGGCGGCCACCTTCGGCCCGGATTGTTTCATCATCCAGGCGGCGCGGGCGAGGGCGCGTTTCAGGTCCACGCCGGCCAGGGCCGCCGGGACCAGCCCAAAGTGGGTCAAGGCCGAATAGCGCCCGCCCACCGACGGATCGGCCCGGAAGACCTGCCGGAAGCCGCGCGCCAGGGCCATCCCCTCCAGCGAGGTGGACGGGTCGGTGATCGCCGCGAATTGCGCCCCGTTCGCGCCGGTCTTCTCCCAGAAATAATTGAAATTCGCCATCACTTCCGCCGTCCCGCCGGATTTGCTGGCGACGATGAAGAGGGTCTTGTCGAGCGGGATGGAGGCGGCCTTTTCGGCTACTTGGGCCGGGTCGGTCGAGTCGATGATCGAAAGGTCCAGGCCCTCCGCCCCGGCGAAGACCAGGCTGACGACTTCCGGCGCGAGCGACGAGCCGCCCATGCCGATCACCACCGCGTGGGTGAACCCGTCGGCGCGGACGCCCTCGACGAATTTCTCGATCTCGGGCAGCGCCGCCCGCGAGGATTTGGGCAGGTCCAGCCAGCCCAGGCGCAGGCCGACTTCCTTTTGCCCGTCCGGGTCGCTCGTCCAGACGGACGGGTCGCGGGACCAGATGCGGGCCGGGACGGCGTCCGCTGACAGCCGGGCCACGCGCCGTTTAACGGGAGCAGGCAGGGGTCCCAGTTGCGCTTCGGCTGCGACCCGCCGCTTTTCGATGGTCGCCAGCAAATCGGTGAACGCGTCGGCGAAGGCCTTGACTCCCTCGTCCTCCAGCTCTTGAGTCGCCTGGGCCATCGAAATCCCCATGGCTTCGAGGGTCGCGATGGTGTGGCGGGCGTCGTCCAGGCCCGAATTGAGCGTAGCCTGTGCCCTGCCGTGATCGCGGAAGGCTTCGAGGGTGTTGGGCGGGACGGTGTTGACGGTGGACATGCCGATCAGGTTGTCCACGTAAATCGTGTCGGGGTAGGCCGGGTTTTTGGTGCTGGTGGAAGCCCACAGCGGGCGCTGGACCCGGGCGCCTTCTTCCTGCAAACGGATAAAACGTTTTTCTGAAAAGATTTTCAGGAACATTTCGTAGGCCAGTTTGGCGTTGGCGATGGCCGCCTGGCCGCGCAGGGACGATCCGTTGGACAGGCGGCCGTCCACTTTGGTGTCGACGCGGGAGACGAAGAAGGAGGCGACCGAGGCGATCTTGTCTATGCTGTGGCCGCTTGCCAGGCGGTCTTCGAGGCCGGAGAGGTAGGCGTCCATGACTTGCTGGTAGCGGACCAGCGAGAAGATGAGGGTCACGTTGACGTTGATCCCGGCGGCGATGCTGCGGCGGATGGCCGGGATGCCCTCGGCAGTGGCCGGGATCTTGATCATCAGGTTCGGGCGCTCCACCGTCTCCCACAGGTGTTTGGCCTGGGCCGCGGTGGCTTCGCTATCGTGGGCCAGGTAGGGGCTGACTTCGAGGCTGACGTAGCCGTCGCCGCCGTTGGTCTGCTCGTAGAGCGGCATGAACAGGTCGGCCGCGGCCCGGATGTCTTCGTAGGCCAGTTGCCAGAAGATGTCTTCGGCGCTCCAACCCGACCAGGCCAGGGGCAGGATAGCCGAATCGTAGTCGCTGGATTTGGCGATGGCGTTGTTGAAGATGCTGGGGTTGGAGGTCACGCCGCGGATGTCGCCGCGCTGGATCATGGCGGAAAATTCGCCGTTCTCCAAAAGGCGGCGTTCGATGTTGTCGTACCAGAGGGATTGGCCGAGTTCGGTTAAGCGGGTGATGGGATTGGTCATCTGGTTCTCCTGCAAGACATGTAATTTTATCCACAGATTGCACAGATTTCTCAGATTATTAAAAATCTGCGTAATCGGTGAAATCTGTGGATTATTTATCCTTCATTTTCCAGTTTTCGCACTTTTCCCACCCGCCGGGCGTGGCGCTCCTGGCCGGGGTCGTTCCCGACGAAGCGCGCCCCCAGGAAAGCGGTCACGATCTCCCTGGCCGGTTCCGGGCCGATGATGCGCGCCCCCAGGCAAAGCACGTTCATGTCGTCGTGTTCCACGCCCTGGTGGGCCGAGTAGGTGTCGTGGCAGAGGCAGGCGAAAACGCCGCGCATCTTGTTGGCCGCGATGCAGGCCCCCACCCCCGACCCGCACAGCAGGATGCCGCGCCCGGCCTCCCCGCCCTGAATGGCGCGGCCCAGCTTCTCAGCGTAATCGGGATAATCAACGGGTTCGGTCGAGTCCGTGCCCAGGTCGAGCGCGTCGTGGCCGGCCGCCTTCACGGCAGCGATCACCATTTCCTTGAGCGGGAAACCGGCGTGGTCGCAGGCAATCGCAATTTTCATAACAATTTCCTCGCTTCCGCAATCACGCGCTCCACCGTGAAGCCGAACTTCTCGAACAGGACTTCCGCCGGGGCCGAAGCGCCGAAATGCTCCAGGGAGATGACCCTGCCGGACTCGCCGACGTAGCGTTCCCAGCCCTGGCCGACTCCCGCTTCGACCGCGATCCGCGCCCTGATCTCCGGCCGGATCACACTCCGACGATAGGCCGGCTCCTGTTTCTCGAACAGTTCCCACGCCGGGAACGACACCACCCGCGCCGCCACGCCTTCCTCCGCCAGCTTTTCGGCGGCGGCCATCACCAGTCCCACCTCCGAGCCGGAGGCCATCAGGATGATTTTGGGATCTTCGCCGAAATCCTTCAGCACGTAAGCCCCGTTGGACAAATTGCCGATTTGTCCCTTCTCGAAAACGGGCAGATTCTGGCGGGTCAGGAGCAAGGCTGTCGGCCCGGAACGATTTTCAATGGCGACGCGCCAGGCTTCACCCGTCTCGTTGGCGTCACCGGGACGGATCACCGTCAAGCCGGGGATGGCGCGCAACGCGGCCAGGTGTTCCACCGGCTGGTGGGTCGGCCCGTCCTCGCCCACGCCGATGCTGTCGTGGGTGAAGACCCAAATGGACGGGATGCGCGAAAGCGCCGAAAGCCGGATGGCCGGGCGCATGTAGTCCGAAAAGATGAGGAAGGTCGCCCCGTAAGGGATCAATCCGCCGTGCAGGGCCATGCCGTTGACGATGCTCCCCATGGCGTGTTCGCGCACCCCAAAATGGAAGTTGCGCCCTTCGGGGGTCTCTTTTGTGAAAACCGGGAAGCCGTCCAGCCAGGATTTATTGGACGGGGCCAGGTCCGCCGAGCCGCCGAGCAGTTCGGGCAGGGTCTTCGCCAGGGCGTTGAGCGCCTTGCCGGAAGCGTTGCGGGTGGCCGTGCCTTTCGGGTCGGCAGGGAAGGCGGGCAGACCCGCGTCCCAACCTTCGGGCAATCCGCCGGAGACGCGGCGGGAAAACCCGGCGGCCAGGTCCGGGTGGGCGGACCGGTAAGCGGCGAAACGCTGGTGCCATTCGGCTTCCTGCTGCGATCCGGTCAGCGCGGCCTGGCGGTAGAATTCGAGCACCTCACCGGGGATGTAGAAGCGCGGTTCGACCGGCCAACCGAGAGCCTCTTTGGCGGCGGCCAGTTCGTCCTCGCCGAGCGGTTCGCCGTGGGCCTTGGCCGTATCCTGTTTGGTCGGCGCGCCGAAGCCGATATGCGTCCGGCACAGGATGATGGACGGGCGTGGGTCGGCTTTGGCCGCGAGGATCGCGGCATCAATCGCCTCGACATCGTTCCCATCGTCCACTTTTTGGACGTGCCAGCCGTAGGCTTCGAAGCGGACCGCCCGGTCTTCGGTGAAGGCCAGGTCGGTGGAGCCGTCAATCGAGATGTGGTTGTCGTCGTAAAGGTAGATCAGTTTGCCGAGGGAGAGATGCCCGGCCAGGGAAGCCGCCTCGGAGGCCACCCCCTCCATCAGGTCGCCGTCAGTGACGATGGCATAGGTGTAGTGGTCAACCACCTCGTGGCCGGGACGATTGAAGGTCGCGGCGAGATGCGCTTCGGCAATCGCAAAACCGACGCCGTTGGCAAATCCCTGGCCGAGGGGACCGGTGGTCGTCTCCACGCCGGGGGTCAGTCCGTATTCGGGATGGCCCGGGGTGCGGCTGCCCCACTGGCGGAAGCGTTTGAGTTCATCCAGCGGGAGGTCGTAGCCGGTCAGGTGCAGCAGCGAGTAGAGCAGCATCGAACCGTGCCCGCCGGAGAGGACGAAACGGTCGCGGTCGAACCATTTGGGATTGCGGGGGTTGTGGCGCAGGTGACGGGTCCAGACGGTGTAGGCCATGGCCGCCGCGCCCATCGGCAGGCCGGGATGCCCGGAGTTGGCCTGCTGGACGGCGTCGGCAGACAGGAAGCGCAGGGTGTTTATGGCGCGGGTTTGAAGATCAGTTTGGGACATAGTTTCCTCGGGGACAGGGTTGTTTGATTTTACCATCCCGCATCCTTTTGATATACAGTCGCTCGAATCGGGCAGAGGATACGCGCCGGAAAGTGTATAATTTCAGTAACCACAGACCATCAGGAGCGCAGACATCAACCTGCTATTCCACCGGCCAGTGCGGACTGAAGCCAGTGCGGACTGAAGCCAGTGCGAACTGAAACCAGTGCGGACTGAAGCCAGTGCGAACTGAAACCAGTGCGGACTGAAGCCAGTGCGGACTGAAGCCAGTGCGGACTGAAGTCCGCACTCCTGAACAAAAATCGTGGTTTACTAATTTCAACTATCCCGCATCCCCGGAGGAACCCATGACCACACCCAGCCCTGCCGAACAATTCCAGAAAGACTTGAACAGCCTGCAATTCGACATCAGCACCCTGCGCGACAAGGTGCGCCTGGCAAGCCTGCGGGATCAGATCGAGGACGTCCAGACCACCGTCAACGGGATGGGCCAGGAGATCGCCAACCTGCGCCAGCGCGGCTACGCCTTCGAAAGCGAACTCGAAGACCAGGCTGCGGATTTCGTCAAGCAGTGGGCGGGACTCAAGCCCGGTATCCTGGCGCAGATCGAACGCCAGTCGGCCCAACTCCAGGCCGCGCTGCGCCCGCTCGAAACCCAGGCCAACCAGCTCGTCGGGCAGAGCCATACCGCCGCCCGGCCGCGCCTGACCCAGGTCCGGGCTGCGGTCGAAACGCTCGAAGGCAACGCCAGCGCAGCCGAACGGAGCATCGGCGGCATGTTCGACACGTTCGACAACCAGGTCTACCAGGTCACGAAACACCTGGAAGCCGTCGAATGGATGCTGGCCGAGCTGGCCGAGGCCAAATTCCAGTTGCGGGCCACCGAAGCCGGGATCATGGCGGTCAAGGCGGTCTGGGCCAGATCCGGCAAGGAGGAGAAGGACGATCCCGAAGGCGTGCTCTACCTGACCGACCAGCGCCTGTTGTTCGAGCAAAAGGAGGAGATCGCCACCAAAAAGGTGTTGTTCATCACCACCGAAAAGCAGAAGGTCCAGAACCTGCTCTGGGAGACCCCGGTGGCCCTGGTGGAGGGAGTGGAGACCAGCAAGCAGGGACTGTTGAAGAACGAGGACCACATTGACCTCCGGCTGGCGTCCGGCGGGCCGTTCCCGCGCCTGCACCTGCACATCTGGCAGCCCTGCGAGGAGTGGCTGGCGCTGATCAACAAAGCCAGGACCAAAGAGTTCGACAAGACCCGCGCCATCGCAATTGACCAGGCCGAAGTGGACAAGGTCAAGGCCGCGCCGGGCCAGTGCCCCTCGTGCGGGGCGAACATCTCCCAGGTGGTGCTGCGCGGCATGGACAGTATCACGTGCGAATATTGCGGTTTTGTGATCCGGTTGTAGCGACAGGCAACCGCCCGGCACCGTTCCTGTAAACCGGCATTCCAGTCCCTGGATCGAGAGGAGTCGCCATGAAAGCCAGAAAGTCTTTGCTCGTCCTGACCATCGGTGTGCTGCTGGTGAGCCTTCTTTGGGCTACCGTTCCGGCCAGGGCTTTCGAGCCTCCCCCCGCGATCCAGTTCGCGGACGAGAGCGCGGTCGAGGTCAAATGGCCGGAGGCGATCCGGTTCGAGGTGTTGAACAACACCACCGAGACGCTGCAACTCTCGCTCCGGTTTTCCGAGTTCGAAACCGAAGACGGGGAAAAGACGCTGAACCTGGAAGGCATCCTCAAAAATTTCGATCCCCAAAAGCTGTTCACCCTCCCGCCTGCCGGGATATTGCCCTTCGAAGTCCCCATTGATTCAGGTAAAGCCCTCGAAGCAGGCGCCTATACCGGCACGCTGATCGTGTCCGAGGCGACCCGCGATATCGTCATCCGCAAGACAGTCGAGCTGACCGTCCCGGACCCGGACGACAAGGAGGCCGCCCTGCTCACCCCCGGCGTGAGCGCGCTGACCGTGACAGTCTACCGCCTTTGGCCGCTGGTCTATGTGAAGCAAGACCTGTCGTGCTCCAGGAATTGCTACCTGCCCATCGAAAAAATCACCGGCGAGTTTTCAAGGAGCAAACAGATCGGCTACATCAGCAGCGACACCGGCGGGGTGATCCGCGTCAGCGTGGACGAGTACTCGGCAGAAAAAGGGGCGCGGCTGAAACTGGACTTCCCCGACAGCCTGAGCCGGGTGGGCAAATACAGCGGCAAACTGGACTTCCTGCCTGACGATGAAAAAGCCGGGGACGTGACCCTGACCGTCAACGTGACCGACTGCATCCTGTGGCCGGTCCTGGTCTTGCTGGCCGGGATCGCCCTGGTTGCCTGGGGCCAGCATTATACCGGCGTCCATCGCAAAATCCTGGTGCTCCTCGAAAGACACGCCAACGCAGAAAAGAAATTCAAGGCGCTCCCGCAATCCATCCACGGCTATAAAATCAGCACCAATCTGGATGAAAAATTCAAGGAGCTGGATACGACCCTTCGCGGCTTCGACAAAGCCTACTTCGATAAATTCGACGAGGAGAAGAAATACACCGACGCGGTCGCCGAACTGGAGAGCCTCGAAGCCCAGGTGGACGCCTGGGGAAAGTTCGACGCCAAATTGACTGCCCTCAAGGATGCCCTGAACAAACTCAAGCCGGTCGTTGATACTGCCGAACGCCCTCCCGCCGAAGCGCTGCCCGACCCGGACCTGCAATATCCCGTATTCTACACGACGGCCAGCGGACTGCTCGAAGGCAAAGCGATCACCCTGGATGAATTCACCAAACTCCAGGCGGAGGTCGAAGGCGCGACCAAGCTGGCCGGGGAATGGGAAGAGTTGGAGGGCCTGGCCCAATGGTCGCGGGGCCGGATCACCGTGCTCCGGGAAAATTACCAGTCCATGACCGACAAGGAGAAGGAACGGCTGGACGAGGCCCACCAGAGCGTCAACTCGGCCTGGTTCGACCTGTGGCTGGCAAAGAACGAAGAACAGATAACGGCTTCCGGCGCCCGTTCGGAGATCCTGATCGCCAAGGATGCCGTCTGGCGGCTGAGTCACCGCTTCGGCGCGCCCACGCCTGAGCCGCCCCCGCTGACCATGATCCGGGTGTTCGCCTACGTCCCGGGGATGGGCCTCGTCGAACC
The DNA here is from genome assembly GCA_049324115.1 of Chloroflexota bacterium. Taxonomy (GTDB): domain Bacteria; phylum Chloroflexota; class Anaerolineae; order Anaerolineales; family Villigracilaceae; genus UBA5796. The sequence continues at coordinate 122,727 of JBMOMN010000049.1, forward strand.
GCCGGAGACTGCCGGGGAGGTTCGGCCCGCAAAACATTACGCTTTCATGCGCATCCCCCTCCCCGAGATCAGCCTCGACCAGTTGCCCGCCGAGCCGGAAAAGCGCGCGGTTTTTGCCCGGCAGGCCATCCATCGCGGCGACAAGTCCATCCTCTACATCGCCATCGTGACCGCCCTGGTGACGGGCCTGGCTGCGGTGTATTTCCCCAAAAACTTCGGCACACTGGCCGATTACCTCGGCGCGCTGATCTGGGGCGGCGCGACCAAAGCCGCCCTGGAAGGCGTCAATGCCGCCCTGGGCGCTATTTTCAGCCAGAGGAAAATGGCGAAATAAGCAACCGTCCCGAAGGTTTTTGCAGCCCTTCGGGACGGTTGTGGAAGCTAATATTTTTCCTTCAACTCCTTGACCGGCAGCACGATCGCCCCCTCCTCCCTGTCGCCCACCAGGGTCACTTCGTCCGGGCGGGTGGCGGCCACGTAAGCCGTGTGGGCCGCGGCCAGGGCGTCCAGCGCTTCAGGGGTGTAGACCACCTCCATCGGCAGGATGCCCCGAGCCAATTTATAGCGTGTCACTTCCTCGAAGAAATCCATCCCGTCCCGGATGCCCAGTCCCTGGTCGTAGAGGGCCAACTGGCGCTGCAACCGCCCCTCGAGCGTGGGCTTCGAAAGCGGCGTTTGCTCCAGGATGGCGCAAAAACAGGCATACGGATGCGTCTCGAGCCAGACGCGCGACCCGCTTTCAACCGGATGCGGGACGAAACCCATCCCCGCCAGTTTGCGGTAGAAGGCGAATCCCGCCTGGACCCAGGCCGGGCACTGCTCGGCCCGGGCCGGCGTCCCGCTGACGGTGATGCCGCGCTGGCGCAGCTCGAACTCCGCCAGGCGGACGTCGGCGCCGCGGATCTGGTGCGGCGTCAGGCTGCGATCCTCCATTTGGCGGCGGACCAGCCCCCGGTTCGGCCCGGACGGGGCGTTGACCGCCACGAAAGCGGCCTGTTGCCCGCCGATGAAGGCCAGCGCGTCCTCCATCTCCCCATCCCCCAACGCCAACAACTTGCCGTCCGCGTCGAGGGCGGCATACGTGAAAGGCTTGCGCCCGCCGGACGGATCAACGCCAATGTACGCCATTTGGGTGAAAAGCATAGTAAGATTCTGCCTCAAAACACTACAATAAGAGTGTAGCCGAAAAAAGAAAGTATTGCAACAGAAATTTCAACTCTTCTCGATTTGAAAGCGCCGCCGCGATCAACGAAGCAGCTCCCAACTAAAACCGGAGAGCGCTTCGGGGAAATCGCCCTCGCGCTGACAGGCCAGGAGCCATGCCCAACCCTCTAAACCCAAGACGCACCATTTTCATTTTCATCCTGCTCCTCGGCGCAGCCTGGACCTTCGCCAGCCGCGACCCGTCCGCCGCCGGGACGGCTGCGGGCATCTCCGCCCCCCAGCAGGGATTCGAAGCTCCCGACTTCACCCTGCAAAACCTGGACGGCGAACCGGTGGCGCTGTCCGACCTGCGCGGCCAGGCGGTGCTGGTCAACTTTTGGGCCACCTGGTGTCCGCCCTGCAAGGCTGAAATGCCCGCCATCCAGAAAGTGTACGACGAGTACAAAGCCGAAGGGTTCACCGTGCTGGCGGTCAACATGAGCTTCCAAGACGATACCGGCAACATCCCCGGCTTCATGGCCGAATACGGGCTGGACTTCCCGGTCCTGCTCGAAAACAGCGGCCAGGTTGCCAAAACCTACCTGATCCGCTCGCTGCCGACCTCATTTTTCATTGACCGGGAGGGCGTGATCCAGGAAGTGGTCGTCGGCGGTCCGATGGCCGAAGCCCTGCTGCGCGCCCGGATCGAAGCGATCCTGAAATAACCCAATTTAGCCAGAGAACTTCGAAAACAGACTTCGGAAGTCTCTTGGGATGAATCCACGCCCTTAAGACTCCGAAAAAGACTTCCGAAGTCTGCTGGACAAAAACCATGCTGACCTTCTACCAAAACCTGCTCGCCCCGCCCCGCCACCTGATCCCCGTCCTGCTGACCATGTGGATCGGCCTCAATATCTCCGAATCCCTGGCCCGCAAACGCGGCCAGCCCGCGGAGAAACTCTCGAACCTGGTCTTTTACGCCGTCGTCGCCTGGCTGGTCGGCGGGCGGCTGGCCTTCGCCGCGCTCCACCCGCAAGCCTTTATCGCCAGCCCGCTCAGCCTTTTCTACCCCAACACCGACATCTTCGACCTGGCCGGCGCGTGGGTTGCAGCCCTGGCCACAGCCCTCATTTACGCCCGCAAACATTCCCTGCTCAGCTGGGAAACCCTCGACTTCCTGGTCCCCTTTTTCGCCTTCACAACCCTCGGCCTGGCCCTGGCGCATCTGGCGGAGGGCAAAATCTTTGGGATCGAGACCTCCGTCCCCTGGGCGGTGGAGCAACTGGAGGCGCGGCGGCACCCGTACCTGATCTACGAACTGCTCGCGGCGTCCGGGACCCTCGGCCTGCTCTGGCCCCGATGGACGCGCTCCACGCCTGTGGCCGGTTCCGGCTTCTTCCTCTTCGCGGCTCTCACCAGCGGGTGGATGCTCTTCATCGAAGCCTTCCGCGGTGACAGCACCTTCATTTTCGGCGGGCTGCGGCTGGCGCAGGTCGGCGCGCTGGCCGTGCTGGCGATTTCCCTGTACTTGCTGGACGCTCGGTTCAAAGCCAGGCCTGCCATCACATCTTAATATCCTGGCTACCCGCATGGACAAAATCGTCATCCACAACCTGAAAGTCACCGGGGTCATCGGCATTTACCCTCACGAACGCGTCACCGCCCAGGAGATGCGCATCTCGGTCATCCTCTACACCGACACGCGCCGCGCCGCCGAAACCGACGACATCGCCGATTGCGTGGATTACGATTCAGCCGCGAAAAAGATCACGGCGCACGCGCAGCAGGCCCATCGTCTGACGGTGGAGGCGCTGGCGGAAGATATCGCCAGGCTGTGCCTCGCCCTGCCGGGCGTCAAAAAAGTCCGCGTGCGGGTCGAAAAGCCGCACGCGGTCCCGGAAGCTGACTCGGTTGGGGTGGAAATCGAGCGGGGGCCGAACTAAATCTGCAACGGCGACGCGCCGCGCGAAATGTTATCCAGGAATTCCTGGCGGGTGGCCAGGTTGGCCCGGAAAGCGCCGTGCATGGCCGAAGTGGTCATGCGGGCGTCGTGTTTTTTGACGCCGCGCATCATGGTACACATGTGCAGGCCCTCGATCACAACCGCCACCCCCTGCGGCTTGAGCAGGTCACGGATGAAATCCGCGATCTGGCGGGTGAGGCGCTCCTGCACCTGGAGGCGGCGGGCGTACATGTCCACGATGCGGGGGATTTTCGACAGTCCCAGCACCTTGCCGTCGGGGATGTAGGCCACGTGCGCCCGGCCGATGAAGGGCAGCATGTGGTGTTCGCACAGGCTGAAAAATTCGATGTCGCGGACGAGCACCATTTCGTCGTAAGTCACGTTGAAAAGGGCGTCGTTGACCAGCGTGTGCGGATCGAGCCGATAACCCGACAACAATTCCGAGTACATGCGCGCCACCCGCTCCGGGGTGCGCCGAAGCCCTTCGCGCTCCGGGTTCTCCCCAACCGCCTGCAGGATGGTCCTCACGGCTTTGCTGATCGCCTCCCCGTCAATTCCCGACTGGCGGAGCGCCTCGTCGGTCAATCCATCGTCGAAATCAATGTAATCCATAACTGTTTCCTGGAAAAAAACTGGCCCGGCGCTGTACGCTGGGCCAGCACTTCACGCGGCAATTCAAGTTCAGCCGACTTCAGTCTCGATCAAGCCGTAGCTGCCGTCACGGCGGCGGTACATCACGTTGACCGCGTTGCTCTCCATGTTGAAGAACACGAAGAAATTATCGTGCCCGATCAGGCGCATCTGCTCCACCGCCTCCAACTCCGTCATGGGGATGAGCACAAACTTCTTGCGCCGGGCGATCTCGGGGGCTTCCTCTTCAGCCATTTCTTCGGCGACCGCTTCGAGCGGCGGTTCGATGACCTCCGCCGCGGAGCGGCCATCGCCGCGGCCGCGGTAACGTTTCCCTTTGTAGCGGTCAATCTGGCGCTGCATTTTGTCGAGCGCCTTGTCGAAGGCCGCAAAAATATCTTCGGCGCGCTCTTCGGTCCGCAGGATATACCCCTTGCCGCGCACCGTGATCTGGGCCACATTGCGGTCGGTTATGCTGCGGGCCGTCTTTACGTAAGTCAAATCAACCCTGGTTTCGTCAATGTTTCCCAAGAACTTGTCCAGTTTACCGCCTTTCTTGGAGACGTAGTCCTCGAGACGAGTGTTCATCTCCATATTCCTGGTAAAAATTTGCAGTTTCTCTGACATCAGTTCCTCCTTGTTAGGTTAAGTGATACGTACTCTATGGCTTTTTACACGTCTTTCAACCCATGCCGGGCCAGCGCCCTGGCAACTGTGAAACCGTAAACCTGTTGCGCGCCCGCCCGCATCAGGGCCTCGGCGCAAGAGGCGAGGGTCGCTCCGGTGGTGGTGACATCATCCACGACCAGGACGGCCTTGCCTCGTACCTGGGAGGGCTGCGCCACGAATGCGCCCCGGACGTTTTGCCTGCGTTCTTCCCTGGACAGTCCGACCTGCGATCGGGTCTCACGCGCGCGACTCAACGCCTGAGGCCGATACCCCCATCCACACATGAGCGTCAACGGTAAAGCGACCATGCTAACCTGATTATACCCGCGTTCTGCCAGGCGCTTGCGGCTCAACGGGACGGGCGCGACGATTTCGACCGGCCAGCCCAAATTCTGGATGGATTCGCCCATGGCAGCGGCCAATGCCTCCCCCAGGCCCATATCGCGGCGATATTTCAACCGGTGGAGCGCCTGTCGCACGGGCTGGTCGAAAACCGACCAGGAACGCAAGGCAACATAAAAGGGTGGCGAGGACCGGCATCCATCGCACACCCCGGCTAATTGTTGAGGCGTTCCACACACCTCGCAGACCGGCTCGAGCGGCCGGACGACGCGCGTCTGGCAGCCGTCACACCAACGAGTCCCGGGCCGCCCGCAGCCTCCGCAGGTCGGAGGCAGGACCCAGTCCAGGCCGGTCCACAGGTTGCGGTAAAAACGGTATCCCCAGTGAGCAGCCTGCCCCATAAATCCGTTTGTTGCCTTACATGAATTCGCTAAAGAGCCTGACGAAGATCATCGCGGCGGGGGTCAACAGAATGATGAGAATGGACGGAAATATCAACAACCCCATGGGCATGATCATCTTGATCGGGGCCTTGTGGGCCTCTTCTTCGGCCCGCTGGCGGCGCTTCATGCGCATCTGCTCGGATTGGATGCGAAGCACCTTGGCCATGCTGACACCCAGTTGCTCGCTTTGAATAACCGCAGCCACGAAGCTGGTCAGTTCTGCCAGGCCGATCCGATCGGACATGTCCTTGAGCGCCTCGCGGCGGGTCTTGCCCAACTGGATCTCACGGATGGTGCGGGAAAAAGCCAGGGAGAGTTCGTTTTCCCATTTTTCGCTCACCTTGGTCATGGCGGCATCGAAACCCAGACCGGCTTCGACGCAGATCGTGAGCAGGTCGAGGGCGTCGGGCATGGCGTTGCGGATTTCCTTTTGGCGGCGGTTGATCCGGCTTTTCAGGAACAGGGTCGGCAGGAAATAACCGGCGAGCACCGCCCCGCCGACGATGAGGGCAATCTGCATCACCGGCGGCCTGGACGGAGAGATCATGAAAACCAGCCCCAAAAAGGCGGGCAGCCCGAGGGTGGTCGCCAGGCGGAGCGCGAAAAATGTCCCGGCATCCATTCGCATGGGATTGCCGGCCATTTCAAGTTTGATCGAGATATCCTGCAACTGGCTTTGAGGCGTGAAACGGGCGGAAATCTCACCCATCCTTCGCAATGCCGGGTAGATGATCCGCTCCATCAGCGGCTGCGAAAGTTCGATCTCCTCCAAGGAAACCAGGTCGCCTCGCTCGCTGAATTCAGCCAGGCGCGCCGCCAAGGGGTCATCGTCTTCACGCGGGACCCGCGAACCGGCAACGATCAAGGCAATCGCGCCCCCTACCACCACCACGCCGAGGATCACCCAGATTATGATGTTCACGTTCATCTCACACCTCGATATCCGCGATCTTCATCATAACGAAATAGCCGATAATGATCAGAAGTAACGCAACCGCGAGAGCGATGGAACCACAAACGAGGTTCTCCGGCAGGAAGAAGGTCATAATGTATTCACGATTGATGAACCACAAAACTGCAACCAGCCCGAAGGGGATCATTGCCATGAACTGGCCTGAGGTCCGAACCTGCGAGGTCAGCACTCGAATCTCGCCCTTGATGCGAATGCGTTCGCGAATGGTGTACGAAATCGTATCCAGGATTTCCGAGAGATTGCCGCCGACCTCGCGCTGGACATTGACCGCGGTGACGACGAAATCCAGGTCCTCGCTTGGGATGCGGCGCAGCAGGTTGTCCAGGGCGCGTTCCATGGGAATGCCCAACTGCATCTCCTGGACGACGCGGCGGAATTCGTCGCAAATGGGTGTCGGCAACTCTTTGCTGACCGCTTCCATGGCCTGCATGGTGGAGTATCCTGCCCGCAGGCCGTTGACCATCAGGTTCAGCATGTCGGGTAACTGGTCGTTGAAGAGTTGCAGCCGTTTTTTCTGTTGCCGCTTGACGTAGAAGTTGGGCAGGAAAGCGCCCACGACCGCACCCAGCCCGGCAGAAATGGGATCACCGCCGATCAACCCGAGCAAGGCGGCGCCTCCCAGGATGGCGCCAATGATCAAAACGAAATATTCGCCGACTTTTAGTTTCAGGTCGGCCCGCGCAAGCTCACGAGCCATCCGGTCACCGAACGATGACTTTTCGACCCGCTTATTGATCCACTCCATGTAAACGGATTCGGAGGCGCGCGTTGCTGCGGACTGGTCTCCCCCCTCCTCCAGATAGCGTCCGAGGCGGTCCTCGACGAGGCTGCGCTCGCTGGACACGGAGACGACAATCCCCACGACCAGCAGAAGCAGGGCCAGGCCGCTACCCACGATGAGAATTAAAGTAAGCGGAGACATAAGGTTGGCTATCCTTAAGAAATTTTACATCTAGTAGCGACGACGCTCCCCAACTCCGAAAATGGACGGCGGCAGGTGGATCCCGGCCGTTTCGATTTTATCCATGAATTTGGGACGCAACCCTGTGGGGCGCAGTCGCCCAACGATCTTGCCGTTTTCAATGCCCGTCTGCTCGAAGGCGAAAATGTCAGTGGTCGTGATGACATCACCTTCCATGCCGCTTACCTCAGTGACCGCCACGACCTTGCGGGTGCCGTCACGCATACGTTCCTGGTGGCATACCACGTGGATCGCGGATGAAATCTGTTCGCGAATGGCGCGCACCGGCAGGTCCATACCGGCCATCAGGGTCATGGTCTCGAGACGGGCCAGGGTGTCCCGCGGGCTGTTCGAGTGCAGGGTGGTCATCGAACCGTCGTGACCTGTGTTCATCGCCTGGAGCATGTCCAGGGCGGCGTCGTCACGGATCTCGCCGACCACGATCCGGTCGGGGCGCATACGCAGGGCGTTGATGACCAGGGCGCGGATCGTAATCTCGCCGCGGCCTTCAATGTTTGGAGGGCGTGACTCCAGCGTGACCACGTGTTCCTGGCGAAGCTGCAATTCGGCCGCGTTCTCGATGGTCAAAATACGTTCGTCGCCCGGGATGAAGCTGGACATGATGTTCAACAGGGTGGTCTTACCGGAACCCGTACCGCCGGAGATCACGATATTGAGCCTGGCTTCCACGCATGCCTTCAGGAATTGCAGCGCTTCAGCCGAGATCGAACCGAACTGGATCAATTGTTCGACCGTGATCGGGTTTTTGGAAAATTTACGGATGGTCAGCGTCGGGCCTACGAGGGAGATGGGCGGGATGACGGCGTTCACGCGGGAACCGTCCGGCAAACGGGCATCCACGTAAGGGCTTGACTCGTCAATGCGGCGGCCGAGTGGCGCCACAATGCGGTCTATGATGCGCATCACGTGTTCGTTGCTCTCGAACGTCACCGGGACACGGTGGATTTTACCACCGCGCTCGATGTAGATATTCTTGGACCCATTGACCATGATTTCGGTGATGCTCTCATCCTCCAGCAGGGGCTGCAAGGGGCCAAAGCCCAAGATTTCGGCAGTGATTTGCTCAAAGAGGCGGTGCCGTTCAGGTCGGGACAGGACAATGTTTTCTTCGCTGAGAATCTGCTCGAACAACTCCTGGATGGTGCGCTTGACCTCGTCGGTCTTGGTAATGTCCATTGACGGATCGAGGATGCTCAAAAGTTTGTTCTGCACGCGGGTTTTGAGATCGAAATATGTGCCAGCCTGCGGAGATGCGGTCGGGGCGTTGACCCGGCGGGCCTGCAGGGATGAAAGTCGCGAATTATCGGAAGACCCTGGAGGGGTGGTTGCCCCCGGTTGCTTCTGGGGAACGTTGTTGTTCCCCTGGCTCTGCTCAATCCGTTTGAGTAATGACATTACGAACTCCTGTCACGTAACCGCTATCGCTTCATCGGGACTTCGTCCACCTGGGAGGCCGAGATTCGGTTACGAATGCTTTCCGCTAAAGAGAAGATACCCCTGGCTGCCGGTTGCGTTTTGTTATCGAGGACGAACGGCACGCCGCGGTTTACCGAGGGGATGACGATCCGTTCGTCGAGGGGGATGACCGCATCCACGGCCTGGCGCAGGTTTTCACCGACGCGTTCGGGGGTTATGGCGATGCGCTTGTCATAGCGGTTCATGGCAAAAACGATCCGCTCCCGGTTGAGGCCCAAGGTGACAGACAGGTCCAGAAACAGCCTGGCATTCTTTATTGAAGGGATATCCTGAGTAGCGACCAGGGTGATGATGTCACTGCCATCAATGGCCGCCAGGGTCACGTCCGTCAGCAGCGAGGGGGTGTCAATCACGACGTAAGCGTATAACTGGCGTAGATAATCCAGCAGCTTGGCAAATTGATCTCCCGAAACCCCTTCCGCTTGTTCAGGCCGGGTGGGACTGGCGAGAACATGCATCCCTGAAGCGCCGTGCCGAATCATAACACTTTCCACAATTTCCGGGTCCAATTCGTCGGCACGGGCAGTCAGGTCCAAGATGGTGTTCTTCCCCTGTTCGTTCAGGAATACGGCCACATCGCCAAATTGCAGGTTGCCGTCCACCAGGACGGTGCGGGTATCGTCGTTGTGCAGCGCCAAGGCCAGGTTGACCGCGATGGTGGTGCAGCCCGTCCCTCCTTTTGGGCTGTACACGACGATCACCTTGCCCCGGGTAACCGGCATCCCCGCCATGCCGGCCGTCATGGCAGAGGCCATGCCCGCCGCAGCATAGGGCTGAGAGCTTTTCGCTTTTTCCTGTTGGGCCATTTTCCCCGCGCGACGGATCGCAGAGATCAAGTCGTCGCCCATCGGCGGCTTGGTCAAAAAGTCTCTCGCCCCGGCCAGCATCGCCCTCCGCATGTAATTCGGATCGGACTGCACGGACAATATGATTATCTGGATGAACGGGGATTTTTGCAGAATGGCTTCAGTCGCCGAGATGCCATCCATATCCGGCATGTTGATGTCCATGAGCACAACATCGGGACGCAGTTCCGCAGCCAGGTCTATCGCTTCGCGTCCTGTCCGCGCCGCGCCGACAACTTCGACATCCGATTCGAATTGCAGCAACTTGCGAACATTCTCGCGGGTTTCGGAAACGTCGTCTACGATCAAAACTTTAATGTTTGCCGGACTCATACCATTAACTCCATCATCTGGTCGAATAGTGGCTTTATGGCTGCGGTGTCGAATCCACCAGCGGAGGGGTCAGATCGTAAATTCCCGGCTCCATGGAATAGGGAAGTTTAACCGGCAGGGTGATGTTGTACTGGCTCAACAGGTTGTGCAGGGCAATGGCTTCGGTATCCATCAGGCTGTCGTCGCCGGTGCTGCGAAGAGTCAGGGTAAGCTCCGCGCCGCTGTAGATCAGGTAATTCAACGACACGGCATCCTGGGGATCAACCACGAGGGTAACAATGTCGGGCGCGCCGGTCGTCGTTTCCTCCGGCGGTTGAGCCTGCGGGTCCTGTTGGGCGTCGGCCGCTGGAGCGCCCCAGGCCTCCGGGTCGAGCGGGAAGTTGCCCAGGCGCAGCACCATCACATTTTGGATGATTGTCTGGCAGACCAGCCGGGGTCGTTGATTGCCGGATGGGATGACATAGAACAATTGTTGGATGGACGGTTCCATCTCCAACCGGCCTTTGGGCCAGGTCGTCTCCGGGTCTTCCTGGGCAACGCCCATGGTCCAGAAAGGCAACTGGTCGGGCAGGGTTCCCGATCCGGCCAGGACTGCAGTCTGGTTTGGCAAATCGGTCTGGAATTCGGTATCCAGGTCAACGAAGAGCATGCAGGCAATGATGTTGGCGTAGGAGCCGTCTGCCACGCCGAAGCCGACCGAGGCCAGGCGCGTTGTCGGGATCGCCACCGCGACCTTCCCGGCGGGGATCAAAGTGGCCCATTGGGGACCACTTTCCGCCAACTCACCACGCGACGAGGTGATCATGGACGAGGTGATGACGACCCCCGGCTCCAGGGGGTAACGGGCATACATCCCGACGACCAGGGAGATTTGCTCCTCGACGAACATGACTTCCGACCGCTGGTCCGGCGGGATCTGGATGGTGCTCAGCATTTCCTGGGTGATTTGCTCGCCCTGGGGGATTTCCTGTCCTGCGATGATGATATTGGCAACGTTCGCAGCTTGGGTTGGTGCAGGGGGATTCAGTAGTGTTCCCTGGAACAAAATAAACACTGCTACCACGCCGATTATCAAAATCAACGCCAGGAAGATGAATATTCTGCCACGACCGCGCATGGTGTACTCCTCTTTGAGTAATAATTGTGAATAGTTTGTTATTCCTTAAAGGATTATACTGTATAACTGGAAACCAGGACAATTGCAAGTCATTGGTAAAAAAGTAGGACTCTGCCAGGGCAGAGTCCCAAAGGTTATTATCAACGAACGACTTAACTCATTTCCGAGTTGATGGTGGCGAAGACGTTGCGGATGATCGGGCCGAGCAGAGTAAGGGTAGCGATTACAACGACAGCAACCAAAACAAGAATCAACGCATATTCAACCAAACCTTGACCTTTTTCCTTCGGTGCGGACAACATGGCAATTCACCTCCTTCCTTTTTAGGGATGTGGACATTCAAAATAACTGATGATTATGACTTGATTATACTGATAACCTAACATTTAGCTTTAAAAATAGCTGGTCTCACCTTACAATAACGCTAAGAATTAACGGTTTTACCTTACAGTTACGCAATGAGAAAAGCAATGCACCCTCCAGGAAGAAAAAGCAGGACTCTGCCAGAGCAGAGTCCTATCATCGTAATATTCAGCGCGAATTACTGAAGCTCAGAGTTGATGGTGGCGAAGACGTTGCGGATGATCGGGCCAAGCAGAGTAAGGGTAGCGATTACAACGACAGCAACCAAAACAAGAATCAACGCATATTCAACCAAACCTTGACCTTTTTCCTTCGGTGCGAACAACATGGCAACTCACCTCCTTCCTTATCAAAATTTCTCTTTGTGAGATGCCTTTATTATACTGAACAAGGCACAATTTTCAAGCTCGATAGCGCCTTTGGCCTTACAATAATGAAATCCATCGTTAACGATTCTGCAAACATGCCGGATGGATGTTTTGCCCCCGCTACAGCCTAATTTCACACGCTGCGCGCGGGCAGGGTAAAGGTGATGCGGGTCCCTTTCCCGATAACGGTATCAAGCTCGAAGGTCCCGCCAAGCATTTCGCTCCGCTCACGGATCAGTTTTATCCCCAGGCTGTTTTCGGTGACGTCCAGGTCGAACCCCTTGCCATTATCGTCCACCGAAACCTTTATGGCGGTTTCGCCCATGTCCACGTGGACTTTCACGAGGGTGGCCTGGCTGTGGCGGGAGGCGTTGCCCAACAATTCCTGGAGGGCGCGGAAGACCATTACTTCGATGTACGGCTCAAGGCGGCGGTCGCTGCCGGATACGTTTACGGTCACGTCCAGTCCGGTCTGTTCTTTGAAAGTCTCGGAATATTTCTTAATGGTGGGGACCAGGCCGAGATCGTCCAACATCATGGGGCGGAGTTCGAAGATGAAATTGCGCACCTTTTGAAATGTGCCCATGGCCGAGGCCTTGAGATTGCTCAATTCCTCCCTGGCCTGACCGGCATCCACGTCCATCAGGCGCATGGCGATTTCTGTCTGGAGGATGAAATTCGAGAGGGCCTGGGCCGGCCCGTCGTGCATCTGGCGCGACAGCCGCTGGCGTTCCGCTTCCTGGGCGTTTACCAGCATTTCGACGCTTGCCAGGTTCGACTTGGCTTGCTGGCCGGGCTGGTTGGGGGATTTGGTTGACATCCCCTGCGTAAACCGGAGCAGGGACTCGATCCGCTCCAGGTAGGTTTTGTCATTTTGCAGCTTTTCGAGCTGGCCGCGCATCACGAACAACCGTTGCTGCGCGTCCAGGGCGGAATCGTAAGCCATACGGATTTCATCGGGTGTCATCGAATCCGGCTGGCCTTGAACTTTTTGCAGGTGGGTCGTTATGGCGGCATTCCGCTGTGTGAGCTTGTTGACTTCGCCCTGACTTTGCTCGATCATTAAAGTGACTTCTTTCAGGGCTTTAATGGTTTCATCCAATTCAGCGTTCAGGTTGCGCTCAGATAGCTTATCCACTGGCTGGTTGGTTATAGAATCGCTCAATGCCATTTGTCAAACTCCGGGTGTATTGGAATCATTGTGAATGTTTACCCAGCCTCGCTTGAGGGCATAGACAACGGCCTGGGTCCGGTCGTCTACCCCGAACTTCCGCAGGATGGATGTAACATGGTTTTTAACGGTTTGATGGCTGATACCGAGCAGGGAAGCAATCTCTTTGTTGCTCATCCCGCGCACAACGCAGGATAAAACTTCCATTTCGCGGTCGGACAAAGGGTGGAAAGGACTCCCCGGCTCACTGTACGGACGCCGGGCATGTTCCATCTGGTTTTCGAGCCAGCGGTCAACCTCGGTGCGCGTGAAAACCTGCTCACCCACTACGAAATGTCCCCGGGCCATTTCCCGAATCAGGTCCATAAGCTGCTGAGGTTCGATATCCTTCGAGCAGTAACCCCACGCCCCGGCCATGATGGCGTGGATCGCCTGCTCCGAATCGTCGTAACCGGTCAGCAAAAGAATGCGGGTGGGGATCTTTTCGAGCAAAACCTGGCGGATGACCTGTTGGCCGTTCATGCCAGGGAGATTGACATCAACGATGGCAATCTCCGGTGAATGGGCGCGCAACAATTCGAGCGCCTTTTCACCATCCGCAGCCTGACCAATCACATTGAAGTCAGGTTCCAGCGACAACGCATCCACAACCCCTTGCCTGAACAAGGGGTGATCGTCAACTATCAGCAAAGTGATTCGGTTCATCCCTGCCTCAACTATTCTTGTCTGATTTGAGTATAGCACAGAGTTGTTCGGTCACAAGCACCGGGGATAAGTCGAAATTCAATTGCAATTGTTACACGCACAATTTCAGGCGGGAGTCGGCGCAACTTCCCGGTTATGGGTTATCACCAGGGCAACCATCATGGTCAAGGCGCAAACCGCCAGGGCAAAAGCCAACGCAACACGCTGCCCCAGGATCAATCCCAGCCAGGGCAATAGGAAAAACACTGCGGCGATCACGATCCCTTTTTTCGAGGCATGACCAGTCACATAGGCCAGCGGCAACAGCAGCATTACGAAATCATAATTCATCAGGTATGGGTTGACGAACAGGATCGCCGTCGCAGAAATTGCGATCAAGCGCGGCAAATCGTCCCGCAGACTGGTCCGCGCCCAAAGCAGCCAGCCGCACAACGCGACGAAGAACCCCGCCCCCACCCACACTGCCAGGCCGGTATCCGGCTGGCCGGTGAACAGACGCACCAGGCTGGTCGAGACCCCGGCGCAGAGGTCGCAAATGACGAAGGTGCTCAAATTGCCAAAACCACGCAGGGCGGCCAGGTAATGCGACGGCCACCGGGGATCGTACAAGAAACTGCCCGCGAGCATGACCGCGCTGCCCGCAAGCGTAAACCACACAGCCCTGCGGGACCAGGGCTTCGCTTCCCGCAAAAGCCACAACCCGCCCAGGGCCAGCATCAGCACCCCCACGTGCGGCTTGAAGGTCATCAGCAGCAGGCCGGCCGCGGTCCGCCAGGGAGATCGCCGCCGCGCCCCCGAAAGGAACAAGGCCCCGCCAAGCAAGACGGGCATGGCAAACTGCCCGACCCACAACAGCCCCAAAACCGGGAGCAGGAGGAACGATAAAGCAATGGAAATGATGCGCCTGAAATCCGGCCAGGTCTCGGTCAGCAGCAGGATGGAGGCCACCAGCATCGCGGCGTTGAGCGCCAGCCAGAGCCGGGCCGCCTGTTCGGGGGAAAGCCAGCCCAGGAAAAACACGCCCAGCGCGTACCAGGGCGGGTAAACGTACAAGGGCAGCGCGGCTCCCTGCGGCAAGACGGCCTGCATCATCACCAACTGGCCCGCCGGGTCGTACAGGTTCACCCCTTCGCGCAGGCCCCGGGCCGCGGCGTAGAGCATGACCACATCGCCCCACACCGGCACGTGGACCGGCAGCCAGACCGCCCCGGCGATCAGCGCCAATCCAACGACAAGGATGATGGCCGTTCGCATGACAGCCTACAGGTCTTCGTCGAGGACCGAGCCGGGACGGACGACCGGGGCGCGCACCGCCCACCAGCGGACCCAGTACAACCCGACCAGGGTCAGCACCGGCATGGGGAAGAAGAGCGCCTCGTCCACGGACCCCGGGCCGGCCGCGGCCCTCCAGGCCAGGACCCACAACCCGATCAGCAATCCCGCCAGGACCAGCCCGCCGCCCCAGGCGCGCATCCAGCGTTCGGAGCCGATCGCCAGGAACAGGGTCAACGGCAGGGACAGGACGAGATGATCCGTCGGGCTGGAACCCGGCCCGATCAACGGCGTGACGGCCAAAGTCAGGCACGCTGCCCACAGGAAATGGCGGAATCCCTTTCGCCGCGCCGCGATCCACTCGATCAGCAGAATGATCCCCAGGACGGACGTCAAAACCCAGCCGAAAGCCTCCCCGATCCCCGGCCAGATCCCGGCTACGATCCCGCCGGGCGTGAAGCCGACCCCGGCGCGCAGGTTGGCGACGACCGCGCGGGCAAACGGCAGGAACCAGCCCGGCCAGACGAGGAATGAAATCCCGGCCATCACCACCAGGGACATGCCCAGGCCGGCCAGCACCCGCCAGCGCCTCTGGGCCAGGACCCAGATGAGCGCGAACAGGATGAACAATCCGGCGACCTGCCACTTGAACGTGGACAGGGCCAGCATGGCCCCGGCCAGTTCGTCGTGGCCGTTGCGCAGCGACCACAGCGCAAGCGTGACGAACAGCGCCAGCCAGAAAATCGGGTCGCCCGCCAGGAAGGGTAAAACCGTGTGGACGGACAACACCATGAAAACCAGATAGAGGCCCAGCATCACCGGGCGCTGACGCCAGCCGGTGAGCCGCAAGTTGAGGATCGCCAGCGCGACCAGGGCGATCTCGGCCAGGGCATTCCAGAGGGCGCGGGCCAGGGTGAAGTCGGATGGGAAGAGGGCGGGGATTTGGATCAGCAGCAGGTAAAACGGCAGATCAATCCGGGGAAAGGTCACATCCTGCCCGAAGGCAGTTTGCGCGTTTTGGGCGGTGACCGCATCGTAGGGATCGAAACTATCGGACAGGAAATTCTGGAGAGCGTACCAGGTGTTGAATAGAGTCTCCCCCCCGCCCAGGTTGGCTGCCAGTAGATGATTGAGCCACACCAATCCGGCAAACGCGGCGGCGACCAGCACGACGATCATCCCGACCCAGAGAAAAGAAAAACGCTCCTGGCGCATGGGGCAATTCTACCAGAGAGCGTAGGGTGAGGTTCAAATTCGATGGGATTGAACCGCGAAGGGACGAAGGGCGCAAAGCAGGATCAGGCTGCTAAGGAAAACCTTATGTGGAAATCAGAAAAACTTCGCGGCCTTCGCGTCTTCGCGGGAAAAGTCCCCTTCAAGGAATCAATATTTTCAACCGCCCCGGCTGGATGCTGAACTCGGCCTCGTGTAGCCCTTGCGAAAAAAGTTCCCCGTCGGCGTGGGCGGGGGAGGGCTGCTCCAGGCGCACGTTCAGCCGGGTGGCATGGACCTCGTGGATGCCGTCCTTCTCCACGTAACTGCCCGCGCCGGGTTTCATGGCGCTCGGCAGCATCGCCAGTAGCCCCAGCCGGGATTTGCGGAATCCGTAAACGAAGGTCAGCTTCCCGTCGAAGGGATCGGCGTGCGGGGTCATGTAGAACAGGCCGCCGGTCACCGCCCCGTTGCCCACCGTCACCAGCGTCACTGGGCCGCTGAACTCGCCTTCGTCCCAGGTGAGCTTGGCGTTCCAGCGGCGGTTGCGCATGATGGCCGTCAGGGCGGCCAGCAGGTAACGGAACAGGCCTTTGACCCAGACCATATCCTGTTGGATGATGGTGACCATCGGCTCCAGGCCCAGGGCGGCGTTATTGACAAAATGCAGGTCATTGACCCGGATCACGTCCATCGAGCGGGTCTTGCCCCCGGCGATGGCGTTCGCTGCCCCGGCCAGGTCGAGCGGATTTTTGATGTTGTGGATCATGTCATTGGCGGTGCCGAGCGGGATGACCCCCAGCGGCCCCAGCGGTTCGCTCCCGGACCCGGCGGCCTGCGCCAGGCCATTGACCACTTCCCCGACCGTACCGTCACCGCCCGCGGCGACGACCGGCGCGAACCCCTCCCGGACGGCCCGGGCGGCCAGTTCGGTGGCATGGCCGCGTCCGCTCGACTCGGACATTTCGAACGCCACCCCCGCAGCATCGAGGGCCGCAGCCGCTTCGGGCCAGCGCTCGCGGGCTTTCCAGCGGCAGGAATACGGGTTGAGGATGATCTTTGCGGTCATTTCTATCATTCATTTTAACCCCGATCGGCCGTTTTGGACTTGCGTTAGCATTACACCCAGGAATATGAGGCCGCACCCCGCCAGTTGCACCGGGAGCAGGTTTTCGTCCAGGATGAGCCAGCCGGCAATCACCGCAAAGACCGCCTCCAGGCTCAGGATCAGGGCCGCGTCCGTGGGCGGGGTATGTCGCTGTCCCCAGACCTGGAGGGTGTAGCCCACCCCCACCGACAGGACTCCCGTGTACAGGATCGGCGCGGCCAGAGAGACGGCATCCGCCAAAACCGGCCCTTCGAAGGCCAGGCTCGCGCCCAGGCTGAGCAGCCCGCAGACCAGGAATTGCCCAAGCGAAAAAGCCAGCGGATCGAAACGCGAGGCAAACTTGCCCAGCGAAACGACGTGCAGCGCCCAGAACACGGCCCCGGCCAGTTCGAGCGCGTCGCCCCGCATCAGGCGGAAGGTCCCGCCCGTGCTGAGCAGGAAGGCCCCGGCCGCAGCCAGGACGACCGCGCCGATGGACAGCAGGCGCGGCTTCTCGCCCCATCCCGCCAGCAGCACGAACGGGACGATCACCACGTACAGGCTGGTCAGGAACCCGGCGTTCCCGGCAGTCGTGTAAGCCAGCCCGGCCTGCTGGAAGGCCGTCCCGGCGAACATGACCACCCCGGCGATGAAGGCCCATGCGAAAAAGCCGTGCCCCGGCCGCTCCCTGAAACGGACGAAAGGCAGCAGGACGGCTACGGCCAGCAGGAAGCGCGCCCCGTTGAACAGGAAAACACCCCCGGCCATCCCGGCCAGGCGCTGGGCCACGAAAGCGCTGCCCCAGATAAGGGCTACAAAGAACAGTGTCAGGTCGGCTTTGAATCGCATGGGGAAAATCCGTACAGAGTAGTCCATTAAACTTCGGAAGTCTGCATTACGGCATTGCGGTCGAGGGGTCTTCCAGCAGACTTCCGAAGTTCGCTTATGTTCCTGCCGCCGCGGCTCAACAAAAACCGCCGTCAACTCTCGACGGCGGCCAGGCATCCCATCCGCTGGTTAGCGGACCTCGAAATTGACCGTTTGAGCCAGCAGGCCGTTCAGGTAGAGTTCCACCTTGTAAGGCCCCACCGGCCAGTCGCCCTCCGTGTTGTAGATCTGGAAGTATACGGTCTGCACCGATGACACTTCCTGGTCGAGCGAATAATTCTGTTCATAGAACATAAAATTCGGGGCGTCGCCTTCGTTCTCCGCGCCGTACCATTTGGCATCAATCGAGTCGCTCAACTTGCCGTCGTTCAGGTCGAAGACGATGTAGAAATCGTCAGACGGCGCGAAGGTCGTGGTCGGACTGTTGCCGTCCTGGTCGAAGGCCGTGCGGGCGTTCGAGATGCTCGTCGGGCCGGGCGTCGAAGGCAGGACCGCGTTACAGGCCAAGCCCGCCACCAGGAGCGCCGCAACCGCCATGAAAATTGGGTATTTCTTGAACATGTTTCCTCCGGGGGTTGGTTGAAAGTTGGATTATTTTACATCACAATTCCGATTACATAACCTCGATATAGATGCGTTTGTTGATCGCGCCCTTGCTCTTGTAATCCACCACCTTGATCCGTCCGATCTCGGAGGTATTCCCGACGTGCGTCCCGCCGTCGGCTTGCAGGTCGAGGCCCACGATCTCCACCGTGCGGACTTCGAGGATCCCTTCGGGGAGGAGATTGATCTTGGTGCGGATCAGGTCCGGGATCTGGAAAGCCTGCTCACGCGGCAGGATCTTCACCCGGACCTCGCGGCCGGCTTCCGCTTCGCGATTGACTGCGGCCTCGATCTCTCCCACCAGTTCGGCCCGCAGCGTCTCGAATTCGAAATCCATCCGGCCTTGCAGCGGCTCCATATTCCCGCCCGTCACCAGCGCGCCGTAATCCCGGAAGACCGTCCCGCACAGGACGTGCAGGGCCGTGTGGGTGCGCATCAACTTGTAGCGGCGGTCCCAGTCGAGCTTTCCAACGGCTGAAGCCGTTACTACGGGAAGCATAGACTCTCCGCCGAGGAAGTGCAACACATCCGCGCCCTGCTTTTTGAGGTTGACCACCGGGTAGGTCACGCCGTCAATCGTCAACTCGCCCAGGTCGTTCGGCTGCCCACCCCCGCCGGGATAGAACGCCGTCCGGTCGAGAGTCACGGCCCGGGATCCGGCCTCCACTGCGGTCACGGCGGCTTCGAATTCCTTGATGTAACTGTCGGTCTGGTAAAGCAATTGTGTCATTTCAACTCCTTTTTGTCACGGCACCAGGAAGCGGATTTTGTTATTTTCGAAGACCAGGACGTGCTTGTCGCTGTTGGTGATCGAGAACCCGCCGCTGAACGGGCCGTTCTTGCCGATATAGGCTTCGTACCAGAAAGCGCCCCAGGGTACTTCAATGATCGTGTCTATTTTGAAGGTGATGTAGGTATAAAAATTTGGGCCGCCGATCTTGACTTTCACCTCCTGCCCGGAGTTGTTCTCCAGTTTCAGGGTGGCCCAGTCATCGCGCTTGTTGTAATCCGAACTGCCGTAGAAGATGTTGAGCGTCGAGGTGGGCGTCAGGCTGGGGGTGGAGATTCCGGTCGGTGGCAGCGGGGTCAGGGTGACAGTGGGTGACGGTTCAAGCGTAAACGTGGGAGGCGCGTCCGTGGCCGTCGGCTGGAGGGTTGGTGAGGGCGGCGGTTCAGTCGGCAGGGGCGCGGGGGTGGGCGTCGCGGCCGGCGCGGGGGTGGCGCAACCTGTCAATAACGCGAACAGGATTAGGGTCCAGAACGATCTGCGAGCCATAAAGCCTCCAGGGTGAGTCGGGATGATCAAACGGGAATTGTACCCCAGGCAGGCCTCCTGTCCATCACCCTGGCGGCTGAATTTATGTCGCCTTGCCCTCAGTAGAGCAAATTGGCAATTTGCTCTACGTCTCACCGCCAGATATGCTGATTTATCACGGAGATTCCCAAAGAACCAATAACGCATTACTGCTGAAATTACATAGCTGTAAGCCCTTTTTGCAACCGGCGGGGGCGGGATTGGCCGGTTTTCATCTATAATTGCGGCATGGTTGACCCGAAAATTGCCAAATACATTCTCGACCGCCTGAGCGCCCACGCCACCCCGGACCAGATCACCTATTCCCTGTGCGAAAAATACGGCCTGCGCTGGGACGAGGCTTACTCGATGGTGTTCTACGTCAAGACCGAGCAGGCCCAGGAGATCACCAAGCGCCAGTTCCCGATGATGCTGGGTGCGGCCCTGTTCACCTTCATCGGTGGGGTGGGCGCGATCGCCTGGAGCATCGTGGAGCTGAACAACTATGCCAGCCTCCTGCTCGCCGAGGGCGCATTGACCGGCATGAGCGCCAACATCTTGATGTTATTGATCGAAACCGTGCCAGGCTATTTCGGACTGATCGGCATGGGGCTGGCGATGATCGTGGGCAGCATCATCGGGATGCGCCACGAATGGAGCAAGCTGCTCTTCGGAGAGTGAGACGGCGTGACAACGGACAAAGGCATCGAAACCATCATCCGCGAGGCGATGGAACGCGGCGAGTTCGACGACCTGCCCGGCAAGGGCAAGCCGCTCGACCTGTCGGCCTATTTCGACACGCCCGAAGACCTGCGCGTGGCCTACGCCCTGCTCAAAGGCGCAGACGTGCTGCCGGCCGAAGTGGAAATCCTGCAAGAGATCGCGGCGTTCAAGGAAAAGGCCGCTTCCACGACCGACCCGCTCGAAAAGGCGAGTGTGAACAAGCAGATCCAGGCCCTGCAATTGAAGTTCGACACCGCGCTCGACCGGCTGCGCCAGCAACGCAGCCGCAAGTAGTTCGCATGGGGGATTACACGAACCTGCCGATTGGCTTTGACAAATCCCCGTCCGCCTGCTATACTCCCACCGGCTTTTTGGTATGACTTTTACTGTCTCAAGAGACAGTTTTTGTTTGTGCAACACCCGATACCGGTCTGCACGGCCCCTCAAGCAGGGGCGTTTTTGTGTTTTGCGAATCACAACTGCCACAACCTCGACAAGGAAATGGAAAAATCCAACTCCTTGAACTCATTCTATTAATTTGGAGAAACAATGACTAAAGAAAAAAAATTGCGTATCATCCCCATCGGGGGCCTGGGGGAAGTCGGCAAGAACATGATGGTTTACGAGTACGGCGACGATATCCTCGTCGTGGACGCGGGCCTGATGTTCCCCGAAAACGACATGCTGGGGATTGACTACATCATCCCGGATTTCGACTACCTGCGCGACAAATCCCACAAGGTGCGCGGGATCGTTATCACCCACGGCCACGAGGACCACATCGGGGCGCTGCAACACGTCCTGAACGCCGCGCCGGCTCCCGTCTTCGCCACACCCCTGACCCGGGGCCTGATCGAGGTCAAACTGGCGCGCAACGGCCTGGCGAGCAAAGCGGACCTGCGAACCGTCCAGGCCGGCGACATGGTGCAGATCGGCAAATTCCAGGTGGAATTCTTCCACGTTTGCCACTCCGTCCCCGACGGTGTGGGGCTGGGGATCACCACCCCGGCCGGGCTGATCATCCACACCAGCGACTACAAATTCGACCACACGCCCGTGGACGGCTGGCCGACGGATTACGCCAAGCTGGCCGAATTTTCGCGGCGCGGCGTGACCCTGCTCCTGTCCGATTCGACCAACGCCGAACGCCCCGGCTGGACCCCGTCCGAGAAGGTGATCGGCCCGGCCTTCGACCAGGTCTTCGACACCGCCCCGGGGCGGATCATCATCGCCTCGTTCGCCTCCCTCATCTCCCGGATGCAGCAGGTCTCCGACGCCGCCGTCAAGCACGGGCGCAAACTGGCCTTCGCCGGCACCAGCATGGTGGACAACGCCAAAATGGCCCGCAAGCTCGGCTACCTCAAAGTGCCGGACGACACCCTGGTCACGATTGACCAGGCCCTAAACCTGAAGCCCAAAGACGTGGTGTTGATGTGTACCGGGTCGCAGGGCGAGCCATCGTCCATCATTGGGCGGCTTTCCGCCGGGACCAACCGCCAGTTCGATCTGCAGGCCGGTGACACGGTGGTGCTGTCGTCCCATCCCATCCCCGGCAACGAGGAAAACGTCAGCAAGACCATCAACCGGATGATCCGGCGCGGGGCCAACGTGATCAACGATTCCTACCTGCCGGTGCATGTCTCCGGCCACGCCAGCCAGGAGGAACAAAAACTGATGCTCAACCTGGTGCGGCCCAAATACTTCATGCCCATCCACGGCGAACTGCGCCAGTTGAAGCGCCACGCCGAACTGGCCCATTCGGTCGGCATCCCGATGGAAAATATCGTCGTGGTCGAAAACGGACAGGTGGTGGAATTGCAGAACGACGGCATCAACCTGGGCGAACGCATCCCCGGCGGGTACATCTTCGTCGAGGGCGGCAGCATCGGCGAAGCCGACGCCGACGTGATGCGCGAGCGCGAGCGCCTGGCCCGCAGCGGGATCGTCGTGATAGACATCAGCCTGGACAAATTCTCCGGGCGGCTGCTGCACGACCCCGAAGTCATCACCTGGGGTTTCATCTCCCCCGAAGACGCCGAAGCGGTCATCCCGCTGGTCAAAAAGAAAGTGGCCGACATCGTCAACGGCGGCGGCCTGGACGACGAGAAAACGCTGGTCAACACCGTCCGGTCGCTGCTCTACAACGAAACCAAACGCCGGCCGATGGTCTTTGTGACCATGAGCCGGGCGTGAAATTCAGAAGGCTTCGGAAGTCTTCCGGGACTTCCGAAGTCTATTTCTGCTGTTATGCGTTTAATCGTCGCTTTGGATGATCAAGTCGCTGAAACTTGCCTCGATGTCATTATTGCCAGTTTTGGCCCGATAACCAATGAAAAGCCACTTTTCTGAAAATGCGAGCGGATATTGTTCGGCGTAATTGCGAAAATTTACGCCGAAACTCAATGAACCTGCCGAATAGAAAAATCTCAAGTTGTAGATGCCATAATCTGTATAGTATGGGCCGGTAATATATTTTTGGAATCCTGAGGGCATCTCCCGTAACGAAAAGACGCTATTCCTGATATTTCCGGGAGGTATGAGCAGCATCAACCCAGACGAATTGGGATCAGGCTCGGAAAATATCCCCGCCCAAATCTCGCCGTTTTCGAGTTCATCCAGGTCAATGGTCAATTCGACTTTGCCAGATGTGGGTAATGGGGTAAACAGGCCAAAAGTTTCAGCCGAGCGGACCGGGCCGCTCATCAACATGGACAATTGTTGTCCACTGACAAAGTATGAGCCTGTCAGTGCGATCGGTTCTTGATAGCAATTGCCTTCGTCAATTGCAGTGGCAGCCGAAGCCGGATAAATTACCCACGCTTTACTGACGCACCCGTAAAGCCAATCTTCGCCAGGAAGCAGTGTTCGGGGAGTAGAAGTTGGAACAGGCGTCGGGGTCTCTGTTGGTGTAAGGGATTGAACGATGGTTACAGTTGGAAAAATAGGGAAAGTCGTGGTGGGTATTGGTGTGAACAAGGATGTGGGAACAACTGTTTCAGCTGGGGTGGGAGATGCAGTGAACGTTGGGGTCGGGGTATTAGCAAATATACTTTTTGCCAATTCTTGTCCAAATGGAGTAAATAATGTGCATAAAGCGGTAACTATCGTTCCTGCTAAGCCAATATAGGCGATAATGATTGCAGGATTCTGTTTTTCGCGTGATTGGGGTGAATGTTTCTTAGCCATAACCCACCAAGAGCAATATTTCAGAATAGGACTTAAGTCCTATTTTACCAGAATTCCCTACACGCAGGCAAGAATTTTGAGAGCAATTCCCCCAATTTACAGTTATGAATAGCCTTGCGAAGCTCGATCCTTCAAGCTTTCCCCTCAGGACAGCCCTTCGCAAGGCTGTTCATTTTTCACACCCTCTCGATCACCACCCTTTCCGGCGTGACCTCGACCGCCCAATAGCCCAGCTCCCCAAAGTTGTAGACCGCTTCGAGATACTCGCGGTCCCGCGTCAGCCGGTCCAGCTTGATGCCGCGCCGGAAGCCGAACGTGACCAGCGACTCGTCCCACTCGCCCTGAGCCTCGGTGTCGAAGCCGTCCGGCGCGGCGAACAGGCGCTCGATCCCGGTCTCATTCAGCAGCAGGCGCAGGATCGCCTCCGGCGCGTCCACCGCCCAGAGCAGGCTGGCCCGGGCCTGTTCCTCGATCTCCCGGATGCGTTCTTCCTCGGTCAACTCCCACTGCACCGGGGACCAGATCCCGGGCAGGTCGTCCACGTTCATGGTTTCGGGGTCAATCACGCCAGGCATTGTCATCTCCTTGAAGCAACTCAGTCAGGAAAATACCGTGGCCGGTCAATAATTCCGGCACGCCGTCGGGCAGATCTGCCCAGAAGAATTCGAACAGGTGCGGACCGCTGCCGTCCGATGTGAGGGTTTCGGTGTGACGCCAGGTCTCCGGCGGCGTTTGGGTGCAGCGCAGGTGGAAGAATTTGCGGTAATGCACCGCCGGGATGCCGATCTCCGACCAATCCCGCACTTCCTCGCCCAGGAAACGGACCAGTTCCAGGCCGGGCAGGCCGGTCTCCTCGAACGCCTCCCGGCGGACAGCCGCCTCGAAACCCTCGCCGTCCTCCACCGTCCCGCCCGGGACCTGGAGGCCGGCTCCCGGTTCGTGGACGTGGCGGAAGACGAGCAGCCGTCCCCGGTGGGTGACGTAGGCGTAAACTTTGCGCTTAAAAACCGGATTTCCAGCCATGTTCTCCCAGCAGCGGGACGAACGCCACGCCGATCCCTTTCTCCATCGAAAAATCATCCCCGCGCCGGTGCCAGGTCTCCAGCTCCTGATAACCGCGCCCGCCCACCGGGATGACCAGCCGCCCGCCCTCGGCCAACTGTCCTAAAAGCGGGCGCGGCGCCCCCGGCGCGGCTGCGGCCACGATGACCGCGTCGTAGGGAGCGGCCTCCTTCCAGCCCAGCGAACCGTCCCCGACGTGGCAGGAAACGTTCTCCAGGCCAAGTTCCTCGAACATGCGCCGGGCCGATTCGGCCAGCTCGGGCACGAATTCGACCGTGTGGACCTCCGCCGCCAGATGGGCCAGGATCGCCGCCTGGTAGCCGGAACCGGTGCCGACTTCGAGCACCCGCTCGTCTCCGCGCAGGCGCAGCAGGTTGATCATCAGGGCCACGATGTACGGCTGCGAGATCGTCTGCCCGTGGCCGATGGGCAGCGGGTTGTCGGCATACGCCCAAAGCCGGTTGGCCGCGTCCACGAAGCGGTGGCGCGGCACGGCTTCAATGGCGGCCAACAGGCGCGGGTCGGTCAGGCCGCGCCGGGCGATCTGCTCGGCCACCATCTGCCTGCGTTCGAGGGCATAATCGGGTTCGGACATTGTTTATTGTTGGTGGTCGAGTAGCCCGAATGGTCTTTGAGGGCATATCGAGACCACAATTCCAGATATTTTTTACTCACCGTTGGTCTCGATACGGTGGCGGTGGTTGAGGTATTCTTCGAGAACATATCAAAACCCGCCACCTACTCGACCAACGAATGATGTATATTCACTTCTCCATGGTCAATTGTAGCGCAATTTGGCGGTCTACTTTGCCCATTGGGAAATCCCCCAACTCGTCCATCCCAGCCCAATAGACTGCCTGCGCTTCGACCGGGCGCGGTTCGCCGTCGAGCAGGCGGCACTCGAAAGCGTGCAGGGTGATCTTGAAATGGGTATAAGCGTGGCGGAACTCGCCCACGAACTCCCCCACCTCGATCTCCGTCCCAAGCTCCTCCTGGATCTCCCGTTTCAGGCAGTCCGGCAGGCTCTCGCCCGGCTCCTGCTTCCCGCCGGGGAACTCCCACAACCCGCCCAGCAGCCCGTTTTGTGGACGCTGGGCCAGCAGGATTTTCCCGTCCCTGCGGATGACCGCCGCGCTGACGACGTAATGCGGCTGCGGCGGGCGGGCGGCCCTCACCGGACGTTCGGCCTGGGTCCCGTTTCGATAGGCCCGGCAAAACCCCGACACGGGACAGGCAGCGCAGTCCGGGTTACGCGGGGTGCAGACGAGCGCGCCCAGGTCCATCAACGCCTGGTTGTAGTCGCCGGCCTGTCCGGGCGGGAGGTTTTCGGCGGCCAGTTCCCACAGGCGCTTCTCCCCCACAGGTGAGTTGACCGGCCCGGTCACGTCGAAAAGACGGGCCAGGACGCGCTTCAGGTTGCCGTCCAGGGCGGGTTCGTCACGGCCATAACAAAGTGAAGCGATCGCCCCGGCGGTATAACGCCCGATCCCCGGCAGGCGGCGCAGGGACTCGACTTCCGCAGGCAGCTCCCCGCCGTACTCAGCGACGACGATCCTGGCGGCCTTGTGCAGGTTGCGCGCCCGGCTGTAATAACCCAATCCCTCCCAGGCGTTGAGCACGGCCTGTTCCGGCGCGGCAGCCAACACCGTCACCGACGGGAAGAGACGCATCCATTTTTCGAAGTAGGGGATCACCGTTTCGACCTGGGTCTGCTGGAGCATGATCTCCGAGACCCACACGGCGTAGGGATCGGGGTGGCCGCGCCAGGGCAGGATCCGGCCGTTTTGGCGGAACCAGGCCAGAAGTCCGGGGACGAACGAAGGCATTTATCTCTTTCCGGGGATAAAGTCCACCACAAAGTCACAAAGGACACAAAGAGACTCTTTGTGTCCACAAAGCAAAACTTTGTGTTCTTCGTGCCTTCGTGGTGAAATGGTTAAAACTGGAAGCCGCCGCGCACGGGGACGACCTTATAGCCGAAATTCTTGATGAACTGGAACAGCCGTTCGCTGATGTTGCTCCAGTCCGGCGAGTTCATGATCCGGCGGGCGGAAGCCGCGTCGGGGGCGAGCAGGCCCACCTGGATTTGCGGGTAATTGCCGTAGATCGTGGCCCAGGCCTCCACCGGCTGAAGCCCCAGCCGCTGCACCCCGGGGACGAACTCGCCGATGACGAACTCGAAATATTCCTGTTCGTGGTCGGGCGAGATGTCCCAGGTCATCAAGATTTTAACTTTGGCTGGTTCGTGCATGGCGCTCCTAACCGCGCTGGTAATCCAACACCATGACTTTGGTCTCTTCGGGCAGGCCGGCGCGGGTGATCTTGAGCGAAGGCAGGGTTTCGTGGCTGCTCAGGCCCATCTCTTTCAGGAATTTGTCGAGACTGTCGAGCGGGACTTTGGCCGCCGGGGTAGCGAAGTGCATCGGGATGACGATGTTCGGCTCCAGCAGGCTGATGACTTCGGCGGCTTTGGCCGCGTTCAGTCCCCCGCCGCCCCCCACCGGGACCAGGGCCACGTTCACGTTCCCCAGGGCTTCGATCTCGCTCCGTGAGGGGACCTCGCGCAGGTCGCCCAGGTGGGCGATATTCAGGCCGTCGTAATCGAACACGTAAAGGGTGTTGCGCGGCTGGTCGTCCTTCTTTTTGCCGATGCCGTCGGTCTGCACGCCGGTGACGAAGACGCCGCCGATCTCGTATTCGCCGGGGCCGTCAACCACGTGCGAGTAGCCCTTGACCCCGTTGAGGTAATTATGCCCCGAAGCCTCGTGGCTGACGCTGACGATGTCGGCCTTGAGCTTGAGGGCTTCGTAACCAATCGTCGCATGGTCGAACGGGTCCGTGACCACGCTGGCCATGCCGCGTTCTGTGAGTCGAAAACACGAATGTCCGTACCAGGTAATTTCCATTCAGTAATGCCTCCGGGGGCAATTATACCCGCAAGTGGGAGGGGGTTTCAGGTTGTTCTTGCCAGCCATTATACGTTGGCGATGGATTCCACGCTTGCGAATTCGGGATCGCCGGTCAGGATGACTGCGCCTTCCTGCACAGCGGCGGCCACCGCGAACGCGTTGGCATAGGACAGGGCGTGGCTGGCTTTGACGTGCGCGGCATCGAACACGGACCGTTCATCGGCAGCCAGGATTTCGATGGGGAGTTGGCGGATCAAGGCGAGGGTGTCCTGCACTTTTGCTACCCCGCCTCTGCGCTCGACGATATAAAGTATCTCGCCAAGGTTGATGATGGAAAGCAGCAGACGGTTTTTTCCTTCTTTCGCATCGGCCAACGCTTTTTCGATGCGATCAGCAGACGGCTCATCTCGCAGATATGCCAGCAGCGCAAACGTATCCAACACATAGACGGGGGTGTCAGCCATTAAGCCGCTCGATCTTTGCTTCTTCTCGCGCCTTTTCTTCGGCGCGCTCTTTCAGCAAATCCTCTGTCAGCGAAGGGAGGCCTTTGAGCAGCCCGCGGCCTTGTTTGATCGGATCTTTGAACGCGGGCAGGATGGACAGCACGCCGCCGTAATCCACAATGACCACTTCGGTGCCTGGCGTGAGATTGTATTTTTTCCGCAATTCGGCCGGGATGACCACCCAGCCCTTGTTGGAAATCGTCAAAGTTACCATCGGAAACTCCTTGTTATACTTTTACGGCAATAAGTATAACACATGCCCACTCCCCCTTCCGCATATCCTCCCAAATTGGCTCTTCCGAAATCAGCGGGAACGAGCCTAAACACAAAGTCACACGAAGGCTCTCAAAGGGAAAAAAGCGCCTTGCCGTAAAGATTTTCCTTCGTTGACTCCCTGGCACCGCCCGCCACGATAGTCCCCGTAGCGGAGCGGAGCGGGAGGGCAGGTGTTGTGTTCCTTCGCGTTTCAAAAGGTTTTTCCCGTCAAAAACGGGAGAGCCGCCTTTTAAAATCTCGGTGCTCTGAGTGCGCTCTGTGGTAAAACGGGTTTCCACCCCACTTGATCCTGAAGAGCCATTTAAATACGACTGCCCGGAACAAATCCGGGCAGTTGCATCACGGCAGAAAGGAGAACTGAATCATTGCCTGACGTCACAGGCTGGGATGCAGGCCGGGTGGAGCGCACCGGGTCTAAAAATCCAATTTCATGAAATCCGTTGCCAGTCCCACCGGGCCGGGAAAGCGTTGACCGGCTTCCGCAGTCAGGTTCCCGTCTGCGGCAAAGGCCCCGGTCGGGTAGTGGATCAGGTACAGCGCGCCGACCTCGGCCTGACGGGCGATCTCCCCCGCCTGGGCCGCGGACGAATGTCCCCGCGCTTCACCGGCCGATTCGTGGATGAGCACATCCGCCCCCGCAGCCAGGCGGACGACCTGGGCGCAGGGTTCGGTATCGCACGAGTAAGCCAGCACCTTGTCGGAGGTCTTGAACTCGAAACGCAGCCCGATGGTCGGGATGAGATGCCGCACCGGGGAGGCAAAAATGCGGAATTCCGCAGACTCCATCACGGGGGTCATCTCGCTGGCCGGCAGGCGATGGAAAGCCACCGGGAAGAATCCGGGCCACTGCCCCCAATCGTAAGAGTTCATCAACCCCTCGACCCGGTCGAGGGTGTGGTGCAAACCATAAACGTTGAGCCTGTCCCGGCGGCCCATCAGCCACATATCCATCAACAGCAGCGGCACCCCGGATACATGGTCCGGGTGGAAGTGAGTGATGACCAGGTCGGTGATCGAGTTCAAATCCACCGCGGCCTGTTCGAGGCGCACGATCGGGTTGCCGACGCAGTCCACCAGGACGACCCGCCGCTCTCCCACGATGACCATGTGGGTGTTCTCGTGGTGCCTGCTTGGGATGGCGTTCGAAGAGCCGAGGATGATGAGTTTTGCCATTGGCTTACAGGGTCAGGAAACTGGTCAACAAAATTGGGGTGACGTTGGTCTCGATCAGGGCTGCGATGACCAAAAGCGGGATGACCACCCCGACCGTCACTTTCGCCCACACCGCCAGGGATTCGAGCAGCACCTCCCCAAGCGAACGGTAGCCATCGGGAGTGACCAGCAACGCGCCGATGTAGAACACGACCGCACAGGCGATCAGGATGGCCGGCAGCTCGAAAATGCCGTGCGGCATCACGCCCACCAGGAGCAGCAGGCCGGGCGGCAGCCCCAGCAGGCCTGCCACCGAAGCCACCGCGCCAATGATGCCCATATTGAGAATGAAGATGATCGTCCCCAGCACGCTGAAGGAGAAAAAGCCGAAGAAGGCCATCAATGCCACAGCCTGGACGTTGTGCATGAAAATATACTCGAAAGTAATGCCGTTCGTCGGCACAAGGTCCTGGGATTCGAGGGCAGTGGCGATCACTTCGCGCGCGTCCCCGTCCTCGCCGACGTTCCTGTCAATCAGGAAGCGGATCTCCTCCGAATACAGGTCCGTCGAGACGTATCCCGCCCCGATGCCCAGGAACGCCAGGAGCACCAGGATGAGGATCGGGGTGCGCATCAAAGCCAGGGTGCGCGGGATCTCCACGCCATACCACGACCAGAACGAGGTGGCTTTGCCCACGAAGGCCCGCTTGAACGTCTGCCAGGCCCAACGGAAATTGATCGTATCCAGTTCACGGCCGATCAGCGCCTCACGGCGGAAGTGGGCCAACCCCACCCGCATCAGCAGGCCGGTCATGATCAGCACCGCCATCACAGCCAGCCAGAGGATCAGGTTATTGCCCCAGAAGATCATCGTCGTCTCCCCCTGGATCAGCAGCGCCACCGGGATGATGATGAACGACGCCAGCAGGTTGGCCGCCCTCACCGAGGTGGACTGGGTGGAGATCAGGATCGAGGCGCTGACCATCAAGACCGCGTGGGCGAAGGTCAGGACCAGCATTTGCAGGATGAGCCAGACGCCCGGCAGGGCGATCCCCTGGAAGTAGAGCAGGATAAGGTAGAAGCCGATGTCAATGTAGCTGGCCGCCAGCGGGACGGTGATGCTGGTCAACAGTTTGCCGAGGTACATCTGCCAGTCGTGCAGCGGGCTGCTGAGCAGCGGCTCGATGGTGCCGCGCTCCTTCTCGCCCACGAACGACTCCAGCGCCACCACCAGCGAGATCGTCACCGGGAAGAAGCCCACCACCATCAGGAAGAAGGGGGCCATCCGGTCGGCGACCAGGTTGGCGCCGTACTGGTTGACCGTTTCCACGGCCTGCTGGGTCCCGGCGAGCATCAGGAAGGGGAAGAAGAGGGTCAGCACGATCAGCGGGAACAGGATGCGCCAATCGCGCAACTGGTCGCGCAGTTCACGCCAGGCCACGAGCCAAATCGGCAGCCAATATTCACGCATGTCCGACCTCCTGGGCCTGGGTCATGACCCGCAAATAGACCTGTTCCAGGTTGCGCGGCACCTCCTGCACCGACACAACCGGGGCGGCGCGGGACGTGAGGGCCTGCACCAGCTTCGGATTGGAGTCCAGCGGCTGACGGACCCGGAAGCGCAGCGAGCGGCCGCCGCGCTCCAGCAGGTCCACGCCTTCGGGCAGGGGCAGGGACGGCTCGGACCAATCGCTGGCGAGGGTCACTTCGTATTCGGGCGGGCCGAGCAGGGAGGCTTTCAATTCGGGGATGGTGCCTGTCAATAAGATCCGCCCGCGATAGATGATGGCAATTTCGTCGGCCAGGGCCTCGGCTTCGGTCAGGTTGTGGGTGCAGATGATGATCGTCCGCCGGGAGCTGCGCAGGCGCAGGATCTCGTCACGGACGAGGCGGGCGCTTTCGGGGTCCATGGCCGAGGTCGGCTCGTCGAGCAGCAGCACCGGCGGCTCGTGGATCAGGGCCCGGGCCAGGGCCAGTTTCTGGCGCATGCCCTTGGAATATTCGCCGATCCGGCGGCGGGCGGCTTCGGCCAGCCCGAAATATTCAAGGAGTTGGGTGTTGCGGCGGGCGAGGGCGGGCTTGTCCAGCCGGTAGACCTGCCCGAAGAATTCCATGTATTCGAGGGCGGTCATGCGGGTGTACAGGCCGTGCTGTTCGGTCAGCACGCCGACCGAGGCGCGCACCTGGTCGGCCTGGGCCACGACGTCGTATCCGTTAACGCGCGCCCGGCCACGGGTCGGGGTGAGGATCGAGGTCAGCATCCGCACGGTGGTGGTTTTCCCGGCCCCGTTCTGGCCCAGGATGGCAAGGATCTTGCCGGGCTGGACGTCCAGGGTGACGCCGTCCACGGCCCAAAAATCGTTGAATTGTTTGCTGAGGTCTTCAGTCTGGATCATAATGTTCCGAGAATAGGGTCTGAGGGCCGAAAAGTCAATCAGACAAGAGTCCCGACGGCCGGCCGGGACGATGCCGCCAGAACAGGACCGCCCCGGCGCAGACCGCGATGACTGCCATGAAACTCTGGTTGATGTTGATCCCGCCGACCAGGGCCGCGTCGAGGCGCATGAAATCCAGCAGGAAGCGCCCGATGGGATAGGTGATCAGGTAAACCAGGAACAGGTCGCCGGTCTTGAGCCGGCCTTCAAGCCGGCGCGAGAGCCAGAGCAGGAGCACCATATTGGCCAGGTTCCAGAGCGATTCGTACAGGAACAGCGGGTGGAAGGTATCCCCTTCGGCTTCGATGTAAACCGCCCAGGGCAGGTCGGTGCGAGCGCCGTAGAGTTCCTGGTTGAAGTAGTTGCCCCAGCGCCCGATGGCCTGTCCCAGCGCCAGGCTGGGCGCGGCAATGTCGGCCCACTCGGCGAAGGACAGGTTGTGCTTGCGGGCGTAGAAATAGAGCGCAATCGCGCCGCCGATGACCGCGCCGGGGATGCCCAGCCCGCCGGAGCGGACGTTGATCAGGTCGAGCGGGTGGGTCAGGTAATATTTGGTGGTGATCCCGGCTGCGATGGCCGAGGGCGGCGGGGTGAAGACGTGCCACAGGCGGGCGCCGATCACCCCGGCGATCACCAGCCAGATGAGCAGGTCCCAGACCAGTTCCGGGTCCTGGCCGCGCCGTTTGACCTCGCGCGCGGCCAGGAAGGCTCCCGCGACCGCGCCGCTCATCAGGATGATGCCGTAGTAATGGACCAGGAACGATCCGATGTAAAAACCTTGAGGTGGGGTTGGCAAAATTCTCTCCTTGTTATAGTTGCTTCACCTTCGCCCGGGCCTGGCGGCGGACGAAGAAGATGCGCTGGAAAGCCGTGAAATTGGCGAAGATCGCCACCAGCCAGGCAAGCAGCACCGGCTGGTTCAGGATCAATAAGGGGATGATGACCAGGTAACGCTCGACCCGGGTCAGCAGCCCGATCTTGGCTTCATAGTTGAGCGAATCGGCGCGGGCTTTGGTATAGGAAACCATGAGCGACCCTCCCGCAGCGATGTAGATGAGCATCGAAGCCAGGTGGTTGTCGTGTTGGATGAAATGATACAGCAAGCCGCCAAGCACGAACAATTCCGAATAGCGGTCGGTGACCGAATCGACGAACGCGCCCCAGTCGCTGGATTCGCCGCGCAGGCGGGCCATGGTGCCGTCCAGCGCGTCGAAAGGCGTGACGATTGCCAGCAGGATGCCGCCGGGGACGATCTGGCCGCGCGACAACAAATACGCGCCAGCCGCGCTCCCGGCCAGCCCCAGCAGGGTCATCGTGTTGGGGCGCAGGCCAAGCCGGTTGAAAAAGCCCGCAACCGGCTCGATGACTCCTTTGAACATGAGTCTCAACCGATCCGTCAGGGTTGGTTTGATTTCCAGGGATTGTTCTCGCACCGGTCAGTTTCCTTCCACATCATCGAATTCATCGTCGGGTTCGACCAGCACTTCCCGTTCGCGCCCGCCGCCCTGCGAGGGACCGACCACGCCCATATCTTCGAGCTGGTCGAGCAGGCGCGCCGCCCGCGGATACCCGATCCGCAGACGCCGCTGGAGCAGGGAGGCGCTGGCCCGCTGCGCCGAGCGGACGATTTCCACGGCCTGTTCCACGAGCGAGTCGTCCTCGTCTTCACCAGTTTCTTGCAGCAGTTTTTCCCAGGGCGGCGGCACGATCGTGGGAGTGGTCATCCTTTGCCAATGGTTGATGATCTTCTCGATCTCGCCGTCGGTGATCATCACGCCCTGCGCCCGCAGCGGACTGCCGACTTCAGGCTGCAGGAATAGCAAGTCGCCGCGGCCGAGCAGGGTCTCCGCCCCGGGGGTATCCAGGATGACGCGGGAATCCACGCCCGAGGCGACCGCGAACGCGATGCGGGCCGGGAAATTGGCCTTGATCAGCCCGGTCACCACGTCGGTGCTGGGACGCTGGGTCGCCACCACCAGGTGGATGCCGGTGGCGCGGGCCATCTGCGCCAGGCGCACCAGGGTATGCTCGGTCTGGTCGGGGGCCGACATCATCAGGTCGGCCAGTTCGTCAATAATGACCACAATGCGCGGCAGGGTCGGCTGGCCGTCCTTGCGGCGCTGCTGTTTGGCGTTGTAGGCGTCCAGGTCGCGCGAGCGGGCGGCTTCGAGCAGCCGGTAACGGTGTTCCATTTCCACCACCACCCAGCGCAGCACGCCCAGGATGCGCTGGATGTCCGTCTCGACCTTGCCGTACAGGTGCGGCAGGCCGTTGAAACGGATCAACTCGACCATCTTCGAGTCGATCATCACCAGGCGCAGGTCTTCGGGGGCGTTGTTCATCGCCAGGCAGGCCGCAATGGCCGTGATGCAGACCGACTTGCCCGAACCGGTCGCCCCGGCGATCAACACGTGCGGCATCCGGGCCAGGTCGGCCACCAGCGGCGCGCCGGACACGTCCCGCCCCAGGGCCATCGCCAGCGGCGCATTGACCTTGTAAAAGGTTTCGGTTTCCAGAATAGGCCGCAATCGCACCACCGAGGAGCGCGAATTCGGCACTTCGATCCCCACGTAAGGCTTGCCCGGCACGGGCGCTTCGATGCGCAAACGCTGGGCTGAAAGCGCCAGGGCCAGGTCACGCTGCAAATTGGCGATCTGGGCCACCCGCACCTTCATCCGCTGGGCGTCTTCAGCCTCGTCGCCGTTCTTGCCGAAGAAACCCGGCTGCACGGCAAACTGGGTTACGGTCGGGCCGACTTTAAAGCCGATCACCTGGGCCGGGATGCCGAACTCGGCCAGGGTCTTTTCGATCAAGCCGGCGGTCTGGTTGATCGTCCGCTCGTCGGGGCGGGAATTTTGCTCGCCGAGCAGCAGGTTCAGGGGCGGCAGGCGCTCGCCGCGCGGCAACGGCTGGGCCGGGCGCTGGTCGTGGTTTTCCGTCACCTTGAGCGACTTGCGGAATTCAGGCGGCAGTTCCACTTTTTTCTTTTTCGCTCCCCGCCCGAACAGGCCGCGCTTTTCTTCCACGATGATCTCTTCGGGTTCGGATTCAGGCGACTCATACGCCGCTTCGTCCACCGTTTCGACGGGCTGGCCCTCGCCCGCGACCTTCATCAGCCACGCTTCGAGCCGGGACCACAGGCCGAATCCCGCCATGACGGCCAGCAGCCAGCCCAGGCCGATGACCAGCGTCCCGGCGGGGCGGCCGATCGTCCGGTCGAAGAGCGTGACCAGGCCCCAGCCGAGGTAGCCGCCGTCGTAGCCGTCGTGGGCGCGTTGCAGGCTGCCATCTCCCAGCAGCGTGAGCAGGCCCAGGGTCAGGAAGGCTGCGAACTCGAGGGCGAATACGCGTCCCCAGCGGACGGGTTCCTCGCCGCGGCGCAGGACCACCAGCCCGACCATCCCGACCCCCAGCACGAAAAGGATGGCCCCGTAACCCAGGTAACGCCAGAGCAGCGTGGCCCAGGGGCGCATCAGGGTCCCGCTGGTGAGGCCCGCCAGCGCCAGGAGCGAGACGGACGCCACCGCCAGCAGGAGCACCCCGCCCGCGTCGCGCGCGAAACGCCCGAAGCGCGTCCAGAAGCGCGCTACGCCGTCCAGCCAGTCGCCGCCCTGCTCGTAGAGCGGCTCGCGGGGAATTGGCGTTTTCCTGCGGGCGTTCGGATTCGATCCAGGCATCAGGCGCTACCGTTCAGGCGTCCACCTTCATGCTCAGGCCGAGGCGCTGGCTGGACGCATCCACGTGCAGGATGCGCACCTGTACGCTCTGGCCGATTTTCAGGAAGTCGCGGGCGGTCATGCCGGGGTTGAGCAGCATTTCGGAGGCGTGGACCAGGCCTTCGATCCCGTTCTCGAGGCGGGCGAACGCCCCGTAAGACATGATGGCCGTGATCTCCGCCGGGACGACCTGGTCCACGGAGAAGCGGGATTCGGCGTCTTCCCAGGGGTTGGGTTCGAGCCGTTTCAGGCTGAGGGCCACCCGGCAGCGTTCGGGCGAGATTTCGAGCACCTGCACTTCGATCTTCTGGCCGAGCGAGACGATCTGGCGCGGGTGGGCCACGCGTCCCCACGACAGCTCGGAGATGTGGATCAGGCCCTCGACCCCGCCCAGGTCCACGAAGACGCCGAAATCGGTGATGTTGGTGACTTCGCCGTTGACCTTGTTCCCGGCCTGGAGCATGGAGAAAAGGCGGGCGCGCTGCCCGGCCCCGGCCAGGGCGGCCCGCTCAGAGAAGACCACCCGCCCGTCCTCCGGCACGCATTCGATCACCTTGAGCTGCAAGGTGCGGCCCACGTAAGCGCCCAGGACGCGTTCGCGCTGGCGCTTATCCGAGATTTCGTCCACGTCCACCAGGTGGGAGAAAGGCACGAACCCTTGCAGGTCGTTGCCTTCCACCAGCAGGCCGCCCCGGTTGAAACCGACCACCCGCATGGCGATGATCTCGTCCTGGCGGTAGAGGCGCTTGGCCTGGCCCCAATCCGGGTTGGCCGGCTGCTCTTCCTTGACCTTCTCCGGTGGTTTGGCCTGCCTGGCTGGTTTGGCCGGAGGCGCGCTGCTATAACGCTCCTCGTCAGCCAGCACCGATGCCCACCACCCTTCATCGGCTTTAAAATTGGGGTTTTCCGAGTTTTGATTGGCAACCATTAAAACTGTAAGACCTCCTTCCCTTCCAATTCTTCTTCCGCCTGGCCTTCCATATTGAGAATGGCCCTGGCAACGGCTTCCACCGCGACCCGTTGTTTGCGGTACAGGTCCGCTTCGGACATGGCGAGGCGGGTGGCGACATCACGCACTTTTTGCCCCTGGATGAATTTCAACTCCAGGATGTTGTAGAGGATCCATTCGGTCGTAAAACGGCGTTCCCCGTCGGGGCGCACGTGTTCCACTGCCTGGCGCAGGACGGCCCGCAGGGCGTTGGGCATATTGCCCTCGTACTCGTCCGCCACCTTGCGGACGATGCGCAGGTTCATCAGCGGGCTTTTGGTCAGTTTCGGGCCGCCCCAGTAATGGCTGAGGGCATCCTTGACCCAATCGGCCATGGTCACGTCGCCCGCCAGGGTCTCTTCGAGCAGGTTGGCGCGCGAATCGTAGCGGGAGGCGGCGCGCATCCGTTGGAGCAGCTCGGCCTGGGGCTGCAAGTCCTCCAGCGAGCGGAAAACGTTTTGCTGCACCAGGCGATCTTCCAGGGCCAGGGCGGCCCGGTCTGCCAGCAGCCACAGGGCGGAACGCTGGTCGCGGTCCAGGTCGTGATCCGACTGGCGGGCTACGCCCAGCAGCCCCAGCAGCGGAGGGGTTTCATCCCGGTCGAGACCGTCGGGCTTGCCGCGCAAGGGCAGCAGCCAGAAATCGCCCCAGGTGAATTCCTGTTCGCCCTTCCCGTTGAGAGGGTCTATCACTTCCAGGGCGTCCGACAGGTTTTCCTGGTGGAGCAGGCTGCGGTTCCCGGCTACCAGAATCAGGGACAGCTCGCTCTCGTCCAGGGCGGCGATGAAGGCGCAGGGAGACTGCAAATGGTCCCGCACCGCGGCCAGGATGGCGTCGAGGAATTGGCGCAGGTCGGTCTGGGTGAGCAGGCGTTCTTCGACGTTTTGGAGCAGCATCAATTGCCGCCGGTCGCTGCCGTAGAACAGCCAGCGTTCCCACAGAGGCGCGGCCAGGGTGATGAGGTGTTCCATCAACAGCACCGTGCCGACCATCACCGCCGGGACGGCCACCGAATAGGGCAGTCCGAACAGTTCGCCGGCGCGGCGGACGATGGTCATCATGCCCAGGGCCAGCGAAGCGGTGACAGGCCCGCGCATGATCCACTTGAACAAACGGGATTTGACCACCCGGTCCGGCCACGAGACGCCGAAGAAAGCGACCGCGTAGGCCATCACCACCACCAGTCCGCCGACCAGGAAGTTGATCGCCAGCACCGAGGTCCAGAAAATATACGGGTGGCGGGCCGAGATGTCTGAGCCATAAAGCAGGAAGGGGTAGGAACCCAGCGCAGGCGCGGTGGCCCCGGCCATCAGGTAGAGCATCCGGCGGCGGCCCGAACGGGTGAGCATACGCTGGTAGGCCCGCAGGAAATTGATCCCGGCCCAGAGCATGGAGGCCAGGTAGAAAAAGGTGAATAATTCAGTCCAGAAAGTGCGCTGGAGGTGCGGGGCAGGCTCCCCGTCCGGGACGAGCGGGCCGAGCAGAAACCCCAGCGAGAGCAGCACCAGGAATCCCGAAGAGACCACATACATCAGCCGCACAGCCAGGCGGCGGCGTCCGCGCGAGGGCCGGCCGGCGGTGACCAGCAGGGCATCCGAGAGGTGCAGGTAGGCCGCCGGCAGGAAGACGATCCCGATCCACTGGACGCGCAGGAACAGGTCCACCGTCCATTGCGGCGCGTCGTTGCTGCCCATCGTCTCGGCGGTGAAGACCACCACCACGCAAAGTAGAATTAAAGCAAACGAGCGCGCCACACGGTCGCGCAGGTTGAAGGATAACGCGTAAAGGAACAGCGAGAAGGCGGTGATGGCAATGCCCGCTGTCAGGATTTGATTGAGCGTTTGTATCCCCGCCAGTAAGCTGTTCAGCCAACCGTTAAGCATCGAAGCCTTCCACTTATTTCAACGCCCGTCCAAAAAATAAAGTCACATCTTGCGTGGCGTAGTACTGGTCATTATACCCGCAGAAATCGTAGCCCATAGACTGCGCCAGGCAAATGGCAGGATAATTCTTGGACTGCATTTCGAGGATGATCCGCCGCGCCCCGCGTTCCGAGGCCCAGTCCTGGGCGGCCCGCACCAAACGGGACCCGATGCCCTGCCTCCGCAGCGAGGGGTGGACGACCCAATCCGTGACCCACACCGTCCCGGCTGAGGCCTGCTCCAGCATTCGGACGTATCCCACCGGGCCGGAGGGGAGCACCGCCACCAGTCCCGGCTGGTGGGGCCACAGGTCGGCCAGGGTGTCGGTGCGGCGCGGGTAGGGGACGTTCACTTCTCGCGGCAGGCGCACCGTGCGGAAGACGGCCGCGGCCTGCTCGGCATCCTTTTGGAAATCGAGCTGCCAGACGTACTCGCTCGCGCAGGAATGGTCCATCGCCATCAGGCGCGGCAGGTCGGTGGCGATCCCGGGACGGATTTGCAGGTCTTCCAACATCATTTCACCACCTTGACGGGCACGATGCAGGGTTCCAGGCTGATGCCCTCGTTATCCACCACCACCAGCCGGATCAGGTAATCTCCCGGCGCGAGTTCGGTGGTATCCCAAACGCCGAGCGATTCGTCATTTTTCAGGGTCCGCTCGGCCCGGATCGTGGACCAGACCTGGGTGCCTTCGAGCGACACTTCATATTTATAGAAACCGAAATTGGCGACGTTGACCGTCCCGACCAGTTCTACCTGCCCTGTGACTTCTGCCCCCGCCTGGGGCGCGGTGATCACCATTTGGCCGGGGATGCAGCCGCTGGTCCTCGCGAGAGACGGGGCCTGGACCGTTTGGGCGATGGCGGTGGCAAATTCGGGCGATAACGTCCCGGTCGGGACGACCAGCAGGTTCACCGTCGGGGTGGGGAGCAGGCTGGCTGCCGGCAAGGCCGGGGCGATGAAAGTCGCCAGCACGAACTCGACGAAGGCCAGCGCGATCAGGAAGACCAGCGCGGTGATCGAGCCGCTCAGCCGGCGCAGGGCAAGTTCGCGTTCCAGCACGAAGACCGCGCCGCGCGTCTCCCGCCAGGCGCGCCACAAATTACGCAGGGCGTAAAGCATGAGCGCCGCCAGGCTGATGTAAATGACGATTTCGAATTTGGCGAGAGAGCGGATGATTTCAGCAGACATTGCTAGACGAGGCGCAACACACCCCGCACCAGGGTTTCCAATTTGGGCACGAGCAGCTTCCCCGCTTCGAGCACTTCCTCGTGGGTGGTCTCGGTCGAATCGTCGAGGTTGGCCTTGTTGCTGATGCCCGAAAAACCGAGCACCCGCGTCCCGCCGTGCCGGGCCACCGTCACCTCGGGCACGGTGGACATGCCGACCGCGTCCGCGCCGGCATTGCGCAGGAAGCGCAGGTCGGCCGGGGTCTCGAAAGACGGGCCGCTCAGGCCGACGTAAACGCCTTCGTGGAGTAAAATTCCATTATCCGAGGCGACCCGGCGGGCCGTCTCGTGGAGCTGGCGGTCGTAAGCCCGGCTCATGTCCGGGAAGCGCGGGCCGAACTCGTCCAGGTTTGGACCGAACAACGGGTTGAACCCGGCCATGCCGACGAAATTCAGGTGGTCGAGGATCAGCATCACGTCTCCGGGAGCATAATCCGGGTTGACCGCCCCGGCCGCGTTGGTCACGATCAGGATCTCGATCCCCAGGCGCTGCATCACCCGCACCGGGAAAGTCACCTGGGCCATGCTGTACCCTTCATAAAAATGCACCCGGCCCTGCATGACGAAGACCGGCTGGCCTTCGAGCCTGCCCAGCACCAGCCTCCCCGCGTGCCCCTGGACGGTGGAAACGGGCCAGTGGGGCAGGTGGCTGTAAGGGATGGCAACCGGCTCCTCGACCGCCTCGGCCAGGCCGTTCAGCCCCGAGCCGAGGATGATCGCCACGCGCGGCTCGAGGCCGGTCTGCCGGCGCAGCGCGACGACGACATCATCAACCTGTTCCAAAGTAACATAAGTTGGCATAATTCACCTTGATAAATCGAAAGGGGTCGTTGGGAACCATCACGCCGGTTCCCGGAAAGCCAATAAAAACCATACCAGAGATGAAAAGACGGCTGTTTCGGCGGGCCTCAACCGCCCCAACCGGCAGTTCCCCGCCCGGTAGCAGCGTGATTATATCAAATTTAGCTTTGCAAAAACTTTACAGGCTGCTGGTATCCAGTTGTAAGTTTTCCCGCCACCCAAACCATGTATAATTTTGTCACTTACCTCACCCCCATACACCCATGACACGACGTTTCTACTACACCATAGAATTTATTACAGCCGGGATGCTCATTTCGACGGCGCATACTTTATTGTTGATCCCCAACCGCCAGACCCTGCTCAAAAGCCCGGATTTCCAGGCGCTGATCACCGGCCTGGCGGTCGGCTTTTTCCTGACCAGCCTGTTTTCCCTGACCGTCCTGATGACCGGCATCGGCGGGCGCGTGCGGCTCCTGGTCGGCATCCTCCGCTCCGTCGCTGTCGGCGTCCTGGCCGGCCTGTACTTCGCCAACGCCCTGCCGGTCGAAGGGCTGGCCCTGGCCAGCCTGGCGGTCGCCTTCCCCGTTTCCTTGAAATTAACCGAAAAATTTCCCGCCCGCCCGGTTTCGCCGCTCACCCTGGCCTTGAGCTTCACCAACATGGCGGTGGGATTATTGCTGATGCTGGAACCGCCTTCCCTGCTGGGGAATTACCACCCGGTGGACGCGTTATCCCGGCCCACCGGGGTTCTGTTTCTCCTCACCGGACTTTCTGGCTGCGCCGCGTTGATCTGGCCGAAAGCCGCCCCGAGCGTTTACCTGGCCAGGACCACCGTCATGCCCTGGGTGGTCTGGCTGCTGGTCTTCACCTTCAATTTCCAGGTCTCGGTGGTGTTACCGGCCCTATTCCTGGTGCTCAGCTTCCTGTTCGCCAACCGCCTGCCCTGGGAAAAATTGATCCCGCCCAGGCCGCACCCGGTTGCCCGGCAATTGATCCCCATCCTCGGCATGGTTTACGCCCTCGTCATCGTCTTCGTGTCTGTGCAATTGAACAGCATCCAGGCCTTCACCGACGACCCGCAGATCATCCGCTTCGTAAACCAGGAGCGGGACGTCGCCTTTGCCCTGGTCAGCATCCTCACCATCGCCGTCGGCCACCTGATCGGGATCATCAACCTGACCATCCAAAAAAACGTGACCGAAAACCTGCCGGGGATCAGCCTCACCCAGCCCACCCTCCCGCAAACGCCGGACGGCGCGGCCGGCATCGTCACCGGCCCGATCCTCCCGGACCTGGACGACCGGGAAGTCACCCAAAACGTCCTCGAAGCCCGCCTGCGCCACAGCAGCACCCAGTTGGAGATCGAAAAACGCCGCACCGCCCAGCTTACCCTCCTGCAGGAACTCCGCTACCAGCTCTCCAACCAGCACGACGAACCGGTCATCGCCCAACTGGCCGTCAACGTGCTGCAACGCGCCTTCGATTGTTCGCTGACTGCCATCCTCCTGTATGAATATGAACGCAAGGAACTGGTCGTCCTGGCGGCAGCCGGGCCGGGGGTCTATGCCGTGCCTCCCGGTTATCGCCAGTCGGCCAGCACGGGCATCATCGGGCGGGCCTCGCGCCTGCGCAAGACCCAGATCGCCAACAATACCCGCCTCGACCCGGATTTCTTCCAGCTCGAACACCAGGACACCCTGTCCGAGGTCGTCGCCCCCATCCTGCACCAGGGACACCTGAAAGGGGTGCTCCTGGTGGACGACAACCGCCCGATGGCCTTCAACAGCATAGACATCGCCACCATCGAGGCCATCGCGGGAGAGGTCCTGCGGGCCTGGGAACAGGGCAGCTACCAGCGCCGCCTGACCGAACTGATCCGGGCCGGGGTGTCACTATCGTCCATGCTGGAGCCGAACGCCTCCATCAAGGAGATCGCCATCATCGCCCGGCAAACCCTCGAAGCCCGCTTCGTCTTCGTCATGCTGCTCGACCAGCAGGGCCAGTTCAGCCGCACCGCCTCGGCCGGGTTCGCCCCCGAACTGATGAAATCCCTCAGCGAAGACCCCAACAGCCATCCCCTGGTCATGGCCGCCCTCAACGCCGGGAACGTTTTCCGGGTCCGGGACGTGCGCAAGTACGACCAGCAATCTCGCCTGACCCTGGACCACAAACGCCTGCAAAGTTTCATCGGCATCCCCATCCGCCTGCACCGGATGAGCATCGGGGCCATCCTGGCTTTCGGTAAACAGAACAGCCTGCTCTTCTCGGAGCGGGACGAATCCCTGGCAAACCTGCTCTCGTCCCAGGCAGCCGCGGCCGTGGAAAGCTCCTGGCTGTACAACGAACTGCGCACAACGATGAGCACCGCCACCCTGCTCTACCAGCTCAGCTTCGATGTGATCCAGAAGGACAAGATGAGCGAAAAAGCCGAGGTGATCGCCACC
This sequence comes from Chloroflexota bacterium, assembly GCA_049324115.1. Taxonomy (GTDB): domain Bacteria; phylum Chloroflexota; class Anaerolineae; order Anaerolineales; family Villigracilaceae; genus UBA5796. Next base: position 165,955 of record JBMOMN010000049.1, read on the forward strand.
ACCGCCCACCGCATCATCCAGGCCCACAAGACTGGCATCGTACTGTACAATGATAACGGCGAGATCGCAGCCTGCATCGGCGTCAGTGACGATGGGACCTACAACAACCCCACCCTCCCGATCCACATCATCCAGCAGGCCCTGGATACCAACCAGCGCATCATTCTGGGCAGCGACCACGACCTGCTGAACGTGTGCCTCCCGCTGCTGACCTCCTCCCGCAAACACGGCGCGCTGTGGTTCGAGATCGAAGAAAGCCTGTGGTACAACTCCCACCAGGCCGCCGGACTCCAGACGATGGCAAACCAGGTGGCCGTGGCCCTCGAACGGGCCAGCCTGCTGATCGAATCGCAGCGCCAGGCCCGCGAGTTGGAACGCGCTTTCAAGGAACTGGAAGTCACCTACGACCAGACCCTGAGCGCCCTCATGTCTGCCCTCGACGCCCGCGACCGGGAGACCGAAGGCCACAGCAACAGGGTCGGCAAGGCCGCCGCCCGCCTGGGGCAGAAACTCGGCCTCTCGCCCGCCGAACTCAAGGTGCTGGAACGCGGCTCCCTGCTGCACGACATCGGCAAGATCGGCATCGAAGACGCCATCCTCAACAAACCCGGCAGCCTCGACGAGCGTGAGTGGGAAACGATGCGCAAACACCCTGAGATCGGGGCGCAGATCGTCACCGGCATCCCCTTCCTCGAAGACACCATCCCCATCATCCGCCACCACCAGGAACGCTGGAACGGCAGCGGCTACCCGCAGGGGCTGGCAGGTGAACAGATCCCCTTGCTGGCCCGCATCTTCGCCGTGGTGGATGCCCTGGATGCCCTGACCAGCACCCGCCCCTACCGCCAGCAAATCTCGGTCGAGGAGGCCATGGACTATATCCACACCGAGTCCGGCGTCTTGTTCGACCCCCGCATCGTCAACGCCCTGGCCGGGATGATCCGCTCAGGCGAGTTCGACGACCTGATCCAATGAACTCGATCCCCCCGCTCCCGCAAAAGTTGTCGAACTCCACCGGCCGCGCCCTGATGGTCCCGATGCTGATCGCCACCCTTATGCTCCTGGGCATCCTGGTCACGGCCAGCATGGTATCCGACCAATACCGGGACCTGCCTGAAAACATTTTCCTCATCATTTTCTTTTGGGGGTTCGCCAGCGTTTCTCTTATGTATTCCAACTTTTTCTGGCATACCACCACCCTGGGGAAGATCAAATGGGTCCTTGCCGTCATCAACGGCACCGGCCTGGGGCTGCTGGTCTCATTGCTCCCCGAATCCTTCGATACCGCCACTTATCCATTGCTGGTCATCATCGTGATGCTCACCGCAATCGTCTACGGCCGCTATCCGACTTATATCGTGGTTATCGTTTCGACGGCCATCCACCTCGCCAGCCACCTGTCCCTCACGGATTCCATTTTCGAAGTCGCCGGGCTGGTCAGCCTGCCGATCCTGTCTACGGCCGCGGCCGAGACGATCCTCCGAATGCAGCAGGTCAGTTTCACCCAGATCTCCCGCCTGGAGACCATCAACGAGTTTTCCCGGCAAATTTCCGCCTCCCTGGACATCGAACAGGTCATCCCCCTCCTGAACGAAGCCATCAAAAACGCCATCCGGGCCGACACGTATTACGTGGGCATCCTCGAAGGCGGCCTCGTCAAACTCGACCTGTTCTACGACGACGGCGAATACTTCTACGACGTGACCGTCCCGGCCAGGGGCAGCCTCGCCGGCTGGGTCCTGCAAAACAACCGCCCGCTCTTCCTGCCCGACCTGCGCAAACCCCTCGACCTCGAAGGCGTCGAAAGGGTCATCATCGGCAAGGACAAGACCAGCCTGGCCTGGATGGGCGTCCCGCTCCAGGCCGGGGAAGTGCTCGGGGTGCTGGCCGTCGCCTCCTACCGCCCCAACGCCTTCGACCGGTCCGACATGGAACTGCTCGAAAACCTGGCCCAGCAGGCCGCCCTGGTCCTGCACAACGTCATCCACCACCGGGCGGTCGAGGAGCAATCCAAGCTCGACAGCCTGACCGGCGTTTACAACCACGGCTACTTCCTGAAGCGCCTCGAAAACAGCGCCCGCCAGTCGTTGGACAACGCAACGCCCCTCTCCCTCATCATGCTGGACGTGGATTTCTTCAAGCAATACAACGACAGTTACGGCCACCTGGCCGGGGACGAAGTCCTCATCCAACTGACCCGGGCCATCCGCAGCCACATCAAAAACACCGATTCGGTCGGGCGCTGGGGCGGCGAGGAGTTCGCCATTTGCCTGCCCGATACCCCCGGCGACCTGGCCCGGCAGGTCGCCCTGCGCATCCGGGAAACGATGCGCAACATGCAGATCCGCATCCAGGGCGAAACCGTCCCATCCCCAACGGTCAGCCAGGGCATCGCGGTCTTCCCCATCGAAGCCGACGAGATCATCCGCCTGATTGACCTGGCCGACAAACGCCTCTACACGGCCAAATCCCGCGGGCGCGACCAGATCGAACCAGACGACTCACACTGGAACTACCTGAAATACTGCTGAGATCAGGCCGCCAGCACATCCCTGAAGGCGGCTATCGCCTGCCCCACCCCCGCATCCTCGATCCAGCAATGCGTCACGAGCCGGAAGCGCCGCGCCCCCGTCACCCCGACCAGCACGCCGCGGGCTTTCATTTTTTCGGCCACCTCTTTGGCGGACATCGGGATTTCCTCCGCCAGATCGAAGAAGACCATGTTCGTAGCCGGATGCCCCTCCCCAAGCCTCAGCCCCCGGACCTCGCGCAGACCGGCGGCCAGCTTCCGTGCCCGGGCGTGGTCCTCGCCCAGGCGGGATACCATTTTCTCCAGCGCCACGATCCCGGCTGCGGCCAGGATCCCGGCCTGACGCATCCCGCCGCCCACCTGCTTGCGGATGCGGTGCGCCCGCTTGATGAAATCCCGCGTCCCGCACACCACCGACCCAACCGGCGCGCTCAGCCCTTTGCTCAGGCAAAACGTGAGCGAATCGACCGGCCCGGCCAGTTCCTTCACGTCCACGCCCTGGGCGGCCGCGGCGTTGAAGACCCGCGCCCCGTCCAGGTGGACGAGGATGCCGCGCTCGTGGGCGAACTCGCCCAAGCGGCGCATGTACTCCGGGGTCTGGTAGGTGCCGCCGCAGCGGTTGTGGGTGTTCTCGATCTCGATCAGGCGCGTCGGCGGCTGGTGGGCATCGTCCGAGCGGACCGCGGCGGACAGATCCTCGAAAGCCAGCGAACCGTCCGCCTGCTCGGGTATCTGGCGCGAATGGACGCCGCCCAGGGCAGAGATCCCGCCGCCTTCGTAGAGGAAAGTATGGGCGCGGGCGCCCATGATGACTTCGTCGCCGCGCCCGCAATGAGCCAAAATCGCCGACAGGTTGCCCATCGTCCCCGAAGGCACGAACAGCCCGGCTTCCTTGCCGGTCATCGAGGCGGCCAGCTCCTGCAAGCGGTTGACGGTCGGGTCTTCGCCGTACACGTCGTCGCCGACGGGGGCCTGGGCCATCGCCTCGCGCATCTCCGGCGTGGGCTGGGTCACGGTATCGGAACGGAGGTCTATGTATTGCATGGAATCACTCCTACAGGGAATTTTTCTGATTCTGCTGGATTTTGTGGTTCTTTCGTTTTCATTGGGAAAACCCTAAAACACGAAGGAGCACAAAGTCTACAAAGGAGGAACCCATCAAATCAAGGCGTTTTCCCTTTGAGTGCCTTCGTGTCCCTTTGTGTTTAGGTTCTTTCCCGCTAATTGCGCAAGAGCCGGGTGTGTGCAAATCGAAAACCACAAATCCCGTTAGAAGCAGGAATTTTTAACGCAAATAGCGCCAATGAGCGAATGACGCGAATTTTTTGAAATAATTGGCGACTCTCTGCAAAGCCCTTTTTCACCGCGAAGGGCGCAAAGAATTTCGGCTCTCCCGTTTTACCGGAAAACCTTTAAAACACGAAGGAACACAAAGGCAACAAAGGAAAACGCGTCCGACAGTGCGCCTTTTCTCCCTTTGAGAGCCTTCGTGTCACTTTGTGTTTAGGCTCTTTCCCGTTTGTTACGGAAGAGCCTCAAAGGTTTTGCAGTAGAGTCATTGGCGCAATTCGCGACATTCGCGTTAAGCTCTCCTCAACTGTTCCAGCACGGACTCCAGCTCCCCCGGCAGCGGGGCCTCGAACGTGCGCGGGGACTTTTCGCCCGGCAAACGGATCGTCAGCCGGTGGGCGTGCAGGAAATGGCGGGAAATGTCAACGGTCGGATGCCTGCGCCCGTAGATGCTGTCGCCGACGATCGGGCAGCCGAGGAAGGCGCAGTGCAGGCGGATCTGGTGCGTGCGCCCGGTGAGCGGGTGGAATTCGAGCAGGGTATGGTGCGGGAAACTTTCGAGCGTGAGGTATTCGCTGACCGCCTCGCGGCCCTTGCCCGGCGTGAGCACGGCCATCTGCTTTCGGTGGGAGGGGTCGCGCCCGATCGGCGCTTCGACCCGGCCTGAGGGGGTCGGCGGCGCGCCGTCTACCAGGGCCAGGTAGATTTTTTCGACCTTGCGCAGCCGGAACTGGTCCTGTAAATGGCGGTGGGCGCGCTCATTTTTGGCAACCAAAATGAGACCGGAGGTTTCCTTGTCGAGGCGGTGGACGATGCCGGGGCGTTCCTCGCCGCCGATGCCTTCCAGGCCAGCGTCGTAGCCCAGCACGGCGTGGACCAGCGTGCCGGACTCGTGCCCGGCGGCCGGGTGGACCACCATCCCGGCGGGTTTGTTGATGACCAGTAAATCGCCATTCTCGAAAATAACGTCGAGGGGAATATTTTCAGGGATCAAGTCGGTCGGCGCGGGCGGTGGGATGCGCACCTGCACCTGCGACCCGGGGGCGATCATCTGCCCTGATTTTTTGGCCGTTACCCCGTCCACGCGGACGAAACCGTCCTTGACCAGGCCTTGCAGCCGCGAACGCGAAAACTCCGGCAGGCACTCGACCAGGAAATGGTCGAGGCGGCCTTCGGAGTCTTTGTCGTAGCGGAAATCGGCCAGGCGGTCGCCCACGTTCAGGCGTCTCCGTCCTCGGACAGGGTTTCGGGGGCTGAATCGCCGTCCATAGCGGGAGCAGGCTCCCGGTCCCGGCGCGCTTCGGCCCGCTCCATTAACCAGAATCCGAGCAGCAGGATGGCCGTCCCGACCGTGATGCTGGCATCCGCCACGTTGAAGACCGGGAAATTCCCCACCGAGATGAAGTCGGTGACTTTGCCGTTGAGGGTCAGGCGGTCCACCAGGTTGCCGAGCGCCCCGGCCATTTGCATGCCCATGGCCAGGCTGATCCACCAGTGGCCGGATTCGATCTGGGGGTAGTAAAAGGCGATGACGGCCGCGACCACGACGGCCAGCCCGGCGAAGACCCAGGCCACGCCCTGCCCGTGGAACATGCCGAAGGCGGCCCCGTCGTTGTACCAGTGGACGAAACGGGCGTAAGGCGAGAGCCAGCCGAGCCAGTCGGGCAGCCATTGTTGGGCGAAGGGGATGTTTTGGCGGACGAGGGATTTAGTCCACTGGTCGAGGGCGATGATGGCCCCGGCGATGAGCGCCAGCCGGGTGTAAGCTTTGAGAGTTTTCAAGGAACCTCCAAAAGGGATAAAAATACCGCCTCGCGGCGGGGGTAATTGTACCTGATAACCTGAAGAGAAGATGAACCGCGAAGACGCGAAGGTTTTTAAGTTAACCTTCGCCCCCCTTCGCGGCAAATCACTCCTCGATATACACCCTCGGCACGCGGGTGTTGATGTTGGTCAGGATCTCGTAGGGGATCGTCCCGGCCCATTCGGCCAGTTCTTCGACCGTCACTCCCTCGCCGATCAGGGTCACTTCGTCGCCGTTGAAGGCCGAATCCGCCTCGATGTTGACCATCACCTGGTCCATGCAGATGCGCCCGACGACCGGGTAGCGCCGACCGTGGATCACGACCTGGGCCTGGCCCGACATGCCCCGGAAGTAGCCGTCCCCGTAGCCGACCGGGACGGTGACGATCCGCACCTCGTGGTCGGATTGCCAGGTGGAGCCATACGAGACGGGATGTCCGGGGCGGGTGACTTTAAAGTACACCACGCGGGATTTCCACGAAAGCGCCGGCCGGACCTGTAAGCTGCGTACCGCTTCGGGCGAGGGATACACGCCGTAGAGCAGGATCCCCGGCCGCACCATGTCGAAGTTGGCTTCGGGCAGTTGCAGGATGGCCCCCGAATTCGATATATGACGGATCGGGGTCGGCAGGCTGTGTTTTTCGTAGAAATGCAGCACTTCGTTGAAGCGTTCCAGTTGCAGCCGGGCATGGGACAAATCGGCCGCGTCGGAGTTGGCGAAATGCGAGAAGATGCCCTCCACCTCCACGTTTTTGGATTTCAGGGCGGCTTCCTGGAGGGTGTTGGCGTTGTAATAATGGACGCCGATGCGTTCCATGCCGGTATCAATCTTCAAATGCACTTTGGCCTTGCGCCCCATCGCCGCGGCGGCCTGGTCGATCTGCTCCAGCCGCTCCACCGACGGGGCGGTCAGGGTCAGGTCGTGCTGGAGGTAGCCGGGGATCTGGTCGCCCCAGATGCCGCCCAGGACCAATATCGGCGAGGTGATGCCGCGCTCCCGCAAGAGAATCCCCTCCTCCAGCACCGCCACGGCGATGGTATCCGAGTACGGGTCGAGATACTTCGAGACCTCCACCAGCCCGTGGCCGTAGGCGTTGGCCTTGACCACGATCATCACCCCCGCCGGGGCGACCCTGGCCCGAATGGCTTCGATGTTGCGCCTCAACTGGGCCAGGTTGACTTCGACAAACGTGGAACGCACACCGCCGTTGGCGGAGATGGTGGGTTGGTTGATGCTGGACATGAGGGAATTGTACACCAATGCGCTAGGACGTCGCACCCTCGCAACGCGTAGGACAAATTGGCAATTTGTCCTACGTTTTCACCGCGAAGACGCGAAGCCCGCGAAGAAAGATATAAAATCTCGAAGGGAATCTTCGGGGTTCTTCTCAGAATTCTTCGAGAATCTCCAAGAAATTCTTCGCATTCTGATATGAAAATAGGGCGCGGACTCCAACGTCTCCCGACGTTGGCGCCAAAGTCTGGAGACTTTGGACTCCTTTTTCATCCTTCGGGGTGAACGGAGTTCATGGATATTTTGTGGTCTTCGCGGTAAGAAAGGTTTTTGCAGGAGGGTTTTCAATGCAAAGCTGGATGACGCCGGTTTCCCGGCGTCATCCAGCACTTTTCAGCCTAAACTTTCAATTCCCGCAGGGCGCGACGTTGCGCCAGTTGAGCACCAGGTCGTTGACGGTCATCGTGCCGTCCGTGCCGTAGCTCAGGGTCAGCAGGCGGTTGCCGATCTCGTTGCAGGTGGCGCCCTTCTCCACGTCGAAGAATTCCGGCGAGCCAAGGGTGTACTTGTACTCGATCAGCGTGCCTTCCAACCCGGTCAGGGTGATGCTCCACAGGTTCGCGCCCGCAGGCGACAACGCCACGGCCGAGGAGTTCCAGTCCGGGAGGCCCCCGTCCAGGCGGCTGAGGGTCCCGGCGATATGCACGGATTGGCCCGCCGGGGTCCAGTCCGGGACGGTGACGAGGAAGGTGACGGACACGGTGCGCGGCGAAGCGGTCACGGTGACGGTGTTGGACGGCCCGGAGCGGTTGAAGCTGGTGTCGAAGGCCAGCAGGTAATAGTCGTAAGTGAGGTTCTCGACCACCGAGGTGTCGGTAAAGCTGGTCACGGCGCTGCCCATCAGCCGGGCGATGAAGGCCCCATCACGATAGACCTCGAACCCGGCCAGGTCGCCGTCGGGGTTGGGATGGGCGTCCCAGGCCAGGGTGACGGCGGTCGGGCTGGCGTCACTTGCCAGCAGGCCGGTCGGGGCGGCGGGCGGGGTCAGGTCGCCGCTCGGGTTGACGGTCAACTTGCCGGGGTTGGGCGGCAGGCTCCCGGTCGGGACCGGGCCGCTCAGGTCGGCGTACAGCCAGCGCTGGCCGTTCGTGGTCGAGTAGCGGTACAGGTAGTCGAACGTACCGGTCGTTTCGGGGAGCAGGCTGGCGGCGAATTCGTCGTTGTTCCCCGCGTCCACGTTGAAGGCGGCATCCACCCAGGTCCAGTCGGGATTGCCGTCCGGGTTGCTGCCTTCGGGGCCGAACCCCAGTTGGGCAAGCAGTCCGGGAGTCGGGCCGGGCTGCTCGGTGTACCCGCCGATCCAGACCTGGCCGTAGACATCGTCGGTGCGGTCTATGGCGCTGAGGGTGTGGACGAGGGTCGGCGGCCATTGCAGGTTGGCCCAGCCGATGGCAATCGCCGGAAGCCCGGCGGCTTCGTTCGAATAAGCGCTCTCGTTGCCTTCGTCGTCCAGGGCCGTGACTACGTAGAAATAGCTTTGCCCGTTACGCAGGCCGGTGTCGTTGAAGTCGGTGCCGGTGAGCAGGGAGGCGTTCAGCTTGACCCAGCCACCGCCGCTCAAGGGGCTGCGGTACAGGTTGTAACCGGCCGCGTCGTCCGCCGGGTCCCAGGCCAGGCTGACCTGCCCGTCGCCTTCGTTTGTGACCGCCAAGCCGGTCGGCGCGTCCGGCGGGGTCAGGTCAATCCGGCCGGTGAGGAGCAGGATGGCGCTCCTCGGGCCGACGGTCCCGGTCAGTTCGCCGCCCGAGACGGTCAGGGATTCCAGGCCGCCCGAACCGACGACATAGGCCGCCTCGAGGACGACGCCATCCGGCAGGAAACCGGCGACGGGGATGGCCGCGGCCTGTTCCGCATCCCCGCGGTTGACGATCACCACCGCCGCCTGGGAGCCGGTCTTGCGCCCGTAAGCGACGACTTCGGCCGCGTCGTCGGCCAGCAGCACCCGGAAATCCCCGTCCACCAGGGACGGGTTATGCTCCCGGAGATCGGCCAGGGTCCGGTAGTGGCTGAACAGGTCCATGTCCCGGTCGCCGTCCTTTTGCCTCCAGGGATAGGCGCGGCGGTTGTCGGGGTCGTCGTCCCCGGTCATGCCGATCTCGTCGCCGTAGTAGACGGTCGGCGCGCCGGGCAGGGTGAACTGGATCAGGGAGGCGATCTTCTGCTTTTGCTTGCCTTCCGCCAGGTTGGCTGCGTTCAACTCCTTGTCGGCGGTCGTTTGAGCGCCGGGGGTCAAGGCCCACAGGAGGCGCTCGGTGTCGTGACTGTCGAGCAGGTTCATCAGGCTGTAATAGGCCGCATCCGGGTAGTCTTCACGGATCGCTTCGAGGCGGGCGGCAAACTCGGAGACCGAGATGATGCGCCCGCTGTCGGCGAAGCCTTTTGAGTCGAAGTCGCCGGGGGAGAGCAGGCCCAGCACGGCGTCCCGCAGGCGATAGTTCATGGTGGTGTCGGCCCGGTCGCCGCGCAGCATCCGCAGCAGGGTCGAGTCCTTCTGCCAGGTCTCGCTGATGATGAGGGCATCGGATTGGGTGTCCTTGACCACGCCGCGGAAGGTCTCCCAGTAGCCGTCCGGGAAGGAGGCGTCGCCCATCACGTCCATGCGCCAGCCGGCTGCGCCCCGGTCGAGCCAGTAGCGGCTGACGCTTTTATCCCCGGTCAGGAAGTAGCTCTGGACGGCGGGCAGGGATTTGTTGATGACCGGGATGCTGTCGAAGCCGAACCAGCCGTCGTAATTGGCGGCGTCCGGCGTCCCGTCGCTGCCGACACAGGACCCCGTGCCGGGCGCGACATCGTGGAAGCTGAACCAGTCCCGGTATTGGGAGGCGGCGCTCTCGCAGGCGCCGACGGTTTTGTAGTGGTGGTAGCGGTCGAAGAACGGGCTGTCGGACGACATGTGGTTGAACACGCCGTCGAGCACGATACGGATGCCGCGCTGTTTGGCGTGTTTGACCAGGTTTTCCCAGTCTTTCTGGGTGCCGAAGTACGGGTCTATCTTGTAATAATTCTGGGTGTCGTAGGCATGATTTGACCCGGCGTCGAAGACCGGGTTGAAGTAGATCGTGTTGACGCCCAGGGATTGCAGGTAAGCCAGTTTCTGGTCCACGCCTTTCAAGTCTCCGCCCATGTAATCCCGCCCGCGCGGGCCTTCGATGACCGGACTCCAATCCGGGGGCGAGTTGTCGTAGCGCCAGGGACAGTTGGTCCCGCTGTCGGCGTAGTTGCGGCAATAGCCTTCGGGCAGGGTGCCCCAGGGCAGCGCCAGCACCGGGTCGTCGTAGCGGACGTCCCCGGTCTCGGGGTCGTTATTGCTGCGCCCGTTACGGAAGCGGTCCGGGAAGATCTGGTAGATCACGGCATGGCTGGCCCATTCGGGGGCGGTGAAGGCCGGGTCGTAGACCATCAGGGCGTAGCTGTTGTCAACCAGGTTATCGCTGGGACTGCCCAGGCCGCCGTCCAGGGCGGGGGTGTTGTCGGCGTAGTAGACGGTCTTGGTCCCGTCGGTGACGATGAAGCGATACCATAAATTCGTGGGCGAGCCGTAATCCAGCGCCGCCTCCCAAAAGTCGCAGGTGTAGGGCAGGCCTTCCTGGTAACAGTCCACGTCGGTGGCGGCGGGCTGCATGGCGATGAGTTGCTGGCTCCCCGTGTTCAGGTCGTACACCCGCAGTTTGACCTCGGTCACGTCGTTGTGGTAGGTGCGGAAGCGCAGCTTGACCAGCGTCCCGGCCGGGACTGCGCCGCCGGGCGTGCGGTAGAGCAGGTCACGCGAGTCGTGGCGCAGCCCGTCCCATTCGACGTTGTTATCCGGCTGGGGGCTGAGGCTGACCATGCTGACGCTCGCCGCGTTGGTGGCCGAGTCGAAGCTGAAGGTCACGAGGTAGTCCGAGCCGGGCACGGTGAAGAAGACATTGGCGCCGTTCGGCACGCCGCCGTCGCCGTAGTTTTCGTCCCAGCTTTCGTTGATGGCCGCTTTGAATTCGTAGTTACCGGCCGGGATGTCTGGCGTGGAAAACGTGAAAATGCCGTCCCCGTCGGGGTCTTGCAGCCACGAGCGCAGGCAGTCCGGCTGCCAGTCGCCGGGACAGCCGATCTCGCTCTGGTAGCTGCCCGGCGCGGTCACGATCCGGGAATTCCGGTTGTCGGTGATCCAATGGGTGTGGTGGCTGTAATAGAACTTGACGTCTGCCGGAGCGCCCAACGAGAGGCCGATGTTGGCCCCGCCCGGCTGGGCATTGGCCCCGTAATTTTCGTCCCAACTGTTGTTGAGCGCGGCCTTGTATTCCCAATTCCCGGCCGGGACCGGGAAGACGGCCTGCCAGGCGTCGTCGCCGCTGTCGTAGGCCAACTGCGTCGCGGCGCAGTCCGGCTGCCAGTCGCCCGCGCAGCCCAATTCGTCCTGGAGCGACCCGGCGATGGTCACGCTGGCGGGGTCGGTCGTGTGGTCCGCCCTGGCCGATGATATTGGTCCGAATGGAATAAAAGAACTGGAGATCAAAACCAAAATCCCGATCAAAGAAGCAAACGCTCTTCGATGGTTGCACACGTTCATTTCTCACCTCTCTCTTTGGAATTGGAACTGCAAACAAGGAAATTGGACTAATATGGTTGAAATAATACTAGCACGAACGGGAGGGTGAGTCAATTTGGAATTTTTGGGGAAGCCATGAGACAAGCTGGCAGTCACGCTGCAAGCGTGACCTACGAGCGTAGCCTGCAGGCAGGATATCGCGCTTCACCCTCTGAACACCTTTCTGTTATAAAATAGTCCCGTACTCCAAAAGGAAGGACTCATGCCCAGATACGTTGCCGCAATAGACCAGGGGACCACCAGCACCCGCTGCATCTTGTTCGACCACGGGGGGAACGTGGTCGCCGTCCGCCAGAAAGAGCACCAGCAGCTCTACCCCAAACCCGGCTGGGTGGAGCACGATCCGCTCGAAGTGTGGCGGAATACGCAGGAAGTCTTGTCGGGAGCGATCGCCAAAATTACCAATCCCCAATTACCACTTTCCCAGGAGATCGCAGCCATTGGCGTGACCAACCAGCGCGAGACGACCGTCGTCTGGGAGAAAGCGACCGGGAAGCCGGTCTGCAACGCCATCGTCTGGCAGGACACGCGCACGGATGCAATCTGTAATGCGTTAGCCCAAAATGGCGGCCAGGACCGCTTCCGCGCCAAAACCGGCCTGCCGCTGGCGACCTATTTCTCCGGCCCCAAGATCAAGTGGATTTTGGACAACCTGCCCGGCGCGCGTCAACGCGCCGAAAGGGGCGAACTGCTCTTCGGCAACATGGACACCTGGATCATCTGGAACCTGACCGGGCAGCACGTCACCGACGTGACCAACGCCTCCCGCACGTTACTGATGGACCTCGCCACCCTGGACTGGGACGCCGAAATCCTGGCCGTGATGGGCATCCCCCGCGCCATGCTGCCCGAGATCAGATCGTCTTCGGAAATTTATGGGCATACAACTCTGGATGAAATCGGTGGTCGAGCAGGCGGCGGGGTCTCGATACGCGAAGAACGCTACTCGACCGCCGCTGTGTCGAGAGCACAGGGTATCCCCGTCTCCGGCGACCTGGGCGACCAGCAAGCGGCCCTCTTCGGCCAAACCTGCTATGCCCCCGGCGAAGCCAAGAATACTTATGGAACCGGCTGTTTCATGCTGATGAACACCGGCGAGACGCCCGTGCCGTCCAAATCCGGGCTGCTGACCACGCTCGGCTACAAGATCGGCGACCGGCCCGCCGTCTACGCCCTGGAAGGCTCGATCGCCATCACCGGGGCGCTGGTCCAGTGGCTGCGGGACAACCTGGGGCTGATCGAAAAATCGTCCGACGTGGAAGCCCTGGCCCGGTCCGTGGAGGATAACGGCGGCGTCTACTTCGTCCCGGCCTTCAGCGGCCTGTTCGCCCCGTATTGGCGCTCGGATGCCCGGGGCGTCATCGCCGGGATGACCCGCTACGTCAACAAGGGCCACCTCGCCCGGGCCGCCCTCGAAGCCACCGCCTTCCAGACCCGCGAAGTGCTGGATGCGATGGAGAAAGACTCCGGCGTCAGCCTGACCGCCCTGAAGGTGGACGGCGGGATGGTCTTCAATGAGTTGCTGATGCAGTTCCAGGCCGACCTGCTGGATGTGCCGGTCATCCGCCCGAAGGTGGCCGAGACCACCGCCCTGGGCGCGGCCTACGCCGCCGGGCTGGCCGTCGGTTTCTGGGGTAACTTCGACGAATTGCGCCAGAATTGGGGCCGGGACAAGGAATGGCAGCCGCGCATGGACGCCGCCCAGCGCGAGAGCCTGTACGCCAACTGGAAAAAAGCCGTCACCCGCACGTTCGATTGGGTCTAGTTCCTGGCCGCGAATTTCACGAATTTACGCAAATTTTTAATGGCTCTCCCGTTTTTGACGGGAAAAACCTCTTGAAACACGAAGGAACACAAAGTCAACGAAGGAAAATCTTTACGGCAAGGCGCTTTTTTCCCTTTGAGAGCCTTCGTGTCACTTTGTGTTTAGGCTCTTTCCCGGTTGTTACGGAAGAGCCTAAAGGTTTTCTCTGTAGACTCTGTAATCTAGTATGATGAATAAATGGGCGACTCCACCAAATACCAGAGAGCCAGAAAAAAAATCCGCGCTAATCAGCGAAATTCGCGGCTAAGGATTGAAAATGAACCGAAACGAAATCATCTCTTCTCTCAAAAACAACCCATCCCCCGCCGTGCTCATCGTCGGGGCGGGGATCAACGGCGTCGGCACATTCCGTGACCTGGCCCTCAACGGCGTGGACGTGCTGCTCATCGACCGGGGCGACTTCTGCTTCGGGGCCTCGGCAGCCTCCTCGCACATGGCCCACGGCGGCATCCGCTACCTCGAAAACGGCGAATTCCGCCTCGTCCGCGAAGCCGTCGGCGAACGCAACCGCATGATTCAGAACGCCCCCCACCTCGTCCGCCCGCTGCCCACCACCGTGCCGATGTTCAAGATATTCTCCGGTCTGCTCAACGCCCCGCTCAAGTTCCTCAACTGGCTCGACCGTCCCTCCGAGCGCGGCGCGGTCGTCATCAAGGCCGGTCTGATGCTCTACGACGCCTTCACCGGCAAGACCCGCACCGTCCCCCGCCACCAGTTCCGCAACCGCCGCGACTCGCTGGCTCGCTGGCCCAGCCTGAATCCCGCCATCCGCTATACCGCCACCTACTTCGACGGGGCCATCCTCTCCCCCGAACGATACACGGCAGAACTCGTCCTCGACGCCGAAGCCGACGGCGGCCGCGCCCTCAACTACGTCTCCCTGGCCGGATTCGAGGGCGATTCGGCCATTTTGCGGGATGAATTGACCGGTTCGACCTTCGACGTTAAACCGTCTCTGATCGTCAACGCCGCCGGTCCGTGGATTGACGCAGCCAACGGGACCCTGGGCCTGCGGACGCGTTATATCGGCGGGACCAAAGGCTCGCACCTGGTCCTCGACCACCCCGAACTGCGGGCCGCCATCGGCGAGGACGAGTTCTTCTTCGAGAACCAGGACGGGCGCATCGTGCTGATCTTCCCCTTCTTCGACAAAGTCCTGATCGGCACCTCCGACATCCCCATCGAAGACCCCGACTCCGCCCGCTGCACCGACCAGGAGGTCGAATATTTCCTCGAAATGGTGGCCCGCGTCTTCCCCAGCATCAAAGTCACCCGCGAGCACATCGTCTTCGAGTTCTCCGGCGTGCGCCCGCTGGCATACAGTAAAGCCAAAACGACGGGGCAGATCACCCGCGACCACCAAATCCACGAAGACAGGTTCGGCAATATCCCGGTCTACTCGCTGGTGGGCGGCAAATGGACGAGTTACCGGGCCTTCTCCGAGCAGGTGGCCGACAAGGTGCTGGATTTTCTGGGGATCAAGCGTAACAAGGACACCCGCCAGCTGCCCATCGGCGGCGGACGCGCCTACCCGCGCAACACCGACGAGCGCCAGCGCCTGCTGCAAGGCTGGCAGGCCTGGACCAACCTGCCCGTCAACCGGCTCGAAGAACTCTTCGACCGCTACGGCACGCTGGCCGAAAAGGCGGCCTTGAACATATCTAAAGGCCAAGATCAGCCGCTCGAAACGGTCGCCGGCTACAGTCGGCGCGAGATCGGGTATCTCGCCCGGCGCGAAAAGATCGTCCACCTCGACGACCTGCTCCTGCGCCGCTCCCGTCTCGCCATGCTCGGCCACGTCACCCGCCCCGCCCTGGACGAGTTGGCCCAAATCCTGGCCGAGACTCTTGAGTGGGACGTTGATCGTAAAAAATCGGAAGTATCCCGAACTATCGAAATCCTGGCCGACAAACACGGCATTGACCTGAGACAGGGCTCCAACGTCTCCTGACGTTGGGCTTCGCCGCGGCCGCCGGCGGGGTGACATGATAAAATCACCCCGTCTATTTTTCTCATAATGACCGAGGGTCGAGTAGCCGAGGCTTTCCGGCGTACACTTGCACTTGCGCCAGGTGCAAGTGTCGAGACCCGGATACGCTGGTTTCGATACGGACGGGAAACATCGCCCTACTCAACCAGCGAAGTTTTCCCGAGGTGGATGTGCCAAGCCTGCCTGCCCTGCTCAAAAAATACGCAACCCCGCTGGTCTTTTTCGCCCTCTCCCTGGCCGCTTACGGAGTCTTCGCCTTCCAGCAAAACTTCCACTGGGACGACTGGGGCTTCGCCTGGCTGATCCGCACCCTGGGCCGCCCCGGCCTGTTCGACTACTTCGCCACCAACCGCCCCTTCCTGGCTTACGTCTACTCGCTCACCACGCCGGTGTTCGGCGTCACGCCCTGGGCCTGGCAATTGTTCGCCATCTTCTGGCAAACGCTGGCCGGGATCGCGTTATGGTGGGTCCTGCGCCGTCTCTGGCCGGGACACGATCGCCCCATTTTTTGGGTCGTGGCGCTGTTCCTCGTCTATCCCGGCTTCGACCAGCACAACATCGCCATCACCTACGGGCATTTCTTCATCGCCCTGACGGTTTTCTTCGTTTCGCTGGGACTGGCCTTCACCTTCGCCGCCGCGCCTCGTCAAAAGTGGTGGGCCGGGGTCCTGTCCCTGCTGCTGACCGCCATGCACCTGTTCATGACCGAATATTTCTTTGGCCTCGAACTGCTCCGCCTCGTCTTCCTGTGGCTGTTCCTACGCCACGACCTCCCGGAGTGGAAATCCCGCCTGCGCCGCGCCGCCCTGATCTACCTGCCGTTCCTCGCCGTATTGGGCGGATACCTGTACTGGCGGGTGTTCGTCCTCGGCTTTTATCTCTACCAGCCGGAGCTGGTCAGCCCAGACACCTCCCTGCTGGACAAACTCGCCGCCATCCCGGCCACCCTGTGGGAGCAGTTCACCGTCGCCGGGCCGGAGGCCTGGGCGCAGGTCTTCCGCCTGCCGGATTTCGCCGCCTACGGCCCGCGCCTGACACTGGTCTACTGGCTCCTGCTCCTGGCGGGCGGGTATGGGCTGTATGGGTTCGGAACCAGACTTCGGAAGTCTACTGAAGCGCGTCCGGGATTTGAAGCCGCCCAAAAAGACTTCCGAAGTCTGGAATGGCTTATCCTTGGCCTGCTCGCCATGCTCGCGGCCGGAGCGCCCTTCATCATCACCGGCCTGCCGCTGCGCCTGGACTTCCCCAACAGCCGTTTCACCCTGCCGTTTGCCCTCGGCTCGGCGCTGGTCCTCGTCGCCCTCATCGAACTCCTGCCGCGCCGCCTCGACAAAAATCTCCTCGCTGCCGGGCTGACCCTCCTGGCGGTCGGGGCGCAGTTCGACAACGGCTTCCTCTACCGGGCCGACTCGAAACTGCAGGAAGCCTTCTTCTGGCAGATGACCTGGCGCATGCCCGGCCTCCAAAAAGACACCATCCTGCTCTCCAGCGACACGCCCTTCGGTTTCTCCAGCGACAGTTCGCTGACCATGCCGCTCAACTGGACCTACTCGCCGGACAACTTCACCACCCAAATGGATTACGCCTACTTCTTCGTCTCCGTCCGTCTCGGCCACGAACTCGAAGCCATCGAACCCGGCCTGTCCATCCACCAGGATTATTTGGCCGCGACCTTCGACAGTTCCAGCAGCGCCATCGTCGCCGTGACCTACAATCCGCCCGGCTGTTTCCGCGCCCTGCATCCCGTTTACGACGCCGACCTGCCGCTGGCTCCATCTCAAGGGGCGGATGCGGAATCCATGACGGGATCCGGCCTGCCGGTCCTGCCCCGCACCGCCGCCCAGTCCCTGGCCCTGTCGAATCTCAATCGTATCCTCCCGGACCCTCCGGTGGTTTCCGTTCCCCCATCCATTCTCGGCCCCGAACCGGCCCACCGCTGGTGCTACTACTTCGAGAAGGCCGACCTGGCCCGCCAGCAGGAGGATTGGGCCGGGGTGGCCGACATCGGCGACGAAGTGTTCGCCATCCCGTTCTATCCCGACGACCCGTCCGAGTACCTGCCCTTCGTCGAGGCCTACGCCCGCACCGGACGCTGGCCCGAAGCGCGTGACCTGACCCGCAAGACCGCCGACCTGATGCCGATGCTGCGCCCGGCCTTGTGCGCCGTCTGGCAGCGGGTGGAGACACAGGCCCCCGGCGCGCTGGCTTCCGACCAGATCGAGAAGATGAAGACGGAGTTGGGCTATTGCCCGTATCCGTAACCGTAACCCGCGAATGCGTCGCACCTGGCTAAATGGGGTTGACCCACGCTGCAAGAAACGCCGCTAAACGGGATCATCCACAAAATAAGGTGCGACGCATTCTCCAAAAACCATGACCGAACCCACCTACACCATCACCTTCCTGCGCCACGGCGAATCCGTGGGCAACGCCGAGGGCCGCTACCAGGGCCAGACCGACTTCCCGCTGACCGATCTGGGCCGCCGGCAGGCGCGGGCGCTCGGCGACCGCTGGCTGTCCGAGGGACGGGCGTTCGACAAAATCATCGCCAGCCCGCTCCCCCGCGCCCGCGAGACCGCCGAGATCATCGCCGCTGCCCTCGGCCTGGACGTGGAAACCGACCCGCTCTGGATGGAACGCGCCAACGGCCTGATGGCCGGGTTAAAGCACGAGGACATCCGGGCGCGTGACCTCGAAGCTCCCTTCCTGCACCCGTACCTGCGGGTCGGGCAGACCGGCGAATCGGAACTGGAACTCTACCTGCGGGCCGGGCGCGGCATCCAGGGCCTGCTCGACCGCCCGCCGGAGCGTTACCTGGTCGTCTCGCACGGCGCGCTCCTCAACAAAACCCTGATGGTCATCCTGGGCATCCCGGTCCAGGCCAACTTCCAGGGCGCCAGTTTCAGCTTCGGCAACACGGCTTTCGCCGATTTCACCTACACCCCCTCCGGGCACCGCTGGCGGCTGAAACGCTTCGAATCCCCGTAAATATGAATGCGGGTAGGGGCAACCCACCCGGCCCAAAAACCCGGATTTTTGGCAATAATTCTCGCCCTTTTAGCTTGATGGATGGCCCTGACGGGTCGCCCCTACTGCTACCGTAATTTTTTCAGGCTGAAAGTTGTAGGTCATGCTTGCAGCGTGACAACAATCCCGAGGTCAGGCTTCCAGCCTGACCTACCGAAACAGAGGATTTACTCGTGACATCTCCCCTTTCCATTCTCTCCTTCGGCGCAGGCGCCATCGGGACCTACATCGGCGGGTCGCTGGCGCTGGCCGGACACCGGGTCGTTTTCGTCGAGCGGCCCGACATCGCCGCGGACCTGCGCGGGCGCGGGCTGAAACTCAACCTGCGTATTGATCTGCGCCGGCGCGGCACGCCGAATTTCACCGTTGATGCGCCGGCGGTCGAGTTCGTGGGGACGCTCGAAGAGGCACTCGAACGGGGTCCCTTCAACGCAGCCCTGTTCGCCCTCAAAGCCTTCGACACCGCCGCCGCCCTGGAGCAGATGAAGCCTCACGCGGCCCAGCTCCCGCCGATGCTCTGTCTCTCGAACGGCGTGGACAACGAGCCGCTGATCGCCGAAGCCCTCGGCCCGGACAAGGTGATCTACGGCACGGTCACGTCGGCCATCGGGCGGCCGCGTCCCGGCGAGATCGTGCTGGAGAAGCTGCGCGGCCTGGGCGTGGCGGAGGGACATCCCCTCTCGAAGCGGCTGGCCGCGGCCCTGGACGAAGCTTATCTCAATGCCCGCCTGTATCCCCGCGCCGCCGACATGAAATGGTCCAAGATGCTGACCAACCTGCTCGCCAATCCCACCTCCGCCATCCTGGATATGACCGCGGCTGAGATCTTCGCCAACGAGGGCCTCTACAGGCTCGAAATCGCCATGCTGCGCGAGTGCCTGGCCGTGATGCGGGCGCAAGGCATCCGCGTGACGAACCTGCCGGGGACACCCGTCAAGGCGCTGGCTTTCGCGACGGGACTCCCGTTGTGGCTCTCGAAACCGCTGCTCAGCAAGGCCGCCGGGGCCGGACGCGGCGCGAAGATGCCCTCCTTCCACATTGACCTGCACTCGGGCCGCGGCCGGTCGGAGGTCGAGTTCCTGCACGGGGCGGTCGTCCGGGACGGGGAACGGCTGGGGATCCCCACCCCGGTCAACCGGGTCCTGACCGAGACGCTGCTGGCGCTGACCCGGGGCGAAATCCCGCTGGAGGCCTTTGCCGGTCAACCCGAAATGCTGCTGTCAAAGTTGTAAATCGCAGGAAAACCCGTCATCCCTGCCGCGCCGTCAAACGGTGATAAAATTCCCTTCCCCACGGGAAGAGGCCATGATGACTGATTTCGTCAGAGAAGTACCCCCCCGTCCAGACGTGGAAGCGCACCTTCCCGATGGACGCGTTCTATCCGGCCCACGCGGCACCTGCGTGGGTGATTTTTTCGCGCATATCACCGGCGAACTCCCCGCCCCGATGGTCGGGGCTATCGTCAACGGCGACCTGCGGGAACTGACCTACCCGATCAAGATGGACTCGAAGGTCAGGCCGGTGATCATGTCCGACCCGGACGGGGCGCGCATCTACCGCCGCTCGCTGACCTTCCTGCTGGAGATGGCCTTCGCCGACCTGTTCCCCGAAGCCAAGCTGACCATTGACCACTCGGTCGCCTCGGGTGGGTATTTCTGCCAGTTGGCCGGACGCGCCCCCCTGTCCGACGAAGAACTGGGGCGGCTCCAGGCCCACATGCGGGAACTCGTCGAAGCGGATAAACCCTTCGAGCGGCTGGAGATCCCCCTGTCTGAAGCCATTGCCTATTTCGAACAGCACGGCTACGACGACAAGGTCCACCTGCTCAACCACCGCCGCAAAGATTACCTGACCCTCTACCGCCTGGGCGGGCGCATGGATTACCACCACGGATACATGGTCCCGTCCACCGGCTACCTGCGCTACTTCGACCTGGCCCCGATCAACGGCGGGTTCACCCTGCGCTTCCCGCGCCGCCACATGGCGACCGATCTGCTGCCCCTGCCCGACTACCCCAAGCTGCTGAAAACTTTCCGCCAATATGGCGACTGGCTCTCGCGCCTGGGCATCGACAACGTGGGCGCACTCAACGACGCCATCCAGGGCGGGCGCACGCACGAGGTGGTGCTGGTTTCGGAGGCCCTCCATGAGCAAAACGTGGCCCAGATCGCCGAACACATCGCCAACCACCGCAAGGAACTGCGCCTGATCCTGGTTGCCGGGCCGTCGTCTTCGGGCAAGACCACCTTCTCGCGCCGCCTGACGGTCCAATTGCTGGCCCTGGGCATCTCGCCCTTCCCGCTCGAACTGGACAATTATTTCGTTGACCGCGAGCTGACCCCGCGTGACGAAAACGGCCAGTTCGACTACGAAGACCTGCACGCCCTCGATTTGGACCTGCTGGCCGAACACCTCCAACAACTGGTCGAAGGCCGGCTGGTCAAACTGCCAAAATACAATTTCAAGACCGGGATGAGCGAACCCGGCGACGAGATCCAGCTCCGCCCCGGGCAGTTGATCATCCTGGAGGGCATTCACGGACTCAACCCGGGCCTGATCCCCGCCAACCTGTCCCGCCAGGCCTTCCGCATCTACATCTCCGCCCTGACGCAGATCAACCTCGACCGCCACAACCGCGTCTCCACCACCGACACGCGCCTGGTGCGGCGCATCGTGCGGGACGCGCGCGAGCGCGGCTACACCGCCCAGCAGACCATCTCACGCTGGGAGTCGGTGCGGCGCGGCGAGAAACGCCACATCTTCCCCTACCAGGAAAACGCCGACGTGATGTTCAACTCGGCCCTGGTCTACGAACTCTCGGCCATCAAGCCATTCGCCGAGCCGTTGCTGCGCCAGGTCCCCTACGGCACGCCGGAATACATCGAAGCCAAACGCCTGCTGGCTTTCCTGGAATGGTTCCTGCCCATCGAAAAGGACATCATCCCCGAAACCTCCATCGTGCGGGAATTCGTGGGCGGTTCGATCCTCAAGGATTTCAAACTCTGGAAAGACAGGACCGCCCGGTGATGTGAGGCGGGTTGCCAACCCTCCAGCCTGCGATTTACCAAATCGCACTACACCGGTCCCACTTATGAATCCCATCGAAGTCATCCTCATTGCCGTCTGCATGGCGATGGACGCGTTCGCGGTCTCGTTGGGCATCGGCACCACGGGGCGTTCGGTTGGGCCGCGCCCGACCTTCAGGCTGGCCTACCATTTTGGGCTGTTCCAGTTCATCATGCCGGTTATCGGCTGGATCGTCGGCGCGACCATCGAACCGTTCATCGCCGCCTTCGACCACTGGATCGCCTTCGGGCTGCTGGTCCTGGTCGGGGCGCGCATGATCCGCTCGGGGCTGGACCCGGACGGGGAGCCGGGGCAGGCCGACCCGTCCCGCGGGTTTACGCTGATCCTGCTCTCGGTGGCGGTCAGCATCGACGCCCTGGCCGTCGGCCTCAGCCTGGGCCTGATCGGCGTCTTCGTCTGGTATCCAGCCATCGTCATCGGCGTCGTCACCGGGCTGCTCTCGCTGGCCGGGCTGCGCCTCGGCAACGGCTTTGGGGGAAAGTTCGGCAAACGCATGGAGTTGATCGGGGGGATCGTCCTGCTGCTGATCGGCCTGCGGATCGTGGTGACACATATTTTCTCGTCGTAGGCTGAATATACAAATAAGACAAACTACATCCAAAAATAGCGATGAAAGTCACACCCGGTTTTGCGCGGGAGCGGATACAATGGGCGCATGGATATCCGTTCGATCATGCTCGCCCCCAAAAATATCAAACCAGACCTCGCTTCCACCAAGCCCACTTCAGCCTGGGCCGAAGTGGACGAACAGGGCCGGCTGGTCCTGCCGCCGGATGTCGTTTCGCAGTTCGGCCTGAAGCCCGGGGCCAGGGTCCGCCTGGATGAAGACAGCAATTTCGTCCGCCTGCATCGCCCGATCACCCACCTGACCAAGGTCTACATCGAGCCGACCGTCGCCTGCAACCTGGACTGTATCACCTGCTTCCGCAACGCCTGGGAACAGCCGATTGGACGGATGCGCGAAGAGACGTTCGCGAATATCCTCGAAGGGCTGAAGGCGCTCGACCCGATCCCCAGCGTGTATTTTGGCGGCATCGGCGAACCGCTCTTCCACCCCAAGACGATTGACTGGATCGCCGAGGTCAAAGCCCTGGGCGTCAAGGTGGAGTTGATCACCAACGGCACGATCCTGAACGAAAAGAAGGCCCGGCAACTGATCGCCTCCGGCCTGGACGTGCTCTGGGTCTCGATTGACGGCGCTTCGCCCGAAACCTACGCCGACGTGCGCATGGGGGCCGAACTCCCGAACATCCTCAACAATCTGAAGCGTTTCGTCAAGATGCGCCCGGCCAGCCACTTCCCCAAGCCGGAGCTTGGCATCGCCTTCGTCGCCATGAAACGCAACATCGCCGACCTGCCCAAGGTCATCCAGTTGGGCAAATCGCTCAAGGCCAAGTATTTTTCGGTCAGCAACGTCCAGCCGGCTACCGCCGACATGCAGGACGACCGCCTGTACGAGCGGACCATGCACAACATCGCCTACCTGCAAGCGCCGCACCTGCCGCGCCTGAGCCTGCCCAAAATGGATTTCGACGAGACCACCCGCGAGGCTTTGTTCGAAACCTTCAACAGCCAGTTGAACATCAGTTTTGCGGGCAACAACTGGGGCGGGGCCAACGACACCTGCAATTTCATCGAAAGCGGGACGATGTCCATCGCCTGGAACGGGGACGTCAGCCCGTGCTGGCCGTTGATGCATACCCACACCACCTACCTGCACGGCAAGCCGCGCCTGACGAAGAAGCACGTCATCGGCAGCGTGAACCAGCGTCCGTTGCGGGACCTGTGGCTCGATCCCGATTACCTGGCCTACCGCGAACGCCTGCACAATTTCGGCTTCGCGCCGTGTACCTTCTGCGGCGGCTGCGACCTGTCCGAGACCAACGAGGAAGACTGCCTCGGCAACACGACATTCCCGGTCTGCGGCGGCTGCCTGTGGGCGCAGGGGATCATCCAGTGCCCGTAAGCTGATCCGAGACATCGTTTCGTTGTTTATCCCGCCTGGATGCAACCCGGCGGGATAATTTTTGCACCGCTCTGGTGTGACCTTTAATGGTAAAATGTAGTCACAAAGGAGTTTCGTATGTCACAATACACGATTGGCATTCGCGACCTCAAGGCGCGTCTGAGTTCCTACCTGCAAAAAGCCCAACAGGGACACACAGTTATCATCACCTCGCATGGCAAGCCTATTGCCCGGCTTACCCCCATCCGCGATGATTTGATGGAACGCGTCAAAGCCCTGCAAGCGGCAGGGTTGATCTCGTGGAGCGGGAAAAAACCATCCGTGAGGATGCCCGATGTGGTCAACGAAAGCAACCAATTACTGTCTGATCTTGTCATCGAAATGAGAAAATGATCCTATACGTTGACTCCAGTGCTCTTATAAAGCGGTACGTCAACGAACCTGGCTCAACCGATGTAGTCAATTGGCTGAAACGGGCGGAATTGATCGGGACCGCGCTGATCACGCGTGCTGAAATGATCGCCACTTTCGCCCGCTCAGCTCGCGGCAACCGCATAACTGTACAGGGTACAATGGAAGTAATGAATGAGTTTCGAGCAAACTGGCACAACTATCAACACGTTAATATTGACGACACCTTGGTTGCTCGCGCAGACTACATCGCCGAAACCTACGCTCTGCGCGGCTACGATGCCATCCACCTGGCGTGCGCCTTGACCTGGGGCGAATTATTGGGCGCGCCGGTTACAATCGCCTCGTTCGACAGGGAGCTCCTCGACGCAGCCCAAAAAACAGGCTTGAAAACTTTACCGTAGGAGTGCCCTCATGGATGTCAATTTTTACGCCACCCTGCGCCCCATCGTCGGGCAAAAAACCATCAGCGTGGATATGCCCTCCGGCTCGACGGCCCGCCAACTGATAGACCTGGTCATCCACAATTATCCGGCCCTGCGGCCTGAGTTGCTGGACGAAAACGATCATTTCCACAGCCACATGAAACTGTTCATCAACGGGCGCGAAGTGGTCTATCTCGAAAACGCATTCGACACCCTGCTGAAACCGGGCGACCGGGTGGACATCTTCCCGCCCGTGGGTGGCGGTTAGGATGCAGAAGATCGTCCGTGAGATGCGCGGCATCCCGTTTTTCCTTTTGCGGGAATATCTTGAGGAGTTGGGCGGGACCGCGTTAAGCGGCGACCAGGTCCAGGGTCCGGGCTGGAGCGTGAAGCTCACCCGCATGGATCCGTTCCGGCTGGGATCGCTCTCCGTCGGGCAGACGCGGCTCGAGTTCGACATCGAAGACCACCTGGTCGAAGAATTCATGGAAAAGTTCGGGAAAAAGACGCTGCGGGCCGGCGCTTGATCCTGGCTTCGATCCTCGGTTCAAAAAGATGACGCACCGTTTCGATGCGTCATCTTTTCATTCGTCGTACTGACCACTGCTTGCTGGTCACTGAAAACCGGCTCTACACGATCTCCAGTTCCTTGAGTTTGGCTTCGGGCACAACGCCGTTGACCCAGCCGCGCTTGTCGTAGTACTCCGACAGCATCTCGTCCAGTTCGCAGACCTGGCCTTCCGAGCCGGGCATGGTGGAGGGTTCTTCGGTGAAACGTTTGGGCAGGGTATCGCTGCCTTCGCCCAGGCCGGCCAGGTTGTTGAAGTAGCGCTCCAGGTTGTAGATGCGCTCGCCGGTCTTGAGCACGTCGTCCGCGGTGAAGGGCACGCCGACCATGGAGGAGTATTGCTGGGCGTACTCGTCGGCGCCCTGGGCAAAGGCGCTGAACTTGCACAGATCCAGGCTGTCCGAGAAGGCGTGGACGTTCTGGAAGATCATGGCCAGTTCACCCTTGCCTTTGTAAGCGATGGGATCAACCTTGAGCGAGTTGAACGGCATCACGCCCAGTTCGGCGGCGGGAGTGTAGGCGCGCAGGTGGCAGGCGCCGCGGTTGGACGTGGCGTAGCCGATGCCCATCCCCTTGAGGCCGCGCGGGTCGTAAGCCGGGATGCCCTGGCCTTTGACCGTCATCGCCAGTTCGGGGTGGCCGAAGTGTTTGGCGACGGAATTCGCGCCCTCGGCCATGACGTTGCCCAGGCCTTCGCGGTACGCGATCATCCTTGCGGCTTTGGTCATGCCGTCCGGGTCGCCCCAAGACAGCTTGCCGTCGCCGTTGGTATAACCCTTCTCGCTGGCTTCCATCCAGATCGAGAGCGGGTGGCCGATTTCGATGGCGTCCATGCCGAAGTCGTTGCACAGGTCAATCATCTTGGCGACCAGGCGGGCGTCGTTGTTGCCGCAGTTGGCCCCCACCGACCAGGCCGGTTCGTACTCGACCGATTCCATGCGCAGGCCCTTGAACGGGCCGTCCTTGACTTCGACTTCCTTCTTGCAAGCCACCGGGCAGGCGTGACAGGTCGGGTCGTTGACCAGCAGGTTTTCCTTCACGTATTCGCCGCTGATCTTTTCGGCATTGTCGCCGAAGGATGTCACCGTGCTGTTCTTGGTCGGCAGCGCGCCGATGCTGCTGGTGATGTTCATCAGCACGTTGGTGCCATAGACCGAAAGGCCGCCCTTGCGCGGGCTGGTGATGTTTTCTTCGGCCATGATGGCTTTCAAGGCGCGGTCGTGAGCGGGCTTCCAGCCATCCCGGTCGGCGGCCTTGGTAATCTTCTTCTTGGCATCAACCACGATCGCCTTGAGATTCTTGCTGCCGCCCACGCAGCCGGTGCCGCCGCGCCCGCTGGCGCGGTCGTTCTCGTTGATCCAGCAGGCAAATTTGACCAGGTTCTCGCCCGCCGGGCCGATGGAAATGACGGTCAGGTCTTTCTCGCCGTACTTATCCTTGAAATACTTGACGGTATCGTGGACGCCCTTACCCCATACGTCGGATGCGTCCAGCAGTTCAACTTTGTCTTCCGTTACATAGGCATAAACCGGCTTGGCCGCCTTGCCCTTGAAGATCAGGCCGTCGAAACCGGCCCAGCGCAGCCGCGCCGCGCTCCAACCACCATGGTGGCTGTCGGTCACGGTGCCGGTCAGCGGCGATTTGGTGACGACCGCCATGCGGCCGCTCATGTTGGCTTCGGAACCGGTCAACGGACCGTTCATGAAGCACAGGATGTTTTCCGGCGAGAGCGGGTCCACCTGCGGACCGTTCTCGAACACGTATTTGACCCCCAGGCCGCGCCCGCCGATATATTTGCGTTTCCATTCCTCTGGCGCGTCACCGTACTCGACTTTGCCAGCCGTCAGGTCCACAAATCCGATTCTATTTGCATAGCCTCCGAGCATAAGTAAACCTCCTTCTGGAATCTATAGAAATTAAAATTAGCCTTTACGGCTCTTGGAACTTATTAATAGAATAGCATTTGCCTTATTGGGTGTCAATCCTTAAGTTTTTCCTTAATCGCCAAACCATCGTTACGCAGTCGAAACGTGGAGCCGTTCGACAGATGGGTTATACTCAGCCCGTACCAATGACCAATCACCAACTCCTAATTACCAGGCAAAATGAAACAACTCCTCCAAAACCTGCGTGATGGCAAAGCCGTCGTCGAAGAAGTGCCCGTCCCCACCCCGCGCCCCGGGCAGGCCCTCGTCAAAGTAGCCGCCTCGCTCGTCTCCGCCGGGACCGAGCGCATGGTGGTCGAATTCGCCGAAAAATCCCTGGTCGGCAAGGCCCGCTCCCGCCCCGACCTCGTCCGCCAGGTGCTCGACAAGATGCAGCGCGAGGGCGTCGTCCCCACCCTGCAAGCCGCCATCAGCCGCCTCGACCAGCCCATGGCCCTCGGTTACTCCACCGCCGGCACCATCGTCGGCCTCGGCGCGGGCATGGACGGTTTCACCGTCGGCCAGCGCGTGGCCTGCGCCGGCGGCGGGTACGCCTCCCACGCCGAGTACAACGTCGTGCCCCGCAACCTGCTCACCCCCCTGCCCGAAAGCGTGGACTTCGAATCCGCCGCCTTCACCACCCTGGGCGCGATTGCCCTGCACGGCTTTCGTCTCGCGGAACCACAAATCGGCGAAAACGTGGCTGTGATCGGCCTGGGGCTTTTAGGATTATTGACGGTCCAGATCGCGGCCGCGGCCGGATGCCGCGTCTACGGGATTGACACCAACCCCGAGCGGGTCGCCCTCGCCGCCAAACTTGGAATTCCGGCCTGCCCCCGTGACCAGGCGGAATCCTCGGCCCTGGCCCACACCGTTAATCGCGGCTTCGACAGCGTGATCATCTGCGCCGACACCGCCTCCAACGACCCGGTCGAGCTGGCCGGAGTCCTGGCGCGCGACCGGGGGAAAGTCGTCGCCACCGGCGCGGTCGGGCTGACCTTCCCCCGCAAGATCTATTACGAAAAGGAACTCTCCTTCGTCAACTCGCGTTCCTACGGCCCCGGGCGCTACGACGCCGCCTACGAAGAAAACGGGCAGGACTACCCCCTCGGCTACGTCCGCTGGACGGAGGGCCGCAACTTCGAGGCCGTGGTCGAGTTGTTGGCGAGTGGCAAGTTGAAAGTGGAAAGTCTCATTACCCATCGCTTCCCGATTGAGCGGGCAGCGAAAGCCTACGAAGTCATCACGGGGAAGAAGGCCGAACCATTCCTGGGAGTTCTTCTAACCTATCCCCAGGAAACAACAACTCCCCCATCCCGTATCACCTTCAACGAAACAGGTAACACGCAACACGTAACAATCAACGCACAACATTTCATCCCGAATCGGAGTAGAGTAGACGCAACCGTCAAACTCGGCGTCCTCGGCGCGGGCCTCTACGCCAACGCCACGCTCCTGCCCGCCATCCAGAAGATCCCCGGCATCGAATTGGTTGGCATTGCCTCCGCCGGCGGACTCCACGCCCAGCACTCGGCCAAAAAGTTCGGTTTCGCCTACGCCTGCTCCGACGATGACGAGATCCTCGACGACCCGCGCATCAACACCGTCGCCATCCTCACCCGCCATGACACGCACGCGGAACTGGTCGTGCGCGCCCTGCAGGCCGGGAAGCATGTGTTCGTCGAGAAACCTCTCGCGCTGAATAGCGATCAGCTTTCAGCCATCAGCGAACAATTACTGATCACCAATAACCAGTTACTTCTCACCGGTTTCAACCGCCGCTTTGCCCCCCTCGCCAAACACCTTCAGGCTTTCCTTTCTACGAAACACGAACCACGTTACATCCACTATCGCGTCAATGCGGGTTACATCCCGCCCAGCCACTGGGTGCATGATCCGCTCCAGGGCGGCGGGCGGATCATCGGCGAGGGCTGCCATTTCGTGGATTTCATCACATTCCTGGTCGGGCAGGCCCCGGCCAGCGTCAGCGCGGCTGCCTTGCCAGACGGCGGTAAATATCGCGGCGACAACGTCACGATGACCTTCACCTTCCCCGACGGCTCGATCGGCGTGGTGGATTATCTCGCCAACGGCGACAAATCCTGCCCCAAGGAGCGGGTCGAAGTCTTCTGCGGCGGGGTGATCGCCGTGCTGGACGACTTCCGCTCGCTGGAAGTGACCGAAAACGGACGCCGCAAGACGGTCAAATCCGCCCAGGACAAGGGTTGGCGGGACGAGTGGATCGCCTTCGCCGACGCCATCCATAACGGAGGCCGGCCGCCGGTCCCGTATGAGCAGTTGGTCGGGGTGACGAAGGCCACGTTCGCGGCCGTGGAATCCATCCAGTCAAACGGCGAACAAAAATCAATCGGGTAAAGATCGGTAGACGATTGTGATTCACCCAAAAAACAGGTAAGATAAATCATGCCCGTAAAAATCCAGCGCCTGATGCAGGAACTCAAAAATGGTTTGGCCGAATTGTATGGTATTCGCCTGAAGTCGGTCATCCTGTTCGGGTCCTATGCCCGCGGGGATTTCGACGAGAGTTCAGATCTCGATATTATGATTGTTTTGGGTGATTACCGGAGTTATTGGGAAGAACTGGTGCGGACAAGTCACCTGGTCAGCGATTTGTCGCTGAAATTTGGCATTACCATCAGCCGCATTATCATGACCGAGGAGCAATGGCGCAGCGCGGATATGCCGATACTGCGCAACGTTCGCGCCGAGGGAATCGCGGCATGAAAGACTCTACCCAGCAATTGTTGGCGCGTGCGATGGATACCATTGAGGCCTCCGAAATATTGCTCGCAAACGGGAAAGTAGAGATTGCGGCTGGACGCGCTTATTACGCCATGTTTTATGTCGCCGAGGCTCTACTCAACGAGAAAGGTTTCCAATTTGGCAAGCACGGGAATGTGTTGGCGTCTTACGGTCAACATTTTGCCAAGACAAAGGCGCTCGATCCAAAATATCACCGCTGGCTGATCAATGCCTTCGACCAGAGGCAAATCGGGGATTATGGCCTCGACCCAGACATCAAAAGCGAAGTCGTGGTAGAGATGCTTCGGCAAGCGCAGGAATTTCTCGAAACAGCAACAAAATATCTCGAAAAGAACCGGTCAGAGGATTGATAATAACGCCGAATGAACGATGAAAAAAGATGACATCCCACCCTGGAAGAGGCCGGAGCCGCCGATAAAAAGGATCTTCGGCGCATTCTGGCGATTGCTGACTCAGTTCATCCTGGGGCAGATATTGTTTTTAATGTTTGGGGCTATCTATTTATATGACCCTGAGACTTGGGGACACAATGAAAGCTATGTGGCGCTTCTGGAAATTACGAAGTTGGTCATGTACACTATTTCGGTTTTTTTGGTGGTGAAATTCTTTGACAATCAGGAGCCTGTTAGCCTGGGACTAAAAAATAGATTGGCAAGCCTTCAAAGATTTTTTCTGATTCTGCTGGATTTTGTGGTTCTTTCGTTTTCATTGGGAAAACCCTAAAACACGAAGGAGCACAAAGTCTACAAAGGAGGAACCCATCAAATCAAGGCGTTTTCCCTTTGAGCGCCTTCGTGTCCCTTTGTGTTTAGGTTCTTTCCCGCTAATTGCGCAAGAGCCGGGTGTGTGCAAATCGAAAACCACAAATCCCGTTAGAAGCAGGATTTTTTGACCGGTATTGCGATTACATTTATCGTGATTGGGACCACTTTTATAGTTTTTCTTGGGCTTGGTTGGATCCAAATAGATGGATTTGCCCGGGATATACTCTCGCTTTCGACGGTGCTTTTGAATGTGGCGGGAATGTTCTTTGTGTTTGCGATGGTCGGTTGGAGCGAGGAGCTGCTTTCTCGCGGGTTTCATTTTCGGGTCATCGAACGCGGCTTGAACCGGTTTTGGGGAGTTTTTCTTTCATCGGCGATGTTTTCATATTTACACCGAAACAATCCAGATATTACCTGGGGTGATTTGATAATCATATTTTTCTTCGGTTTGATCATGGTGTACGCTTATCAAAAAACAGACAACCTATGGCTTCCCATTGGTCTACATGCGGGCTGGGATTTTTTCGTCGTAACTATTTTTGGGGAGTTCCGGTCGGAGGCTTGAGATTATTCCACGTTATGGAGCTTACAATTTCATCCGGCCTGACCATTGTCCCCTTACTCTTAATTCAGATAATTGAGCTGGTTGCCTGTGCAATCTTTGTTCGTGTTTACGCGGCCAGAATTCGCAATAGAAATATAAAGCCTTTCAAATTGCCAAATGTCGTTGTTTCGAAGTAGGAGAAATATCTCGCCCAAACCTGTCCCGAGGCTTCTTGGAAAAGGTGTATAATTTTGGTGCAAACTTTTAGTGCAAAGGAAGCGCACCATGCCTGCCGTAAAAGAGCGAATGAATCTGTATATCACCAAATCCGTCATGGACGAGTTGCGCCGCACCATCCCGGCCCGCGAGCGCACCCGTTTCGTGGAGGAGGTCCTGGCCCGCGAGCTGCGCCGCCGCAAACTGCGGGAAGCCATCGAGAAGTCGTATGGCGCCTGGAAGGATGAAGACCATCCCGACATGCTGACCCCCGAAGACATGGACCGGTGGATCGAAGAACAGCGGAAACTCGGCACTCGTGACTTATCTGAGGAATGGGGGCGGGGTGAGTGACCACATCCTCGATTCGAATATTTTGATCCGCTACCTGCGCAAGGTGAGCGGCTACAAGGATTTGCTGGGAGAAATCGAACGCAAAGGCTGGACGTATATTTCGGCAATGACCCGCCTGGAAATCCTGCGCGGGATGCTGGAACGCGAACGCCAGGACACCTCTGCCCTGTTGAATTCCCTCGAAACCGTTCCGATCACCAGCGAGATCGCAGACCTGGCAGGGGAAATGATCCGCTCATGGCGCGGACGCGGGGTGATCTTGAGCGACGCGGATGCTGTCATCGCCGCGACCGCCATCCACCACGGCCTGACGCTGGTCACGACCAACCCCAGGCATTTCCCCATGCCCGAACTGGACCTTCAAATCGCGGATGACATGGGCAATCTTGCGCCGCGGCAATAGCTCATCAAAACTGTATAAAAATTCCTTCCGTCTAATCCCTGGGAGGTATAATCAGCAAATTTAATTTCCACTTGTTGGAGGAAACTATGTCTCATATCGTTGACCAGGTTTCATTGGGCGCCATCGTCCAGGTGCGCGACCGGCTGCTGGACCAGCAGGCGCAGGGCCGCAAAGTGCTGCGCCTGGAATCGGGCGACCCGTCGTTCGACATCCCCGTCCACGCCCGCGAGGCCATGGAAAAGGCTCTGCGCGACGGCCTGACCCATTACACCGCCTCGACCGGCATCCCCCCGCTGCGCCAGGCCATCTATCGCAAGGTCACGACCGAAAACGGGTTACAGATCCCGGGTCCCGATAACGTGATCGTCACCAACGGCGGCATGAACGGG
The DNA here is from genome assembly GCA_049324115.1 of Chloroflexota bacterium. Lineage (GTDB taxonomy): Bacteria > Chloroflexota > Anaerolineae > Anaerolineales > Villigracilaceae > UBA5796. The sequence continues at coordinate 198,138 of JBMOMN010000049.1, forward strand.
CTGTACATCATCTTCCGCGCCCTGCTCGATCCCGGCGACGAAGTCATCCTGCCCGACCCGATGTGGACCGAGATCGCCGAGAACATCAAACTGGCGGGCGGCGTGCCGGTCCCGGTGCGGCTTTGCCCCGAGGAAGGCTACCAGTACCGCCCGGCGGACATCGAAGCTGCGGTCACGCCCCGCACGAGGGCCATCTTCGTCAACACCCCACACAACCCGACCGGCATGGTGCTGCGCCGTCCCGCGCTGGAGGCGATTGCGGCCATCGCCGAGAAACACGACCTGCTGCTGATCAGCGACGAGGCCTACGAGCACGTCATCTTCGACGGGGAGCAGCACGTCAGCCTGGGGTCGCTGCCTGCCGGCCAGGGACGCACCATCACGGTCCACTCGCTCTCGAAGACCTACGCCATGAGCGGCCTGCGCCTGGGTTACGTCATCGCCACCGACGAGTTGATCCTGGAGCGCCTGAAAAAACTGGTGCGCTGCACCATCAACGGCGTCAACTCGGTGGCCCAGCACGGCGCGGCAGCCGCCATCAACGGCCCGCAGGATGCCACCCTGGCCATGGCCGCCGAGTACCAGTCCCGCCGGGATATGCTCTTCGCCGCCCTGGAAGAATCGCCCTACCTTGTGCCGTTCAAGCCGTCGGGGGCGTTCTACCTGTGGGCGCGCATCACCCCCGACTGGCCGGGCTACCAGGGCAAGGCCGACGACTGGTCCATGACCAACTACCTGATAGATGCGGCCGGCATCGGCTCGTCGCCCGGATCGGCTTTCGGCCCGGCGGGCGAAGGCCACATCCGCTTCGCCTTCTCGTGCTCCACCGACCAGGTGCGCGAGGCCGCCGGGCTGCTGCCCTCGGTGCTGCTGCGGGCGGCCAAAGGCTAGGCGTGGATTACATCCAGCGCCTGCGCCAGCACGTCGGTCACGCGCCGATCCTGATGGTCGGCGCGGCGGTGCTGATCGTGGACGGGCGCGACCGCCTGCTCCTGCTGAAACGGTCCGATAGCGGATGCTGGGGACCGCCGGGCGGGGCCGTGGAACCGGGAGAAGTCGTCGAAACGGCGGCCCGGCGCGAGGTCCGGGAAGAAACGGGGCTGGACCTGGGCCGGCTGGCGCTGTTCGGAGTTTACTCCGGTCCCGAACTTTTCTACCGTTATCCCAACGGCGACGAAGTTTACAACGTCACCATCATCTACCTGGCCCGCGAGTTCACCGGCGAAGTGACCCTCGACGGGGAACACACCCGATGGCGTTGGTTCACCCGCACCGACATCCCGGCAGACATCAGCCCGCCGATCATCCCGGTGATCGAAGAATTCAAGGCACGGGCATAAACTCTAACGCGGATAACGCGAATGAACGAATGCCGCAAATGGGTTAGAATTCGAACAATTCGCCCATTTGCGGCATTCGCGTTGAAAAGATGAGATTCATCCCTCGCTTCTCCATGGCCCTCAAAGCCCTGCGCCAACTGGGACTGACCCAGGTGGGGCTGTTTGGGTTGTATAAATTGGGCTTGAAAACCGGGCATTACAAAAGGGTGGAGAGCAGTCGCCCAAACACAAATTCTCCAATCTCTAGTTCTCTGTTCTCTTTCCCAACACGCGACCAACTCCTCGAAGTGCTCGGCAGAGACGGCCAGCGCACCCTGCTCGCCGAAGCGGACGAGATCGTGGGCGGCAAATTCCGCATGTTCGGCGGCGAGCCGGTGGATTTGAAACTCGATTTCGACCAGCCTCTCCACCACTGGAGCGACTACGAAACCGGCAAAGCCTCGATTACCGATTACCAATTACCAATTACCGATATCAAAATGATATGGGAACCCGCCCGCTTCGGCTGGGCTTTCACCCTGGGACGCGCCTGGCGCGTCAGCGGCGACGACCGTTACGCCGAAGCCTTCTGGCATTATTTTGAAATTTTCGATGAAGGAAACCCGCCCTACCGCGGCCCCAACTGGACCTCGGGCCAGGAAGCCGCCATCCGCCTGATGGCCTTGGTCTGGGCGAACCAGCTCTTTGCAAATGCTCCTGCCTCTACGTCCGAGCGCAAATCATCCATCGCTCGCACCATCATGCACCACGCAACGCGTATCACTCCCACCCTCCTCTACGCCCGCTCGCAGAACAACAACCACCTGCTGACCGAGGCCGCCGGGCTGTTCACCGCCTCGCTGGTCCTGCCGGAACATCCGCAAGCGGGAAGATGGCGAAGGCTCGGCCAAAAGTGGCTGGCCTGGTGCTTCGAGAACCAGATTGACGAGACCGGCGAATACGTCCAGCACAGCACCAATTACCAGCGGCTGATGCTCCAAACCGCTCTTTATGTTTGGGCTTTTCAAGAGAAAACCGCCAAGACACGAAGGTCGCAAAGTGAAAATGAAAAAACTTCGCGCACTTCGCGTCTTCGCGGTGAGATTTTCACCCCAAAGTCCCTCGAAAACTTGTCCAACGCAGCCCGCTGGCTGGCGGGCCTGACCGATCCGGTTTCGGGACAGGCCGCCAACCTGGGAGCCAACGACGGCGCGTACATTTTCCCGCTGGCTGGCTGTCCGTTCGGCGATTTCCGCCCGGTCGTCCAGGCGGCGGGACGGGCCTTCGTCCGGCGCGATCTGGTCCCGCCCGGCGCGTGGGACGAGATGAGCCTGTGGTTCGGGCTGCCCGCCTGCGAGCCGCTCCCGGCTTCGGACCCGTACCGCGCCCTCGTCGAGCCGCGCCTGCCCCTCCTCCGGCAAGGAGACGCCTGGGGCTACCTGCGCGCCGCCCGGATCCATTCCCGCCCGTCCCATGCCGATTCGCTGCATCTCGATTTGTGGTGGCGCGGCCTGAACCTCGCCCGCGATGCCGGGACTTATCTCTACAACGCCGACTTTCCCTGGGACAACCGCCTGGCGTCCACCCTGGTCCACAACACCGTCAGCGTGGACGGCCGCGAACAGATGACCCGCGCCGGGCGCTTCCTGTACCTCGACTGGCAGCCCGCCAACGCCGACTGGGGCGCGGGCGCTGACCTCAACCGCGGCGAAATGGAGTTGACTGCCGGGCACAGCGCTTATGGTTTCGGTCACCACCGCAGCATTATCGCGGCCGAATCAAAATGGGAAATTCTTGACCATCTTTTCTCCCCAAAAAACGACGATTTGCAGTCCCATACCTTCCGCCTGCACTGGCTCTTGCCGGATTGGGAATGGGAATTGGAGAATAGAGAACAGGGAGTAGGGATCAGTCTAAAGTCGCCTTACGGCTGGATAAAACTAAACATCCAAACCACGCAACAATTCTCTAATCTCTATGCTCTGCTCTCTTTAGTTCGCGCCGGCGATTACATTTACGGCTCCGGCAACCCTGACCCCATCCGCGGCTGGTATTCGCCGACTTACGGGATCAAACTCCCGGCGCTTTCGCTGGCCGTCGAAGTCCAATCGCCCCTGCCCGTCAACTTCACCACCGAATTCATTTTTCCCGCCAATGACTGAAACCACCCACGGAACACGCAACACTCCCCTGCGCATCCTCCTCATCCACCAGGCCTTCGCCGCCCTCGACGAACCCGGCGGCACCCGCCACCACGAGTTTGCGCGCCTGCTGGCCTCGCGGGGCCACAAAATCACCATCATCGCTTCTCCAGTCAGCTACCTGACCGGGGGCAAATCCTCCCAATTACCACTTACCAATTACCCTGGCAAAAACATCACCATCTTACGGGCCTACACCTACCAAGCCCTGCACAAATCCTTCGTCCACCGCGTCTTCGCCTTTTTCTCGTTCATGGCCTCCTCGTTCTTCGTCGGCCTCGGCGTGCGGGGCGTGGACGTGGTCTGGGGCACCTCGCCGCCCATTTTCCAGGGCGTCACCGCCTGGCTGCTGGCCCGGCTCAAAGGCGCAAAATTCCTGTTCGAGGTGCGCGACCTGTGGCCGCAGTTCGCCATGGCCGTCGGCGTGCTGACCAACCCGGCCCTGATCAAGATGTCGCTCTGGCTGGAGCGCTTCCTCTACCGCCGCGCCGACCGGGTGATGGTCAACAGCCCCGGTTATTTGGATCATGTGAAGGGACGCGGCGCCCGCTCGGTGGAACTTATCCCCAACGGGGCCGACCCGGCCATGTTCGACCCGGCGGATCAGGGCGAATCATTCCGGACCCGTCACCTGCTCGCCGATAAATTCGTCGTGCTCTACGCTGGGGCGCACGGCATGTCCAACGACCTGGGCGTGGTGCTCGACGCGGCGAAACTGCTCGAAGGAACCCAAATCCAGATCGTCCTGCTCGGCGACGGCAAGGAAAAGGCCGCGTTGCAGGCGCGGAGTGACGCCCTCGGGCTGGACAACGTCACTTTCCTGCCGCCCGTCCCAAAGTCCGGGATGGGCGCGGCCCTGGCGGGTGCGGACGCCTGTCTCGCCATCCTGAAGCCGCTCGACGAGTACAAGTTGACCTATCCCAACAAAGTTTTCGATTACATGGCCGCCGGGCGTCCGGTGGTGTTGGCGATTGACGGAGTGATCCGTCAGGTGGTCGAGGCGGCGGACTGCGGCATTTTCGCCGAACCGGGCGACCCGTCCGCGCTGGCGGAGGGCATCCGCCGCCTGGCCGCCGACCGGGCCAAATCCCGCCAGATGGGGCTGAACGGCCGCGCCTACATCGAATCCCATTTCAGCCGGGCTGCGATCGGGGAGAAGTTGGTGGCTTTACTCCAGGACGTGGTTTCCCAGCCCTGAAACTATGCTAAACTTCATTTGCAATGACAATTGACAGCATTTCCCGGATTGGCAGTGTCCTGCGTGATGCAGTCACCTTCGATTTCAAGAATCCCCCCGAGGTGATGATGAAAGCGGATTCCCTTTTAGGCCAGGTCGAAAGGTTGTTTGCGCTGCTCGACGGGCGGAAAATCAATTACGTGCTGGTCGGCGGGATCGCCCTCTTGACCTACGTCGAAGGCCGCAACACACAGGATATTGATCTCATCATAGCCTCGCCGTCCCTGGAGAAATTGCCCGAAATCGAGATCGAAAGCCGGGACATGTATTTTGTGAGAGGGAAATTCGGTGAATTACAAATTGACATTTTGCTGACCAAAAACCCGCTCTTCGCAAAAGTCGAGAGAAAATACACCCTGGAAAAAAACTTTTTGGAGCGAACGATCCGCTGCGCGAGCGTGGAAGGGCTGGTCTTGTTGAAATTGTATGCCTTGCCCTCGCTTTACCGCCAGGGGAGTTTCGAGCGCGTCGGGATTTACGAAAACGACGTTGCCACCCTTATCCATGCCTACCGGCCAGCGCTGGAACCGCTATTCGCAGAATTGAAAAACCATCTCAGCGCAACCGACTTGCGGGAAGTCCAGGAAATTGTGGCAGACATTCAAAAGCGCATCCAGAGGTTCCGGGATGGCAGTGAAAAAGAATAAATCCGAGGGAGCCACCGACTGGAAATCCCGGTCGCCCCAGGAACGCCTGGCGGAAGTCGAACGCTTGCGGCAAGAACGTCACGGGTGGGAAGATGGGCAGGAACCGCGCTTGCAGAGATTGGTCAGGGTCATCAAGCTCAAGGACTACGATTGAAACTCTCCGAAGTCGAATTCCGGGCCATGAACACCTGGTGGCGCAAGTGGGGACAGAAGCATTTCGAGTTGCCCCTGTTCCAACGGCTTGGGCTGGAGGTTGCGGGGAAAGATGTGCTCGAGATCGGCTGCGGCAACGGATACGGCGGATTTCTGTTGAACCAACTCGGCCCGAAAAGTTATACCGGCCTGGACGTGATGGAAGAACAGATCGCGATGGCGCGGCGGGATTATCCCCAATACCAGTTCATCCTTCAGGATGCCACCGACTTGAGCCGATTCCCCGGGGCGAGCGTGGACGTGGTCGTGATCTTCGGCGTTCTCCACCACATCCCTGCGTGGCGACAGGTCATTGACGAGATCGCCCGCGTGCTAAAACCCGGCGGAAGCCTTTTCCTCGAAGAACCGCGCGGGGTGGACATCAAACTGTTCGACTTCTTCTTCCGCTGGGGGCATCCCGAGTCGGATTTCGGGTTGAAGCCGCTCGAAGCGTATCTTAAATCGAGCGGCTTCCAGTTCGAAAAATTATGGACGCCGCTGTTGACGATGTATCACGCAGCGAAAGGCTGATCTTGCGCTACGAGCCAGTACCAGCCTGAGAAAAACGTGCTGAGACTCTCATCTCCAACTCTCGATGCGCGAATGAGTATATCCTTTGGGCAATCGACAAGTGCAAAGAATCATCCGATATGCCAATTTCCAACAATCAACCGCTTGAATTCCGAAATCCTGATAACCGTTGTCACGCCCACTTTGTGGGCTTCTTCAAAATCTTTATCCCCCGTAATCAGATAATCCGCTCTGGCAGATAACGCGCAAGCCCGGAACTTTGCATCCTATTGGTCGCGTGGGTAATCCACTTCGAGCAAAACTTCCTCGATCTTGACGCGACGCTCGAAAATGCTTTGCCATTTTTTAATGGTCTCTTCGGAGAGTTTGAACTTCCCCCGTTTGATGACTGTCATGTACTCGTCAATAATTTCTATGGAAGTTATCCAGGTGAAATCGGGGTTTCCAAGAACGAACAAAATCACTTCTTCGGGAACGCGGTCCTTCAATATGGCGGAAACCACCACGTTCGTGTCGAAGATAACCTTCACTCGCCTCTCCGATAGGCTTCGATTTCAGCGAGGATTTCATCCTCTGTGAGCGCCTGCACCTGTGGCAGGGATTGGGTCTCTTTGAACAATGCCTTGAATTCATCCACTACCACTTTGCGATCATCATCCTCGGCCAGGACCACGATCTCCACAACCTGGCCTGAACGAAAAGGCAGGTTGGATAAAACCACCTGCTTCGGGTCTCTAATTTTAATTTTTGTTCGATAGGCTTCCATAAATAACTGCTCCTGTTCGCGGGAGTATTATATATCACTTCGCGAGCATGCGAGAGAAAAGCATATCCAGATGGCAGCACGCTTCAGGGCGGCCAACGGGTGAGGATAACTCGCCCTTGACGCCAGTATCAATAATGGTATCATAGCTGCGTGGCAAAGGTCGAAGACATCATCGTCGAAATGAAACGGAACCCGAAAGGGATTCGTTTTCTTGACCTTTGCAAAGTATGCGACGCCTTTTTCGGTAAGGCTCGTCAGGAAGGCAGCAGCCATCGAATATACAAGACACCCTGGTTGGGCGACCCGCGAGTGAATATCCAGAATGACAGAGGCATGGCAAAAACCTATCAGGTAAGACAAGTGTTGAAAGCGCTCGAACGCCTGGAGGCGCAAAATGATGTTACAGAATGACCGATACACCTATCGCGTAACCTGGTCAGAGGAAGACAAAGAATATGTGGGCCTCTGCATCGAGTTCCCCAGCCTGAGCTGGCTGGAACCCTCACCGGAAGAAGCCCTGAAAGGCATCCGCCAGACCGTAGCGGAAGTGGTTGCAGATTTGGAGGCGAGTGGAGAACCCGTTCCTGAACCGGTCGCCGGCAAAAAATATAGCGGGAAATTCATGGTGCGGATTCCGCCGGAATTGCACCGACGATTGGCCATCGAAGCGGCGGAGGCGGGTGTCAGCTTGAACCGGCTGGCCAGCGACAAACTCAGCCGGCAGGAAACATAAAAAATCGGCGGCGTAACAGCCGCCTTTTCATTGCCCCTACCCTCCCGCGATCTTGACCTTGTACCCCAGTTCCCGCAGCACCCCGGCGATCTTCTCCCGCTGTTCGCCCTGGATCTCGATCACGCCGTCCTTGACCGTTCCCCCCGTCCCGCAGGCCTGTTTCAGCTTCTTTGCCAGAGACTTCAGGTCGTCGTCCGAAAGCGCCAGGTTCTTCACCAGCGTGACCGCCTTGCCGCCCCGCCCGCTTTTGTCGCGGTGCAAATAGGCCGTCTGCCGCCGGGGCGGCAGGAGCTCCCCTCTCCTTCCAGGAGAGGGGTCGGGGGTGAGGTGCGGCTTCTTGCGCAGGTCGCCCTGTGCGCTCGACCAGACGGTTTTATGAGATTCTTTCGGCATGGGTGGTATTATAGCCTTGCTTCTTGCTTATCCCAGACAGGAGAATCACATGGACACACCTTCCGAACGTTTCAACCAGTTGCTGGCCGAAGATTGGGATTTCCGTATGCGGGACGACCCGATCCAGGCGACGATGACCGGCGACCACCGTTTCGATGACCGGATGCCGGACGCTTCGGAGGACGCGGCCGAACGGAGATTATCCCGTCTGCGGGAGTTCCAGCTCCGGGTGGGGAAGATCGCTCGCGGGGACCTGGGGCCGGCTGACCGTTTAAACTGCGACATCTACACCCGGCTGCTCGACGACGACATCCGCAACATCGAATTCCGCTCGTACCGCTACCCGATCGCCAAACTGTGGGGGGTCCACACCTTCCTGCCGGATTTGCAGCTATCCACTTTCTTCAACACCACCCAGGATTACGAAAACTACGTCGCCCGCCTGAACGGCATCAAGCGCTACATGGACGGGATCATCGAAACCATGCAGGCCGGCCTCGACGGCGGCCAGATCCCGCCGCGCGTCACGCTGGAGGGCGTGGACCAGGCCATCGCCGTCCATATCGTGCGCGACCCGGCCGAGAGCGTGTTCATCCGCCCGTTCAACGCGTTCCCGGCCCAGGTCCCGGAACGAGTCCGGGCGGGATTGGTCGAGGCGGCCAAAAAAGCCGTCGAGACGAGTGTGGTCCCGGCGTATGAGTCGCTCCTGTCCTTCTTCAAGGAAGAATACCTGCCGGGTTCGAGGGAGAGCATCGCCGCCAGGGACCTGCCGGACGGGCAGGCTTATTACGAATTTTGCATCCGGCATTTCACCTCGCTGCCGCTGACGGCGGAGGAAGTGCATGAAACCGGCCTGGGCGAGGTGACGCGCATCAAAGCCGAGATGCAGGCGGTGATCGCCGAAACCGGCTTCGAGGGCGATTTCAAGGCGTTTTTGGAGTTCCTGCGCCGCGACCCGCGCTTCTACGCCGAGACGCCCGAAGCATTGCTGAAAGAGACCGGCTACCTGATGAAGCGGATTGACGGCGAGCTGCCGCGCCTGTTCCGCACGCTGCCGAGGCTGCCGTATGGCATCCGCCCGGTGCCCGAGTTTTCGGCTGCCGGCGCGCCGACGGCCTATTACATGCCCGGCGCGGGCGACGGGACGATCGCCGGTTTTTACTGCGTGAACACGTCCGACCTGAAGAGCCGTCCGCTTTACGAGATGGAGGCGCTCTCGCTGCACGAGGCCGTGCCGGGCCATCACCTGCAACTGGCCTTGCAGCAAGAACTCGACCTGCCGAATTTCCGCCGTTTTGGCGGCTACACTTCGTTCGTGGAGGGCTGGGCGCTCTACGCCGAGCGGCTGGGCCTCGAAATGGGCTTCTACACCGACCCGTACAGCAACTTTGGCCGCCTGAGTTACGAGATGTGGCGCGCCTGCCGCCTGGTGGTGGACACCGGGATGCATGCCCTGGGTTGGACGCGGCAGCAAGCGATTGACTTCATGCTGGAAAACACGTCATCCACCGAGTTGAACATCATCAACGAAGTGGACCGCTACATCGGCTGGCCCGGCCAGGCGCTGGCCTATAAGATTGGAGAGTTGAAAATCCGCGAGCTGCGCGCCCGCGCCGAAGCGGAACTGGGCGAAAAGTTCGACATCCGCGCCTTCCACGACGTGGTGCTGACCAGCGGCGCGGTCCCGCTGGATGTGCTGGAGGGGATGGTGGAGGGCGTAATGCCTCAAAATGAAAGGTAACTTTAGGGGTAACGTTGCTTCAAAAGGGAATGTTACCCAAAGAAAGGTACGATTTTCTGAGGTGATACAATTCTAATGCTCACCCGGAGGATAGGGCAATGC
>JBMOMN010000050.1:0-43338 GCA_049324115.1 Chloroflexota bacterium
ACATCCGCACCGTACAGGAATTATTGGGCCACAAAGATGTGAAAACGACAATGATCTACACCCATGTGCTTCAACGCGGGGGAATGGCCGTCAAATCTCCCCTCGACCCCTGACCCGCTCCATTCGCACCGGACGTGACCCTGGCGTAATCTGCGCGCTCTCGCTGCCAAACCGCTGCGCTCCGGTTGGCAGGATCAGCCCCCCCCCGTTTTTTCGAGAAAATCTTTTTCAACGCGAATACCCTGACGGGCACACGTTTCGCAGATTGGGCGAATACCCTTGCGGGCACGATGTTACGCGGATGTTTTTGAAAATAAATTCGCGAAATTTGCTCCATCCGCGCAATTAGCGTTAAAAAGGTCTCTGCCGAAATCTTTGTCCGGCAGAGAAATAACAGGATAAAATAACCGGCGAGGTGAAAATGCCCATCCCGCTCCAAGACAAGATCGTCCTCATCACCGGCGCCTCCTCCGGCTTTGGCGAAGACGCCGCCCGCCTGTTCGCCCGCCAGGGCGCAAAAGTCGTCCTGGCCGCCCGGCGCATCGAACGGTTGCAAGCCCTGGCCGACGAGATCCAGGACGAAGGCGGCGAAGCCCTGGTCGTCCCGGTGGACGTTGCCAGCCGCGAAGGGATCCAGGTCATGGTGGACACGGTGCTCGACGTGTACGGGCAGATAGACGTGCTCTTCAACAACGCCGGGTTCGGCCGCCTCGACTGGCTCGAAGCCCTCGACCCCGCCCGCGACATCGAGACCCAAATCCAGGTCAACCTGCTGGGCGTCATCCAGACCAGCCGGGCCGTCCTGCCGCACATGCTGGCGCGCCGCAGCGGGCACATCATCAACATGGCCTCGGTCGCCGGCTGGATCGCCGCCCCGCTCTACACCGTCTACGCCGCCGCCAAATTCGGCGTGCGCGGCTTTACCGACGCCCTGCGCCGCGAGGCGGCTCCCTTCGGCATCCACGTCTCGGGCGTTTACCCCGGCCCGGCCGCCACCGAGTTCGGCCAACACACCGGCGACAACCTCGTCAAGCGCAGCCTGAAACTGCCCAGGTCCCTCTCGATGACCTCCGAACACGTCGCCCGCCGTGTGGTCGGCCTGGCCAAACGCCCCCGCCGCAGCCTCACCCTCCCCGGCTACTACCTGCCCCTCATCTGGATCGCCCACCTCTTCCCCGATCTGACCGATTGGCTTTTGACCGTGACCTTCACCCGCCGCTATCACAAACTGGATTAGCCGCCAGAGTGCGTCGCGCCTCAACGTTTGGACGCCTCCGCTAAATGGGATCGAACTAAATGCGGACCATCCCGTTGAACCTGGTGCGACGCACCCGCGAACTTTGACAAGGAGACCGACATGACCCGTTTCGACAAACTCAGCGCCTCGCTCCGGGACTTTGGCCTGGATGCCGTTGCCCTGAACCCCGGCCCCACCCTGACGTATCTCACCGGCCTGCGCTTCCACCTGATGGAGCGCCCGGTGGTTTTGCTCTACGCCCCCGGCCAACCCCCGGCCATCGTCCTGCCCGAACTGGAAACCCAAAAGCTGGTGGGACTGCCCTTCGACGTCACGCCCTTCCCTTATGGCGAAAACCCCGCCGAATGGGACTCCGTCTTCCGCAAGGCGGTTCATTCTCTGGATCTGAATGGCAAGTCCATCGGCGTCGAGCCGCGCGCCCTGCGCCTGCTCGAATTCCGCTACGTCAAGGGAGGCGCGCCCGAAGCCGCCTTCCCGGACGCCTCGTCGGCCCTGGCCCGGCTGCGGGTCCGCAAAGACCAGGCCGAGGTCCAGAACATGCGCCGGGCGGTAAAAATCGCCCAATCCGCCCTCGAGGCCGCCCTCCAGCTCTTCAAATCCGGCATGACCGAAAAGGAATTCGCGGCCGAGCTGACCGTCCAGTTGCTGCGTCACGGCTCCGAGCCGGAGATGCCCTTCTCCCCGATCGTCTCCGGCGGGCTGAATGGGGCCAACCCGCACGCTTCGCCCAGTGACCGGCCCATCGTCCGGGGCGACCTGCTGGTCGTGGACTGGGGCGCGACCGTGGACGGTTACATCTCCGACCTGACCCGCACCTTTGCCGTCGGCGAGGTCGAGGCCGAGTATCGCAAAATCCACCAGATCGTCCAGGAGGCCAACGCGGCCGGGCGGGCTGCCGGCAAACCCGGCGTCCCCTGCGCTGACGTGGACGCCGCCGCCCGCACCGTCATCGAGAGAGCGGGCTACGGCCAGTACTTCACCCACCGCACCGGGCACGGCATCGGCATGGAGGGCCACGAAGACCCCTACATGCGCGGCGACAACATGCAACTGCTCGAAGAAGGCATGACCTACACCGTCGAACCCGGCATCTACCTGCCCGGCCGCAACGGCGTGCGCATCGAAGACAACATGGTCGTGACGGAAGACGGCAGCGAGAGTTTGTCGGATATGCCGAGAGAGATACGGGTGATTGGGTAGTTGGTAATTTAGAAAGCCTTGCGAAGGTTGCTTCCAGATTGTCTACCGGACAAAACCAAAAACCTTAACGCGAATTCCGCGAATGGAGCGAATTTCGCGAATTTATTTTCAAAATCATTAGCGTTATTCGCCAAATCTGCGTAATTCGCGTTGAAAAAGGGTTTTCTCAAAACTTTGTCCGGTAGAGAATTCCCAGAGAGTTTCGGCGCTACTGAAGCCCTTCGCAAGGCTGGTTGCGCTTCATAAATTTTAGATGGCGGAGTCCAACGTCTCCTGACGTTGGACACTCTATGGCCCCGCCTCAGGCATTTCTTTGCAATGTTTCTCGATCGGGAGTAAAATGAGTTGGCTAAATATATTAGCTAAACAGGAGTGATCATGCCTCTCAAATACCTCCCTGCCACCGAAGTCAAGAACCGTTTCGGCCGCGTCCTGCGCGAAGTGACCAAAACCGGCGGGCCGATCTACGTCGAACGGGACGGCAAGCCTGTGGCCGTTATCTTGAGCGTGCGCGAATACGAACGCACCCGCCGCGCCGCCCTCCCCGCCGACAGATCCGAGTTGGCGCGGGCAGCCTTCGGCATGTGGGCCGGGCGGGCCGACATCAGCGCCGATTGGGTCAATGAAGGCCGCGCCCGCTGGGAAAGCGACTGGCAGGGCGACGATGCCGGTTGAAATGCTTTTCGACACCAACGCGCTGGTGGACATTTATCGCGGCCAGGAGAGTATCAAAACCCGCTTCGAGTCGATCCTCGATGGCAGTTTGATGCCGTATGTTTCGGTCATCACCGAGGCCGAACTATGGCGCGGGCTGCGGCCAGATGAAATCGAGCGTCACGAGTTGATCTTGGGGCAATTCATCTCCCTGCCCCTCGATTCGGACGCGGCCCGGCTGGCCGGGGCCTGGATGCAAAGATACGCCGCAACCGGCCTGGGCTGGATGGACGCCCTGATCGCCGCCACCGGTAAAGTTGCCGGGCTGCCGGTACTGACCCGCGATAAAAGGCTGGCCAAAGTGCTGGCGAGCGAGACAGGTTTCGAGTTGTACGCACTTTAGCGAAATCCGCGTAATCTGCGGCAAAGGTTGTGACCTTGACCACCTACTGCGACTATTGCAACTCCCACCCCGAAGACACCTTCAACCACACCTACCACGCCACCCAATACGGCTTCCCGCTCGACGACGACAACCTGCTCTTCGAGCGCCTGGTCCTCGAGATCAACCAGGCCGGGCTGTCGTGGATCACCATCCTCAAGAAGGCCGACAATTTCCGCCGCGCCTACGACGGATTCCGCATCGAAACGGTAGCAGGCTACGGGGAGTCCGACCGCGCCCGTCTGCTGGCCGACGCCGGGATCATCCGCAACCGGCTCAAGGTCAACGCGGCCATCGAGAACGCCCGCCGCATCCTCAGCCTGCGCGAGGAGTTCGGCTCCTTCAAGGGTTGGCTGGACGCCCACCACCCGCGTCCCAAAGACGAATGGGTCAAGTTGTTCAGGAAAACCTTCGTCTTCACCGGCGGCGAGATCGTCGGCGAGTTCCTGCTCTCCACCGGCTACCTGCCCGGCGCCCACGACGACGACTGCCCCATTGCTCCCAAAATCCGAAAATTGAACCCGCCCTGGGTATAATCGGGCAATGGCAACCTGGATCGCCCACCTGCGCATCGCCGAGAGCTTGCTCGACCGCATCCCCCTCGACGCGGGCCAGTTCGCCATCGGCAGCATCGCCCCCGATTCCGGCATCCCCGACGAAAACTGGGAGAAGTTCGACCCGCCGCCCGAAGTGACCCACTTCAAACGCAGCGCCAGCGTCCACAAAGACATCGCCGACCTGGACTTCTACCGCGGCTACCTGGCCGGTTTCCCCCCAAGCGACGCCGGGCGCTACGCCTTCCGCCTCGGCTATTTCTTCCACCTCGTCACCGACAACCTGTGGACGATCAAGGTCGGCCTGCCCACCAGCGAACGCTGGGCCGCCGAATTCGAGGCCGACAAAAAATTCATCTGGACGGTGAAACGCGACTGGTACGGGCTGGACTTCCTCTACCTGCGCGACCACCCCGAGAGTCTGTTCCAGCGGGTCTTCCTGGACGCCAAGCCCGATACCGCTGGTTTGGACTTCCTTCCCCCCGAAGCCCTGTCCCGCCAACTGGCCTACATCAAGGAGTTCTACCAGCGCACCGACGAGCGCGTCCAGGAGGCTTACCGGCGGGAGTACATCTATCTGTCGCAGGCTGAAATGGATGCTTTCGTGGACGAGACGGCCGAATACCTGGTCCGCGCGTATGCGGCCCTGGCGGGCCAGGTTTTCATCCCGGATTCCGTTCAGACCATTCTCGATATCCTTCGTGGCTGAGAAACATCTTGGACAAATCGCTCCTCACGCACCGGTCAGGGATGATCGCACATGGCAAGGCGTTCGCTGTGCTGTTCAAGAAATTACATTTGGAATTGTGGCTCCAAATCTTCATGGTGATCGCCATTGCCTGGTATACGGATTACAACACCCATTCCGACGAACACGTGCAGCTCGACGCCTTCCGCTACTATGAAACCCATTGGTGGCCGCCTGAAATCGGCTCATCCGACGTTTTGTACAGCGCCTTCGGTTTCAGCCGCGTATTTACCGGGGAGATCGGTTTCCTGATCTATGGCAAAGCGGCCTGGCTGATACAGTCGGTCATCCCCTTGCATCAGCAGAGTTACAAAGAACTTTTGCTGCCCACCATCACAGAATACATGGCTGTCCCGCCCGACAGCCCCTACCCGCCGGATCACGCTTATTACGACAGGATACTGGCCTTCCTGGATGCCCACCCGGTTGGGCCGGCTTACCGGCTGTACCGGTTTTTCAACGTAGCCCTGCTGCTGGTCACGATTGTCGTCCTCCTGCGGACGAAACTCAGGGACTTCAACCTGACCATCCTGGCGCTGGGTTTTTTGACCCTCCCGAACTCGTATTACCTTTATAGTTATGCAACGACACACGCCATTGGGGTCTCGCTGTCCCTTTTCCTGTTCATCTTTGTGATGAAGATCCTCGAAACCGATCTGGAAACGGTCCCCTGGTGGAAGTTCGTCCTGCTCGGGACCCTGGCCGGATTATTGATGCAAATGCGGAAGAACCACATGGCCAGCCTCGTTTTCCCGTTTTTTCTTCTGATTGCTGAATATCTTTATGCTCTCAGGAATAAACGTGTCAGGTTTTCTACGGCTTCGAAGCAGGCAGGCGTCACGATCCTTGTAACGTTCCTGGTGATCGCGCCTTTGCTGGTCGTTTATCCCCTGACGCAGGGAAACTATTCTGAGAAGATGATGCAGGCGGCAGAAACCTATGCCTGGATCGGCCTGAAACCCAGCAACCCTATAATGCCGGACGTTTATTTGTACAAGCAAGGCGTCACTTTTGTTGATTTGCTTACCGAGTACGGTTGGCTGCAACAGACCCTTCGGAATTTTTACGCCAGTTACAATTACGATACCAAGAACACCAGCCCGTACATTTACACAGCCGCCTGGATATTATGGGCCTTTCTGCTGTTGCTTACTTTTGTCCTTGCAAGGAAGAACTGGGACAGGTACAGTTTTACGCGAAAAGCAATGTACCTGCTCTCACCGCTCGCCATTTTCATCAACTTGAGCGCCTCGCTGGCTCGCTCCCTGCTGGAAGACTACACCCCTTTGGGGAGATACTTGATGCCTTCCATTGTCCCGTTTTCGATCCTTTTATTTGGCTCCCTGGACGAAATACCACCCAGACTACAACAACTGCGCAAAGTCGTCATTGGATTGTTATACGTCTTGTGCATTTTGGGCCTGGCCATCGTCGAGAGTTGATCTGGAAAAATACATGACCCAAACCATCCCCTCTGCCGAACCCTTTTTCTTCCCCGGCCAACCCGGACAACCCGGCTGCCTGCTCGTGCATGGATTCACCGGCGCGCCGAAAGAGATGCGCTGGATGGGCGAACACCTCAACCGTGAACACGGATTCCATTGCCTCGGCCCGCGCCTGGCTGGGCACGCTACCCGCCCGGACGATATGGTCCGCTCGCGCTACACCGACTGGCTCGCCTCGGTCGAGGACGGCTATCACCTGCTCTGCGGCGCGACCGACCGCATCTACCTGGTCGGGCTTTCGATGGGCGGGATGCTGTGCCTGCTCTCGTCCACCCGGCTGGCGGTGAAGGGTGTGATCGCCATGTCCACGCCGTACCGCCTGCCGAAGGACTACCCGGCCTGGCTGCTGCAGGCGATAAGCCTGGCCGTGCCGTTCATGTCCAAGTCGAAGGAGAAGCCCGGCGAAAGCTGGTACGACAAATCTGCCTACGCCGAACACGTTTCATACCCCAAGAACCCTATCCGCTCGGCGGCGGAATTGCAAAAGCTGGGGGCCGAAATGCGCGCCGCGCTCCCGCAGGTGAACGTCCCGGTGCTGCTGATGCACTCCAAAAACGACACTTACGTGCTCCCCGAAAACATGGAACGCCTCCACGCCGGCCTGGGCGCGTCGGACAAGACCATGCTCTGGGTCACGGGATCAGGCCACGTCGTCCCGCGCGACGCGGCGCGGGAACAGGCTTTCGCGGCCGCGGCCGATTTCATCCACCGCATCGAGCGGCAGACCGGAGCCTCCGCATGAACCGGGATATGCGCTTCCTGATGGTCTCCCTGTTCGCCTGGGGCATCGGCGAGGGGATGTTCTTCCTGTTCGTGCCCAATTACCTGGAGGAGCTGGGCGCGTCGCCGCTCCTGATCGGCACGGTGCTGGGCATCTTCGGGGTCATGGTGGCCCTGCCGCACATCCCGGCCGGTTACATCGCCGACAAGTTTGGCCGCCGCCCGCTGATGCGTTTTGCCTGGCTTTCGGGCATGGCTGCTGCCTGGGTGATGGCGCTGGCCGGGAGCCTGCCCCTGTTCGTGTCCGGGTTGTTCATGTACGGGCTGACCGCCCTGGTATCTGCGCCGCTGTCGAGTTACGTGACCGCGGCCCGGGGCAAGATGACCGTCGGCCGGGCGCTGACCTTCACCTCCGGGGTGTACAACCTGGGGATGGTGCTGGGGCCGATCAGCGGCGGCTGGGTGGGCGACCGCCTGGGCCTGCGCTCGATCTTTTTCTTCTCCGCCGTCCTGTTCGTGGTTTCGTCGGTGGTGCTGTTCCTGCTGCGCCCCCAGCCGACCGACGAGCACGAACCGGGCGCGTCTTCGCGTGACCTGTTCGGCAACAGCCGTTACCTGGGATTCCTGGCGCTCAGCCTGGCGGTGACGTTCGCGATCTTCCTGCCCCAGCCGTTGACCTCGGTGTTCCTGGTCGGCGAGCGCGGCCTGACCTATTCCCGGATCGGCCTGCTGGGGACGTTCGGCGGCCTGGGCAATTCCCTGCTGACGGTCGGCCTGGGGTCGCTGCGCAGCGCCCGCAACGGGTACATCCTGGCCCAGGCGGCGGCCGGGCTGTTCCCGCTGCTGATCTGGAAAGGCTCGTCCCTGCCGGTTTACGCCCTGGGCTATTTCATGCTGGGCGGCTTCCGGGCCACCCGCTCGCTGGCGACGGCCCAGGTGCGCTCGCTGATCCAGGCCTCGCAGATGGGGCTGGCCTACGGCATCACCGAGACGATCAACAGCCTGCCGACCATCCTGGCCCCGCCGCTGGCCGGGTATCTCTACTCCCGTGACCCGGCCATGATCTATCCCCTGGCCCTGGCCTGCGCCGCGGCGGCGGTCGTCCTGTCCATGCTGTTCGCGCCCCGCCCGGCGGCTGACCACCAACCGGCTGCCATCCCTGCCGACTGATCTCTATTCTCTACTCTCTAATATCATGCCCCTCGAAATCGTTTCCTTTACCCTCGGCCCGGCCGTGACCAACGCCTACCTGGTGGCCGATCCCGAAACCAAAGAAGCCGCAGTCATTGATCCGGCCTGGGACGGGCGCGTGATCCTGGCCGAGGCCCAAAAGCGCGGCTGGCGCATCGGCCATCTGTGGTACACCCACGCCCACTTCGACCACATCGGCGGCGCGGCGGCCATTGCCGACGCGCTCAATCCCCTGCCGCTCGTGGCGCTGCATCCCGCCGACCACACGCTCTGGCGGGCGCAGGGCGGCGCGCCCTTGTTCGGGTTCAGGATTGACCCAGGCCCGGAGCCGACGATAGATTTCGTCCACGGGATGGAAATGACCCTGGGCGGGAGCCGCTTCCAGGTCCGGCACGCCCCGGGACACACGCCTGGTCTGTGCCTCCTTTACGTCCCCTCGGCTGACGTTTTGTTCAGCGGCGACCTCATCTTCCAGGGTTCCGTGGGCCGCACCGACCTCCCCGGCGGCGACTGGGAGGCGCTCGTCGCCAGCGTCCGTGAACAGGTCTACACCCTGCCCGACCAGACCCGCATCCTTTCGGGCCACGGCCCGGAGACGACGGTGGGCGAGGAGAAAAAGTACAACCCGTTCGTTAGCGCGGGTTGATGTTGCTCCATTCACTCAATCACACTTTGAAGGAGGCTTGTAATGAATAAACGTCTGTACACCGTGATCGTTGCCGTGACCCTGTTTGCCCTGCTGGCGATCGCCGCGGCCCCGGTCCCCCCGCAGCCGGACATCACCTTCACGCTCGCGCAAGGATTACCCGAAGTGATGCAGCTTGGCCAGACCTACGTGGTCGAAATCCAGGTGACGGTCAGCAACGACCTGCCCTATCTCTTTGCCATTGCCATGCCCACGTCCTTCTACCCAGGCCGCTACGTGGTCGCCAACGGCCCGGACCGCGCCGGTTCCGGGACCGAAGCGACCCTGTACGTCCCCTTCACCGCCAAGGGCCTGACGGCCGGCCTGCCCGAAATGCCCGGCGTCCCGGCGGACCATGCCCCGGTGTCGGTGGTGGCAGGGGCGCGTTACCCGGGCGGCGTCGTATTCTCGGAGCGGTTCGACTTCAACGTGGAGGTCGTGCCCTGAGAAGTATCGC
Organism: Chloroflexota bacterium; assembly: GCA_049324115.1. GTDB lineage: Bacteria > Chloroflexota > Anaerolineae > Anaerolineales > Villigracilaceae > UBA5796. Next base: position 9,415 of record JBMOMN010000050.1, read on the forward strand.
AAATCCAGCCCCAAATAGAGCCTGTATCGCAGGCTCTATTGCATCCTTTGGAAAAGCCCTCCGTATAATAATTCGAATTTTCCCGTAAACGTCTCGATGCGGGGACAGAAACTTGAAAAAGCTCCGGTCAAGACAAAACGCTATCCACCAAGGAGATTGGAATGAAAGAGCAGTCAGAAAAACCTTCGCCCGCGGCCCCGAGATTCAATTTCCAGGTCCCCAAAGGGCTGATCTGGTTCATTGGGATCGTGGTCGTTGCAGCGGTCCTGTTTTCGGTGGCGAGACAATTCTGGTATTTCGAGATCATCGAGTACGACCAGGTTGGCATCGCGGTCGAATCGGGGCAGATCAAGGAAGTCGTCCAGCCGGGCATCGCCTTCGATGTCGGTCTCTTCGTCCAACTGGTCAAGGTCAAGACCAGCTCGGTGGCGATCACAGTTGACGACCCGGAGTTGATCACCCTCGACAAGCAGCGTATCGGCCTGCAGGTGACAGCCGACGTATTCCGCCCGAAAGAGCCGGACATCGTCATCGCCAATTATTCCCGTTACAAGTCCATTTACTCGGACGACCAGTTCCTACAACAGCGTATGGAGGCCTTTACCTTGCAGGCCATGAAGGTCTGCGTAGGCGACAAGAAATTCGACGACGCCATCATCGGCCAGGGGCGGGACGTGCTCCGCACCTGCATTGACGAGGAACTGAGCCAGTTGGCCGAACCGCTGGGGCTGGAAGTGCGCAACGTGGCTGTCCCGCAGGTGACCATTTCGCCCGAAGTCCAGGCCGCGCTGGACGCCATCGTCCAGAGCCGCCTGGCGACCGAAAAGGCCAAGCAGGACGCCGATAAAGCCAAACAGGAAGCCGCGGCCCAGCAGGCCATCGAAGAAGGCCGCATCCGGGTCGAACAGTCAAAGTTGCAGGAAGAGGCCCGCCAGCAGGCAACCCTCCAGGACCTGAAACGCCAGCAACTGGAGGCCCAACTGGCCGTGATCGAGCAGGAACGGGTCAATGCCCAGGCCGAACTGGAACTGACCAAAGTCCAGCAGCAGGTAGCCGCCGAGCAGGCCAAAGTGGACCTCGCCAAAGAAACTGCCCTGGCCCTGCTCTACGCCGAGCATCCCGAATATCTTTACCTGCAAATTGCCCTGGCCAACGCCAGCGCCATCAAGGACACCGACAAGCTCATCTTCACCCAGGATGGTGTGTTCCCCAACCTGATCTTCTCGAACGGGGTACTCCCCACGTTCAACGTGCCGCAATAAGCAATGACTGATAAAATCAGGGACGTTCCAAAGAGCGTCCCTGATTTTCATTTGCGGAGGGCAGCATGAAGCGGGCAGTCAGCATCAGCTTGGGGAGTTCGAAGCGCGATAAACGCGTGACGATAAAACTTGGCGGCGAGGAGATCCTGGTCGAGCGGATCGGCACGGATGGGGACGTGTCCCGCGCCCGACAACTGTACCTCGACCTGGACGGCAAGGTGGACGCCTTCGGCGTGGGCGGCGTGGACCTGTACCTGCGTCTCGATAAACGAGAGTATCCCCTGCGAGCCGCGCTCAAAATGGTCGAGGGCGTGACGAAGACTCCGCTCTGTGATGGGCGCGGTTTGAAACACACGCTGGAACGGCGCGTCTTCGAACTGGCGAAACCGCAACTGGGAGAGGTTCGTTTCAAGCAGGCTTTCGTCCCGGTGGCGGTGGACCGTCTCGGCCTGGCACAAGCCGTGGCTGAAGTCTCAGATAAAGTTGTCTTTGGCGACCTGATGGTCGCCTTGGGTGTCCCGATCCCGGTTTACGGCATTCCCGCCTTCAAGCGCCTCGCCCGGGTCATGCTGCCGGTGGTCAGCTACTTCCCCATGTCCATGCTCTTCTACGGCAGCGGCGGCGCGGAGCACAAGCCGAAATACGTCGGATACTTCGCCGGCTCCGACCTGATCGCGGGCGACTTCCTGTTCATGCGCAAATACATGCCGATGGATATGTCGGGGAAGACGGTGGTCACCAACACGACTACCGAAGAGAATATCGAATTGCTGCGGCAGCGAGGCGTGGAAACCGTCATCACCACCACCCCGCGCTACGAAGGGAGGTCCTTCGGCACGAACATGATGGAAGCCGCCCTGACGGCCCACGCCGGGAAGGGCAGGCGGCTGGAGGACGAGGAGCTGGATGGGTTGATCGAGGAGGTGGGGGTGAGGGGGGAGGTGGTGAGGATGGGATGACGGTCGTAAAAAGGTGATGGTCTGTAGGGCAGACCACACCTTTTTATGATACTTCGTTTCACCTCCTTCGCTAGGGATTAACGATTTTTATTTCGGCTGGCTAGACCTTCAATTGCCTGTTGTCTCCTTCTTCATTCGTTTGGTCGTTGGATTACACTATATGTGCTATCGAGCCAGGCGATGCAGCGATGGTACCGCGACCCTGACTCGTTTTGCTCGATCATTCGGCATGAGGAAGTCTGTCATATTGTTCTTTAGTCATGTGAGGCGTTTTGCAAGCAACCTTCATGCGCCGCAGGGTGATGCCTCGTTCAAGAAGTTCTCTCTGCTTAGCGTTGATACGCATTTGTTCATAATCAGGATCGGCATGGCGCTCTGGCATGGGTTTCACAATCTGCACTTCGGGTATGGCGCGTGATGGAGCAACAGCAGGCTGGCCCTTGGGTGTTGTCCGCAGAATGGAGATTGCTTTGGCAAGAGCGACAATGAGGGCGCTAATCGCGGCGGCAATTCCGGTGGAGCCTCCTACGAAGATGACAAGATTGATCCCGGCGTCTGTCCATCGCTGGCGGTTGACAACATCTTGAGCAAGGATTTTCATATCATGTTCGTACCGGGCATCCAGCATTTTCTGTTCGCGCTGGATTTGCTGTATTTCGGCTTCAGTTTGGGCAGCGGCTAAGCGTTCTTGCAATTCGTAGGTTGCTTGCTGATGGGCTGATTCGATCTGGATACGTTCGGCTTCGGCTTCAGCGATGCTGGAGTTGAGCCAGGTGGCCTCTTTGATATTTCCGCCAAGCAGGATCGCTATCACGACGATGACGATGAAACCAAAGAAAACCCATTTGGCGGCAGAAGAGATTTGGTTTTGGAAAGAGCCGTACATTTGACCTCAACTTTCTCTGTTTGCGCAGGAGAACGGGAAATCTGTTTTCATAAAAACATTTTACGATCTGCCCAAATTTCTGCGGTTTCACTTGCCTGCTGATCTGTTCACGGCTAATTACTTTTAATCTCCCAAACATCTCGCGCCGACCTTTCATCTTTGCAAGGTTAAACTACCCGTTAAACGATTTGCGCCGACATAAAATCGGCGCAAATCTATGTTTTTTGCTGGAAGGGATATGCTTTTGTATCTCTGTGAAACTATGTCTCCTTTCTTGGTAATGATGTTGAATTTGCTGGTCATCTCCTTTCTGTGTAATTTGGGTCGTTGACCCCATTGTAGCCATCCCTTTCTCTCGCGCAATTTCAGGCTTCTCCTAAACAGTCTTCGATCATCTCACAAACATCTCACAGGGAACCTGTTGACTTTTTGGGCATTTGACCTATACTGATAGCAAGTCAGGAACGCGTGAAGGGAAAGAAATATGGCGAAACGGCGACTCAAGATATTCATTTCTTATGCACGTAGCGACCAGGAAAAAGCGCACGATCTCTATAAACGTCTAGCCAAGGACAGTTTCGATGCTTGGATTGACAAGGAAAATCTCCTTCCAGGACAAGATTGGGAATTAGAAATTCGTAAGTTCATTCGTGAAGCAGATGTGGTCATAGTTTGCCTTTCCAAGAACTTCAATAAAGCGGGGTTCCGGCAAAAGGAAGTGCGCTTAGCCCTTGATGTTGCTTTAGAGAAACCCGAAGGGGAGATTTTCATTATTCCTGCGCGGTTAGAGGAATGCGATAATCTTGAAAGTCTGCGAAAATGGAATTGGGTTGATTTGTTTGTAAATGATGGCTATGAAAATCTCATGAGCGCTTTACGCCAGCGCGCAAGTGAAATTGGCAAATTTGCACCTAACTCCCCTGTAAACGAAAATCGTGCGGCTGTCCAACTTATCTTAGAGGGAGAATTCTCTGAGTTTAGTGAAAACAGGCGAGAGGATTTGATTGGAATTCTTGCTGCATTGCTTCGTGTGGACAAGAGATCCATTCGAGTTCTTCGCACATATTCCGGAAGTATCGTAATGGAAATCGAACTGACGAAAATTGGAGCGAACAGGTTGCTAAATTATTTTGAGAAAGGAGACATTCGACTGAAAAGTTTAGGAATAATTTCTGTGAAATTTATTGTAGAGCAGAGGACGGGAAAAAGGATTTCTACGTCGAAAAAAGTTTCGAAAGATGCTCGGTCTAATAATACTTCAAGAATTGGGGTAGGCAATCAAAGCATTGTCGTTGCAGGGGATGTGATTGGCTCTAATCTGGTTATCGGCAATGAAAATAAAATCGAGACCTTAGGAAGAAATGTTAGTGATAGTGAAATCAAAATAGAAGTTTCAATAAGAAGCGAAAGGCTTGTGCCGGATCGTGTATTGAAAGATTGGCTCAAGATACATGGCTTGGCGGAAAATCCTTTTGGCGACTTTGATCTCAGAAATTATCCATATTATCCAAAAGGCGCAGCTTGGCCTAATCGGTGGGAAGCCTTTTTTGATCCAATTTCCTCGTTTGCTTTGTGTCCAACTCCTGAAGATGCGCAAGCACTTTCTTATTTGCTGCGAAAAGAATGTTTGCCTCTGGATAAAGATGCTGAAGACGGTGGAACAAAACGATGGCTTTTTCCGTTGATGGCTTCACCCCTTCTTGTATCTCAATTGCAGTCGCCACTTCCTACTTTAGCACATTGTGCGGCTCAGGTTTGGCTAGATTTTCTGCCGAAAAATTCAGACAAATTTCTTGAATTATCTCCTGCAAAACAGAATGCTTTATTGGAACTACTACACTGGTCTCTAGGGTCGGCTCACGCAATTATTAACTTGCTTCAGAGCAAAGGTTTAGAGGAGGATACCAATGGCCTTTCCCTTGTTCTTAAAATCGAGAAATATGTGAAAGAATTATCAGCAAATCCTACTCCTCAAGATTCCATTTTACTTTCATGGCTGAAACTCAGACCACTATTTTACAAGTTCACATATCTGATTTTCCCGCTTGATAGATTTCCTGTTGCTACACGTTCATTGTGGCTTGAACAACTTAATATCTCGATTCCTGAAGTGTCTGTAATAACAGATGGAATTATCTCGAAGGTAATTTCTTCTACAGACTTTTCTAGTCAACTTCCGCTTCCTGTAACACCGTTGAATTGGTCTGAGGATCAATTAAAGTTATCGATAAATTATCAATTTGAAGCTGCGATGGATAAGACCAAGCAAAGAGAAATGGGTCAGATTGTCGACTTCCGCGCTCTGTTTGGTTCTGATACTGCCATTGGTTATTTTGAAACCGAAGATAGAACAATACACAAACTCATCTCTGCCTCTCACAACTCCCTCGCCCGCATGTTAACTCTCGGCAACCGTCTGTTACAACACCATTGCGAAAACAGAACAAAAGACGGAGCGCCTGAGAAATACCTGTATGTGGAAGATTTAGAAGCTATACTTAAGACAGTATGAGCGATCCCCTCGATCTAACCCGTTACTTCGGCTCGCTTCGCGCCGAAACCGAATCCGCCTGGCTGGCGCAGGCATACTTGCCGCCGCGTCTCTTTGGGCAGATGACTGAGCCGCGGTCAATTATAGCTTTAGGGGAAGATGGATCAGGGAAGACTGCCTTCGAACTTTATCTGAAAGATTACGCCGCGCACAAGTCGCCGCGTCTGTTGACCGCTTCCTGGCGGCTCGTACTCCCGGAAGACTCGGCTCCCGGCAACCAAGCCGCGGAAACATTCGTCTCGCAAGCCATGGATTCACTGTCCTTTGCTTTTCTGCAAATGATTTCTCACGACCCTTCGATCTTTGCGAACGCTCCCTCTTGGGCGCGGGATTTTATGCACTGGTTCGTTCAGGCTTTTTTACGCGGCGACCGCCAATACCACCTCAGCCGTCTGGCAGACGGAGCGGTCACCGACGTTCTGGATGTTGTCACTCGATTGCTTTCCGAACAACCGCGCGAGATTTTGCCGCCCGCAGCTTTGCCGTCCTCCATACTTTCGCATCTGACATCGGCCATCAAAGCATTTGGATTGGAGGCAATCTGGATTTTTTTGGATGGCCTGGATGCTTTATTTCGTATCTCCCCTGAGCGTTTAGAGAAATTTCTTGTCAATTTCCTGTCCACTCTCGACCTTTTCGAAGAACCCATTTTTGTCTTTAAAATAATCGTTTCTGCAGAATTAGGCAGGAACTTGCAAAAGGCGCGTGGTATCCTCACGCGGCGCTTTGGAGTTTATCCCCTCAAATGGCAGGAAGAAGAGTTGACCCGCCTGACCGAGAAGCGGATCGCGCTTTCGACGGGGCGAGACGACCTATCCCTTGCCAGCCTCTGTAAAGATGCTGATTGGCTGCAGTGGCTAAGGAAGCATGGGGGCAAGTCGCCGCGCGGTTGGTTGGAATTGACATACCCGATGTTGGCCGCTTATTTGAAAAAGGGTGAGCCTCTCACCCGGATCGAGTGGCCGGACGTATATCGTCAGTCGCCGCCGCCGCTTCGCCTGGACCTCGAGGCGGGGCGCGTGTTTATTGGGTGGGGAGAGGTGCCTGTGGCTGGAATCGGCTACAAACTCCTGCGTTATCTGTACGAGAATCGCCAGCGTCCGTGCAAAAAATCCGAACTTTATGAGCATGTTTATAAAGAGTTCTACAATACAGAGATTGCCGCAAAGAAAAAAGATAATAAGCGAAGCATACGTATAGACTGGGAGGGACCGTTGGACACTGCTCTGTATCGTCTACGCCAGGCGGTGGAATGGGATACACGCGACGACGTTGTGCCGCTTTACATCATCAGCGAGCGCGGTAAAGGGCAAATTCATCTTGAGAATGTTGTGTGAGAAAGTTGTGAGATGATTGGAAGGGGATGGTGAGGCAGTTGAAATGAAAAGCGCGTTTTTTTTATTAGGCCATCTCGCGTTCTGGTCATATAATTACACACACGCTTTATTGACTTGAAGGTGGATTGCGTGCGGCTGGCATGCGGATTGATATAAACTGTTTTATTAGACTCATTTCTCCTTATGGAAAAACTCTGGCTTGCCCATTTCAATTTTCGCTTTGATCCCTTTGAGCATATTGAGGCCTCGCGCGACCCCAATCTCAATCGTTATCTGATTGGGCACGAGGCCTTTTCTGTTGCCTGGAGTGAGACGCCTGCGCTCATCTTCTCGCCTCCTGGCGGCGGCAAAACGGCGCTAAGGATCTACACCTCCCGCGCCTGCTGGACGGGAGGAGGGGGCTATCAGCCATTCCCCATTCACTACCATTTACCGCATTACTTCAACACCGGAGACTTTTCCACATTAGAGGATCATCTTGAGCAAATTGTCCATTCAGGGGCTAATGCGCTCTTTTTGGCTTTCGCGTATTACCCTTTAATTTTCGTCAAGGCTGCCCCGTCTTTACAAAGACAACTGGCGCAATTCATTTTTACCTGGATTCCCAAAATTGATTTTTATCTGGATGTGCTTCGCGAAGGCCAGCCTGATGATGTGGCGGGACAACTGGATAGTTCTTACAAATTGCATCAGGCCTCCGACTCTGTTCTGTTACCGCTCCTGCTCGATATGCTGGCAAAATATAACCAAGAGGGGCAAGGGCCTGTCAGTTTGTCCATTCAAAAAGTATTCGAGCAGATGATCCGCTGGATCACAGAGGACTTGGGATTCCGCGCTGTTTATCTGCTCCTGGATGGTGTGGACGGTTTTCCCGAACTGGCCTCCTCGCCTGGGTTTGCGGCACAATCTTTGGTTCAACTTTTTGCCAAATCACCCGAATGGACTGCCTCGCGTATCTTTATTAAGGGCTTTTTGCCGCAGGAAATTCGGGCTCATTTGCGGGAACGTCTCGAAAGACAGTGGTCGGTGTTCAGCCAGGTCGAGTTGAAGTGGGATGCGGCCATGCTCGCAGACATGATCCGCCGACGGGTATATGCCGCAACTGAGGGGGAATTCGCCTCGCTCAACGCGGTCAGCGCGCTCCCCTCGGTTCAGGACCTGGAACTCGAACTGGCGCGCGCCGTCAACCCCCTCCCGCGCGAAGCGTTGACTTTGGTCAGGCAAATCCTGTTCGAGTATGAGACGAGATGGGGCAAAGACCAGGCATCCGAAAAACGCATCCAAATTCAAGATATAGAAAATGCCCTTGCTTGGTATCGCAACGACCAGGCTCCCATTACCAGAGACTTGGCCTCCATTGTTCAAGGCGATTGATCCCGAGGAGGAGTTCATCATGGCAGAAGCATTTATTCCATCGTCACCATATGATCTCAATAAATTCATAAATCGAACCGAAGAAATACAACAAATCCTGTCATTATTGAAACAATCCCAACCGCGCGTAAGAGCGGTTGTCATGGATGGCGACCGAGGGGTGGGTAAGACGTGGCTGTCCCTGCATTTACACCGAACTGTTTTTGTAAAGGAAATAAAAGGCATTTCATCATGGCTGTTTTGCCTGTGGAGCCCCGGCGAGCAGTATCATCCAGAAGGGGATAAACCGCAAGCAAACGAGCGTTTTGTGCGCGAAGGCGAGACATTGAAACTGGATGAATTCCTGGAAATCATTATCAAAAGTTTGCCCATCGAATTACCACCTAATCCCAATTTGGCAGAGAGAATAGACTCAATCCGCCGTTACGCACAAAGCCATATTGATGATCGTTTTGTTCTCATTCTCGATTCGGCCTACGAAAGCGATTGGTCGTTGATCGAACAATTGGAGACGCAATTTCTCGGTAATCTTTTGACCTTGAGCAATTTTTTCGTTATTGTCACTGGGCGTGGCCGTCCTTATCCATGGAAGGTTCCCTACTTGATAGAAGCGATCCGTTTTGGGTTGGGGAGGTTCTCCGTAGATCAAATCAAGGAACAATTACAAAAATTTGGTTTATCTTCCACGCTTACCGTCAACGAAATTTTCGAGATTGGCGCAGGCTGGCCCCTTTTTACCGAACAATTAGCCCGCGCGACGAATCGTTCCGAGGCATTGGGCATTGCAGCGGATATTTTGTTTGCTGTCCTTCCAGGATATGAACGTGCGGCCGTCCGAAGATATTTCGAAGCGCTTTGCCCGCTGGACGGATTTGGCGAGGCCGAAGCCGCGTTGATGGTCAAAGCCTACGAGCAGAATGGCGATCAGGATGGTCGCGCCATTTGCCGGAAGATGAACGAGACTCGTCTGGTATCCTGGAAGAACGGGCGTTATGAAATGAATGAGCCAGTCCATAACATTCTGCGACAGTATCTATCCATCAAGGATAAGGATACCTGGATTCGCTTGCACCGCGCTGCTTATTGTCACTTCCAAACACAAGCCACTGACCGCTCCATGGAACGTTTCCAGAAATTTTTCAAGGATCTCATGGAAATTCACAAAAAGGCATTATCCGAGGCGGGATTTAAAGACCCGCAAATTTGTACGTCCAATGAGGCCGAGGAGACAAAATCATGACTTCTCCATTCAGCGAACAATTCACAGGTTTATATGCAACCCCCGAACTGGTCGGGCGGCGGGATATTCTTGAGAAGTTCGAGCGCATCTTGCGGGACCCCACGACGACTCCTCGCCTGATCTTTCTTCACGGCGTTGGCGGGATCGGCAAGACGCGTCTATTGCAGAAAGCACTTGAAATGGCACGCGAGCTGGAAAATTGCCGTGCGGCTGATACTGTGCTGGACTTTTATCACATTGGTTTGCACACCCCGATTGGGCTGACGCAGGCGATTTATAAGGTGTTGACGCCGCCTTTTGATACCTTTGAAGCATATTCTCTTGCCTACGATAAACTCAATGATGCCCGTGTAATTGGCAATGTAGTAGAACTTGAAAAGTTGCGTGACGATGCTGTGCATAAATTCGATCAGGATCTAAATCACTTGAGCGCCACTAAGCGTGTTGTTTTAGCGTTGGATACGATGGAGCGCGTTGTATATGGTCTGTCTGACTGGATGGATGAGATACCCTTTGCCGAATCGTGGGATTGGTTAATTGATAATCTCCAACACTGGCAGAATGTAATCGTCTTTGTAGCAGGACGAGATGAGACAATTCCAGCAATTGAACAAGTAAAAAAACGGTCACCGATCTTGATTGATGAGTTCAGTGTTGATTCCCTTAACTTAGAAGAGTGTTTAGAATATTTTGATGAGGTGGCAAGATTAGCCGAAACAAATGGCAATTCTTGGTTAGCAGAACGTTTAAGAAATCTTAATAGAGACTTCAAAAGAGGGGCCCATTTTTATTCTCAAGGACGCCCTATTCTTTTGTCGCTTTTTGTAGATTATTTGAGTTTTCCCAGCGAGAGCACCGTGCCAGGTATTCTTCGCCAACCACTGCCAAAAACGATAAAGGATGAAGATTATCGGCGTTTTGAGGAAGTTCTATTTGAGCGTTTACAGCAGAGTGAAATAGGTGAAACCCTTGTTGCGCTTGGACGTGTACCCAAAGGTGCCGATGAAGAACTTGTAACTGCATTGCTTGGGGTTTCTCGTTCTGAAGCACAGAAGAGGTTGGTTGCTGTTAAGAGGTTATCGGTGGTAAAAATTCGCCCTGATGATCAGCGAATATTTCTCCATGATGAGATGTATGATTTACTATACCGACATGTATATAACTCTCCATATGACGCTCCGAAGAGAGTTTCAGCCTTTAATGTCATTAAGAAATACTACCAAGACAAACGCGATATGTGCATTGAACATTTGACAGAACTCTATGCGCCAGTTGAAAAAGGGGAACGCGAGAGCTTGAGTATTGAACTGATTAACGAGGTCTATGCTGAAAGGCAAACGATTTTGTCTGAAATGATGTTTTACTTTCTCCGTCAAGATTTTGCGCGGGGTTTTAGACATTACTACCGATATTCGCAAGAGGCAATATATAGCAATGATGTTCTGATGGACATGCACTTACACGCAGAAATGTTGAGTTTTCTCGTTCGTCTTCCTAAAGACGACCTTAAGCGCGTGGAAGAAGAGTTTGATCCCCAAATCTTATTAACAATGTTGCAGATACGTCCCGTTATCCGTAAATGGGCAGAAAGCAACTTTGTAGAAGCGATCGATCTATCTGAACGTCTCTTGGAAAAATTTAGTGATGATTGGGAAGAATCATTCCCATCCACTTTGGCTGCTCTTCATACTTGGAAGGCCTATGCCCACGTGATGCGAAGCAAAGGGGATGATATTATTAGATCCGACGAGCACCTGAATAAAGCATTTTCTCTTGTTCCGGAAGTAATACGTCAGTCCTTAAAAAGCCCAGAAGAAATAGCGGCGGGGAGCAATGGAAAATACTCTGTTACAGAAGTATGGTTTCTTGATGCGCTGTTGTCGCTGGCGTATCGTGTACGTGGTTATTTGTTTCGTATCCGAGGGTATTCTCAACAGGCAATTGAAAATTATCGTATTGCAATAGAAAGATTGAATTTTCTGGATATTAGGGTTGAAAAAGCGACTGCGCTTAATGATATTGGATTTGCTTTATCTACTCAGGGCAAATGGCAAAGTGGGCGTTCTCTGACACGTGATGCTTTGGATTTGCGGCTAGAACTGGGACATCGTCTACCTGTGGCATTTAGCATCAACACATTAGCAATGATTGACATTTATGAGGCCCAATATGCGTCCGCTCAGAATAATGCTGAACGTGCCCTGGCCATATTTCATGCACGGAGTGATGCGCGCGGTAGAGGTCTGGCATTGATTGCCTTGTCTGAATCTCAGCGTAGACACGCAATAGCTGATCATCTCTTGGGCGTAGAGAAGCGCATTGAGCTGATAAGGCAAGCGCGCGATCATGCCGAAGAGGCAAAAAGCATTTTTAGCCAGAAAGTAGAAGAGTTGCCTAGATTGGTTCAAGCGTTTATTGAATTGGGTTGTTCTTATCGAGATTGGGCTCGCCTTCGGACTGAATATCCCAATCCAAAAGATTCTCCTCCCCGCCTAAGTGCGGAGGCCGAGGAGAAACTTAAATTGGCATACGAGTTAGCACAGAAAGAGAATCTCTCTTATCTTGCGATTGATGCGCTTGTAAATCTTTCATGGTTACGTTATTACATTCTTACCAAGGATGAACTGATTGGTACCCGGCACTCCTTGACAGAGGAAATTGACAAGGCTCATCAATCTATTCCTAAGGAATACTGGTTCGCGGCTAGTCGACAACCATCCGTTGCTCGTGCTGATGCTCAAATAGAGATTTGGCCGCAAATTGGTAAGCTTCTTTTACTTGAAGGTCACATTGCACATCATAAGTTTGACATGATCGCGAAAGATGAGAAGAAGAAGTTTGCAGAAGGCTCAAGTAACAAATCCATCAAAGACATACTTGAAGGATTGGCTCAAAAATATGCCGACAGTTTGGAGTATAGCGCCTTGTATGCAAAAGACTTTCGAGGGATTCATGGCGCTAGAGACCAAATTTATGCAAAACTCAAAGGATTAAATGATAGTGAGCGGCGTGTAATTTGCCAAAAAATCCGTGATCTATATCCAGAAGGTGATTCGTTGATCGAAGAACTGTTACGAGACCGCGTACTTTGGAGTTATTAGTGTTTGCCCTACAATGAGGCCTATATGACTATATCAGTACTTTTGTGGACACCCCATCACAGACGAGAGGAAGACGATTGCGCCTGTAGCTCTAGCGTCACATCGCGTATGGTGCCAGTCTTTGCATCCCTTTGGCGAAAAGCGGGAGGGTTGGTGTCAGTGCTTCTCCCTACCAATAATAAGGTGTATCTTTCTCCTAATCAAAATGGAGCAATGTTGTTGAATTCTTCCGCCGAGTCTGTGCTTAACGGCTTTTCCAGTCCTCGACTATTAGAAAAGAATGAGAGTTTTGCACGATCGTTGGCATTAACTGGACTTCTAAAACCTGCTGAGAACGGCTGTGCCTGCGCTTCCGAAGATGATTGCGGCCCGTCAGTTGTCACGTCTCCCCTCACCTCCTGGCTCCACCTCACCGACCGCTGCAACCTGCGCTGTGACTACTGCTACCTGCCTCACGTCCGCGAGGACATGACGTCCGAAACGGGGCGCGCCGCGATTGATGCAACCTTCCGTTCAGCAATTGCCAATGGCTTCAAGCAGGTAAAACTGAAATACGCGGGCGGTGAGCCGTTGATACGTTTCCCGCTGATCGTGGAGTTGCATCACTACGCCCAATCGCTGGCCGAAGAGCACGGACTTGACCTGGAAGGCGTGGTCTTGAGCAATGGCACGCTCCTGACCGAATCTCTACTCTCTACCCTCTGCTCTCTGAATCTCCGCCTGATGATTTCGTTGGACGGCCTGGGCGCACACCACGATGCCCATCGCCGCTACGCGGGCGGACGCGGTTCGTTTGCGGACGTGGCCGAGGCGGTTGACCTCGCCCTGGCCAATGGTCTGACGCCCAATATCTCGGTCACGATCAGCAGCCGCACAGCGGAGGGCTTGCCCGATGTCATGGCGTGGATTTTGGAACGCGAGTTGCCGTTCAGCCTGAATTTCTATCGCGAGAACGACCTGTCTGCTTCGCACGAAGATATGCGCTTGAACGAGCAAAAGATCATCGGCGGGATGCTGGCGGCGTTCAAGGTGATCGAGGAGAACCTGCCGCGCCGGCCCTTCCTTGGCGGGATCATTGACCGGGCCAACCTGTCCATTTCGCACACGCATACCTGCGGGGTGGGGCAGAATTACCTCGTCTTCGACCAGCACGGACGGGTAGCCAAATGCCAGATGCACATCCGCAAGCCGATCGCGGACGTTCACGCGGCGGACCCGTTGGCGGTCATCCGCGCTGACCAGATCGGGATCCAGAACCTTTCCGTGGAAGAGAAGGAAGGCTGTAAAACCTGCGAGTGGAAGCACTGGTGCGCGGGCGGCTGCCCATTGGCGACCTATCGAGCAACGGGGCGCTACGATGTCAAATCCCCCAATTGCAACATCTACAAAGCCCTCTTCCCCGAAGCCCTGCGTCTTGAAGGTTTACGCTTGTTGAAATACCAGGATGACCCTGAAGTGGTGCAGAAAATCGTAGCTTGAAAATCAGACCCCTCCCGTTGGAAAACAGGAGGGGTCCTTCTTTTACAGACAGCTACCAAACTATCTGACCACCAAACTATCGAACGAATTTACTTCGCGTAATCCACCGCCCTCGTCTCCCGGATCACCGTCACCTTGATCTGGCCGGGGTATTGCATGGTCTCTTCGATCTGCTTGGCGATGTCTCGTGCCAGGCGGGTGGATTCGAGGTCGTCTATCTCTTCGGGGCGGACGATGATGCGGACTTCGCGCCCGGCCTGGATGGCGAACGCCTCATTGACGCCCTTGAAGGACATGGACAGGTCTTCGAGGGCTTTGATGCGTTTGATGTAGGCTTCCAGGTCTTCGCGGCGGGCGCCGGGACGCGCCCCGGAGATGGCGTCGGCGGCTTCGGCGATGACGGCTTCGATGGATTCCTGCTCGACCTCGTGGTGGTGCGAGGCGATAGCGTTGACCACTTTGGGGTTGACGCCGTAACGTTTGCAGAACTCCGCTCCCAGCAGGGCGTGGGTGCCTTCCTGGTTGTGGTCCATTGCCTTGCCGATGTCGTGCAGGAAGCCGCCCTGCTTGGAGATTTCGACGTTGGCGCCCAGTTCGGCGGCCAGGATGCCGGCCAGTTTGGACACTTCGACGGCGTGGGCCAACTGGTTCTGCCCATACGAAGTGCGGAATTTCAGGCGGCCCATCATGCGCAGCACTTCGGGATGCAGACCGGCGATGTTGGCATCGAAAGCGGCCTGTTCCCCGGATTCGGCGATGACCTTTTCGACGGCTTTGGTCTCGTCGTTGACGATCTTCTCGATGTGGGCGGGATGGATGCGCCCGTCCAGGATCAGGCGGCTGAGGGCGCGGCGGCCGACCTCGCGGCGGACCGAGTCGAAGCAGGAGATGGTGACGGCCTCGGGCGTGTCGTCCACGATGACGTCCACCCCGGCGGCCTGCTCGAAGGCTTTGATGTTGCGCCCGTTGCGCCCGACGATGCGGCCCTTCATCTCCTCGTTCGGCAGGGGGACCACCGAAGATGTGACCTCGGAGACGTGCTCGGAGGCGACGCGTTGGATGGCGTCAGCGATGAGTTTGCGGGCGCGTTTTTCGCCCTCTTCCCGCGCTTCGGCCTCGATCTGGCGGTAGATGCGGGCCATATCGGCCCGGGCTTCTTTTTCGACCTCGGCCATCAGGATGCCGCGGGCCTCATCGTTGGTCATCTGCGAAATCTCTTGCAGACGCTCCATCTGCTGTTCGTGGATGCGGTCCACTTCGTTGGCGCGGCGGTCCATCGAACTCTGGCGTTTGTTGAGGGCCACCTCGCGTTGTTCGAGGCGGTCGGCGCGGCTGTCGAGATCGGCGCGGCGTTTGTCGAGGCGCTCGCTTTCGCGGGTCAGCTCGATGCGGCGCTCCTTGATCTCCTGCTCGGCGCTCTGGACGATCTTGGCGGCGCTGTCGCGGGCCTGTTTTTCGATCAGCCGGGCCTGTTCGTTGGCGCCGTTGAGGATGCTCTCGGCTTTTTGCTGCTGTTCGCGCAATGCCTTGGCGTTGATCAACCGGTTGATGAAAAAGCCGCCTATCAGACCGATGATCAGGGTCAGGAGGGCTGTCAGTAAAGTGTAAAGGATCGGAGTCATGGTAGTTCCTCATCGTCAAATGGAGTTTGCTCCGGGTGCGTTTCGTCCCACAGTCGGGAGACGACAGGCGCAATGTCGGAGTAGCCGAAGCCGCGTCGGGCCAGGAAATCGCCCATTTTACGGCGGAAGGCCTGCCGGTCCAGGTGCGCCAACTGACGCGCCTTTTTGAGTCCGGCCTGGTAGGCCAGGTCCGCTTCGTCGAGGGAGTCATCCAAAACCTGCCGGATCATTCCGTCCTCGATGCCTTTCTGGCGGAGTTCCTGGGCCAGCAGACGTCGGCCGCGGGGGCGGAAGGTGCTGCGGTTTTCCACCCAGTCGCGGGCGAACTGGCTGTCGCTGGCGAAACCGTTGCGTTGGAGCCGTTCGAGGGTCTCCTCGATAACCGTCTCCGGGACTTCGTGCTTGCGCAGGTTCTGGCGGATCTCGTCCAGCGAGCGGGCGCGGTAACTCAGGAAGTTGAGCGCCCGCACGTAGGCCATTTCGCGTGAGTCTTCGGCTTGAAGCGTGGCAATTTTTTCGTCTGTTAAGGTCTGGCCGACTTGTAGCCAAGCGGCTACGATGCGGGTGAGACCAAAGGCGAACTCCCCGTCCAGGTAGATGTTAACCCTTTGGGGATTCCTGGTCTGGGGGGTGATCGCAGTGATCTTTCGCATCTTAAAAACAACCAGCCGCAAACCGCCAGCGGGTCACGGCTGTTGTAAGCGTCTGAATATGCGCTGATATACGCCTGTATCTCCCCGATATTTTAGGGGGAGATAGCCTGAAGCGATTGACCAGGGGTCACTTGCTCAGACGGTTCGGCAATGGCGAAGTCTCATGATTTTCGATGTTTCCCGTTTCGAGGCAATTCCAGGCGGGAAAACGACTTCCCAAAATCTGATCCTGCCAGTGGCAGGGCCAGGGACGTATTCCAGGGTTTTCCAGAGTGTTGCAGTAAGCCGTGGCCGCTCGAAAAATAGCGGCGAAAAATTGACTGAACAACATCCTTTTGTTAAGGATACAAGTTTATTATACATGAAAATTTCGTTAAAAATGGAGTTCTTTCCCCGCTTTTCCGTTTCTTTTGCAAAGAAGCGGCAGGTTTGACAGTTGTCTCAAGGCTGTTACAATGGGTAACCATTCGCCGAAAGCGGTGTAAGTACATAGTATAAACCTGACAAAAGCAACTATGGGATTCATTGGGTTTGTGCAATAATTCACCCGTTGGGAAGTTGCTTTCTTT
This sequence comes from Chloroflexota bacterium, assembly GCA_049324115.1. Taxonomy (GTDB): domain Bacteria; phylum Chloroflexota; class Anaerolineae; order Anaerolineales; family Villigracilaceae; genus UBA5796. Next base: position 26,448 of record JBMOMN010000050.1, read on the forward strand.
GTCCAAACTCTAATCAATCTACCCGGAGGTCCCATGAGCAAGATCACAATTGAAGATGCCCTGGAATATCATCGTCTCAAAGGCAAGCCAGGCAAGGTGGCGATCATCCCCACCAAGCCGATGGATACCCAGCGGGATTTGAGCCTGGCCTATTCGCCCGGCGTCGCCCACCCGGTGCTGGAGATCGAAAAGGATCCCAACCTGGCCTATGAGTACACTTCCAAAGGGAACATGGTGGCGGTCGTCTCGAACGGTACGGCCATTCTCGGCCTGGGGGATCGGGGCGCGCTGGCCTCGAAGCCCGTCATGGAAGGCAAGGGTGTGCTTTTCAAAAAATTTGCGGATGTGGACGTGTTCGACATCGAACTCAACAGTCACGACCCCGACGAGATTATCAAAGTCGTGGCCGCCATATCCCCGACTTTCGGCGGGATTAACCTCGAGGACATCAAGGCCCCCGAATGCTTCTACATCGAAGAGACCCTGAAAGGGATGCTCGACATTCCGGTTTTCCACGACGACCAGCATGGGACGGCGATCATCTCCTCGGCGGCTCTGGCCAACTCGCTGGAGGTCGTCGGCAAGAAGCACGAAGACATCCGCATCGTCATTTCGGGCGCGGGGGCTTCGGCCATCTCGTGCGCCGAGCTGGCCATCCGCTGGGGCGTGAAGCGCGAGAACATTATGCTGGTGGATACGCGCGGCGTGGTCTACAAGGGCCGCACCGAGGGCATGAACAAATACAAGGAGCGCCTGGCGGTCGAGGACAGGGGCCACCGCACGCTGGCGGATGCCGTCGAAGGCGCAGACGTGTTCTACGGCCTGTCGGTGGCGAACGTGCTTTCGCCTGAAATGGTCAAGACCATGGCTGAAAGCCCGATCATCTTTGCCATGGCCAACCCCGACCCTGAGATCCGCCCCGAGCTGGCTCGCGAGGCCCGCAGCGACGTGATCATCGCCACCGGCCGCTCGGACTATGCCAACCAGGTCAACAACGTGCTCGGGTTCCCCTTCATCTTCCGCGGCGCGCTGGACGTGCGCGCTTCGGCCATCAATGAGGAGATGAAGTTCGCCGCCTCCCAGGCCCTGGCCGCGCTGACCAAGGAAGACGTCCCGGATTCGGTGCTGCGCGCCTACGGCGTGGACAGCCTGAAGTTCGGCCGCGAGTACATCATCCCCAAGCCGCTCGACCCGCGTGTCCTGCTCTGGGAATCCCCGGCGGTGGCCGAGATGGCGATGAAAACCGGCGTGGCCCGCAAGATGATAGACATCAACGAGTACCGCGAGCAACTGGCTTACCGCCAGGGCAAGGGCGAGCAGGTGCGCTACTTCTTCCAGAACCAGGCCCGCTCATCCGGCGGGACGAAGCGCCTGGTATTCGCCGAGGGTGAAGAATCCAAAGTTGTCCGCGCCGCCCACCAGATCAAGGAAGAGGGCATCGCCACGCCCGTCCTGATCGGCCGCCCGGAGATCATCCAGAAAGTGATCAATGAGCTGGGCCTGCCTTGCTGTCCTGAGATCGTGGACCCGAATGATTATGCCCGCCACGATGAGTATGCCCGCGCCTATCGCGAGCTGCGCGAACGCAAGGGCGTGACCTTCCCCATCGCCCGCAAGCGGGTGCGGGACGTCAACATCCTGGGCCTGATGATGGTCAAGATGGGCGACGCCGACGCTTTCGTCTCAGGCCTGACCTTCGAGTATCCCGACGTGATCCGCCCGGCGCTGCGCATCCACCACACGGCTCCCGGCGCAGCGCGGGCCGCAGGCGTGTACATTATGATCGTGGACGACCGCGTTTACCTGTTCACGGACGCCACGGTCAACATTGACCCGTCGGCGGAAGACCTGGCCGAGATCGCCTGCCTGGCCGCCAACTTTGCCAAGACCATCGAGCTTGAGCCGCGGGTGGCCTTCTTGTCGTTCTCGAACTTCGGCTCCACGCCCCACCCGCTCTCGGAGAAGGTGGCCAAAGCCGTCCAGATCGTCAAGGAGCGCTGCCCGGACTTCGTTTACGACGGCGAAATGCAGGCCGATACGGCGGTGGTACCCGAGATCGTGGACGAACGCTACCCGTTCAGCGCGGTCAAGGATGCCAACGTGCTGGTCTTCCCCTCGCTCGAGTCGGCCAACATTGCCTACAAACTGCTGGCCCGCCTCGGCAACGCCAAAGCGATCGGCCCGATCCTGCTCGGCATGGGCGCACCCGTCCACGTGATGCAGACCGGCGACGAGGTGAACGACATCGTCCAGATCGCTTCGGTGGCGGTGATGGATGCGATGAGCCGCAAATAGTTTGGTAAATAGTAATTGGTAACTAAAAGTCCCGGTGGTTGAAACCGCCGGGACTTTTCTTGGATCGTTGGTCGAGTAGGACGAGCGCCTTTCTCGTTCGTATCGAGACCAACCTGTGATTATTCGTAAATGTGGTCTCGATACGGGCTGAAAAGAGCATTCAGTCCTACTCGACCTGCGACCACCGATTGCCAACTACCCGCCTTCCCCTACTTCAATCCTGCCACTCCAGCTCGAACTCGCCGATGTAAACCGTATCGCCGTTCTCGATCCCGGCTTTACGCAGGGCATCCTCCACGCCCAGGGTCTCCATGATCTTCTGGAAGCGGCGCACCGCGCCGTCGTGCTCCCAGTAAGTCATGGATGCGGCGCGCTCGATGGCCGGGCCGTGCAGCCGCCAGCCGCCGTCGTCTTCGCGGCTGATGCTGAATTCGCGCGGGTCTTCCTCGGGGCGGTAGACCGGCATGGGCGGGGCGATCTCTTTCAGGGCGGGGGCCTCGGCCAGCATCCCGGCGGCTTTGAGCAGCAACCCGCGCACCTCGGTACGCGCCAGGGCCGAGACCGCCACTACCTCGTGGCCGCGTTTCTTCATCGCCTTCCTGATCTCCGGCCAGCGCGCCTGCACTTCGGCCTGGTCCATCTTGTTGAGCGCCACGATCTGCGGTTTTTTGGACAGGTTCGGATCGAACAGCGACAGCTCGGTGTTGATCTGGCTGAAGTCGGCCAGCGGGTCGGGGGACAGGCCGTCGAGCAGGTGGACCAGCACCCGCGTCCGCTGGATGTGGCGCAGGAAATCGTGCCCCAGCCCGGCCCCGTGGGCGGCCCCCTCGATCAGGCCGGGGATGTCGGCCAGGACGATGGTCGTGTACTCGTCAATTTGGGCCACGCCTAAATTTGGTTCCAGCGTGGTGAACGGATAGGGGGCGATCTTGGGCTGGGCGTTGGTCAACACCGAGAGCAGGGTGGATTTGCCCGCGTTGGGGACGCCGATGATGCCGATGTCGGCGATCAGCTTGAGTTCCAGTTTGAGGGATTTCTCCTCGCCGGGTTCGCCCTTCTCCGCCACGCGCGGGACCTGTCGCCGGGCGCTCTTGAAGTGGGTGTTACCGCGTCCGCCGCGCCCGCCGCGGCAAACCGTCAGCCGCTGGCCCGGCTCGGTCAGGTCGCCGAGCAGCTCCCCGGTCGAGGCCTCGAAGACGACCGTCCCCGGCGGGACGTGGATCACCAGGTCCTCCGCCGAACGCCCGGTCATGTTCTGCTTGGCCCCGTTCCGGCCGTCGTCGGCAATGAAGCGGGTGGTGAAACGGAAGGTGTTGAGGGTGTTGAGGGTCGGCTTGACTTCGAGCACCACGTCGCCGCCCTTGCCGCCGTCGCCGCCGTCGGGGCCGCCGCGCGGGACGTATTTTTCGCGCCGGAAGTGGACGGCCCCGTCGCCGCCTTTGCCGGATTTTACGTAGATTTCTGCCTGGTCAATGAACATGGGGTTTCACAAGTTTCGAGATACGAATATTACGTGCTGCTATCAAATTCTGCTGCACGTCTCAATGCCAAAAAAACTTCTTTTAGTGGCTGGCTGACTGCGCTGTCAGGTTCAGATAGCACAAGCTCTTGATAAGCTTCCAGGAAATTCAGCCTGAGCCTATGGAATAAATGGAGAAAATGGCGCAAAAAACCTATACAATCCAGTACTACGAACTCAATTCCTCCCATTTCACGATAAAGAGATTTTGCATATTCAGCAATTTCGATATCAATCCTGCCTGTAGTGATGAAAATGTAGTTATCAATTCTTACACCCGAGTCCGCTACTTTTTGAATTGCCAGGTCAATATCTGACTTCGTTACGTCTTTTGCCTTCATCTCATAACTTGTGACTATGTTATCGTCACCCACAAGCGTGATTTCCAAATCGCCCAGAGCGCCTGTTTGTAAATCGGCGGCAGTATGAGAATAAAGCGGTCTAACATGTTCCCCAAGATATTGTAATGCTGCCTCGTAAGCTGCGGCTACCACAAGTACGGGCAGACGGCTGGATTTAGGACTGTTCAAATGTTGTGAGATTAATCCAACGATCTCTTCGGATGACAATGGAACACTGTTGGATGCTGTTCCCAATTCTTGAATTAATTGCTGTATTCGCCCTTCTTGTTCTTGTTTCAACAATAACAGTTGGCGGATTGTTTCGGTAAGGAGATCTTCTTCTGTTATTTTTCCTCGATAGACATCATCAAGAAGTTGTATCGTGTCTTCATACATTTTCTTTGGTCTGCCACTAATTACCAATGGTGGAGCCAACGGAACGTTCATCGTTCGAAAACCTGGTGTCAAAAATGCTGTCGTGGAATTGACTGGCAAGCCGTTTTTGGACACAAAAGGCCAGATATATTTTTCGTCATATTCGGCGCGCCCAGAATAAGTATCACTATCACCAATCTCAGTATATGGTTTGCGAATATCAACTCCCGGCCGGTGAATTTTTGCAAGCGCACAAGTCATCAGCATTCGGACACCCGCCCTATTGCTAAGACAACGCGCCACGTATGAAATTCTCTCAAAAATCTCAGGATCAGTCACTATCGGCTTTGGGATTGATTTTCTAGCTCGCTGAAGAGTGTTTTCAAGTATTTCGTTTGGTGTTCCCATTGTTCTTTTCCTTGGTATTTGGCAGTAATGTTGATGTCGTAATTAACCCAAAGCACTTCTGTCCTGTCGTGCTTGTTGTTATCTGCCCCTGTGTTCGTTGAGTGTGCTTTCTTGGTTGGCGCCTCTATATATCTCCAATCACCATATAATTCATCCATCAACTCGCTATGATAACCGGATAGAGCAACCTTTCCGGTAACTTGATGGAGAACTTTTGACAATTCTCGATGCTCGTCATCAGACATTTCAAAAGCATAGGCATTTGTATCTGAACGTGATTCGTGAACGTAAGGCGGGTCGCAATAGAATAATGTTTCGGGACTGTCAAACCGCTGAATAACTTCCATCGCCGGGGCGTTTTCTATTTGGACTCGAAGCAGCCGTTGTGCAATTTCAGATAAACCCTCTACGCTGCCCAGCCAGCGTGACACGGCGCCGGCCATTTCGGAACGGCTGGTCAGCTTACAGTGCGCCCAGCGCCCTTCGCTTGCCGTTTGCGCCAAACCCGTGCGGACTTGCCGGGCGCGAACGAAAAACCTTCGCGCTCTTTCCAAATCGGTCAGGTCTCCCGAATTTCCACTGACAGCAATTCTCAATTCCTCCCTGGAAAAGGGAGTTAGGCCGATGGCTTCCAATAATTCTTCTTTGTGCTCGCGGAGCACCCTGAAAAAATTTACGACTTCGCCGTCAATGTCATTGTAAGTTTCCACCGGCGATGATTTGCGGTTTATCAATACTGCTGCCGAACCTCCAAACGGTTCGCAGTAGTGAGTAGCTTCTGGTAAGAGAGGCAACAGCCAATCTAAATGACTGTATTTTCCCCCATACCAGCCAAATGCTATTTTTTTGGAAGTCATATTTGCATCCTGCGCTCTAATTTTTTGCTCCCCTATAGTTTATCATTCGAACGAATGTTTTGAAATGATTATTTTCCCCACAAGCTTTGATCTTGAAAAAGCAGGTTTTGGTTTTGAAAAATCAAACTTTGAATCGAGTGGATTCAAAGTTTGAATCAAGCAGATTCAAACTTTGAATTTGGAAAAGCAGGCTTTAGTTTTGGAAAATCGAAAGGGCTGCCAATTGGCAGCCCCGGCTTTCGTCCGATCACTGTATCTGCAATTCACAGCCTCCCCAAAAGAGCCACGTGAATGAATCGCTCCCAGGGCCGCCGATGCAAACATCCCGGTTGGCGCCGCCCAGCAGGATGTCGTTGCCTCCCCCGCCGAGGATGCAGTCTTCGCCGCCGAGGCCAAAGATGATATCCCCGCTCCCGCTCCCCAGGATCAAGTCACCGGCGTCCGTCCCGAAGGTCAGCCCCGAAGCGTAGACGATTTGGGTCAGGTTCAGGCCGGCGCAGGCCGCCGGGGCAAGGTCACTGGTCAAGATTGGAAACCCCTGGTCAGACAGCCGGGTTGCAGGGACGATGTTCCCCGCGGTGAGCGCCGAGTTCAGGCTGAGCAGGATCAAGGTCAGCAAAATGATCCCCGTGAACAGGGTGATCCTTTGCCTGTTCATCCTTGACCCTGCCCTCCTCCCGCAGCCTTGCCGGGGCGGACCAGTTCTGCAATCTCCCGGGCCGGGACAGGCCGCCCGATCAGGAAGCCCTGCGCTTGCGACCCGGACTGGGTCAGGAAGATTTTTTCTGCATCCGTTTCGACGCCCTTGCCGACCACGTTCAATCCCAGGGTGGTGGCAATCGCGATCATCCGCTGCATGTTGTCCAACTCTGCCGGGTTGCCCATTTTCTTGACCAGCAGGCGGTCCATTTTGACACAGTTGACCGGCATCTGGCTGATCGAGGAAAGCGCCACCTCGCCGACAAAATCGTCAATCGTGATGTGAAGGCCCATATCTTTCAGCTTCTGTAATTGCGCCAGCGCCGCCGGTGATTGCCGGGTGATCTCCCCTTCGGGGATCTCGATCTGCAGCCGGCTGGGGTCGGCGTGGGTCGTTTGCAGGATGCGCTGGATGAGTTCGGCCGGGTCGCGTTCCAGGTTGTAGGCCGAGAGGTTGACCGCCAGCCTCAGGTCTATGCCCGCCTCCTGCCAGCCTTTGAGCTGGGCGCAGGCGATTTGCAGGACCCACTCGTCCAGTTTGCCGATGTCGCCGGTCATCTCCGCGGCCTGGATGAATTCCCCGGCTGAGATCAACCCGCGCTGGGGATGCTGCCAGCGCAGCAAGGCCTCGACCGCGGTAACCTGCCCGTCTTTCAGCGAGACGACCGGCTGGTAATACACCTCGAACTCACGGTTGTCCAGCCCGCGCTTGAATTCCGAATGGAAATCTTCCAGCGCGGGGGTCACGACCACGGGGCTTTGCCTGACTTGCAGGTAGGCGTAAGAAAGCCCGCCGGCATACACGAGATAATGGTCGGCTTCGGGGTGCGATTCGTGCAGGATCATGGCGCTATGTTTTTCGGCCAGTTTCGCCAGGTCGTCAATCGAACTGACTTCGACGGGGTGGGTGTGGAGGCGCAGGCCCGACCCTTGCACGTCAATCACCAGCGGGTCGTATTTCATGCGGACGAAGGCTCCCCGGTCTTTCCGGGAGAGGCTTTCCAGTTGGAAGCCCAGGACGGCCAGCCCGCCCAGGGAAAGGGCCAGCCCGACCAGGGCGATGGGGCGCAGGGCGGGGACGCTGAGTTCCGCCCCGAACAGCGTCACCGTATTCGGGACGATCTTTTCTTCGTGCAGGATGCCCGTCTCGCGTGGATTGAGCGGGTCTTCGCCCTCCCCCCGGCGGACCAGGAAGAACTGGGTGCGGTCGTACTGGAAGACCAGCTCCGGCTCGAAGGTCGCGTCCAGGGAGCGGCCCGCGTACAGCCCCGTCACGCTGACCTGGGGCTGGATGGACAGGTAATAGGCTCCCGGCCGCTCGGAGGTGATCGCCTCGACCGATTCGACCAGGTTGACGACCTCGCACAGATCCAGTTCGGCCAGGGTGTTGAAGGTGCTCCCGGTAAACGGCGTCTGCTCTTGCAGAGGGATCGTGCGCTGCCATCCGCTTTGGGGATGGGCCAGGATGGCGGTCACCTGGTAGGTCCCGGTGACGCTTTCGAGCGGGGCGGCCGCCAGGGTGTAGTAAAAGGTCAGGGCCACCGAGCAGGTGAGGGACGGGAAGACCGGTTCCCCGCTGCGGATGGTGGGGGTGTCGTATACGCCTTTGGGAGCGTCAGCCGAATACGAGAAAAATCCCAGGTGGTGGTAGCTCAGGTCGTCCGGGACCGCTAGGGTCGGCGGGCGGGTGAAGGCCAGGAGTCCCAGCATGAACGACAGGAAGGCGACGACCGCCAGGGCAAAGAAAGCCGTTTCGACCATGCTCCGGCGCCCGGCGCGCTCCCGGTAGGGGTCCCGGTTCGAGGTCACGAGGGCCGCCTCGGGCGGGCGTCCGGCGCTCGTAGACCGGCCCAGGCTGGATAACCACCCGCGGAACTTCATCCAGGTCTGCTGCGGATTTTCTTTCTCTTTCATGGATTGCTTCTTTCGCTTGGATACGAACAACGTCGCGGCGACCAGGCTGCCGATGGCCCCGGCGAAGAGGGCCATATAAACCGGTTCCCGGAGTTTTTGCATGGTGAGGCCGAAACGGGGCAACCGCACCCAAAGCCTGCCGAGGACTTCCTGGGGAGCGGGCAGGTATCCGTCCACCCAGGCGTTGTTATCGCCCTGCAACTGGAACCGCCCGTTCTCCTCGCCGATGATGCGATGGATGACGTAGCGGTCGAGGTCGGCGTTGAGGTAAGCGACCACGTCTCCCACTTGGTAATCCGAGGCCTTGTGGGCGATCACCAGGTCGCCGAAGTGCAGGTTCGGCTCCATGCTCTGCCCGGCAACGATGACGTAGACCGCCTGCCCGCCGGCCTGGACCGGGGCCAGCAGGAACCAGGTGGCGACCAGCAAGGTCAGCCAGAAGGCCGTGAGCAAAGCCTGGGAGCGACGCCGGTAAATGGACATCCAAGTGGTCAGGGCATAAAAAGAACCTGTTCATGGAGCCTCTCCCATTCGAGGGGCCGCCAATGACAGGTTCGTTGCGCTTTACGTGAGCGGGGAGTTTTCCGGCCCGTTCGCGAGGGCGCAGGCAACAGCCAGCATCCCTTATTGGGCAGCGATGACGCGCAGGCTGGCGGCGTCGAGAGCCGTGACACCGGTAAAGGTGCAGGTCCAGTGATTGCCGGTATTGGTGCAGGCGTCGGCGAAGGTCTCGGTGAGGGCCGCGTCGGTCAGGCTGGCCTGCACGCTCGAAGCTGCGGCGTCGAGGTCGAATTCGACGGAAGCGATCAGGGCCGGATTGGCCGGGTTGAGGTTGTAGGTCACGCCGGTCACGGTGTAGCCGCTGACGGTGTTGCTGCCGTCGCCGGCTTTGCCGGCATCCGCCAGGGTGTTGCTGGCGGCCATGGCGAAAGCGGTGCTGGCAAAGGCCAACGCAACGATCAGGATGACGAGGCTTCTGAAGATACGGGAATGGATCATTTTGACTCCTTTTGAAAAATCTTGGCTCTGGATATTGAGCCTATCATACAAAAGGAGAGGGGATTTGTCTGTCAGGAATCCTTGACTCGCCGTTTACAATTTTGAAATGATTCTCTGGCGGACAAGACCAAAAACCTTAACGCGAATACCCTGACGGGCACACGTTACGCGAATGGAGCAAATTTTGCGAATTCTTTTTTTTTTTCAAAAACATTCGCGTCACATCGTACCCGCAAGGGTATTCGCCAAATCCGCGAAATTCGCGTTGAAAAAAGGTTTTCTCAAAAATCCGTCCGGTACAGAGGAAATGAGATAGAAGAGGCAGATTAATCCAGGGGGGTCAGCCCGTGCTTGATGGCGAAACGCACCAGCTCGGGCAGGTCGTGGACGTCCAGTTTTTCCATCAGGCGGCTGCGGTAGGTCTCGACCGTTTTGGGAGAGAGGTCCAGCTTGGCGGCGATGGCGGCGCTGGAATGGCCCTCCACGGTAAGCTGCAACACTTCCCGTTCGCGCAGGCTGAGCATTTCGAGCGGGCTTTGCGCCTGGCGTTTTTCGATGTACGCCTGTACCATCGTGTTCCTGATCCTGGCGCTCAGGTAACGGTGCCCCAGCAGGACAGCCCGCACAGCGGAAATGACCTCAGCCCCGGCGGACTCCTTGAGCAGATAGCCCTGCGCGCCGGCTTGCAACGCCCGGAAGATGTGCTCCGAGTCCGAGTGTACCGACAGGATGATGACCCGGGCTTCGGGCAGGAGGTCGCGGATCATCCGGGTGGCTTCGATCCCGTTCAGTTCGGGCATGGCAATGTCCATCACCACCACGTCGGGAGCGGTGTCGAGCGCCTTTTCGACGGCTGCTTTCCCGTTCTCGGCTTCTCCCACCACCTTGATGTCGCCCTGCGATTCGAGCAGGAAGCGCAGCCCGTCGCGGAGCACGCGGTGGTCATCGGCGAGGAAGACCGAGATCGTCATATTTTTTTCCTCACCCGGATGATGACCTGCGTCCCCCGTCCCGGCACCGAGCGGAGAATGAAGCGCCCGTTGATTGCCCGCGCCCGCTCCCGCATGATGGTGGTCCCCCAGTGCGCCGAAGTGTCCGGCGGCTGTTCTTTCGTGTCGAACCCCCTGCCGTTGTCGGTCACGATCATCAAGATGGTATCGCCGGTTTCGACCAGTTCGATGTTGACCCGCGTCGCCTGGGCATGTTTGGCAACGTTGTTCAACGCCTCCTGCGCGATGCGGAAGAGGGCGATCTCGATCTCAGGCGGCAGGCGGACGCGGTTCAAATAGCGGTCGTCAATCGAGACCGTCACCTTCGTGCGCTGGCTGTACTGCTCGCCATACCAGATAAGCGCGGCGGCCAGGCCGTATTGGTCCAGCATCGGCGGGCGGAATTCAGCCATGATCGCCCGCATCCGTTCCACGCTCTCCTTGACCAGGGTCTCCGTATCGTCGAGCCGCGAGACCGCCTCCGGCGGCGTCGCGCCGGGGAGCAGGTTGCGCATGATGTTCAAATTGATGTTGATGGCCGTCATATCCTGCCCGACCCGGTCGTGCAATTCCTTGGCCAGGTGGCTGAACTGGTTCTCCTGGATTTGGACCAGTTGCTTCGAAAGGCCGCGCAGCTGGGTCTGGTTTTCGGTGAGCTGCTCCAGCAGGCGGGCATTCTGGATCGCCAGGGCGATCGGGCTGACCAGGCTTTTGACGAAGGCCAGCTCGTCAACGGAAAACGGATCACCGTCGTCCCTGGCGATGGCGAAAGCGCCGACCGGCTGCCCGCCGGCCTGCAAGGGGAACACTTCCAAGGCGCGCACGCCGTTTTCACCCAATTGCACGGCAAACTCCGGGGGAAAGATGGCCGCCCCTTCCGCCCTGGTCAGGTTTTGGACCGAGAACCGCCGCCCTTCCAGGATGTCGTGAAAGAATGCGTTGGTCTCGAAGTTGATGGCGCGGTTGAGCAACTGCTCGCGCTGGCGCAGTTGGTCCGCCTGGTCCCTGTCCGAAATCGCGACCACTTCCAGGGCCGTCAGGTCCGGCGCGAAAACGGCGATCAGGCAAATATCCCCGACCAGTTCCGTGATCTGGCCCGTAATGTGTTCGAGCAGTTGCCGGTACTTCTGGGTATCTTCCATCAGGCGTTGCATGAAATTTGCCAGGAATTCGGCCCGCCGCTTGTCTTCGGCCAGCTTTTTGTTCAGAGCCTCCAGTTCCGCCGTGCGCTCCCGGACTTTGCGTTCCAGTTCCCCCGTCAACTCGCGCACCTGCTCCTCGGCGCGTTTCTGGTCCGTCAGGTCGCGGCCAATGACGGCCAGCCGGATGACCCTGTTACCCTGATCCGTAATGGGGATCAGGCGGATGCGAATGAAACGCTCGCCTGCTTTCGCGCTGGTCTCGTAAATTGACCCGGTCCGGCTGGCTTCGTAAACCCACTCCCTGATCGGCACGCCAAACGGCGTAAGCATCTGGAAGATATTCCTGCTGACGAGTGACTCCGCCTCCCGTTGCAGCCACTCTGCGCTCACGTTGTTGGCGGCCAGGATGGTCCCGTTGGGTTCGATCAACACCACGGATTCGATCGTGGACTGGAAGATCGTCTCCAAATCCTGTTGGACGCTCAAGAACAGGCCGGCGGTGTGCATGGATTTCGGGGCCTTCAGGTTTTTCATGGCTTGTATAAGATACTTGTAATTCGACGAATTGTCCTTACACCATCATAACAAAAAGTCGGGCTTATGATTGCCCGACTCTCGTTGATCCATTCGCAACTTTCTGCTTTACTTCACGCTGACCAGCACCGCCCGCACCATGCGCCGGAAGAAGTAATTCCCGCTGAACGGGTTGTAGAACTCGCACGAGAGCAGCGTCACCCAGTCGTGATCTTCGTGCTTGAAGGCCGCAGCCACGTTGCCGGTCAGGATCAGGCGGCTCTCGCACACCTCGTAAGTGTACACCTTGCCCCAGGCGTTGATCTGGACCTGGTCGCCGTATTTGAGCGTTTTCAGTTTCGCAAACGGCCCCGGCTGGTCGTTCGCGTCCCAAACGTGGCCGGTCAGCACGGTATTGCCCGCCCAGGTGGGGAAAGCCGAACCGTAGAGATACCCGGCGTTGTCCCCGAGCCAGGTCACGTCCCAGCCGTTATCAGTCTGGGGGACGCCGACGATGGACATCTTCACGTCGATGGAGGGGATTTCGAGCGTCAGGTCGGTCCCGCTGTAGGCTTTCGCAGCGGGCTGGACCGGGAGCCTGGTCGCCGTTCCCCGGGCGAAGCCGGTGGCCGGAAGGGACCCCGGCGCGGCCAGCACGGTGAAACTGACCTGGGCATCGCTCTGCCCGCCGTTCAGTTCGTTGTTCCGTAAATCCTCGATGGATGTAGTGCCGCACACGAACAGGCGGTAGGTCCCGGCGGGAAGGGGGGCCGGCAGGGTCAGCGTGGCCGTGTAAGGACCGCCCCCGCCGTTGTTGGTGTAGGCAGCCTTGCTGATCGCCTGCCGCACGTCGTCCGTGACCACCCCGCCCAGGCAGGTCTGGGTGTCGAAAACGCCGTCCGCCCCGTCCTCACCAGCAGGTAATTGGCCGGGTTGTTGGCCGCTCCGGCCGAGCCGTCGTTCTTGACGTCTTCGCTGAAATTGACGGTGATGGTCGAAGGCCCGGTCGTCAGCGTGACGCCGTTCGACGGGTCGCTGCCGGTCACGACCGGGAACTCGGTGTCGCTCAACTCGAACGCGCCGACATCACACAGGCCCCCGGCCGGCTGCGGGCGGGAGACGCCGCGCTGGTCGGTGGATACGGCGCAGTTGGCCGCCGGGATGGCGTCCAGGGCCGGGCTGTCGGCGAGCAGGGCATGGGTCCGGGTCGGGCCGCCGTTGTCGGCCAGGGCTGCCAGGCGCGGGTCGGTCGTCGTCTGGTCGCCGGTCCCGCCGCCCGGGCATCCCCCGCCGCTGCCCAGCAGGTTGTAGCCCAGGGAGGTGAAGAGCGCCGGATCGTCTTCTCCAGAGCAGTCGTAACCGGTGTTCCCGGCGATGATGCTGTTGCGGTAAGAGACTTCGAGTCCGAATGCCAGGAAAATGCCGCTGCTGTTGTTGTAAAGGGTCACGTTGGTGAGGGTCAGGGAGGAGTCGAAGGGTTCGACGCCGTAAAAAATGGCCCCGGCCGTCTCGCCGAAGTTGCCGCTAAAGGTGCTGTTGATGATCTCGACGTGACCGTCCTCGACCCAGAGTCCGCCCCCGCGTCCCTCGCCGAAGCTGCCGTCGCCGTTGGCGCGGTTGTTGCTGAAGGTGCTGTCGGTGATGGTCATGTCGAAGTAGGTCTCGATTCCGGCCCCGTCCCGGGCGGCGGTATTGTCGCTGATGGTGCAGTCCGTCAGGCTGAGCGGGCCGTCATCGTTGTAGGCCCCGGCGCTCCCGTCACCGGAGGTGTTGCCGGAAATGCTGCATTCGTTGGCAACGACCGTCCCGCCCAGGTTCGCCAGGCCGCCGCCGAACCAGTTGACCGTGTTGTTGCGGATCGTGGTCCGGTTCAGGGTCAGCGCGCCGGTGTTGAGGATGCCCCCGCCGTAATTGGTCTCGCCGTTCTGGAGGGTCAGGTCGTTCAGGGTCAGGCTGCCCGCGTCGCCGACCTGGAAGATGCGGAATGCCGGCGCGCCGCTGCCGCGCTGGATGGTCGAGCCGTTGCCGTCGAGGGTGATCTGGCTGGTGACTTGCGGCAGGCCGTTGTCGCCGTTGTCGATTGCCGTCAGCGTGTAGACGCAATTGTCGGCCAGGGTGAGGGTATCGGCCTCGCCGTTGGCGTTGGCGGCGTTGAGGGCCGCGACCAGGGCGGCCACGTCGCCCACCCCGCCGGGGCAGCTGCCGGTCAGGTCGAAGGTCGCGGCCAGGACAGGTGCGGCGGGCATGAGGGCCAGGAGGAGCAGGGTCAAGATAAGGGATAAGGGCAAGGCTTTGGCAAAAATCTTGGTGAAGTTCATCGGCGTTCCTCTTTGCGGTCGAATCAGGTGATTTCTCTGCAAAACATTTTACTTTCCATTCGGGTGGTGCCAAGCAAATATGCAAGACGCCGCACGGGTTAGGTGCGGCGTCTTGCGATCAGGTAGGTCTTGCGAAATGCTTTCTACGGGACGTAGTACTCGATGATGAGCACCGGCCGGTCAGCCGGGTCGGCGTCCCCGCCGAATAAGCGCAGGTAGTCGTAGCCGAAATCGTTGTTGTCGTCCAACTGGAAGCGCAGGCGGAACTGGGTCGTGCCGCCCAGGTTGACGAAGGCGAAGGCCGAGGGCTTGAGCGTGGCCTTGTACCAGCCGCCGGTGGGTGTTTTGTTGAACACGCCCGCGTTGTTCAGGCTGGCTGCGGCCTGGAAGTCTGCCGGGGCCAGGGCGGCCGAACTGCCGAAGAACGGCTTGCGGATGTCCGCCAGCAGGGCCTTGTGGGTCAGGAAGGGATTGGTGCCGACCACGCCCCGCCGCTTGACCTTGAGCGTGACCGAGAGGATCACGGCGTTATCCGGCAGGCTGGAGGTGTTGAACGACAACACCGAACGGAACTGGTTGTTGAGCAGGTCGTCGCCGACGTACAGGTCGGCTGTGCTGTTGAGCGGCGGCAGGCGCAGGGATGGAACGTTTTTCAGCAACTTTTTGCCGTTGTAAGACGCGACGCCCTTGCCGCTCTTCTCGGATGATTCGAGCGTCCAGCCGTCCTGGCTGGCAAGCGACTTGAAGGTGGCGGTCTTTTCGCCCATGGCCGTGACGAAGGTCATGTCTCCGCCGTAGGTCGTGCCGGTGCTGTTGACGGCCACCACCCGGTAGTGGTAGGTGGCGTTGGCCGTCAGCCCGCTGAGGGCTTTGCTGACCGCCGTATCCACCCCGCCCGTGAGCGGACTCTGGTCTGCCGTCACCGTGGAGCCGTAGCTGGTGTCCAGGCCGTATTCGAAGGTCACGGCGGTGCTGTCGTTGAAGGCGTTGACGGTCCCGTTCAGGGTGGCGGTGTAGGCCGAAACGGCGGTAGCGGCTTCCGTCGTCGCGGCGGGAGCGACCTTGGCTGTGGTAAAGGTCAGGTCGCCACCATTGGCCGTCCCGGCGCTGTTCTGCCCGATGACGCGGTAATGGTAGGTGGTGTTGGGGGCCAGGCCGCCGACCGCGGCGCTGACGGGCGTATCAACCGATCCGGCAACCGGACTCTGGTCGGCGGTGACGGTGGAGCCGTAGGCGATCGTCAGGCCGTACTCGAAGGTGACGGCGGTGCTGGCGTTATTGGCGTTGACCGTGCCGTTCAGGGTGGCGTCATTGGCGCTTACGCCGGTCGCCGCGCTGCTGGTGACGGTGGGCAGGACCGTCCCGGTGGTGAAGGTCTGGTCTGTGCCATTCGTTGTACCCACACTGTTGACGGCCACGACCCGGAAGTGGTAGGTGGTGTTGGGCAGCAACCCGCCGACCGCCGCGCTGACCGGGGTGTCCGCGCCGCTCGTGAGCGGGCTTTGGTCGGCGGTGACAGTCGAACCGTAGCCGGTATCCAGCCCGTACTCGAAGGTGACGGTGGTGTCGTCGTTGTTGGCATTGACCGTGCCGTTGAGGGTCGCGCCAGAGCCGGTGATGGCGCTGGCTGCATCCGTCGTTGCGGACGGCGCGACCTTGGCTGTGGTGAAGGTCAGGTCGCCGCCGTTAGCCGTCCCGGCGCTGTTCTGGCCGACGACGCGGTAGTGATAGGTGGTGTTGGGCTGCAGCCCTGAAATGACCGCGCTGACGGGTTCATCCAACATGCCGATGACGGGACTCTGGTCGGCCGTGACGGTGGAGCCGTAGGCGGTCGTCAGGCCATACTCGAAGGTGACAGTGGTGTCGTCGTTGAAGGCGTTGACGAACCCGGCGAGGGTCGCGCCGGAGTCGGATATAGCGGATGCCGGGCCGGTCACAGCCTCTGGAGCGACCTTGCCGGTTGTGAAGGTCATATCGCTGCCGTAGGTTGTCCCTGCGCCGTTCGTAGCGACCACGCGGAAGTGGTAGGTGGTATTGGGGAACAGGCCGTAGATGACCTTGCTGACCGGCGTGTCTGTCATGCCGGATACCGGGCTCGGGTTGGCGGTGACAAAGATGCCGTAGCTGGTATCCGGCCCGTATTCGAAGATGACGGTGGTACTGTCGTTTTGGGCATTGACGGTCCCGTTCAGGGTCGCGCCGGAGCCGGTGATAACGGTAGCAGGCCCAGTCGTCGCGCCGGGAGCGAGCTTGCCGGTGGTGAAGGTCAGGTCGCCGCCGTTCGACGTCCCGGCGATGTTTTGGCCGACGACGCGGTAGTGATAGGTGGTGTTGGGAGCCAGGCCGCTGACCGCCACGCTGACCGGGGTGTCTGCCAGCCCCGTGACGGGACTCTGGACCTGTGTAAAAATAACTTCCGTTTTTTGGATGAGCGAGTAGAGAAACGAGTAGAATCACAGTTCAAAACTGATATAGATTGATGGATGGTCAAATGCCGATTTCAAAACTTCACGTTTGCCAGT
>JBMOMN010000051.1:0-42931 GCA_049324115.1 Chloroflexota bacterium
TTGAAGGCTTTCTTCCGAGCCGCAAAATACTTCGAGGAGACAATAAAAATGCTTCCGCAAAAACCTGAACCATTTTTATTGCAGCAGATTTTCGACCAGGTGACCACCTTAGGCTGTATTCATGCTGTTAATGTGCATCCTCCACCGCCATAATTGGCGAAGGTGTTGACTTTTTTACAGGCGAAAAAATAATATTGCTTTGAGATGTCCATTTCTGCCTTGAAAACGGCTGAAAAGCCAATTTTGGGCATATTTGGGAAGGCAAAAGGCTGAGAAATTTTTATCTTCCCAAAAAGTGTTACCCAATTGTGAACCATCCCGTAAATTCGCGCAAATTATGTGTTCGTCAAAAGCATGTTAGACAACCTTTGAACCGCGGAGCCATTGAGACACTGAGAAAACAAGGGAAAAACTTCGTGCCTTCGTGTCTTCGTGGTGAAGGCTCTTGTCCAACATGCGCCTGACCAGTACAAAATTCGCGCAAATTAGCGGATGAATTTTGCCAAAGCAACTCGGAGCGAAATTATGGAATTAGCGAAATTCGTGGCTGATGTGTTGCTTTTCTCGTTAAAAGCAGGAGGGCTATATTTATCTAAAAATCGGTGTTTATCTGCGTTCATCTGTGGTTAAGTTCTTTTAGCGTAAATTCGCGGATAGATTCTTACGGTATCGGCCCGTAGGTGGGGGCGCAGAGGATGTCGTAGTAGTCCAGTTCGACGGCTTTGTTCTGTTCGGCGTAGGCGGCGGCCTCCTTGCCGATGCGCCGGACCACGTCTATGTGCTGGCGGGCGTCGGTGTCCCAGTAGCGGGGCAGGGTCATCAGCGGGTCGCCGGCCGGGCCTTCGGGCAGGTAGGATGGGCGTCTCGGGTCGGATTCGCCCGCTTGCGGGACCCAGTTGAACATGACCGGGCCGCGCGGGTTGACCGTGAACCCCAGCCGGTAGCCGAACTTGCGGGCAAACTGCACCGTGCGGGCGCCAAAATCCCCGCCGGGCCAGATGACGGCGATGGGGGTCTTGTTCAGGTATTTCTGGAAGTTTTCGATAGCGCCCTGCAACTCGCCGGTCAGGTAGTCGTCGGACGAGTTGTCGTTCATGTTGATGTTGTGGATCACGCCGTGGGCCTGGTAGTCCACCCAGCCTTCGGCGGCCAGGGCGGCGTTCTCGGCCCACAGGTCGGGACGTTCGTCCTTGGCGATGTAGGCGTTGACCACCGGCCACTTCCACTGCTCGTAAAACGGGCGGAAGTGGGTATCGAAATACTCGGCATAATGGCGGTCGTCCACGATCAGCAGGGCAGAGCGGGGCGGGATGTAGGCGTTGCGTTCCAAAAAGTCGGCCATTTGGGTCATGGTGATGGCTTCGAAGCCCTGGTCGTGCAGGTCGTTGAGCAGGCGGCGCTGGTCGTCGGCGCTGATCTGGTTGTCGGTGGTGAGGTTGCCTTTGGTGATGCTGTGGAACATGACCGTCATCACCACCGTGCCGGGGGCGGCGTTGGTTGAGGTCCATTTGTCCCTGAGATATTGGCAGGTGTCGGGGATGTAGGACTGAGGTGCGTCGAGGGGGTTGAGTTCGCCGGTCTGGAAGGCGGCCGGCAGGGCGGGCGGGGTGCGAGGCGGGAGGGTGGCGGTCGGGAGCGGGGTTTCGGTGGATGTGGGCGAAGGGGTGACGAGAGCCGCCTGGGCGGTCTGCATGGCTTGGGTCAGCGCGGCGGACAGGTCGGGGGTGGGGGAGGCGGGGTCCGCTGCGGGAGCGCAGGCAGTCACGATAACGGCCAGCAGGCCCAAAGTCGGGAAAAGTAAGCGGTAAATGGTAATTGGTGAGGAACGCTGGTTGTTCATGTGTGCGTCAAGGTGGAAAAATTTGTCCAATGATAACAGAAAAGGCGCACCGGGCTGGCGCGCCTGTGGGTTTTTATTGATTTCTTATTCCCGGTTCAAATGTCATTGCGAGGGCGGTCTTCCCGAAGCAATCTTCGGTTTAACGAGAGTTACCCTGTTTCGAGGGGATTGCCACGCCGCCGAAGAGCATCGGCGTCTCGCAATGACACGGATTATTCGTTCGTCTCTCCTTTGATGAACGCCTCGGTCATGTCGCGGGCGACGTTGTCGCGGAACTGCTTGGGCGGGGTCTTGAAGAAGTACGACGACGGGCCGATGATCGGGCCGGAGAGTTTGCGGTCGAGGGCGATCTTGGCAGCGCGCAGGGCGTCTATCATCACCCCGGCGGAGTTGGGGCTGTCCCAGACTTCGAGCTTGGTCTCCACGTTGAGCGGCACGTCGCCGAAGGTGGTGCCCTCCATGCGGATGTAACACCACTTGCGGTCGGTCAGCCACGGGACGTGGTCGCTGGGGCCGACGTGGACGTTATCGGCCTCGACCGGGTAGGGGATCATGCTGGTCACGGCCCCGGTTTTGGAGATCTTCTTGCTCTCCAGGCGCTCGCGTTCGAGCATGTTGAGGAAGTCGGTGTTGCCGCCGAAGTTGAGCTGGTAGGTGCGGTCGAGACGCACGCCGCGGTCCACGAACAGGCTGGTCAGGGCGCGGTGCAGGATGGTGGCCCCGACCTGGGACTTGATGTCGTCGCCCAGGATGGGCAGCCCGGCGTCGCGGAAGCGTTTGGACCAGTATTCGGACGAGGCGATGAAGACCGGGATGCCGTTGACGAAGGCGCAGCCGGCCTCGATGGCTTGTTCCACGTACCATTTGGTCGCCATCTCCGAGCCGACCGGCAGGAAGTTGATCACCACGTCGGTCTTGGTCTCCTTGAGCAGGCCGACGATGTCGGCGGTGGGGCCGGGGGCTTTGGTGATGACTTGCTGCAAGTATTTGCCCAGGCCGTCGTGGGTCATGCCGCGCACCACCGGCACGCTCAAATGGGGCACGTCGCAGAACTTGTAGGTGTTGTTCGGCCCGGCCAGGATCGCTTCGGACAGGTCCTTGCCGACTTTGGTGGCGTTGATGTCTATGCCGAGGGTGAACTCGATGTCGCGGATGTGGTAGCCGCCCAGGTTGACGTGCATGATGCCGGGGATGGTATCGCTCTCTTTGGCGTTCTTGTAATATTCGACCCCCTGGACCAGCGACGAGGCGCAGTTGCCGACCCCGATGATCGCGACGCGTACTTTTTTGCTCATGACTCTTTTCTCCTTGATCAGTAATTTTTTGGCTCTCCGGGAACTCCGGCATGGGAATTCGGATCATCCCGGCTGGTTTACGGCTGGTGAACAGTTTCTCCGTTAAAAGGGTTAATCCTGGCGATCGCCAAAGACCCAACTAAAATGAAACTTTCGGTTAAATTGCCTGTGCTATAATCGCGTCGATACATTTCCACGGAATTACCCATGACCACAGAAGCGCATTTACAGTGGATGGAACGTCTGCTCCAGGCCTGCCGCGAACTGAGCGCATCGCTCGAATTGCAGCCCTTCCTTCAATCCGCCATCACATTAGCCAGTGAACTGACGGGCAGCGAAGCCGCTTCGGTGCTGGTTTTCGACGAAAGCGTAGGCCAACTGCGCTTCGTCGCCACGCCCTGGTCCCAGCGCAAGGCGCTCACCGGGCTGACCGTCCCGGTCAATGGCAGCGCGGCCGGGTGGGTATTCTCCAACGGCGAACGGCTTGTCGTCCACGACGCGGCAACCGATCCCCGGCATTTCAAGGGCGCGGACCAGGCAGCGGATTTCGTCACCCGCTCGATCCTGGCGGTCCCGATCACTTACAAAGGGCGGATCCTGGGAGTATTCGAAGCGGTCAATAAGGCAGACCGCACCCATTATACCGGGGAAGATGTCACAATCCTAGAGACTCTCGCCTCCCAGTCGGCCCTGGCCATCGAAAACGACCGCCTGGAGCGCAAGCAGCACTCCACCCGCGACCGGGTGGCCTCCCTCGACCGGATGAAGAACGAATTCATCGCCATCGCCTCGCACGAGCTGCGCACCCCGCTTGGCCTGATCCTGGGCCACGCCACCTTCCTGCGCGAACAGGTGGACAAGGGAGCCTATGCCCAGCTCGACACCATCATCCGCAACGCCATCAAATTGAAAGACATCATCGAGAGCATGTCCGACGTGGACAATTACCAGCAGGGCAAATCCGTCGTCCGCCGCCAGCCGGTTTCGATGGCGTTCCTGGTCAAAGACGTGGTCAAATCCTTCCAGGCCGAGGCCCGCTCGAAGGGGCGCGACCTGCGCATGGACATCGCCGCCGAGGACCTGATGGTGGACGGCGACGCCAACAAGATCACCATCGCCCTCAGCAGCCTGCTCAAAAATGCCCTGGCCTTCACCGACCGGGGCGGCCACGTCTTCGTCCTGGCCGAGAAAGTCACCGGTTATGTTAAAGTGTCGGTCATAGACGACGGCATCGGCATCCCGGCCAAAGACCTGGCCCACATCTTCGAGCGTTTCTACCAGGTCGAGACCCACCTCACCCGCAGTCACGGGGGCATGGGGCTGGGCCTGTCGGTCGCCAAGACGATGATCGAAATGCACGGCGGGCGCATCTGGGTCGAGAGCAAGGAGGGCAAGGGCAGCATCTTCTCGTTCCTGCTCCCGCTCGACACCCGCAAAAGTGACGCGCCGCCGGGTCCCTTTCTTACCTGACCCGCATGGAACTGACTTACATCATCGCCGGGCAATTGAGACGGGAATACGTGCTGCCCCCGGTCGGCCGCCCCCTGCTGGATGCGCCGGGCGGCAATTTGCTCTACACCGCGGCCGGGGCCGCCTTATGGACTTCGGGGATCGGCCTGCTCGGCCGGGTGGGGGAGGACTATCCCCGCGACTGGCTGCGGGACCTCGACCGGCGCGGATTCGACGCCCGCGGCATCCACGTCATCCCCGGCGCGCTGGACCTGAGGCTGTTCCTGGCTTACGGAGACGGGTCCACGCCCCAGCGCACCAACCCGGTCTCGCACTTCGCCCGGCGGCAGATGAGCTTCCCCAAGGCCCTGCTCGGCTACCAGCCGCCCGACGAGACCTCGACTGCCCTCCGCACGATCGCCCCCAACTCGCCGCACCTGACCGACATCCCCGACGAGTACCCGTTCGCCAAAAGCCTGCACCTGTGCGCCCTGGACTACATGACCCAGAGCCGTCTCATCGGCGCATTCAAGCTCGGCTCGGTCACGGCCATCACTCTGTCGCCCTCGCCCTCGTACATGGTCCCGCGCCACATGGACCAGTTGCGCCCGCTCGTCCAGGGGCTGACGGCCTTCATCCCCTCCGAGGAGGAACTGCGCGCCTTGTTCTGGGGCCGCACCCGCGACCTGTGGGAGATGGCCGAGGCCGTCGGCTCGTTCGGCTGCGAGTTCGTGGTGGTCAAGTGCGGGGCCAAAGGCCAGTTGCTGCTCGACGTGGTGGGCCGCAAACGCTGGGAGGTGCCGGCCTACTCGGCCCGCATTGCCGACCCCACCGGCGCCGGGGACGTTTTCTGCGGCGGGTTCATGGCCGGCTACCGCCGCTCGTTCGACCCGCTGGAGGCCGCGCTTTACGGCAACGTGGCCGCCTCGCTCTCGCTCGAAGGCAGCGGCGCGTTCTACGTGCTCGAAGTGCTGCAAGGCCTGGCAGCGGCGCGGGTCGAATCCCTGCGCGGCCTGGTGCGCAAGATTTAAAATAGACTTCGGAAGTCTTTCCGAAAGCTTTTCGGTCAGGAAGACCTCCGAAAAAGACTTCCGAAGTCTGAGGAAATTCATTCTTATGCCAACCTTGACCGAACGCATCCTCCAGTTAGCCACCCAGATCCAGCAGATCCCCGCGCCGACCTTCGACGAGGCGCGGCGGGCCGAATTCGTGCGCGGCCTGTTCGCGGCCGAGGGGCTGGCGGATGTCCAGACCGACGCGGCGGGCAACGCGCTGGCCCGCCTGCCCGGGATCGGGAGCGCCGCCCCGCTGGTGGTCAGCGCCCACCTCGACACGGTCTTCCCCCTCGAAACGGACCTGCGCCTGATCCACCAGTCCGACCGGATCATCGGGCCGGGCATCGGGGACAATTCGCTGGGGGTGGCGGGGCTGCTGGGGCTGGTCTGGGCGCTGCGCCAGCGGGACGTCTGCCTGGAGGGCGACCTGTGGCTGGCGGCCAACACCGGCGAGGAAGGCCTGGGCGACCTGCGCGGGATGCGGGCGCTGGTCGAACGTTTCGGCGGGGACGTGCGGGCTTACGTCGTCCTCGAAGGCCTGGCGCTGGGGCACATTTACCACCGCGCCCTGGGGGTGCAGCGTTACCGGGTCACGGCCCGCACCCCCGGCGGCCACTCGTGGACGGATTACGGGCGTCCCTCGGCCATCCACGAGCTGAGCAGGTTCGTGACGGGGCTGTCGGCGCTCAAGCTGCCCGCCGAACCGCGCACCACCCTCAACGTCGGGCGGATCACCGGCGGGACGTCGGTCAACACCATCGCCGCCGAGGCCTGCCTGGAGCTCGACCTGCGCTCGGAAAGTCCGAGGGCGTTGGACGAGCTGGTGCGGCGGGTGGAAGGGATGGTCCAGGCGCTGAACCGGCCCGGGGTCACGATCCAGGCCGAAGTCATCGGGCGCAGACCGGCGGGAGAAATCCCGGCCTCGCATTCGCTCGTCCGCCTGGCGGTGGATTCGCTGGCGGAACAGGGGTTGTCCGCCAACCTGACCATCGGCTCGACCGACGCCAACATCCCGCTCAGCCTGGGCTACCCGGCGGTCTGCGTCGGCCTGACGGGCGGGGCCGGGGCGCACACGACCAACGAGTACATCTACACCGCGCCGGTGGAGAGGGGACTGGCGAGCCTGGCCGGGTTGGTCAGGTCGGTGTTCAGTGAGGCGTGAACAGCGTTCAGTAAGCAGTGCCCTTGCTTATGAAAAAGCGGCTCTTCCGCAATTAACGGGTAAAGGCCTAAACTCAAAGTGACACGAAGGCGCTCAAAGGGGGAAAAGACGCACTGTCGGACGCGTTTTCCCTTTGTTGACTTTGTGTTCCTTCGTGTTTCAAAGGTTTTCCCGGTAAAAACGGGAGAGCCGAAAAAGTCCGCTGTCGAAGGCGGATTTTTTGGTTAATCCAAATCCCTGGGATCAGGCGTACTAGACGGTGAAGGCAATTACTGCCTGAAACCAACTCTTTCGGAGGAACAAATGAACAACAGATTTGCCCTGAGCGCTTTGCTTGCGCTCGCCTTTTTATTGGCCGCCTGCGGGCCTCAAGCCGCGCCTGCCACAGCGGACCCCTACGCATCCGGTGATGGGGATGCCATGCCCATGGCCGCCTCGGTCGAGATCGGCGACCAGGCGATCGAACACGGCGCTGTCACGGTCGCGAAGGTCAATGCCGCCGTGGACGGCTGGGTGGTCATCCACGTGGAGGCCGAAGGCAAGCCCGGCCCCGTGATCGGTTATGCCCAAATCCCTGCCGGGGAATCGAAGGATGTGAAAGTGAGCGTGGATGCCTCGCAAGCCACACCGAAACTGTTCGCCATGCTCCACGTGGATGAAGGGACCAAGGGGACTTACGAATTCCCCGGCGCGGATGCCCCCGTCAAGGACGGCGAGATGATCGTGATGCAGGCTTTCGACCAGGTTGAAGCGATGATGGCCGCCCCGTCTGTCACCGCCAATAACCAGTCGGTTGTGGACGGCGCGGTGATTGTGGCTTCTGCCTATTTGGATGTTCCCGGCTGGGTGGTTATTCACACCGAGGCCGAGGGCAAGCCCGGCCCCGTGATCGGTTACGCCCAGCTTCCCGCGGGCGAGTCCAGGGACATCAAGGTGACGATTGACGAATCGCAGGCCACGTCGAAACTGTTCGCCATGCTCCACGTGGATGCGGGCGCCGCCGGCGTCTACGAATTCCCCGGCGACGACGTGCCGGTCAAGGACGGCGAGATGATCGTGATGGTCCCGTTCGATCTCGAGTAACGGGTTGACGCAAGAGGCGGGGATGGGCTTCGCAAAGTCCATCCCTGGCTCGAAACTGGAGAACCTCCCCAAAAGAAGAAGCCCCGATGCCTTTTTCAAGACCCGGGACTTTTTTCATTCAACTTTCCGCTTTACCTTTGACACTTCTGTTGATCGGTGGGCGCATTTTATCAAGTGCCTTTTGGAATTTGCCCAGGTTGTAGGTTGAAGAAGTAATAACCTAAAAACCTGAAAAAACCGCCTTCTCTCACTATACCATTATCAAAAAGCGCAAATCCCAAAAACACCAAACAGATAGCGGCAAACATCATCGCTAAATTGACTATTGTGCGCCGTCGAATATCGTTAATAAACTTATTTCCCAAGAATACAGCAGCAACCTGCGCGACTACGGCTATTGGTGTTCTAAGCCAATAAATATCCATGAAGCGCGTAGAATCGTTTATGCCGATGTCAAAATACTGCATATAACGCGTCGTGAAATGAGCAAAGAATATAGTTAGTGGCACAACGAATAAAAACACGATAGTTTTTTGTGTCATCGCAAATTACCATCTACCCAATCAATGATAACTGCAATGTCAGGATTGGCTTGTTGAATATCCAAATATTCTTGCAGGTGAGACACTATGGCTTCATGTAATTGTTCCTGTGTCAATGCTAATTGATATTCATCCCACAAATCAATGCCTATTTGAACGCTTAAGACATCACCATCGTCATTTTTCCCTGCTCCAGGCAAACCCGATGCCGCATAATCTTGGAGAGTTTGACCAGTAAACCCTGCCGCTCTGCCTACAAAGTCATAATGAATATTTGACCAAATATCGTAATACCATTCATGTTCAGTGTCATCTCGTATGGGGAAGTAATAATCAGGAGGCGTCTTTAGACCCAATTTCTCCTCTAATTTTGGTTTGTGATCCCATTTTGCACCAGAGCGAACTAGACTAAACCATAATGTGCGGGCTAAAAGGGTGTTCCCTTTAGAAAGAGCGTCTTTTATGGATTGTACGTCTTTGCTTTGGGCGTTCACAGTCATTTCTTGATACATATAGGGAAGTGCTTGGTCAAACCGTGAATAATCAAAATCCTTATTCGCCGCCTCAATCAGAAAAGAAAAGGTGGCTATTTTTTTGCCTTCTTTTACATCTACTTGAAACGAGTGGGTTTTTGTTCCCGATTGAGTTACCTCAAAAGAAAAAGTAGTTTGCCCTTGCCCAGTGTCAGACCATATCAGGTCTTGTTCTGTCACAACGACACTGATGGGAAGGGTAACTTTATCGCCTTCCTTTGCTGGGGATTTCCACAGAATTTTATTAACGGCCTGTGTCTTTCCTGCATTGATTGGCTGGTCGAGAAAGATGTATTTGCCATCTATATCAAAACCAAATGTCAAATCGTTTCCAATGTTCCATCCAGAATAACTGATTTGCTTTACTGACACAACGAGTTTCAATTGAGTGGTTATTGTTCCTCCAACTTGAAAAGAATGTGTTGTGATGATGATAACTCACGCGCCCAACGGCTCGCGTTATTAGAATGTCCTTGTGTGGGACGTCCACTCCGCTGCGCTTCGGGATGATATGGCATCGGCGTATCCTTGAGGTGATACCGCCGCGGGAGACGCTGATGGGGCGTGAGAAGTGTCAAGCGCGGAGCGAAAAGCCCACAGAATCGCGATTTGAAATGTCCACTTTTTCGCGGCGCAAGTATCTGGCCACTCATTCACGCCTATCAATTGAATGTGGAGATAAGGCGTTGTGAAAAATTGGTCGGCAACGCAATTTTGTGGTTAAGGTTCAAATGGCTTGGGGGCCAAAAACGTCATTTTTCCACATTAAAGTGGTTTCTTAGGGCGCTGTGTTGGCTGGCGTTTTTGCCTGCCAGAAGCTTGACTTTGAAAAGAGCCGTTATCCCGCAGTTGCCCTTGAATGCGGTCGGACTTCGCGTTCGAGGCGGTTCCCCAATGCATCTAAGGTAACATCTAAATCATATTCTGCCTGCAAACCCAGCCAGAACTGAGGCGAAACCCCAAAAAAACGCGCCAAACGCAAGGCAGTATCGGCAGTGACACTCCGCGTGCCAAGCACAATTTCATTGATGCGCCGGGCGTCAACACCAATATCAATGGCAAGCCGATTCTGGCTTAAATTCATCGGCTTCAGAAATTCTTCGAGCAAGACTTCACCTGGGTGAACGGGATGTAATTTATCAGACATTGGTACCTACCTGCTAATGATAATCAGTGATTTCGACATTGTAGGCGTCACTGCCTTCCCACCGAAAGCAAATGCGCCACTGGTCATTGATACGGATACTCCACTGACCTGCTCGATCACCGCTCAATTTTTCCAAATGATTGGCGGGAGGCACACGCAAGTCGGTGATGGAGATTGCGTTATTTATCATGCGTAACTTTCGTAATGCGACTTGCTGGATACTGGTTGGCAATTTGCGTGAACGTTGACGCCGATAAATCTGTTGAGTTTCATCATCTTTGAAGGTTTTTATCACGGTTTTATTGTATAGTGCGGCGCACCAAATGTCAACCACCCGGTTTTGCTTTTTTAACTTTTGCTCTGGAGCGAAGCCAGCCAACGGTGTGCGCTATTGGAATGTCCTTGTGTGGGACGTCCACTCCGCTCCGCTGCGGGATGCGGCGTATCCCTGGGACGATGCCTGCCGCCGGAGATGCGCTCCGTCACATCCGCTCGATGCCTTTTCGAGACCCGGGGCTTTTTCACTCAATTTTCCGCTTTACCCTTGACACTGCTGTTGATTATCGGAGGGTGCGTTTGGCTGACCAGAACCTACGCTTCTTGTTACCTCTGCGCTCGCGGACCAGACGATCGCTTTTGTTTTACATTGGCTTCCATATAAGCGCGTAACAAAGAGTTAATGCGCGTTTGATAACCACGTCCTTGTGATTTGAACCAAGCCAAAACATCACGATCAATACGAATCGTCAATTGCGCCTTATTCTCTTTGTCTTTCAACCCCCGTTTGACAACCGCCTTTGCAAACATCGCCGGCGTGAGTTCAGGAATATCAGATAAATCAATATCCTCATCTTCCATAGCTTCCAGGCGTTCCCAATCAGTTTGCGATTTGTTGGAAATAGTAGATTTGCTCATTTTTCGTCGCTTTTCTAGCCGATATGATACGGATGTTTCCGCCGCGTTCTGTGTATGCTACAACAACCACCTGACTCTTCAAGATGCCAATACCGATAAAACGGGTTTCGCCATAATCGAAACGCTCATCCGGGAGGAGGACAACATTGCCCTCGAATACTTGTGGGACATCGATGAAATCTATGCCGTGTTTCTTGGTATTGCTTCGACGTTTTTCCTCATCCCATTCGTAACTCATATCGTCATTGTACATGCTAAATGTAGTTACGTCAATTGAATCTGTTTGAGCCCGAAAAATCGCCCCAATGTTTCTAAACGAAGTGACCAACTATTTGCGTTATTAGAATGTCCTTGATTGGGACGCCCGCTGCGCTGCGGGATGATATGGCCTCGGTGTATGCTTGAGGTGATACCTGCCGCCGGAGACGCGCTCCGCCCCATTTGCCCTGCTGCCTTTTTACAGACCATCAAATAATGATGGCTGATAAGAACTTTTATCAAGATTTATCTTTCGTGGAATGATATTACCTTCATCCACGCCGCCAAGTTTATTGATATTTTCAACAACCGTTTCTACGCAATAATTGGCGGCTTGCTCTCTAATTTGCTTTTCGGTAAACCGTAAAACCTTCCATCCCTCCGTATTCAAATCGTGGTCACGCAAATTATCTTGCTCTGCCTTTTCTGGGTTGGCGTGCCAGAAATCGCCATCGGTTTCTATATCAATATTTCCTTTGGCGCAATACACCGCAAAATCCAACGCATAATCATTTTTTCTGGCAACAATAAATTCTTGCCTTTCTGCTGGAATGTTGTGCCGCTTAAACTCTGCCCACAATTTATCTTCCAACGAACTTTCATCGAATAAATCGTTTATCTCGCTGGCGTTTACAAACTTTTCCCAAGTTGTCGGGATGAAAATAATTCTGCGATACCTTCGGCTATAAATCGGTTTTGGTAATGTTTGAACAGACTTCACAAAGACTTGATAATAACGCCTGTTACTTTTTTCATCGTGTGGCTCACTGGGGAACAATTGCCACCGCCGAACTTCACGAATATCAAGAACTTCCGCAAAATAATTTATAGCGTGTTTCTCTGCGCCGAAAGCCATTGTTTGATAAAACGCTAACCACTTTGGAGACCATCTTTCTTTTATCCACTTCTCGACACTACTTACAGGAATTCTATACCATAGTTGTTCACGCAAAACAGCAAAATCCAATTTGTTATTGATTATTGCTACAAGGACTTCACCACGTTTTGACATGAATTTTGACTCTCGTTATGCAATGAGCGTGCCAACTATAGCAAGAATTTTTTGCAAAACATCCCTGTGCGGTATGTCATACAGAACGAACTCGCATAACAGGCTATATTCAAAATTATACCTTCCGCTCCACATCAAAACAATAACCAAACATGCCCCACGCTCAAGCGTTTTGTCAGTCCCCGCCAATCATCTCAGATAACCTCCAGATTTATCAGATGACTTAAATATTTATCTGACAGCACTATGAAGGACGTGTTCCGGTAACAACATCACCGAATCGAAACGACGTATTTTGTTCCTGCGCGGCTGCCCAAGAACCAATACTGCCCGCCTGCAGGATACACAGATGCCCCTGAACAACACCGTGCCATTTGTATATCGTCAAATTCAGGTCCAAAAAATTCGTCGTCGTACACGATGTGGTATTTCCCGTCTTTCTTGGCGATGTAGATCAATTTGCCTTTGATCTCATAGGGAAAGTATGACCCCTCCAGTTGATATTTTTCATTGTAGTTTACACCATCAACCACAATAAACTCTTTCCAACCAGACAGTTCCCATACTAACTTACCTTCAATATTCCATAGCCCTATATTTGGGTCATACGACACGAAGCCAACAGACATTTTTAGAATTGTCCCTCCGTTTTTCAATAACTGATAACTGCAACAACCTTTAGAAAGGTCTTCAAGCTTTGTTTCCAAAAAATCATTTCCGATCGTTATCTGCCAATCCCAAAAGCCACCCTCCCTTTCCACTTTTTCACCCTTTCTTTTTCTATCGCTATCATTCCAATGTGGTATTTCAATGCAACTCTCAGGAATATCCAAACTGCTGGAATCTACTGAATATGCGCGATTTGGCACAACGCATTCAGACCAGGTAAGTCCATTGTCCATCGGAATGACTGTGGGAGTACCTGAAAATGAAAACGCAGAAGTTGGTACGGGAGTCTGCGTCGGCAATAGGATAACTGTCGGCATTGGAACAGCCGAAGGTTCCGGTGTGGCCGTTGAAGTTGCCGTTGGAATTGCTGTTGGAATAGCTGTTTGCGTTTCAGCGATCGCAGTCCCGGCAATGGATAAGGCTGTTTCCATGGCCCGGGTTGGTTGCGTCTTGGGCGTCGGCAAAAAACTGCTGCAAGAAGTCAACACGACTACAGCCAGAAGTGACGAGAGGATTGTTTTACCGAACACTGCTCCCTCCTTACTGAACACTGAATACTGCCCACTGATCACCGATCACTGATCACTGGATACTGCCTCACTTCACCCCCACCACCTCGTACACCTCCACCGCAAAGCGTTTGCCCTTGACCTGGAGGCTGTCGAGGCGCAGGGCGTCCACCTGCTTCCTGACCCGCTCGTAGGCTTCGCGGCTGATCAGGATCTGGTTCTTTGCAGCGTTCTCCTGGATGCGTTTGGTGGTGTTGACGCTGTCGCCAATGGCGGTGTATTCCAGGCGCTGGTCGGTGCCCACCAGTCCCAGCACGGCTTCGCCGTAGTGGATGCCGACCCCGAAGGACAGGCGCGCTTCGGGCGGCAGTTCGGCGTGCAGGCGCAGGATGCTCTCGCGCAGGGCCACCGCCGCCCTGACGGCCCGCAGGGTGTGGTCTTCCTGGGAGATGGGCCAGTTGAACCAGGCCATGACCGCGTCGCCCAGGAACTTGTCCACGGTGCCTTCCTGGGCCAGCACGGCTTCGGCCCCGGCGGCCAGGTATCGGTTGAGCACCGAGACCAATTCTTCGGGCGAGAGGCTTTCGCTGTAGGTGGTGAAGCCGCGGATGTCGGCGAACAGGATGGTAATGTCCACCCGCTTGCCGCCCAGGGCCAGGCTGTCGGGGTCGAGCTGGCGGATGACGGCCGGCGAGACCATGCGCTCGAACAGGCGGCGCTGGGCTTCGAGGCGCTTGCGCTCGGTCAGGTCGTCGAGCACGATGGCGATGCCCTGGGTGGTCTGGTCGGCGTCCTTGAGCGGCGACATGTTGAGCCGCCAGTCCACCTGGCCGCGGCGGGGCAGGACGTGGGAGATCTCGAAGTCCACGATCGGGGCGTCACTCTGGCGGACGGCGGCCAGTTGGGGCAGGATGGTGTTGGCGGCGGAGGCCAGCGCCTCGTCCAGCGGGTGGCCGATGATCTCGGCCGCGGCCTGGCCCAGGATGGTTTCGGCGGCCCGGTTGCAGAGGGTGATCTGGTCCTTCACGTCGGCGGTGATCACGCCGCTGGCGATGGAGGCGAAGATGTTGTCCATCAGGTTCTTGAGTTCGGTCACTTCGGCGAGGGTGGTGCGCAGGGAGGTGAAGAGGCGGGCATTTTCGATGGCGACCGCGGCCTGGTTGGCGAAGGCGGCCAGCAGGTCCCGTTCGGATTCGGAGAAGATGCCTGAGCGGATGCGGTTGTCGGCGTAGATGACCCCGATCAGGTCGTTCTTGGCCTTGAGCGGCACGCACAGGATCGAGCGCAGGTTGAAGGCGATGATGCTCTCCTGGCCGCCGAAGCGCGGGTCTTCCTGGGCGTTGGTGGTCAGCACCGCCTGGCCTTCTTCGATGACCCGTTTGACGATGGTGCGGCTGATGGCGAACTCGGACGGGTTGATCGATTCCTGTTCCCAGTTGCGCGCCACGCGGGTGGTCATCTCGCCGGCGTTATCGCGCAGCATGAGGAAGCCGCGCTCGGCCCCCGTCAGCCGGACGATGGTGTCCATAACGATCCGCAGGACTTCGTCCAGTTCGAGCGAGGAGTTGATCACGCTCGAGATGCCGGTCAGGGCCAGCAGGTCCGAACGTTCCTCTTCGTAGGATCCGATCTGGCGGCTGAGCTTGAAGAGCGCGCCTTCGATTTCGGAGATGGACTCGAGGGTGTGGGCGGGCAGGGTGCTGCGGAGGGCGTGCAGGGCCGTGCGCAGCCCGCCGACCTGTTCGCTCAGGTCCTTGAGTTGCCGGTTCATGGGGACGGAGGATGAGTCTGGGATCATGGGGTTCTTCTTGCTGGGAAATAATGGGCTGGTATCTGATTTAACCACAGATGAACACGGATGAAGATGGCTCTCCCATTTTTGACGGGAAAAACCTTTTGGAACATAAAGTATTCATGAAAGGGCTTCACCCCGAAGGATGAAAAAGGAGTCCAAAGTCTCCAGACTTTGGCGCCAACGTTGGGAGACGTTGGAGTCCGCGCCTATTTTCATATCAGGAACACAAAGGCGACGAAGGAAAACCACCTTATCCATTTTATCTGTGTTTTTCTGTGGTGAAGCCTGATTTTTAAAACGCTTTCATGGCGGAGCGGCGGCGGATGGATTGTAACAGGGTTCGTCCCCAGGCCTGGGTGGCGGCTTGCAGGATGAGGCGGTTGGCGCGCCGGGCGATGAAGATGTCGCCCGGTTCGGGGCTGTAAACGGATTTTTGGTATTCGTGGAGCAGGTTCCTGATCGAAAGCGCGGCGCTGGGCAGCGACTCGCCCAATTGCCGGGCCTGTTCGGCGGGGGTGTGGGCCGGGTCAACCGGCCCTCCCAGCCAGCGCAGGCTCCAGGGGATGATGCGGTAGGCGCGGGCGACCGGGTTGAGGGTGACGTAGAAAGCCCAGCGGTCGAGCCAGCGCGGGGTGGCGATGTTGCGGCGTTCGAGGTTGGCTTTGAGCAGGCTGGGGATGCGGTCCACGAGGTGGCGCTGCTGGTCGAGGTACCAGAACCAGATC
This sequence comes from Chloroflexota bacterium, assembly GCA_049324115.1. GTDB lineage: Bacteria > Chloroflexota > Anaerolineae > Anaerolineales > Villigracilaceae > UBA5796. The sequence continues at coordinate 15,990 of JBMOMN010000051.1, forward strand.
ACGGCCGCGATGGCGAGCATCCAGCCCAGGGTGCGGAAGAGCGGCTGCCAGTCGAAGATGAAGGAGCGCAGGCTGGGGGCGTCTGCGGCGGCGCTTTCTTCGGGGAGGGGGAGTTCGGTTTCGCCGCCGTCGAGCTGCGGCAGCAGTTCCTCCGGCAGGGGATTGGCGTTCGGTCCTCCCTCGTTGTTGTCCAACTCGCCGGGCGGGCGGACGAGCGGGTTCTGGTTGACGGTCGGTTCGAACTCGACCCATCCGATGCCGGGGAAGTAGACTTCGGGCCAGGCGTGGTAGTTGCTCTGGCGCACGGTGTATTCGCCCGAAACGCCGTTGTAATCGCCCTGTGAATAGCCCAGGGCCATGCGGGCCGGGATGCCCAGCGAGCGCAGCATCAGCACTTCGGCAGTGGCGTAATAATTGCAGAAAGCCTGCTTGTGCTCCAGGATGATCCATTCGAGCGGGTCGCGCCCGGCGGGCGGGTCGGGGAGGGTGCGGGAGTAGGCGACGTTGCGGCGCAGGTAGAGGGTGATGACCGCTGCCTTGTCGTAGGGGTTTTCGGCGTTGACCGTCACCTCGGCGGCCAGGGCGCGCAGGCGCGGCGAGAAGTTATCCGGCACGTCCAGGTAACGCTCGACGACCCAGTCGGGATACTCCTCCCCGGCGGCGCGCAGCTCGGATATGCTGGGATTGCTGACCGCGGCCCGGGTCTCGAACACCTCCCCGGCGGCGATGCGCGGGTTGGGGTTGAGCATCACCAGGTCCAGCACGCCGTCTTCCCGGACGTAGGATTGGGCGGTGGCCGGACGGCTGATCCACACCGTTTGCGGCATGGCGTAAACCAGGCCCAGGTTGTTGATCCTGTTCTGGACCTTCAGGCTCATCACGTCCGGGTTGTCTTTGTCGGGGACGTTCAGGTCGCCGTTTTCGGGGGTGAAGACCACGCCCACCGGCTCGGAGGTGCTCCACTGGCGGCCGTCGAACGCGTCGTAGATGCGGCCGCGCCAGTACATGCGCGGCGGCTGGAAGGGCTTGTCCGTCACCTGGACGACGAAGACCACGCTCTCATTTTCGGGGACGCTGTTGCCCAGCGGCAGGGTATCGCCGAAGTATTCGCGGCGCAGGTTGACGGTCGATTCGAGGGCCGCGAAGGCGTCCGACATGTCGTCCTGCGCTTCGCGCCACGGACGGGTGAGCTGTTTCCAGGCATCCGCGGCGACCGCCAGGGAGGTGGCCGAGGCGGGCAGCGTCCAGGTCAGCAGCACGATGAAGGCCGAGGCGACCAGCAGGCTGTTGACCATCACCGGCCCGGCTTCGGCGGTCTGGTAGATCTTTTTGGCCTGCCAGGCGGCCCGCTGCTTGAGGAAGTAAACCCGCCCGGCCAGGGCCAGGGAAAGGAAGATGTAGACCGCCACGAAGGTGATCCGAGGGGTGAAGTAGCTGTCGTAACCGTGGACGACCAGCAGCACGATCCCGGCGGGGATCAGGGCGCCGAGCAGGTTGGCGCGCCGCTGGAGGGTGAAACCGGCGCTCACGCTGATGGCCCAGTAAACGATCGAGAGCAGGGTGACGAAGAAGACGTGGTCCTTGACCGGCTCCCCCCGGAAGAGCAACCCGATGGAGAACAGCAGGCGGCCGCCCAGGCTGAGCAGGCGTTCCAGGGGCGGGAGGTAGGGGGTCTCGATCCAGCCCAGGTACCAGGGGTAGATCGCCAGCCCGTAGCCGAGGGCCAGGCCAACCAGTCCGCGCCGCCCGAAGCGGCTGTAGCCGATGACCAGCCCCAGCAGCGCGCCGAGTCCGGCCATCACCTGGGCGGTCTCGAGTTCCGGCGTCCAGGTGGTGACGGCCAGCCGTCCGGCTGAGGTCAGCATGGCGGAGACCAGCAGAATGGCGAGCAGCCAGTCCCATTGGCGTTCCGAGTGGGTGTCCATGCCTTGAGTGTACAATAGGTCTGAACATCTCGTCAACGCTTCGGGAGGGTTGAATTTCGGGATGGGATTACACTACAAAACCGTTAAGTTCACAAAATTTGACCGGTGCGCGAAGTCTTTTTGATATAATGCAGGCATTTGCGCCCAACAACTCCGCGCGAGGAAAAACATCACCTAAATGACTCTTGAACGCGGCAACCTCCTCCATAAACGCTACCGAATCGTAGAAATTCTGGGACAGGGTGGCATGGGCTCCGTCTACCGCGCCGTGGATGAAAACCTCGGCGTGGATGTGGCGGTTAAGGAGAACCTGTTTACCACCGACGAATATGCCCGCCAGTTCCGCCTCGAAGCGGTGATCCTGGCGAATTTGCGCCATCCCAACCTGCCGCGCGTCACCGACCACTTCGTCATTGCGGACCAGGGCCAGTACCTGGTGATGGATTACATCGAAGGTGAAGACCTGCGCCAGCGCATGGAACGCCTGGGGGTCCTGCCGGAAGAGGACGTGATCGTGATCGGCGCGGCCATGTGCGACGCCCTCTCGTACCTGCACACCCGCAAGCCCCCCATCCTGCACCGCGACCTCAAGCCCGGCAACGTCAAGATCACGCCGGAAGGCCACATCTACCTGGTGGATTTCGGCCTGGCGAAGGTGGTCCAGGGCAGCCAGGTGACCACCACCGGGGCGCGGGCCATGACCCCCGGCTATTCGCCGCCCGAACAGTACGGGACGGCGCGCACGGATCCCCGGTCCGATATTTATTCGCTGGGGGCGACCCTGTACGCCGCGATTTCGGGCGTCATCCCCGAGGATGCCCTGGCGCGGGCGATGGACAATACCCAGCTTACCCCGCTGCGCAAGCGCAACAGCAAAGTCTCGCGGCGGCTGTCGGCGGCCATCGAAAAGGCCATGGGCGTGCTGCCCGAAGACCGCTACCAGAACGGGGAGGCCTTCAAGCAGGCTTTGCTGGCGGCCAGCAACAAGAATCTCATCCCGGATGGGATCACCGGGAGCTTCAGCGTCGAGCCGCCGCCCGAACCTGCCGAACCGGAGGAAGAGTTCGTCGAGCGCGTGGAAGAGGCTCCCGAACCGCTCATGCCGCCGCGCGCCGTCGAAATGCCCAGCCAGGCGCGGAGCCTGCCCAACAGCAAGAAACGCCGCAGACGGCTGGGCTGCCTGCCGGCCGGCCTGATCCTGGTTTTATTGGGGGTTTTGGGCGCGTTGGCGTTTTCATTTTTCGCCCCGGGCGCTTTCAACGAACTGATGGCCCTGGCGGGCGTGTCCTTCGTTGCGCCGCCTCCGACCGCCACCCGGACCCCAACCCCTCTCCCGGTGGCTCAGGCCAGCCTCACCCCGACCGAAGCCGAATTTACGGCCACGCCCACCAATCCGCCCCTGCCGACGGAAACGCCGCTCCCGACCGCGACCCCCTCGCCGACCCTGACACCGACTCCCACCATCACCCCCATGGGCGGCGGTTACGGGCAATTCGCGTTCGCCTCGGCCCGCACCGGCGTGACGGCCATTTACCTGAACAGTGTGGACGGCAGCAGCCCGCCAGAGTTGATCGTCAGCATGCCCGAAGGGGCCTGCCAGCCGGCCTGGTCGCCGGACGGGGAACGGCTGGTCTTCGTCTCGCCCTGCACCCTGGCCCAGGACCCTTACGCCATTTACCCGAACTCGACCCTGTACACTGTCAACGTGGAAGGGACGAACGTCGAGCAGCTCCTGCCCGAAGCGGGCGGGGACTTCGAGCCGGCCTGGTCGCCCGACGGGGAGCGCATCGCCTTTACCTCCATCCGCAGCGGCCACGAAGAAATCTACATCTACAATTTGAAGGACAACTCCCTGACGCGCCTGACCGAGACCCGCCCCGGCGAGGGAGCGCGTTACCCGGCCTGGTCGCCGCTGGGGAACCAGCTCGTTTACTCGATGAAGCGTTTTGGCACTTACCAGGTTTGGGTGATGACCGATTTGGGGACGGCCCAGCAGCAGATCGTCCGCAGCGGGGTGGCCTACCACAACATCATGCCGGCCTGGACCCGGGACAGCGAGGTCGTCGTCTTCTCGCAGCGCAAGGTCGAGGGCGTCTCCCGCCCGTGGCTGATGGCGATCCCGTATGCCGACCGTGAGGAGGGGCTGGCCGGCACCTATTGGGAGCGGGACATGCCGATCACCGACATCGAGTTCTCGCCCGACGGCCTGTGGATCATTTTGGAAGGCCAGGAAGACGGCAATTACGACATTTTCCTGATGCCCGCCGGCGGCGGCGACCGCATCCGCCTGACGCGTGACCCCATGATAGACATGGACCCGGCCTGGCGGCCCATCCCGTAAAGTTCTAGCCTCGATACCCCAACAATCTCAACCCATTCAATACGACAATAACGGTGCTGCCCTCGTGGCCGACCACGCCGAGCGTCAGGGCCAGGTCTGCGCCGAAAGCGCCCGCGACCAGGACCACGATCACCCCCAGGGCGAAGGTCAGGTTCTGCCAGACGACCCGCCTGGCGCGCCGGGCCAACCCGATGGCGAAGGGGATCTTGCGCAGGTCGTCGGACATGAGCACCACGTCGGCGGTCTCGATGGCGACGTCCGTACCCGCGCCGCCCATGGCGATGCCGATGTCGGCGGTGGCGAGCGAGGGGGCGTCGTTCACGCCGTCGCCGACCATGGCCACCGGGCCATATTTCTTCTGAAGCGATTTCAACACCGTGACCTTGTCCTGCGGCAGCAGCCCGGCGTGGAACTCGTCCACCCCGGCGCGTTCGGCGATCCGGGCCGCGACGCGGGGGTTGTCGCCGGTCAGCATGACCACCCGTTCGATGCCGGCGGCCTTGAGGGCCTGGATCATCTCGATGGCGTCGGCGCGCAGGGTATCGGCTACGGCGATCATCCCCAGCCAGCGCGGAGACCTCACCCCTGGCCCCTCTCCTGAGAGGCGAGGGGAAGCACAGTAGATGTACATGGCGGTCTGGCCGTCTTCTTCGAGGGCGCGCGCCTGCCCCAGGATTTCGGCGGGGATTTCGACGCCGCGCTCCTCGAACAGGCGCTCGTTGCCGATCCACAACGTGCGCTCGCCGATGTGGCCCTCCACGCCCTGCCCGGGGATGGCCCGGAATCCGGTCGCGGCAGCCAGGCCCAAATTCCGGGCTTGAGCCGCTTTGACGATCGCCGTCGCCAGGGGATGCTCGGAGCGGGATTCGACCGCCGCAGCCAGGGCCAGCACTTCGTCATCAGTCAGATCTGAAAACGTTTTGATCGCGGTCAGGGTCGGCGCGCCGGTGGTCAGCGTGCCGGTTTTGTCGAAGGCCAGGGCTTTGAGGGTGGCGGCCTTTTCGAGATGCGCGCCGCCCTTGAAGAGCACGCCGTGGCGGGCGCCGTTGGCGATGGCCGAAAGGAAACTGGCCGGGGTCGAGATGACCAGGGCGCAGGGCGAGGCCACCACCAGCCAGGTCATGGCCCGGTAGAATGTCGTTTGGAAGTCGTGGCCGAGGAGGAAATACGGCACGACGATCAGCAGGGCGGCCGCGCCCAACACGATGAAGGCGTAAACCTGCTCGAAATCGTCCAACATGCGCTGGGTGTTGGCCTTGGTGGCCTGGGCCTCCTCGACCATCTGGACGATGCGCGCCAGGGTGGTGTCTTTGGCCAGGCGCGTGACCCGGATCTCAAGTGAGCCGTTGCCGTTGACCGTGCCGGCGAAAACCGGGTCGCCGGTGATTTTGTGGACCGGCATGGATTCGCCGGTGATGGTGGCCTGGTCCACGTCGGATTCGCCGGAGGTGACTTCGCCGTCAATCGGGAAACGCTCGCCTGGGCGGACGATGACCACGTCGCCCAGGGTCAGCTTCTCGATCGGGACCTGGACCTGCCGCGAGCCTCGACGGACGACCGCCACCGGCGGGCGCAGGTCGAGCAATTTTTCGATGGCCTTGCGGCTGCGGTCCATCGCGTAGGCTTGCAGGGTGTTGGAGAGCGAGAACAGGAACAGCAGGGTCGCGCCTTCAGCCGGCTGCCCGACGACGGCCGCGCCGAGCGCGGCGACGATCATCAGCAGGTCCACGTTGAGGGTCTTCTCTTTGAGGGCCTTGATGGAGGCCAGCAGGCCGAACCATCCGCCTGCGGCGTAGGCCAGGGTGTACAGCCCGGCCACGGACCAGGCTGCCAGTCCCAGCCGCTCGCCGATGAAGGCGGCCAGCCCGGCGACCAGGGTGATGATCGTAAAGGCCGCTTCCAGCTTTTCGGCGGGGATGCCCTTTTTGGGCGCTTCTTCCCTGCCCTGGTCGAGTTCGAGGAAGTTGGCTTCGACCTCCACGTTTTCGGGGGTGGCCAGGCGCGGCCGGTTGAGCCGGGCTTCGAGCACGCCGTCCCTGAAGGTCACATCCGGTGAGGTGGCGGCGGTCTGGTATTGCAGCTTGAGCTGCTGGCCGAGCGCGCCGGCGCACTGGGCGCAAGCCGCGTGCCCGTGTTCGGCCCGCGCCGCGCACTGGATGACACGGGTCGAGGCGGCCTGCCCGGCCTGCCGGATGACGTGCAGGGCGCGTTCGTTGCTCAGGATGCGCGGGTCGTAGACGGCTTTCAGGTTGCCGGTGTTGTAATCGTATTCCACTTTTTCGATCCCGGCGTAGCCTTCGAGCGCATCGGACAGGACCTCGGTGCAACGGATTTCAACGGGAGGGGATTGGATTTCGGGGGTAGTCATGTAGTCTTATAGTCTCGTAGTTGGATAGTTGGATAGTTGGATAGTCGGGTGGTTGGATGGTTGGGGGCTGGACACTGAACGCTGATTACTGATCACTGATCTTCTGGCAGTCCGGGCACAGGCCGTAGTATAGCACCCGCGCCCCGAGCAGCTTGTAACCGGTGGCGGCGGTGATCTCCGTGTCCAGGTGGGTGACGTGCTCGCTGGGGATGTCAACGATCTTGTTGCATGAGAGACAGGCCAGGTTGACGTGCGGTTCGGTCTCTGCGTCGTAGTGGACCGAATCGTCGCCCGCGCCGCCGAGCGCGTTGACCGCGCCGAGCCTGACCAGCGCGTCCAGGGTGTTGTAGACGGTTGCCAGGCTGAGCGAGTCGAAGCGCGGCTTGAGTTCGTCGTAGATCATGGCCGCGGTGGGGTGGGCCTCGCTCTCGGCCAGCAAGCGGCAGATGGCCGTCCGCTGCGGGGTCAGGCGCATCCCGGCGTGTTTGAGGGATTGGGTCAAGGTCAGGTAATCCGACATTTCAGGGTCACTTTATTTATAATTGCTCTAAATTTAGAATAATTATAAATAGTGAAATCGAATCTGTCAAGATCGCCCATTATGCCGTTAAAATGGCTCTTCAGGATCAAGTGGGGTGGAAACCCGTTTTACCACAGAGCGCACAGAGAGCGCCGAGATTTTAAAAGGTGGCTCTCCCGTTTTTGACGGGAAAAACCTTTTGAAACACGAAGGAACACAACACCTGCCCTCCCGCTCCGCTCCGCTACAGGGACTATCGTGGCGGGCGGTGCCAGGGAGTCAACGAAGGAATATCTTTACGGCAAGGCGCTTTTTTTCCCTTTGAGTGCCTTTGTGTGACTTTGTGTTTAGGCTCTTTCCCGTTTGTTACGGAAGCGCCTAAAAGGTTTTCTCTGTAGACTCTGTGATCTCACTGGTGAAAAAATGGGCGACCCCACCAAATACCAAAGAGCCGTTAAAATAAAACGGTAATGTTGGCTCCGGTTTCGCGGTGTATAACCGGTGCTGAAAAAGCCTTTGCGCTTATGCCTCCATCTTGCCTCGCAGGGGCGGCCCACCCACAGGAACAGGGTGGCTTGACGATTTTGAAGGGTCGCCCTGCGCTGTTCCCGTCATAAAATGCTCGATAATCAGTTATGATGTGGGCGTGCAAGTTCTTATCGAAGAGAAAGTGTGAGGAATCCTCAATTGGATAAGCGCATTTCTGCGTCTGATTGCAAGATGTTCCAGACCATCGCAGAGCAGTTGGCGGGGGTTGCATTCGTGACGGACCTGAACGGGATCATCCAATACGTGTCTCCCGCCATCGAACCGGTTTTCGGGTGGCTGGCTGAGGAAATGACCGATACCCCGCTTTTGGATTATTTCCTGGCCGACAACCAGGCCCGGCGGGTGCTGGGAGACCTCTTCAAGCGCCAGACTCCCGTGCGCGGTTTCCAGGCGCAGATGCGGCTCAAGGGTGGCGGCTCCTTCTATGCGGAGTTCAGCGCCGGGCCGTACCAGGAAGATGGCGAACCAGTCGGGATCATCGGTCTCATCCAGAATATCACCGAGCGCAGGCAGACGGAGATCACCCTCGAGAAGCAAAACCGCACGCTGCGGGCGCTTCACCAGGTCACGCTGGATATCGGGACGGCCTCCGAGATCCTGACGCTGCTCCACCGCATCATGGAAAAAGCCGTGGAACTGCTGGGCGCCAACCAGGGCGGGAGCATCTTTCTCTATGATGAGCAACAAAGACTGTTGCTGATGGTCGAAGGTGCCGGCATCAACGAAAGATTCGTCGGGACCTTTATCCACCCGGGGGACGGGCTGGCAGGCCGGGTGTTCCAGAGCGGCCAGCCGATCAAGGTTAACGATTATCCCAACTGGGAAGGGAAATTCCTGCTGGGCAACACCGAGCCTCCCAACGCCGCTCTGGGGGTGCCTCTGCTGGCCGGCGAGACGGTGATCGGCGTCTTGACCCTGTTCGCCGATTCCGTAGACCGGGTCTTTGGCGAACAGGACGTGGCCCTGGCCGAAATGTTCGCCGCCCAGGCCTCGGTCGCTTACCAGAATACCCAGCTTTACGAACTGACCCAGCAGGAGCTTAACGAACGCAAGCTCGCCGAGAAGCGCGAACGCGAACAACGTGCCCTGGCCGAAGCCCTGCGGGATACGGCCGCCATCCTGAACACCAGCCTCGATCTCGAAAAAGTCTTCGATTACATCCTGATCACCGTGGAACGGGTCATCCCCTACGATGCCATGTTCATCATGATGATCGAGGATGGCGTTGCCCGCACGGTCCGCAATCTTGGTTTCGACGCCCAGTTGAACCATTTTCTATCCAACTGGGAAGTGCCGGTGGAAAAGGTTCCCTTTTTTATGCAAATGACAGAGACCCGCAAAGCCCTGACGATAGCCGACACAACCGAAAGTTATCACTGGCACACCATTCCTGAACTCGAACCGGTACGCGCCTTCGTCGGCGTTCCCATCGTCGTGGATGACCAGGTGATCGGCTTTCTGAACCTGGGCCTGCGCACCCCGATCGTCTACGGCGCGGACGAATACGCCAACCGGCTGCAAGCCTTCGCCAACCAGTCGGCGCTGTCCATCCGTAACGCCCGCCTGTATTCCCAGATGCAACACCTTTCGATCATTGACGAGTTGACCGGCCTGTACAACCGGCGCGGGCTGCTGGAAGTGGGCCGCCGCGAAGTCAGCCGGTTGCAGCGTTTCAAGCGCCCCCTGTCCGCGCTTTTTATTGATATTGACCACTTCAAACAATTCAACGACCGCTACAGTTATGCCGTGGGAGATATGGTGCTGTCCTTCGTGGCGGATTTCCTGCAGAACAGCGTGCGCGAAGTGGACATGGTAGGGCGTTACGGGGGCGAGGAAATCGTCATCCTGCTGCCGGAGATCAGCAAAGCGGGGGCTTTCGAGGTGGCCGAGCGCCTCCGCCGGGGGATCGAGGGCTTGAGGATCGCCAGCGATCAAGGCGACCTGAACGTCACGGTCAGCGTCGGCGTGGCGGAGTTGTCTCCCATCCCCGGCCAGACTCTCGCGCTGGGGAACCTGCAAAGGAAACGCTTGATGGACTTGATCGCCCTGGCGGGAAGCGCCCTCAAAGAAGCCAAGCTGGGGGGGCGCAACCGGGTCGCGGTGAGGTAGCCCGGCTTCTAACAATCCTCTTATTGACGCTCATTTTCAGGCATGTTATCATTATTTTCGTCGAATTAGCACTCTCGCCACGAGAGTGCTAAAAGATTGCAGGCAAAATGAACGAACTGACCGAACGCCAGAAAACACTCCTGATGCTGGTCATCCGTGACTACATCGAGACGGCCCAGCCGATCGGCTCGAAGGCCCTGGTCGCGCGTTACCACCTGGACCTGAGTCCTGCCACCATCCGAAACGAGATGGCCGCCCTGACGGAGATGGGCTACCTGCGCCAGCCGCACACCTCCGCCGGGCGCGTGCCTACCGAAGAAGGCTACCGCTACTTCGTCGGCCAGATGATGCACAAGGCCGACCTGCCCGACACGGTGCGGCACACCATCAGCCACCAGTTCTACCAGTCCCGCCAGGACGTGGACCACTGGATGAACCTGGCTGCCTCGGTGCTGGCCCACCAGTCGCAGGCCCTGTCGCTGGTCACCGCGCCGCGGGTCGAGCAGGCCCGCTTCAAGCACCTCGAACTCATCTCGACCCAGGGCCGCCAGGTGCTGATGGTGCTGGTCATGGTTGGCGGCGAGGTCTCGCAGCAGATCCTGACCCTGGCCGAACCGGTCCCGCAGGAGCGACTGAGCCAGGCGGCAGCGCGTCTCAACCAGATTTTAAGCAACCGGGACGTCGAAGGCGTGGCCTCCGTGTCAGCCCGGACCGACGCCCTCGAACAGGACATCCTGACCCTGCTCCAACAGGACATGCGCCGGATCGGGGAGCAATCGCCGGGCGAGATCTACACCGACGGCCTGACCAACGTGCTTGCCGAACCCGAGTTCACCGACTCGGACGACGCCCGCCGGGCGCTGCGCCTGTTCGAGGAGCGTTCGATGTTGCAGGATTTACTGTCGAATACGGTGATGAAGAGCAGCGTCGGCGGGGTGCAGGTGCTGATCGGCGGCGAGGGGACCTGGGAGGAGCTGCGCCAGTGCTCGGTCGTGCTGGCCCGCTACGGCGTCCCCGGCCTCGCCACCGGGACCCTGGGCGTGCTCGGCCCCATGCGCATGGCCTATGCCCGGACGATCCCCACCGTCCGTTTCGTGGCGGGGCTGCTGAGTGACCTGGTCAGCGACACGATGGGCGGGGAGTAGGCCATGCGGCGGGCGGCGGCATATCGCTACAAGTTCCCGTACCCCCAGGTATTCTGGCCCCTGAATTTCCTGGCGATCCTGTCGCTGGTCGGCGGTTCGTCGTGGTGCGTGTGGATCGCCATCCAGGATGAACCCAAGATTTTGATCTCGCTGTTGTTCTTTATCCCCGCCGGGATGCTCCTGTTGTTTTTTGCCAACCTCTACCCGGAGGTCAAGACAGACGACCAGGGCCTGCTGGTCAGGTTTTCCCTGGGCTGGCTGCGGGTCAATTGGGACGAGGTGGAGGCGGTCATCCCCGGCCTGATGTCCGATGATGTGATGGTCCAAGCCCGCTCATTGCCGGCTTTTCACAGCCTCTATGGCCTTATCGGATTATCGCTCGTGCCGGGTTTCCTGGTCAAACCGCGCATCAGCAATTATCGCAAACTTATGACCCTGATCGAAATGAAACTGAAAATGAGAAATCAAAACGTAACAGGTGAAGAACCATGACCGATAAAAAAACACGCAAATCGAAACCCGAAAAAAAGCCGGAGGCCGGATCCGCTCCCGGAAACGGCGAACAGGCTCAGGTCCAAGAAGAGACGCAGGCCGTTTCAGCGGAGGCTTTCGCGGATCTGGAAGCGCGTCTCGCCGAGGCCGAATCCAAATCCGCCGAATACCTGGACGGCTGGCAGCGCGCCCGGGCCGAGTTCATGAATTACAAGAACCGCATCGAGCGCGACCAGGCCCTGACGGCTGAAATGATGCGGGCGCAGAACATCAAGAAATTCCTGCCGGTGATTGACGACCTCGAACGGGCGCTGGCGAACCGGCCCGCCGAAGCCGAAGCCTGGGTGGAGGGGATCGAACTGGTCTACCGCAAGCTGCTGGCGGTGCTGGACGGCGAGGGCGTGAAACGGATCGAGGCCGAGGGCCAGCCCTTCGACCCCAACCTGCACGAGGCGATTTCGATGGAGCCGGTTGACGGCTTCGAAAGCGGGCAGGTGATCGGCGTGGTGCAGGCGGGCTACAAACTTGGCGACCGGGTGATCCGCCCGGCAATGGTGCGCGTGGCGCAGTAATTTGCAAACGTCAATGCGAGGGCCGGTGGTCGGGCAGCGTTCTTTGCGTATCGAGACCAGCCCCGAAGCCCTGGCCTCAGGCCGGGACAGGCATCGCTCCGTTCCTCGCAATGACGTTCTATTTTTTATGGGAGAACTTATTCATGGGCAAAATCATCGGTATTGATCTCGGCACGACAAATTCCGTCGCGGCGGTGATGCAGGGCGGCGAACCGGTCGTCATCTCCTCGGCGGAGGGTGAGCGGCTGGTGCCGTCGGTGGTGGCGGTCAACAAGAACCGCGAACGGCTGGTGGGCCGGGTGGCCCGCAACCAGGCCATCACCAACCCGGCCAACACGATCTTTTCGATCAAGCGTTTCATGGGTCGCAAGTTCAGCGACGCCGAAGTCCGCCGCGCCCAAAAGCTGGTTCCTTACGAGGTGATCGAGGCCGAGAACGGCGACGTGCGCGTCCAGCTCGACAGCAAGCCGTACAGCCCGCCGGAGGTCTCGGCCATGATCCTGGCCAAGATCAAGGCCGATGCGGAGGCTTACCTGGGCGAGCCGGTGACCCAGGCGGTCATCACCGTCCCGGCCTATTTCAACGACGCCCAGCGCAACGCCACCAAAGACGCGGGCAAGATCGCCGGGCTGGAGGTGCTGCGCATCATCAACGAGCCGACCGCCTCGTCGCTGGCTTACGGGCTGGACAAAAAGGAAAACGAGATCATCGCGGTCTACGACCTGGGCGGCGGCACTTTCGACATCTCCGTACTGGAGGTGGGCGAGGGCGTCTTCCAGGTGCGCTCGACCAGCGGGGATACCTTCCTGGGCGGCGACGACTTCGACCAGCGCCTGATGGATTACCTGGCCGACGAGTTCAGGCGCGAGAACGGGATTGACCTGCGCCAGGACCCGCAGGCCCTCCAGCGTTTGAAAGACGCGGCCGAAAAGGCCAAGATCGAACTCTCGACGGTGATGCAAAGCGAGATCAACCTGCCCTACATCACGGCGGATTCGTCCGGCCCCAAGCACCTGGTGATGACCCTGACCCGGGCCCGCTTCGAGCAGTTGACCGGCGACCTGGTCGAGCGGACCCTCGGCCCGCTCAAGCAAGCCCTGAAAGATGCCGGGCTGGCGGCGGGCGAGATCAACGAAGTGGTGTTGGTCGGCGGGATGACGCGCATGCCCGCCATCCAGGAGGCGGTGCGGAAGTTCTTCGGCCGCGAGCCGCACAAAGGCGTCAACCCGGACGAAGTGGTCGCCATCGGCGCGGCCATCCAGGGCGGGGTGCTGGGCGGTGAAGTGACCGACATCCTGCTGCTGGACGTTACGCCGCTGACCCTGTCGGTGGAGACGCTGGGCGGTGTGGCGACCCCGTTGATCGAGCGCAACACCACCATCCCGACCCGCAAGAGCCAGGTCTTCTCCACGGCCACCGACAACCAGACCCAGGTCGAAATCCACGTGCTGCAAGGCGAGCGCCCGATGGCGGCGGACAACAAGTCGCTGGGCAAATTCATCCTGGACGGCATCCCGCCCGCGCCGCGCGGCATTCCGCAGGTCGAGGTGACGTTCGACATTGACGCCAACGGGATCCTCAAGGTCACGGCCAAAGACAAGGCCACAGGCCGCAGCCAGCACATCACCATCACCGCCTCGTCCGGCCTGTCGGATTCTGAAGTCGAGCAGATGCGCCGGGACGCCGAAGCCCACGCCGACGAAGACCGCAAACGCAAGGATTTGATCGAAGCCCGCAACCAGGCCGACAACATCGCCTACGCGGCCGAGAAAGCCCTCAGCGATGCCGGGGACAAAGTCCCGGCGGAGGTGAAGGCCGAGGTCGAGGGGCGCGTGTCCGAGGTCCGGGCCGCTGCGCAGGGCGAAGACGTGGATGCGATCCGGGTCGCCACATCCCGGCTGGAGCAAACCATCCAAAAGATCGGGGCCAGCCTGTACGGCCAACCCGCGCCGGATATGGGCGGGACCCCGGACGATCCCGACGTGGTCGAAGGCGAAGTGAAGGAGTAGGGGAGAGATAAGAGCGTAGAGAGTGGAAAATAGTGACCGCTCTCTAATACTCTGGTCTCTACTCGCTGAATTATGAGCAACCGCGATTATTACGAAATCCTGGGCGTGCCCAAAACGGCCTCGGTGGACGAGATCAAGCAGGCCTTCCGCAAGCTGGCGCGCCAGTACCACCCGGACGTGAGCCAGGACCCGGACGCCGAGGAGAAATTCAAGGAAATCAACGAAGCCTACGGCGTGCTCTCCGACCCGGACAAGCGCGCCCGTTACGACCGCTTCGGCCGCGCCGGCCTGGGCGACATGGGCGGCATGCCCGATTACACCGTGGACTTTTCCGACATTTTCGAGGAATTGTTCGGGGCTTTCGGGCTGGGCGGCATGGGCCGCCGCTCGCGCAACGCGCCGCACCGCGGCCGCGACCTGCAAATGGAAGTCAAACTCGAATTCACCGAAGCCGTTTTCGGCGTCGAAAAAGAGATCGAGTTCCAGCGCGACGAAACCTGCTCGACCTGCGGCGGCAACGGGGCCGAACCCGGCACCTCGCGCGCCCGCTGTTCAACCTGCAATGGCCAGGGAGAAGTCCGCCAGGTGCGCCAGACCTTCCTGGGCCAGATGGTGCAGACGGCCACCTGCCCGGCCTGCAACGGGCGCGGCGAGATCATCAACACGCCCTGCCACACCTGCCGCGGCGGCGGGCTGGAGCGCAGGACCATCCGCAAGAAGGTGCAGGTCCCGGCGGGCGTGGATACGGGGACGCAGATCCGCCTGGCGGGGGAGGGCCAGCCGGGGACCTTCGGCGGGCCGCACGGCAACCTGTTCCTGGTCCTGAACGTCAAGCCGCACCAGTTCTTCAAACGCCGGGACGATGACGTGATCCTGAACCTGGACATCAACATCGCCCAGGCCGTGCTCGGCGCGGACCTGGAGGTCCCGACCGTGGACGGCAACGAGAAACTCAAGATCCCGGCGGGGACCCAGCCCGGACAGATCTTCACCCTGCGGGCGCGCGGCATCCCCCACCTGCGGCGCAGCGGGCGCGGGGACGAGCGCGTGATCGTCAACGTGGACATCCCCTCCAAGCTGACGAAGGAGCAGCGCGAGCTGTTCGAGAAGCTGGCTGAGACCCTGGGCACGACCCCCAAGCCGAAGGAAAAGGGATTTATTGACTGGTTGAATGATGCGTTCGGAGGGTAGGGCCAGTATTCAGTGTTCAGTATTCAGTGTTCGGTGAGCGGATGAAGGTCCGCTCGCTGTTGTTTTTTCCCGGCCTTCATGCCGGATGCCATTTTTGAAAAGGGCGCTATGCGACGTTTTGGTGAAAAACTTCGGATGCTGCGAACGAAAAAGGGGATGACGCTGAAAGAACTCGCCTCGGCTTTGGGACTGACCGCGCACGGTTACATCAGTGAACTTGAAACGGGCAAGAAGAAACCGACGGCTGAGTTTGTCCTGAATGTGGCGCGCTTTTTTGAAGTGAGCATAGATGAATTGTTGAAAGACGAGCTGGAGGTAAATGGGAAATGGCCGCCACCTTTGTAGGATGATTATTTGTTAGTGGGATTTAGGCCGCATTGACTTACTTCTTGATGGAGGGTATGATAAACGTGTACCAAGGAGAAATGTTATGGAAGTTTATGCCACTGTCAAAGGACAGATCGTCATCCCGGCTGAGTTGCGGCGAAAATACGGCATTAAAGAGGGTACAAAGATCGTCGTGACGGATACCGAAAATGGAATTAATTTGCGCCCAATTACTGAGCAGTACATTCGAGAATTGCAAGGGTCGCTCAAAGGAACCGGCATGATTGCCGCGCTTCTGGAAGAGCGAGCAAAGGACAGAGCGAGGGAAGATAAGTGATAACTAAAATTCTCGACACTTATGCTTTTATGGCTTTTTTCGAGGATGAAACCGGTGCAGATTCCGTCAGGGAACTTATTCTTGATGCGGAACGCGGCCAGGTCTCGCTTGCGGTGAGTGCTGTAAATCTGGGTGAACTTTGGTACATGATTGCCCGCCGCAAGTCATTTGAAGTTGCGGAGCAGTATATTGATATCGTGCGAAGGATGGCGATTGAGATTGTTCCTGCGGATTGGGAAGTGACCCGCCAGGCTGCCATGTTCAAGGTCAATGGGAATATTTCCTATGCGGATTGCTTCGCGGCGGCTCTCGCAAAACTTCGGGATGGCGAAGTGGTGACCGGCGACAAAGAGTTCAAGCAATTGGAAAACGAAATCAAGATAGAGTGGCTGGCATGACCAACTGGCTCGAAGTCTCCCTCACTGTCAACGGCGAACTGGCCGAGGCCGTCGCGGACGTGCTGGCGCGGTTCGCGCCCAACGGCGTGACCACCGAGCAGGGCGTGGAATTCCTGGATGACGAAGACCTCGGCTCGCCCTCCGGGCCGGTCACGGTGCGCGCTTACCTCCCGGCGGACGAACGCCTCGAAGAGACCCGCCAGCGGCTGGAAGAGTCCCTGTATTACCTGGGCATGATCCAGCCCATCCCCGCGCCGACGTACACGCCCATCGCCGACCAGAACTGGATGGAAGCCTGGAAGGCCCGCTACCAGCCGATCCCCATCGGCGAGCGGCTGATCATCGTCCCGGCCTGGCTGGAGTCGCCCGACCCGTCGCGCGTCCCGATCCGCATTGACCCCGGCATGGCCTTCGGGACCGGGACGCACCCGACGACGCAACTCTGCCTGGAATTCGTCGAATCCTTTTTTGACGACGGCTCGAAAATCGCAAATCCCGAAATCGTCAATCGTAAATCAGATGTCATTGACGTCGGCTGCGGCTCGGCCATCCTGTCGGTGGCGGCGCTCAAACTCGGCGCGTCGCGCGCCCTGGGCGTGGACATTGACGAGGCCTCCATCACCGCTTCCCGTGAAAATGCCGAAGCCAACCGCGTGGCCGACAAGCTCCTGCTCGGCCTGGGGTCGGTGGACGAAATCCTGGCGGGGCAATTCGAATTCAGGCAGGCCCCGCTGGTTTTGGCCAACATCCTGGCTCCCGTGCTGGTCCGCTTGCTGGAGGCGGGATTGGGCGAACTGGTCGCGCCGGGCGGGGTGCTGGTCTTGTCGGGCATCCTCGACCACCAGGCCGAATCCGTGATCGAGGCCGCGCAGGCTCAAAATCTGGGGTTGGTCGAGCAGCGCCAGATCGGGGATTGGGTGGCGCTGGCGTTCATCAGACAGTGATCAGTGCCCAGTATTCAGTGACCGGTACTCTGTTCGGATGCTCAATTGGAAACTGATGCCTGGCAACTGATAACTGATAACCGGATTTGTGCTATCATAAAACCGTTATGAACCGCCGCCTGGTTTCCTACGTGTTGCTCAACATCTTCGTCTCGGCCCTGGTGACCGGAACGATTTTGTTCTTTTACGACCGTGCCCAGCGCGGCGGCTCGACGGCCCCTGAAAACGTGCCCACGGCCGCGCTGTCGGCCTCCACCCCCGTCCTGCAAACGGACATTCCCATCGAGATCATCTCGATCACCGGGGCGGGGACCCTCGGCTCTGAGGTGGTGCTGATCCGCTACGGCGGCGCGGAACCGGTCACGCTGACCGGCTGGCGGTTGACGGACAGCCAGGGCAACTCGTTCAGCTTCCCTTCGCTCACGCTCTACGAAGGCGGCGCGGTCCAGGTCAACTCGACCAGCGGCAGCGACACGGTCGTCAACCTGTTCTGGGGCCGCAGCGGACCCGTCTGGGAATCGGGCGACGTGGCCTCGCTCTTCGATGCCGAAGGTAATTTGCGCGCCCTGTACCGTGTCCCTTGACTGACCACTGACCACTGAATACTGATTACTGAATACTGATTACTGGACACTGTCATGACCCAAGCCCTCTACCGCAAATGGCGCCCTCAAAAATGGGACGAGGTTGTCGCCCAGGAACACATCGTGCAAACCCTGCGCAATGCTGTCGCGACCGACCGGGTGGCGCACGCCTACCTCTTCGCCGGGCCGCGCGGCACCGGCAAGACCACCGCCGCCCGCCTGCTGGCTAAAGCCGTCAACTGCCTCGACGGCGACCTGGCCGAGCGTCCCTGTAACCAGTGCGCCCATTGCGTGGCCGTGACCGAAAACCGCTTCATGGACCTGATCGAAATTGACGCCGCCTCCAACACCAGCGTGGACGACGTGCGCGACCTGCGCGACAAGATCAACTTCTCGCCCAACCAGGGCAAGTTCAAAATCTACATCATTGACGAAGTCCACATGCTTTCCACGGCGGCCTTCAACGCCCTGCTCAAGACCCTCGAAGAACCGCCCCCCCACGCCATTTTCGTGCTCGCCACCACCGAAATCCACAAGATCCCGGCCACGGTGCTCTCGCGCTGCCAGCGTCACGAGTTCCGCCGCGTCCCGGTTGACCTGATCGCCGGACACCTGTCCGCCATCTGCAAGCAGGAGAAGATCAAGGCCGCCCCCGAAGCCCTGACGTTGATCGCCCGCCAGTCCTCCGGCGGGATGCGGGACGCGATTTCCTTGCTCGACCAGCTTTCTTCGACCGGGAACAAGATCACGCTGGATCTGGCCCAGACCGTTTTAGGGACGGCCACCAGCGAGACGGTTTTGTCGCTGCTCGATGCGATCCTGGACCGGGAGCCTGCCTCCGGTATGGACGCCATTCACCGCGCCCTCGACGGGGGCGCCGACCCGCGCTCGCTGGCGCGTCAGATCGTGGATTACCTGCGCGGCCTGATGCTGATCCAGTTGGGCAACCGCGACCAGGTCGAGGCGACGAAAGAGGTGCTGGCGCAAATGCAGAAGCACGCCGGGGCCTTGTCCACGGGCGAGGTGCTGCGCCTGATGCGGGCTTTCAACGCCGTGGCAGCCGACACGCGCGGCGGATGGCAGCCGTCACTTGGATTGGAGCTGGCCCTGGCCGAATCGCTCGAACTGCCGCAGGACCAACCGTCAGCCGCGGCCGAGGCCAAACCAGCGGCGGCCAGGCCCAAGGTCCGGAAAGAGCCGGTGGCGGAAACGCCGGTCGAGGCGGAAAAATCCGAAAAGTCGTCCACGCCCGCGCCGGTCACGCTCGAACAGGTCGCCAAATCCTGGAAGCAGATCATGGATTGGGTCCGCCCGCACAACGTGGCCCTCAACGGGTTGCTCAACTCGTGCAAGGTGCTGGAGATCAAGGACGGGGCGCTGGTGCTGGGGTTCGTGAGCGAGGTGCTGCTCTCGAAGATGGAGCAGGAAGACCAGGTGGGGCTGACCCGCCAGGCGGTGAAGGAAGTGCTCGGCGTGGACTTGCAGATCCGCTGCGTGGTCTCGAACGCCCGCACCAAAAACCACCCGGACGTGAAGCCGGATGGGATGGTGGCCGCCGCCCTGCAAAACGGCGGCGAGATCGTGGATATTCAGTGAGTGGTGTGTGGTGCGTGTTGTGTAATACGCATCAGGCGGAAATTATCTTGTGAATGATTTTGTGAAGGAAGAAGGATTGGGATGGATACGCCTAAAAAGATAAGCGGTGCTCAAGAATATCAGCTTGATGTGATTGCGCGCACGAATTTCAATTTGTGTGAGGGCAGGAGAATCGCTGAATTGCTCAAAGAAAATCGGCGGATGTGGCGCGCGGCGCTGATGCCCTTGGACTTGATTTCGCTGCGCGAGCTGGATGACGATTGCTGGCATGCAGACACGCTCTATCTCTATGTCGAGGAAGGCTATCAATTCAAATTGGAAGAATTGGTTAGGGAACAGTTCAAAGCCGATGAAGTGCATTGGATTGGCGGCCATCACGCGGCAGAAATCATGGGCGCTTATGGTAAAGGCTTTGAAGACAAATCCCAGGTGGTTTTATCAGTCTGGTGGGATTGAATAAATCCCGGTCAATTTTCAGGAGTCAACAATGGCAAAAGGATTTAACAAGGTTTCCAAAATGGGCGGCGGACAGGGCGGCATGATGGCCCAGATCCAGAAATTACAGCAGCAAATGGCTGAGGCCCAGGAGAAACTGGCCGAGGCCACCGTCAGCGCGACGTCTGGCGGCGGTGCGATCAAAGTCACGATGACCGGCGACCAGAAATGCACCAACGTGGAGATCGATCCCGATTTCCTGAAAGACGCCGATGCTGAAATGCTGCAAGACATGCTGCTGACCGCGGTCAATCTGGCCTTGGACAAGTCCCGTGATCTCCAGGAGCAGATGATGGGTCCGTTGGCGGGTGGGTTGCCGTTTTAGTGATCAGAGATTAGAGAGTAGAGAACGGTCACTACTCTCTGGTTATCTGCTCTCTGCTCTCAAAATATGTTACTTCCCGAACCCATCCAGAACCTGATCAACGCCCTCGAGCGATTGCCGGGCATTGGGCCGAAATCCGCTTCCCGGCTGGCCTTTTTCCTGTTGCGCGCCCCGGAGGATGCGTCCCGGAACCTGGCCGAAGCGCTGACGGATTTGAAGAACAAAATCGCCTTCTGCCAGGAGTGTTACAACATCACCGTAGCCGGGCGCGAACGCTGCGAGATCTGCGCCAGCGACCGGCGTGACGGCGCGGTCATCTGTGTGGTGGAGGAGCCGCTGGACGTGCTGGCCCTGGAGCGCACGGGTGGCTACCAGGGCAGGTATCACGTCCTGCACGGAGTCCTGTCCCCGATCGAAGGCATCGGCCCGGACGATTTGAAGATCCGGCCGCTGGTCGAGCGCGTCCAGCGGGGTGGGGTGGAGGAGATCATCCTGGCGACCAACCCCAGCATGGAGGGGGACGCGACTGCCTTGTACCTGCGCCAGCAGTTACAGCCCTTCGGCGTCCACCTGACGCGGCTGGCGCGCGGCCTTCCGGTCGGCGGCGACCTGGAATACGCAGACCAGAACACGCTCCTGCGGGCCTTGTCCGGGCGTCAGGATATGTTTTAATCTTAAAGAACCTTAAAAGTGCCAAAATGCGCGAACTTTGCCATTGACATACAAGGCGGGGCGTGTATAATACCGCCCGCACGACAAAACACGATCTAGCCCGCAGAGGCAGATCATTCACAATCGAGTGTCAAAACGGATGGCAAGCCGGATAAAGCCCCGATGTCCGCAAGGCGTCGGTGGTTTTTTGTCTCCAAAAGGGCTTGACAGAATGTGTGGGCCGTGTATAATTAGACCCGCACACTTTCCACCCCAGATCTCGTCTAACGGACAGATCGTTGACAACTGAGTATGACACCACGTCAGAGACACAGACTAAAAGTTTCGCAGTCTGACGCGCCGATGTCGTAAGGACATCGGCGATTTGGTCTCTAAAGCCTTGACAGGTGGATGGATGACGGGTAGAATACCGCCCGCTCGATAAAGCACCTTAACAACTGAAGAGTGATAGGAAGCAACAGCTTTTTATGTTCAAGTAAAAAATTTCCGTAACTACCACGCGAAAGCGTGAATTTTTGCGGAGAGTTTGATCCTGGCTCAGGATGAACGCTGGCGGCGTGCCTAATACATGCAAGTCGAACGAAGGATTTAGCAATAGATCCTTAGTGGCGAACGGGTGAGTAACGCGTTGGTGACCTGCCCCAAAGTGTGGGATAACTCCGGGAAACTGGAGCTAATACCGCATGTGGTCATCGGAATTAGAAACCGATGTCTAAAGGAGTAATCCGCTTTGGGAGGGGCCTGCGTCCCATCAGCTAGTTGGTAGGGTAACGGCCTACCAAGGCGACGACGGGTAGGGGGCCTGAGAGGGTGGCCCCCCACAATGGAACTGAAACACGGTCCATACACCTACGGGTGGCAGCAGTAGGGAATATTGGTCAATGGACGAAAGTCTGAACCAGCAACGCCGCGTGTGCGATGAAGGTCTTCGGATCGTAAAGCACTTTTCTGGGAGATGAGAAAGGACAGTATCCCAGGAATAAGCCTCGGCTAACTACGTGCCAGCAGCCGCGGTAAAACGTAGGAGGCGAGCGTTATTCGGATTTACTGGGCGTAAAGCGCGTGCAGGCGGTTTGGTAAGTTGGATGTGAAAGCTCCCGGCTCAACTGGGAGAGGTCGTTCAATACTGCCGAACTTGAGGACGGTAGAGGAAGGTGGAATTCCCGGTGTAGTGGTGAAATGCGTAGATATCGGGAGGAACACCAGTGGCGAAGGCGGCCTTCTGGACCGTTCCTGACGCTCAGACGCGAAAGCTAGGGTAGCAAACGGGATTAGAGACCCCGGTAGTCCTAGCTGTAAACGATGTGAACTTGGCGTTGGTGGGTTAATCTCCATCAGTGCCGTAGCTAACGCGATAAGTTCACCGCCTGGGGATTACGGCCGCAAGGTTAAAACTCAAAGGAATTGACGGGTCCCCGCACAAGCAGCGGAGCGTGTGGTTTAATTCGATGTTACACGAAGAACCTTACCCGGGCTTGACATACAAGTGGTAGGGATCCGAAAGGTGACCGACCCTTCGGGGAGCTTGTACAGGTGTTGCATGGCTGTCGTCAGCTCGTGTCGTGAGATGTCCGGTTAAGTCCGGTAACGAGCGCAACCCTCGCTGCGTGTTACATGTGTCACGCGGGACCGCCGGTACAAAGCCGGAGGAAGGTGGGGATGACGTCAAGTCAGCATGGCCTTTATGTCCGGGGCTACACACACGCTACAATGGCCGGTACAATGGGTTGCTAAGCCGCGAGGTGGAGCCAATCCCTAAAGCCGGCCCCAGTTCAGATTGCAGGCTGCAACTCGCCTGCATGAAGTCGGAGTTGCTAGTAACCGCGCGTCAGCTATAGTGCGGTGAATACGTTCTCGGGGATTGTACACACCGCCCGTCACGTCATGGGAGCTGGTAACACCTGAAGCCGGTAGCCTAACCGCAAGGAGGGCGCCGTCGAAGGTGGTGCTGGTGACTGGGACGAAGTCGTAACAAGGTAGGTGTACCGGAAGGTGCGCCTGGATCACCTCCTTTCTAGAGTACTGAGCAGCGGCCCGGCCTCTCACGGGCAGGTCGCCGCTCTACTTCCAAAACGCCTCAAACGGTGAAGAGGCGCTTGGGCATGAAAGCCCGCTTCCTGTCACTTCTCAGTTGTTAAGGTCTGTCTTGAGGGCTTGTAGCTCAGTTGGTTAGAGCACTGTGCTGATAACGCAGGGGTCACAGGTTCGAATCCTGTCAAGCCCACTTGTTTGGTCGAGTGGTTGGAAGGTCGGGTAGTCAAATGGCCGGATGTCTGGCCAGGTGACTATGGGACCAAGCGACTACGAGACTAACTGGGGATGTAGCTCAGTGGGAGAGCAGCGCCTTTGCAAGGCGAAGGCCACGGGTTCGAATCCCGTCATCTCCACAGCTGCGAACCGGTCGGTGTAGCAAAAGGAAGAAATTTGGCGATCTCTACTCTTTTGAGAATAATATAAGCTCACAATCGCAAGGGACTTTCGCGGCCCGGCGATGAGCCGGGTCGCTTTGTCGAAATTTGAAAAACGAACAGGTTGAAGGGCGAGCGATGCCCTTGACGCAAGTGGAGAGCATCGCTCGCTGGTCAACAGTGAACAGGACCTTACCAACTGAATAATGTATGACTAATTGTAGGCCGAAAGCAAGAAAAGTATCAATTTCTCTGCATCACGTGGAGAAGCTACTAAGGGCTTTCGGTGGATGCCTAGGCGCCAAATGCCGATGAAGGACGCGGGAAACTGCGATAAGCCTCGGGTAGCCGTTAACAGGCGTTGATCCGGGGATTTCCGAATGGAGAAATCCGCTGTGGCGAACCCACAGCATCCTCTTGCTGAACACATAGGCTTGAGGAAGGGAACCTGGGGAACTGAAACATCTAAGTACCCAGAGGAAAAGAAATTATTCCCCTAGTAGTGGCGAGCGAACGGGGATCAGCCCAAACCATCCGTGCTTGCACGGGTGGGGTTGTAGGGCCTGGCACATGGAAGTTACAAAATGGTCGGATAGCAGAAAGGTGTGGGAAAGCCTGCCATAGAGGGTAACAGCCCCGTAAGCGAAATTCGACCAACTTCCGCCAGGTACCTGAGTACTGCCATGCACGCTAATATGGCAGGAAGCTGGGGAGTCCACTCTCCAAGGCTAAATACGTTTGGCGACCGATAGCGAACAAGTACCGTGAGGGAAAGGTGAAAAGTACCCCTGTTAGGGGAGTGAAATAGAACCTGAAACCGAAAGCCTACAAGCAGTCGAAGGGCTAACAGCGTGTCGGTGCTCCGGTGAAAGCCGGGTGCGCGGCGCTATGCCTGACGGCGTGCCTCTTGGAGAATGAGCCTGCGAGTTAATCTCAGTGGCGAGGTTAAGGGAGTTACACCCGTAGCCGTAGCGAAAGCGAGTCTTAATAGGGCGTATAGTCGCTGGGATTAGACACGAAACCGGGTGAGCTACCCATGGCCAGGGTGAAGCGAGTCTAACCGCTCGTGGAGGCCCGAACTCACTAACGTTGCAAAGTTAGGAGATGAGCTGTGGGTAGAGGTGATATGCCAAACGAACTCGGAGATAGCTTGTTCTCCCCGAAATAGCTTTAGGGCTAGCGTCATGTGTTTAGTGCCGGAGGTACAGCACTGAATGGGCTAAGGGGCTTACCGCTTACTGAACCCAATCAAACTCGGAATGCCGGTACTCCAAGCATGGCAGTCGGACGGCGGGAGATGAGTTTCGTCGTCGAAAGGGAAACAGCCCAGACCATCGGCTAAGGTCCTCAAATCCATGCTAAGTGGGAAACGAGGTGAGGTTACTTGAACAACCAGGAGGTTGGCTTAGAAGCAGCCACCCTTTAAAAAGTGCGTAATAGCTTACTGGTCCAGTGACCTTGCGCGGAAAATTTAACGGGGCTAAGCATGGTACCGAAGCCATGGATCTCAGCATCTGCTGGGATGGTAGGGGAGCGTTCCGCCAGCGGTGAAGGTCGACCGATAAGGGCGGCTGGAGCGGGCGGAAGTGAGAATGCAGGCATGAGTAGCGTAAAACACGTGAGAACCGTGTTCGCCGTAAGTCTAAGGTTTCCGACGCCAGGTCATTCCGCGTCGGGTTAGTCGAGCCCTTAGCCGAGGCCGAAAGGCGTAGGTGATGGACATCCGGTCAACATTCCGGAACCACCTGGAAGGAGCGATGGGAGGACGCAGCGAGGTAGGCCAGCCTGTTATTGGATTCAGGTGCTAAACGTCTAGGCGTTGAGACCGGCAGGAAAATCCGCCGGTTGAGCTGAAGCGTGATGGCGTGCCTCTGAGGCGCAAGTGGCTGAGCCTTGCTGCCGAGAAAAGTCTCTAAGCGTTGATATTCAGGTGCTCGTACCGCAAACCGACACTGGTAGACGGGTAGAGTATACCAAGGCGAACGGGAGAACTATCGTTAAGGAACTAGGCAAATTTGCCCCGTAACTTCGGGATAAGGGGTGCCTTCTGGGGTGCAAGCCCTGGGAGGCCGCAGTGAAATGGCTCTAGTGACTGGTTAACAAAACCACAGGTCTCTGCTAAGCCGAAAGGCGATGTATAGGGGCTGACACCTGCCCAGTGCCGGAAGGTTAAGGGGAGAGGTTAGGCGCAAGCCGAAGCTTTGAACCGAAGCCCCGGTGAACGGCGGCCGTAACTATAACGGTCCTAAGGTAGCGAAATTCCTTGTCGGGTAAGTTCCGACCCGCACGAACGGTGTAACAACTAGAGCACTGTCTCAACGATAGACCCGGTGAAATTGAAATGGCTGTGAAGATGCGGCCTACCCGCAGCAGGACAAAAAGACCCCGTGGAGCTTTACTGCAGCTTGGCATTGCATTTGGGTATGGTTTGTGTAGGATAGGTGGGAGGCTTTGAAGCTGGGGCGCTAGCCTCGGTGGAGCCAACGGTGAAATACCACCCTGACCATGCTTAGATCCTAACCCCGCACCGTCATCCGGGCGGGGGACCGTGCCAGGTGGGCAGTTTGACTGGGGCGGTCGCCTCCTAAAAGGTAACGGAGGCGCCCAAAGGTTCCCTCAGGTAGAATGGAAACCTACCAAAGAGTGTAAAGGCATAAGGGAGCTTGACTGCAAGACCAACGCGTCGAGCAGAGACGAAAGTCGGGCTTAGTGATCCCACAGTACCGAGTGGAAGGGCTGTGGCTTACCGGATAAAAGCTACCCCGGGGATAACAGGCTGGTGAAGTCCAAGAGTCCATATCGACGACTTCGCTCGGCACCTCGATGTCGGCTCATCGCATCCTGGGGCTGGACAAGGTCCCAAGGGTCGGGCTGTTCGCCCGTTAAAGCGGTACGCGAGCTGGGTTCAGACCGTCGTGAGACAGGTCGGTCTCTATCCGCTGTGGGCGTAAGGGACTTGAGAAGAGCTGCCCCTAGTACGAGAGGACCGGGGTGGACGAACCTCTGGTGTGCCAGTTGTCGTGCCAACGGCATCGCTGGGTAGCCATGTTCGGCAGAGATAACCGCTGAAAGCATCTAAGTGGGAAACTCGCTTCAAGATGAGGTCCCTCATGACTCAAGTCAGTAAGACCGCAGGTAGACCACCTGCTTGATAGGCAGAATGTGTAAGCACAGTAATGTGTTAAGCTAATCTGTACTAATGGTCGAGGGCTGATCTGCGTGGTGCAGAGAACTTGATACTTTTCAACCGCATAAGTCATCATTATTCAGGTCTGACGTCGTGAATCAGTCTCTTGGTGATTGGAGCGACGGGGATACACCCGGTAACATCCCGAACCCGGTAGTTAAGCCCGTCAGCGCCGATGGTACTTGGGGGGCGACCCCCTGGGAGAGTAGGTCATTGCCAAGAGACTCTTCTTAACCGCCCAACTGTAACAGGTTGGGCGGTTTCCTTTTCCCGTGAGGCGCGGTTTCTGTGGAACGCGCAATTTGTGACAGGGGTATTATATCTCGACTTTTGCACCTTGAAAACTGAATAGGCAAACAGTCCGTAGTGGAAGATTCGAGCGTCAGGAAGCTGGCACTAGGCACACCCAACTAGCTCACTTGGGAATTTCCAAGCGAGAGAAACAGCA
>JBMOMN010000052.1:0-41764 GCA_049324115.1 Chloroflexota bacterium
TTTTCGATTTGCACACACCCGGCTCTTGCGCAATTAGCGGGAAAGAACCTAAACACAAAGGGACACGAAGGCGCTCAAAGGGAAAACGCCTTGATTTGATGGGTTCCTCCTTTGTAGACTTTGTGCTTCTTCGTGTTTTAGGGTTTTCCCAATGAAAACGAAAGAACCACAAAATCCAGCAGAATCAGTATTTTTCGTTGAACCCCCAGAGAAACGCCGGATATCCCGGCGTTTTTGATTCGCTCAAAGGTTCCATGCTAAACTAAACCATCCCCAAAAGACACCCAAGGAGGCCCCATGCTGCCCTTCCCCCAAAAAGGCCGCACCCGCGACGAAGTCCTGTCCGCCATGCGCGCCGCCCGCGACCACGACATCCGCTGGAAGCAGGGACGCGTCTTCGGCCTGGTCTATCACATCAGCGACGAGATAGACGCCTTGCTCCAGGAGGCCTTCACCCTCTTCTTCGCCGAGAACGGCCTCAACCCGACCGCCTTCCCCAGCCTGCAAAAATTCGAGACCGAGATCATCGCGATGAGCGCGCACCTGCTCGGCGGCGACGAGCAGGTGCGCGGCAACGTCACCTCCGGCGGGACGGAGAGCCTGCTGTGCGCCGTCAAAGCCGCCCGCGACTGGGCGCGCCTCCACCGCCCGGAGATTGCCCACCCGGAGATCGTCCTGCCGGCCAGCGCCCACCCGGCTTTCGACAAGGCCGGGCATTATTTCGGCGTCAAACTCGTCCACGTGCCGGTGCGGGACGACCTGCGGGCGGACGTGAGCGCCATGATCCGGGCGGTGACAGCGGAGACGATCCTGCTGGTCGGCTCGGCCCCGGCCTACCCGCACGGCGTGGTGGACCCGATCCCGGAACTGGCCGCAGCGGCGCGGGAACTCGGGCTGCTCTTCCACGTGGACGCCTGTGTCGGCGGCTTCATGCTGCCCTTCGTCCGCAAACTGGGCTATCCCGTGCCCGATTTCGACTTCCGCCTCGAGGGCGTCACCTCCATTTCGGCAGATTTGCACAAGTACGGCTACGCCGCCAAAGGCGCATCGGTGATTCTTTACCGCAATGCCGAATTGCGCCGCCAGCAGATGTTCGTCACCACCGAATGGCCGGGCGGCATCTACCCCTCCCCCACCCTGGCCGGGACGCGTCCCGCCGGGCCGATCGCGGCTGCCTGGGCCATCTTGAACTACCTGGGCGAAGACGGCTATCTCGACCTCACCGCCAAAACGATGGAGACCGTGCGCCACATCCAGGCAGGCATCAACCAAATCCCCGGCCTGAAGGTGATGAGCGACCCGGAGATGAGCGTCTTCGCCATCGGCCCGGCGGATAAAAATGGGCTGGACGTTTACGAAGTAGCCGACGAACTCTCGCTGCGCGGCTGGCACCTCGACCGGCAGCACTTCCCCAAATCACTGCACATGACGGTCAACTACGTCCACACCGGGGTGGCGGACGAATTCCTCCGGGACCTGGCATCCGCCGCCGAAACGGTCCGCAGGCCCGGGTTGAGAAAGAGTCTGACGCGGATCGCCCTCAGCGCGGCCAACGCCGTCACACGGGTCCTGCCCGAAGCCTGGACCAGCCGTCTGATGTCCAAAGTCTCCTCGCTGCTCGGCGGGGGCGGCGGCCTGCCGGGGCGGATGGCCCCGATGTACGGGCTGATTGGCTCGCTGCCCAACCGGGGCGATTTGAAGGAACTGGTGCTGGATTTACTGGATGGGATGACGCGGTATGAAGTAAGGCGAAATTAATTTCGCCTTACGCATCTCATTCGAGGGGATTCGAGACCGGCGGTGTTAGTCCTGTTAGATTCAAGGATGAACTCAGAGGAGCCACCATGACCGACACAGCTCAACCCAAAAAATATCTCTCGCTCTGGACCAAACTGGCCTACGGCACCGGCGATTGGGGCACAGCCGGCTTCGGCACGCTGCGCCAGATCTTCTACGCCATCTTCCTGACCGACGTGGTCGGGCTGGAGCCGCGCCTGGCCTCGGTGGCCGCCCTGGTCGGCATCCTGTGGGACGCGGTCAACGACCCGCTGGTGGGGATGATCTCCGACCGGGTGCGGACGCGCTGGGGGCGCAGGCGGCCCTTCCTGCTCTTTTTCTCGATCCCGTTCGGGTTGAGTTTCCTGCTGCTCTGGTACGCCCCGCCCTTCGCAAGCCAGGCCGCCAAAGCCGTTTTCATCACCCTGGCCTTCATGCTGGCCGATACCCTCGAAACGCTGGTGGCGGTCCCCTTCTCGGCCCTGACCCCCGAACTGACCCCCGACTACGACGAACGCACCTCGCTGACCGGCTTCCGCATGTTCTTCAACCTGGCGATTTCGCTGGTCACGGCGGTGGCCGCCCCGGCCATCGTGGACGGGGTGGTCGCCGGGGGCGGCACGCAGCAGCAAGGCTACCTCGTCACGGCGGCTGTCTTCGGCGGCATGGCAGCCCTGCCCTTCCTGCTGATCTTCTTCGTCGTCCGCGAACAGCAACTGACCCCCGAACAGAGCCACGAAGTCCCGTTCATGGAGACCGTCCGCACCGCCTGGGCCAACATCCCATTCCGCTTTGCGACCGCGGTCTACATGCTCAACTGGATCACCTTCGACCTGGTGGCGCTGGTCCTGCCGTTCTACCTGCTCTATTGGATTTCGAGCGGCGACCTGCTGGCGACCGCCTCCGTCTTCGGCGTCAGCCTGCCCATCGAATCGGCGGTCTTTGCCCTCCTGCTCATCACCTCGGTGCTGGTGCTGCCGTTCTGGATTTTCATCTCCAACCGGTTCAGCAAGCAGATCGCCTACATTGCCGGGATGGTCTTCTGGGCGATCGTCCAGTTGGTGATCTTCTCGGTCCAACCGGGACAGGTGGGCTTGGTCCTGACCCTGAGCGTTCTCGCCGGGATCAGCGTTTCCTCCGCCCACCTGCTGCCCGACGCCCTCTTCCCGGACGTGATCGAGTGGGACGAACTCCGCACCCGCCGCCGCGCCGAGGGCATTTACTACGGCGTGAAGAATTTCATCCGCAAACTGACCGGGGCCTTTGCCATCTTCATCGGACTCCAGACCCTGGGCTGGTTCGGCTACCAGACCCCGCCCGAAGGCGCAACCCGGTTCATGCAGCCCGACTCGGCCCTGACGGCCATCCGCATCCTGATCGGGCCGTTTGGGGCGGTGCTGCTCTTCAGCGCGGTGACAATGGCCTGGTTCTACCCGTTGACGCGGGAACGCCACGCGCGGATTCGTAAGTTATTGGAAAAGCGGAGGGAGCGGGAAAGCCTGGCTGTCAGTGATTAAGGATGGCCTGTGGCTGTCGGCGCCTGGCTGGCGGCCTGGGTAAAGTCTTCGCTGCAATTCATACAGCCCGGATCACGGAATGACGAACTTGACCCGGTCGTCGTAAACCTCGAAGGCGTGCTGGTCTTTGTGCGACAGGGTGATCCCGCCTTCGAACGTGCGCTGCAACCCGAAATAGACCACGTAAGCATACGACCCTTTGCGGATGTACAGGAAGGCAGTCGAACAGACAGAGATGGAATACGTTTCCCCGCCCGCGAACTGGACCCAGTAACACCCAAGGGTCGAGTTATTGATCAGTTTCAGGCGCACGAAATTGGGTCCATACTCGACCGCTGTGGAGGTCCACACGGCCAGCTCCTGGGTGGGCGTGGCGGTATCGGAGGGGACGGCGGGAGCTTCCACGGTCGAGGTGGGGGTGGCCGAGGGCGGAAGTGGCGTCTCCGTAGGGGGGAGGGGTGTGGCGGTCGGAATGGCCTGCATGGTCTGGGCGACGATGGTGCCGACCAGGGCCTCCGCCGTAAGCTGGGGGTCAGCCGTCGGCTGGGCCTGGGCTGCCGGTCCGCAGGCAGTCAAAGAGAGTATTGCGGCGAGCGCAACAATAAGGACGCGTTTCATATTGCCTCGATCTGGGGACGGGATGGGTCTTGGCTTACGGGCGGGTAGTATATCACGCGGCCAACGCTTACACAACCAGACTCAAAACCAGGCGGGACACGAGAGCGGCCGCCAGGGCTACCACCACCGTCAAGCCGGAGATCCACAACATGCCTTTGTTGCCCAGTTCGCGGCGCAAGACCATCAAGGTCGCCAGGCAGGGGACGTAGAACACGACGAAGACCGAATACGTGAACAACTGGACCGTGCTCAACGCCGAACCGAAGTCCATCGTGCCGAGGGCCTGGCCGAGCATGACCAGCGAGAGTTCCTTGCGGAGGATGCCGAAGATCAGCGGCAGGCCGACTTCGGCAGGCAGGCCCAAAACCCAGGTCAGCGGGCGGACGGCCAAGTCAATGTAACGGGCGGCGTTGACGAAATTCAGCACGGCCAGCACGGCCGACCCGGCGATCAGGGCCGGCCAGGCTTCGACCACGAACTCCCGCACCCGGAACCAGGCTTTGTTGAACACATTACGCAGGGTCGGGACGCGGTACGGAGGGATTTCGAGGATCAGGCCGGGGGTATCCTCCGGCATCAGGCGGGTCAGCAGGCGACCGGTCAGGGCGATCACGAACAGGTTGAAGGCGTACAGTCCCAGCGCGGCGATCGGGCCGAGATAGAAAGCCACCAGCCCGAAGACGACCGCCAGCCGCGCCGCGCACGGGACGAGGGTCGCCAGGGCCGCGGCCATGAAACGGTCACGCGGCTCTTCGAGCGTGCGGGTGGACATCACCGCCGGGACGTTGCAGCCGTAGCCGAGGATGAAAGGCACGATGGCCTTGCCGTGCAAGCCGATGCGGTGCATCAGGGCGTCCATCAGGAAGGCGACCCGGGGCAGGTAGCCGATGTCTTCCAGCAGCCCCAGCCCAAGCAGGAACGGGAGCAGGTACGGCAGGACGATGGCCACGCCGCCGGTCACGCCCTGCATGGTGCCGATCACCAGTTGCGACCAGAAGCTCCCCTCGCCGAATGGCGCGGCTACTTTTCCGGTGATCGCTTCGAACACGGCCAACAGCGGGGTTTCGAGGGCGCTGCCCAGTCCGTAAACAGTCTGGAAAAAGATGTAAAGGATCAGCAGCAAAACGGCATACCCCCAGACCGGGTGCAGGATGAGGTCGTCGAGGCGGTCGCGCCAGTTCAGGTGGCGCTCGCCCTGGCGGGAGAAAGCCGCAGCGAGTTCGGCCCCGGCTGCGTGGCGCTCTTGCGGGGTGCGCAGGTCGAGGCCGTAGCGGTGGTTGGCGGATTGTCCTTTTTTGGCGGCGTCGAGGGCGGCCACGAACAGGTTGCGCACCCCGCGTCCCTTGCTGGCGACCAGCGGCAGGACGGGCACGCCCAATTTCTCCGCAAGCCCAGACCCATCAATGTGCAGCCCTAGCCGGGCAGCTTCGTCGAGCATGTTCAGGGCCAGCACCACCGGCTTGTCCATCTGGAGCAGTTCCAGGCCGAGTTCGAGGCTCTGGGCCAGGCGCGAGGCGTCGAGCACGCCCACGATCACGTCCACAGGCTCCCGGTCCAGGTAACGCTGGGCTTCGCGCTCGGCCGGGCTGGCACCCGAAAGGGTGTACGCGCCGGGCAGGTCCACCAGGTCCAGCACGGTCCCCATCACGCGCACCTTGCTGGCCGTAAACGTGACCGTCGTGCCGTGGAAGTTGCCCGTCTCGGCCTTGTAGCCGGCCACCTGGTTGAACAGGGTGCTCTTGCCGCAGTTGGGACGTCCGACCAGGGCGCATCTCATGGCAGGAATTCCACTTCGATCTTCTCGGCCACGCCGCGCCCGAGGGCCATCTCGCGCCCGGATACTTCGATCAGGAGCGGCCCGCCGAGCGGGGCGCGGCGCAAGACGCGCACCCGGTCGCCGATAAAGAATCCGTACTGGATAAGTTTTTCCTGCAAGCCCCGCCCCCCCTTGACCCCTGTGACCTGGACCCAGGTATTTTGTTCGATTTCGATCAATCGCATGAGTACCTCGTCAACATTGTAGACCGTTTATATCGCAAATTGAGCAAGCAGAGTAGTGACAATCATCACGCTTGCAATAGTCAGGTCGCCTTACCTGGGAGAAGGTAAAATAAAGCCATCCGGAATAGCCATGAAAGCGAGCGGGTATGCCCTCCAAAAGAATTCTTGCCAGCCTCATCCTTTCCCTGTCCATCCTGCTGGCCGCCTGCGGTCCGGCCCCAACGGATGCGGGTCCTGCCCAAAGCGGGACGCGCCGGGCGGTTTTGACAGAAACCTTCAACGACGTCCGCACCCGCCTCGCCCCGGACCGGGAGTTTGCTCCCGCCAGCGAGGGGCTGGTCCTGCCTGCCGGCGGCCAGGCCCAAACCGGCGAAGACAGCCGCGCCCGCTTCGACCTCCAGCCGGAGGGCACCATCGTCCGCCTGGGGCCGAACTCCAGCTTCGAAATGTCGGCTTTGGACGAAAAGGACGCCTTCACCCGCCTGAAACTGGCTTTTGGGGAATTGTGGATCATCCTCAACGGCGGCGCGCTCGAAGTCGAAAGCGAAACGGGACAGGCGGCCGTGCGCGGCAGTTACCTGGGCCTGATCCTGTCCCCGGACTCTGGTTCCCTTAAAGCCCTCTGCCTGGAGGGGTTTTGCACCCTGTCGAATGCCCTCGGCTCGGTCGAACTGACCGGCGGGCAGGCTGCCGAAATCCCCGCGCCGGGGCAGCCCCCGTCGGCCCCGCGCCCGATGCGCGAGGACGAGTTCCGGCAATGGCAGGAGGCCAGCCCGGAGGCCGCCTCCCTGTCCGGGCCGCAGAATCCGCCGCCGACGGGGGAGCCGCCCACGCCCCCGGGTACGCTTAATCAGCCGACCCCAGGAAATGGCACCCCCGAAAGTCCACCGCCTCCACCTCCCGGCGGCAATTCGTCCAGCACTTACGACCTGAAGAACACCTGCCAGGAAGTCTGGCACTGGAAATTCGAAGGGCCGACGACGGTCGAGTTCGACGTCCCTCCCGGCGAATCGGCCTCCGGGACGCTCCCGCCCGGCGACTACAACGCCACCGACTGGTTCGACAACGGCATTTCGCACGGCCCGAATTTCCTGCCCGGCGGCGGCCACCTGGAAGTCACCTCCTGCCCGGAAGGAGCCGATGGCCCATAGATTCCTCCTTTTCCCGCTTTTGATCGCCTCCCTGCTGGCCGGCTGTAACCTGCCCTTGGCGACCTCCACCGCGCCGGTCACAATTGCTCCCGTGACGACCGTCCCGCCGACAGGTACGCCCACCGCCACGCCAGATTACAGGGCTTGCGGATTCCAGTGGGCCAGCCAGTCCCTGCTCGACCTGAGCGCCCAACTGACCGAAGCCTTCACCCAGGCCGGGCTGGAGGTCGCCAGCGCCCGCGCCGAAGCCTATGGCGAAAACTGCATGGACGAGTACGGGCAGGTGGTCTACTTCGCCGCCATGGAAACCGATTTCCGCATCACGATCGAAGTCGCCAGCCTGGACGACGAGGCTGAACTCGCCCGCCTGCTCGACGCTTCCCTGGCCGTGCTCGACGGATTCCCCCCGGATGAGACGCCCGGTCCGCAGCCGGGATATATCGGGATCGCTTTCGAGGAGGCTTCAGGGGAGTCGCTCAACCTGTGGTTCCAGGCATCCCGGGCCGATGCGCTGCGCCGGCAGGGGCTGGGCGGGGTGGAACTGCTGCAAGCGTTGAAAAATCAGGCTCTCCCGTTTTTGGCGGGGAAAACCTTTTGAAACACAAAGGAACACAACGGCAACGAAGGAAAAGACTCTATGGCAAGGCGCCTTTCACCCTTTGAGTGCTTCTGTGTTGCCTCGAAAAGGTCTCGACAATCTCAACCCATCGGCTCAACACAAGCCTTTGTGCTTAAGCTCTTTCCGGTTTACTGCGGGAGAGCCAAAAATCCGTAAAGGAGAACCTTGTTATGCAAAAATCCATATTTTGGCGCATCCTTTTGGCCGGGGCCATTTTCTTCTCCCTGCTGCCGGGACCTGCCGTCCCCGCCGCAGCGCAGACGGAATTGGCCGCGCCGGTCAGCATCGTCATCAACACCGGCCAGACCCTGACCAGTTTTACGGCGCTCCATCGCGGCAGCAACACCCCGGCCTGGCTGGCGGACCGCTACAGCAACACCGCCTTCAAAGCCCGCACCAAAGTTTCCGGGGTGGGGGCGGTGCGCATCCCCGGCGGCAGTTGGAGCAACATGTACGGCTGGCTGAGCTGCGAGAACCGGGTCTACAAACAAGGGAAGGCCTACCAGTGCGGCGGCGATGGCGAAGACTGGAGCACTTGGATCACCCGCCCGACGGACTTCATCAACTTCCTGGAAGCCACCGGCAAGTCCGGGATGTACGTGGTCAACGTCAACGCCACGGCCCAGGAATCGGCTGCGGTCGTGGCCTTCTTCAACGCCGAAACCACCGACGCCACCGTCATCGGCGTGGACCGCAACGGGCAGGACTGGAAGACCGCCGGTCATTGGGCCAGGTTGCGCGCCGCCCACGGCAACCCGAAGCCGTTCTACATCAAATATTGGGAATTCGGCAACGAAGTCTACGGCGGAAAGCCCTCCACCGGCGGGAGCCAGTGCCAGCCCTGGGGTTGGGAGGAATCCTGGACCTGCGACGGGACCGCTTACATCAATGGGAATGCCAGCCACGACGGGTACAAGGCTGTCCGCGCCGCCATGAAAGCCGTCGACCCGTCCATCCTGGTCGGGGTGGCAGGCAATGAATACATGACCGAATACAACAACTGGGGCAACGAACTCGTCCAGGCGGCGGGAAAATATATGGACTTTTACGCCATCCACCCCTACGCGTATTGGGACCTGCCTCCCAACACCGCCGCCGGTTGGGCGAAGGCGCTCGCAAAACCGCGCCAGATCTGGCCGGGTAATAAGACCCGCATCCAAAATGCGTTCAAGACTTATGCCGGCGGGCGGGTCGTCCCCATCCTTGCCACCGAATACAACCTGGTCGGATCGCACGACCAGGATTTCAATAAGATGATGACCCGGGCCGGGAACATGCTTTTCATCGCCGAGAGCATCGGCCAGGCCGCCCGCAATGGTTACCGCAGCGCCAACCAATGGGACCTGTCGAACGGCTGCGCCCAGACGACCGGTTCGTGCTATGACCTGCTGCTGGCCGACAAGAATTTCGCCCGTACCCCGCAGTATTTCGCCTTCGTGCTCTGGGGACGCTTCGGGAACAAGATGCTGGCCTCCACCTCAAGCGCGGCGACCTCGGTCTTGAGCGTCTATGCCGGGCGGACCTGGGCCGGGCAGTTTTCCCTGCTGGTGATCAACAAGACCGGGAATCCCGTCAGCGCCAATATCCGCTTGAAAAACGGGAGCCTGATCAAATCCGCGCTGGTGGATGTCGCCCGATCCATCTCCCTGACTTCCACAGTCATAACCTTCAACGGAAAAACGACATTCAAGAATGACTTATCCGATGCCCCGCCTAAGATGGTCACGGTCAACAAAGTGACGATGAATTACACCTTCGCGCCGTACTCGGTCACGCTGCTGCGGTTGAGGCCGTAATCATCCATCCAGGGAGTGCAAAACCTCCTGATTTTGCCATCAATCCCCTATTGACAGATAACTCCTTTATGATATACTACGTTTAGTAAATACTAAACGTAGTATATTTTCGTACCCATGACCACAGACACCCAAACCCTGAAACAAGAATTTATCGAAGGCCTGAGCGGCATCAGCGCCTTTTGGGGCTTCCCCAAAGGGATGGGGGCGCTCTTCGCCGTGCTGTATCTTTCCCCCAACCCGCTCTCTCTGGACGAACTGGTCGAGCAGTCCGGGCTAACGAAGGGAGCGGTCAGCACCAACGTGCGCGCCCTGGCCCGCCTCGGGCTGGTCCACCGCTCGACCCGGCTGGGCGACCGCAAGGATTACTACGAGGCCGAGACCGATTTCTACAAGTCGGTACGGGCGATCTTGAAGGAGCGCCAGAACACCGAGTTCGACCGGGCAGTCGCGTCGGTGAAGGAAACGCTGTCGAAGCTGGAGGCAGGCGCGGGGTCGTCCGATCCGGCGGAGCAGGCCTTCCTGCTGGAGCGCGTCCGGGCGCTGCAATCCTTCTTCGAGGCGCTGGATTCTCTGTTCAGCGCCATCTCCCGCCTCGAAAGCCTGGGGTTCGGGACCATCCAGACCGTTTTGAACATTTTGAAATAATTTGCAGGGGCGGGTCCAAGACCCGCCCCTGTAAATTAAAACCGGGGCGCTCGCCGCCGGTGTGTTTAATGTTCCAATTTTCGGAGGTAAAAATGAAAATCGCAGTGACCGGTGCTTTTTCGTATTCGGGCAAGTACATCGCCCGCCGCCTGCTGGCCAGGGGCGAGCAGGTCATCACGTTGACCGGACACCCGAACCGCCCCGACCCGTTCGGCGGGCAGGTGCAGGCTTACCCGCTGGATTTCGGGGATGCGGCCGGCCTGACCCGCAGCCTGGCCGGCGTGGATACGCTCTACAACACCTACTGGGTGCGCTTCGACCGTGGGCCCGTCACCCACCAAAAGGGCGTGGTCAACACCCGGATTCTGGTCCGGGCGGCGGCGGAGGCGGGCGTGCGGCGCATCGTGCATGTCAGCATCACCAATCCCTCGGCGGACTCGCCCCTGCCTTATTTTGCGGGCAAGGCGCTCAATGAACGGATTGTGATGGAATCCGGTTTATCGTATGCCATCCTGCGCCCGACGGTGTTGTTCGGGGTCGAGGATATTCTGATCAACAATATTGCCTGGCTGCTGCGGCATTTCCCCGTTTTCGCCCTGCCGGGTGACGGGAGTTACCGCCTGCAACCAATTTTTGTGGATGACCTGGCCGAACTGGCAGTTAATACTGGCTATGCGCAGGGTGACATTTTATGGGATGCAGTCGGGCCGGACATCTTCACCTTCGAGGCTCTGGTGCGATTGGTCGGCTCGACGATCCGATGGGAGCGACCACTGGTGAAGGTCCCGCCCTGGCTGGCGCTGCTGGCCTCGCAGGCGGTCAGCGCCTTCGTCGGCGACGTGGTGCTGACCCAAGACGAGGTGGACGGCCTGATGGCCGGGCTGCTGGTTTCGTCCGAGCCGGCGCGGGGCAAGACCCGGTTGGCGGACTGGTTGGCCCAACACAAGGATTCGGTCGGGATGCGGTATGCGTCTGAAATAAAGAGGCACTATGAATGAGGCGTGTTGCGTGTTACGTCATGCGTGATATGAATTTGGTTATTTCCCCGCAATCAAGTCCAGGAGGCGATCCTTAAGGCCGGCGTTGCAGGCGATGGCTTCATTGTGCAGGTGGCCTTCGCGCCCGTCCCAACTGCCGAAGTAGCCGCCCGCTTCCCTGAAAATGATTGGGAACGGGCCACAGTCCCAAACGCTCATCACCGGGTCGAGCATGGCTTCGACCCGCCCGGTGGCGGCCAGCAGGTAGCCGTAGGCATCGCTCCAGCCGCGGGTTTGGTAAAAGGCTTTTTGGATGCGCTCGAAGGCCTCCTTGCGGCCAAATTTCTCGAAGTTGTGGATCGTGGTGTAGCAGACGCAGGCCCGCTCCAGGGACGAGACTTCCGACACGCGGGCGCGGCGTCCGTTCCACCAGCAGCCGAGGCCGTCGGCGGCTGCGAGCATCTCGTCGGTGCCGGGATAGTAGGCCGCGCCGACGCGGACCACGCCTTCGATTTCGAGGCCGATCAGCACGCCGTAAAGCGGGACGCCGCGCATGAAGGATTTGGTGCCGTCAATCGGGTCAATGATCCAGCGGTGGGAAGCGGATTGGGCAGCGGACGGGGCGGCGGATGGGGCAGCGGATGAGGCAACGGATTTTGAAGCGGATAAGCGGATGGGGGCAACGGATGGGGCAGCGGATTTTGAAGCGGATGAGCGGATGGGGGTAGCGGATAGGGCAGCGGATTTTGAAGCGGATGAGCGGATGGGGGCAACGGATACGGATGGGGCAGCGGATTTTGAAGCGGATGAGCGGATGGGGGCAACGGATACGGATGGGGCAACGGATTCGGAAGCGGAGAAGCGGATGGGAGAAGCAGATGCGCCAAATTCTTCGCCGAGGATGGCGTGGGCCGGATATTTTTTCTCGATCTCACCCCGGATGAATGCTTCGGCGGCCCGGTCGGCGGCTGTGACGGGGGTGTCGTCGGCTTTGTAATCGGGGCGGACACCGGCGTTGAAGTAGCCGAGGGTGATACGTCCGGCGCGGTAGGCGAGATCGGTTGCGAAGTGAAGGTAGTCGTCCAGTTCCATTGAGCCTCGGTGGGGATCATTCTTTGAGGTAGGGGTAATATTTTTTCCTGATGTCGGTCACTTCCAGGGTCACACGCTGGCATTCTTCACAATAAACCGCGTCTGCCCAGGCCCCGAAAAAGCCTCCAAACTCGCCCACCCTGACCCCAGTGCTAAAACCCGCCTTGAGGCGGTTCCACCAGGTCGGCTGGCCGGGATGCCAGGTGAAAGCGTAGTTCCGCCCGGAACCGAGCAAATATCCTTTTTCAGCCGTCCCGCCACAGATCGGGCAGAGGACGGGATCGTCGTTACCAGGAATAGTCATCTCAAATCGGGGTTACTTCTTTACATTCGGGGGCGTTCAGGCAGCCGTAATACTGCATCCCGGCTTTTGGGCCGTCGCGGTAGATCCGCAAGACCATGCTGATGCCGCACCTGGGGCAAATGGGCGCAAAATCGTCTTTGGCCGAGCGGGCCTGCCCGGCTTTTTGGACCTTCACCATTGCCAACTCGAAGAGCGGCATGAGGTCGCTCAACGAGTATTTTTCGCTCAACGGCACGCAGACCAGCGGCAACCCGGACGCGGCAAAAACATCCTGGATGAAACTTTCGCTGTGGCGGATGTCGTCGCGTCCCTGGCTCCTGACGAGTTGGACGCCCATTACCGGGCGCAAGTCCCGCGGCTCGCAGAGCAGGAAATCCACGTTCTTGCGGAAGATGCGGTTATAGAACTGGACGTTCTGGTTGGGGCGGGCTACGGTCACAATTTCGCCCAGGGAGACTTTTGCCAGGATCGTAAAGCGTTCGCCCATAAGTTCTTGCAGCACTGCATAGAATTCCAGGTGATCGGCGGAGATGAAGGGAACACGCAAACGGAAGGGCAGGTTTGGGTGTTGGCCGTCCGGCCGGTTATCCGAAGAAGTATCTGAACGTTGCATGGTCTCTCCCACCGCAATTATGACTTAAGTTTCGGCTTCGAGCAACTGTTCCAGCAAAAGTTTTTCGGCTTCTCCGGTCGTGATCTCGCCGTCCAGCCAGGCGGAACGCAGGCGGCCCAAGATTTTCTGGTAGACGGGACCGGGCGGGAGGCCGAGCCGGCGCAGCACATGCCCATCCGTGACGGGGTGGACGTGCCGCCATTTCGACAGGTAATCGGCCAGCCCCTGGGAGAGCCGCGCATCGTCGCAATGCAGGCAGGCTGCGTAGACGGCCAGCAGGGGCGCGTCCTCCAGGGCGGCGACCCAGGCACTCGGCCTTTTCCCGGCGAGTCCGGGCAGGTCCGCCCACAGGCGGCTGGCATGGACCAGGATGCGGGTGAGAGTGGCCGGGAAACGCAGGCGGCCGGCCAGGGATTCGATCCCTTCGACCGGGAGGGTCATCAGCCAGAGGACGTAGCCGAGGGAACGGCGGTCGGGGTCGAGGTCGAAATCGGAGCGGACCGGGAGGCTGAGTCCCTTTTCGATAACGGCGCGCAGGCCCCGGGTCCAGGGAAGAGCCGGGTGGATGGCTTTGAGCAGGCCGAGCACGTCCAGGCGGTCGAGCATGGCCGCCGCCGAGGATTCGTCCAGCATCAAATCCAGCTCGTGGCGGACGCGCTCGCCGGAGAGCCGGTCGAGCAAAGGATGGGCTTCGTCCATCAGTTGGCGGGTGCGGGTCTCGATCTCGAAGCCGAAGCGCTGCTCGAAGCGGACGGCGCGCAACATGCGGGTGGGGTCGTCCACGAAGGAGAGCGAGTGCAGCACCCGGACGAGGCCGCGCTCGAGGTCGGCCAGGCCGCCCCAGTAATCGTGCAGGTCGCCATAGTGGCGCCCGTCGAGGCGCAGGGCCAGGGTGTTGATGGTGAAGTCGCGGCGGTGGAGGTCAAGTTTGATGCTGCCGCGGGCCACGGTGGGCAGGGCGGAGGGATGTTCGTAAAACTCGGTGCGGGCCGAGATCAGGTCGAGGAATTCGGGCAGATCGCCGTTGGAGAAACCGGAGCCGGCCAAAAACCACTTGGCTGTGCCGAAGCGCCCGTGAGCGGTGACTCGCCCGCCGTAATGCCGGCCGAGGGCCTTGCCCAGCTGGATGGCGTCGCCTTCGACCACCACGTCGAAGTCGAGGCTGGGGCGGTCGAGCAGCAGGTCGCGCACAAAGCCGCCGACCACGTAAACCGCCAGGTTGAGCCTGACAGCTTGTTCGGCCACGGCCTGGACGAGTTCGAGGCGGGCGGGGGGCAGGGCGGCTTCGAGGCGGGCGGCCAGGTTGTTGCTGTAGGAGCGCGCCGGGCCGGAGGCCAGGGTCTTGAGCAGGTCGGTGCGGGTGACGATGCCGATCACCTCGCCGTCGTCCGGGTCTGTCACCGGGACCTGGCCCCAGCCGCTGTCTATCATGCGGGTCTGGAGGTGCTGGATCGAATCGTCGGGACGGACGGTGACTTCCCCGGCTTCCATCAGGCTGGCGGCGGTCAGGTTGAGTTTGTGGGCCAGAGCGCGGTCCACGGCCCGGCGGGTGAGCAGGCCGACGACGCGGCCGTCGTCCACGACCGGGTAGCCCTCGAAACCGGTGCGCTGCATCAGGCGGGCCGCGTCCTGGACGGGGGTCTCCGGCGTGAGCACCTGCGGGCCGCGCGACATGATCTGGGCAACAGTCACGGAGGGGATGACGTGCTCCGGGAGGAGGGCGAGCAGCCGACGGGCAACGGATTGGGCAGCGGATTCTGAAGCGGATAAACGGATGGGATCGGATGCCGAGCGGATGAGGGCGGCCGCGGCCCGGTCGTGGCCGCCGCCGCCGAAGCGGGAGGTGATCGCGCCGACGTCAATGCTGTCGGAGGTGGAGCGGGCGACCATGCGGACACCCTCGGAGGTCGTCACCAACACGAAAAGGGCGTCGGGGTCGTACAGGTCGCGCAGTTTGTGAGCCAGGGTGGAAATTTCTTCGTCCATCCGGCTGGCGTCCCCACAGGCGATGACGATCCGCTGGCCGTTGATGAGGTGGGTCTGGGCGTTGCCTGTCAGTTCTTCGTAGACTTTGCGCTGTTCCGAGGAGAGCGGCGGGTTGAGGAACTCGACGGCGATGTTCAGGTTGGCGCCCCGTTCCAGCAGGTAGGCCGCGGCGCGGACGTCGCGCGGTGTGGTGCTGGCGTAGGTCAGGGAGCCGGTGTCTTCGTAGATGCCGAGCAGCAGCAGGGTGGCTTGCAGCGGTGAGAAATGCCCGTTGTTGTGCTGGATGGCTTCGAGCAAAAGCGTGGTGTTGGCGCCGGTCTCATCAACGGTGACCTGCCATTCATCCGGGAGGTTTTCGCGGCGCGGGTGGTGGTCAATCACGCGGACGGAGGTCCTGGGTCCCATGCCCTTGAGCGTGACCAGGGCTTGCGAGTCCACCAGCGTGACCTGCCTGACCGGCCCGGAGGGGATGTCGCGCGGGTCCACGAAAGGGAATTCGGCCCCGTAAAGCGTCAAGAATGCCCGCAGGTTGCGGTTCATGCGGCGCGGCAGCACCGGCAGGGACTGTTCGTCCAGCAGGTGGGCGGCGTAGAGGGAGGCCAGGGCGTCGAAATCGGCTTGTTCGTGGGTGAGGATCAGGTGCATAGACCAATTGTAGCAGGAAAGCAAAGTTTCGGTTATAATCGGCGCCATGAACAAGAACCCGTCCCCTGCCCCGAAAAGCAAACCTTCCCGGTCTGGATAGGTTCGTTTCGGCGTGCTTAGACGGCTCCCAGACCCGGCGAGCCGTTTTTTGTTGGTGGATGGTCTCGATACGGCGGCTGGTCGAGCGCCACACAGCGGAGTATCGCAACCCGCTGCCTACTCGACCATCGAATAAAAATATGGAAGAAAAAAGACTGACCCTGGACGAACTGACCGAGCAGATGCACGCCTTCGTGCGCTCGAAGGGCTGGTACGAGGCGGATACGAAACGCCCGCAGACGCCGCGCAACCTGTCCATTTCGCTGGCGCTGGAGGCGGCCGAGATCCTGGAGCATTTCCAATGGAACGAAACCTTCGACCGGGAGGCGCTCTCGGAAGAACTGGCGGACGTGGCGCTCTACCTGCTGCAACTGGCCTCGGTCAGCGGGATTGACCTGCAAAAAGCGATTTTGGATAAACTGGAAGTGAATGCCTCCCGCACATGGGACACCGATAACCGATAACTGATAACTGGATACTGGAACCTGATCACGATGAACATTACTGTCTTTGGCGGCTCACAGCCCAAACCCGGAAGTCCCGCTTATGATGAAGCCCAGCAACTGGGGCGGATGCTGGCCGAACGCGGCCATACGGTTTTGACCGGCGGCTATATCGGCACGATGGAAGCCGTCAGCCGCGGGGCGGTGGAGGCCGGCGGGCATACCGTCGGCGTGACCTGCGAGGAGATCGAAGCCTGGCGGGCGGTGAGGCCCAACGACTGGGTCAAGGAAGAGCTTCGCCGGAAGACCCTGGTGGAACGGCTTTCGACCCTGATCACCACCTGCGACGCGGCCATCGCCCTGCCCGGCGGTCCCGGTACCCTGGCCGAAATCGCCCTGATGTGGAACCTGATGATCGTCGAGTCATTGCCCCGGAGGCCGCTGGTGCTGGTCGGGGATGGCTGGCAGTCCGTCTTCGATCAGCTTTACAACGCCTTCGACGTGTACATCCCCGACAGCCAGCGTGAGCTGGTCAGGTTTGCGAAGGATGTGGAAACTGCGGTGGAGAGAGTAGAGACTGGAGAATAGAGATCAGTCTGTTCTCGCTCGCAATTACTATTCTCCACCTGCTACTCTCTAATCTCTATTCTCTGATCATCTTATCTCTGAGGTAACAATGGCTGACGAAAAACTCCCTTCCCAGAAAGAAAACTACGCCGAGTGGTACAACCAGCTCGTGGTCAAGGCCGAACTGGCCGATTACGCCCCCGTGCGCGGCTGCATGGTCGTCCGTCCTTACGGCTGGGCGCTGTGGGAGAACATCACCTCCTGGCTGGACAACGAATTCAAGGCCTGCGGGCACGTCAACGCGGCCTTCCCGACCCTGATCCCGATGTCGTTCTTCGAAAAGGAGAAAGCCCACGTGGAAGGCTTCTCGCCCGAGCTGGCGGTCGTCACCCACGGCGGCGGCGAAAAACTGGAAGAACCCCTGGTGGTGCGGCCCACGTCCG
Organism: Chloroflexota bacterium; assembly: GCA_049324115.1. GTDB lineage: Bacteria > Chloroflexota > Anaerolineae > Anaerolineales > Villigracilaceae > UBA5796. Next base: position 17,296 of record JBMOMN010000052.1, read on the forward strand.
AGACGATCATCGGTCACATGTACGCCAAATGGGTCAAATCCTGGCGCGACCTGCCGATCCTGATCGTCCAGTGGGGGTCGGTGCTGCGCTGGGAACTGCGTACCAAACTCTTCCTGCGCACGGCCGAGTTCTACTGGCACGAAGGCCACACCGCCCACGCCACCAAAGACGAAGCCATGGAAGAAATGTACCGCATCCTCGACATCTACGAGAAGTTCTGCTATGAGGAAGCCGCCATCCCGGTCATCAAAGGCACCAAGTCCGAGACCGAGCGCTTCGCCGGGGCGCAGATCACCACCTCCATCGAAGCCATGATGTGGGACAAACGCGCCCTGCAATCCGGCACCTCCCACTACTTCGGGCAGAACTTCGCCAAAGCCTTCGACATCCAGTATCTCGACCAGGGCAATACCCTGCAATACTGCGAAACCACCTCCTGGGCCATCTCGTCCCGCATCATCGGCGCGCTGATCATGGTCCACGGTGACGACCAGGGGCTGGTGCTGCCTCCCCGCCTGGCCCCCATCCAGGCCGTGATGGTGCCCATTTACCGGGACGCAGACCAAAAGTCCGCGGTGATGCCGGTGGTGGACCGGCTGTTCGTCGAGTTGAAAGCCGCCGGTATCCGGGTCAAGGTGGACGACCGCGAGGAAGTCACCCCCGGCTTCAAGTACAACGACTGGGAAATGCGCGGCGTGCCCCTGCGGATCGAGATCGGTCCCAAAGATGTCGAGAAGAATAGCGTGGCCCTGGCCCGGCGCGACATCCCCGGCCGCGAGGGCAAGTCCTTCGTCTCCCGGGACAATTTGCCTGCTACCGTTATCGGGATGTTGGACACGATCCAGGCCGCCCTGCTGGCCAAAGCCACCGCATTCCGCGACGCCAACATCCACGACCCCAGGGACTATGAAGAACTCAAGCGGGTGGTCGAGGACGGCTGGGCCTACTCGTGGTGGTGCGAATCGAAGGAGTGCGAGGCCAAGGTCAAGGCCGACACCAAGGCCACGACCCGCAACATCCCTCTCGACCAGCCCGCGGGCGAGGGAACCTGTATCGTCTGCGGCGAAAAAGCGACGAGGAAAGTCTACTTCGCCAGGGCGTATTGACCTGTTGCGTGTTGCGTGGCACGTGTCGTTGCCACGCAACACGTAACGCGTAACACGTAACCCCATGCCCGCCGTAGACCTCTCCCGCCTCAAGAAACAAGCCGCCGCGCTGGCCGACCTGTTCGACCAGCCGGAGGCTTTTTTGCGCGCCCTGCACGAGATGCTGGACCTCTACGTCAACCGCACCCTGCGGACGAAAAACGTCGCCGCGCCGATCTCGGTCCTGCCCTCCTACCGGACGCCATCCATCGTCCTGCGCCAGATCGAGAACGAACTCAACCTGATCGCCAACCGGCAGCCCGCCGAGGCCCTGATCCTGGCCGACGAACTCTGGGACGACGGCTATTTGGAGACGCGCCTGCTGGCCGCCTTCCTGCTCGGACGCATCCCGCCGCGCGAGGAGCGCCTGCTGGCCCGTCTCACCGCCTGGACCGGGCAGGTGCGCGACCCCGAGGTGCGTACCGCCCTGCTGACGACCAGTCTCACCCGCCTGCGCCGCGAAGCCCCGGATAATTTCCTGGTGCTGGTGCGCGAATGGCTGCACCCGGCCCGCGAGAAACTCTGGCCGAACGGCATCCGGGCGCTGCTGGCCCTGATCACCGACCCCGATTTCGAGAACCTGCCGCCCGTCTTCGAGATCGTCCACCCGGTGATAGACAACGCCCCGCCAGCGATGCAGATGGATATCCGCACCCTGCTGGCCGCGCTCTACGAGGCCTCAGCCACCGAAACGGCCTATTTCCTAAAACAACTCATTCGCGATAGCCAGAATCCAAACACCCCGATCATGCTGCGCCGCATGGCCCCCAATCTGCCCAAAGGCCTGGCGGACAGCATCCGTCCGCTGGTGCGAGCGGTTTAAATAGATTTCGGAAGTCTTCAAGACTTCCGAAATCTGTGATAACTTCCGAAGTTTGTGTTATTTTCCCGCCAGCCGCAAGAACGCTTCCGGCACCCAGAACCCCCCATAGCCCAAAAAAACCACAGCCAAAGAAACGGCCAGGATCAGCACGCCAAAGCCGATCAGGATGCGATCTTTGGCTTCATAATTCAACTCTTCCAACCAGGTGCGCGGACCGATGCCAAAAGCCCGCAAATCCATGGCATCTATGATGTCTTCACTCCCAATGATGGCATGGATGGTGACCGGCACCATCAGCGGACCGAGTTTCCGCACCTGCTCGATCAACCCCCCTTTGATTTTCTCCAACTCATAGCCCCGCGCCCGCTGGGCATCCATCGTCAACTGGAAATCCCGCCCAAAGGTCGGGATGAAGCGCATGGTCAGGTCCATGGCATAGGCGATCTTGTCGGACAATCCCAGCCCGCGGAAGGTTACACCATACAGCGCCGGGTTGAGCGAATACGGGATCAGGATCGTCATCACCGCGATGCTGAAAACGCGCACCAATTGGCTGACCGCAAAAAAGACCCGCTCGACCGTAATATCCAGCACCGGACGCCATCCGAAAAGCGTAAAAGGCGCGACCAACTGGCGGATGAGGTGCTCTTCTTCGTACAATTCCTGCCCGCCGCGCCCGGTCAGGAAGGTCAGGAAGGCAAAAAAGAAGATGAATCCGCCGATGAACAGGAACGCCCGGCGGATCTCATGCCACTTGATGCCGGAAGTAAAAACCGTAATCAGTGAAATCACCAGGAAAAACGACAGGAAACGCACGTCCCAGAAGAACAAGGTGGAGAACAGGAAACACAAATAGAAGATGACCCAGGCGCGCGGGTCGAACCACTGGATAAGGGATTTCCGTTTGTGATAACGCCAGGTAACGAGCATTTCAAGCCTTCAGCAATCAGCGTTCAGCCTTCAGCCGCCAGCGGAAGATTTCTCCTGCTGACGGCTGAAAGCCAACAGCTACAAACCGACTAACGTCCCGATTGCCGCTGGACGGAGGCGTAAGCCACCACCAGCAACGGCACCAGGATGGCAGCAAAGATCAGGTTTGGCCCGGCCGCCGGCAGGAACTCGCCCACGATGGCCGCCGCGGGCGAGAACCCATTGATCCAGATGTCTGAAATAGCCGCGAACCCAATGCCGAGCAGGTTCCCCAGCATACCCCAGGTCACGGCCGCGGCGACGTCAATATTGTTGCCCATGAAGAAACGCACCAGCAGCGCCAGCACAAATCCGACCAGGATGGAGATACCCGCGAAAGTCGTGATCTGCGCATCGCCGAAGATGCCGTTATCCACGTCGAAGTAGAGCATGTTGGGCAGGCTGCGGTTGAGGAAGTACATGACCGCTCCGACCAGAGCCAGCGCGCCGCTGACCCACAAAACCGTATTGAGGCCCTGCTTGCGGTCCTTGAAAAGCAGCGCCAGACCGGCAATGAAGCCCACCAGGCCGTTCCCGATGCTCCACTGCGGAGACAGGCCAAAACCGGTCAACGCATCGCCGAACATATTCCCGACCGCGCCGGTGAAGAATCCGACCACCGGGCCAAAGGCATAGCCGAAGAACATCGGTACGGCAATGGCCGGGCGCAAAGCCACCTGGCTGAGCGAAGGTACCACGAAAACCGACCCGTTGAACAGCCACGAGAAAACCGCGTAGAGCGCCGCGCCGATCGCCATCCAGACCACTTCGCGTGTGCCCACTTCCCAGATCTTATTTTCACGGGTGAAATAGTAGACGAAGAAGGCAATCAACAGGCCGATGATCACGAAAACGAATCGCAACACAGGATTCTCCCCTGTCTGCAGGCGCTCGATGCCCATCAGGTTGCCGCCCACGTAGATCAGCAACAAGAACAGCACCAGCACCCCGACCAGGGTCAACATGACGTTTTGAAGTTTCTTGTCCATCTTACATTCTCCTTATTCGATAAAAGTTGGAAGGACTAAACGTGAGCCAGGGCCTCAGCCCGCATAAATCGCCTGGTTTTCGGTAAATGATCCAGGTTGGCTTGCAGCAACGAAGTCGGCACCAGGCGGCAGGCTTTCAGCAGGTCGAAGTCGCGCAGCACATCTTGCGGAGGGCCATCCGCTTCCACGCGGCCATTGGCAACCAGGATCACCCGGTTGGCATAAATGGTCGCCAGGTCTACGTCATGAGTGATGAACAGGATAGCTTCGAAGTTGGGCAATTGAAGGATGGAATCCATAAAGCCCATGTAATTTTGATAATCCTGCCCGGCCGTCGGCTCATCCATCACCAGGATGCGCGACCGCATGGCCAGGATCGCCGCAATGCTGACACGCTTCTGCTGGCCGAACGACAGGGCCAGCGGGGGGTCTTTCTCTTTGTCGGCCAGGTTGACAATCTCAAGCGCTTCTTTCACCTCCTTTTCGATTTGAACCTTTGGATGCCCCAGGTTCCTCGGCCCAAACGCAAGTTCCTCGAAAACCGTCTGGGCAAACAGCATGTGACTGGGGCTTTGGAACACATACCCCAGCGTGCTGGCGATTTCGGCCACGCTGGCCTGGTGGGTATCACGCCCATTGACCAGCACCCGTCCCGATTTGGGCTTGAGCAGTCCGATGGCGTGCTTGACAAAAGTCGTCTTGCCAGCGCCGTTTGGGCCGAGAATGGCGATCACGTCACCGCGCCGGATATCGAGGCTGATCCCGTGCAGGACATTATTCCCCTTCTCATAGCCGAACGCCACATCCTCGAACCTCACCAGCGGATCATCCCCGGACCCTCGGCCTGCTTCCTCCAAAAGGACGTTGATCTCCGCCGGGGCTGGTTCCTGCGCGGCGCGTTCGATGATCATTTGAGCCGGGAGTTTGATCTCGTGGTAATTCACTACCTTGATTAACCCGTTCACGTCTCCCAAGTAACGCACCCGCCCGCCAGCCATGAACATCACCCGGTCAGGGCGGATATTGAGCACATCTTCCACGCGGTGTTCGACCATCAGCACGGTCATGCCTTCGTCAGCCAACTGGCGCACCATGGCCAGGGTCTCCTGCGCCGAAGCCGGGTCGAGGCTGGCGAGCGGCTCGTCGAGCAGCAGGATGCTGGGGCGCATGGCCAGGACTCCCGCCAGGGCCACCTTCTGCTTCTCGCCGCCGGAAAGGTTGAACGTCTCGCGGTTTCGCAGGTGAGAAATCTTGAGGTAGGCGAGGGCCGCATCGGCCCGTTCGACGATCTCGGGCCGGGCCATCCCCAGGTTTTCCAACCCGAAAGCCACCTCGTTGAGCACCCGGGTTCCCAAAATCTGGCGCTCGGGGTCTTGCAGCACCGTGCCCACACTTTGCGAAATCTGCGAGAGCGGCCACCCGGTTGTCTCCTCGCCATGGACGACGATCCGCCCGGCCAATTCGCCCTTGTAACTGCGCGGGATCAGGCCATTGACCGCCCGAATGAGAGTCGTTTTGCCGCAGCCGCTGGCCCCGGCGATCAGCAGTAATTCGCCTTTTTCGGCGGAAAAGGATATTCCTTCGATAGCCGCGCCCTGGCGATCGCGGTAGCGGAAAGACAGGTTTTCTACAACAAGCGGGATTGTTTGGGTCATACGCGCTTCGCCGCCACTTCCACGATTTCGCCGATCTCCACGTCGAGTTCCCGGGCCGCCGAGCCGTTGACCACGGCCACTTCGACGAATTCTTCGCTGTCCACCAGGGCCACCAGGTCGCCGGGACGGCGGTGCCCGTAGGAGTCCACCAACCCGTCAATCTCGCGGCCTTTGACGCGGACCACCAGCGGGCCGAGACCGGCCAGTTTGGCGGCGGGCAGGTCCGTCGTCAGGTTGCCGAAAACGTCAATGATGGTCACGTGCGCCCGCCAGCCGCCCGGGACCGGTTCGGGCTGGGACCAGTCCAGCCGCGTCAGGTTTGAAATCGGGGAGCCGAGTTCGGTCAACGGAACGCCGGCCGCCAGGTGCGCGCCGCAGGGAGAGAAAATATCCCGCCCGTGGAAAGTGCGGCTGACCGTCTTGAGCCAGTATTTGGGCCGGTCGAGATGGACGAATTCGACCTCCGCGCCCGCCGTTTCGGCATCCAGGATGAGCGGGGTCAGCAGGCCGTTATCGGGAGCAATGTAAAGCTGGTTGCCCAGCCGCGCCCCCACCGGGCGGCGTGAGGTGCCCACGCCGGGGTCCACCACCGCCACGTGGATGCTGCCCGGCGGGAAGAACGGCGCGTGCCGCCAGAGGGTGTAGGCCCCCTCGCGCACGTTCTGCGGGGCGATGAGGTGGGAAATATCCACGATCTTCACTTCGGGGGCAATGCCATAGATGACGCCCTTCATCACGCCCACGAAACCGTCTTTCAACCCGAAATCCGTCGTCAACGTTAAAACCATCGCTAAACTCCTTTACGAGACAGGTCAAGTATACAACAAGAGCAAGGCCTAGTCCCGCGCCGGAGACCGTTATCTGGAACTGCCGGACTCCGGGATCGCGGCAGAATTTAACATGAAAACCGTTAACTTTGACAGTTGTATAGCCCATTGGATTTTGCTATAGTGACTGTGAGTTTACGGGTCTTGACGGCCCGGTTTCACACAAATGATCCATGCTCTCCGGGAATTAGCGTAAAGGTTCCCAGGGGGTGTTCCCAGGAATTCAGGAAGTGCCAAAATGAACGAGAAAGACAAAGGCGCCACGCCCCGGCAAAACCGGGATGGAGGCCACAAAATTACCCGGCGCAAAAAGGCTGGACAAAGCCTGACCGAAAGTGAAGAGCGCTACCGCAACCTGTTCCATCACATGGCCGAGGGGCTGGCTTATTGCAAGATGATCTTCGATAACGGCCAACCGGTGGATTGGATCTATCTCGAAGTGAACGAGGCCTTCGAGACCTTGACCGGGCTGGCGGACATCACCGGCAAGCGCGTGACCGAAGCCATTCCGGGCATCCAGGTCACCGACCCGGAACTGTTCGAGATCTACGGCCGCGTCTCCCAGACCGGCATCCCCGAAAAGTTCGAGATATTCGTCGAAGCCCTGGAAATGTGGTTTTCGGTTTCCGTCTACAGCCCGCAAAGGGAATATTTTGTGTCGGTGTTCGATGTCATTACCGAACGCAAGCGGGCAGAAAAAGCCCTGCGAGCCAGCGAAGAAAAATTCCGCACGGTAGCCGATTACACCAACGGCTGGGAATACTGGATCGGCTTGGACGGGAAACACATCTACGCTTCCCCGGCTTGCGAGCGCGTCACCGGCTATGCCCCCGAGGAATTCCTGCAAGATCCCAAACTCTTGCGGAAGATCACCCATCCCGATGACAAACACATCATCGAGCATCATTTTTCAGATGCCCTCGAAGACACCCATACCGTCGGACTCGATTTTCGGATCATCCACAAAGACGGCAGTGAACGCTGGATCAACCATATCTGTATGCCGGTCTACGATAACGATGGCAAATGGATCGGCCGGAGAGCCAGCAACCGGGACGTGACCGAACGGGTACAGGCTGAACAGGCGGTCAAGGAAAGCGAAGCCAGATACCGCTACCTGTTCGAAAACAACCCGCACCCGATGTGGGTTTACGACCTGGAGACGCTGGACTTCCTGGCAGTCAACGACGCTGCGATTGCCAAATACGGCTACAGCCGCGAAGAATTCCTGGGCATGACCATCAAGGACATCCGCCCGGAGGAAGACCTGCCGCGCCTGGTGGAAGACCTGGCCCAGCCGCGCCTGCCTATTCAGCATTCCACCGGCTGGCGGCACCGCCTGAAAGACGGGACGATCATTGACGTGGACATCTCGTCCCATACCATTGACCTGGAGGGGCGCCATTCAGCCCTGGTCATCGCCCAGGACGTGACCGAACGCAAAAAAGCCGAGGCCCGTGTCCGCTACTTGACCCGTTTATACGCCACCCTCAGCCAGGTCAACCAGGCCATCGTGCGGGTCGGGACGCGAGACGAATTGTTCCAATCCATTTGCGAGGTGGCGGTCAGGTTCGGCGAATTCCATTTAGCCTGGATCGGGCTAGTCAACCGGGAAACCGGCGTGGTCGAACCGTCTGCCGTCGCCGGGCACGGACGGGATTATCTCGATTCGCTGGTCATCAATATCGAAGAAGGGCCTTTCGGCCGGGGTCCGACCGGGACGGCGATCCGCTCCGGGAAGGTCGAATTCAGCGACAGTATCGCCGATGACAAGCGCATGAAGCCCTGGCGGGATGCAGCCTTGAAGCGCGGCTTCCACTCGTCGGCAGCGGTGCCCATCCGCCAAAGTGGGCAAATCATCGGGACCCTGAACCTGTACGCCCGGGAACCCGGCTTTTTCAGCGAAGAAGAACGCACCCTGCTCGAAGAGATCGGCCTGGACATCTCCTACGCCCTGGACAGGATCACGACCGAATCAGAACGGGAGCGGGCCGAAGAAGCCCTGCGCGCCAGCGAAAGACGTTACCGGCAGCTCTTCGAACAAAACCAGGCCGGGGTGTATTACACCTCGTTCGATGGAACCATCATTGATTGCAATGAGGCCTTCGCCCGTATCCTCGGCTACGAATCGAGTGAAGAGATCAAGAAGCACCGCGCCACGGAACTATATTTCGATAACTCGGAACGGGCAGCTTATCTCGAAATGCTGAAAGAACACGGCAGTTTGACCGATTTCGAGCTGCGCTTGAAGCGCAAGGACGGCTCCCCGGTCTGGATCCTGGAAAACGTCAGCGTCGCCACGGGCGACTCCGGCCAGGTGTTGAACACCCAGGGGACGTTGATTGACATCACCGAACGCAAATTGGCCGAAGAGGCCCTGCGCGCCAGTGAAAAACGATACCGCCAGTTATTCGAAAACAACCAGGCCGGGGTCTTCTACACTTCCCTGGACGGGCACATCCTCGGCTGCAACGAAAAATTTGCCCAATTATTTGGCTATTCGACCAGTGAAGAAATGAGGCAACATTCAGCCAAGGAATTGTATTTCGATGTCGAGACCCGTAACGCCTATCTCGAAGAACTCCAGAAAACGGGCAGCCTGACCAATTACGAGTTGCGCCTGAAGCGCAAAGACGGCTCCCCGATCTGGATCCTGGAAAACATCAACATCGGTTTGGACGAATATGGAAAGCCCACGCAGGTCCACGGCACACTGATCGACATCACCGAGCGGAAATCGGCTGAAGAAGCCCTGCGCGCCAGCCAACGGAACTACCAATCCCTGGCGGAAACCATGACCGCCCTGCACGAGACCACCCGCGACCTCGTCAGTGAACGCGACCTGACGAAGCTGCTGCACACCATCGTCGAAAGGGCGGCCCGGCTCCTGAACACCTACGCAGGAGGGTTGTATCTGGCAGACCCGCAAAACAGACGGGTCAAATGCCTGGTGAGCTACAACACCCCGCGCGATTACACCGGCGTGGAACTCGATTACGGCGAAGGGGCTGCCGGTCTCGTTGCCCAGACCGAGGAACCGTTGATCATCAACGATTACAGCCAGTGGTCCGGCAGGGCAAAGGTCTACGAAAACGAGAAACCCTTCCAGGCGGTATTGAGCGTCCCCATGAAGTGGCAGGACGAACTGATCGGCGTCATCCACATGCTGGATTATGGCGGGGTGCGCGAGTTTACGGAGGCGGACAAAGACCTGATGCTCCTGTTCGCCAACCAGGCCGCCATTGCCGCCAAGAACGCCAGCCTGTACACCCAGGCCCGGGAGGAACTTGCCGAGCGGAAACAAGCCGAACAACTCCAGGAGGCCGTTTACCGGATCGCCCAAACCGCCCAATTATCCGAGTCGCTCGATGAACTGGTTCCTCAAATCCACAAGGTCATCTCGGGTATCATGCCGGCCGGGAATTTCTACATTGCCCTCTTCGACGATAAACAAGGCCTGCTGAACTTCCCCTATTCCGTGGACGAAATGGACCCGCCCATATCCGGTTCCATCCCGCTCAGGAAAAGCCTGACAGAATACGTGCTGCGGACGGGCCAATCCCTGCTCTGTTCGCAATCCACTCACAGCGAGTTGGAGCGGGCAGGCGAGATCGAACCGGTCGGCGCGCCGGCGCCCATCTGGCTGGGGGTGCCGCTCAAAGTCGAATCCAGGACCATCGGCGTGATGGCCGTCCAGCATTACTCCGACCCCCTGGCCTACGGCGAAAGGGAACAGCGCATCCTCGAATTCGTATCATCCCAGGTGGCGATTGCCCTGTCACGAAAACAGGCGGAAACTGCCCTGCGCGAAAGCGAAGCGCGCTTTGCCACGGTCTTCCGCTCCAGTCCAATGGCAATCGCCATCACCCGTGCAATGGATGGTAAATTGGTGGATGTCAACGAGGCCTGGCTGGACCTGACCGGTTTCAGCCGGGAAGAAATCCTGGGCCAATCCACCGTGGAACTGGGCATCTGGGCCGACACTGCCGAACGCGACCGCCTGGTCGAAACCCTGGGCCAGGAAAGGACCGTCGAGGGATTCGAATTGACGTTGCGGAAAAAATCCGGCGAGCTGGCCGACATACTGCTTTCTGCAGAATTGATCGAACTGGTGGGTATCCCATCCATGCTCTCCATGGCCCTCGACATCAGCGAACGCAAACGCTCCGAGAGCAAGATCCGCCAACAGCTCGACCGCCTGACGGCCTTGAATACGATAGACCGGGTCATCGCTTCCAGCTTCGACCTGGGCATGACCCTGAACATGCTGGTCTCGAACATCAGCCAGCAACTGGAGGTTAGCGCCGCCTCGGTCCTGCTTTACAACCCCAGTGCGCTCATCCTGGAATATGCGGCCGGCTACGGCTTTCGCAGCAACGAGGTCACCCGCCTGAACATCCACCTGGGCGACGAACACGCCGGCAAGGTCGCTCTCGAACGGCGGATAGTGCATATCCCCGACCTGTCCAAGGCCAGGCCGCCTTTCAGCCCGAACATCACGGAAGACGAAGAATTTGTCTCTTACTACGGCCTGCCGCTGATCGCCAAAGGCGAGGTCAAAGGCGTGCTGGAAGTGTTCCACCGCCAGACGCTCGACCCCGATCCGGACTGGCTGGCCTTCCTCGAAACCATGGCCGAACAGGCCGCCATTGCCATAGACAACATGCAGCTCTTCGAGGGGATGCAGCGCTCGAACCTCGAACTCTCCCTGGCTTACGACGCCACCATCGAAGGCTGGTCCTATGCCCTCGACCTGCGTGACAAGGAGACCGAAGGCCACACCCAGCGCGTCACCGAAAAAACCGTCGAACTGGCCCGCGCCTTCGGCCTGGGCAACCGCGAGCTGCTCCATTTGCGGCGCGGGGCGCTGCTGCACGACATCGGCAAGATGGGCGTCCCAGACTCGATCCTGCTCAAACCGGGAGCCTTGACCGAAGAAGAATGGGTGGTGATGAAAATGCACCCGACCTTTGCCCGCCAGATGCTCGAACGCATCCAGTACCTCAAGCCTGCCCTCGACATCCCTTACTGCCACCACGAAAAATGGGACGGCAGCGGCTACCCGCGCGGCCTGTCCGGCAAGCAGATCCCGCTCCCGGCCCGCATCTTCGCCGTGGTGGATGTCTGGGACGCGCTCGGCTCCGACCGCCCCTACCGCCCGGCCTGGCCCCGCAGCGAAGTCCTCAAACATATCAAGGCCGGGTCCGGGTCACATTTCGATCCCGAGGTGGTCGAAATGTTCCTCAATTTGGAACAGAACTGGATCAAGCAGCAGTAGGTCACGTTTTTAACGTGACCTACTCCAGGTACATCGCAAAAGCCGCCTCCAGGGTCTCCTGGGTGACGTACCCAAACCACTTCTCCAGCACGTTGCCCTCGCCGTCTACCAGGTAGATTTCCGGCTGGTACCTGAAACCGAAATAACTCTGGAAATCCCGCGTCGCCGGGTCGTCGGCGTCGAGATAATTGAACTTGATCCTGCCGAAATACTTTGCTTCCAGCCCATGCACCATGGGCGCCATCGAGCGGCAGGTACTTCAGGTGAATCGGAAGAATTCGACCAGTTGGATCCCGCCGTTGGCCAGGACGACTGTGGACGGGTCGGTCGCTTCGAGCGCGTCGCCGCGTGACGTAGCGATCGGGAACGGGGGCTGGGTCGCCGTTTCGGCGGCTTGCCCCGCCCCCGGGTCGGAGGTCGGTTCGGCAGGCGGGGCCGTGGGCGCGGCCTGGGTATCCGTCGCCGCGGGAGGCGGCTCGGGTGGCGCGCTTGACGGGGTCGCGACCGGGGCGCAGGCAGAAATTACCATAACGGCCAGCAGGAACAGGGTCCAAATTTTGATTCGGGGGGTCATAAAGGCTCCTCTCTCGAATGGGGTTATCGAATCGGACAGTCCATATCCGCAATTTCTTACCCAAAACCCGCCAATCACTTCTCCCGAAGAATCCGTGAAGCAGATTGCCAATTTGCGCAACGTCTCGCCGCCAAGTCGGGATATTCGTCATGCCAAAACGTGAGAGGCTTACTTTGACGCGCCCGCCTTCCTAAGCTATACTTCGGTTAGTTCCAAAGTTCATTAGTTGGATAGTTGCGGAGTTCAACTACCCAACTACCAAACCACTAAACTACCAAACTATCCAACTACCCAACTACCCAACTACCTAATCGGAGGCTTTTGATGGCAAATTTCAAACTGACTTATGCGACCATGTTCAACCCGCCCGAGGAACTGCACGCCGGCTTCGACAAAGCTGTGGCGACCCTCAAGGCGAACCTGGGCAAGGAATATGGCATGATCATCAACGGCAAGGATGTTTTCGCCGATGAAAAGTTCGAAGACCGCTCGCCGGTCAACACCGATTGGGTGCTGGCGGTCATGCAAAAAGGCAATGCCCGCCACGCCGAAGATGCCCTGGCTGCGGCCCGCAAAGCCTTCCCCGGCTGGAGCCACACCCCCTGGCAGGAGCGCGTCCGCCTGCTGCGCAAAGCCGCCGACCTGATTGACGAGCGCATCTTCGAGCTGGGCGCGGCCATGGCCCTCGAAGTCGGCAAGAACCGCATGGAATCGCTCGGCGACGTGGCCGAGACCGCCGACCTGATCCGCTACGCCTGCTACCAGATGGAAGTCAACGACGGTTTCATCAAAGAAATGGGCAAAGACCCGCTGGTGGGCTACGAGGCCCGCAACGTGTCGGTGCTGCGGCCTTACGGCGTCTGGCTGGTGGTCTCCCCATTCAACTTCCCCTTCGCGCTGACGGGCGGCCCGGCCGGGGCAGCCCTCGTGACCGGCAACACCCTGGTGATGAAACCCGCCACCGACACGCCCTGGATCGTGCGCCTGCTGGCCGATTGCTTCCGTGACGCCGGCCTGCCCGACGGCGTGATGAACTTCGTCACCGGCCCGGGACGCACCCTCGGCCAGGCCCTGGTCGAAAGTCCCGAAGTGGACGGTGTGACCTTCACCGGCTCGTTCGACGTGGGCATGAAAATGTACCAGGATTACGCCGCCGGGAAATTCGTCCGCCCGATCATCCTCGAGCTGGGCGGCAAGAACCCGGCCATTGTCTCGCGCCACGCCGACCTGGAGCGGGCCAGCATCGGCATCCTGCGCTCGGCTTTCGGGCTGCAAGGGCAGAAATGCTCGGCGGCCAGCCGCGTGCTGGTGGAAGAGCCGGTCTACGACGACCTGGTGGCCCGCCTGAAAGACATGACCGACAAGCTGGTCATCGGCGACCCGACCGACCGCAACGTGTACCTCGGCCCGGTAATCAACGCCTCGTCCTACCAGGATTTCAAGGACTTTACCGAAGAGATCTCGCAGGCCGGCGGCAAGTTCCTGACCGGCGGCCACGTCAAGGCCGGCGACGGCTTCGACAAGGGCTACTTCTGCGAGCCGACCTTCGTCACCGGGCTGCCGCTCGACCACCGGCTCTGGAAGCACGAGATGTTCCTGCCGATCACGACCATCGCGCCCGTGCTCAACCTGGACGAGGCGATGAAGATCGCCAACGACGTCAATTACGGGCTGACGGCCGGGTTCTACGGCTCGGAGGAGGAAGCGGCCTGGTTCTTCGACCACATCGAAGCCGGTGTGACCTACGCCAACCGCCCGCAGGGCGCCACCACCGGCGCATGGCCCGGCTTCCAACCCTTCGGCGGCTGGAAAGGCTCCGGCTCCAGCGGCAAGAACGCCGGCGGCTATTACTATCTCCAGCTTTACATGCACGAGCAGATCCAGACCCTCATCAAATAATTGCCGGACGGCCCCTTCCCTCACAGCAATTCTCGATATGTCATTGCGAGGGCGGTTTTCCCGAAGCAATCTCCCGGTTTCAACGAGAAGACTGCTTCGTTCCTCGCAGTGACACTCTTAAATTGAAAATTGCCGCTCCCTCGAAAGGGAAGGGGCTTTTCCCTTTGAAATCACCCCTTTTTCGCGAAGATTAGCGAAAATTCGCGGATGAAACCATGCCCTGGAACCCTGACCAATACCACAAATTCCAGTCCCAGCGCCAGGCCCCGTTTTACGACCTGCTGGCGCTGGTGGACATCCGTCCCGGCCTGACGGTGGTTGACCTCGGCTGCGGGACGGGGGAGTTGACGCGCCGGCTGGCCGATGCGCTACCCGGCAGCCGCGTCACCGGGCTGGACCTGGCGCCTGAAATGCTCGAAAAAGCCGCGGTCCAGGCCCGGGAGGGGTTGCGCTTCGAAAACGGCGACCAGGCCCAATTATCCGGCGCGTGGGATTTGATCGTCTCCAACGCCGCCCTGCACTGGACCGAGAACCACTTCGCCCTGATCCCGCGCCTGTACGACCATCTGGCCCCCGGCGGGCAGTTCTGCGTCCAGATGCCGTCCAACCACACCCACGTCTCGCAGCGGATCATCCACGAAACCGCCCAGGAGGAGCCGTTCTTCAGCGCCTTGAGCGGCTGGGTGCGCTACTCGCCGGTGCTTCAGATAGACCAGTACGCCCAGCTCCTGTTCGAGGCCGGGGCGGAGGACATCACCATCTACGAAAAGGTTTACCCGCACCTGCTGGCAGACGCCGACGCGGTGGTGGAATGGCTCTCCGGCACGACGCTGGTCCCCTATTTCGAGCGGCTGGGCGGGTTGAAAGACGAATTCGTCGCCACCATCCAGCGTAAACTGCGCCAGGCGATGAAGGGCAGCCCGGTTTTCTTCCCGTTCAAACGGACGCTGTTCAGCGCCCGCCGGCCGAGGTAAGAATGGCAGGAGAAGATACCGGCCCGCTCGCGCCGCGCGTCGGCACGTTCTTCATCTTGGTGGGGATCATGCTGATCGTCCTTTTCGTAGCCTCCGACATGCAGAGGGAGCCGGATTTCGATTACTTTTTCCTCGGCCTCCTGGCGCTGGCGGTGGGGATCATCTTCCGCCGCAAGGCTCCAGCGCCCCCGCCCAGCAGCCGTTTCGGCGCCATTCGAAGAATGCGTGAAAACGCCAAAAAACGCAAAGAAGAGAAAGCCAAAAAGAAGAAATAATATGAGCAAACTCATCCCCCTTTCCGAAGCCGTTTCACAATTTGTCCGGGATGGAGATACGGTCTACGCGGCCGGGTTCACCCACCTGATCCCCTTCGCGGCCGGACACGAAATCATCCGCCAGGGGGTACGGGACCTGGTGCTGGCCCGCGCCACCCCCGACCTGATCTACGACCAGATGGTGGCCGCCGGCTGCGCCCGCAAGGTGATCTTCTCGTACATGGGCAACCCCGGCGTCGGCTCGCTGCGGATCGTGCGCGCCGCCCTCGAAAAAGGCGAGATCGAATGGGAGGAATACTCCCACTTCGGCATGATCTCGCGCCTGCAAGCCGGGGCCACCGGCCTGCCCTTCATGCCCATGAAACAGACTGCCGCAACGGATCTGGAGCGGGCAAATCCAAAAATAAAGCGCGTCACCGACCCCTACTCCGGCGAGGAACTGATCGCCGTCCCGGCCCTGAGACCGGACGTGGCCATCGTCCACGTGCAGCGGGCCGACGCGGAGGGCAACGCCCACCTGTGGGGCATCGTCGGCGAGCAGAAGGAAGCCGCCTTCGCCGCCGAACGGGTCATCCTGACTGCCGAGGAGATCGTGGGCGAGTCGGTCATCCGCTCCGACCCGAACCGCACCCTGATCCCCGGCTTTATCGTGGATGCGGTCTGCCACGTCCCGCACGCCTGCCACCCGTCCTACGCCCAGGGCTATTACGACCGGGACAACGAGTTCTACCTCGAATGGGACAAGGTCAGTTCCTCGCTGGAAGCGGTCAAGGCCTGGCTGGACGAGTGGGTCTATGGCGTGAAAGACCGCGACAGCTATTGGGCCAAACTGGGAGCGGAGAAACAGGCACAGTTGCGGGTCGAGCCGAGGCTGAGCCAGCCGATTGATTACGGAGATTATTGATCCGCTAATCTTCGCTAATCGGCGCTAACCTTTGGAGGCGCAATGGGCAAGTTGATTTTCACAGGCATGGCACGGATTGAGCGGCGCAATGATTCAAATCCGCTAATCTTCGCTAATCGGCGCTAATCTTTGGATGCATAATGGCTGAATTGATTTTCAAAGATGAAGTGTATGCCATCATCGGCGCGGCGATGGAAGTCTACAACACTCTCGGGCCGGGATTTTCTGAACCGGTATACCAGGAAGCCTTTGGCATCGAGATGCGCAAGCGGTCTGTCCCTGTCAAAGAGCAGTATGAAATCGTGATCCTATACAAAGGCGAACCGTTACACAAAACCTTTATCGCGGATTACCTGGCTTATGAGAGAATCGTCATCGAAATTAAAGCGCTGGATCAGCTCGGCTCACGCGAGGAAGCCCAACTTTTGAACTACCTGAAGGCCACCCGCTGCCCGCTTGGACTGCTCATCAATTTTGGCGCTCACAATGACTTGGAATGGAAACGCATGGTCGCAACGCAACATCGTCCTCGGACGCAACTCCGTCAGGTACACACAATTCGCGAAGATTAGCGCAGATTAGCGGATGAACGGTATTTCTTTCACAGAATTCGGCAACTCCGGCGAGCCGCTGGTCTTCCTGCACGCCAACGGCTACCCGCCCGGCTGTTACCGTCCCCTGCTGGAGCGGCTGGCCGGGGATCAACGCCTCCTGGCAATGGTCCAGCGCCCGCTGTGGGCAGACGCGAAGCCAAACGACATCCGCGACTGGCGCCCGCTGACGGATGACCTGCTGCGCTTCCTCGACGAGCGGCAGCTCGAGCGCCCGGTCGTCATCGGCCACTCGATGGGCGGGATCGCCCTGCTGCGGGCCGCCATCCGCCAGCCGGAACGTTTCAAGGCCATCGTCCTGCTCGACCCGGTGCTGTTCATGCCCAACTTCATCCGCATGTGGTGGATGATGTATCACACCGGGCTGGGATACCGCATCCACCCGCTGGTCAAGGCCGCCCGTTACCGCCGCCAGGCCTTCAACGACCTGGACAAACTGTTCAACGGCTACCGGCGCAAGTCTATTTTCAGGCACTTCGACGACGGAGCTTTGCGGGCCTACGTCGAGGGGATCGCCTGCCCGGACGGGACCGGCTACCGGCTGTGTTACTCCGCCGAATGGGAGATGCGCATCTACGTCACCGGCGTCTGGCGGGACCTGGAGCTGTGGCGCGGGCTAAGAACATTATCCACGCCGACGCTGATCCTGCGCGGGGCCGAGACGGATACCTTTTTGGCGGGAACAGCCCAAAGGGTCCAGAAAGTGAACCCGGCGGTAAGGATCATTGCGCTGGAAAAGTCCACCCATCTGCTCCCGCTCGAACGCCCGGCGGAAGTCCACCATGAAATCAAAAGATTTATCGAGGAGACGCTATGAGCGACCTTAATTATTCATCATCCGAACTGATGATCATCAACGCCGCCCGGATGCTACGGGACGGGGACGTGGTCTTCGTCGGCGTGGGCCAGCCCAACCTGGCCTGCAACCTTGCCAAACGGACGCACGCCCCGGGCCTGGTGATGATCTACGAAGCGGGCGTGATCGGGGCCGAACCCGCCCGTCTGCCGCTCTCGATCGGCGACCCGACCCTGGTCAGCGGGGCGCTCTCGGTGTGCAGCATGTACGACATTTTCTCGTTCTACTTGCAGCGCGGCAATGTGGACGTGGGGTTCCTGGGCGGGGCGCAGATTGACCGCTTCGGCAACATCAACGCCACGATCATCGGCAGCGATTACCGGCATCCCAAAGTGCGCCTGCCCGGTTCCGGCGGGGCGCAGGAGATCGCCGCCTGGGCGAATAGATGTTACATTATGACCCCGCACCAGAAACGGCGCTTCCCCGAAAAGTGCGATTTCCGCACCTCGGCCGGCTACCTGGACGGACGGGCCGAACGCGAGGCCGCCGGCCTGCGCGGACGCGGCCCGGTGGCGGTAGTGACGGACCTGGGCATCCTGGAGCCGGACGAAAACGGCGAACTGGCGCTGACCGCCCTGCATCCCGGCAAAACGGTCGAGATGGCGCAGGAGAACACCGGCTGGGAGTTGATGGTCTCCGCCAATTTGCGGACGACCGATCCGGTCACGGAACGCGAACTATACATTTTGCGGGAAGAACTCGACCCGACCGGGATGCACCTGGGCAGCGCCGCGTAAGATGTCAAAACTGCCCGGATTAATGCGACGTAGATAGGGTGAACCGTTTTCGAAAGGAGAAAAACATGAGTAAACCCCAACGTCCCCCACTGCGCCGCTCCCGGAACAACCGCATGATCGCGGGAGTCTGCGGCGGGTTGTCCGAGTTCTTCGGCATCAGCGCCTTCTGGTTCCGGCTGGCTTTCGTCATCGCCACCCTGCCCGGCGGTGTGCCCGGCATCGGTGCGTACCTGCTTCTCTGGCTTATCTTACCCAAAGCCGAAGCCTGATCCTTAATCAGCCTGCACATGCAGGCTGATTACATTTATAATGTCGAACTTGCTCTCACGAATCTTCCTCTCCCCCCTCGAACCGCGCCTGCGCGCCGGCTGGCGGCTGCTGCTCCAGACCTTGCTGCTGCTCCTGCTGGCTTCCTGCATCGGCGTCCCGGTCCTCTTCCTGACCTTGATCCCGATCCCCGGGTTCGATCATTTCGACGAGTTTGCCATGCTCGTCTACCAGGTGGTCGAGTTCATCGCCGTCACCCTTTCGGTCTATCTCGCCCGCCGCTTCCTGGATAAACGCCCCTTTGCCGGGCTGGGCCTGAAGCTGGATTCGCGCACCCTGCCCGACCTGCTGGCCGGGGTGGGGATCGCGGCCCTGGTGATGGCCCTGATCTTCGGGCTGCATCTGGCCCTGGGCTGGCTGACCGTCGAAGGCTTTGCCTGGGAGCGCGAAGGCCTCCCCTCCGTGCTGGGAGGGATGGCGCTGATGTTCGTCATCTTCGCTCTCACGGGCTGGAACGAAGAACTGCTCTCGCGCGGCTACCACCTGCAAACCCTGGCCAGCGGAACGAACTTGCTCTGGGCTGTGGTCATCTCGTCCGTGGCATTCGGGTTTTTGCACCTTGCCAATCCCGGGGCCACCTGGACCAGCGCGGCCGGGATATTCCTGGCCGGGTTGTTCCTGGCCTACGCCTATCTTCGGACGGGCCAGCTTTGGCTCTCCATCGGCCTGCACCTCGGCTGGAATTTCTTCGAGGGGCCGGTCTTCGGCTTCCCGGTCAGCGGGCTGGATTTTTTTGCCATGACCCGCATCTCGGTCTCCGGCCCGGAGCTGTGGACCGGCGGGCGGTTCGGCCCCGAGGCCGGTCTGATCCTGATCCCCGGCCTGCTGGCAGGCGCAATTGCCGTTCATCTCTACGGCAAATATCTGCGGCCTGTCTTTGCAGACGGCCAGGCTGACATCCCTTCGCAACAGGAAAATTCATAACCTATGCCACTGCTCGCTTCGATCCCCATTCTCGTCATACTCGTCCTTATGGTCGGCTACCGCTGGGGAGCGGCCCGGGCCGGGGCTGCCGGATACCTGGCCGCCCTGTTCGTCGCTGTCGTTTTCTTCGGCGCCGGCGCAGACGCGCTGGCCTATGCCCACGTCAAAGGGTTGATCCTGACCTTCGACGTGCTCTTCATCGTCTGGGCGGCCTTCCTGCTCTACCGCGTCGCCGACGAGGCCGGAGCCATCAAAGTCATCGGCCAGGCATTGCCCAACCTGACCGCCGACAGGGGCATGCAGGCCATCCTGATCGGCTGGGTCTTCGCCTCCTTCCTGCAAGGCGCGGGCGGGTTTGGCGTCCCGGTAGCGGTGACGGCTCCGCTGCTGGTCGGGCTGGGATTCTCGCCGCTGACCGCGGTCGTCGTCCCCTCGATCGGCCACGGCTGGGCGGTGACGTTCGGATCGCTGGGATCCTCCTTCCAGGCGCTGATGTCGTCCACCGGGTTGGACCAGTCGGTCCTGGCCCCGGGGGCGGCGCTCTTCCTCGGCATCTCGGCCCTGGTCACCGGCCCGATGGTCGCCCACTCGGCGGACGGCTGGTCCGGGGTCAGGCGGCTGACGGTCAAGGCGCTGATCCTGGGCGTGGTGATGGGCGCGGTACAGTACGCCGTCGCCGTGGCCGGGTTGTGGAACATCGCCGCTTTCGGCGGCGGCCTGGCGGGACTCCTCGTCAGCGTGCCGTTGGCTCGATGGGGGCAAACCGGCAACGGGTCCGGTACGAGCACCGACGGGAAAAAACTTTTCGTCGCGCTCTCGGCTTATTTCATCCTGGTCGCGCTGACGGTGGTCATCCTGCTCGTCCCGGCCGTCACCAATTTCATGGGGCAGGCCGCGGTCCGGGTCCAGTTCCCCGAAACGGTGACATCGCTCGGCTACGTCTCGCCCGCCGGGGCCAACCGCCCGGTGCGGATCTTCACCCACGCCGGGGCGATCCTGCTCTACACTTCGATCATCGCTTTCTTCGTCTATTGCCGCGCCGGGTTGTGCAAGGTCGGGGCGGCAAAGGCCATCCTGAACGATACGGTCAAGAAGATGATGGCCTCCAGTTTGAGCATCCTGGAGATGGTGGCCATGGCGACCGTCATGCAGCAGGCCGGGATGACCGAGGCCCTGGCCCAGGGGCTGGCCGGGGCGGTCGGGGCGGCCTTCCCGGTGATCGCCCCCTGGATTGGCGGGATCGGGGCCTTTATGACCGGCTCGAACACCAACTCGAACGTGGTCTTCGGCGCCCTGCAAATGCGGACGGCGGAACTGCTCTCGTTGAGCGCGCCGTTCATCCTGGCCGGGCAGACCGCCGGGGCAGCCCTGGCGTCGGTCGCCGCGCCGACAAAAGTCGTCGTCGGGGCCAGCACAGCCGGCATGGCCGGCAGGGAAGGCGAAGTGCTGCGCGCCTTGCTGGGCTATACCGTGCTGCTGGTGCTGCTCATCAGCGGGTTGACCCTGCTGGCCGTATGGTTGTTTTAATGACTCTGCTGCAATAACCTTTTTACCGCGAAGACCACGAAGAACTCAAAGAATTCCTAAAGATTCTCGAAGGATCAGGAGAAGAATCATGGTAACTATTCAGCCATGCCTGGTGAGCGGGGCTAACCCACAGGGCGCTTTGCAGAGCCGCCTGCTCAGTACTTGGAAGCCCTTCGGGCTGGATGCCGAGTCGAATTCATTCGACTTCCATGATCTGAGGCAGGGATTTATCCCGCCGAAACAGGCTGGAAGGCTTGCAGGCTGAATAGTTTCCTTCGCGATTTCAAAACTTCCTTCGCGGGCTTCGCGTCTTCGCGGTGAAATTAACCCTTTTGCAGTGGTTGAATCCTTCCTGGTTTCGGCAAGCTCAACCCAGGAGTTTCGGCTCGTCCGAGTTAAGGAGTTGTGGTATGTTTAAGGACAAATTCACCCGCCAAACCCTTTCGTTCATAGTCATAGCCCTCGCTTCGGCCCTGTTCTACCCCGCCGCGCAGAACGGCTGGAACCCTGCCATCTGGTTTCTGCTGGCGCTGATCGTGGCCGCCAACCTGTTGACCTTACTGATCGCATGACCCAGACCCCGGTTGACGTTCTGCTGACCCTGTCCTTCCCGACCCACCTGGTCAACCAGTTGCAGGAGGTCTCGCCGCGCCTGCGGGTCAGCATGCATGGGGCGCAAAAACCCGAAGATGTCCCCCCGGACGTGTGGAACCGCGTCGAAGTGTTATACACCACCCCGCAGGTGCTGCCCACCGAGGAGCAAGCCCCCAACCTGAAATGGATCCAGTTCCATTACGCCGGGATAGACAAAATGGGCGACGCCCCGATCCTGAAAAAAGCCGGGTTGCAGATCACCACCATGAGCGGCGCGGCCGTTTCGCAGATGGGCGAGTACATCCTGGCCACGCTGCTGGCCCTCGGACACAAATTCCCGGCCATGGCCGCCCTGCAAAAAAAGGCCGACTGGCCCAAAGACCGCTGGGAACGCCTGAAACCGCTCGAACTGCGCGGCAGCACGGTCGGCATCGTCGGCTACGGCAGCATCGGGCGCCAGGCGGCGCGCCTGCTCCAGGCATTCGGCGCGACCGTGCTGGCGACCAAACGCAACGCCATGAACCCTTCCGATCCCGGTTACGCGCCCGAGGGCCTGGGCGACCCGGACGGCGATTTCGTCCACCGGCTCTATCCGCACACGGCCCTGCGCTCGATGGTCAAGGAATGCGACTTCGTGGTCGTCACCCTCCCGCTCAACGACGAGACCCGCGGCCTGGTGAACGCTTCAGTCCTGGCAGCCATGAAGCCCACCGCCTTCATCATTGATGTTTCCCGCGGCGGCGTGATTGACCACAAGGCCCTGGTCCGGGCGCTCGAAGACCACAAGCTCGCCGGGGCCGGGCTGGACGTCTTCCCCGAAGAACCGCTGCCGAAAGACAGTCCCCTCTGGCAAATGCCCAACGTGCTCGTCACCCCGCACATTTCCGGCATCAGCAGCCACTACGACGAGCGAGCCACGGCCATGTTCTCGGTCAACCTGCGCAATTACCTGGCGGGCCAGCCGTTATATAACCTTTACAGCCTCGAGAAAGGCTATTGAAGAAGCATCGCCCCGCATCCCATCGCCGAAGCGGGGTTATTTTTATCATGCCGAAACGCTCCATCCAGGCCGTCATCTTCGACCTGGGCAACACCCTCATGTACGCCCCCCAGCCCTGGCCGCCCATCGTTATCCAGGCAGACCGGGCGCTGGCCGATTTCCTGTGCGCCAAAGGGGTGGAGATTGACTGCGACCACTTCCACGACGAGTTCCGCCAGCGGCTGCAAGAGTACTACGACCGACGCGACAAAGACCTGTACGAGACCAGCTACCTCTTCGTCCTGCGCGAACTGCTGGCTGAAAAAGGCCATCCCAACCTGCCCGGCCACCTCCTGCGCGGCGCGCTGGACGCGCTCTTCGCCGTCACCCAGGCCAACTGGCTCGTCGAGGCAGACGCCATCCCGACCCTCACCGCCCTCGAACGGGCCGGCTACCGCCTGGGCCTCATCTCCAACGCCGGGGACAACCAGGACGTCTTCCAACTGGTGGACAAGTTCGGCATCGAAGGCTTCTTCGATTTTATCCTCACCTCGGCTGCCTGCGGCTATCGCAAACCGCACCCGCGCATCTTCGAGCTGGCCCTGGCCCACTGGCAGCTAAGACCCGGCGATGTGGCCATGGTTGGGGATACGGTCGAGGCGGACGTGAAGGGCGCCCAACGCTTTGGCATGGCCAGCATCTGGATCACCCGCCGCTGCGCCCCCGGGACCGGTCAGCCTGTCCCCGCGCCGGACGCGGTCATCCCCTCCCTGGCCGAACTGCCTCAGGCCCTGGAGAGCCTTTAGAGGTAGGACAAATTGGCAATTTGAGTCAAATCAGCGGATGCGCCAAACTTCGGAAGCTTGACTCGAAAACCTGACAGGTCTTCACAGGCAGCCTTGCCGAACGAATTGCCTGCGTGGATGGAGAGACAATCCCGCCAGCAACTCGCGGAGACCTGTCAGGTTTGGCAAAGGCCGCCAGTTGACGATGGCCTTCGCTGACGACGAAGAACGCTGGCGGGTGAACGTTTTCGACTGGCAGGTCGAATTCCCGCAGGTGTTCGACCCCCCTCCCGGCCTCCCCTGGTGCGTCGCACCCGCGAAAGAATTGCAATGCTGAAGTCTTTCTCAAACTTTCCAAACATGCTCTCCCTCATGCAATATGAGATTTGGAGAGATGGGGAGAAAAGGATTGCCGCATTGAATGGCGGAATTATGACTGCAAAAGCTCGAGCCGCAGGCCGTTTACTGGTCGAAAAAGGTTTAGCGACCGTGCGGCAGGAAAGTGGCTTTTTGGTGTTCACGGCCGTATCGAAAAGTCGGCTTGACCGGCGAGATTATCCTACCCCGCCAAGTAACACAGAGTCGTGAACACGAGGGTGCGTACCCCGCTGGCATACTATCGCACCTTCCCACAAAACGCCGCCGCGGACGGCGGCCGGAGCACAGATCCCATTTGGCGCGGCGCGACGCCGTAATGCCTCAAAATGAAAGGTAACTTTAGGGGTAACGTTGCTTCAAAAGGGAATGTTACCCAAAGAAAGGTACGATTTTCTGAGGTGATACAATTCTAATGCTCACCCGGAGGATAGGGCAATGC
>JBMOMN010000053.1:0-5359 GCA_049324115.1 Chloroflexota bacterium
AGATGATTTTGGTTCATGACAACTCTCCAGATGTTGCCATGAGCCTACCCGATCAAGGTTCAATTGTAAAAGTGCAGGTTTTGCGATTTAAAGCAATTCGCTCGCTGATTGCACAAAAGTTACGTTATATTTACGAAAAACAAGCCACCACATTTTCTCTGAATTACAAGGCACTTTTTGCTCTTGTACAAGTTCTGGACAAAACGGTAAAAGAGTTGAAACCCGAATGGCGGTAGAACAAAACCAGCCTATCGATAAACAACAGTATCGATGGAAATCCGAAACGTACCAATCCAAACAAATCGCAATCTTTCAGGAGGCATTGTAGTGAAAAAGAATTTGTTTATCGCTCTTGTTATTGCTTTAACTTTATCGGCTTGCTCACCTAAAGCAACAACGGCCGATGATGTAATCTCAGTCTGGAAAAATGCTGGATTGGAAGCAGAAAACACTCGCCCAATGACCAAGGATGATTACGGGATGGCACCTTTCGTCTGTGAAGGCACCCGTTTTTATATCCCTTCACTTGGGGAAGATAATGGTGGGCGTTTATTCATTTGCGAAGATGAAAAAGACAGAGATGCACTATCTACTTATTATGATGAATTAGGTAAAAAGAGCGCTCTATTTTTCTCCTGGGTTTTTACTAAGGGTAATATAGTAGTTCAAATTAACGGTGACTTGCCCGAAGAAACCGCTCTAAAGTACCAGGCGACAATACCTTAATTCTTGTAACTATGCCAAGAAAATACAAATATTCTAATCTTCAGGATATAGCCCCTTCTAGTTGGTTGATTTTACTCGCAATTATGTTGGGAGGACTAATATTTGTTGTTGGGATCTGTTTGATAATTTCATTTACAAGCTGGTTGAGTAATAATTTTGATCTTTCAAGTAGCACTACTCTTAACTTCTCGGTTTTTGTATCATTGGTTTTAGTTGTTTTGACGCTTGCTTCAATCGTTGGCATATCCATATTGCTCCTCACAAGTTACAACAAAAATATTGAAAAAAGATATAGGGAACTAAAGATTGCAAATATTGACAGGATGACCGGCATTGAATTTGAGCAGTATCTAAAAAGATTACTTACTTTCAAAGGATATAGTGTTAGTATGACCGATATTACTGGTGATCTTGGGGTTGACCTTGTTGCAACAGGTAATGGTGTAAAAATTTCAATCCAGGCAAAGCGTTATAACAGTAAGGTGTCGCGGCGAGCTGTTAGTGATGCGGTAGCGGGCATGAGACATTATGGGTGCAATAAAGCAATGGTGATTACAAACAGTTATTTTTCACCTGGCGCGGTTACGCTTGCAACTTCAACAGGATGCATCTTGATTGACCGGGATACACTCGCACAATGGGTTAATGAATTTCAAAACTCAGTAAACTTACTCCCCAATAAAGTCGAATAAATCTCTAAAGTATGTTTTATAAAATATCGTGTTAGGAGTAAAACAATGTCGAAAGAAAAATCTAAAAAAACAGATGAACGAGAACTTGTAACTCCAGATGTAGTTTATCAAGAGATGCACGAAGAAATGCGACGTTACCGCGATTACGAGATCACTTCATCGAATTGGTATACTGCTATCTTATTAGCTATTGCTGGGGTTGTTTTGGCTTCAAAAGATAATATAGAATTGCCCTTGAAGCTTGCTCTAACCTTCCTGGTTCCTTTCTTGGCAATTAGTGGAATATTTACTGCTCTTTATGCGTCGTCACGTTATGAGCACATGAGAAATTGGTTTGATGAAAACCTTGAACCGAATTGGAAAACTTATAAACCATTAAAGAAATGGCTAAAGCCCATTCATATGATTGTAGCGGTTCAGGTTGTTTTGGGAATTTTTGTTATTTTCATGTTGTGGCTTAATGACTAAAAGTAGTTTTGAACTTCCATTCTAAAGCCATAGTAAGCCAACTGTCCGAGTAATTCGGTTCTTCGATTCGAATAAACTTTCTCAATAATTTCTATAATTCCAGGTGCCTTGACCTGCCATCTTGAAGCGGGTCCGGGCAGCTTGTTTTATGGGATAACTCAAAATGAAAGTTCCCACCCGATAACCAGGTGGGAACTTTTCTGCAAAATAAAGTGTTCTTGCGACCTGATGGAAGGAAAGAGTACCGAAGCCTGAAAAACCAGCATTAATCCGCGGGTGCGGCTGTTGTGGCCGGTTCGGGCTTGGCAGCCGTCGCCAGGACGAAGCCGGCGTACATCAGCACCGCGCCGACGAATTCGCTGACGTAGAGCACGTCCACCAGCCCGGCTTTGACGAACGACCCGGCCATGGCGGGCGCCAGCGCCCCGGCCGCGATCAGGATATTGCCGAACATGCGGTTGGCGAGCACTTTCTTGCGCCAGAACAGGAAGGCCGAGTAGATGGCCCCGCCGACCATGGCGATCGTGCCGTAGATGTTGAGCAGGATGGTCAGGAAGATCATCAGGCCGTTACGGGAGAGAATATCCTTGTACTGCTCGGAGGCGGGGGCCGATATATCGTAGGAAGTGGAGAGTACCGGCGCGGCCGCGATCAGGCCCAGCGCCAGCAGCGAAACGGCGGCCAGCACCCAGGTCAGGATTTTGGCCGTGTTCCCTTTGCGGATGAGCAGGAAGACGGTCCCCATCCCCAGCCAGGCGGCGGTCAGCATGGCGCCGGTCAGGTACCAGAGCTTGAGCACGAATACGTTGAAGGTCAGGCCGAGGAGCACCTCGCTGAGCGTGCCCAGGCCGTAGAAGACCAGCCCGACCGACCAGAGCAGCAGGTGCATCCCGCCGCGCTGGCGGTAGCGGTTGAAGACCGCCACGGCAAAAAAGAATGTAACAACGGTCGAGAGATAGGGGAAGAATGTCATCGGAACACCTCATTCAAGAAATTTACGCGCCGGGGGTCAACCCGAGCAGCGCCATACCGGTAATCACCACCGTCGCCAAAAGGACCAGGACGAGCAGGGCGAGCGCGGCCGGGACGAGTTTTTCCGTCCAAAAAGAGGGGCTGAAGCGTTTGGAACCGCGCGGGGCGCTCATTGCTTGGCCTCCTCGAGCACCTGGTAGGTTTCGAGCAGCCTGAGCAGGATCTGGTCGGTGAAGCCGTGCATCTTGTACAGCATCTCCTCCCAGGCTTTGCCACTCGGCACGTTGGCCTCGCGGTAGACTTTCATCAACGATTCGAGCAAAATATTGCGGAAGAACAAAAAGGCCCGGGCCGCGTCCACGTGGCTGAGGCCGTAGCGCCGGGCGCGGGAGGCGTATTCGTATCCGATGGCATAGGCTTCGGAGGCGGCTTCGGCCTCGGCGTCGGAGGCCATGTAGGCCAGCAGCCCCTGGAAGAGGGTGTAGGCGCTGCGGCGGTACTGCGACCGGGCCTCGTCGTCCAGTTTCTGGTACCAGGGTTCGGCCTCCAGGCGGCCGTCGGCGATCTGGACCCGCACCTGGCTGACCGCCGACTGGATGATCCGGTCGGCTTCGATCGGGCGGGATTGGCGGGCGGTCTGGGCCCACAGTTCGATCTCGCTGCGCCGGTAGCGGCGGTGCCCGCCCTGGGTGCGGTGGACCGGGATGTCCCCGTTGTTCGACCAGGTGCGTACCGTGCTGGGGTGTACTCCCAGCAGTTCCGCTGCATCGCTCAAAGAAAGCCAGCCGTTTTCCTGTAAAGTTTCCAATGCGACTCCTAATCTGCCAGGGCGACTTTTTCGATAAAGGAGGGTTCTTCCGCCCGGTGCTTGAAATCGGTGACGCTGACGCGGGTCAACATGAACGCGGCGACGGCCAGCAGGGCGGCTTCGATGGCGAAGACCACCAGGTAGCCGCTCAACCCTTGACCTGTGGCCTGCGTCACCAGATCGCGGAGGATCCCGCCGAGGACCGATCCCGTTAAGCGCGAGAGCGCATTCGAGAATCCCCAGGCCCCGATGAACAGGCCGACGTAGCCGGGCAGGGTCAGCTCGAACATCAGCGACAGGTTGGCGACGGTCGAAAGCCCCGTGCCGGCCCCGAGCAGCATCACCCCGGCGTAGAAAACGCCCCGGTTGAGCACGAAGCCGCTGACGACGATCACGACGAACCCGGCCAGGGCGGTCAGGTTGCCGGCCTGGGCCACGAGGCGTTTGGCGATCCGTCCTTCCAGCAGGCCGGCGACGAGGATGGCGACCAGCACGAACCCGCCCCACATGGAGGTGATGCTGGTCGTCTGCCGGACGGTCATGCCGAAGGCCTCGGCCCCGAAGGGTTCGAGCAGCACGTCCTGGCCGAGGATGGCGGCCAGCAGGAGCAGCAAATACCAGAAGAACAGTCTCGCCTGCGGGTTGCGCAGGATGACCTCGGCCATTTCCTTGAAGGAATAGTTTTCAGATTTTACGGAGGCCTGCGCGGCGCGCGGTTCGAGCTTGAGCAGGGCCAGCAGGCCCAGGGCCAGCGCGGCCAGCCCGATGACCCAGAAGGCCCGGATCAACGCTTCGGGCGTGTACGGGTCCACCATGCGGCTCAGGCCGACCGCGGTGAGGATGATGCTGACGATCATCATGAACCACATCGTGGCGATGGTCTTGCCGCGCCCGTCCTCGCCGGAGAGTTCGGTGGCCAGCGAAAGGTAGGAGACGCTGGACAGGTTATAGCCCATGCCCCAGGCCCCGAAAGCCAGCACCCCAGCCAGCACGCCCAGCCAGAAGTTCTCGCCCATCAGGAAGGCGACATACGGCGCAACGATCACGCCCAGGGCGCAGAGCAGGAGTCCGCCCAGGATGTAGGGGGTGCGCCTGAAACCGAATACAGGATGCCGGTCCGAGTAGGAGCCAATGGCGACCTGGATCGGGGAGAAGAGATAAGGCAGGGAGGCCAGGACCGCCACCAGCGCGGCCGAAATCGCCAGTTCCTTGATCATCACCCGGTTGAGGGTGGAGTTGATCGGCACAAGGGTCATGGCGACCGCGACGTGGATCAGTCCGAGTTGGAGGCGTTTGCGAAGCATGATTCTCCTTCGGGCGGGAAGCTTAGAGTTGCAATTGTACGGGCGGATGCCGCCGCGTCAATGTAGATTCATATAGAATTTTACTGAGAAAAGATGAGAGACATTTAAATCGTCAGCCATCGGATGTGTTGGTGGCCCCCACATCCGATGGCTGATCACGTGGTCTCAGCCTCCTCAGCCCCTGACCACGTGCCGGTGGCCCGATGGGACTTGAATGCAGTTTATGATACCACGCGTTACAAGGCTAAAGTATAGACAAGTTGTAACTATTCAGCCACCTTTCCTATCCGCTAATCTCCGCGAATTTGCGCTAATCTTTTGGCGCTCTTTACGATTGCGATGCCTTTTATTCGCGAAGATTAGCGAAGATTGGCGGATTAAAATGCCCT
>JBMOMN010000054.1:0-39252 GCA_049324115.1 Chloroflexota bacterium
CTCGCGACTCATCCCTTTTGGCCGGGTTTCATCAGGTGGTATCCATCACTTTTTGAACTTTTCGATGAGGTGTTCTTATGTCTGAAAGAATCGTAATTACCGGAATGGGAACGGTCAACCCGCTGGGATTGTCGGTCGCCGAATCCTGGCAAAATGCCACTGCCGGGAAGTCCGGTGTGGGGCCGATCACACTTTTCGATGCCAGCGGCTGGCAGGTCCAGATGGCGGCGGAGGTCAAAAACTTCGATCCGGCCAAATTCATGGACGGCAAGGAGGCCCGCCGCCGCGACCGCCGCCGCCGGAATCAGCCCAACAGGTAATTGGTGATCTGGTACATAAACAGTTTGCATCACAACTATCATTACTGGAACAAATACCAATAATTGATTCGCAGGTATCTGAGTCTGGGTGACGGCAAGATGTGGTTGAAGTCCCCCCGGTTCGATAAAATTCGCATTCAAATTTAGAAATTTTTCTACAATTATATGTATCCACTGTTTTTTCAGTCAAACAGTCGGCCGCCAAAACATTAGTTATTGCCGCAATACTGAGCCAACCATAGGAAAAAACCGCAATAATGATGGCCCGAAACAGCGCTTTCATGGTTGATTGTTTAATTGCTCATATAAATCCGGCCTTAGGTCAATCAAATCAACCCACAACCCCAGATCCGCCAAATCTAACTGTGCCTGACTGCCGACAGTCACCTGACTGACAAAACCTTGGCCGGCTTCGGATAACCATGTCGGATAACGCTGATCTATATATTCCAAGCATTTTGACTCTTCCCGGCAAAATCTCTCTTTCAGCCACTCCTTAGCAATCGGCCTGGCGGCATCCAGACGTAAAAAGGACAAGCCGTAATAGTTGCCGGGAATTAATAACTGAGAAAGACTTTGATCCAGCCGCAATACCGGCGGCGGATCAGAAGTCTCCAAGATAAATGTTTTCTCCACCAACTGATCGCCAATAGCAATCTTTGCCGACCAAATTAAGGACACTGTTCCAGCCAGCCTGTTTCTCTTTATGCTTTCCAGCTTAATCGGCGATATTACATATAACAAACCCGGCCCGCCTTCCCATTCTTTTCTCTGGGGCCCGGTAATTACAGTTTCACTATTAAAACGCTCACTGGTGAAAATCGGATCCGCCCGGTTTGACAGGCGACTTTGGCGCCAAAGCAAAACCCCCAGCGCCATCACAACTACCCCTAAGACTACAGCTAGCCAAATCAGCTTTTTGACCATTAATCCAGATTAACATTTTTCAGTTGTAAAGTAAAATTTACTCAATCAAAGCAGTAAAAGATATATCTCTTAAATCAATAACTTCCGATTGAGATTTTTGAAACAGATCAATTATCTCTGTCTTAGTCGATTTTTTACCTAAATGGGCGGTTTTCAATTGACATCCAAGAACAGTTGAACACGACCCACCCTCCAGACTATACTGAGTAAGCGCGTTAAGTGTCACGGTTGAACCTTCAGCCTGAAATTGCATATGGACAATTCTTTTACTGCCAGGTTGCAACATTTGATTGACAAAGTTCATAAAATTTCCATTTACCTGTTTGTAATCCTCTTTGTAATATTTAGCGGTTTCCTCAGAATAACGCACCAACAGAGTGTTGACCGCGCCTGTTCGGTCATCTTTATAGACAAAAACTACATCGGCAAATGTCAACCCACTGTCCGCTTCAAACACAGTCCACTCTTTCACGGTCGCGCCGCCAAAAGTTGCTAAGATACCTCGATACCCGTCAACATATTTTGAATCTTTTTCCTGAATGGTTATAGCAGTTTTAGAAATCTCCCCCTCCCAGGCAGTGGCCGACTCGGCTATCTGCCACGCCTGCACCGGTTCGCCGCCGATGGTGACCGTTTCCGCTTTCTGCCAAGACCCGTCCGCTTCCCGCCATAACTTGTTATTATCGGCGTCCACCAGAACCGTGCGGCCCTGATCGTCGGTGGCGGCGCTCCACTGAACATTGGCCAGATCGGCTTTAACGTTATCCGGCAGGGTCGACAAATCCGGGCCGAGAGCGCTAAAGTCCACTTGATGCTCCGCCAAGATGTCACCAGCCGGACTTTTAATCACTACTTTCACCTGTTTTCCGTCAGGACTAATAATCATTTCCCCCTGATTACCGTTTTCCCACATGTTCGGCAGGGGTGTCTCCAACACCTCTCCGGATTCGGGGTTGAACCAAAATATCACCACTGTTCTCGGGATGAACCCGTGCTTGTTGCCCTCTTTGGCCACGGCCGCCGTACACTGCCAGCCTTCGGGCACGGGAAAGTTCTTCCAAAACCCCTGCTGGTCCACACTGCCGTCGGCAAATTTATATTGGGCAATATTGTCCGGGCCGTCAATCAACCCACCTGTAACCAAATGTTCGGGCATGGCCACAGCGCAGGTACCGTTGCTGATGCCGCCGCTGATATTTCCCTGTTCGACCACCACCCGGGCATAGCCCCAAGCATTCAACTGGGCTTTGACCGATTCCGGCAGGCTGTAGGGATCACCGGGGATGCCCAGGTCAACTCCGGTGGGCGGCAGGGCGGGCTTCGGGGTTGGGGTCAAGGTGGGCGTCAAAGTCGCGGTGAGGGTAGGGATGGTGGTGGCCTGTATCGCAGGCGCACAGGCGTTCAGGGCTGCGATGATGAGCAGGGCAAAAACGATTTTCCAGAAATTTGTCCACATGGCGGTATCCTTTCTCACGCTTACATTATACAAAATACCGGGCACGAACAAAAGAAGCTCTTTGGGAATCTCTGTGACAGACCGCCATATCGGCGCCCGGCTTTATAATGAGCCAAAATTTATCTCGCGACTCATCCCTTTTGGCCGGGTTTCATCAGGTGGTATCCATCACTTTTTGAACTTTTCGATGAGGTGTTCTTATGTCTGAAAGAATCGTAATTACCGGAATGGGAACGGTCAACCCGCTGGGGCTGTCTGTGACGGAATCCTGGCAGAACGTCACGGCCGGGAACTCCGGGGTGGGGCCGATCACACTTTTCGATGCCAGCGGCTGGCAGGTCCAGATGGCGGCGGAGGTCAAAAACTTCGATCCGGCCAAATTCATGGACGGCAAGGAGGCCCGCCGCCGCGACCGCTTCGAGCAGTTCGCCGTGGCTGCGGCGAACGAGGCCCTCGCCGGGTCCGGGCTGGAGGTCCGTGAGAATAACGCCGGGCGGATCGGGGTCGTCATCTCGTCTGCCATCGGCGGAATGACCTCGATGCAGGAAAACATTCTCACCATGAAAGACGACGGCCCCAGGCGGGTCAGCCCATTCTTCATCCCGATGCTGATGCCCAACGGGGCTTCAGGTCTGGTGGCGATAGATCACGGGATCAAAGGGCCGTGCTTCTCGGTCGCCTCGGCCTGCGCCTCCGGCTCGGACGGGATCGGTATGGCCTGGATGATGCTCAAAGCCGGGATGATCGAGGCCGCCCTGGCCGGCGCGACCGAAGCGACGATTGCCCGGATCGGCGTGGCCGCCTTCGACCGGATCGGGGCCATGTGCCGCCGCAACGACCGGATGGACCAGGTCCCCCAGCCGTTCGACCGCAACCGGGACGGGCTGGTGATGGGCGAAGGCGCGGCCGTGCTGGTGCTGGAGACCGAGAGCCATGCCAAAGCTCGCGGGGCGAACATCCTGGCCGAACTGGCCGGTTACGCCTCCACCGCCGACGCCTATCACGTCACCGCCCCGGCTGAGGACGGGGCCGGGGGCGCGGCGGCTATCCGCCAGGCGCTGGACTCGGCGGGCGTCAACCCGGACGAAGTGGATTACGTCAATGCCCACGGGACGGCCACGCCGCTCAACGATCTGTCCGAGACGAAAGCCGTCAAGGCCGCCTTCGGGGAACAGGCTTACAACATCCCGATCTCTTCCACCAAATCCATGACCGGGCACATGATGGGCGCCACCGGCGCGCTGGAAGCGGTCTTCTGCGTCAAGGCTGTGCGCGAGGGCCTGATCCCGCCGACCGCCCATTACGAGACGCCCGATCCCGAATGTGACCTGGACTACGTGCCGAATAAGGCTCGTGAAAAGAAGGTCAGGGTCGCCATCAGCAACGCCTTCGGTTTCGGCGGGCATAACGCGGTGCTGGTGATCCGGGAATATCGTTAGAATAAAAACTTCGGAAGTCTTTCGAGTTGAAACCTGCTGAAATTCGGCCTTGAAGCCAGCCGATGGGCGTGTTATAATCCGCACTCGCGCCAACCGGGAAACTGTCTCGGGCTGGAAATAAAAGACGAAATTTCGAGTAAGGAAAAGATCATGAGCAATCTTCTAAAAGCTGTCGAGGCCCCTGCCAATCCCAATATCCCGGACCTGCGGCCGGGTGACGTGGTCAGCGTCCACGTGCGCATCAAAGAAGGCGACCGCGAACGCATCCAGGAATTCAAGGGGACCGTGATTCGCCTGCGCAACGGCGGCAACAACCAGAACTTCACTGTCCGCCGGGTGGCGAGCAACGGTATCGGCGTGGAACGCACCTTCCTGCTGCGCTCGCCGCGCCTGGATAAGGTCGTCGTCGAACGCCATTCCCGCGTCCGCCGCGCCCAACTGTATTTCTTGCGGGAACGCACCGGCAAACGGGCCCGCCTCAAGCAAAAATTCGATTGATTCAGTAAATCACGATTATTATTCTGGAGTGCGGACTTTAGTCCGCATTGGCCGGTAGAAAGGCAGACTGAAGTCTGCGCTCCAGATGATCTGTGATTTACTGAATTGGCCAAGAATCATCTTGAAAAGGGTGCAGTCATTCACTTGCTGCGCCCTTTTGTCTTTCTTTTGCCGCAGACTTCGGAAGTCTCTGTCAGCTCCTCTTTTGAAATGGAGAATAAGATGTCCAGACCCTTGATCGGCCTTACAGCCTACAACGGCGAGACGAAGGAAGACCTGCCTGCCACGATCCTGCTGCGGGTGTACATTTCCGCCGTGATCGAAGCGGGCGGCGCGCCGGTGCTGATCCCACCGGAATTGCCGGAGGAGGCCTGGCAGTCCCTGTACGCCCGCCTCGACGGGCTGCTCTTCACCGGCGGCGGGGACATCGCCACCGAACGCTTCGACGGCGAGCCGCATCCCCGCGTTTACGGCGTGGACGAACAGCGCGACGCCCTCGAGTTCGGCCTGCTGGACAGCGCGCTGCGGGACGGCAAGCCCTTCCTCGGCATCTGCCGCGGCAGCCAGGTCGTGAACGTCAGCCTGGGCGGGACGCTCTACACCCACATCCAGGACCAGCACCCCGGAGCGCTCAAGCACGACTACTTCCCCGGCTACCCGCGCAACCAACTCGTCCACGAAGCCCGCGTGGAAGAAGGCAGCCGCCTGGCGGAGGTGCTCGGCGAGCCGATCCTGCGGGTCAACAGCCTGCACCACCAGGGGATCAAGGACGTCGCCCCGGCGCTCGAACCGGCCGCCTACGCCCCGGACGGGCTGGTGGAGGCTGTGGAACTGCCCGGCCATCCTTTCGGCCTGGCCGTCCAGTGGCACCCCGAATGGCTGACCGACCAGCCGTCCATGCGGAGGTTGTTCAAGGCGTTCGTGGAGGCGGCGACGGCGTGTAACGTATAGCGTGTAGCGTGTGGTGCAGAATCTATATCATTGCGCAATGTGAACCACGCAGCACGCTCCACGTAACTCGCATCACGCTCCACGCACCACTCCCCACTCACCACGCTACACGGTTCACGCTTTACGTTTTACGCCTCACGCTTTATCATAGCCCCATGAACCCCAACCAACCCATCGGTGTGTTCGATTCCGGCGTCGGGGGGCTGTCGGTGCTGCGGGCCATGCGGGATTTGATGCCCGAAGAGCCGGTGCTCTACTTCGCCGACCAGGGACACGTCCCCTACGGGCCGCGTCCGCTCGAACAGGTGCGCGGCTTTTCGGAGGCCGTCACCCGCTTCCTGCTGGACCGGGGAGCCAGGCTGATCGTCGTAGCCTGCAACACGGCTTCGGCGGCGGCGCTTCATCACTTGCGGCAGACTTTCCCCGGAACCTCCTTCGTCGGCATGGAACCGGCGGTCAAGCCCGCGGCCGAGCGCACCCAAACCGGCAAGGTTGGCGTGCTGGCCACCCCGGCCACTTTCCAGGGGGCGCTCTACGCCTCGGTGGTGGAACGTTTCGCCAACGGGGTGAAACTCTTCCAGGATACCTGCCCCGGATTGGTCGGCCGGATCGAGCAAGGGGATTTGGATGGGGAGGCCACGCGGCTCATTTTGGAATCTGCCCTGCGCCCCATGCTGGACGGGGGGATTGATACCGTTGTTCTGGGCTGTACCCACTACCCGTTCGTGATCCCGTTAATCGAACAGATCGCCGGGGAAAATGTCCGGGTGATAGACCCGGCCCCGGCGGTGGCGCGCCAGGCCAAACGTCTGCTCGAGGCGAACGGGACCAAGCTCCAGGAGGGGGGACGCGGCGGGATGCGGTTCTACACCTCGGGTCCCGCGTCCGGCCTCCAATCCCTGCTGCCCAAATTGCTCGGCGAAGATGGGACGGTTCAGGGTGTAAGCTGGGACGAGCAGACCGTCACGGTTCTGGACGGCTGAAATGACGGATTTCGTCCCGGCCTATTTGAAATTGTCCCCCGGTGAACTGGCGCAGCGGGCGGAACTGGCGCGGCTGCGGATGTCAAAGTGCGACCTGTGCCCGCGCAGGTGCAACGTGGACCGGCTGTCGGGCGAACTGGGCGTGTGCCGCACCGGGGCGCAGGCCCTCATCAGCAGCTACGGGGCGCACATGGGCGAGGAGAACCCGCTGCGCGGCTGGCGCGGCTCCGGGACGATCTTCTTCACGCATTGCAACCTGCGCTGCCAGTTTTGCCAGAACTACGACATCAGCCAGTCGAAAGAGGGCGCCATCGTCACGCCTGAAGAGCTGGCAGCGGTGATGCTGGATTTGCAGGCGGGCGGCTGCCATAACATCAATTTCGTTTCGCCTTCGCACGTGGTCGCCCCGATCCTGGAGGCGCTGGTGATCGCGGCCGGGAGCGGCCTGCGCCTGCCGCTGGTCTACAACTCCGGCGGATACGACAGCCCCGAGGCCCTGCGCCTGCTGGACGGGGTGGTTGACATCTACATGCCGGACATGAAATATAGCGACGCCAGGACCGGGCACGTCTATTCGCTGGTGAGGGATTACCCGGCGGTGAACCGGGCCGCGGTGCGGGAGATGTACCGCCAGGTGGGCGACCTGGTGATCGGGCGGGACGGCCTGGCGCAACGCGGACTGCTGGTGCGTCACCTGGTCCTGCCGAACAAACTGGCCGGGACGCGGCAGGTGGCGCGTTTCCTGGCGGACGAAATCTCGCCCGACACTTATCTGAACGTGATGGCGCAGTACCACCCGGCTTACCACGCCGACCGGTATCCGCTGTTGAACCGGCGGATCACCGGGCCGGAATACCAGGAAGCCAGGAAAATGGCAAAGGCGGCGGGGCTGACCCGCCTGGACGAACGATAAAACTCCCGGTTTTGGCCGGGAGTTTTTGGTGCGCCGAGCGACTTGGCAAAACGCTTTACCTTCTCGGGCGGGAGGGCAGCGAGGCCTCGAACCCGCCCAGCCCGCCGCGGGCTTGCGGCCACTGGCCTTTCGCCAGTTGGGAGGTCATCCCGCTGATCGAGCCGAGCAGGTTTTGCAGCCCGGGTCCGCCCTGGGAGCGGATGCTGGCCTGGGCGTTGGCCGATAGTTGGGCGATGTTGAGCATTTCGTCCCGCCCGATCTTTTTGTCGCTCATGGCCGATTTGACCGCGTCGAGGTAGTCGTAAACTTGCTGGATGGCGTCGTTGCGGTTCCCGGCGATGTCGGTTGGGGCCAGGTTCGTGAAATCCTGTTCGCGGCTTTGCAGGCTGGACTGGACCTGTTCGACCCAGCCCTCGGCCTGGGATTGGATCTCCTCCAGGTGGGCGCTGGCCTGTTCGGCGGCGGCGTTGAGCTGCTCGATGGCGGCGGTGGCGGCTTCCGCGCCCTGCTCCAGCAGGTTGGCAATTTCCTCCATGTCAGACGCCATGCTGGACAGGTCTTCTTCGATCAGGTAGAGCAGGTCGAGCGCTTCGGAAGCGTACTCGCCGTACAGGTCGTAGTAGGCGTAGATCAGTTCGTCGGCATAGGCGAGGGCGGCTTCGGCGGCGTAGACGTAGGCCATCGTGTCGTAGATTTCGTCGTATGTGACGGCGCTGTCGGAGGTCGTCTCAGTGGTGGCCGCGTAGGAGTCCTCGGTGGCGGCGACGGCTTCGTTGACGGCTTCGTCTATCAGGGCCGCCAGTTCCTCCTCGCTAAGGCTGTAATAGTCCGGTTCGGGGAGCGGGGTGGGGGTGGGCGGCAGGGCGGTGATGGTGGCCTGGACGGCCTGGTCCACGGCGGCATCGAAGGCTGCGGTGGCGGCAATGGCGGTCTGGACGGCGTCGTCCAGGCTGGGAGTGGGGCTGGCGGACGGCTGGCTGCAAGCCGTGAAGGCCAGCGCCGCCAGCAGGACGAGAACGAAGGGGACGACAATTTTCCGGTTCATGGGTTCCTCGATGGGATCGAAAGTCGGCGGGTGGATGACGATGTTCACATTATAGGCAAAACGAAACCCTGCCTGGATCAAATCCAACCCATAGTTTTGTTAGGTCTCGCTGACTTTCACGCCCATGCTTTCCATATCCCGCACCAGGCGGAGGGGTTCGGCGATTTCGCCCATCATCCACAATCCCGGCTGGCGGGCGGAGCCGTCGAGGTATTGAAGCAGGCAGGCCACGACCGGGATGGCGGTCAGGACGTAGCCGTCGGGGTGGAAAATGCTGGCTTTGGCGGTGGCAGGCCCGTCGTCCCGCGCGCCGCGCACCTCGGCCTGGAGCGTCACCCCGTAGGGCGGCTTGGGGAAGGTCCGCATCCCCCACCACATCAACTTTCCCAGGGGTTTGACCGCCTTCGGGAAGAGTTTCAGCCCGGCCATGACCAGCATCGAGACGACGTAATCCGTGATCCAGTGGGTTTCGGCGATATAGAAACCGACGTCCCGGATGCCGGGGTAGAGGCGGGGGATGACCGAGAGTTCGGCGAAGTACATCGAGAAACTGTTGCGCACGCCGTAGGGCTGGCCGAAGTCGAATTTGCGGGTGCTGTACGCCCCGGCTTTGGTCCAGGCCCCGTCTTTGAAGGTCCTGGCCTGGTAGGTCTTGAAGGCTTCCATCAACTCGTCCACGGCGTCGGAGTAGGGCAGGCTGGCTCCCATGTTGAGCAGGCCGCCGACGTGGGCGCTTTCGAGACTGGTGAAGTTGCGGGCGGCGTAGCGGACGAGGGCGGCGATCAGGCCCGGATGGTAGCCGGCTTCCGTTATGAAGCAGCGATCGGCGGCCCGGATCTGGTCGGCGTGGGCTTCGAGGACGGCCAGCTTCTCGTCCGAATACTGGACATCGAGGTAGTCCGTTCCCGTTTCCAGCGCGGCCCGGACGACGTTTGGGGTGTGCTGGACGGTCGGCGCGGCGACGAGGACCATGTCGGCCTGGGCGAGCGCCTGGCAAAGGTTGTCGTAATCGGCCGCATCGGTGCGCAGGGCGCGGACGCGTCCGCCGGGGAAATCCTGGTTGAGTTCGTCGCTGAAACTTTGGGCTTTGTCGAGATTTCTCCCGGAAATGATGAGCCGGGCATCGGACCACTCGAGCAGGTAACGGGCGATCAGTTTGCCGGTGTAACCGTAGCCGCCAAGGATGAGGAAAGTGGTCATGGGGGTCTCCTCCGGGTCAGCTCCCGGTCAGCAGGAATTTCCAGAATTTCACGATGTTTTTCGGCTGCGGGAAGAAAGCCGGGACGCGCCGGCGGTGATCGGCGTAGGATTCCCCGAAGCGTTGGACCAGTTCGCGTTCTTCGGCCAGGCGCAGCCAGAGGGTCAGGCCGAGGGGCATGAAAGCCGCAAAAGCCAAGGCTGGCCACGTCCCGCGCCAGAGGGCCAGCGCCCATCCGAGGCGGAGCACTGCCGAATAGACCGGGTGGCGGATGACGGCGTAGATTTTCGATTCGACCAGGCGGCCTTCCTGCGGGTAGTAGACGTAAAGCATGGACAGGTTGTCGAAGCCGAAGGCCAGGATGGCTCGCACGTCCAGGACGGCGCCGGTCAGGCAGAAATACCATGCCGCGATTTCGGCAGGGATTTCCCAACTGCCCGAAATGACCCGTTCGCCGGGCATGAAGGCGATGTGGACGATGACCGCGAAGACCCCCGGCAGCCCGGTCAGCACGTGGAGGGCGAAGGCGTTGCGGTAGGCTTTATCTCCCCAGCGTCGTGTGTAGGCCTCGTGCCTCCAGAAGAACGGCGCAATCGTGAGGAAGGCCAGCGCCATGACCGCGATCTGGTTCGCCAGAGTCCAATTGGGCCAGAGCCGGTCGAGGGCTGTCAGGATCAGGGTGGCCGCGATGAATGTGACGATGGGGATCAGGGCGGCCAGCAGCGCCACCGCCGGTTGTTTCAACTCAGGGATTTTGGAATGCAGTTCGTCCAACCCGTAGCCGCGCATGGCGTCTCTCCTCCGGTACGATTCCAGTATAGCCGGACGGATCGAGTTGTCAAGCCGGTAAGGAACATGATAAAATTGGCGTATCACATTTGATATACACAATCAGGAGAAATACATGAGCAAGACGACCATGATCACCGCCCGGATTGATCCCGAACTCAAGCGTGAAACTGAAAAAGTTTTGAAGGAGCTTGGGTTGACCACATCCCAGGCGATTACCCTGTTCTTCAACCAGATCAGTTTGCGTAAGGCCCTGCCCTTTGCCGTTGCCATTCCCAACACCGAAACCGCGCAAGCCATCGAAAAAGCCCTGGCAGGGGTCGAGCTTTACGAAGCTGAAAACGTGGATGCGCTCACTGAAGACCCAAACTAATCATTTATCCGCCGCCCTGACGTGCAGGTGTTCCGGCTGGGGGCTGAGTCCGGCCAGGGCGGTGAAGGTCAATTTGGAGGGGTCGTAGCCGCGCTCGGCGGACAGGGCCTCGAACAAGACTAAATAACCGGCCGGGATGGCAGCCTGGGGGTCCAGGCCGAGTCGTTTCGCGGCGGCGATGACCGCTTCGACGGTTTCTCCCTCGATTTCCACAAAATCCCCGTAAGGCAGTTCGTCCAGGAAAACATGCAGGTTGCCGTCTTTGAATTCGAGGCTGTAGACCTGCCGGTATTTCTCGTAGGTCGCCACGACCCGGTATCCGAGCGATTCCAGCAGGCGTCGGGTGGCGTCGAAGTCGCCGACCTCCACCTCGATCTCAGGGCGGCTTTGGACCCCCTCGACGACCTCCGACTGGCCTTTGCAGGTCAGGCGCGCCGACCCGTCCCGGCGCAGGCGCAGGCGCAGGACCCGTCCTCCCTGGCGCAGCGAACCGTCGGGCAGGTCGAAGCGCAGGTTGGTCTCCAGGGCGCGCGGCTGGAGCAGGTGCGCGCCCATCTTCTCCAGCTGTAACTGGACGGCGGCCAGGTTGCGCACGTAAAATTTGGCTTCGGTTTCCGTTTCCATTGCCTGCCCAATTCAGCCACAGAAACTCGGGGTCACGGAGATATTTCTGTATCCCGGTGTCTCTGTGGCCGGTTGCGTTACACCACGCTCAAGAGGGTTGCCCGCTGCTCCACGCTGTCTCCCGGCCTGACCCGGATGCGGCTGATCGTGCCGTCACGCGGCGATTTGAGTTCATTCTGCATCTTCATCGATTCGAGAATGAGCAGCACCTCACCCTTGACGACCGCCTGCCCCTCCTCGACCGGGATCGTGACCACCAGTCCCGGCATGGGGGCCTTGAGATGGTACTCGCCGGTCTCGGCCACCCCGCCGCCGGCTGCGGCCCGCAGGCGTTTCTCGCGCTCGTCCTCCACTTTGACGGGGTACATGTGTCCCCGCCGCAGCACCTCCCATTCGTCTTCAGCCGGGTAAACGTAGGCTTCGTAGGATTTCCCATCCACGATCAGCGAATAGACCGGCTGGCCGCTGACCGAGACGAAATCCACCTCCAGCGCCTGCCCGTCCACGACGATGTGGTTCTCGTCCAGGATTTCAATCGCAAATTCCTTACCTTCGATGGTCGCAATGTATTTCATACATCATCCTCAATCGCCAATCGAAAATTGCTAATCGTCAATCGTAAATGATCACCGGTGCATCCGCTCCCAGCGCCCAACCCACTTCCAGTTGCTGGTATCCCGTTCGCCGCGCCGCACGATCTGGGCCGAGCGCTGCGTCCGTTGGTGGGCCACCAGCGTCGCCAGGATGGCAGCGATGTCCGGCCGCACTTCCCGGCCTTCCTCGCTGTCCAGCATCGAGAAGCGCTCCTCGACGAAACGGGTGTCGTACTGCCCGCCCATGAAACGGTGCGAGTCCATCATCGTCTGGTGGAAGGGGATATTGGTGCGCACGCCGACGATCTTGTACTCCTCGAGGGCGCGGCGCATGCGCAGGATGGCCTGGGCGCGGGTCTCGCCCCAGACGATGAGCTTGGCGATCATGGGATCGTAATAAGGCGTGATCTCGAAGCCCGGATACACCCCCGTGTCCACCCGGATGCCCGGGCCGGTGGGCAAAAGACTATGGGCGATCCGGCCCGTCGAAGGCAGGAAGCCGTTGTACGGGTCCTCGGCGTTGATCCGGCATTCGATGGCCGCGCCCTTGAGTTGGACATCCTCCTGCGAATAGGACAACTGCCGCCCGCGGGCGATGCGGAGCTGTTCCTTGACGATGTCTATCCCGGTCACCATTTCGGTCACGGGATGCTCCACTTGCAGGCGGGTGTTCATTTCGAGGAAGAAGAAATTCTTGTCCTTGTCCACCAGGAAT
Organism: Chloroflexota bacterium; assembly: GCA_049324115.1. Lineage (GTDB taxonomy): Bacteria > Chloroflexota > Anaerolineae > Anaerolineales > Villigracilaceae > UBA5796. The sequence continues at coordinate 12,825 of JBMOMN010000054.1, forward strand.
TCGATGGTCCCGGCGTTGACGTAATCCACGGCCTGGGCGGCTTTGACGGCCACCTCGCCCATTTTCTGGCGCAGTTCCTCGTCCACGAAGGGGGAGGGGGCTTCTTCGAGCAGCTTCTGGTGGCGGCGCTGGAGCGAACATTCGCGCTCGCCGAGATAGATGACATTGCCGTGCGTGTCGGCCAGGACCTGGATCTCGATGTGACGCGCCCCCAGCACCAGTTTCTCGAGGTAGACGTTCCCGTCCCCAAAGGCGGATTCGGCCTCGCGCCGCGCCGATTGGAGCAGCAGGGGCATTTCCTCGAGGCCTTTCACTTCGCGCATCCCTTTGCCGCCGCCGCCGGCTGTGGCCTTGATCAGCAGCGGGAAACCGATCTGCGGGGCTATTGCCAGGAGTTCCGCGTCCAAGAGGGAACCTTCGCCCTCCGTCCCGGGGACGACCGGCACCCCTGCGGCGATGACGGTGTTGCGGGCGGTCATCTTGTCGCCCATGGCCGCAATCGCGGACGGCTTGGGGCCGATGAAGGTGATGCCCTCGTCGGCGCAGGCCTGGGCGAAATCCTCGCGTTCGGCCAGGAAACCGTAGCCGGGATGGATGGCGTCTGCCCCCGATTTTTTGGCGATTTCCAGGATCTTATCGGCCCGCAGGTAAGACTCCCGCGAGGGGGCCGGGCCGAGCAGGTAGGCCTCGTCGGCGTAACGGACGTGCAGGGCCTGGCGGTCGGCCTCGGAATAGACCGCGACCGACTCGATCCCGGCTTCGCGGCAGGCGCGCAGGATGCGGACGGCGATCTCACCCCGGTTGGCGATCAGTACTTTTTTGAACATTGTCTCTCCAATGAATTCAGAAAATCGTCAATCGCAAATCGCAAATCGTAAATCGCAAATCAAATCTCCGGCATTTTCGTGATCCGGCTGTCGGCGACCAGCCTCTCGAAGACTTCGATCTGCAGGTCGAGCTGGCGTTTGAACAGGCGGTTGCCGGTCTCGGTGCCCATGACCTGGGCCTCTTGCCGGTATCGTTTGAGTTTTTCGACCCGTTGGGCGGCCCTGGCGACCAGGGTCTCGTAATCGTCCAGGGTGTCGCGGAAGTGGAGCAGGATGCGGTAGGCGCTGAAACGGTCAATGTTGTCGGCGTCGTTGACGATCTTCGACTCCAGCGTGACCGGGTGCTCGAAATCGGCCCTGTCGTCCACGTGAACGGCGATGGAGAAGCAGATATTGTCCACGTCGGCGGGGGCGTAGCCCAGTTCTTCGAGCAGGGGGCGGGCGATCCGCGCCCCGACGCGTCCGTGCTCGACGCCGTGATCGGCAACCTCGAAACGGGCCACGTCGTGCAGCAGGCAGCCAGCCACGACGATTTCAGTGTTCGCACCCTCGGCCTCGGCCAGTTGTTTGCCGTAATGGGCGACCCGCAGGGTGTGTTTCCAGCGATACTCCAGCGATGGGGCCAGATCCGGCCTGTGGGACAGGGTGTCTTCGCGGCGGCGCAACACGAATTCGGCGATCCTTTGGAAGCGCGCATTAGCAGTCGTTGTCATAGCGGGATGTTCCCGTGCTTCTTGGCCGGGTTGGAGTCGCGTTTGTTGCTGAGCATTTCGAGGGCGTTGATCAGGCGCGGGCGGGTCTCACGCGGCTCGATGACGTCGTCCACGTAGCCGCGCGAAGCCGCCACGTAGGGGTTGGCGAATTTCTCGCGGTAGTCGGCCACCAGCTCGGCTTTGCGCTTGACCGGGTCTTCGGCCTTGTCCAGTTCCTTGCGGAAGATGATGTTGACCGCCCCGTCCGGTCCCATGACGGCGATCTCGGCCGTCGGCCAGGCCAGGTTGACGTCCCCGCGGATGTGCTTGGACGACATCACGTCGTACGCGCCGCCGTAGGCCTTGCGGGTGATGACCGTCAGCTTTGGGACGGTCGCTTCGCAGTAGGCGTAGAGTAGTTTCGCGCCGCTGCGGATGATGCCGCCGTGCTCTTGCACGGTACCAGGCAGAAATCCGGGCACGTCCACGAAGGTCAGCACCGGGAGGTTGAACGAGTCGCAGAAACGGATGAAACGTCCGGCCTTCTCGCTCGAATCGATGTCCAGCACCCCGGCCAGGACCGCGGGCTGGTTGGCGACGATCCCGATCGAGTGCCCGCCCAGGCGCGCAAACCCGACCACGATGTTCATCGCAAAGTGCTCGTGGATCTCGAAGAATTCGCCGTTGTCCACGATCGGGCGGATGACTTCCTTGATATCGTAAGGCTTGTTGGGTTCGTTGGGGATGATCGAGTCGAGCGATTCGTCCATGCGCAACGGGTCGTCGCCGGTATCCACCATGGGCGGGTCTTCCATGTTGTTGGAGGGGATGAACGAGAGCAGCTTGCGGATGAGGTAGAGCGTGTCGGCTTCGCTGTCGGCGGCAATGTGGCACACCCCGGACTTTTCGGCGTGTACGCTGGCCCCGCCCAGTTCCTCCTGGGTGACGTTTTCGTGGGTCACGGTCTTGACCACGTCCGGCCCGGTGACGAACATGTAAGAGGAGTGGCGCACCATGAAAATGAAATCGGTCAGGGCCGGGGAGTAGACCGCCCCGCCGGCGCACGGCCCCATGATGGCCGAGATCTGCGGGATGACGCCGCTGGCGAGGGTGTTGCGCAGGAAGATGTCGGCGTAACCGCCGAGCGAGACCACCCCCTCCTGGATGCGCGCCCCTCCGGAGTCGTTCAACCCGATCACCGGCGCGCCGTTCTTGAGGGCCATGTCCATGATCTTGACCACCTTCTCAGCGTGGACCTCGCCCAGGCTGCCGCCGAAGACGGTGAAGTCCTGCGAGAAGGCGTACACCAGCCGCCCGTCAATCGTGCCCCAGCCGGTCACGACCGAATCGCTGAGGTACCTTTGCTTGTCGAGGTCGAAGTCGGAGGTCCGGTGCTGGACGAAGGCGTCTATCTCGCGGAACGAGCCTTTGTCGAGCAGCAGGTCGAGGCGCTCGCGGGCGGTCAGGCGGCCCTTGGCGTGCTGGGCCACGATCCGTTGTTCGCCGCCGCCCAGCCGGGATTTTGCTCTCATGTCTTGCAAATGCTGGATTTTCGGATTATCGGTCATGAGACTCTCTTTTGAAAAAATTCCTAGATTTGGGATGGAAGGTGACTGTCGAAACAAAGAACAATACCGCAATTGTAACGGCAAGCGCGAACGGCCAGTTGGATTGGGGCGGGCGCACTTGGAAGAGCAGGCGGTCCAGCCAGTAATAGGCCAGATAGGCCAGGCTGGCCGGCAGGACGGCCCGGCGGCCGAGCGGGCGTCCGAGCCACAGGCCCGCGAAGAGCGGGAGACCGACCGCAACCCAGGCCAGCCCGGTCAGCAGGATGTAGAGCGGACCCGGCGTCGGCGCGAACTCGGCCAGCACCTCCCATTGGGCGATGGCCGTGCCGAAGCGTACCAGGTTGAGGGCTGATAGGCTTAACACAATCAAAGCCAGCAGGGTTACGCCAAACGGACGCGCCCTTTTCATGGCCCCGCCTCCCCTTCCGGTAAATAGCGGAACAATACGTGCGGGTTGGCGAAGGTCTTCAACGGCGCCAGGCGGCCGGCGAAGACCTTGCCGTAGGGGTCGCTCTCGGTCACGATGTACTCATTGCCGAAGACGTAATCCAGCCCGATCCGGTCGAGATAGCCGTCACTCTTGAACTGCCGGTGCAGGCGGAAATATTCCGGCGAGTTGATCAGCCCGTCCAGGTTGACGATGGTGCGGTCGTGGATGAAATACCCGGCCATCCCGCCGCCGGTCATGCCGATCAGCGCGCCGGGTTCGGTGTTGGCTTCCAGGAAGCGCACGTCGGCGGTCAGGTCTTCGGACAGGCGGGAGGTGTCGTAGGGGAGCAGCCTCACAATGGACAGGGCCGAAACAGCGAAAACCGCCATTCCCAAAACCGCGCCCGCCCCGGCGAGCATTTTCAAGGGCAGTTTTTTCAGGAGGGCGTCCCAGAACAGCCCGGCAAAGATGACCGAGACCAGCATCTGGGCAGCCCAGTACCACTCCCGGATGGCGACGTAGCCGCGGGCGTTGTACGACCAGACGTGGATCAGCGCCCCGGTCAACGCGGCCAACCAGGCGCTGCGGTCCAGCCCGGACCCGAAGCCCGTCTCCCGTTTCGAGAGCAGTCCCAGCCCGACGAGGGCGTAGGCGGCCAGCAGTCCCCAAAATGGGACGGTCCCCGGCAGGATGAAAAACGACAGGATGTCGCGCAGCGTGGCGAAGGCGACCACCCGGCCCTCGGAATTGAATCCCAGGAACATATCCCACTCCTGGACGCGCTTGCCATAAACCGTGTCGAGGCTGCCCCACCATTGTTTGATTTGCCCGGAGACCGGCATGGGCGTGCCGAAAAGGACGTAGTTCGCGGCCATGTACACCAGCACGACCCCGCCGAGGATACCGAAATAGACCAGGGCGCGCTTGAGCCAAATTTGCCAGCGGGCTTTGAAATAGCCCCATGGGATTTGGAGTGCAGACTTCAGTCTGCCACTGACACTAGCGGACTGAAGTCCGCGCTCCTCGTTTTTGTCCCGGAGTGCAGACTTCAGTCTGCCGACATCAGCGGACTGAAGTCCGCGCTCCTCGTTTTTGTCCTGGTGTGCAGACTTCAGTCTGCCACTGGCACTTGCGGACTGAAGTCCGCGCTCCTCGTTTTTGTCCTGGTGTGCAGACTTCAGTCTGCCACTGACACTTGCGGACTGAAGCCCGCGCTCTTCGTTTTTGTCCCGGAGTGCAGACTTCAGTCTGCCACTGGCACTTGCGGACTGAAGTCCGCGCTCCTCGTTTTTGTCCTGTAGCGCAGACTTCAGTCTGCCACTGACGCTAGCGGACTGAAGTCCGCGCTCTTCGTTTTTGTCCTGTAGCGCAGACTTTAGTCTGCCACTGACACTAGCGGGCTGAAGTCCGCGCTCCTCGTTTTTGTCCTGTAGCGCAGACTTCAGTCTGCCACTGACACTAGCGGACTGAAGTCCGCGCTCCTCGTTTTTGTCCTGTAGCGCAGACTTTAGTCTGCCACTGACACTAGCGGACTGAAGTCCGCGCTCCTCGTTTTTGTCCCGGAGAGCAGACTTCAGTCTGCCACTGACACTAGCGGACTGAAGTCCGCGCTCCTCGTTTTTGTCCTGTAGCCCGCGCGCTGTTTCGCCCAGCCAGGCCCCCATCCCGCTGACGAGTAATGCAGACAGCAACGCCAGCGCCCAGTCCACCGCCAGGGCCGAGCGCGGGAATCCGCCCACAGCCGGAATAAGGCTTATCGCAAGCATGAGCAGGCCCACCAGTCCCGAGGCGAGGCTGACGGTAATAAAAATCCGGGTCAGGGCTTTTGGCTTGTCGCGCCAGTCCAGCGCGGTCAATCCGCCAAAGTAATAAATCGGCAAGCGTATAGCCAGTGAGATCGCAATCATCGCCATGGACGGGACGGCAAAGTCGTAAAATCCCTTGAATCCAAGCCGGGCGATGAAACTGGCCAGCACGCCGAGCGTGGTGAGCAGGATGTAGGCCATCGCCTGGTTTCGGAATTTCTCGTCCCGCCAGACGGCCCAGATGCCCAGGATGAGCAGGAGGAAGATATTGTCGAGGCGGCTGAGCACGGCCAGGGAAGCCAGAACGCCGAGTATTGCCATCTGGCGCAGGCTCGGCGGCTCATCCGGTTCGAGTTGACTGACGGCGTACAGCAGCCAGGCCAGGAAAAAGACGTTGACGCCGGTCTCGAGGCCGCCCTGGGTCGTCTGGGCGTGGATGCCGGGGTAGAAGACCCAGAAAGCCGCAGCCAGCATTGCCACCGGTTGCCGGGTGAGACGCGAGAGCAGGCGGAAAAGCAGGATACCCGTGCCGAGGTTGAGTCCGGCCAGGATGACCGCCAGCAGGCGCAGGGGCAGGAACAGGTCGAACTTCGCCAGGGCAAAGACCGGGATGCAGACCAGCATCCAGAGCGGGTGGTAGCCGTTGGCCGGGCCGATCCCGTCGAAAGTGGAACCCAGCCCGGCGGCGATGTTTTGGGCCACCTTGAAATAGAAAAAGGCGTCGTCGTTGCGGAACCACATCAGCAGGCTGGCGTTCGGGGCAAAAGCCACGTAGCCGTGCGTGACGAGCACCGCAATCGCAAGCAGGATTTCGAACCAGTGAAGACGTTTTTTCATCAGGATGGTCTAGGAATCGAGGGGGAGCATCAGGGCGGCCAGGACCGGCGGCAGGAGGAAGAGCAGCGCCCACATCAACGGCTGGACCCGGTTCAGGCGCAACGGCTCGGACAGGAAGACTACCAAAAACAGCCCGGTCAGGGCGCTGAAGAAGGCCCGGGCGAAGGATTTGCGGCCCTTGAGCATCCGGTGGGTGAGGTAGGCGGCCATGCCGGTCCCTGCGCCGTAGCCGAGCACCAGCCCGGTCAGCGGGTAGATGAGGTCGCCGAAGGTGGCCGCCGGCTGCAACTTCGCCGCGACGTATCCGGCCAGCCCGCCCAACAGCGCGCCGGCGATCCCGCCGAGCAGGGAGCCGCCCGCAGTTTTGAGAAAAGTAAATCGGTCAGGAAATTTGAACACGCAAAATCCTTTTCCGCGTTACGGAATATCGAGCGTGACCTTGCCGAGTTGTTCGCCCTTTTCGAGCCGGGACTGGGCCGCGGCCGCATCCCGCAGCGGGAAGGTCCGGTCAAGCGGGACCCTGAGCCGGTTCGCGGTGACGAGCGACATTACCTCGTCGAAATCCTTGAGCGTGCCCATGGTCGAGCCGATGATGGACAGGTGTTTGCTGAAAATGTAGCGGTTGTCAATCTCGAACTTCGGCCCGCCGGTGTTGCCGACCGTCAGCAGCCGCCCGCCTCTGCGCAGGGCGCGCATCGAAAGCGGGAAAGTCGTCCCGACGTTGTCCACGACGATGTCCACGCCACGCCGGTCGGTGGCTTTGAAGACGGCCTTCGACCAGTCTTCCTCCTTGGAGCGGTCAACCAGGATATCCGAGCCGAGTGATTCGGCCAGGGACAGTTTCGCCGCGTTGGCGCCGACGACGATCACCTGCGCCTCGAAATATTTGGCGATCTGGATGCTGGCGGTATTGACCCCGCCCGAAGCCCCAACCACCAGCACCGTTTCACCGGCTTTCAGCCCGGCGCGGGTCACCAGCGAATGCCAGGCGGTGTGATAGACCAGGGCCGCCGCGGCCGCAGCGTGATAGTCGAATCCGTCCGGCAGTTTGAACAGTTGGCGCACGGGCAGGGTAATGTATTCGCAATACGTGCCGCGGATCGTCTCGCCGAGCAGGTGCCAGTTGCGGCACAGGTTGTCCTGCCCGGCCAGGCAAAAGTCACAGCCGCCGCAGCCCAGGTTCGAGTTGATCACCACCCGGTCGCCGATTTTCCAATCGGTCACGCCATCACCCAACCCGGCAATTTCTCCCGCTCCGTCCGCGCCGGGGATGTGGGGATACTCCAGCTTCAGGCCGGGCCAGCCTTCCCGGACCCAAAGGTCCACGCGGTTGAGGGCCGCGGCTTTCAACCGGACCAGCGCCTCGCCGGGTTTGGGTTCGGGGGTGGGGAAGTCGGCGTATTCGAGGACTTCGGGGCCGCCGTGAGTGTGGAACAGGGTCGCTTTCAAGATGATTCCTTTCTTACGGACGCGCATGGTCCGCTGGATGGAGGATGTAAGCCACGTAGAGCGTTTCGTCCATGTACCGGCGCTGCACCGATACCATCTCACCGCCAGGGAAAATTTGGGCCACGGCGTCAAGATCGGCCCGGTTTTCCGGGATGGCCGCGAAGAACGCGCCCCTCCCGTCCGGGATTTGGATCAACTCGATGGCGTCGGTCGCCAGGTCGAATTTCCGGGTATCCGGGGCCAGGAAAACCGTCGTCGGGAAACCGGCGAAGACGCGCGGCAGCCCGAACAGGTAGTAGTCGTAATCCGGGCCGAGGGCCTTGAGGCTTTGCCCGATCTCAAGGCCCAGTTCCGAGTTCGCATCCTGGAAGTAGTGGCCGCTGCGGTAACGCCCGAAGTAGAAGGCAGTGTTCTCGATGGACATGACCAGGATCAGCCCGATCCCCAGCCAGGCCGCGACCCTGGCCGGCATCCTCATCCCGGCGGCCACCTGATCCAGGACCCAGATCCCCAGCCCGATGAAGATCGCCACGGCCGGCGCGGTCATCAGCATCCGTGTGTTGGCGGGCGGGTTGAGCGTGGCCACCCCGCCGAGGAAAACCACCGCCCAGAACCAGCCGAGCAGCACGGCGAAGGGCGTCTCACGGAGGCGCTGGAAGGCGTAGCCCATGCCGAACAGCCCAAGGACCGCGCCCAGGATGGTCAGGTAGGGTTGGGGAGAGTTGAAGAAATTCCCCGGCGCGGGCTGGGAGATGAAGACCAGGGTCGAGCGCGAGAACTGCTGAAGCAGCAATTTCGCCGTGCCGTAACCGGTTTCCTGTGTTTGGCGCGCCAGCCAGCCGTTGAAGAAAATGCCTTCCTGCCCGATGCGGGTCATGAAGATGTCGGGGTGGCGGGCAAAATAGAACGTCAGCGGCGCCAGCGTGACCAGCACGGCCAGGCTGAAAAATCCCAGGTGGAGCAGGCGGCTGCGCAGGAAGCCGCGCCGGGTGGCGGCGGCGTACCCGAGGGCGCAAAAGGCCAGGGCCAGCACCAGCCGCGTCCCGACGTAGGTGAAAAACGTCAGCCCGGTAACAACCCCGGCCAGGGTGTAAACCGAAACCCGGTCCGATCCGAGCGCCAAAAGCACCAGCCACAGCACCAGCACGATCATCAGGCTGTCGTTGACGTTGTCCACCCCGATCCGGCTGAATTGGAGGTGCAGCGGGAAAGCCGCCAGGAAGGCCGCCGCGCAGAGGGCGACCCGGCGGTCGAAGGCCCGGCGGGCGAACAGGTAGGTGAACAGCACTGCCAGCGTCCCGGCCAGGGCGCTCGTCATGCGGATGCCGATCAGGTTTTCGCCGAAGAGGGACAGGGTCAATGCGGTGGGGAGGAAGGAAAAATTAGGCTGACCGGCCCAGCCGGTGGCGAACAGGTTGGTCTTGGCCCCCGCGAGGATCATCCGCCCCTCGGTGCCTACCGAAGCCTCGTCCCCGGACCAGGGGTAGGGGTGCTGTCCGAGCAGGAGGGTCCGCGCCCCGAGCGCTGCCGCCAAAATGCCGCTCACCAGCAGGATTTCCCGCCGGTTGGCCCGCCACCAGGCGACGAAATTTGCCCGCACCGGTCGCCATTTCTCAGCCCATAATACGCCGCCGATCAAGCCGGAGACGCTGGAAAGCCACAGGGCTGCGACGCCGTAATCCCGTGTTTTGCCGGCCGCGCCGGTTTCCATGAAATAAATAGCCAGGATGGAGGCGGCCAACCCGGCCAGGACGGCCAGCCCCGGCCCGATCAGGGGTTTCAGGATGGCGAAATCTCCTTCGGGAATGGGGGATTTCTGCAAGACTGCGGCGATGGCAACGAAAGCCGCAATGCCAACGACTGTCAGGGCCAGGCCGGCCGGGGTATGGCCCCGGCGCAAAAGCAACAGACCGGCGAAGGCCAGCAAGAATGACAGGCCGACCCCGGTCATCTTTGCCCCCGATAGGCGGACAGTGGACATCGGTTTTCCTGCGGTGTGGCCGGTTAGCGCAGCCCGAGTTCGCTGCGCGAGATGACCATCCGTTGGATTTCGCTGGTGCCCTCGTAGATTTCGGTGATTTTGGCGTCCCGGAAATATCGCTCGACCGGCAGTTCCTTGCTGTACCCCATCCCGCCGTGGATCTGGAGCGCAGCGTGGGTGACGAACATGGCTGTCTCGGAGGCGAACAGTTTTGCCATGGCCGACTGCATGGTGAAGCGCTCGCCGGTGGTCTTGGAGCGTTCCTTGGCCAGCGCGGCCTGGTAGGTCAACAGGCGGGAGGCTTCGATGCGGGTTTTCATGTCGGCAATTTTGAAGGAGATGCCCTGGAATTCGCCGATCTTCTGGCCGAAGGCTTCGCGCTCGCGGGCGTAAGCCACACTGGCTTCGTAGGCGGCTTCGGCGATCCCCAGCGCCTGGGAGGCGATCCCGATCCGGCCCACGTCGAGCACGGTCATGGCGATCTTGAAGCCCTCGCCCTCCTCGCCGAGCCGGTTCGCGGCCGGGACGCGGCAGTCCTCGAAGATCAGTTCGCTGGTGGCCGAAGCGCGGATGCCGAGTTTGGGTTCCTTTTTGCCTTTCGAAAATCCGGGCGTATTGGATTCGACGACGAAAGCCGTGATGCCTTTGGGTCCCTTCGCCGGGTCGGTGACGGTGAAGACCACGACGTAATCGGCTACAGGTCCAGACGTGACCCAGGACTTGCGCCCGTTGAGGATGTAGAAATCCCCGTCCCGCACGGCGCGGCTGCGCATCGTGCCCGCATCCGAGCCGGACATGGGTTCGGTCAGCGAGTACGCCCCAATGGATTGGCCGGAGGCGATCGGCGTCAGGAATTTTTGCTTCTGTTCTTCGGTGCCGAATTTGAGGATCCCGTGGCAATACAGGGAATTGTTGACCGACATGACCACCCCGTGCGCGGCGTCGGCTTTGCAGATCTCTTCGAGGGCCAGCACGTAAGACAGGGTATCCATGCCCGCGCCGCCGTAGGCTTCGGGCACTTCGATGCCCATAAATCCCATTTCGCCCATCTTTTTGATGGTTGCCATCGGGAATTCCCCGCTTTCGTCGAATTCGGCTGCGATCGGGGCGATCTCCTTCCGTGCGAAGTCCCGCGCCGCATCCCGGATCATCTTGTGTTCATCGGAAAATGGGAAAAGGTTGTCGCTCATGGTTCCTCCGTGGCAAAGTTTGTGTGCAATATGGCAGGATTATACCCGTAATTGAATTGCAGTTAATTTCTTTGTGCAGTCTCTCACGTGAGTTGGCCCGGAAACCGGCCCCGGGAATCGCCGTAGAAGATTATGGAAAGTTTCCGGCATGTTGTATAATCATTTTGACGAGTAAAGGATGGAAACCATGACAACGTACTTGCTCGATCCCAACATTGCCTATCTCTTGCTCGTAGCAGGAGTGTTCATGGGCTTGCTGGCAATCGTCTCTCCCGGATCAGGGGCGCTCGAGATCGGGGCAATCTTCTGCCTGGCGCTGGCAGGTTACGCGATTTACAACCTGCCATTCAATGCCTGGGCGTTCATCGTCCTGGCTTTGAGTGTCGTCCCGTTCATTTTCGCCTTCAAACGGAAGACCCCCCAGCGGGAAGCGCTGCTGGGGGCGAGCGTGCTGGCGGTCGTGATCGGCTCGGTCTTCCTGTTTCGCGGCTCGCAGGGCGGACCGGCGGTCAACCCGATCCTGGCTATTGTCTCTTCGCTCCTGACCGGGAGCTTCACCTGGCTGGCGCTGAACAAATCCATGCAGGCGATGCAAGTCGCCCCCCGGCACGACCTGGGGGCGCTGATCGGCCAGGTTGGCGAGGCCAAGACCGAGGTCCATTCCGAAGGCTCGGTCCAGGTGGCGGGGGAATTATGGTCGGCTCGCAGCGAGAAATCCATCCCGGCAGGCAGCGCCATCCGCGTCGTCGAACGGGAAGGTTTTATACTGATCGTGGAAAAAATCTAACACAATAAGGAGAAATGCTATGGATGTCTTTACAACGTTCACCTTTTGCTTGATCGGCGTCGTCCTGCTGCTGGGCGTGATGTTTGTGGCGAACGCCATCCGCATCGTCCCGGAATACCAGCGCCTGGTGGTCTTCCGCCTGGGGCGCTGCGTCGGCCCGAAAGGTCCCGGCCTGATCTTCCTCATCCCGGTGGTGGACAAGGCCGTCAAGGTAGACCTGCGCGAGCAGGTGCGCGAGATCCCGCACCAGACCGCCATCACCAAGGACAACGCCGGTATTTCGGTGGACTTCATCTGGTACTACAAGGTGCTCGACCCGACCGAGTCGGTGCTGCAAGTGGGTAACTTCGAGGCCGCCGCCCAGGGCATGGCGACCACCACCCTGCGCGCCGTGATCGGCGCCATCATCCTGGACGACGTCCTTTCGGAGCGCGAACACATCAACTCGATGCTGCGCACCCGCCTGGACGAAGTGACCGAACGCTGGGGCGTGAAAGTGACCAACGTCGAGATCCGCGAGATCATCCCGCCGCGTGAGATCCAGGAATCGATGAACCGCCAGATGTCGGCTGAACGTATCCGCCGGGCCGTGGTGACCGAATCGACCGGTACGCGCGAGGCCGCCATCAACGTGGCCGAAGGCGAAAAGCAGGCAGCCATCCTGCGGGCCGAAGGCTCGAAGCAGGCCGCCATCCTTGAGGCCGAAGGCCAGCGCCAGGCCCAATACCTGAAAGCCGAGGGCTTCTCGGCCGCGCTGGAAAAGATTTTTGAAGCTGCCAAGACGGTTGACCAGAAAACGATGACCCTGCAATACTTCGAGACCCTTAAATCGTTGGGTCAAAGCCCCTCGACCAAGTACATCTTCCCGATGGAATTCACCAGCATGATCGAGAATTTCGTCAAGGGCAAGTGATCCACCGGAATAACCGAAAGGCGGAGAGTGCAGAACTTTCCGCCTTTTTTGTTTGGTACAATCAAACAACCTTTATGGACATCCTTCCCGCCAAACTGACCGACCTGAACCCGCTGCGGAAGCTGGAAAAGATCTGCTTCCCGCAAGACGCCTGGCCGATATTCGACCTGGTGGCCGTCTTGACGTTCAACGATGTCGTCCGGTTGAAGGCGATGGATGACGGGCAAATGATCGGGTTTATCGCCGGGGACCCGCGCCGCTCGCAGGGCTTTTCGTGGATCGCCACCGTGGCCGTCCTGCCGGAGTACCAGCGCAAGGGCGTCGGGAGCGCCCTGCTCGAACGCTGCGAGGCCGAGCTTTCTACGCCCCGGGTGCGCTTGTGCGTGCGGACGGAGAACCTGGACGCCATCCGGCTGTACGAGCGCAACGGCTACCGGGTGATAGATACCTGGCGGCGCTATTACCACGACGGGGGCGATGCGCTGGTGATGGAGAAACGGCTCTTTGATGATGGGCTATAATTACCCCCATGACTGCTAACCGGCTTCCCCCGCCCGTCTGGGTATCCCGCCCCGAGGCCTTGAACCGCCTCGCAGACGAACTGGCCCGCCAGCCGCGCATCGCGGTGGATACCGAGTCCAACAGCCTGTACGCCTACAGGGAGCAGGTCTGCCTGATCCAATTTTCGACCCCTGAAACCGATTACCTGGTAGACCCGCTGGCCCTGGCCGATCTCAGTCCCCTGGGGCCGGTTTTTGCCGACCCGGGGATCGAAAAAGTCTTCCACGCGGTGGAATACGACCTGATCTGTTTGCAGCGGGATTTCGGCTTCAACCTGTCCAACCTGTTCGACACCATGCAGGCCGCCCGCATCCTGGGGTATTCGTCGGTGGGGTTGGACAGCCTGCTCACCGCCAATTTCGGCATCTCGCTCAACAAGCGCTGGCAGCGCGCCGACTGGGGCCGCCGCCCGCTGCCCGATGAGATGCGCGATTACGCCCGTCTCGACACCCACTACCTGATCCGCCTGCGCGACATCCTGGCGGACGAACTTGTCGAGAAAGGCCGCTGGGAACTGGCCAGGGAAGATTTCAGCCTGGCCTGCCAGTTGCCGAACGGCAACGGCCGGTCGGATTGCCCCGCCTGGGAAAAGATGAGCGGGGGCCAGGGATTGTCGCCCCGTGAACTGACCATCCTGAACGAATTGTGCGAAGCGCGTGAGAAGATCGCCGAACGCCTGGACCGCCCGGTCTTCAAGGTGATCGGCGACCAGGCCCTGCTCCGGCTGGCGACCGTCCAGCCCCGCAGCGAACCGGACCTGGGGGTTGCCGGCCTGACCTCGAAACAGGTGCGATTCTTCGGGGCGGAGCTTTTGGCGGCCGTCCGGCGCGGGGACGAGGCCCCGCTGGTTAAACGGACGCCGAACCACCGTCCCAGTGACGCTTTCCTCGCCCGGATTGACCTGCTCAAGAACTGGCGCAAACGGACGGCCCAAAAACTGGGGGTCGAGTCCGACGTCATCCTGCCCAGGCGCTTCATGCACGAGCTGGCCGAGAAATGCCCGGAAGACATCCGGGGACTGGCCGAGGTGATGGCCGGTTCTCCCTGGCGGGTGGAAACCTACGGGGGGCAGATCATCAAACTCCTGAACGGCCATTCGTAATGCGAAATTCATTCCGCAATCAAAACGTGACGAAAAAATTATCAAGGGAGACAGGATGAAAATCACATTCCACGGGGCGGCCCACACGGTGACGGGTTCGCAGCATCTGGTCGAAGTCAACGGCAGCCGCATCCTGCTGGATTGCGGCCTCTTCCAGGGGCGGCGGCAGGAATCTTACGAACGCAACCGCAACTTCCGCCACCCGCCGTCGAAACTGGACGTGGTGCTGCTATCGCACGCCCACATTGACCACAGCGGCAACCTGCCCAACCTGGTTGCCAGCGGCTTCGAAGGCCCGATCTACGCCACTGCGGCCACCGTGGAACTGGCGGACGTGATGCTGCGTGACTCCGGGCATATCCAGGAAAGCGACGTGGCTTACGTCAACAAGCACCGCCGCAGGCAGGGCAAACCGCCGGTCGAACCGCTCTACACCCAACAGGATGCCGCCCGGGTGGCCGAGCATTTCGAGAAGGTGGCGTACAACCAAACCGTCGAGGTTGCGCCCGGCGTGAGAGCGACCTTCGTGGATGCCGGTCACATCCTGGGTTCGGCGGCCATCCTCCTGGATATCGAGGAGCGGGGACGCAAGACCCGCCTGCTCTATTCGGGCGACATCGGGCGGCGGGGCCTGCCCCTCCTGCGTGACCCGGTCCTGCCCGACCACGATGTGGACTACCTGATCATGGAATGCACCTACGGCGACAAGTCTCACCGTGACCCCGAACAGGCTTACGTCGAGATGAAAGACGTGGTCAAACGGACGATGGAGCGGAACGGCAAAGTCATCATCCCGGCTTTCGCGGTGGGGCGCACGCAGGAACTGGTCTACAACCTGAACCAGATGATCGCCGAGGGCAGCCTGCCGCGCCTGCCGGTCTTCGTGGACAGCCCGCTGGCGGTCAACGCCACCGAGGTTTTCGAGCGCCACCCCGAATGCCTGGACCGGGAGACGCACGATTTTGTGCGGGCGTACAAGCACCCGGCCCTGGAGTTCAAGGGGTTGACCTACACCCGGTCGGTGGACGACTCGAAGGCGCTCAACGAGCGCAAAGACCCGATGGTCATCATCTCCGCTTCAGGGATGGCCGAGGCCGGGCGCATCCTGCACCATCTCAAGAACAACATCGAAGACTCGCGCAACACGGTGCTGATCGTCGGCTGGCAGGCCCCGTACACGCTGGGCCGCCGCCTGGCAGACCGGGAGGAGCGGGTGCGCATTTTCGGCATGGAATATACCCGCCGGGCCGATGTCTCGACCATTGGCGGGCTGTCGGCCCACGCCGGGCAGGATTTACTGACCGAATACGCCCTGGCTGCCGACGGGCGGCTCAAGCAGATCTTCCTGGTTCACGGCGAGGAGAAAGCCGCCGCAGCCCTGACCGGGAACCTGCGCCAACGCGGCCTGAGCAAAGTCCATTACCCGGATTTGCACACATCGGTTGATATTTAATGGCTCTCCCACATTGGGCGGGAAAAGCCTCAACACAAAGGGCACAAAGTACACACAAAGGAAAAGCGGCCCATTTTACGAGCGTCTTCCTTCGTTACCTTCGTGTTCCTTCGAGTTTCAAAAGGATTTCCCTGTAAAAATGGAAGAACCAATTTAATCGGGTATAATACCGCTCGCATTGGGAGAGGTGCCAGAGTGGTTGAATGGGACGGTCTCGAAAACCGTTGTAGGCCCCGTGTCTACCGTGGGTTCGAATCCCACTCTCTCCGCCAGAACGAGAACGCGTCCGCGAGGGCGCGTTTTGTGTTCTACCCTGGGCCTCCATTCAGGAGATGACATTCGAATCTCACCCTCTCTGCCAGAACGAAAACGCGTCCGCGAGGGCGCGTTTGGTGTTCTACCCTGGGCCTCCATTCAGGAGATGACATTCGAATCTCACCCTCTCCGCCAGAACAAGAACGCGTCCGCAAGGGCGCGTTTTGTGTTCGTAGCGCAAATTGCCAATTTGCGCTACTGACAAATTGCGCTACTGACAAACTTCGGAAGTCTTTTGGAAGACACCTGGATTGGGTCGCGATACGGCAGACTTCCGAAGTTTTTATGTGGTTTGTCTTACATCGCCTCGTACACCAATTCGATCAAATCCTTGACCTGGAGCCGGTTCTCGTAGCCGGTGGTTTTGACCGCGTCGCCGAACATGGTCACGTCTTTGGGGCAGGCGACGACCAGGGCCTCGACTCCGCTCAGGGCGGCGGCCTCGCGGATGCGGGATTCGCTGGGGCGCTCGGCCACCTGTCCTTCCTGCATCCAGATGCGCCCGCCGCCCGCGCCGCAACAGGTGGCCCGGTCGGCATGACGGGGCATTTCGACCAGTTTGCAGCCCGTCGCCGCGATGACCCGCCGCGGGGCGTCGTAAATGTCGTTGTAACGGCCTAAGTAACAGGGGTCGTGGTAGGTGACGGTGTAACCCAACCGGCGGGATAACTTCAGTTTGCCGGCAGCCAGCCAATCGTCCAGGAGCGAGGCGTAGTGCAGGACGTGATGATCCCCGTTGAGCGGGTATTCGTTTTTCAAAGTGTTGAAGGTGTGCGGGTCGGTCGTCACCACGCTTTCGAACCGGCAGCGTTCCAGCGTGGACAGGTTCTTCTCGACCAGCATTTCGAATAATCCCTCCTCGCCCACGCGCCGCACGTCGTTGCCGGCGTTCTGCTCGGCGTCGTACAACAGGCCGAAATCCAGGCCGGCGTGTTGGAAGACTTCGGCGGTCTTGCGGGTGACGCCGGCCAGGGTGGCGCTGTAGGAGGCGTAATCGCCAACGAACCAGAGAAATTCGGCGGGCTGGCGGCGGATGTCGGGGATGGGGGGCAGGCCCTGGGTCCAGCGCGCTCTCAGGCGGGGCGACTGGCCGAAAGAGTTGCCGTAGCGGCCCAGGTTGTCGAGGGTTTTTTGCAGTTCGGCGTCCACCCGCCCGTCCATCACCAGGCTGCGGCGCAGGTCTACGATGGTGTCGGGGTGTTCGATCAGGACGGGACATTCCTGGCGGCAGGAAGCGCAGGTGGTACAGGTCCACAAGGCGGTGGGGCTGATGGTTTTATCGTCGAGCAGGGGGGAGGCCCCGTCACGGCGCAGGGCGGTGCGGATGTGGAGCATGAGTTGTTTGGGGTTGCAGGCCGCGCCCGCCGCGTAGGCCGGACAGGCGTCCTGGCAGCGCCCGCACTCGGTGCAGGCTTCGGCTGCGAGTAGCTGCTGCCAGGTCAGGTCGCGCAGGGCGCGGATGTAGACGGGTTTCCCCTCGGCGCTGAGGGGCACGGGGGACAGGCAACCGGCCGGCTGGTCCAGTTTGGCGAAGAAGATATTGAGCGGGGCGGTCAGGACGTGGAGCAGCGTGCCGACGGGCAGCGTCACCAGCGTCGCGGCGACGATCAGCAGGTGGAAAATCCACAGGCCGAGGTGCCAGTTGGTCAGGATGGTTCCGGGGATGCCGGCCGCGATCCAGGCCTGGGCCAGCAGCCATCCGGCAGGCGTCCACCAGGCCCAGGCGGGACGTTCGACCGCCAGCCGGAGCGACTCGGCAGCCAGCCCGGCCAGGACGATGAGGCTGGTCAGCGCCAGCGACCAGGTGAACCCCGGACCAAAGGTCAGCCGGGCGGGGCGTTGGATATAGCGGCGGTAGAAGGCCATCCCGGCCCCAACCAGGAAGAGGACCGTGAAGAGGTCCAGGGCGAGTTTGTAGAGCAGGTAGGCGTTCCCTTGCAGGAACTTGATGAAGTGCGAGTCGATGGTGGCGAGGGCCGTGCCGAGGAAAAAGACGAAGAAGCCCCAGGCCAGCCCCAGGTGCATGAGGCCGGGGTAACGCTGGCGCAGCACTTTTCCCTGAAGGATGGCGTATTGGATGACCTTCCACAGGCGCAGCAGGGGCCTGTCGCGGCGGTTTTCGGGCCGCCCGATCTTCCACCAGCAGCTGGCCTGCCGGTAGAAGCGCCACAGCAGCACAAGCGCGGCCAACCCCATCAGGGTGTAGACGTAAATGGCGGGGTCGCCCCAGGTGTGCGGGATGCCCCAGAAGTCGGTTCGTTCTGGCATGGCTGCCTCCTTGTTGCGATCAGGCCGCGTGCGCCTCCTGTTCGAGCGCGTTGCTGAGCGCCTGGATAAGTTCGTACATGTCCATCACCACGCCGTACTTCGCCACGTTGAAGATCGGGGCGTTCGGGTCGGTGTTGACGGCGACGATCAGGTTGCTGCCGGTCACGGCTTCCACGTGTTCGGGCGCGCCGCTGATGCCCAGGGCCAGATACATCTTCGGTTTGACGGCTTTGCCGGATTTTCCGACCAGCCGGGAGGTCGGCAGCCAGCCCTTGTCCACCAGCGGGCGGGAGGCGCTGACCGTCCCGCGCAGGTCCTTGGCCAGCCGCTCGACCAGTTCCAGGTCGTTCTGGTTCTGCAGGCCACGCCCGACGGAGACGAGGACGGATTCTTTGGCGATGTCCACGTCCCCGGCTTCAGGCTCGATGAAATGCGACAACCGCACCCGCATCCCTTCGAGACCGGGGGCCTGCTTCTCCAAAATGGGCGGATTCCGTCCCTGGCCGTCTTCCGGCCTGTACCCGCCGGGGACCATCGTGACCAGCGCCGTCGGTTCGGGCAGCGGGCCTTCGGCCATGATCTTCCCGCCGCAGATCTGGCTGACGAAGTTCGACCCGTCGAAGCGCTGCGCCTGGCTGACCAGCGGCAGGTGCAGGCGGGCCGAGAGTCCGCTGGCTGCGTCCATGCCGATAGTGGTGTGGCCGAGCAATACGGCCCGGGGCTGTTCCGCGTTGATCTCGGCTTCGAGCACCCGCAGGTACGCATCCGGGGAAAAGTGCTCCAGCGATGGGCGGTCATACGAATGGACTTTGTCGGCCCCGAAGTCCTGGGTCAGGAATTGGGCCTTGTAGCCGAGCAAGACGGCGATGACCTTGCCGCCGGTCTGTTCGGCCAACCGGCGCGCCCCTGCCAGCATGACGTAAGTTATATCGAGCACGCGCCCTTGCAGGTGCTCGGTGACGACGAGAATATTTTCGCTCATAGTTACCTCCAATTGCGGGAGTGCCTACAATACTCCATACTCCTGCATGATCTCGACCAGGCGGGCGGCCACCGCATCCGAATCGCCTTCGAGCATTTCGGCCCGCTCCTTGACCTCGGGCTGGAACATCCGGCTGACGGCTGCGCTTCCGCTTATGTCCAATTCGCCGATGTCCTGTTCCTCGATTTTGGTTGCCTGCATCGCCTGGCGGACCTTGGTGAAGGCCACGTAGCGCGGCGGTTCGTCCGAAGCCTGGATGCCCAGCACGGCGGGCAGCTCGACCATGAACTCAGCCAGCAGTCCGCCGGGGTATTCCTTTTTGACGGTCGCCATCCTGTTTTCGATCTTGACCGACGACACGTAGCCGACGTAAGGCATGGACAGGCTCTCCGCCAGCAGCGGGCCGACCTGCCCGTCCAGGTCGTTGTGGGCCTGCACGCCGGTCAGGATCAGGTCGGGGGTTTCGGTTTGGATGACGGCAGCCAGGGCGCGGGCCAGGGCATGGCTGTTGATGGAGCCGGTTTCGCCGGTCAGCTTGATGAGCCGGTCTGCGCCTTTGGCGGCGGCGGTGAACAGGGCGTCGTCCACGTCCGCGGCTTCGGGGGCGATGACTGTGACCAGTCCGCCGACCCGCTCCTTGAGCAGGATGGCCTGTTCGATGGCGTGGTCATCGAATTCGTTCAGGATCAGGCGCATCCAGGCCGTATCCAGGGCTGCGCCGCCCGGGTCAATCGTAAGTTCCTCGACCAGGTCGGGGACCATTTTGACGGGAACAATGATGTTCATACTCTTGCTCCTTTATAAATGCGGAGTGCAAAGTCTCAAGTCTTTGCTTTCCAACGTCAGGAGACGTTGGACTCCGAACTCATTTACATCGCATTGGCCAGCAGCTCGGCGATGTCCATCACGCGCACGGTCTTCGCTTCTTCGATGGTCTTGGTCGCGTCAGTGAAGCGCGGCTTCTCGTAGGGGCAGGCGACCGCCAGGATGGTTTCTTCGGGGAGCAGCGTCGGTTGCCCTGCCTTGCGGCGATTTTTGTCCTCGGCCCCGATCACGCTTATGAAGTCCTCGACGGTCTTCGATATAACCACCTCCCGGATGCGCCATTCGGACAGGCGGGACTTGGACTGGTCCCACTGGAAGCCGTCCAGCCACATCCCGCCGCCGCCACCGCCGCAGCACAGGCTACTGTCGTGGTGGTGCGACATCTCGACCAGGCGCACCCCGGGGATGGCCTTGAGCAATTCCCGCGGCGGGTCGTAGACGCCGTTCACCCGTCCCAGGTAACAGGGGTCGTGGTAGGCGACGGTGGCGCTGATCTTCTTCGTCAGCAGCGGCTTCAACTGGTCGAGACGTTCGTACAGGAATTCGGTGTAGTGCTGGACCGGGTAGTTGATCTCCAGCGAGGGATATTCGTTCTTGATGGCGTTGTAGGCATGCGGGTCGGTGGTGATGATCTGGTTGAAATTGCTCCGCATGAAGTGCGCCCCGTTGCGGATGGCGAGCCACTCGAACAGTCCCCGTTCCCCGGCCATGCGCTGCGAATCGCCGTCGCTGACCTCGTCCGGGCCGAGGATGCCGAAATTGACGCCCAGGGCGCGCAGGACTTTGACCAGGGCGCGGGCGGCCTGCTGTCCTTGCGGGTGGTAGGATGCGAAATCGCCCACGAACCAAAGCACGTCCACCGGCTTCCGGGTTTCGCGCAAGACCGGGACCGGCGGATCAAGCCCCTCGGTCCAGGCTGAGCGCTTCTTGGGGGATTCTCCCATCGGATTGCCGTAGCGCCGGGAGTTCTCCAGGGCAAGCTGCAATTCGGTGGGGACATTCCCGGTCAGCAATAATTCTTCCTTCAAGCGGAACATCAACCCGTCTGTGAGCGGGAGCTGCTGCGGGCAGACTTTGGCGCAGGCGTAGCAGGAAACGCACATCCAGGCGGTATCGGAGGCGAGGATGTCTTCGAATTCGTTCATCCGCAGGGCGGCAATGATCTTGCGCGGCGTGGTCTGCATCCAGCGCCCGAAGGGGCAAACGCCCGTACAGGTCCCGCACTGGATACACTGGCGGATCTTTTCCCCGCCCGGCATTTCCATCAGGCTGTTCCAGAATACCTGGCTGGTGGAGAGTCTTTCGTCGAGTTCGGTTGCGAGCATAATTCCTCCAAATCTTCCCTCCCCGTGGGCGGGAGGGCGTGGGTGAACGGGTTTATCCGGCTGTGAGCCTGGGTTCTTTGTCGGCCATCAGGCTCATGATCTGGATGTTGACCAGCATGAAGCGGTCGCTGACTACCTCGGCGATTTGGCGCAGGAAGTGGTAGCCGTATTCAGGATTGTCGTCCAGGAGCTGGCGCAGCGGCACGGCGTCAATCTCCAGCAGATGCGACTCCCTGACCGCCCGCGCCCCGACCTTGTACTGGTGAGGCGGCACGATGGCCGACCAGCCGACGATCTCGTTCTTGCCGAGCGAGTGCGAGGTGGCGAGGTGCTGTTCTTCGCCATTGAGGTAGACGAACACGGTCAAAGCCACCGCGCCGTCCAGCACGAGGTAGAGTTTTGTGGCTTCCTCGTTTTCGTGGAAGAGCCATTCGCCCTCGGCTTTGGTCACTTCGCTGCCGAGCATGGCGATCTCTTCCAGCATGTAATGGTTCTGGCCTGCGAACAGGGGATAGCGGCGGAGTAATTCTGTAGAAACCATGCTGCCTCCTGAAAACAAAACGGATACCGTCCCCGACAGTATCCGATGCTTCCACAAGACGCGGATTTGGCGACCCAAATCCCTGCCTGCAATGTTCGAATGTGGTACAATATTCAAGTAATCAATTGACTAATTGAATTATAGAATATTCGGGAGCGGATGTCAATAGTGAAATGTTGCACAAGTTGGGCGTTTTGTGTAATATTGGAATGTAACCCGGAATTGGAGATGCCGAGTGATCGCGCCGGATGTCAAACAACTCTCTGAATCGCAAGCCGAGATTTACCGTATTTTCAGCCACGCCAACCGCATCCAGATCTTCTGGCTGTTGATGGAGAATGAGATGTCGGTCAATGATATTGCCGAAGCCATCGAATCGTCGGTGCAGAACACCTCCCAGCACCTGCGGCTGATGAAGGCGGCGGATATTCTCGATACCCGCCGCAACGGTCAGACCATTTTCTACCGCATCGCCGAGACCGATATCGGGAACTACTGCAAGCGCATCCTGGAGAAGAACCTGGCAGAGTTCAGGTTGAGCGTGTTGTAAACCCGGCAATGAGCGGTGAAAGCGACGGCCCTTGAGCTTTGGAAGGCTCAAGGGTTTTTGTTTTAGTGGTAAGATTCAGCCGCCTATCCCAAATTCGGACACACCATGAAACTTAACCTCGCACTTGCCCAAATCAGCACCAAGCTGGGAGACGTGGACGCCAACCTTGAGAAGCACCTGGCGATGACCCGCCAGGCCCGGCAGGACGGCGCCGACCTGATCGTCTTCCCCGAACTTTCCCTGACCGGGTACACGCTCCAGGACATCACGCCGGGTGTCAGCCGGAGGCCTTCTCCCGACGACCCGACCTTCCGCCACCTGCTCGAAGCCAGCCGTGACCTTGATATGGTCGTCGGCTTCGTGGACGAAGACAGCCGTCACCGCTTTTACATCGCGGCAGCCTACCTGTCGCGGGGCGAAATCCTGCACGTGCATCACAAGGTCTACCTGCCCACCTACGGCCTTTTCGACGAAGGCCGTTTCTTTGCCTGGGGTGACGCCATCCGGGCTTTCGACACCCGCTTCGGGCGGGTCGGCGTGCTCATCTGCGAAGACTTCTGGCATGCCTCACCACCGTACCTGCTCTGGCTGGATGGAGCGGACATCCTGCTGTTCACCTCCGCCTCGCCGGGACGCGGCTTGAGCGACGAGAGCAAACTCGAATCGGCCCGCTGGGTGGAGCACATCAACCGGGCTTATGCCAGCGTGTTCACCAATTTCGTCGTCCACAGCAACCGGGTCGGCTTCGAGGACGGACTCCACTTCTGGGGCGGGGCGACCATCTTCGACCCGGACGGGCAGTTGGTGGCGCAGGGTCCGTATTTCGAGGAAGCCGTGACCCTGGCCCAGATTGACCTGAACCAGTTGCACCGCACCCGCTCCCGCCTGCCGCTGCTGCGGGATGAAAGGACGGCACTGGTGCAGAAGGAATTGAATAGAATCTTGCAAAAACAGGATTAGTTATGGAAACAACTCTTACACAACGTGGGCAGACCGTTATTCCCGCTAAAATCAGGAAAAGATACAATCTTAAGAAAGGAGCCAAGCTGGCCTGGTTTGATAACGGAAAAGCCATCACCATAATCCCAATCCCGGATGATATTGTGGAAGCCTTGCGCGGCAGTGGCAAAGGCGAGGGATTGCTGGCAAAATTATTGGATGAGCGCCGAAAGGACCGCGAACGTGAATAAAAACTGCCATTCGATTATCTGGATTGCGTGGCTTTGATATGACTGACTTAACCATCAACACCACCCTCGCCCGCACCATCCTGACCAAGTTCATCCGCAGCGAGATCACCCGGGCTGGTTTCTCGAGAGCGGTCGTCGGCGTGTCTGGCGGGATCGACTCGGCCCTGTCCTGCGCGCTGGCGGCCGAAGCCCTCGGCCCTCGGAACGTGCTCGCCGTCCGAATGCCGTACCAGGCCTCCAGTCCCGAATCGCTCGCCCACGCCCAGACGCTGATCGAACAGCTCGGCGTCCAGTCGCTCACGTTCGAGATCACCGGCATGGTGGATCCGCTGATCGAAAAAATGCCTGCGGATGCCAAAGTCCGGCGGGGCAACGCCATGGCCCGCACCCGGATGATCGTCCTCTACGACCAGTCGGAAGCCTTCGGCGGGCTGGTGGTCGGCACCGGCAACAAGACCGAACTGCTGCTCGGCTACACCACCCTGTGGGGCGACTCGGCCTCGGCCCTCAATCCCATCGGCGACCTGTACAAGACCCAGGTGCGCCAGTTGAGCCGGGCGATGGGCATCCCCGCCGAGATCGTGGACAAGGCCCCGTCCGCCGACCTGTGGGCCGGGCAAACCGACGAAGGCGAGCTGGGCTTCACCTACGCCGAGGTGGACAGGCTGCTCTTCCTGCTGGTGGACCACCGCTACAGCCCGGAAGAATGCGTCGAGGCCGGGTTCGATGAGGCGTTCGTCCGCAAGGTGGTCGAGCGCGTCCGCCGCAACCAGTTCAAGCGCATGATGCCGCCGGTTGCCAAGCTGACCAACCGTACCATCGGTTACGATTTTCTCTACCTGCGTGATTGGGGAACGTAAACCGGTTGAACCGCGCGCCCAAAACTGAATGCTGAAAACTGAATACCGAATACCGAACACTGAATCCTGAAATGCACATCCCTCCATCCCTCAAATATCCCCGTTTCTTCCTGCTCTGGCTCGGCCTGCTGATCTCCATCGCCGGGACCCAGATGCAGATCTGGGCTTTGTTCTGGCACATCCGTGAACTGACCGACCAACCCATCGCCCTGGGCGGGATCGGGGCGGCCCGCATCCTGCCGGTGATCGTCTTTTCGCTGATCGGCGGCGCGATGGCGGATTCGCGCAACCGCCGCAAGATCCTGTTCATCACCCAGACTTTTGCCGCCCTCACCGCCCTGACCCTCGGCCTGTTGACCGATTTCGGGCGTATCTCGCTCTGGCACATTTACGCGCTGACCGCCATCCAGGCCGTGGCGATAGCCTTCGACGGGCCGGCGCGCCAGGCCCTGGTCCCCAACCTGGTCCCGGCCAAAGACCTGCCGAACGCCTTCAGCATGACTTCGATAGCCTTCCAGGCCGGTTCGGTGATCGGCCCGGCCTTGTCGGGGTTGGCGATTTCCGCCTGGGGGCAGGAGGCGGTCTATTACATCAACGCCGCCTCGTTCCTGGCGGTGATCCTGGCCCTGGCCCTGATCGGCAACATCCCCCAGAAGTTCGACCAGAAGGCCAAAAAGGTGAGTTTCGCCTCGATCACGGACGGCATCCGCTTTATCCTGGGCAGGCCGATCATTTTTTCGACCATGATCCTGGATTTCATTGCCACGTTCTTCGCTTCGGCCAACACCCTGATGCCGATCGTGGCCCGTGACGTGCTGCGCGTCGGGGTGGTCGAGTATGGCTGGCTGTCGGCGGCGCAATCGGTGGGGGCGGTGCTGGCGGCCCTGGTCGTCTCGCAGCTCCCGGACCTGCGCCGCCAGGGACCGTTGTTCCTGGGTTCGGTGGTCGTTTTCGGGGCCGCGACCGTCGTCTTCGGCCTTTCGCCGGTCTTTGTCCTGGCCTGGGTTGCCCTGGCCGTCACCGGCGCGGCCGACTCGGTCAGCACCATCATTCGCAACACCATCCGCCAGTTGCAAACCCCGGACGAGATCCGCGGGCGCATGACCAGCGTCAACCAGATTTTCTTCCAGGGCGGCCCGCAACTGGGCGAGATCGAGGCCGGGGTGGTGGCCCAACTCTTCGGCGCGCCGTTCGCCATCGTCTCCGGCGGGATCGGTTGTATCCTCGGCGTAGCCCTGATCGCCCGCAAGTGGCCGCAACTGCGCGCCTACAACGGCGACGAACCCATCCTGGCCGGGGCAACCGCCGATTGATTGACAATTGCCTTGCGATTCTCATACGATTTTCACCTGCGGGTTGACTCCAGACTTGAATAGCACTATACTCGTGATCAGGATTGACGCTTATGCGAGTTTTCGAGAAAATCCCCGTTTCGTTGATAGAGCACGCGGTTCTTCGCGTGCTTTTTCTTATCTAAAAAAGGAGATGAAAAGATGGATTCTGGGATGATCGGCAAAATCGAAAAAGCCAAACGCTATGCAGAAGAACCACATCGTTTCCATTTTGAAGCCTTCACCATCCGCATTGACGGCGAGAACAACCACCACGTGGTCAAGTTCGAAAAAGGGGCCTGGTCGTGCGACTGCGAATTTTTCAAAACCCGTGAGTATTGCAGCCACACGATGGGCATCGAAGAGATCTTCAAGAAGAATGGGCTTCCCCTCCCGGTGTAGCCGGCTGCGTCTCTGATCCCGCAAACCGCCTGGTAACAGGCGGTTTTATTTTGTGGGGCCTTCTCTACCGGACATTTGGGTTCAGTTTCGATACCAATGTTTCACGAATTTTCGCGGATTTTTCCTGCTTCTAACGGGATTTGTGGTTTTCGATTTGCACACACCCGGCTCTTGCGCAATTAGCGGGAAAGAACCTAAACACAAAGGGACACGAAGGCGCTCAAAGGGAAAACGCCTTGATTTG
>JBMOMN010000055.1:0-35816 GCA_049324115.1 Chloroflexota bacterium
AATAACTCGCGTTTGCTTCGTTGACTCATCATATGCTCCTCCAACAGCGCTGATATACTGTTGGAAAGTAACATCTTTTTTGAGGCAACGATCCTTTACAAAGTTACTTTTTTTATGAGGCAATTCGACGCACCCGCGGGCGGGAACAAGTATTGTATAATTCACACCCATCAGGTCCAGATGGTTTTCCCCCACCTCCCAAAAATCCCGAAACCATTGCCTTGGGACAAACCCGAACGAGCGAGCGCATCCCTTTTTAGAGTTGGTCATTGAATATGGATAGTACCACCGAGCAAACCACGGATCAGGCCAGTATGCACCCCCTGTCGAAATATTCCACCCAATACCGGGCGTTGTTGACGACCCTGGTCGGCATTTTCTTTGCCGAAGTGGTGGCGATGGTCATCATATATTACCTGGATATCCCGTCATACTGGCTCACTACTTTGGTCGATTCCAGTATCATGGTTTTGCTGATATTCCCGCTCCTGTATTACTTTTCGCTCCGCCCCCTCATCAAAGAGATCGCCAACAAGGAAAAAGCGGAAACCGCCCTCCAGAACAGCTACAAGGAACTGGAAAACCTGGTCGCCGAGCGGACGAAAGCCAACGAAGAATTGCTCCTGATGAGCGAGGCCGAGCACCGGCAGCGCCTGCTGGCGGAGGGCCTGGTCCAGTCCCTGATCGCCCTGAACACCAGCCTCGACCTGACCAGCGTGCTCGACCAGATCATGCAACAGGCGCTGCGCGTCATCCCGGCCACGGCGGTCGCCGTCATCCTGGTGCAGGACAGGCAGGCGGTCATCGCCCGCCAACTGGGGAAGACGAGCTACCCCAAGGCTGCGGGATCGCCGGGGGATACCGTCCCGCTCGACTCTTTCCCGCTCTGGAAGCTGGTCTGCGAGAAAAAGGAGTCGGTCATCATCCCCGACACGACCCTGGACCCGAACTGGCAGGCCGCCCAAAGTTCCGACTGGATCCGCTCGGCCCTGTGCGCCTCGCTCACGGTCAGCGGGCAGGTCATCGGGATCATCAACTTGAACAGTGATGTCCCGAACGCGTTCAAACCCGAAATGACGGGCATGCTCAGGGCATTTGCCACCCCGGCCGCGGTCGCCATCCAGAATGCGCGCCTCTACGCGGCGGAGCAAAAGGCCCGCCTCAACGCCGAGACCCTGAGCGCGGCCAGCACCGCCCTGACCCAAACCCTGGAATTCGAATCGGTGCTCGAAGTGCTGCTCGATTTCCTGAAAATTGCCATCCCCTACGACGCAGCGCTGATCGTTCTCTCCGAGGAAGAATCGCGTTACCACGCCCGGACGATCCGCGACTCGGAGGCCTGTCCCCTGTTCGTTGACGAGGTAAATTCCCTGATCGAGGTGAAATGGGGAGCGCTGATCGAAGGGCAGATACTCGAACGGGAGACCGTACTGGTCCCGGATGTTGACCAGGACCCGGACTGGAAAGCGCCCCAGGAGTTCGACCGGGTGCGCTGCCTGTTGAGCCTCCCGCTGGAGACCAAGGACCGGGTCATCGGCGTAGTGATCGTCATCCGCGCCGAAATCAACTCGATCAGCAGCCAGAATTCACAGATCGCCCAGGCTGTCGTCAGCCAGGCCGCTGTGGCCATGCAGAATGCCTGGCTGTTCGAACAGGTACGCGCCGGGCGGGAGCATTTACAGATGTTGTCGCGCCGCCTCGTCGAAGTCCAGGAAACCGAAAGGCGCGAGATCGCCCGTGAACTGCACGACGAGACCGGCCAGGCCCTGACCTCGCTCAAGCTGGGGCTGCGCCTGCTCGAAAAGGACGCCACCCATCCGAAGAATGTGATCGCCCACGTGGCCGAGTTGCGCGAAACCACCGACAACGTGATGGAAAGCCTGCACCGGCTGGCAATGAACCTGCGGCCCGCCAGCCTCGACCATCTGGGCTTGATCGCCACGCTGAAGAACCTGGTGGACAACGTGCGCCAGCAATCCGGGTTGAAGGCCAGGTTCCGGGCTTTGGGCTTTTCGAACGAGCTTGGCATCCCGGAAAATATCGAAACGGCGCTCTACCGCATCGTCCAGGAAGCGCTGACGAACATCATCCGTCACGCCAAGGCCACCCGGGCAGACATCATCCTGGAGCATCGCGACCACAAGCTGGTGCTGATCATCGAAGACGACGGCCGGGGATTCGGCACCCGCGAACTCAGTTCCCCCGAGCACCTGGGTATAATTGGGATGCGGGAGCGCACCGAACAGATCGGCGGGAAGATGATCCTCGAAAGCACCCGCGGGATAGGGACGACGATAGTCGTGGAGGTGCCATTTGGCGATTAAACTCTTGATTGCAGACGACCACGGGGTTATCCGGGCCGGCTTGAGGGCGCTCCTCAACGGCGTCTCCGAGATCGAAGTGGTGGGAGAGGCCGGGGACGGTTATGAAGTGCTGGAAAAGAACGAGACGCTCAAGCCGGATATCATCCTGATGGATTTGAGCATGCCCGGCATGGACGGGATCGAGACGACCCGCCAGCTGCGCCAGCGCAATCCCGATGTCAAGGTCTTGATCCTGACCGTCCACGAAGACGAGAGCCTGCTCAAGGAGGCCATCCGCTCCGGCGCGGCAGGATACATCGTCAAGCGCGCCGCCGAATCGGAATTGCTCAATGCGATCCGGGCCATCCGCTCCGGCGATATGTACGTCCATCCGGCGCTGACCCGCTTCTTCGTCAAGGACATTTCTCCGGCTACAGCCCCCAGGCACGCCCAGGTCGCGTTGGATGTCCTGACCCAGCGCGAGATCGTCGTCCTGAAATTGCTGGCGCGCGGCTACACCAACCGCCAGATCGCGGACGAACTCGGCATCAGCCCCCGGACGGTCGAGGGACACCGCGCCAACCTGTCGGCCAAGCTGGGACGTTCCAGCCGGGTCGAGCTGGTCAATTACGCCGAGGAAAACGGGCTGCTGGATTTCAGCAAGTAAATCCACAATCGAAAACTCCACAGACCGTAAATTTTTGTTGTATACTTTGGGCGCGGCTCCTCCGGGCGCAACTGCCAGGTTCCCAGATCATGAAAAAATACAGGAACGCCTCACCCTCCATCCCGCCCATCCCCCCGGACACGGTCCGAGTGGCGCTGGACGACTACGGAAAGGACAATCCTTACGTCCGGCTTGGTGACGCGCTCGAAATCGTCGTGCGCGGCCTGCTGGACGAAACCTCGCTGGAAAGCCCCTCGGAGCGGACCACCATCCCCAATTACGTTTACGCCCTGCTCACCTACTTCCAATTCCTGGAACAAGTCACGGACGAGCAGATGGTTGACATGGTCCGTAAAAGGGCCGACCTGCGGTGCGCCGTCCGCTGGCACCTGGGCTTCCCGAACATCCCGCCGTCCACCCTGTGCGAATTCCGCCGCTGGCTGTTCGCGAACCCTTCCTACCAGGATACCTTCATCACCCTGGCCAGCCGTTCGGCGCGGCTTCTCCTGCCGGAAGCGCCCCCCGACCTGCCGGGGATCACCGACATCCTCAGGAGCATCTGCGCCGTGACCCGGGTCGAAAAACTGAAAGACCAGATGCTCCTGACGCTCGAAAGCCTGACCGCCAGGCTCCCGGACTGGGTCCTGTCCATCGCGCCGCCGCACTGGTATGACCGCTACAGCCGCTCCCCGAAGAACATTTTCATCGCCAACGCCAGGAAAGACTGGCTGGCGCTCCTGCCCGAAATCGAACAGGACATGAAGATCCTGCTGGATGCCGTGGCCGCAAACCAGGACCGGAACCTGGCGGAAACCCCCGAGATCGAAAAACTGCGCGCCTTGTGGGAAGAACAGTTCGCAGACCCCCAAAAGAGAGAATGCCTGCTTTGCAGCCATCCCAAGCCCTGAAAAATGACAAAACTCCCGAAGTTTGGTGACCTGTGGGAGTTTTGGTTCGGGGCAAATAAGAATATATGATTCCCACGGTCGAAAATTGCGCGTCTTCCCTTCTAAAAAAGCGCAATTTTCGACCGCCCTGGGTATAATGAGGACATGGCATCCGTTTTCAAACGCCACATCGCCCTGCCGCAAGACCACGGCTCGTGGGTCTTCATCCTCAGCCCGCTGTTGATCGGCATTTTCGCCGGGGGAAAATACACCGCATCCTCCTTCGCCCTCACCGTCGCAGCCATGGCGGCCTTCCTCATCCGCCAGCCGGTGGCGGTCGCCGTCAAAGCCTATGCCGGCCGCCGCTCCCGGAAGGACCTGCCCGCCGCCCGTTTCTGGATGATGCTCTACGGCATCCTCATCCTGCTCGGCATCGGCGAACTGGTTGCGGTAGGCGATTCCTACGTGCTGTTCCTGGCCGTGCCGGGCGTGCTGGTCTTTGCCTGGCATCTCTACCTGGTCAGCCGCCGGCAGGAGCGCCGCCAGGCGGGCGTCGAAATCCTGGCGACCGGCGTCCTGTCCCTGGTCGCCCCGGCCGCGTACTGGCTCGGGGTCGGCGAATACCGTCCGCTCGGCTGGGCGCTCTGGGTGCTGACCTGGCTCCAATCCGCCGCCAGCATCGTCTACGCCTACCTGCGCCTCGATCAGCGCGAGTGGAAGGACCTCCCGCCGCTGGATGTCCGCCTGCGCCTGGGAGGCCGCGCCCTCCTCTACACCGGATTCAACCTCGTCGTCACGCTCGCTGCGGGACTTTCCGGCCTGCTCCCGTTATGGATAGCCGTCCCCTACCTGCTGCAATTTGCCGAGACCCTCTACGGCGCGCTGGCGCGTCCGGCGGTGGGGTTCAAGCCCACGGCCATCGGCGTGCGCCAACTGATCGTCAGCACCCTATTTACCATCCTGTTTATCGTCACCTGGAGGTTATGATGAGCGAACTCACCTGGGAACTGCTCGATGAGATCAACGGCCGCCTGGAGGCCGAAATGCTGAAATCCTTCCTCGAAGCCGAAGGGGTTCCCGTCCAGCTCATCCAGGAGGGGGCCGGGCACACCGTATATCCGCTCAATATCGGCGCGTTGAGTGTCGTCCAGGTCTTCGTGCCGAAAGACCGGCTCGCCGATGCCCAATCCCTGCTGGAAGAGTTCCAAAAAGGCGTGGAGTTCGAAGCCATCGAAGACCGGGAAGACACAGATGAAGACGGAAGTTAAGTGATCACGTTATAACCGCCTGGCCGGTGCGCCGGGCGGTTACATCAACCCTGGACCAAAGCAAGGACACCAAAGGAGGCAGTGCATGGATTTCGATCTGAACGAGGAACAACGCATGTGGCAGAAAGCCGTCCACGATTTCGTGGCCGCCGAGGTCAAGCCCAAGGCCCGCGAAGTGGACGAAACCGGGGAGTTCAACTGGGCGGCGGTCAAAAAGATGGGGCCGCTCGGCCTGTTGGGGTTGAACGTTCCCGAAGAGTACGGCGGCGCGGGCGTGGACGCCGTCAGCGCGGCAATTGCCATCGAGGAGTTGGGCTGGGGCTGCGGGTCCACGGCGCTGGCGATTGCCGCCCACAACGGACTCGGCTCGGCCCCGATCACCAAATTCGGCGCTGAGGCCCAGAAGAAGAAATTCCTCGAGCCGGTCGCCAGCGGCAGGGGCAAACTGGCCGCCCTGGCCCTGACCGAACCCGGCGCAGGCTCCGACCTGCAGGGCGGCGTCACCACCAAAGCCGTCCGGGAGGGGAACGAATGGGTCATCAACGGGACCAAGATGTGGTGTACCAACGCCAGCATTGCCGACTACATCATCACCCTCGTCCGCACCGACCCGGCCGGAGGCTCCCGTTCATTGAGCATGGTCATCGTCCCGACCAATTCCCCCGGCCTGAGCATCGCCCCCGCTGAAAAGAAGATGGGCCTGAAAGGCTCCCCCACCCACGCCGTGACCTACGAGAACGTGCGCGTCCCGCTCGAAAACCTGCTCGGCGAGGAAGGCCGGGGACTGCACCAGGCCCTTGCCACCCTCGACGGTGGGCGGATCGGCATCGGGGCGCTTTCGATCGGGCTGGCCCAGGCCGCCTTCGACGCCGCGCTGGATTATTCCCACCAGCGGGCCACCTTCGGCAAGCCCATTGCCCATCACCAGGCCATCCAGTGGATGATCGCCGAAGCGGCCATGAACATCGAAGTCGCCCGCACCATGATCTACAAGGCCGCCTGGCTCAAGGAGCAGGGACGCCCGTTCACCCGCGAAGCCGCCATCGCCAAGACCTTCGCCACCGAAATGGCCGAAACCGTCTGCCGCAACGCCATCCAGATCCACGGCGGATACGGCTACAGCCGCGAGTACCCGGTCGAACGCATCTACCGCGATGCCCGCCTGATGACCATCGGCGAGGGCACCAGCGAAGTCAACCGCATCGTGATCGCCAGGTATTACCTGGATTGACGCAATCCATCCGCAACAAAAAGGCGCCTGAACCGCGCCTTTTTGGTTGCCATTACTGGTACAATAAAGCCGGTCTGCGCAAGACCGGAACCCATCCACCTCCAGACCAACGAGAGTAGAGCAGCCATGAAAATTGAATGGGACCCCGACAAAATGGCGACCGGCGTGCCGGACGTGGACCGCCAGCACCAGGAATGGATCCGCCGTTACAACCAGTTCGACGAAGCCGTCAGCGCCGGGAAAGGCCTGGAATCCATTCGGAGCACCCTCGACTTCTTCGCCACCTACGCCGAAACGCATTTCGCCCTCGAAGAAGCCTGCATGGACGAACACCGCTGTCCCGCGGCCGAAGTCAACCGGGCGGCTCACAACAAAATGCGGTTCATCGTCTCAGGCCTGCAAGATTACGTATCGAAAAAAGGCGCATCGCTGGTCGAAGTGGAAAGCCTGCGCCAAAGGATGGCCGACTGGCTTACCCAGCACATCTTGACGGTGGACATTCAATTGCGGAATTGCGTAGCTCACAACTCCCCAACCGATCCCAAACAGTAAACCCGAAACCTGCCATCACGGCAGGTTTCTTTTTTGAAAAAACATCCAACGCCTTTTCTGGACTTAAGTCACAGCCTCCCGGCCTGCATTTGGTATGATAAAAACATGCGCATCCTGGCTATCGTTTCCGGTGAATACGGCATCCGCCACGTCAACAACATCCAAAGCCACCTGCCTTCGGGCTGGAGCATCGAGACCTGGAAAGCCCCGGCGGCCTTCCCGCTCATCATTGATTACCCCGAAGATTTTTTGCCGGATGGTTTCCCGCCTGCGGACCTGATCCTGTCCTTTGCCGAGACCAGCTCCGTGGCCGAACTGCTCCCCGAAATCGCAGCGATGACGGGGGCCAGGGGCGTGGTCGTCGCGGTGGACAACGCCTCCTGGCTGCCGCGCGGCCTCGGACGCCAGCTCATCGGCTGGCTGGCCCGGATGAACGTCGGCTGCGCCACTCCCAAGCCGCTCTGCTCCCTGACCGATCACGACTACAAGATCACCCGCCGCGAACGCGAGAACTACGACTGCGAAGTCATCTCGGAGTTTGCGCGCCGCTTCGGCCAGCCCGACATCCGCCTGAGCGTGGACGAGGCCACTCGCACGATCACCAGGGCCGAGGTCCGGGTGGATGCGGTCTGCGGCTGCGCCCGTCACGTGGCCGAAAAGCTGGTCGGCCTGTCCGCCGACGAAGCCGAGGAACGGGCCGGCCTGTTCCACCACCACTTCCCCTGCCTGGCCAGCATGGTCAAACTGGACGATTACAACCACGACACGCTCATGCACGAATCGGGGCATTTGTTACAGGAAAATCTGGCCGGGCAGCTCAAACCCTTCAAACGGACAAAATACATCGCTCCGGGGACGAGGAGCGAGTAGATCAACATCTGGTTAATGCTATAATCGCTTTGTCAGATTTTGTAAATTTGAGAAAAGCGAGGCTGTCATGCCTGAAACCGTCTTACAAGTGAGAAACAATGGGCAAATTACGTTGCCGTCCAATATCCGCAAAAAAGCTAACCTGAAAGAAGGGGATTTGCTCGCAGTGATCGTAGAGGCCGATGGAACTTTACGCCTGGTACCCCAGTTCGCCATAGATCGGTCACAGGCTTATTTTTGGACACGCCGCTGGCAGGAGGGAGAACGTGAAGCAGACGAAGATCTGCTCAATGGGCGTTTCCGTGAATTCGGTACAATGGAAGAAGCCATTCAATTCCTTGATGAGCGTGACCAACAGGGGTAGTTGTGCCTATCATCTTTTCAGAGCGCTTTCTGAAAGCCTATGACCAGTTGCCACTGGAAATTCAGAAAAAGGTCAAAAAGGCGCTCAGTTTGCTCGATTCCAACCCGCGTCATCCATCGTTACAGGTCCATCCAATAAAAGGTTATCGAGGCATTTATGAGGCGCGCCTGGACCAGAAGTATCGCATGTCTTTTCAATTTGACGGGGAAAACAAGATCATGCGCAATGTTGATAACCACGATGAGTGTTTGAAAAATCCGTAAGGCGACTAATCAAAGGGGAGGATCGAACCTCCAGGCTTGAACGAACAGGGGCAATTTCCATGATACCAGGAGAAAATACCATGAACATCTCCCAACTCTTCCTTGAGCGCTATAACGTGCTCTACAAATTTTATATCGGCGGATTATGGGAAAACGTATCCGAGGATCTAATGCGCCAGCGCCCCGGTCCGCGGCTCAATTCGATTGCCTGGAACCTCTGGCACCTGACCCGTGTGGAGGACGCCGGGCTGAACCGCTTCGTGGTTGACCGTCCCCAGGTCTTCGACGAAGGCGGATGGATGGAGCGCATGAACCTCCCCTGGCGGCACCAGGGCACGGAAATGTCTTTTGCTGAAGTGGATGAACTGAACCGACTGATCGACCTGAAAACCCTGCGCGCCTATTCCGATGCCGTGCGGGACCGCACCCTCGAAATCGTCCAGCGCCTGGACCCTGACAACCTGGACGCGGTTATGGAAGTGGACCGGCTGCGACTGATTGTTCTGGATGAGGGGCTGGCCCATCCAAAAGCTGCCGGGCTGGTCGAAAATTATACCGGCTGGACCAAAGGCAAATGCCTGCTGCACTTCGGCCTGACCCATTCCTTCCAGCACATCGGGGAAATTGACGTCCTTGCCAGCCTGTTGGGGATCGAGTTTTGAGAAGGCCCAAATTATTAGGCCGGGTTCGCTTTCAGATATGAAAGCACCAGGTGCCGCCGGGCAAAGTTCCCCCACGTGACCCATTCGATGAACATGGGCTTCCCGCACAAGGCTCGGACGATGGCGTCCACGTCCCGGCCCTGGCGGTGAAGTTCGAGCACGTTTCCTCCAAATTCTTCGAGATAGGCGATCTTCGAGGCGAGTTCTTCTTTTGGATTCTCGCGGATGCGGGCGCTGCCGGGGAACATCACCGCAGCGGGCAATGCGGCGATCCGTTTCAGCGAGGCGATGATCTGCCAGATGTCGTACCCATCACGCAAGGCGCGTTCCCGTCCGCCGACGAACAGGTCGCCGGTGAACAGCCAGCCGCGTTCGGGTTCGTAGAGGCACAGGTGGTCCGGGCTGTGACCGGGCGTGTAGATCGCCTGGAAGCGGAAGCGGTCCGTCTCGACCCAAGCCCCCTCCGGGAGCGGACTGGCGCAGGAGGGTTCGGGCCAGCCCCAGAACAGCTTCCGGTACGGGTGGAGGGGCTGCTGGCGGCGCGGGTCCGCCAGCACGGGGATGGCCAGCGGGTGGGCCAGGATCTCCAGACCGGCGCGCCGCCGCTGCAAGAGTCCATTGGCCCCGATGTGGTCCTCATGCGTATGGGTGTTGACGATGCGCCCCAGAGGCGTATTTTCCAATGCTTTGACAAATTCAGGGGCGGTGTGAGCGCAGCCGGTATCAATCAGCAGCCCGTCCACGAGGTAGGCGGTCGTCCAGTAGCGGCCGCGCCCGGCCAGGGTCCGGGCCAGGTCGAAGCGGGTGACGGAGTCGTGGGTGCTGGTTTTCAACACAATGATTCGAATTTACTGGTTTGGCAGTGCTTGTCAAGCAAAATTTTCAGATGCCTTTAATTGTACACGTCACGCCGATGGCCTACTTTCAAAATGAACACACTCGTGGAGGAATAATCTATCCTGTAGATAACCCGATAATCCCCCACGCGATATTTGAAGCATCCTTTCCATTCCTCGCCCTGCAATGCCTGGTGTTGAATTAGCTCCAAGTTTTCTCCAACCCATTCCAATTTGTCGAGTAAACGTGTCCTTGTCGCTGACGCTATTTTCCGCAGATCCGTTTGCGCCTCGGACGTTAGGATGATTCGGTACGTTTTCATTCCTT
This sequence comes from Chloroflexota bacterium, assembly GCA_049324115.1. Classification (GTDB taxonomy): domain Bacteria; phylum Chloroflexota; class Anaerolineae; order Anaerolineales; family Villigracilaceae; genus UBA5796. The sequence goes on from JBMOMN010000055.1 coordinate 10,232, forward strand.
AAGTTCATTGCGGAAGGATTGTAAATCCATACCTTCACCCGTCTGCGATTGCTCAATCGCCTTCCGAAGCGATTTTACAAATTCAGGGCGGAATTCGCTGGTCGGTTCGTCAATACTGGTGAGTGCATCCATCAACTGAGTCATCCAAACTTCGAGCCGTCGGTCCACGGCGCGTCCGACGAGGGATTCAATTTCATTAGGGGATAATTGATTCAAAGTTTTATTCACAGGTACCTCTCATTCGCCAAAAAGTATTATAACGCTTATTTTGGCGCCATCCACGCTCGCGCCTGGAACTATCCAACTTCTTTGGTCTGACCCATACCGGCAGAAAAGTCCTGGATATTTTGGGCACAGGTCAAAATATCTCTGATGCGTTCCTGCCAGGTTCTAGGCGACATGGATGGCCTCACGTAAAACCTGTTCTTTTATCCGAGACTTAAGCGATCGAGGTGTCCCCAAATCCACTTTGCAACCGAGCAGCTTTTCGAGTTTTTGCTGCAATTCGATAAAAAGAAACAGCCCGACCGGTTGACTGAACTCGACAAGAATATCAATGTCGCTATCTGGCCGCGCTTCGTCACGGGCTACCGATCCGAACAAAGCCAAGGATGCGACATGGTAGCGTTCTGTCAATACCTTGTGTTCTTTTCGCAGCAAACGTATTGCATCATTTCGTCTCATCCTGAACATCCTTGCTCAACCCAAGCATAGCGAAAGACAGCCTTTTTGTCAATTTGGAATTTATAACTTCTCCACCACCACCCAGGCATTGTAGTCCTGCGCCAAAACCTCGACCTTTGCCCCATTTCCCGAAAACAAGGCCGCGATCTCCGGCGGGGACAGAAAATGGCTGCGCATCAGGGCCAGTTTTTCGGCCAGGGCGATCAGCTTGACCGGGAACGTCCGCACGTCCGGTTCCTCGATCACCAGCCGCCCGCCGGGTTTGAGCACCCGGTACAGTTCGCGAGCCGTCTCGGCCTGGTGGATGACGTGGTGCAGGGCGTCCACCATCAGGACGCGCTCGAAAGAACCATCGGGGAAGGGCAGGCGTTCAGTGTGGACCCCCGTCACGGTCAGGCCCTTGGAGCGGGCCTGGGCCAGCATCCCGGCCGATATATCGGCGACCACGATCCGGTCCACGTAGGGGCGCAGGGCCTCAGCCACGCGCCCGGTCCCGCCGCCGGCATCCAGCAGGGCGCCCGCGGCGGGCAGGGCGGTCACGTCCAGTATCTTCTCCAGCCGGTCGAAACGGATGACCCGGTCGTAAAACGGGGCGAGAAAGTCGAAATGGTCGAAAGGCATAGGACCTCTAAAGTCAAAGCGTGATCGAATCCTTGATGCGCTCGAAAGTCGCCGGGCCGATGCCGGGCACATTCATGATCTCTTCGAGCGCCTGGAACGGGCCGTTGGCGTCGCGGTATTCAATGATCTTCCGGGCCGTGGCCGGGCCGATCCCCGGCAGGGTATCCAGTTCTTCCAGCGTGGCGGTATTGATGTTGACCAGAGACCCGGATGGCGCGCCTGTGGCCGGCCCGGACGAAACGGCGTTATCCAAACTCGAGCCTGATCCCTGCTCCTGGGCCTGGCGGATCTTTTCCGGGACTTCGACCTGTTCGCCGTCATCGAGGCGGGCAGCCAGGTTGAGCCGGGATCCGTCCGCTTTGGCGGTAGTGCCGCCCGCAGCTTCGAGCGCGTCCCCCACCCGGCTGCCGGAGGGCAGGCTGTACGTGCCGGGGTACTGCACCGCCCCGCTGACGTAGACGACGATCTCCGGCGCGTCCGGCGGCGGCTGCAAGCTGACGGCTTCGCCGCGCGGCGGCTGGGCCACCCACCACAAGACCCCGGCCAGGAGCATCCCGGCCAGCACACCCAGGAACGAGGCGAGGAAGTTTTTCATTTTGCCCTCCCGTTTTGATTCAGCGATTCAGCGAGTCAGCGATTCAGCGAGTCAGCGATTCAGCGATTCAGCGAGTCAACGATTCAGCGAGTCAGCATTTTGTAGGCAAATTATACCCTTCGCCCTGGCCTGCGTCACTCCCGTTTCATGACCAGCAAAGTTTCGCCGCCGTGCGAGAGCAAATCGGCCAATGCCGCAAGTTTGCTGATACGCTGGAAATAGCGCGGCATTTCGTCTACGGTGATGGCGCGAAAGCCGAATTTTTCGTAAAACGGACCCAGTTTCGAGCGGCACATCAGGTAGAGCGGCGGCGGGTTTTCGGCAACCAGTTTCTCGATGATCGCCCTGGCAATCCCCCGCCGGCGGTAAACCCGGTGAACGACCATCGAGGCCAGTTCACGCGAGCCGTCCCGGTGCGATTTGACCTGTCCGCAACCGATGACCTCGCCTTCGGGGGTGAGGGCGACGATGAAGTGCCGCCAGTCCAGGTCGGCGGGGTTGAGGCGGGCGCCGATCACCATCTTGCGGATGGTTGCGGCGTGGGATTCATCGGCGGGTTGGAGGGTGAAAGTCGTGGCCATAAGTTCAAAGTTGAAGGCCGAAGGCCGGTCAGCCCACCAATCCAGAGGTCACGATCACGGTAAACGACCAGACGAAAAAGTGGATCAACCAGGGGTAGAGAAAGGATTTCGTCCGCCAGGCGACCCAGCCGAAGGCGAAGCCGCCGAAGATGGTCGAAAGCGTCTCGACTTCGGGCTTGCCGATGTGGGCAACCGCGAACGGGACGGCTTGCAGCCAGAGCGCCTCCGGGCCGAACTTGCGGGCATACCCGAAAAGCAGGAAGCCGCGGAACATGAACTCCCATCCGAACAGGTCTACCAGCACATAGGCGAGGAATTGCCCGTCCACCGAACCGGCGTAGTAGTCCTGCATCCCGCCGCTTTGCAGGTTGACCCACCAGAGGATTGGCAGCATGGCCAGCACGGCGATCCCGGTGATGGCCAGCCCGGCTTTCCAATCGCCGAAGGTGAATCCGTAGTGCGAGAGCGGTTCCCTGAAAATCACGAGGACGATCAACAACGGGACGGCGAAATACAGCAGCAGGCTTTCCCAACTATGATTGGCGAAAAGCTGGTGATATTGGTCCACCATGATGAGCAGGGTGGTGGAAATCGTCAGGACGGCGATCTTCCAGTCGAGGCGGAGGGCGGGGCCAAGGAGTCTTTTGAGCATGAGGCTTACCGATTGGTGTAAGGGCGACTCTTCAGGGATCATCTTGCTTCCTGGTTGAAAAACATCGAAACAAACAATTTCGAGTTTTCAATCCAGGCGGGTCGCCCCTACAGGAAAATCAATATGAAAAATAACTCTGGTTGCCGTTGGGGCCGAGCAACAGTTGGAGTTTATCGGCATCGCGGTAGAGTTCCAATCCCCAGTTGGTCAGGAGCAGGAGGACGGCAATCCCGGCCAGGATCAGGGCGAGACGTCCGCCGGGGGTGGACCAGCGCGCTTTAACGGCGGGCAGGCTTAGGGTCCAGGTATGAGCCGCCAGGATCGAAAGGAAGGGGACGAGGGTCAGGTGGAAGCGGTCCTCACCCAGGATGAGCAGGTGAGGGGTCACGTATCCCAGCATGAAAAGGGCCAGGAGCCAGGTTTCCCCCCGCCAGCGGGTGAGGGCCAATCCAAATGCGGCGGAGGTGCTGACCAGCACGAACGGCAGCAGCACAACGGCAGCGATGGCCAGCAGGAGCGGGGTGGGGATGTAGCCGAAATAGTCGTTGGTGTAAAAGTAGGTGAGGGCGCGGCGTTCGAGGCCGAAGAAGTAACCGGCGCGGCGGACCATCAGATACGGGATGCGGCCCGGGTCGTCCTTGATGAAGCCGATGGCTTTTTCCTGCCCGATCTCGTCGCGCAGGCCGTCGTCGAGCATGGTCATCAAGTCGAGCGAGATGCCGTACTGGAAAGTGCCGGTGGATTCAGGATGGTAGCCGACGTACAGGTCGTAACCGAGGGCGGATTCGACCCCGGTGGGGCGGCCGTGCAGAAGGCTGTTGCGGACCATCCAGGGCAGGACGGTCAGCGAGACCATGCCGAAGATAAGCACGGCTTTCCGGCGCTCTTTGAGGGCGAACCAGGTCCACAGGACGGCCAGCCCGCCGAAGGCGAGGGACACCGAGCGGGTGAGGGCCATCAGTCCGAGCAGGAGACCGGCGACGATGAAATGGAAGGTGCGGCGGGTCTCGGCGGCGATGAGCAGCATCAGCGTGGACGAAAGCACGAGCAGGAAGAACAGGTTCTCGGTCGCCAGGGATAGCGGATAGATGATGAGTAAAGGATAGGCGGCCACGACCCAGGCGGCGATTCTGGCGGCTTTCCCGTTGCCGGGGAAGAAGCGCCGCGCCAGGACGTAGGTCAACGGGGCGAGCAGCGCGCCAACGAAAGCCTGCACCAGCCGGGCGGTGAAGAAGCGGTTGTCGTCCACGCCGGTGAGGAAGTAGATCAAGGCTAAAAAGGCGGGATACAGCGGCGGGCGGAAGGAGGTCGGCACGCCGCGGGGGTCGTAGTTCACCCCGGCCATGTCCACCTCGAAGTAACGCTGGACGAGGTAGAGGTCGTCCTGGGCGTACCAGCGGTAGCCGTCCCCGGCGACGATACTGCGGGCGAGCATGTCGTACTGGAACATATCGTCGAGGCCGATTCCCATCTGGCGCATTGCGACGACCGGGATGAGGCGCAGGACGAGGGCGACGAGGAAGATGCGGAAGGGGAAGGAGCGGACGATGTGGGAGAGGCGCATGGGAAGGTGGCGGATTGGTAATTGGTGACTGGTAATTGGTAATTGGTAATTGGTGATTGGTGATTGGCTAACGGCTATCGGCTTTTTGGGAATTGATGCGGTGCTGAAGGTAGGGGGAGAAGTAACCGGTGTAGCGCGTCCACAGTTCGGAATTGCGCCAATCGTCGCCGGTGACGCGGCCGCGGCAGGAAGCGGCCCCGCAGGCGCAGTCGAATTCGTCGTAGGGCGAGCCGTCGCATAAGGCGTAGTCCATGGTCACCTCCTCGCCGGGAGCAATCGTCCGCATGGCGACCAGGCCCACCTGTCCGAGAAAGCCGGCGTTGGGGTCGCAGCTATGGTTGACGTAATCGGCCGGTTCGGGGGTAACGGTCAGGAGGTAGAGTCCCTCGTCAATCTGCAAGAGCTTTCCATGATCTTCGGGGAGTTCGTCGAGCGTGACGACTTTGCCGCCCCACAGGATGAGCAGTTCGTCTTTGGCGATTGGCTGGCGGGCGAACAGTCCCATGCCGCCTTTTTCCGGGTGCGGACGGGCCTCGAGTTTGGGCGAGGTATAGGAGAAGGTTTCGGCAGGCATGGGGGTAGTTTTACCATGAAAACAGAAACGTTCCCACGTTTGGGAACGCCAGGAGATGATTTGATTACCCCAATTCTGCCAGTATATTTTCAAGTTGCGTTTTAAGAGTTGGTAAGTCGTGCTCGACTACTCGCCAAACGATCTCAGTTTCAGTTTCGAAATAGCCATGCACCAGGACATGGCGCATCCCTATCATCCCACCCCAGGCAACCTCAGGGTATTTTCCCCGCAATTCATTGGAAATTTTGGAAGCCGCTTCGCCGATAATTTCGATGTAATGGATAATCCACACTTCCAACAACTCATCATCTCGTCGCGATACGTCGCCACTTTCATCATAGACATATCGCTCGATTTTCCGAATTGCTTCGAGCATGTCTTGTAATCGCTCCCGATCATCTCTCATAAATCCACCGCCTCCGCCAAAACCCGTTCGCGGATGCGAGGCCGCAACCCTTTTTCAGTCACGACATCCACTTCGGTGCCAAGCAGGGAACGCACTTCGTATAAAAATCCGCCCAAATCCAACAGACTCCGGTCCGGGGCGAGATCAACCAGGAAATCAATATCACTCTGCCGGTCATCGGTACCCCGCGCCACCGAACCGAAGATGCGCAGATGCTCCACCCCATACCGGGAGGCGATTTGCAAAATTTGACTGCGTTTTGATCGCAAAAGGACTTGATTTTCTGTCATAAAAGCATTTTATCACGGCGCGGCTAACTCCATTAAGCGGTTACAATAAGCCCAACCTTTTCAACACGGATATTTTTATGCCTGAAACAATTTTTGCGAAAAAATATGGCCCCTGGGCGCTGGTGACCGGCGCGGCGATGGGCGTGGGCGCGGCCTTCGCCCGAAAATTGGCCGGACTCGGCCTGGACCTGGTCCTGGTGGACGCGCAACGCGCCGCCCTGACCCAAACCGCCGACAACATCGCCCTGGACTTCGCCGTGCAAGTCACACCCGTGACGGTGGACCTGTCCCGCCCAGATTTCATGGACAAAATCAATCCGGCTATTGAGGGGCTGGAGATCGGCTTGCTGGTCAACAACGCGGGGATTTCACAGATTGGCGAGTTTCTCGAAGTTCCAATCGAACAACACTTGAAGATCTTGGATGTCAACGCCCGCGCCAGCCTGGTCCTGACCCACGCGGTCGCGCCGCAGATGGTGGCACGCGGCCGGGGAGGGATCATCTTCGTCTCGTCCCTCTCGGCGGCCCGCGGCGCTGCCCTGGTCGGCAGTTACGCCGGGACGAAGGGCCTGCTGTGGGTCTTCGGCCAATCCCTGTGGGACGAGCTGCGCTTCCACGGCGTGGACGTGCTGGTCACGCCGCTCGGCACGACCGACACTCCCGGCTGGCGCGAAGGTAACGCCAAACTCGATAAGAATGCCTTCGTCATGTCCCCCGACGAGACCGCCGCCGAGGTCCTGGCGGCTCTGGGAAAAACGCCCACCTTCACACCGGGCCGTAAAAACCGGTTCAGTTTCTGGCTGCTCAACCTGCTGGGTGTCAAAAAAGCCATCCAAACCGTCGGCGATGAGATGCGGCGGATGTACAAGTTGTAGTTGGTCAGTCCTTGAAAAATTGCGTTATTATTGGGCAAAATTACGGGAATGTTTTTAGAAACTGGTAGAGTCATGAAACCCAAAGCAATAAGTTTATTTTGTGGCGCAGGTGGTTGTTCACTAGGCTTTGAAGAAGCTGAGTATGACGTCATCTTTGCCACAGATATTGACAAGGCCGCACTTGAGACCTACAAAAAAAATTTCCCATCAACAAAAACTTTAGCGGCAGATATTAAACAAATTGATTTTAATAAATTGTTAAACGACTTAAATATAGCCGTTGGAGAATTGGATTTTTTAATTGGCGGTCCCCCTTGTCAGGGATTCTCGACAGCAGGTTTGCGCTTTTGGGATGATCCACGAAATACTTTGCTCAAAAGTTATGTGAATGCACTGGACAAAATTAAACCGAAATGGTTTTTGATGGAAAATGTGGAAGGCTTATTAACGGCAGACAATGGGAATTACCTGTATGAAGCTGTAAAAGCCTTTATTAACCTGGGTTACAAAATCAGAGTTGAAAAGATATATGCTCATGAGTATGGGATTCCCCAAAGGAGGAAAAGGGTATTCGTAATTGGAAATAGGCTAGGAATTGATTTCGATTTACCCGAACCTACCATAGTAGTTAAAGGAAAAATTTTTAGGAATTCTGACATTACCCTGAAACATACTATTTCAGGCTTGCCAGAACCCGCTAACGGAAGTGATAAGCTTAGTTATTACTCGACTGCTCCAATAAGTGAATGGGACGAACAACTAAGAAATGGCGCAAAGTTTGTAACTGACCATTTTGTAGTTTATTTAACCAAGATTCAACTTGAGCGTATCAAACTCTTAAAGCAAGGACAAACTATGAAAGATTTGCCTTTGGAATTACAGCATGAATCTTTCCAAAGACGTGCTAATCGAAGGGTGCAAGACGGTACGCCAAGTGAAAAAAGGGGAGGGGCGCCATCTGGAATTAAAAGATTGATATACGATGAACCCAGCCTTACCATTACTGGCTCATCTACGAGGGAGTTTATTCACCCTGTTCAAAACCGCCCGTTAACAATTCGAGAATCGGCAAGAATTCAGACTTTTCCAGATTCCTTTGTTTTTGAAGGCAGTGATTCTGAGAAAATTCAGCAAATAGGAAATGCTATCCCGCCTCTTCTGGCTAGAATTTTCGCAGACCATATTAAAAACGATTATGGATTTACCGGTGAAAACAAGACGAATGGCTATGGTAGTCTTATAAGCTTTTCATTGACAAAAACAGAGGGCATGAGTCCCGCATTACTTAGAACAAAAGAATTGCTGGATACATTGAAAAATAAAGAACTTCAACTTATGCTATTTTAAAAGGCAGAATATGGGCAATTCCGTTTTTATCAAAAACTTATACACAAAATGCCGAATCCACGGCTCTGGCGAAGCGCAAGTTGCCATTTCTGACAGCGAAATTTACACATTGATTGTTCTGGCAATTCACGACCTCGATTGGTCATTTGGTGAGTTGGGGATTGAACAATTCGCTCTTCCAGCACCGAACTATTATGAAATCAATTTGGATTGGTTTGATGAACTGGAAAACGCTGGTGTTACACCAGAAAAAATTCTCTCAATGCTGACTGCTTGCTTTAACAAAGACCAGGATTTTGCATTATTTATCGAAAACTTATCTGCCCTTCATAGAAGGCGGATAAAGTTCAAAAGAATTTTATCCAGTCAACCGATTCCGACAATGGAACAAATTGGGCCAAGATTCCTTTTAGAGTACGGCGCTTGCGATAATGAGTTATTAGCCAATTGGATGACTTGGAGAAAGTGGATTTACGATATTGATAATCGATCTGCACAAGAAACAGGATATTTATTTGAGCCGATTTTAGCCAGCAGCTTAGGTGGTGAAACTATTGGAGCAAAAAACTCGCCAATAAAACGAATTGACGGGAACGGAAATCCCACAAATAACGGGAGGCAAGTTGACTGTCTAATTGCAGATACGAATACAGCCTATGAACTTAAATTACGAGTAACTGTTGCCGCCAGTGGACAGGGCAGGTTTGCAGAAGAGTTGTCTTTCCCTGTAGAGTGTCAAGCAGCAGGTTATACACCAGTACTATTAGTTTTAGACCCAACTCCATCAAACAGGCTTGCAGAATTATCTGAAAAATACATTGAATGTGGCGGTTTTCTCTTTCAAGGTGAACAAGCATGGAAACACATGGAGCAACAAGCAGGCAACGTTATGTCGATATTTATTGAAAAGTACATAAAACCTGCCATAAAACTTGTGGGGGATTTGGAAATCTTAATGCCTCGAAAAATTTCGCTCGAATGGTATGGCGATTCCATAAATATTTCAGGCGATAGCGCAAATTACAATATTTCCAGAAAAAACGGTGGCTGACAAAACCTGCATCTGACGCCGGGGACTGCTGCCATTCAAGTATTTTTGGGTAGTTAAACTTCGAGACACTTGCTCCAGACTCTTACTGGCCCCAACTAACCAACCACCAAACTACCCAACTATCTGACCAACAGACTACCAAACTACCCGAGGTTCCCTGTGAAATTCGACAAACTTTGCGTCCTGGGCCTGGGCTACATCGGCCTGCCCACCGCCAGCACCTTCGCCACCCACGGCCTCGAAGTCGTCGGGGTGGACGTCAACCGGCGGGTCGTCGAGACCCTGCAAAATGGTGGCATCCACATCCACGAGCCGGGGCTGCGGACCGTGGTCGAGGCGGCGGTCAAATCCGGCAACCTGACCGTCGCCACCCGGCCCGAACCCGCCGACGCCTTCATCATCGCCGTCCCGACCCCCTTCTACCACGACAAGACCGGCGAATACGAGGGCCGCCAATACAAACTGGCCGACATGCGCGCCGTCGAGTCGGCGACCGAGGCCATCGTCCCCCATCTTCGGAAGGGCAATCTGGTAATCCTGGAATCGACCTCCCCGCCGCGTACCACCGTGGATTTGATCATCCCCATCCTCGAAAAATCCGGCCTGAAAGCGGGGCGGGACTTTTACCTGGCCTATTCCCCCGAGCGGGTCCTGCCGGGACAGATCCTCCGCGAACTGATCGAGAACGCCCGCGTCATCGGCGGGATCACCCCTGAATCCGCCCAGGCCGGCGCCGATTTGTACAAGATTTTCGTCAAAGGCGAGATCGTCCAGACCGACGCCACCACGGCCGAGATGGTCAAGATCATGGAGAACACCTACCGCGACATCAACATCGCCATCGCCAACGAGTTCTCCCGCCTGGCCGACCGCTTCGGCGTGGATGTGTGGGAGGCGATAAAAATCGCCAACCTGCACCCCCGGGTCAAAATCCTGCGTCCCGGCCCGGGGGTGGGCGGACACTGCATCAGCGTGGACCCCTGGTTCTTCGTCGAGAGCGCGCCCGACCTGTCCCGGTTGATCTATGCCGCCCGCCAGGTCAACGACTCGCAGCCGGAGTTCGTCGTCGAGCTGGTCCGCAGAGCTTTGGGCGGAGACATCCAGGGTAAAAAGATCGCCGCCCTGGGATTGGCTTTCAAGGAAGACGTGGACGACCTGCGCGAAAGCCCCGCGGCCGACGTGGCTACCGCGTTGAACAGACAGGGCGCAAAAGTGGTCGCCTTCGAGCCGTTCAAACCCGACGAAAAATTCAAAGGCTTCGACACGGTACTGACCCTCGATGCAGCCCTGGCCAATGCCGACCTGCTGCTCTTGCTGGTCGGCCACAGCCAGTTCAAGGCCCTCGCCCCGCAGCAGGTCGCGGTCCAGACCCCGGCCCGTACCCTCGTGGACACGCGCGGCGCGCTGGACAAATCCGCCTGGGAAGCCGCGGGTTTCCGCGTCATCGCCCTGGGCGACAAAAAACATTTTTAGACGGGAGTACGTCGCACCTTTCTAAACGGGATTTTTCAAGCGAAAAGATGGCTCGCTGGCGAGAAAATATCCCAGGGTTAGGTGCGACGCACCCTCATGGCAGGATCATGAAAGTTCTCTCAGTCTTTGGCACCCGCCCCGAAGCGGTCAAGATGGCCCCGGTCGTGCAGCGCCTGGCCCGCACGCCAGGGATCGAGGCGCGGGTCTGCGTCACCGCCCAGCACCGCCAGATGCTCGACCAGGTGCTTCGCTTGTTCGACATCCGCCCCGACGTGGACCTGGACCTGATGCGCCCGGACCAGTCATTGGCGGAATTATCCGCAGCCGTCTTCACCCGCCTCGACCCGGTGCTGGCCGACCTCCGGCCTGATTGGGTGCTGGTCCAGGGCGACACGACCACGGTCATGGTCACGGCGCTGGCGGCCTACTACCGCCGCATCCGGGTCGGGCATGTCGAGGCCGGGCTGCGCACCCACGACAAATGGCAGCCCTTCCCGGAGGAGATCAACCGACGGGTGGCAGGCGTGGCCGCCGACCTGCACTTCGCCCCAACCGATTGGTCGCGCCAAAACCTGCTGCGCGAAGGTGTGCCGGACGGGCAGATCTTTGTCACCGGCAACCCGGTCATTGATGCGCTGAAGGTCGTCGCGGCGCAACCGGAGCCGGAAACGGTAACAGGCTTGTTGTCAAAGTTAAAGATTGCTTCGCAGGCTCGCAATGACAAAAGGTTGATCCTGGTCACCGCCCACCGGCGCGAGAACTTCGGGCGGCCCATCGAGAATATCTGCGCCGCGCTCAAGTCCCTGGCCGGGCGCGGCGATGTGGAGATCGTCTACCCGGTGCATCTCAACCCCAACGTGACCGAGCCGGTCCACCGACTGCTGGACGGCATCCCCGGCATCACCCTGGTCCAACCTCCACTCGATTACCTGCCAATGGTTCACATGATAAAAAATGCCAGCCTGATCCTGACCGATTCGGGCGGCATCCAGGAGGAAGCGCCCGCCTTCGGCGTCCCGGTGCTGGTGCTGCGGGAGGTGACCGAGCGCCCCGAAGGCGTCCAGGCCGGGACCCTGAAACTGGTCGGCACGGATACAGGCCGCATCCTGGCTGAGGCCAATTCCCTGCTCGACGACCCGGCTGAGCACGCCAAAATGGCCCAGGCCGCCAATCCCTTCGGCGACGGCCACGCCGCAGAACGGATCGTGGAGGCATTGGTCGAATTTGGGGCGGGAAAATGAAAAACCGCCAGAGAACTGGCGGCTGGTGAGATTGAACCAATATCTGCGGTCGAGAATTCAGTCGTCCTGCCTGCTTGATTGCTTTGCGTTGTATAATATTTGCATGACCAGTCGCTTCCCCGATCTATCGCCAGAAAAACTTTCCGAATACCGCCAGGTTGCCCTGCGCCGCCAAAAAGCGCGGATTGTTAAAGCCAAATCTCGTCGTGAAAAAGGCTGGGAATTGGCCCGAAAGGCGGCAAAACTTTTGCGTGAAGAGTATCGCGCCGGGCGAATCGTTGTTTTCGGTTCCCTGCTCCACGAATCCCGTTTCACCGAATGGTCGGATGTGGATATTGCTGCCTGGGGTATTCCCTCTGAATTAACTTTCAAGGCTATCGGAGCGGTCATGGATTTAGACCCATCCATCGAAGTAAATTTGGTGGATGTCAACACATGTCCCGAATCTCTCTTGAAAAACATTCAAACAGATGGAATTGATCTGTGATTGACGCTTATATCGTTCTCGCTGAACGCATCCGCAAAGAACTGGATGATCTTGATCGGTTAGCTGCACGGGCACAGCGCGCCATGCAAACTGCCAAACGCAACCCACGAGACGAGGATTTGTACGTCTTTTGTCAAAAGCAACCTTGCAACAATTGGACGAGTACTTACGGTTTCGACACGTCGTCCGCAATGTTTACACATTCCAATTCGATCCAGAGAGGATCGGCAAACTTGTAAACGATCTCCAGCCTGTTCTGGCCCAAACCCGGCAGGAGCTTTTGATATTTGCAAATTTTCTTGAGCAAATCGGGACTGAATAGCAATTTCCCTGATCGCCCGCCGGATCATGAATGCGCTGGTCAAACTGTAAAGTAAACCTATTGTCCTGACATTTTCGTTTGGTTATAATGACTCTCGTGAAGGCGCTGCGAAATTTCCTGGGATTGGTGGTCGTCCTGGCCCTGTTGGCGGGACCGGTTTCGGGCGCGGGGGCGCAGGGCGGAACAGACAAGTATTTCCCACAGACCGGGTTCTGGGTCCGGGGCGAGTTCTGGCAATTCTACGAAACCCTCGAAAACGCCGACATCCTGCTCGGCTACCCCATCAGCCGGGAGTTTACCAGCGTGGACGGCAAGACCGTCCAGTATTTCCAGAAGGCGCGGCTGGAACTGGGTGCGGACCGGCGCGTCCGGCTCAGCCCGATCGGGGAGGCGCTGCGCAAAGCCCAGGAGCCGGCCGGGAAACTGGACGTGAACAACCCGATGGGCTGCAAATCTTTCAGCGAAACCGGATTTTCGGTCTGCTACGATTTCCTGACCTTTTTCGAGGCGAACGGGGGCGTCGGGTTTTTCGGCAATCCAATCACTCCCTTCGAATATCACGACAACCTGATCGCGCAATACTTCGAGAACGGACGCCTGGAATGGCAGCCCTGGAAACCCGAAGGCCAAAAAGTGACGGTCGGGGATTTGGGCAAGGCTTATTTCCTGCTGGTGAAGGAAAACCCGTCCATGCTGGAGGTGGAGGACGGCGGCGATCTCAAGAAGCTGTTGACGATCAAGCCGCGGGTCTTCACCCTCAAGCCCGTCACCCGCACCGACGACCGGCAGACCCTGTTCATCCTCGCCCAGGACCAGGTCTGGAAGCCGGTGGCCGGCGCGGACGTGACGATCAAAGTCACCTGGCCGGACGGCAGCACGCGGACGGACGAGCAGGTCGCCAATGCCTTTGGGGTGGTCCGCTACGAATTGCCGGTCACGAACCAGCCGGTCGGGGGCGTGGTGCTGGTGGAAGTGGTGGTCGCTTTCGGGGGAGTCGAGGGCCAGGCCAGCGCCTCGTTCAGGATCTGGTATTAGAAATCAGACAAATCGAACACCGGGCCGTCTTTGCAGGCCAGCCGGTAGCCGCGCCTGACCGTTACGGCGCAGACGCCGCATTCGGCCAGCCCGCCGCAGGGCATGGGGACGTGGACCAGGGCCTGACCGGCCGGGAACGGCGTCTCTTGCGATATCCCCATTAGTTTCCGCAACCCGGATAGTTGTTCCCGCGGCAGGTCGGCGGCGAGGAAGTCGCTCCATGCCTGGATTTCCGGCAGGTCGGCCAGGGGGCGGACTTCGACCGCAGTGGGCAGGCCGGGCGGGATGGAGTCACCGGCCAGCACGACCGAGGCGTTTTGGGCCAGCGCCTGGGGCAGCAAGGCCAGCAAGCGGGCGGGAGTCGCGCCCAGCGAGACCAGCGCCAGCCGGGAGCAGGTCTTCGGCAGGCTGAAACCGCGTCCGAGAGGGCCACGTAGATTGAGTGTGGTTCCGGGAAGCCAGGACTCCGGCAAGGGGGCGGCGGCGAGAAAACCCCCGGCGGAATCCCCAGCCTTGAAAACGGGAACAGGCAGCGGGTCGTCCGATCCGGGGCGGCTGGTGAGCAGGAACTGGCCGGGAGTTGGGACCAGACCGCTCGGGCAGGTGATCCGCCCGGAGGGTCCGTCATCCTGCAAAAAGGTTTCGCGCAAATCGCCTGAACCCGTCAACATGCCAAAATGCTATCACGAGCAACCCGTTTTTGGAAGGTGGTGTTGGCAAAAGAGTGCGTCGCACCATGTTACGCGGGAAGGGTTCGGGCGAAAACCGATCCCATTTTGCGACTTGAACCCAACAGGCAGGTGCGACGCACAATCAGGCGAAAGCTCGAAGCAGGTATAATTGGGTCACATTATTTCCAAGGAGGAAGAATGAATATTGCTAGTCTCGTCCAGGGGATTGCGATGCTTTCCTGGCTGGCGGTGGGCGCGGTGGTGCTCATCCTGATCGTGCGCGCCTCGCGCAACCAGGGCGTCAAGGGGTTGGGAACTGTGTTCGTGATCGCACTGGTGGTGGCGCTCCTGCTGACCACCGTAGGCGCGGGACTGGTGTTCCTGCAGCCCGAAGAGCGAGGCGTGGTCATTTCGGCCTTTGCGCCGAAGGGCTACCGCGAGGAGGCCTTGCAGCCGGGCCTGCGCTGGGTGATCCCGTTTGCCGAGAATGTGATCAAATACCCGATCTCGAAGCAGACCTACACCATGTCCATAGCGCCGCAGGAGGGCAACGTCATCGGCGATGACTCGGTCGCCGCCCGCACCGAAGACGGCCAGGAAATCTACGTGGATGCCTCGGTCATCTTCTCCATCAACCCGGATAAAGTGACCGACGTCCACATTTCCTGGCAGGACCGTTACGCCAACGACCTGGTGCGCCCGCTGACACGCGGCGTGATCCGGGATGCGGTTTCGCAGTACCGGGTGGACGAGGTGGTCACCACCTTCCGCTTCGACATGGTGAACCAGATCACGACCAACCTCGAAGCCCAAATGGCCGAAAACGGGCTGGTGCTGGTGGATTTCGTGCTGCGCAATATCACCTTCTCCGAAGAGTACGCCCATTCGGTGGAACAGAAGCAGATCGCCGAGCAGCAGGCGCTCCAGGCCAAGTTCGTGGTCGAATCGAAAAAGCAGGAGGCCGAACAGGCCCGCCAGACCGCCCAGGGCCAGGCCGATGCGGCCGTGATCGCCGCCAAAGGTGAGGCCGAGGCCCGCCTGATCCAGGCCGACGCGGAAGCCAAAGCCCTGGAACTGATCGCCGAGGCGCTGCGCGACAACCCGGACCTGCTGACCTACCAGTACATCACCAAACTGGCCCCCAACATCCAGGTCATGCTGCTGCCGTCGGGTTCGCCGTTCCTGTTCCCGCTGCCCGATTTGCAGACGCCGGAAACGCCGCCCGTTATCGAATAGCTTTACCATCCGAGGGCAGGCAGTGGGATCATGGCTGCCTGCCCTTTCATCTTTTGCGGACTGAAGTCCGCACTCCGATACCATAGATACCCATGAACGAAAAAGCAACCAGTGGAAAACAGATCCGCCTGACCAGCCTGTCGTCCTGCGCGGGTTGAGCGTCGAAGCTGAATGCGGAGACGCTGGCGCACGTGCTGCGCCCGGTACAGGACATTTTCAACCCGGCGGATTATCCCGACCTGTTGGTCGGCCTGAGCGGCCCGGACGATGCGGCTGTCTGGCGGGTGGACGACGAACGCGCCCTGGTGATGACCACCGATTTCTTCACCCCGGTGGTGGATACGCCCTACGAGTACGGCGCGGTTGCCGCCGCCAACAGCCTCTCGGACGTGTACGCCATGGGCGGCACGCCTTTCCTGGCGCTCAACATCGCCGCCCTGCCGCCCGACCTGCCCGCCGAAATCTCAAGCGAGATCCTGCGCGGCGGGGCCGAAAAGGCCCGTGAAGCCGGGGTGGTCATCGCCGGCGGGCACACCGTCCAGGACAAGGAGCCAAAGTACGGCCTGGTGGTGGTCGGCTTCGTCCACCCGGACAGGATGTTGACCAAGGGCGGGGCGCGTCCCGGCGACATTTTGATGCTGACCAAACCGCTCGGCTTCGGCACGACGACCACCGCCATCAAACAGGAAAAGGCCACGCCCGAAGACATTGATGAAGTTGTGGGGTGGATGACGCGGCTGAACAAGGCCGCCGGTCAAATGGCGGTGGAGTTCGGCGTGCGGGCCGGGACAGACGTGACCGGGTTCAGCCTGCTCGGCCACGCCTACGAGATGGCCGAGGCTTCCGGGGTCGGTTTCACCTTCCACTTCGACCAGATCCCCTTCATCGGGCCGGCGCGCAAATTTGCCGAGGCGTTCGTCTTCCCCGGCGGCGCGTCCGACAACCGGCTGTTTTTCAGCCCGCACGTCACCTTCGCCCCAACCATTGACGAGCCATCTCAAATGCTGCTCTTCGACCCCCAGACCAGCGGGGGATTGCTGCTGGCCGTGCCGCCGGAAAGATTCCTCCAGTTCACCTTCCGCGCCCAGGCGCTTGGCCAACCCGTCTGGTGGGTGGGTGTCGTGGAGGAAGGGCGGGGGATACGAGTCGAATGACAAGAGAAAGTCGAATTCAAGCTAGATGTCCCAGATTTCAACAGAATTATTATTGATCGCCATCCTCATCCTGTTCAACGGGGTCCTGGCCATGTCCGAGGCTGCCCTGTTTTCGGCCAGGAAGGCCCGTTTGCAGCAGAAAGCCAGCGACGGGGACCACAACGCGGCCGCGGCCCTGAAACTCATCAAGACCCCCAACCTGTTCCTGGCAACCGTCCAGGTGGGGATCACGCTGGTGGGGGTGCTGGCCGGCGCGGTCGGCGGCGCTTCACTGGTGGATTTCCTCGCGCCCTTGCTGGCGCAAGTGCCGGTCCTGGCCCCCTACAGTGAAGCCATCAGCCTGGGCTTTGTCGTCATGCTGATCACCTTCCTGACCATCATTTTGGGGGAACTGGTCCCCAAGCGGCTGGCCCTGCACAACCCCGAACGGATCGCCTCCTGGGTCGCCCGGCCCATGCTGCTCTTCTCCCGGTTCTTCTCCCCGGTCATCAAGGTTTTCAGCGCCTCCACCGAACTCGTCCTGCGGTTGTTGGGCGTCCGCCCGAAAACGGAACTGCCGGTCACGGAAGAGGAGCTCCAGGTGCTGCTCGCCCAGGGCACGGAAGCGGGCGTCTTCGAGGAGGCCGAATCCGACATGGTGGCGGGCGTCTTCCGCCTGGGCGACCGGCGGGTTTATTCGGTGATGACACCCCGCACCGAGATCGCCTGGCTCGACATCCACGACTCGCTGGAGGAGATCCGCCAGAAACTGGTCGCCAGCGCCTATTCGCGCTTCCCGGTCTGCCAGGGCGGGCTGGACAATGTGCTGGGTCTCGTCAAGGCGCGCGACCTGCTCATCCCGGCCCTCGGTTCCGAACCGCTGCAACTCAAGAAATGCCTGCAACCGGCGTTATTCATCCCCGAAACGGCTTTCGCCTCGCGCGCCCTCGAAATTTTCAAAGAGAACGGCCAGGAAATGCTGCTGGTGATTGACGAGTTCGGCGGCCTGCAAGGGCTGGTCACCATGACCGACATTCTCGAAGAAATCGTCGGCGACATCGAACTGGGCGAACCGCAGGCCACCCAGCGACAGGACGGCTCCTGGCTGCTGGACGGGATGCTGCCGGTCGAAGACTTCATGGACCTCTTCCACCTGCGCGAGCTTCCCGGCGAAGACGATTTCGAGACCCTGGGCGGTTTCGTGATGACCATGCTGGGGCGCATCCCGGACATAACCGACCAGTTCGAGTGGGGCGGGATGCGCTACGAAGTGATGGACATGGACGGCCGCCGGGTGGACAAAGTGCTGGTCACAACCCTGCCGGCCAAAACAGGCGTGGCTTGATCCTGATTGATAAGCCTTGCGAAGGTTTTAGGCATCGCCGGGACTTCCCTAAAACAACCTTCGCAAGGCTTTTGTACCTGAAATTAGTTATGCTATACTTTTGGCACGCAAAAGGAGAGACTATGCTAGATTTTGTCGAACGTGAACGCATTGTCCGCTTGCACATCCAGCGGTTGCCCGAAGGGGTCTACCTGGCAACTTCGGAAGATGTCCAGGGATTGGTCGCCCAGGGCCGCACCGTAGCCGAAACGGTGGAAATTGCCCGGGACGTGGCGCGCAAACTGATCGAAGCCCAGTCCAACCTCAACCTGCCCGAAGTGAAGGAAAGTTTCGATTACCCGCTGATCGTCAACCAGGGGTAAAAATGGGGAGACTATCAGGTTTCAAATATCGGCAGATCATAAAAAAACTCAAGGCTTTCGGCTTTGAGTTTTTTCGTCACGCAGCCGGAAGCCATGAAATCTGGCACAACCCGAAAACAGGAAAGTTTACAACCATCCCAAACCATCCTGGCGATATGCCCGAAGGAACTTTACGCGCCATACTAAACCAGGCTGGAATAGCTCCAGAAGATTTCTTGAAAAAGTAGAAAACTGATGAACAAGAATGTCACAAACCTCGACCCTCGCATCACCTTCACCTCCCGCCGTTCGCCAGTCATGGGCCGGGGCGGGATGGTTGCCACCTCCCAGCCTTTAGCCACCGCGGCCGGGCTGGAAATCCTGGCGGCGGGCGGCAACGCGGCGGATGCAGCCGTCGCCGCGGCTGCGGCCCTCAACCTCACCGAACCGACCTCCACCGGCATCGGCGGGGACATGTTCGCCCTCTATTTCGACGCGGCAACCCGCCAGGTCAGCGCCCTGAACGGGTCCGGCCGCGCCCCGTCTGCCCTGAACCTCGACCGGCTCGAAAAAGAAGGGCTGGACGAACTGCCGCCGTTCCACCCCTACACCGTCACCGTACCCGGGGCCTGCGCCGGCTGGTGCGACCTGGTCGAGCGTCACGGCACGCTGACGATGGACCGAGTCCTGGCCCCGGCCATCCGCCTGGCGGAGGAGGGCTTCCCGGTCGCCCCGGTCACGTCCCATTTCTGGCAGCGCGGCGCCGAACGGCAGTTGAAGTCCGCCCCGAACGGCCGCGAACTCACACTTGACGGGCGCGGCCCCAACCCTGGCGAGATCTTCCGCAACCCGGGGCTGGTGCGCACGTTCAAGGCTGTCGCCGAAGGCGGCAAAAAAGCCTATTACGAGGGCGAGATCGGCGAAGCCATCGTGCAGGTGCTCCACGAAGCGGGCGGCTGCCTCAGCCCCGACGACCTGGCCGCCCACACCTCCACCTGGGACACGCCCATCAGCACCACTTATCGCGGCGTCCGGGTTTGGGAGTGCCCGCCCAACGGGCAGGGGATCGCCGCCCTGATGGCCCTCAATATCCTCGAAGGCTTCGACCTGGCCGCCCTCGACCCGCTCTCGCCGGAACGCTGGCACCTGCTGATCGAATCCCTGCGCCTGGCCTTCGCCGATACCGGCTGGTACGTGGCCGACCCGCGCTTTCCCGGACTCCGAAGTCTCCAGACTTCGGAATTCCAAAGCCTGGAGACTTCCGACTCCCAAAATCAGGAGATTTCGGACTCCGTGTACCAGGCCCTGCTCTCCAAAGACTACGCCGCCGAACGCCGCAGACGGATCGACCCGGGCCGGGCCACGCTCGATTTCAAGCGCGGCGCGCCGGTCGCCTCGTCGGATACCGTTTATTTCTGCACCGTCGATTCTCAGGGCAACGCCTGTTCGTTCATCAACAGCAACTACATGGGATTCGGCACCGGCATCGTGCCCAAAGGCTGGGGCTTCACCCTGCAAAACCGGGGCCACAATTTCAGCCTCGACCCGGCCCATCCCAACGCCCTCGCCCCCCGCAAACGCCCCTACCACACCATCATCCCCGGCCTGCTGACCCGCGCCGACGGCTCCCTGCTCGGCCCGTTCGGGGTGATGGGCGGGTTCATGCAGCCCCAGGGCCACGTCCAGGTTGTTTCGGCTTTAATAGACGATGGGGCGGATCCCCAATCTGCCCTCGACCGGCCGCGTTTCTGCATCGAATCCGGCGAGGCCGACGGCTGGGTCGGCCTGGAGCAGGGATTACCCGACTCGACCCTGAAAGCTCTCTTCGGCCTGGGACATCCGGTCCGGCACGTGGCCGGGTGGGAACGCGCTCTCTTCGGCCGCGGCCAGATCATCCTCCGGGAGGACGAAAGCGGGGTCCTGACCGGGGGGTCTGATCCGCGCGCCGACGGCTGCGCCATGACCCTGGCCTGATCCGGCCAAAATCGGACAATTTTTGTCACATATTCTTGGCTCCCTGGCCGAATTCACCGGTCAGGGAGCCTTCTTTTTGTCAATTAAACCGTGACAAAAAGAAGAATGTCACAGGATTTTTGTGACTTTTGTCCTACTTGAACATCCAATAAATACTTACAATTATGGTTAACGTTTACCGTCGCAGTAAGGTTTATAATATGCTTCGTATCAACCGTCAAACTGATTATGCTGTCCGGGTGGTGCTGGCGCTGGCCCAACACCCGGCAGAGACGCGGCTGTCATCTGCGGAGATCGGGCGCGAGATGTTGATCCCCCCTACATTCCTGCCGCGTATCGTTGCCCAGTTGGCGCAGGCTGGCATTATCATCACCTACCCGGGGCGCGACGGCGGACTGAAATTGAGCCGCCCGCCGGAAAATATCACGCTCTGGGAGGTGGTGAATGCCTTCGAAGGGCCGTTGATGCTTTCCGAGTGCCTGCTCAGCCAGCAGGCCTGCCCATTC
Source organism: Chloroflexota bacterium (assembly GCA_049324115.1). Classification (GTDB taxonomy): domain Bacteria; phylum Chloroflexota; class Anaerolineae; order Anaerolineales; family Villigracilaceae; genus UBA5796. The sequence continues at coordinate 31,236 of JBMOMN010000055.1, forward strand.
GAAAGCAATTGCATGGTCCGGCCGCGCTGGGGAAGGCTGCAAGCCGTCATTTTGAAGGAATTATCCACCACCACCTTCCGTGACCTGGCCGAAGAAGCCGCCGCACAGCAACCTCTCATAATCAATCCCGAAGCATAAAGGAAACCTCCAATGAAAAAGGCTTTATCACGTCTCTTGCTCGGGTTCGTCGTCCTGCTGATCGGCGGCGCAATCGCCTTCAAAGTCTTCCAACCCATCAAGGTGCTGCCGCGGCTGCGCCTGGCGCCGGGGTATGCCCTGTTCAACCAGTACGGCCAACGGTTGACCAACGAAGACCTGCGCGGCAAGCTGGTGCTTTACAACTTCACCTACACCCGCTGCCCCGCGCCCTGCTACGACCAGAACGCGACCATCAAGGAAGTGCAGTCCCGCCTGGCGGAAGCCAACCTGGGCGACATCCCGCTCGTCTACGTCACGGTCTCGTTCGATCCCGATTTCGACTCCCCCGAAGTGCTCAAATCCTACGCCGATTCCCTGGGCGCAGACCCGGAGCAGTGGATGTTTGCCACCACCTCCAACAAGGCCCTGTTGAAAACGATCGTCGGGACGGGCTTCGAGGCGTATTACGAACCCAAAGATGACGGGACCTTCGCCTTCGACCCGGTCTTCATCCTCGTGGACGGGTGGGGCATCATCCGGGGCGAATACCGTTTCCAGACCGAGGTCTCTTACGCCGACCGCATCCTGCGCAGCCTGGACACCCTGGGCGAAGAGATCCGCAACAGCGTGGGCAGCGCCAAACTGGCTTACGAGGCTGCCCACCTTTTCCTTTGTTACAGTTATTAGGCTGTCTCCCATGCAAAATCCAACCAACACAAAAGTCTATTACTCCCTGGCAGGCGTGATCGTCCTGCTGGCCCTGGCAGCCGGGTTCGTCTGGTTGCGCCCGAAACCATTCTTCGGGACCGTGCTCCAATCCACGACCCCGGCTTACGACTTCGCCCTGGCTGCGGCGGAGGGCAAAACCGTTCGGCTGAGCGACTACAAGGGGAAAGTGGTGCTCCTGTACTTCGGCTACACCTTTTGCCCGGATGTCTGCCCGGCAACGCTGGCCAATGCGAGCCAGGCCATCCGCGCCCTGGGAAAGAAGGGGGAACAGGTGCAATTGATCATGATCTCGGTGGACCCGGCGCGGGATACCCCCGAAAAACTGGCGCAATACGTCACCCATTTCCACCCGTCGTATATCGGGATCACCGGCACAGACGAACAGGTTTCTGAAACGGCGGCCCTTTACGGGATCTATTTCCAGAAAAACGAGGGGACCGAGGCCACAGGCTATTTGATTGACCACACGGCGACCCTGATGGCGGTTGACCAGGAAGGCTATCTCAAGCTCCTGATCCCGTTCGGAGCGACCGTCGAAGAGATCACGAGCGATTTGAAGAACTTGTTGAGGTAATTGGGAGGGGCAGTGTGCCTGCACCCTGTTCGATAAACTACGAAAGGAAAAAAACAAATGAAGTCCAAGTGGTTCGTTTTTGGGGTTTTGATCCTGGCACTGGGATTATCTGCCTGCCTGCCGCGGGCCGAAGGTCCACGAATCATTGTGAAAGACGCCTGGGGGCGGTCATCGCCGATGGTGGCCGCAGCGGGGGCTTTCTACATGGCCATCAGCAACACCGGCACCGAGGACGATACGCTGATTTCGGCGTCGTCCCCGGCCTGCGGGAGGATCGAATTGCATGAGTCGTACATGAAGGACGACGGCACGATGGGCATGCAAATGGTCGAAGGCGGGAGGATCGAAGTCCCCGCCGGGGAAACTGTCGAGTTGAAGGTCGGCGGGCTGCACGTGATGTGTATGCAGAAACAGCAGAACTTCAACGCCGGTGATAATTACACACTTACGCTGACGTTCGAAAAATCAGGCGATATTACTGTTGTTGCGGTAATCAAGGACGAGTGATCGGTATCATGGCCCCCGGCTGGCCTGTGTAAATTCCGGGTGGCCGATCCATACGGATGCGCTTCCATCCAGCCTCTGCCCCTCCCAAAATCCGAGTTATGGCAGGGTGCAATCGTGGAAAGGTGAGTTCAGGCGCGTCCATCTTCCGAAAGGTTTGCTGAGGAGGTGCTTGCCAGAAACAATCGAGAGGAGAATGCAGGTTTGGCGGGGCCAGGTTCCAGGTCCCGCGCGAACCGCAATTGAATTCCAGGTAATACCAAAAAATCGTCCTAAAGGAGAATGCTATGGCGAACAAGAAAGGCAATGATGAGTTTCGCCCAACCGGAACGATGACCGTCCTGATCATTTTCATGGTCACACTCATCGTTCTGTGGGTGTCCATCTACATGATCCTGTTACAGCGAGGGCTGACATCATGAGCACCCAAAAAACAACCTTACACATTGATCCGTTCGAGCGGAACTGGCTGGTCGTCAGTTTTGCGATGCTGGCAGTCTTTGCCGTGGTGATCGCCGTATCGGCTTTCGGCATGGGCATCCAGGTTCCTGTGCCTGAGACCCGGGTTGACCCGCGCACGGTGGCGTCTGACCCGAACAGCCCGTGGTCCGCTCCGGGATTGCGGGAGGTCGTGCCGGGCGAGAAATATGACGCGTACATCCTGTCGAAGACCTGGCAGTATTTACCGGCTGAGATCACCGTCCCGGCCGGCGCGAGCGTGACGTTCTACGTGACCAGCATGGACGTGCAGCACGGCTTCAAGATCCAGGATACGAACGTCAACGTCCAGATCGTCCCCGGGCATGTTGCCAAAATGACCGTGACCTTCGACACCCCAGGCACTTATGATTTCATCTGCACCGAGTACTGCGGTGCGGCGCACGGGGCCATGGCCGGCAAAGTGATCGTTCAGCCCTGAGAGGAGTAACCATGTCCACAAAATACGAACTTTCGGCACAAGAGAAAAAATTTGTCGGCTGGCACCTCGGCCTGGCGGTCTTCGCGCTGGGATTGGGCAGCCTTTTCGGTCCGTTGCAGGCGCTCGAACATGCCGGGCTTGACCTGTATCCCTTCCTGAAACCACTCTTCAAGTCCTATTACCAGGGGTTGACCCTGCACGGCGTGTTGAATGCGCTGGTTTGGACGACCTTCTTCATCACCGGCTTCCTCACCTTCACGACCATCTACGGCTTGAAGCGCCCGCTGAAATACCCGAAACTCAACCTGGTCGGTTTCGTGATGATGATCGTCGGCCTGGTGGCGGCGGCCATCCCGTTGCTGCTCAACCAGGCGACGGTGCTGTACACTTTTTACCCGCCCATGAAAGCCCACTGGGCTTTCTACCTGGGACTGACGCTGGTCGTGGTCGGCAGTTGGGTCGAGGGTTACGGCTTCTATTTCACTTACGCCGCCTGGCGCAAGGAAAACCCCGGCGTGCGGACGCCCTTCATATCCTTCGCCGGCATCCTGAACATGGTCATGTGGCAGTTCGCCACCCTGGGCGTGGCCGCCGAAATCCTGACCATGCTCCTGCCCTGGTCGCTCGGCCTGATAGACAACGTTGACCCGCAACTGGCCCGCACCTACTTCTGGTTCACCGGCCACCCGCTGGTGTACTTCTGGCTGCTGCCGGCTTACATTTCCTGGTACGGGATGCTGCCCAAGCAGGTCGGCGGGAAGATGTTCAGCGACTCGCTGGCCCGCCTGGCCTTCTGGCTCTTCCTGCTGCTCTCCATCCCGCTGGGATTCCACCACCAGTACGTGGACCCGGGCGTGCCCGCCGTTTGGAAATACATCCACGCCGTTTTGACCTTCTCGGTCTTCTTCCCCTCGATGATGACGGCCTTCACCGTGGTCGCCTCCCTGGAATACGGGGCGCGCCAGCGCGGCGGCAAGGGCGCTCTCGGCTGGATCCTGGCCCTGCCGTGGAACGATCCCTCGGTCGCGGCCCAACTGCTGGCCGGGCTGCTGTTCTTCTTCGGCGGCATCGGCGGCCTGACGAACGCCTCGTACAACCTGAACCTGGTCCTGCACAACACGGCCTGGGTCCCCGGCCACTTCCACCTGACCGTCGCCACGGGCGTCACGCTGTCCTTCATGGGCATCTCCTACTGGCTGGTGCCCTACCTGAGCGGCAGGAAATTGTGGAAGCCGAAATGGGCCGTGATCCAGGCCTGGTCCTGGTTCATCGGCATGACCGTCTTCTCCCAGTCCATGCACATCCTGGGGCTGCTCGGCGCTCCCCGCCGCACGCCGTTGGGATTGGCTCCCTACATCCCGCCCGAATGGAACAGCCGCCTGCTCCAGGCCGGGATCGGCGGCACGGTCCTGTTCTTCAGCGGCGCGATCTACCTGACCGTCATCATCGCCACCGCCTTCGGCAAGCAAAAAGCCGAGGCCAGCGAACAGGTCGAAGTCCCGGTAGCCGAATCGCTCAACGACGTCAACCTGACCCCGCAGTGGCTCGACCGCTGGGCGCCCTGGCTCTACGCCACCCTGGTGCTGATCGTGCTGGCCTACGGTCCGCAGTTGTTCGAGCAGATCAGGAACATCGCCCTCACCTCCCCCGGTTTCAGGGTCTGGTAACGGGCTGTCGCGTAGTGCGTATTGCGAACCTGGGGATCGCAATACGCACT
>JBMOMN010000056.1:0-35494 GCA_049324115.1 Chloroflexota bacterium
GCGACGACGTCAACCTGACGGTCGAGTTGATCGTCCCGGTGGCCCTCGAACAGGGGCAGAAGTTCGCCATCCGCGAAGGCGGCCTGACCGTCGGCGCCGGCGTCATCACCAAAATCCTCGAGTAAGGTGAAGCATGTCCAAACAAAAGATCCGCATCCGCCTCAAGGCATACGACCATCGTGTACTCGATCAATCAGCCAAGCGTATCGTCGAAACGGCTGAGCGCAGCGGCGCCCATGTAGTTGGCCCGGTACCCTTGCCAACCAAGAAAGAACGCTTTACAATACGGCGCTCGACATTCATTGATAAAGACTCGCACGAGCATTTCGAGATCCGTACCCATAACCGCCTCATTGATGTCCTCGATCCGGATTCCAAGACGATTGACATGCTGATGCGTCTAAACCTGCCTGCGGGCGTGGATATCGAGATCAAAATCTGATTTTGGCAAGTGGTTACGAGTGCCACAGAAAGGTTGGTGGCACTCGTAACATGCACGTTACCGGCAGTACAAGAACGGGCGCTTACCGCAGGCCCACCAACCAAGCGCCGCGGCACCCCTGTTGACTGTACTGTTTGGGATGATGCAGCCTAAGCCCAGGCTGACAGTCCCCAATAAAAATTTAGAAGGAGAAAACTGAGCATGTTAAAAGGGCTGATTGGAAAGAAGATCGGCATGACCCAGGTCTTCGATGAAGCAGGTGTCGCATATCCTGTGACGCTCATCGAGGCTGGGCCATGTTACGTTACGCAGGTCCGCGAACCGTCCCGCGACGGGTACGCTGCGGTCCAACTCGGATTCGGCGAGGCCAATCCCAAGCGCCTGACAGGCGGACAATTGGGACACCTCAAGGCCAACGAGTTGCCGCCCCTGCGTTTTTTGCGCGAATTCCGCGCAAAGTCGGCTGAAGTTGCCGTTGGCGACCAGATCAGCGTCGAAGTGTTCGCTGTGGGCGAGCGCGTGGATGTGGTTGGCACCAGCAAGGGTAAGGGCTTTGCCGGTGGTGTCAAACGCTATAGCTTTCGCGGCGGCCCCAAGACGCACGGTCAATCGGACCGGACGCGTGCTCCCGGTTCCCGCGGGTCTGGTACCACCCCCGGGCGCGTCTACAAGGGCGCGCGCGGCGCGGGCCACATGGGCAGCGATCGGGTCACCGTCCAGAGCCTGAAGGTCGTGCTGGTGGACGTCGAACGCAATTTGATCGGTCTGCACGGCGCTGTTCCCGGTCCCAAGGGCGGCCTGATCATGATCAAAGAGGCGCGCAAGCAATAAGGCGCTGAAGGAGCAACAAGGCAATGAAAGTAGATGTTTTCGATATGGAAGGCAAGAAGCTGAACCAGGTGGAACTTCCCGCGGCGATCTTCGAAGCCCCCATCAATGTTGACCTGATGCACCAGGCTTACGTCCGCCAGATGGCTAATGCGCGTCTGGGCACGCACAAAACCAAGACCCGCAGTGAGGTCTCCGGTGGCGGGAGCAAGCCCTGGCGTCAGAAAGGGACGGGCCGCGCCCGCCAGGGTTCGACCCGGGCCGTGCAATGGAAAGGCGGCGGACGCGTGCATACCCCCCGTCCGCGCAGCTATGAGCAAGCCATGCCCAAAAAGATGCGTCGCGCCGCCCTGCGCTCAGCCCTGTCCGTCAAGGCGTCCGAGGCCAGCATCGTCGTGGTTGACGAACTGACCCTGGCCGAAGCCAAGACCCGCCTGATGGCCGAAGCGTTGATCCGCCTGGTGGGTGAGTCCAGCGCGCTGGTGCTGATCCCTGAAAAATCGCTTGAGTACGATGCGGTCACCCGGTCTGTCAACAATATCCCGGATGCCAAAATCCTGCTGGCCAGTTATCTCAATATCCGCGACCTGTTGGGTTACGATAAACTGGTCATGCCGCTCAAGGTTTTAGACGTTATTTCTGCCCACCTGGGCTAGGAGGCCGAGCATGACTACGAGTTACTTTGATGTGCTTCGCCGTCCGCTTGTGACCGAGAAATCGAACTTCCAGTCCCGCAAGCTGAACCAGTATTCCTTCGAGGTCAGTGCTGAAGCAACCAGGACCCTGGTGAAGGACGCGATCGAGACCCTGTTCGATGTGGATGTGGTGAAGGTAAATATTATCAATGCCCCGGCCAAGCGCGGCCGCCGCGCCCGCAGCCGCCGCCTTCTCGTGCGCCGTTCCGGCTACAAGAAGGCCATCATAACCCTGGCCGAAGGCCAGACCCTAGAAATGTTCGAAGGGGTGCAGTAATGGCTGTAAAGAAGTACAAACCGACGACACCCGGTCAGCGCGATATGACCGGCTACACGTTCGAAGAGATCACCAAATCAACCCCCGAGCGATCCCTGCTCGTGCCGCTGCGCAAGAGCGGTGGCCGCAACACCTATGGCCGGGTGACGGTCCGGCATCGCGGCGGCGGCCATCGCCGCCATATCCGCCTGGTGGATTTCAAACGCGATAAACGCGAAATTCCCGCCAAAGTGGCGGCCATCGAATACGATCCCAACCGCACGGCCCGCCTGGCCCTGCTCCATTACGCGGACGGCGAGAAGCGTTATATCCTGGCCCCGGTGGGCTTGAAGGTCGGTGACACGGTGATGGCCGGCGCGCTGGCAGAGATCCGCCCCGGCAACAGCCTGCCAATCTCCAGCATCCCGGTTGGCACGATGGTTCACAATATCGAGTTGAAGGAAGGCAAAGGCGGCCAGGTGGTGCGCTCCGCCGGGACTTCAGCCCAGTTGCTGGCCAAGGAAGGCGATTATGCCCAGGTGCGTATGCCCTCGGGTGAGGTGCGCCTGGTCCGCCAGGTGTGCTACGCCACGATCGGCCAGGTCGGGAACGTGGATCACAGCAATATCAAGCTCGGAAAAGCGGGCCGCAAGCGCCACCTGGGCATCCGCCCGACCATCCGGGGTACGGCTATGACCCCGCGTGACCACCCCCATGGTGGCGGCGAAGGCCGCCAGCCGGTCGGTATGCCTGGTCCGAAGTCGCCCTGGGGTAAACCGACTCTCGGTTATAAGACCCGTCGCAACAAGCAGACCGACAAGTATATCGTGCGTCGGCGGAGCAAATCGAGCCGCTAGCGCTTGACTTGCTGATTGAGATACGCAAGCGAGGAACGAGACTATGTCACGATCGTTGAAAAAAGGGCCGTTCATTCAGCCCAAACTGTTGAAGAAAATCGAAGCCATGAACCAGCGCGGTGAGAAGAAGGTTCTGCGCACGTGGAGCCGGGCCAGCGTGATCTTCCCGCAGATGGTCGGGCATACGATTGCCGTCCATGATGGGCGCCGCCACGTACCGATCTACATCACCGAAAATATGGTCGGGCACCGCCTGGGTGAATTTGCTCCAACCCGCACGTTCCGCGGCCACATGGCAGAGAAGAAGTAGGAGCGCGAGCCATGACCGATATTCAAGCTCAATTGCGCTTCCTGCCCATCTCCGCCCAGAAGGTCCGCCTGGTGGTTGACCTGGTGCGCGGCAAAGGCGCCACGGAAGCCCTGGAGACCCTGCGCTTCGTCCCGAAGCGTGGCGCTGCCCCGGTCCGCAAGCTGCTGGCCTCGGCGGTAGCCAACGCGGAGGAGAATTTCGGCGTCAGCCGGGATGATCTGTACGTCGCCAAGATTTTTGCTGACGAAGCGCCCACCCGCCGCTGGCGGCGTTTCGGGGCGCGCGGCCGCTTCAAGCCGATCCTGCGCCGCACGTCACATGTTACGGTTGTCCTGCGCGAGCGGGAAGCCTGATCGCCCGGAGAAAGGACGCTAAGGAGATATTATGGGTCGTAAAGTTAATCCCATTGGTTTTCGTCTGAAGATCAACCAACCCTGGCAGGCTCGCTGGTTTGCCGAAGGCGGGCAGTACCGGGATCAGTTGCACCAGGATTTTGCCATCCGCAGCCTGTTGATGGGTGTCGCTTCCAAAGGCGGCACGGCGATGAACGCTGAAGTTGTGCGTTTGCGCCGCACCATGCCCGATAACATCCTGAATTTCCGCGCCGGCATTTCGCGGGTCGAGATAGAGCGCTTTCCTGGAAAGATCAAGGTCAGCATTTTCACGGCCAAGCCCGGCATCCTGATCGGGCGCAAGGGCGAAGGCGTCAAGAAGATCCGCCAGAGCCTGGAGGCATTGGTCGGCAAGAAGGTTGACCTGGACATCAAGGAAATTGATAACCCCGATACCGACGCCGTCCTGGTGGCGCGCAACATCGCCGACCAGTTGGAGCGCCGGATCAGCTATCGCCGGGCCATGAAGCGCGCCATCCAGCAGGCCATGCGCCAGGGCGCGGAGGGCATCAAGATCATGGTTTCCGGCCGCCTGGGCGGGGCCGAAATGGCCCGCACCGTTTGGCTGCGCGACGGCCGCGTCCCGCTGCAAACCCTGCGCGCCAACATTGACTACGCTGTGGATGAAGCCACGACCACCTACGGCCAAATCGGCATCAAGGTGTGGGTCTACAAGGGTGAGATCATCCCTGAGACTGAAGAGAAAGTCGAGGCGACCGAGGGTGTCTACGTAAGCGAGTAGACGGACCAGGTTGCTGAATAAGAGAGGTTGTCCTTATGTTGATGCCAAAACGTGTAAAGTGGCGCAAGCAGATGCGCGGCCGCATGCGCGGTAAAGCGCTGCGCGGCGCTGAAGTCAGTTTCGGCGAATTCGGCCTCCAGGCCCTGGAGCCTGGCTGGGTGACTGCCCGCCAGATCGAGGCCGCCCGCCGCGCCATCGTGCGTGAGATGAAGCGCCGTGGAAAAGTATGGATCCGCATCTTCCCGTCCAAGCCGTACACCCAAAAGGCGGCCGAGACCCGCATGGGATCCGGTAAAGGGAATGTGGAATATTGGGTGGCGGTGGTCAAGCCCGGCCGCGTCATGTTCGAGGTCGGCGGCCTGCCGGCGGATGTCGCCATCGAGGCCCTCAAACTGGCCCAGTACAAATTCTCAATCAAGACCAAGATCGTGGCCCGCCATGACTTGGCAGGAGAGCAGGCATGAAAGCAAGTGAAATCCGTGCCCTGTCAACTGACGAGATCGCGGCCAAGATTTCTGATGCCCGCGAGGAATTGATGAAACTGCGTTTCCAGCAAGTGACGGGCCAGTTGACCGATACCAGCCGCCTGAGGATCATCCGCCGTGACATCGCACGCCTGATGACCCTGCTCAACGAGCGCCGGGCCGAGGCTGAACAGGAAGGTGTAGCATGAATAACCGACGAAGAATGACTGGTTTCGTGACCAGCAACAAAATGACCAAGACCGTTGTGGTCGAAATCTCACGCACTTTCCGGCACCCGCTGTACCACAAGGTGGTGCATTCCAGCAAGCGGGTCAAGGCCCACGACGAGATCGGCTGCCAGATCGGCGACGAGGTCCAGATTGTGGAGAGCCGCCCAATTTCGCGTGACAAACACTGGATGGTCGAGACTGTCATCCGCCGCGAGACCAAGACCGAAGATGCCGGTGGGGCTGAAGTCGCAGTCGAGGAAACTCAAGCAGGCGAGGAATAAGCCATGATCCAGCAGGAATCACGTCTAAAGGTTGCTGATAACAGCGGCGCGCGCGAGCTGCTCGTCATCCACGTGCTTGGCGGTTCAGGCCGCCAGTATGGCGCAGTGGGCGACGTGGTGGTGGCGACCGTCAAATCTGCCTCACCGCAGGGCGGCGTCAAGAAGAGCGAGATCGTGCGCGCGGTCATCGTCCGCTGCGCCAAGGAATGGCGCCGCGACGATGGGTCGTACATCCGGTTCGACGACAATGCCGCCGTCATTCTCGACAACGACGGCCAAAACCCCAAGGGCAGCCGCATTTTCGGCCCGGTTGCGCGTGAACTGCGCGAAAAGGGCTTCATGAAGATCGTATCGCTGGCTCCTGAGGTCCTCTAGGCCGGTATGTGGAGTGAAAGAATGAGAACGAAAATCCGTAAAGGCGATAACGTGGAAGTGATCAGCGGGAGCTTCGAAGACCGCGGCAAGCGCGGAGAGGTCATCAATGTCCTCCCCGACGAAAGCCGCCTGGTGGTGCAGGGTGTCAATATCCGCACCAAGCATGAACGCCAGATGCAGACCCAGGGCCGCACCATCAACCCGGGACGCGTCAAATTCGAGGCCCCGGTGCATATCTCGAACGTTATGCTGGTTTGCCCAAAATGCGATAAAACGACGCGGATCAGCGTGGTACGCGACGAATCTGGCACGCACCGCGTGTGTAAACAATGCCAGGCTTTGATTGATTAGGCCTGATGGTTGGAGAGCATAACTATGACCAGACTGTTAGAGAAGTATCGAGTCGAGGCCGCTCCGGCCTTGAGCAAAGCCTTCAACTATAAGAACGTCATGCAAATCCCGCGCATCGAGAAGGTTGTGGTCAATATCGGGTTGGGCGAGGCCATGGATAACCCCAAGGCCCTCGAAGCTGCCGTATCCGACCTGACCCAGATCGTGGGACAGCGCCCCGTGCAGACCAAGTCTCGCAAGAGCATCGCAGCCTTCAAACTGCGTGAGGGGCGCATCATCGGCACCAAAGTCACCCTGCGCGGCGAGCGCATGTGGTCTTTCCTGGACCGGCTGATGAACATCGCCCTGCCGCGCGTGCGCGACTTCCGCGGTGTTTCGCCGGACGCGTTCGACGGGCGTGGCAACTACACCCTCGGGATGCGCGACCAGTTGGTCTTCCCGGAGATCGAATACGACAAGATTGACAAGCTGCGCGGCATGGAGATTACCATCGTAACCACCGCTAAAACCGATGAAGAAGGTCGTGCCCTGCTGACGTTGATGGGAATGCCCTTCAAGAAGGAAGCGTAACCTATGGCAAAGAAATGTATGCAATATCGTGAACTTCGGCGCCGCAGCTCCATTCAGGTGCGAAACCGTTGTACTCGCTGCGGCCGCCCGCGTGGCTATTTGCGCCGCTTTGGTCTATGCCGGATCTGCTTCCGTGAGCTGGCTCTGGAAGGGAAAATCCCCGGCGTGGTGAAATCGTCCTGGTAACCGGGCGGAGGTAAAAGCATGAGTGTAAACGATCCTATTGCTGATATGCTGACGCGAGTTCGCAATGCCATCCTGGCCGGGCATACTCTGGTCGCCATGCCGACCTCGAAGATCAAGGCGGAGATCGCCAAGATCCTCAAGGAAGAAGGGTACATCGAGAGTTTCGAAGTGGCTTCAGATGAAAACCCTGCCAAGGCTGTTTTGCGCCTGCGTTTGAAATACATCGGCGAACGCCGTCACCGCCAGCCGGTGATCACCGGCCTGGAGCGGGTCAGCCGCCCCGGTCGGCGCATCTATACCAGGAAACAGGATATCCCCTGGGTTCTTTCCGGTATGGGCATCGCCATTCTCTCCACGCCCAAGGGCGTGATGACCGGCCAGCGCGCCCGCCAGATGGGGGTGGGCGGCGAAATTCTGTGCAAGGTCTGGTAGCCAGGAGGTAAACTGTGTCTCGAGTTGGACGTATGCCAGTGGTAGTTCCTCCCGGCGTGCAAGTGGACATCAAAGGCTCGCACCTGCGAGTCAAGGGTCCCAAAGGCGAGTTGGAGCGCGTTTTCTCCCCGCTTGTTGGCATCAGCCTGGAAAACAACGAAATCCAGGTGACCCGCAAAAGCGATGCTCCGCAGGAGCGCGCATTACACGGGACTACCCGGGCGCTGATTTTTAATATGGTTCACGGCGTGAGCAACGGCTTCGAAATTGCGTTGGATATCGAAGGCGTCGGCTACCGCGCCGAAATGAACGGCAAGAACCTGATGCTGTACGTGGGATACTCCCACCCGGTCGTGGTCGAACCGCCGGACGGCATCTCCTTTACGGCGGATGCCAAGACCCGCCAGGTGAAGGTTTTGGGTTACAACAAGGAACAGGTCGGCCAGGTCGCCGCGAACATCCGCGAGGTCCGCCCGCCTGAACCCTATCACGGCAAGGGCATCCGCTATGCCGGTGAAAAGATCCGCCGCAAGGCTGGTAAATCCGGGAAAGGAAAGTAATCACCCATGGCCGGTAATAATCGTTCTATTGCTCGCATTCGGCGGCATGCCCGCGTTCGCAAGCAGTTGTCTGGCACGGCTGAACGGCCCCGCCTGAGCGTTTTCCGCAGCCTGACCGAGATCTACGCCCAGGTGATTGATGACCAGGCCGGGAACACCCTGGTGTCTGCATCCACCATAGATCAGGAATTGCGGGCCAAAATGAAGGACCTGCCCAAAAGCGAACAGGCTAAGCTGGTCGGTATGGCCGTGGCCGAACGCGCCAAAAGCAAAGGTATCGACTCGGTGGTCTTCGACCGCGGCGGTTTCCGCTACGTGGGACGTATCAAAGCTTTGGCCGATGGCGCCCGCGAAGGCGGTCTCAAATTCTAAGGCCCGATGGAGTAAACAATGTCGGAATACGAGACTAACGAATTCGAACAAGAATCGCTCGACGAGCGTGTCATCGAGATCGCACGTGTAGCCAAAGTGGTCAAAGGCGGCCGCCGCTTCCAGTTCCGTGTCACGGTGGTGATCGGCGACAACCGCGGCAAGATCGGCATGGGCGTCGGCAAGGCCAACGCCGTGCCGGATGCCATGCGCAAGGCCTCTGACCGTGCCCGCAAGGATATGCGCCTGGTCAACTTGAGCAGCACCACCATCCCGCACCAGTCTCTTGGACGGGTGGCCGGGGCGCGGGTCTTGCTCAAACCGGCCTCCCCCGGCACGGGCGTGATCGCCGCCGGCGGCGTGCGCGCCGTTTTGGAAGTGGCGGGTGTCAAAGACATCCTGACCAAATCCATGGGCAGCGCCAACGTCCTGAACGTGGTGCAGGCCACCTTCGACGCCCTCGACCAGCTCAAATCCCCGGCGGAAGAATCGGCCCGGCGCGGCAAACCCGCCCAGGACCTGATCCCGTTCTGGGAGCGGAGGAAGAAGAATGGCTAAGAAGACGGCTCCCAAGACCCTCCGCGTCACATTGATCAAAAGCCCGATCGGCTATACCAAAGACCAAAAGGCCACCGTTCGCGCTCTTGGCCTGCGACGCATGAACCAGACGGTGGAACACACCGACACGCCCGCCCTGCGCGGCATGTTGTTCAAAGTGGAACACCTGCTCCGTGTGGAAGAATAGGTACTGACGATGAAACTACACGATTTGACGCCTAACCCAGGCTCGAAGAAGAACCGCAAACGCGTGGGTCGCGGCATCTCTGCCGGTCAGGGCAAGACGGCCGGCCGCGGGACCAAGGGCCAGGGCGCCCGTTCCGGCTCCGGCGGCCACCTGTACCACCAGGGCGGCAACCTGCCGTTCTACCGCCGCCTGCCTTTCATGCGCGGCCAGGGCTTCACCCCGATCCAGCGCGTCGAATATAACGAGATCAATCTCGACCAACTGGCTGAGGCCTTCAAAGCCAATGCGGATGTGACTCCCGAATCGCTCGAAGAAGCCCGCCTGCTGCGCGACCCTCGCAACCCGGTCGTGCTTCTGGGCCGCGGTGAATTGGATTTCGCCCTCAACGTGCGCGTTCATCGCATCAGCGCTGGGGCCAGGGCCAAGATCGAGGCCGCTGGCGGCAGCGTTGAGGTGATCGAAGCGGCTGCATAAGGAGCCGAACATGAAACAATCTGCCTGGCGCTTCCTGTGGAAGTCGCAAGACATTCGCCGGAAATTGCTCATTACCCTGGGCATTCTGGTCATCTATCGCCTGGCCGCCAACGTGCCCGTCCCCGGCGTGGACCTGCTGGCCCTCGAGCAATTGCGCACCCAGCTGGGGCAATCGGGGACCTTCTTCGAGTTCCTCAACCTGCTCTCCGGCGGGACGATCCAGCGTTTCTCGCTGCTCTCGATGGGCGTGTATCCCTACATCACCGCCCAGATCATCCTGCAACTGCTCGTCCCGATCATCCCGGCTTTGCAGCGCCGCATGGAAGAAGACCCGCGTGAAGGCCGCAAGTGGATGGAAAAATGGACCTACATCCTTGCCATCCCGATGGCTGCACTCTCTGCCATTGGCCAGATCAACATCTTCAACAGCCTTTACAACGTGCCCATCATCAACTTCGGCTTCACCGCCGACCTGTGGCTGCCGTCGCTGTCTATCCTGCTCACCATGACCGCCGGGACGATGTTCGCCATCTGGCTGGGCGAGATGATCTCCGAGTTCGGCATCCGCAACCAGGGCCTGTCGTTGATCATCTTCTCCGGCATCGTCTCCCAAATGCCCGCCAACTTTGCCGGGCTGATGAGCGACGAACAATACCGTTGGGTCAACCTGGCCGTCATGCTCGTGGTGCTTCTGGCAACCATCTTTGCCATCGTCTACATGCAGCAAGGGCGCCGCAACGTGCCGGTGATGTACCCCGGTCGCCGCGTGGGCAACCGCATGTCCATGCCGGTCAAAGGCTCCTTCCCGCTCATGGTCAACATGGCCGGCATGATCCCGCTCATCTTCGCCAGCGCCCTGATGCAGTTCCCCGCCATCATCTCCAGTTGGTTCCTCACCTCGGAGACCGAGTGGGTGGCCAACCTGGCCCAGGGGACCCAGACCCTCTTCGGCGGCACCAGCGGCTGGTATTGGGCCTTGTACTTCCTCATGGTGGTCTCCTTCACCTTCTTCTACACCGACGTGCTCTTCCAGCAGCAAAACTATGGAGAAAACCTGAAGAAGCAAGGCGCCCAGATCCCCGGCGTCAACCGCGGGGGGCCGACCCAAAAGTACCTTACCAAAGTCCAGCGCCGCATCACCCTGCCCGGCGCGCTGTTCCTGGGCATCGTCGCCATCCTGCCGTTCCTGGTCACGCTGCTCATGCCCCAATTACGCAATAACGCCGGTGTGCTGCTGGTCTCTTCCGCAGGCTTGCTGATCGTCGTCGGCGTGGTGCGCGACACCTTCTACAACATCGACGCGGAACTCAAACTCCACGGATACCAGGACTCGCTGCTCGTTCGCTGACAAGGACTTCCGATGCCCACATACATCGTCCTTCTTGGTCCCCCCGGCGTCGGCAAAGGCACACAGGCCAAGGTCTTGGCCGAGCAAACCGGGCTGGCGCATATCTCCTCGGGCGAACTGTTCCGGGAAAACATCAAGAAAGATACCGGGTTAGGCAAGTTGGCAAACAGTTACATGAGCAGAGGCGAGCTGGTCCCCGATGATGTCACCATCGCCATGATCCGCGACCGCTTTACCCGGAGTGACTGTCAGAAGGGAGCCATCCTGGACGGGTTCCCCCGGACACCGGTCCAGGCCGATGCGCTGGCGGAATTGTTGAAGGAATTCGGCGGCCGGGTGGACCTGGTCCCCCTCATCACCGCCGCCGACGAGGTCCTCGTCGAGCGTCTTTCGGGACGTTGGACCTGCCGCGCCAGTGGACACGTTTTCCACGCCCGGTTCAACCCGCCCCGGCAAATGGGCGTGTGCGACCTGGACGGCTCGGAACTGTACCAGCGCGACGACGACAAGGTCGAAACCGTCAAGCGGCGCATCCAGGTCTACCAGGAACAGACTGCCCCGCTGATCGCCTACTACCGCTCCAAGGGCAGCCTGGTCGAGATCAACGGCGCCCAGCAAATTAACCGGGTCACTGCCGACCTCCTGGCTGCGATAAGAAATCATCATGATTGATTGGGCAAGACAGATCCACATCAAAAACCCCGCCGAACTGTCCATCATGCGACAGGCAGGACGGATCAACGCTGCGGCTCTGGCAGCCGTAAAAGAAAACATCCAACCCGGCGCGACGACAGCCGATCTCAACGCGGCTGCTGAGGCTGTGCTGAAGTCGCACGGATGCGTATCGCCGTTCAAAGGCTATGGCTACCCACCGTTCCCCGCTTCCGTTACGGTCAGCATCAACCGGGAACTGGTACACGGCATCCCCTCGCCCAAACGCAAGCTGAAAGAGGGTGACATCGTGTCGGTGGATTGCGGGACGATCTTCGAAGGCTATGTGGCCGACTCGGCTTTCACCGCCGGGGTGGGAGAGATTTCCGCCGAAGCCAAAAAGCTGCTGGAGGTTACCGAAGGAGCCTTGAAGGCCGCCATCGAAAAGATGCGGCCCGGCAACCACACCGGTGACGTTTCGGCGGCGATACAGAAATACGTCGAAGGCCACGGCTACCACGTCACCCGTGAGTATACCGGCCACGGCGTCGGGCGGCAGATGCACGAAGGTCCGCAGGTGCCCAATTACGGGCTGCCGGGACGCGGCGTGCTGCTCCGCCCGGGGATGACCATCGCCATCGAACCGATGGTGCTGGTGGGCACGCCCAAGACGCGTGTCCTCCCTGACCAGTGGGCTGTTGTGTCTGCTGACGGGTCATTGACCGCCCACTTCGAGCACAGCGTGGCGGTCACCGAAGGTGAGCCTCTCATCCTGACTGTCCTGTGACCTGTGAGCAACAGAACAACTTTACTGGACGGATACTTTACGAACGAGTATAATTCGAGCTTTGGCTGCGCCCGCCGGGGCAAGGCCATGTTGCAAGAGGAGAACCAAAAGTAATGAAAGTTTCACCCTCCATTCGAAAACGTTGCGCCAAGTGCAAGGTTGTCAAGCGCAATGGCAGATTATTCGTGATCTGCGAAAATCCAAAACACAAACAGCGACAGGGGTAGGAACCTATGGCGAGAATCGAAGGTATTGACCTGCCGCGCAACAAGCGCGTCGAAATCGGCCTGACCTACATCTACGGTATCGGCCGTAATCGTGCCTCCAAGATCCTGAACGAGACCGGGGTCAACCCCGACGTCCGGGTCAAAGATCTGACCGAATCCGATGTGGCTGCCCTGCGCGACTACATCTCCAAAAACTTCATCGTGGAAGGCGATCTGCGCCGCGAGACCCAGTTGAACATCAAGCGTTTGATGGAAATCGGCTGCTACCGTGGCTTGCGCCATCGCCGAAACCTGCCCACCCGTGGACAGAACACCCGCACCAATTCCCGCACCCGCAAAGGCCCCAAGAAGACGGTGGCCGGTCGCGGACGACGTCGCGGCGGCAAGAAGTAGCCGGAAAGAAGTAGAGAGGTACTATGGCACAAAGTGTACGTTCTTCGCGCCGCGGCGGCGCCAAAAAGATCAAACGCACCCTGTCTTCGGGGCAGGTGCATATTTTCGCATCGTTCAACAACACCATCGTAACCGTCACCGACGACCAGGGCAACACAGTGACCTGGGGAAGTTCCGGTTCGGTGGGCTTCAAGGGGTCGCGCAAGAGCACGCCCTTCGCCGCCCGCCTGGCCGCGGAACAGGCCATCAAAGCCGCCCAGGCGATGGGCCTCCAGGAAGCCGACCTGTACGTCAAAGGTCCCGGCCCCGGCCGCGAATCGGCCATCCGTGCCGTACAGTCTCTGGGGCTGAAAGTGCGTTCGATCTCTGATCTGACGCCCGTGCCGCATAATGGTTGCCGGCCGCCGAAGAAGCGCCGGGTCTAATTGTCAGTGAGGTAGAACGATATGGCGAAATATATTGGGCCGGTTTGTAAAATGTGCCGGCGTGAAGGTGAAAAATTATTCCTGAAGGGTGAGCGGTGCTTCACCCCCAAGTGCGCCTTTGAGCGCCGCAGCTTCGCCCCCGGCCAGCACGGCCGCTCGGGTGGACGCGGGCGCGGCGGCGCCAACCGTGAATCGGACTATGCGCGTCAGTTGCGCGCCAAGCAGCGCGCCCGCCGCGTCTATGGTGTGTTCGAGCGCCAGTTCCGTCGCTACTATGAAGTGGCTTTGCAGCGCCGCGGCCTGACTGGTCTCAACCTGTTGCAGATCCTGGAATCGCGCCTCGACAACGTGGTCTTTCGCATGGGTTTTGCCACCAGCCGCGCCCAGGCGCGCCTGCTGGTGACCCACGGCCACTTCACCGTCAATGGCCGCCGCACCGACATCCCCTCCATGCTGCTCAAGCCTGGAGACAAGATCGAAGTGCGTGAAGGCTCGCGCTCAGTCACCTATTTCAAGGAATTGCCTGAGTTTGCTGAGTCTCGCACATATCCCGCCTGGCTCGCGCGCGACCACAAGGCCCTCAACGGCTCGGTGGAACGCCTGCCCGAACGGGCCGAGATTGACGGAAGCCTGAACGAGCAGTTGATCGTTGAATACTACTCTCGCTAGTAGGCTGGCTGTTCGCGCCGGCGGGGCCGACCGCCCCCCGGCAATCGCCTGTGTTTTGCTAATCAGGGAGATGTGAACCGTGACGGGATTAAGTAACATGGTTATGCCAAAGATCGAGCGCGAAGCCGAAGCTCGCAATTACGGCAAATTTGTCATCAGCCCGCTGGAGCGCGGTTATGGCACAACGCTTGGCAATGCCTTGCGCCGGGTGCTGCTCTCTTCGCTGGACGGGGCAGCAGTGACCTCCATCCGCATCGCCGATGTGCTGCACGAATTCAGCGACATCGAAGGCGTGCGGGAAGATGTCATCCAGGTGATGTTGCAAATCAAACAATTGCGCCTGAAACTGGACGGTGTGGATATTGCCCGGATGCACCTCGAAGTTCGCGGCGAAGGGACAGTCACTGCCTCAGACATCATCACGCCGCCGGAGATCGAGGTGGTCAATCCTGACCTGTTCCTCTTCACCGTGGACAACAACAAGGCCCGCCTCGACATCGAGTTCACCGTCGAGCGCGGCCGCGGCTATTCGCCCGCCAACGAACGCGGCGGACGCCTGCCCATCGGCGAACTGCCGGTGGACGCCATCTTCAGCCCGGTCAAGCGCGTCAACTGGGAAATCTCTTCGGCCCGCGTGGCCCAGAGCACCAACTACGACAAGCTGACCCTCGAAATCTGGACCGATGGCACGATGTCGCCCGAACGCGCCCTCAGCACGGCGGCCAAACATTTGATTGACCACCTGCGTTACATCGCGGGCGTCAGCGAAGAGACGCTGACTGTGACCATCGAAAAAGAGCCGATCGGATCCCGGTTGGCCAGCGAAGTTGCCGAAACGCCGGTTGAAGCGCTCGACCTGTCGGTGCGCGTGTTCAACTCGCTCAAGCGGACGGGCATCACCACCGTGGGTGACGTGATTGATCTGCTCGAAAAGGGCGAACAGGCCGTCATGTCCATCCGCAACTTCGGCGAAAAGAGCCTGGACGAGTTGCGTCAGAAGATGCAGGAGAAGGGCTATTTGAAAGATGATTTGGATTCTGCGGAGTAAGACGAAATGCGACACCAAGTAGCAGGTTACAAACTAAATCGCAGCAAAGGCGCTCGCATTGCCCTGCGCCGGACGCTGATCAAACAATTCTTTACGCACGAGCGCATCCAGACCACCCGCGCCAAGGCTGCCGCCATCCGCGGCGAGGCCGAACGCATGATCACCGTGGCCCGCAACAGCGCCGAAGCCAGCGATGCCGAAAAAGTGGCTGCCCGCCGCCTGATCGCCTCCCGCCTGGGAGATAACAAGATGGTCGCCAAGCTCTTCGATGAGATTGCCCCGCGTTTCGCCGGGCGCAACGGCGGCTACACCCGTGTCCTGAAACTCGGCCCGCGCCTCGGCGACAACGCCGACATGGTGCTGCTCGAACTCGTGGAAGAATAAGCGATCAGCCCTCGGCTTTCAGCCCCGCTGACTGCTGAACGCTGAACGCTAAAATGGAACGTTACCAGGTTATCCTTGCTTACGACGGCACCCACTTTGCAGGGAGCCAGCGGCAGGTCCCAAAAAGACGCACGGTCCAGGGCGAACTCGAAAGAGTCTTGAAACGAATTGGTTGGAGCGGGACTTCGGTCTTGATGGCCGGACGCACCGACACCGGCGTTCACGCCTCGGGACAGGTGGCCGCCTTCGACCTCGAATGGCGGCACAGCCCCGACGACTTGCGCAATGCCCTCAACGCCAACCTGCCGCCGGACATGGCCGTCAGCGCGGTGGATGTTGCTCCGAGTGACTTCCACCCGCGCTTCGACGCCACCTCCCGCCGCTACCGCTACCGCCTGTTCTGCCAGCCGCTGCGCGACCCCCTGCGGGAACGCTACGCCTGGCGGGTTTGGCCCGCACCGGACGGCGAAACCCTGCAAAGCCTCGCCCGCCTGTTCATCGGCCGCCACGACTTCGCCGCCTTCGGTTCCCCGCCCCGGAAAGAAGGCAGCACCGTCCGCACGGTGATGCAGGCCGGCTGGCAGCCGCACGACGACGAATGGTTCTTCGACGTGCAGGCCGACGCCTTCCTCTACCACATGGTACGCAGGCTGGTCTACGCCCAGGTGGCCGCGGCGCAGGGAAACTTGTCAGCGGAGACGGTGGCCCGGGCACTCGCCGGGCAGGCCCAAATTCCGGCGGAGCTTGCTCCCGCACGCGGCCTGACGCTGGTGCAGGTCACGTATCCGCAAAACCTGGTCAAAAGTTGAAATCAAGTCTGTGATCGGAGAGACGAAAGTGTACAAATCCTACTATCCGAAGGCTGGCGAGATCGAGCGCAACTGGTACGTGGTGGACGCCAACGGCCAAACCCTCGGCCGTCTGGCTACCAAAATCGCGGCTGTCCTGCTGGGCAAGCACAAACCCACCTTCACCCCCGGCGTCGAAATGGGCGACTACGTGGTCGTCATCAACGCCAAGCGCATTACCGTGACGGGCAAGAAGATGGACGAGAAGATGTACCACCGCCATTCGGGTTATCCCGGCGGCCTCACCTCCATCTCCCTGCGCGACCAGCTCAAGAAATTCCCTGAGCGCGTCATCCAGTCTGCGGTCTGGGGTATGCTCCCGCACAACCGCATGGGCCGCCACCTGCTGAAGCGCCTCAAGGTCTATGCCGGCCCTGAGCATCCGCACGAAGCCCAGAACCCTGAAATTCTGGCATGATTAGGAGTAGCACGTTATGACCCAATATTTCGAAGGCATTGGCCGCCGCAAAGAAAGCACCGCCCGTGTGCGTGTGATGAGCGGCTCCGGCGTTTTCACCGTCAACGAGAAACCCCTCGGCGAGTACTTCACCCGCGTCGGTGATCCTGAAACCGTCACGGCCCCCCTCAAGATCGCCGGTTACGACCTGTCGCAATACGACGTGACCGTCGTCGTCAACGGCGGCGGCGTTGCCGGGCAGACCACGGCCGTGCAGCTGGGCCTGGCCCGCGCCCTGGTCAGCATGAACGGCGACCTCGGCTCGGCCATGCGCAAGGGCGGCCTGCTCACCCGCGACGCCCGCGTCAAAGAGCGCAAGAAACCCGGCCTCAAGCGCGCCCGCAAAGCCCCCACCTACACCAAGCGCTAATTCACCTAAGGCGTACCGCGTAATGCGTAAAACGTAAAATTACGGTTTACGCATTACGTTTGCGTTTAAAAGGAGTTCCCATGCCCGGAATTACCCTCCTCGGCCTCGGCCCCGGCGACCCCGGCCAGCTCACCCGCGAAGCCTGGGACGTGCTCTCGCAAGCCGGCGAAGTCTGGCTGCGCACCGACCGGCATCCCACTGTGGCGGGCCTGCCTGCCTCGGTCAAGGTCCACTCTTTCGATGGCCTGTACGAGCAACATGCTTCATTCGGTGAAGTTTATGCCGCCATTGTTGCCAAAGTTTTGGAATTGGGATGCCGCCCCGAGGGCGTGATCTACGCTGTGCCCGGACACCCCTTCGTGGCCGAACGCACCGGCCCGGAGATCGCCCGGAGCGCGCGGGACGAGGGGCTGGGTCTGCGCGTCGTCGAGGGACTCTCGTTCCTGGAGCCGGTCTGCTCCGCCCTCGGCCTCGACCCGTTCCCGCACACCGCCCTGGTGGACGCGTTGGCCCTCGGCGCGGGACACGTCCCACCCTTCCCGCCCGATTCGCCCGCCCTGGTCGCCCAAATCTACTCGAAGCTGGTCGCCTCCGAAGTCAAATTGGCGCTGATGTCGGTCTACCCGGACGAGCACCCGGTCCGCCTGGTCCACGCCGCCGGGACGAAGGATCAGCTCGTCGAAGATCTGCCGCTCTACGAGATAGACCGTTCCCCGCGCATCGGCCTGCTCACTTCGCTTTATCTCCCTCCGTTGGGGCCGGGTACTTCCTTCGAATCCTTCCAGGAGATCGTCGCCCACCTGCGCGCCCCAGACGGCTGCCCCTGGGACAAGGAGCAGACCCACCAGTCCCTGCGCCCGCACCTGCTGGAGGAAGCCTACGAAGCCCTCTCCGCCCTCGACGCCGACGATCCCGTCAAGATGCGCGAAGAGTTCGGCGACCTGCTGCTCCAGATCGTGCTCAACGCCCAGATCGGGAGTGAATTGGGTGAGTTTACGATGGCCGAAGTGATCCGGGGCATCCACGACAAGATTGTCCGCCGCCACCCGCACGTCTTCGGCGACGTGAAAGTGGACGGGGTCGGCAACGTGCTCTCGAATTGGGAGAAGATCAAGGAGTCCGAGCGCAGGGAAAACGGCGAAAAGGACAGGGGCCTGCTCGACGGCGTCCCGCTGGCGCTGCCGGCCCTGAACCAGGCCCAGGAATACCAGGACCGGGCCGCCCGGGTCGGGTTCGACTGGCCGGAGATCGAGGGTGTGCTGGAAAAAATCGCCGAGGAGATCGAGGAAGTCCGCCGCGCCGAAAACGACGAGGAGCTGTCCGCCGAATTGGGCGACCTGCTTTTCGCCCTGGTCAACCTGGCCCGCTGGAAAAACGTGGATGCAGAGTCCGCCCTGCGCGGCACCAACCGGCGCTTCAAGCGCCGCTTCGCCTACGTGGAGCAGGGCGCGCACAAAGCCGGGAAACCCCTCACCGCCATGACCCTGGACGAAATGGAAGCCCTCTGGCAGGCGGCCAAGCGTGAGTTGAGGAACGGGGGGGAGGCGACATAAATGTCGCCTTACTTCGTCACCAGCCTGACAAACGCCTCCACGACCTCGGGTTGGAAGTGTTTGCCGGACTGTTCGATGATGTACGCGACGGCTTTTTCTTTGGGCCAGGCCTTCCGGTAGGGACGGTCGCTGGTCAGGGCGTCGTACACGTCGGCGATGGCGAAGATGCGGGCCGCCAGGGGGATGGCCTCGCCCTTGAGCCGGCGCGGGTAGCCGGACCCGTCCCATTTTTCGTGGTGGCAGAAGGGGATGTCCACCGCGGGGCGCAGGAAAGTGATCGGCTGGAGCATCTCGTAGGCATAGACCGGGTGCAATTTCATGATCTCCCATTCGGCTTCATCCAGCGTCCCCGGCTTGAGCAGGATCTTGTCGGGGATGCCCATCTTGCCGATGTCGTGCATCAGCGCCCCGCGCCGGATGTGGGTGAACTCCTTCTCGCTGATCCCCATGACTTTGGCAAGCTTCATCGTCATTTCAGTGACCCGCAGGGTGTGGCCTTCGGTCTCTTCGTCCCGGAGTTCGAGGGCGCGGGACCAGCCTTCGATGGTGGCGTCGTAGGCCATCATCAGTTCCAGGTTGGAGCTTTGGAGTTGGCCGAACAGCTTGGCGTTGTCTATGGCGATGGCGGCCTGGATGGCCAGGGCTTCCAGGTAATCCAGTTGTTCGGTGTTGATGGGATGCGGTGAACGGCTGAACACCTCCAGTACGCCCAGCAGGTTGCCTTTGCTGATGAGCGGCACGCCGTAGTAGTAGGCCAGCCCCTCGTCCAGGATGGACCGTCGGACCAGCCTCTCGCTCTGGGCCAGGTTCGGGACGACCAGCATCCTGCGCTCCAGGGCCACCAACCCGGCCAGCCCTTCCCCGATCCGCAGGCTGGTGGACTGGATCTGTTTGCCCTGGAAGCCGTGCCCGGCGGCAAATTCGAGCACGTAGCTGTACGGGTCGAGCAGCAGGATATCGGCTGCGTGGACGTTGAGTTGGGCCGTCACCTGGCTGAGCAGGATTTCGAGGGTGATGTTCAAGTCGAAGTTGGCCGAGATGGCCATGTCCACCGAGTGCAAGGCCTGGACGTGCTGGAGGCGTGAAAGAGCCTGGTCGTATAGCCGAGCCCGGCGCAGGGCGTTCCCCACCATCTCCCCGATGGCGGTCAAAAGCTGCACCTCGGAGGTCGAGAAGGGCGGCGCATCCTTGTCTTTTTCCCGGGCACAAACCAAGACCCCAAGAAGTTCGGCGTCCGACTGCACAGGGACCAGTACGGCAGGCCCCAATGCGTCAGCGCCATTTACGGCTTTGGCCCGGTTCGTATCCTTGGAAATATCCTCGGTGACGTAGGCTTGGCGTGATTTAAGCACCAACCCGCTGATGCTGTTTTCGACACTGAACTGTTTTCCGATATTCGAGGCCAGGATCCCGTCCCCGAGCGCATAAGTGAAATGGGCTTCTTCGGGCGAGTACAGGATGACCGCGCTGGCATCCGTCTCCAGGATACGGCGCAGTTCCCCCAGGACCATAGGGATCATATCGCCGGCGGTCTGGGCCGAACGCAGGTGGGTCGAAATGGAGAACAGCACCTCCAGCTCTTCAGTCTTCATGCGGACCGATTGTTCCACCTGTTTGCGCTCCGTAATATCCAGCGCCGTGAAAGTTACGCCTTTCTTGGGGTCATTCAGGTCTATCGGGACGGAACTGAGCAGGATATCGCGAATGCTTCCGTCTTTTCGCCGCCAGCGCGTTTCTACGGTTCCCAACCCGTGCTCATGGATTTGCTTATATTTTTCATCGCCGACCCAGGCATATTCTTCCTGGTTCAGGTAGAGAATTCGTGAATCCTTCCCGATCAATTCCTCGTGCGCATAACCGGTGATATTGCAAATCGTCTGGTTGGCTTCCTGGATCACGCGGTCGACGACCACGCCGATGCCCACCGGCGCGGCGCGGAAGATGCTCTGCAATTTTTCTTCCCTCTCACGTAACGCATCTTCAGCCCGTTTGCGTTCGGCAATATCCCAGGCCAGGTCGGCCAGCAATGAAACAGCATGGATGTCCTCGTCATTGTATTCCTGTGGTTTGTTGCCCACGCCCAAGATCGAAACGATAGCCTCGCCGCGCTTGACCGGCACGACCAGTTCCCGCCGGAGTTCGGCGTGGCCCTCCGGCAGGCCCTTGCGGTGGGGCAGGGAGGCGTAGTCGTTGTGGATTACCGGCTTCCCGGTGTGGATGCAGTCCACCCAGATGCCTGCCTGGTCCACGTTGTAGTGCATCCCCTCGCCTTTGGCGGTGCAGAATTGGGTCTTGGTCCTGGTGGACCAGGCCTGGAGCGAGACGGTGACCTGGTCGGGTTGGAGGAAGTGATAGAAGCCGATGGTGCTGCCGGTCAGGTCTTCGGCCTCATCCAGCGTTTTCTGGAGCAGGTCGGAGAGTGAATGGGTCGCGGCAAATTCCATCAGGCGCAGCCGGGCTTGCAGGATGCCCTCGGCCCGCTTGCGTTCGGTGATGTCGGCCACGGTGGCCATGATGGCGCGTGGATGCCCGTCCGCATCGAAAAGCGGGGCGGAGGAGAGGCTGATGGTGATCCTCGATCCGTCCTTGCGCTGGCGGACGACCTCCCGCTCGGCGATCGTACCCCCCAGCCGGATGTGGTCAACCAGTCTGTGATATTCGTCAACCTTGTCGGGCGGGATGATCGGGTTGGGTCTGCCGAGCACCTCATCCTTGGTCCAACCGAAGATACGTTCCGCCGCCGGGTTCCAGAGTTGGATCATCCCTTCCATATTCAGCAGCATGACGGCCAGGGGAGAAACGCCGATAATGGCGCTCAGGGTCTCGTTGCTGGCCCGAATGGCTTCCTCGGCCCGTTTGCGCCCGGTGATGTCCCGCACCACGCTCAAGATGTGGAGGGGATTGCCCTGGTCGTCCCTGACCAGTTCGACGTTGACCTCGGCCATCACGATTTCGCCGTCTTTTCGCTTGAATTTGCGCTCGTACAGCGGGACCCGCTCGCCGCGCAGCAATTTCTCCAGGACCTGTCCGCTTGCTTCGGGTTCGTAGGAAGTGTCCCGGACGGATAAGGTTTGGATCTCTTCGATGGAATATCCCAGCATATCGGCTGCCCGCTGGTTTGCGGCGAGGTGCCGCCCCTCCATGTCCAGGATGAAAACTGCGTCGTGGTATTGCTCGAACAGGGAGCGATAGCGCGCCTCGCTCTCCCGCAAGGAGATTTCGGCCTGTTTTCGCTCGGTGATGTCCCGCACCGCGCTCTGGAAGTGGAGCGGATTCCCCTGGACATCCCGCACCAGTTCGACATTGACCTCGGTGGAGACGATGCCGCCATCCTTCCGGCGGAAGCGCCTCTCGTAAAACGGGACGTGTTCGCCGCTCAACAATTTTTCCCGCACTTGTTCGCTCGCCTCGGCTTCGTAGGAGATGTCCGAAACCGACAGAGCCTGAAGCTCTTCGAGAGTGTAACCCAGGATCTCCGCTGCGCGCTGGTTGGTGGACATGATGCGGCCTTCACTGTCCAGGATGAAGACCGCGTCGTGGGATTGCTCGAACAGGGAGCGGTAGCGCGCCTCGCTGGTCTGGACGGCCCAGAGCATTTCAGCCCGTTCGTTGATCCGTTTCTTGATAAGGCCGGCGGCTGAATAGATCGAGATGGTTCCAACGATCCAAATAATCCCATGGATGAGGACGATGTTTTTCAGGGACGAAGTTTTGAGCGCCGCATATTTGGATATGGGGATGGATACGCTGATCCCGCCCCGGATATCCCCCACCTGGTATCCCTGGCTGGCGTGGCACTTCAGGCACCCTTCTTCGACGATGAAGGGCTGCATCAGGCGCATAAACTCTTTCCCGTCGAGGGTTTCCACCGAATTGACTTCCATGACATCGTGTTCGAAAGCGACCAGCACAGCCTCTTCCCACGGATCGGGTTCGTTTTGCGGGTTGAGGGGCTTCAGGCTGGTCAGGTGGGCCCGGGTCCCGCCGGCCTCCTGGACTTCGAACACCTGGCGGGTCATGTAAGCCGGATTTATAAGGGTCAGCAGTTGGCCGGATGGGGAGGTTATCTCCCTTTCGGGGACGATCAGGTAAGGGTTGGGCTGGGGCGTTTCCGTGACCGGGACGTAAACCCCTCCATGGCTGGTGTTCCAGCGGCGGTAGAGCAGATCTTTTTCGATACCGGCCCGGGCTTCGTTACGGGCGATCTCGAGGATGTGGTTGTTTTCCCGAATCCAATCTACCCCGGACAGGCCAAGGATCAGGATCGCCCAGGCTGTCAATCCTAAAAATGTGTAAGATCGAATTCTAAAATTCAACAGAAGAGTGTTTTTCATACAGCACCCTTTGTTCTAATTCACGAGACGCTTCCCGGATTGCGCCAGAAATGTTCTACCGAAGTCGAACGATCTCATTCATCTTATCAGAGATTGGCTCGTTTCAGAATTGCCGTAAATTACATTTGTGAAAGACGCTACTCATCAAAAATATCGGACTTTTATGACCAAATTATTTGACATCTGTCCTCAACTCCTGTAAACTTCCTTCATGGATACAGACCTCGACCTTTACCGGCACGAAATCCGCGTCTCGACCAATCCGCTGGTGCGCCTCTCGGCGATCGACATCTCGCCCGACCGCCCCCAGCGGACGTTCGTTTTCCTGCACGGCTTCGGCGGCCAGGCCCGCCAATGGATGTACCAGCTCCAGAAGTTTTCGCTCGAAAACCGGGTCATCGCCCTCGACCTGCGCGGCCACGGCCTCTCGGACAAGCCCTCCGGCGGCTACGACATGCCCACTCTGCTGGCCGACGTCGAAACCGCCCTCGAAACGCTCAAGGTCAACGGCCGCTTTGTGCTGATCGGCCACTCGTTCGGCGGGGCGCTGGCGACCGAGTTCGCCCTCAATCATCCCGACCGGATCGAAGGCCTGGTCCTGATGGCCACTGCCGGGGAATTCAACCTGGCCCCGCTCTTCAAGCTCGGCCTCAACCTGCCCAACTGGCTGCTGCGCCTGATCGGCCCGCTGACCCGCAACTGGCTCTCGGCCCCGCCCCACGCCCTCAAACCCTTCTACCACACCAACCTGTCCAAATGGACCGGCTGGGAAAAATTTGCCCAAATCCAGGTCCCGACCCTGGTGATCCGCGGCCACCGCGACCTGGTCTTCGACCGCCCGTTGTTCGAGAAGGTGGCCCAGTCAATCCCCGGCGCGGAGGAAGCGGATATCGGCGTATCGGGACACATGGTCATGCTCGAACGCCGCGAAGCCGTGGACCGGGCCATCGAGCGCTTCCTGGGGGGCGAATCCCGGCGCTCGTGGCGGGACGACAGGCCTGCTGCCGTTAAATCGGGCCGGGAGGCTCTGCGGCGGGAGCGTCCCTGGCTGGCGCATTACGAAGCCGGTGTGCCGTACACGGTCGGCATCCCCAACATTACCGCCCATCACCTGCTGCGTTCGGCCGTGCGGCGCTTCCCGCTCCATACTGCGATCATCTTCGAAGGCCGGAAGTTGTCTTACCGGTTTCTCAACCACGAAGTCAACCGCTTCGCCAATGCCCTGATCTCTCTCGGACTGGGCAAGGGCGCACGCGTCGTCCTGCTCATGCCCAACCTCCCGCAGATGGTGATCGGTTTCTTCGGCACGCTCAAAGCCGGGATGACGGCCGTCTTCATCCCTCCGCTGACCATCCCCGAAGACCTGATCAACATCGTCCGGGACGTGGACGCCAGCCTGCTGGTCACGCTCAAACCGTCGGCTGGGCTGGCGCGCCAGGTGCAGGCCAGCACCGGCCTGCCGCACGTCGTCCTGACCGGGCCGGGGGAGTACCTGCCGTTCGTCAAACGGTGGATTTCCCGCTGGCGCAACCGCGGGTTGGACGCTCCGGGGGCGATCAGATTCAATCGCTGGCTGGCAGGCCAAAGTCCCCGTTCGCCTGCGGTGGAGGTATCGCCCGAAGATGTGGCGGTGGTCCAGTTCACCGGGGGCACGACCGGGTCGGCCAAAGGCGTCATGTTATCCCATAAGAATTTGGTCGCCAACGCCCTGCAAACCCGCCACTGGATGCCGGAAGCCAGGGAAGGCAGGGAGCGATTCCTGAGCGCCCTGCCTTTTTCGCACTCGTATGGCCTGACGACCGCCCTGACCGTGCCGGTGACGCTGGGCGCGACCCTGGTGCTCAAGCCGCAATTCGTGGTCAAGGACGTGCTCGAATCGATCTTGAAATACCGCCCGACGATCTTCCCCGGTGTGCCAAGTATGTACGTGGCGATCAACGGCTTCCGCGGGGTGCGCAAATACAACGTGCGCTCGATCAACGCCTGCATCTCCGGGTCGGCCCCGCTGCCGGTGGAGGTGCAGGAGGCTTTCGAGAAGCTGACCAAAGGCCGCCTGGTGGAAGGCTACGGCCTGACCGAGGCCTCGCCCGTGACCCACGCCAACCCGCTGGGCGGGAACCGCAAGGTGGGCAGCATCGGCGTGCCCCTGCCCTCGACCGAGGCCCGCATCGTGGACCTGGCCTCGGGGCGCAGGGAGGTGGAGGCCGGGCAGATCGGCGAGCTGGCGGTGCGCGGTCCGCAGGTGATGCTCGGCTATTGGAAAAATCCCGAGGCGACGAGGGAAGTGCTCACCGCCGACGGCTGGCTGCTGACCGGCGACGTGGCCCAGATGGACGAGGACGGGTACTTCCGCATTATCGCCCGCAAAGCGGATATGTGGTATCCTGAAAAATCCGAACAGCCCGGCCTGGCGAAACCCGCCTTCCCCCGTGACGTGGAAGAGGTGATCTACGAAATCCCCCAGGTGAAGGAAGTGGCGGTGGTGGCCGTGGCGGGACACCCGTTTGCGTTCGTGATCGCCGGCCGCGAAGCCCCCGCCCCCGAAGCCGTGATCGGCTACTGCAAGCGCCGCCTGCCGCCCCACCTGGTGCCGCGCTTCGTAATCTTTATGGACGATTTCCCGCGCACTTTCATCGGTAAAGTGCTGCGGCGTGAGTTGGCAAGAAGGTATGAAAAACACGTTGGTCAATGATTTTCACCCCGAAGTTCGCGAAGAAAAAATAAAAAACTTCGCGCCCTTTGCGGGCCTGGCGGTTAATCCCGTCCAAACCGGAGAGGGCGCGCCGGTGGTCATGGCCCACGGGCTGGCGGCCTCGCTTCACGATTGGGATGAGACCCTGCCGGTCCTGGCTTCGCACGGATACGCCGGGTACGCCCTCGACCTGCTCGGCCACGGCGAAAGCGCCAAACCGGACGGCCTGGAGTTCTATACCGCCGATAACGTCTTCGCCCACCTGCGGGATTGGGTCGCTTCGCTCGGCCTGGACCAGCCATTCGTGTTCGTCGGTCACTCGCTGGGCGGCTGCATGGCCTTGAAATTTGCCCTGCGTTACCCCGAAAAACTCAAGGCACTGGTGCTGGTCAATCCGTTCTACAGCGTCGGGCAGTTGCCGCGGGCGCTGCGTTTCTTCTTCCGCCGTCCGCTGTTCAATACGGCCCTGATCCAGTTGACGCCTTACTGGCTGTTTCGGATGCTGATTGATTTGAGCAGCCTGTCGTTCGGCGGCGCGCCGGGGAAATATACCCTGCCGGAGGCGGTCCGCATCCAGACTGCGTTGGATTACAAGCGCTCCTCGCCCAACATTTACAACATCCCCCGCACCCTGCAAGACATGACCTGTGACCTGGCCTCGGTCAAGCTGCCGGCCCTGGTCGTCTGGGGCGAAAAAGACCAGACCCTCGATCCGGCCAGTTTCCCGCGCCTGGTGGAGTTGCTGCCCAACGCCCGCGGGGTGAAACTGCCCGCCGGGCACGTCCCGCACCAGTCCCATGCGGGGGAGTTCAACCGGATCGTGCTGGATTTCTTGAAGAGCCTCTAACGCGAATGATGCTGATGTTTTGTGGCTCTTCCGTAACAAACGGGAAAGAGCTTAAACACGAAGTCCACGAAGGCTCTCAAAGGGAGAAAAGGCGCACTATCGGACGAGTTTTCCTTCGTTGCCTTCGTGTTCCTTTGTGTTTCAAAAGGTTTTCCCGTCAAAAATGGTAGAGCCTGTATTATTGCGCCATTCACTCATCAGCGTCATTCGCGTTAAGCTTTCACCCCCAGATTCGCCACCAAGAACGCATAGATATCAGCCCACTCCTCGATCAGGATGGCGGTGGGCTTGCCCATGCCGTGACCGGACTTGGTCTGGATGCGGATCAGTACCGGCGCGTCGCCGGCCTGGCAAGCCTGGAGCCGGGCCGCGAACTTGAACGAATGCCCCGGCACGACCCGGTCGTCGTGGTCGCCGGTCAGGACCAGGGTGGGGGGATAGGCCGTGCCCGGTTTCAGGTTGTGGTAGGGCGAGTAGGCGTGGAGGGTCTTGAAATACTCCGGGTCTTCGCTGGAGCCGTAGTCGCTGACCCAGGCCCAGCCGATGGTGAACTTGTGGAAGCGCAACATGTCCATCACGCCGACGATCGGCAGGCAGGCCCCGAACAGGTTCGGGCGCTGGGTCATGCAGGCCCCGACGAGCAAGCCGCCGTTCGAGCGGCCCTCGATGGCGAGCCTGGGGGTGGAGGTCACTTTTTCGGCGATCAGCCACTCGGCGCAACTGATGAAATCGTCGAAGACGTTCTGCTTGTTGTGCAGGCGTCCGGCGTCGTGCCATTTCAGGCCGTATTCCCCGCCGCCGCGCAGGTTGGCGACCGCGAACACGCCGCCCAGCTCCAGCCAGGCCATGCGGTGGACGACGAAGGCCGGCAGGTACGAGATGTCGAAGCCGCCGTAGCCGTAGAGCAGGGTCGGGTTTTGGCCGTCGTAGGCCAGTCCCTTTTTGTGGGTGATGAACATCGGGACCTTGACCGTCCCGTCTTTGGAGGGCACGAAGACCTGCCGGGTCTCGTATTGCGAGAAATCGAAGTTGATCGGCGGGGTGAAGACCGCTTCCAGCGCGGCGGTGGTGAAATCGAAACGGTAGACCGTCACCGGGTCAATGAACGAGTTGAAAGTGAAGAACAGCTCGTCGTCTTCGCGGCGCCCGCCCAGGGTCAGGAACGATCCGAGGGTCGGGAGGGGGATGTCGCCCAGCGGCCGGCCGGCCAGGTCGAAGCGGGCCAGCACGTGGTGGGCGTCCTGCTGGTAAATGCCGATGAACTCGTCGTGGACGAGGAAGACCCATTCGAGCAGGTGTCCGCTTTCGGGGATGAGCGTCCGCCAGTTGGCCTTGCCAGGATCAGCTGTGTCTATGGCGATCACCCGTCCGAGCGGGGCG
Source organism: Chloroflexota bacterium (assembly GCA_049324115.1). Classification (GTDB taxonomy): domain Bacteria; phylum Chloroflexota; class Anaerolineae; order Anaerolineales; family Villigracilaceae; genus UBA5796. The sequence goes on from JBMOMN010000056.1 coordinate 27,973, forward strand.
TCGAGCGTGGTGCGGAAGTAGAAGACCGGGCCGTCGTTGCCGATCAGTTCGTAGGCGGCTTCCAGGTCGGGGACCAGTTCGACCATCCCGCCGCCCGCCAGCGCCCGGTAGAAGACCCGGTTGCGCTCGTCGGTGCCCTGCCAGACCGACAGCACCAGGTACTGCCCGTCGTCGGTCACGGTTGCGCCGAAACCCCATTCCGGCTGGTCGGGGCGTTCGTAGGCCAGGGTGTCTTCACCCTGCGGCGTGTTGAGTCTGTGGAAATAAAGTTTCTGGTCGTAGTTGGCCTGCTGGTAGGCCTCGCCTTCCCTGGGTTCAGGATAGCGCCCGTAGAAAAAGCCGCTGCCGTCCGGCAGCCAGGCCGCGCCGCTGAACTTGCTCCATTCGAGCGTTTCGGGCAGGTCCTCGCCGCTCTCCACGTTGCGGACGCGCCAGGCCTGCCAGTCCGAGCCGGAGCGGGAAACGGCGTAGGCCAGCCAGTTCCCGTCCTTGCTGACCGCCCAGGTGTTGAGGGCCGCGGTGCCGTCTTCGCTGAGGCTGTTCGGGTCGAGCAGCAGGCGGCCCGCGTCTTTGGGATGGTCCATCACGAAAAGCGCGTCCTGGTTTTGCAGCCCGCTATTGCGGAACTGGAAATAGCGTTCCCCCTTCCGGTAGATGGTTCCGGCTTTTGGGAAATCCCACAGCTCGGAGATTCTCTGGCGCAAGCGTTCCCGGACCGGGATCTGCTCCAGGTACCCGAACGTGACCTGGTTCTGACGCGCCACCCAGTCCAGCGTTTCGGGCGAGTCGGTGTCTTCGAGCCAGCGGTACGGGTCGGGGACGGGCGTGCCGTGGTAGTCGTCGGTGTGTTCGAGGGTGCGGGTGGTGGGGTAGGTAAGCTTGGGCATGGTTTCTCCTGAATGGCCTGATTATACCCAGGGCGTTCACTTGTTGCGTTTTTTTGCTGAAAACACTTTGGACTCCACTGAAAAACCTTTTTCACCGCGAAGGCCGCTAAGAGCGCGAAGAATCTCTTAAAGTTTTCGAAGAACCGTGGGAAAATCTTGATGATTTGCTTCGCGTTCATGATATTTTCTTCGCCGACTTCGTTTCTTCGCGGTGAGATTGCTCTTCTTGCAGTGGACACACTTTGGCAATGATTTTGAAATTATTTTTCCCGGATTTTTTAAGATAAATCCCCTGATTTTCCCCTTGAGGCAGCCTTGCAAATATGTTAAAATGCTGTCTACTCGCCCAAGATATACGGGGGAGAGACGCACAAGCCACCATATATGGCGGCTACATCTGTTCTAGTTATGGAAAGGGCCAGATATGCAGTGTCCGTACTGTCAAACCGAAGAGTCGCGGGTCCTCGACACGACTCACGACAGCCATGGCGGCATCCGCCGCCGCCGGGAGTGCCTGAACTGCGGCCAGCGGTTCAGCACCTACGAACGCCCGATCCTGGCCACGCCGCTGCTGATCAAACAGGACGGCACGCGGGAGGAGTTCGACCGGGAGAAACTGGCGCGGGGCATCCGCATCGCCTGCGCCAAGCGCCCCGTCTCGGCCGCGGACATCGAACGGCTGATCGGCCAGGTGGAGGCTTCGCTCCAGAAGATGGGCAAGTCCGAGGTCTCGTCCCGCGTGGTGGGGGATTTGACCATCAACGGCTTGAAGGAACTGGACCAGATCGCCTACATCCGCTATGCGATCGTATATCTCCGCCTGGACGATTTACACGCCCTGCGCCGCGAAATAGACCGGCTGCTGGAAGTTTAGCAGGACCCCAATTTATTTCATTACCGGAGGATAAATGTTATGGTAACCACCGAAGCCAAGACCCAATACGGATTACTCCCCACCCCGCCCATGCCCAAAGGCCTGCCAAAGGTCGAGTTGACCGACAACGCCCGCCAGGTGCTGATCCGCCGCTACGTCCGGCGCGGCGATGACGGCAAACCGGTCGAAACCGTCGAAGAGATGTTCTGGCGGGTGGCCTACCACGTCGCCAAGTCGGAGGCTGCCTGGGGTGAGGATGTGGTTGACCGCGCCAGGGAGTTTTACGCCTTATTGACCAGCAAGAAGTTCTTTCCCAACTCTCCCACCTTTACCGGCGCGGGGACTCCGCTGGGGCAGCTTGCGGCATGTTTTGTCCTCCCGATCTCCGACGACATGGGCCGGGATTCTTCCGGCATCTTCCAGACCCTGCGCGACGCGGCCCTGATCCAGCAGACGGGCGGCGGCAACGGCTTCTCGTTCTCGCGGCTGCGACCCAAGGGTGGATTGGTCAAATCGTCCGCCGGGCAGGCTACGGGTCCGGTGGGGTTCTTGCGGGTTTATGACCACGCTTTTGGGGAGATCGCCCAGGGCGGTTGTCTCCTGCCCGACACCCTCGTTTTCACCGGCAAGGGATTGCTGCGGCTGGACGAGATTGTTGATCCTGCAATCCCCGGTTGGCAGGAACATGCTTTGAAAATCCCCACCGATGAGGGGATCAGACCCTCGCCGCGTGGCTTCAACAATGGCGTTGCGCCGGTGATGCGCGTCCATACCCGTGAAGGGCTGAGCCTGGCGGGGACGCTGAACCATAAAGTCAAGGTGATGACCCCCGATGGCCCGGAATGGAAAGAGTTACAAGATTTGAAAACCGGGGAGTGGATACTCGTTCAACTGGGCGAACATCGCGGACAAATGCAGGCGCTTAAGTCCCCGCAAAAGGCACATGGCAACCAGGTCTGGCCGAGCCTGCCCGCCCTGCTCGATGAAGAGTTGGCCTTTTTCCTGGGCTGCCTGGCGGGTGACGGGTTTGTCGCCCAGGGCGATCACGACCACCGCGTGGGTGTCAGTGTGGCGCACACTTCTTACCTGATGCAGGAAATGCCCGTTATCATGGAGCGCCTGTTTGGTGTCCGAATCCACCGAATGCAAAAACCGGGAGACGCTTCGGCTACTTTCGTCATGGATAACCGGGCGGTCAAGGAATTCTTGCTGTTGAATGGGCTGGGAAAAGCTGCCAGCCGGGACGTTTCCGTGCCGCGCCTGGTCCGCCAGTCGCCTCAACCGATCGTCGGCGCTTATTTGCGCGGCCTGTTCGAAGCCGATGGCGCATTCATACATGGTTATCCTGCTTTGACCACCGCCTCGTCCCGCCTGGCGCGTGAAGTATCAACCTTGCTGATCGGCCTGGGCTGCCCGGTTCGCATCCGAACAGTTGCGGTTGGCCTCGACCATTGGGGGGATGCCGAGATCTATCAGGTCAGGATCACCTCCAGCGCGGGGCTGCAAGCCTGGCGCGACCAGATCGGCTGTGACCAGCGCTCACGCTTTGCGGCTGCCTATGCCTGGGAAAGCGACCAGCGCCGGGAGAGTAGCTACGTTTTGCCGGAGCCGCAATACTGGCTCCAGCCAGTGCTGGAAGAAATCACCCTTGAGCAAATAGACCGCCAGGGACGCGGGCGGAACATCAATTTCCGCAGCACCAGCCCGCGCTTGCGCCGCCAGTTGTTGCGTTACCTGCGCGGCGACCGCAACCTGACCCGTTCGGGTTACGAACTTCTTGCTGCGGAATACCCTGAATTTGCCGAAAAAGCCAGGCCGGTGAATGATCTATGGTTCGTGCAGGTAAGCGGGACGGAGGCGATTGGTGAATTGCTGACTCTCGACCTGGAAGTGGCAGACAACCATACCTACCTGGCTTACGGGATGGTCACTCACAACACCCGCCGCGGCGCCAACATGGGCGTCTTGCGGGTTGACCACCCGGACGTGGAAGAGTTCATCACCTGCAAAACGGACGAGAACGCCATCACCAATTTCAACATCTCGGTCGGCATCACCGACGCTTTCATGCAGGCTGTGACCGACGACGATTTTTGGGACCTGGTCTTCCCCGACATCGCCGACCCGCGTTACCGTACCTTCAAGGGGACGCTGGAGCAGGCCCAGGAACAGGGCCTGCCGCTGCGGGTCTACAAGACCGTCCGCGCCCGCGACCTGTTCGAGAAGATCGTCAGGCAGGCTCATCACAACGGTGAGCCGGGCGTGCTCTTCCTGGACGCGGCCAACCGGGAAAACCCGGTGCCGCATCTGTACCAGTTGGAGTCGACCAATCCTTGTGGCGAACAATTCTTAGGCAGTTTTGAGAACTGCTGTCTCGGCTCGGTCAACCTGAACGAGCATTGCGGACCGGACGGCGCGGTGGACTGGGAGAGCCTGCGCCGGAGCGTGGTGACGGCCACCCGCTTCCTGGATGACGTGGTGGAGGAGAATGCTTACGTCCCGGCGGTGCCGCAGTTGAAGGAAGCCGCCCACCGCGTCCGCCGGATCGGGCTGGGTATTATGGGATTGGGCGACCTGATGTACCACGCCGGTATCCGCTACGGCTCGGACGAGGGGCAGGAGTTCGGGGCGCAGGTGATGGAGTTCGTGCGTTACCACGCCATGCTGACCAGCATCGAACTGGCCGAACAGCGCGGCCCGTTCCCGGCCATTTCGGGCAGCCTCTACGACATGGACGACATGCGCTGGCAGCCGCCCCAGCCGCTGACCCCTTACCAGCGAAACTGGAACAGGCCCGAGGTCCAATGGGAGGCGGTGGTGGAGGGGATCAGGAAACACGGCATCCGCAACGGGGCGCAGACCACCGTCGCCCCGACCGGGACGATCGCCACCGTCGCCGGGTGCGAGGGCTACGGCTGCGAGCCGGTCTTCGCCCTGGCCTACATCCGCCATGTCAACGACAACGGCAAGGATTTGCAGTTGACCTACGCCAGCCCGCGCTTCGAGCAGGCGCTCAAAGCAGCGGGACTGGGCGGGAAGAAACGCCAGGAAGTCATCGAAACGGTGATGCAGCACGGCACCTGCCAGGACATCGAAGCCGTGCCCGCCGACATCCGCCGCACGTTCGTGGTATCGTCGGACATCCGCGCCGAGGAGCACGTGCGGATGCAGGCCGCCTTGCAGGCTTTCGTGGATAATTCTTTGTCGAAGACGGTCAATTTCCCCGAGGGCGCAATCGAAGACGACGTGGCCCGGGCCTATCTACTGGCCTGGGAACTGGGCTGCAAGGGCATCACGGTTTACGTCACTGGCTCGCGCGACAAGGTGGTCTTGGAGACCAAAGCCACAGCCGCTAAGAAGCTGGGTGACGGCGAGCAGGCCGAGGTCCAGGCCGAGCCGCTGCCCCAGCCGATATGGCACGATACCAAGAAGCCGCGTCCCCGCGCGTTGCAGGGCACGACCTTCAACGTCGCCACCCCGGCCGGCAAGGCTTTCGTCACCGTCAACGAGAATGGCGGGGACCAGCCCTTCGAGGTCTTCATCAATACGGCCAAAGCGGGATCGGAGACGGCCGCCGTTTCGGAGGCGATCGGGCGCCTGATCTCGTACATCCTGCGCTTGGCCTCGCCGGTTGCGCCCCTGGAGCGGATGCGGGAGATCGTGCGCCAGTTGGCCGGGATCGGCGGCGGACGCTCGCTCGGATTCGGCCCCAACCGGGTGCGCTCGCTGCCCGACGGAGTGGGCCAGGTGCTGGACGAGTACCTGCAAACCAAAGAAGGCCGGGAGGACAACCCGTCCCCGGAGAAGGTCGGCGGCAACGGCGGGCACGTCATGGCCGAAGCCCCCTCCCAACTGCCGATGAAGATCGGCGACCTGTGCCCCGAATGCGGACAGGCGGCGGTGGTCAACGAGGAAGGCTGCCGCAAGTGCTACGCCTGCGGGTTCAGTGAGTGCTGACCCCCGGTGTTAACCACGGAGAATTCGGAGAGCGCAAAGATTTTCGGCTCTTCCGCAATTAACGGAAACGAGCCTAAACACAAAGGGTCACGAAGGCTCTCAAAGGGAGAAAAGGCGCACTGTCGGACGCGTTTTTCCTTCGTGTTTCAAAGGTTTTCCCAGTAAAAAGGGGAGAGTCAGATTTTCTCTGTGAACTCCGTGCGCTCCGTGGTGAAGATGTTTATCCCCGGATTTCCTCGAGCAGCTTTGTCATCTGCTCGTAGTGCGAACCTTTCCAATAGATTTGGCCGCAGGCCGGGCAGAGGTGGAATTCGTCGAAGTAGCGTTTGGTCAGCGGCTCCAGCCGGTCGATGACGGCGCTCTTCTCGACCGGCTCGAGGGGATGGTTGCAGCGCAGGCAGCGGTGGAAGGGCGTGACCCGCTCCGCCAGCTCGAAGCGGCCCACGACTTCGAGCAATTGCTGGCGGGAATCGAGCGAGCGCAGGCAATACCCGTAACGGACGGACTTGCGCATCAGCAGGCGGCGGTCACGCGTCAGCAGGATGCGCCGGTCGCTTTCGAGGCTGGCAGCGATTTCGTTGTCGGTGTAGTCGTTGCGGTAGAGACAGTCGAAGCCCAACATGCGCAGGTGCGAGGTCAGCCGCCCGAGGTGGCAATCGAGCAGGAAGCGCGGCGGCTCGAAGGGAGGGCCGTCCGGGAGGGGATGCAGGATCACGCGGTCGCCGTCCCGGGTGATGGCGCTCAGGCCGCCGTCCACGCCGTTGACTTCCACCCGCCCGATCTCGGGATGCGGCACGCCCAGCGACTCGGCCAGGTGCTTGAGCGACTGCCGCCCGCGAAAAGCGACTTCGATATTTTGGTCTTTGTGGTCGCGGGGCAGGAAGTCGTTCAGGCAGTCGAGGAAGAGGAATGTGGCGGTGGGCATGAGAGGATTATAGCCCGGTTTGTTTGCGCTAAAACTTCGGAAGCTTGGCGTTTGGTACAACATGACTTCGGAAGTCTCCCATCCTGGCTCCCAATTCGGGGAGCCTCGCGTGGAGACTTCCGAAGTTTGCCTCCCGGTCAATCTTCCAACGACTGCAAATATCGGCTCAAATCATCGGGCATGAGTCTCGAATTCAGGTAATCCTGGACAAGCTGCTTATACTCCGCGGGGGATCCGAAATTATCCCGGACGAATTCAGCGTCGAACAGCTTGCCGTCGCGTTCTCCGATCCATTCCAGGTAGTTCGAGTAAGGCCAGTCTGCAATATCCCGCACCAATCCGTCTTTGACCGGGTTGGCATGGATGTAGACGCATAGGTTCAGGAGATAATCGTTACTGTCCACGGCTCTGCTTTTGAATGCCCCCTGGAACAAAGTGCCGACCCGCCCGTAACGTTTGTTGATGCCTTTGGTGTAAGAGATCAGGAAGTTCTTCATGGCGCGGGAGATGGGAGAAAAAACTTCGGAAATCTCTTTCGAAGACTCTAAAATCGGGGAGACTCCGGAAGAGATTTCCGAAGTTTGGTTCTCATGACCCCTCAGTGTCAAGTGATAATGGGTGGGCATCAGGCAATAAGTCACAATGCTCGCCACCGGAAGGACGTGTTTCCTTAGTCCGCGCAGAAAATACAGGTAATTGGCCGGTTCGAAGAAAATGCGTTCGCGGTTATTCCCGCGGTTGTAAATGTGGTAATATACTCCAAACGGGCAAGTTCTTTACTTTTTACGAAACCCAGTTTGTGCATATATGTGGCGTTCTGCGGCGATTTTTGCAGCCATAACCCATATATGGCGGTCTATAATTGCTCAACTCATTTTG